>NZ_JAFIQY010000030.1:0-77395 GCF_022271435.1 Streptomyces monomycini | reverse complement strand
CCCGCCGCTCTCCCTGCCCCCACCAACCCACCCTCCTCCCCAAACCGCCCCATCCGCCTCACTGTCCTCCTTCTCACCCTTCTCCTCCTTCTCCTCCCCTTCATCACCCTCCTCGCCCTGGTGGCCGCCCGCTGGAGCCCGCTGCTCGCCCTCGACCACAGCATCGCCACGTCCCTGCACCGCACGGCCGTCACGGCTCCCGGTCTGACCTCCGTCAACAAGGTCTTCTCCGACTGGGTGTGGGACCCGTGGACCCTGCGGACTCTCCTGGCCGTCGCGGTCATCGCCCTACTGCGCCGCGGGCAGTGGGTACTGGGCTGCTGGGTGGCCGTCACAGCAGCCGTGGGGACGGCGTTGCAGCAGGTGCTCAAGGCACTCGTGGGCCGTCAGCGCCCCGAGTGGCCGGACCCCGTCGATTCCGCGCACTACGCGGCCTTCCCCTCCGGCCACGCCATGACGGCAGCGGTGGCGGGCGGCCTGGCGCTGTGGCTGTTGCGCCTGCTCGGGGCTCGTCGACGCCGGCTGTGGGCGGCCGGCGTGCCGATCGCTGTCTCCGTGACGGGTGTCGGGCTCACCCGCGTCTACCTGGGGGTCCACTGGGCCACCGACGTGCTCGGCGGCTGGCTGCTGGGCGGGGCGCTGGTGGCGGCCGCGGCGGCCGGGTACGCCCACCGGTACGGGACGGCGCGATGACCGCGGGCCGCCGACGCGACAGGATGGTCCTATGACGGTCAAGGGTGTGCTCTTCGACTTCTCCGGGACGCTGCTGCGCATCGAATCGCCGGAGAGCTGGCTGCGGGCGGTGCTGGACGAGACCGGGACGGACCTCGCGGAGGAGGAGGTGGTCCGCCTCGCGTCGGAGCTGAGCCGGGCCGGCGCCCTGCCCGGCGGTTCATCACCGGAGCACATGCCGCCCGGCCTGGCCTCCCTCTGGGAGGTACGGGACCGCAGCGCCGACCGGCACCGCGAGCTCTACACCGGGCTGGCCCGGCAAGTACCCCTGCCCGACGACGCGTTGTACGACGCACTGTACGAACGCCACATGACACCTGCCGCGTGGGCACCGTACCCGGACGCCGCCGAGGTCCTGTCCGAACTACGGCGACGCGGCATCCGCACCGGCGTGGTCAGCAACATCGGCTGGGACCTGCGCCCGGTGCTCCGCGCACACGGCCTCGACCGCTTCGTCGACAGCTGCGTCCTGTCGTACGAACACGGCATCCAGAAGCCCGACCCACGGCTGTTCGAGATCGCCTGCGGAGAACTGGGCCTGACCCCCACGAACGTCCTGATGGTGGGCGACGACCGCACAGCGGACGGCGGAGCCACGGTCCTGGGCTGCACCTACCTCCCCGTAGACCACCTCCCGGTAACCGAACGCCCCACCGGCCTCCGCCCCACCCTGACCCTCGCCGGCTGACCTCCACACACCCGCCGCTCCGCCCCCGCCTACGGCCGCAGCACCTCCGTGTGAATCGCCAGCTTGAACTGGGCGTGTGTGATCGCGGCGGGCACCTTGGTGTCGCCGGAGCCGCGGGCGGAGATTTTCAGGCCGACGGGGGTTCCCGGGTGCACGAACATCTGCCACAGGTACGTCTTGTACTGGCCGCCCCCGGTCTTCCACGTGTCCGTGGTTCCCGTCGAGTCGTAGCCGGGGCCGAGCGGGTCGCGGACGAAGCGTGCCCGGTATTCGTTCGGACGCTCGTCCGCCGCCCAGAAGACCATCGCGGACAGCATTCCCCAGCCCTCGTGGCTGGGCCAGATCAGGCCCGACCTGGCGTCCGGGAACGTTGACGGCGTGCCGCCCCCGTTGGCCGGGTCGTGCATCTTCCAGGGGTCGTACGACTCGTCGCCCGCCCCGTACGGAAAGCGCACCAGGTGGTACCCGTCGCTGTCGTACGAGATCTTCTGCGATCCGGCCCCGTGCTTCTCCGCGTCCCAGAGCAGTGAACACACCACGACGGACATATGCTGCCCCTCCCCCAACTCTCGACGGCAGGGGCCCCTTCGGCCCCGCCCGGTCCATTGCGCCACAGGCGTCGCCCGGCCGGTAGGCCACGGGCGGACTCCGGATCGACGTTCGGAAGTCGGGCGGGGGGAGACGGAGGGGCGGGTTCAGCAGATGCCGGCCGAGGCCAGGGCGTGCCGCTGGACGGCGGTGACCTCGGTGGGGAAGTAGACGTAGCAGATGCCGCCGGTGCCGCTGACGACCTTGCCCTCGGCGTTCTTGCGTTTGGTCCGGAGCCAGATGTTCTCGAACTCGCGGCGCTTGTAGACGCGGCGGACGGCGGTGTTGGTCGGTGAGTTGGGGTCGTTGGCGACGACGTCGCCGGTGCGGGTGAAGCCGATGACGGTCATCAGGTGGCCGGCCGTGCCGTAGCCCGCGCCGGTCAGTTCGGCGGCCAGGAAGGACTGTGAGGTGATCACGGGGATGCCCGCCTGGACGAGGGTCTCGGCGTCGGAGAGGGTGCGCAGCCGGGTGACGACGGCCTCCATGTCCCGGTACGTGGCCGCGTAGGCGGTGTTGAACGGCCAGTTGCCGCAGCCCTCGTACTGGTAGTCGAAGGTGTAGCGGGCGGCGTGGCAGACCTGGGGGTCGGCGTAGGCGGGGTTGACCCAGGCCAGGTCCGCGGCGGTGGGTTTGCGGCCCCAGTACTCGATGATCATCTGGGAGGAGGTGGGGCTGCACCAGGCCTCGCCCCCGTTGTCGTACTCGGGGTACTGCCCCTTGTGGGTCTCCTGCGAGTAGCGCGGCACCGCCAGCTCGCGGCCGGTCGCGACGCCCGGCTTGGAAGCCGGTACGTCGAAGCGGTCGGGGATGTCGGAGCCCATCAGGCCCAGGCGCCACACCGTGGGGGTCTGGGTGGTGCCGGGCTTCCGGTAGAGCGTGACGCGCAGTTCGTACGAGGCGAGCCGCACGCCGCTCGCCGGGGTGTCGATCGCGAAGGTGTCGGTGGAGATGCTGCTCCGGCCGTCCTTCTGGCCGTCGACGGAGGTACGGCGGATGTCGCCGTCCCCGGCGGCCCAGCGGCCCATGACGTACCACGGGGTCCGTACGCCGTCGCCGTACGTGCCGCGCAGCTCGACGGCGATCCACGTACCGGCGGGCGTCTGGGCGTTCCAGGAGACGACGGCTTCGGTGGACGGGACCTTGAGTGTGCGGGCCGGGGACGTCCAGACGGCGTACTCCCAGGCCGCGGTCGTACCGGTGTGCGGATCACGGTAGTCGGCGGTGCCGGCCGGGCGGTCGATCGCCACGCCGGGGCGGCGTCCGTCGACCACGCGGGTGCCGTTCGCGACGCCCTGGTTCCAGTCGGCTGCGGTGTGCCAGGCTCGGTAGTCCACGAGACGCTTCGCCTTCGGTGCGGCGGACGGTGCGGAAGGGGAGGCGGCGTGCGCCAAGGGGGTGGCCGCGCCCGCCGCGACGGCGAGGGCGGCGGCCAGAACGGTACGCCGGGGCGTGGGTCTGCTCATGGTGGAGTCCCCCAGTCGGATGCGAAGGATTGAGCCAGGAGAACAGTGGAGCTCAACTATTCCCCCGCACACCCCCTTCGGCCAGCCGTTCGTCGCGCGTCGCCGCGGGGATCAGCAATTTGCGGCAGTGGGAGGCCGTACGGGGCCCGGACAGCCCCCTGCGCGAAGGCGCCCGTGGAGCCGCGGGTCCGCACCCGGCGTACCGGTAATCTTGCAGCGTCTCAACCGTCTCACCCGTCCCAGCAGACAGGCAGCAGCGTGCGTCAAGAGCCGATCCGGCCGATCCCGCCCGGCCTCGCCGGCCGGCTGCGCGCGCTGCCCCCGTCCTGCGGCCCCGTCCGGCTGATCGCGGTGGACGGGCACGCCGGGTCCGGCAAGAGCACCTTCGCGCGGCATCTGGCCACGGCGCTCGGCGGCGCCCCGGTCGTCCGTCTGGACGACATCGCGACCCACGACGAGCTGTTCGACTGGACGGAGCGGTTCCGTACCCAGGTGCTGGAACCGCTGTCCCGGGGGGAGCACGCACGCTACGGGGTGTACGACTGGGAGCGCAGGGAGTTCACCGCGCGCCGGGAGCTGGCACCGGCGCACGCCGTCGTCGTGGAGGGCGTCGGCGCGGGCCGCCGCGCGCTGCGCCCGCACCTGGCATGCCTGCTGTGGATGGAACTGACGGCGTGTCATTCCTGGGACCGGGGACGACGGCGGGACGGACCGGCCCAGGCCGCGTTCTGGGATGACTGGATCCCGGCGGAGCGCGCACATTTCGCGGCGGACCCCTCACGTCCGCACGCCGGCCTGCTGGTACGGGGGTGCACCGAGGGTTATGAGGTACTGCCGGGGCCTGGTGAGGCGTGCGGTACCCCCTGAATCGTCACCGTACGTGACGGACCACGGGCGGTACGCAGATCGTCGCCCTACGCGTACCGCCGACTGCCTCAACTCGGCTTGACCTGGGGGGCGTACAGGTCTTACGTTCTCAATGTGCGGTTCTGACGGACCGCCCGCAGACGCGAAGCCCCCGGTTGTTCCCCCGTGATCGGGGGCTTCGTTCTGTGCCCGGGCGCTCGGCGCCCGCCGCGCGCCGTCCGCCTCCTCACCCTATGTCACCGCTCCCTTCGCGCCGCGGAGCCTCGCCTTCCCCCGTACCGCCCCCTTCGGCCTGCACCGATACCGCAGGTACGATGCGAGTCCGTGCCACCGAAGGACGCAGTGGAAGAGCCGGGGGCGACCTGCAACTGCCGCCCCGAGCACGCCGGTTCGTTCGAACACGCTGTGGCCTGGCACTCGCCCGGCGGCACACCACGGGGGACGCTTTATGGGGGACGTGATGGAATTCGGCACCCAGGGCACACACGCCCCGGCCGAACTCGCCTGGCTGCGCGCGGTGGACGCCTACACGGTAGGCGCGTACCCGCAGGCCGAGGAGGAGTTCCGGGCCGCGGTGCGGATGGACCCGACGATGGCCGACGGCTGGCTCGGCCTGCACGCACTGCGTGCGGACACCTCGACCGCGCTGCTGCACATGCACCGGCACCGCGACCGGTTCGGGGAACAGCGGGCCCGCCACCGACGCACACTCAATTCCTGGTACTGGCTGGGCTGGTGGGTCCAGCCGGTGCTGGAGACCGGCCGCGACCTGCTGCTGGCGTACGCCTCGCACTGGCTCGACGGCCGCCATGTCGCCGAGCTGGACCAAGCCTTGGCGGGCTGCCCGCCGGTGGACACCGATCCTCAGGTGCGCTTCCTGCACGCCTGCCGCGCCTACCTCGTCAAGGACTGGGACCAGCTCGTACGGCACACCGAACCGCTGCTCGACGATCCGCTGCTCGGCATCGAGGCCGGACTGTTCGGCGGCATGGCGCGGGTGCGCCAGGAGATGTTCGGGCAGGCCGAGCCGCTGCTGTCGGCCGCTCTGATGCGCTGCCGCAGCGAACAGCCGCAGCGCAAGGAGCTGCGGTACTGGCTCGCCCGGGCCCACGAGGGCACCGGCCGCAGCGCCGCCGCGCTGCCGCTGTACCGCTCGGTGCACCGGGTCGACCCGGCCTTCATGGACACCGCGGCGCGGCTCGCGGCCATCGCCGAAGGGGACGGCCTGGAGGAGGGCACCGACCTCGCGGCCGTGACCGCCGGCTTCGGCCAGGAGGCGGGCGGCGATCTGGACCCGCTCTCCCCGCTCGACCCGGTGGACGGGCGGGAACTGCTGGCCACGACCGACCCGGAGGTCCCGGACGGCGACCTCGCGGGCGGCTCGCTCGGGGACGCGGGGCCGGCCGTACGGGAGAAGGCGATGCTCGGCGGCCCGCGCCGCTCGGACCGGCTGCCGGCCGGCCCGTCCGACCCGGTGCTGCTGGAGAAGGCGCTCGCCGAACTGGAGCGGATGGTCGGTCTGGAGCCGGTGAAGCGTCAGGTCAGGGCGCTGTCGGCGCAGTTGCGGATGGCGCGGCTGCGGGCGGGCCAGGGCCTTCCGGTGCAGCCGCCGAAACGACACTTCGTCTTCTCCGGCCCGTCCGGCACGGGCAAGACCACCGTGGCCCGGATACTCGGACGGGTGTTCTACGCCCTCGGCCTGCTCGGCGGCGATCATCTGGTCGAGGCACAACGGGCCGACCTGGTCGGCGAGTTCCTGGGGCAGACCGCCGTGAAGGCCAACGAGCTGATCGACTCGGCGCTGGGCGGGGTGCTGTTCGTGGACGAGGCGTACAGCCTCTCGAACTCCGCGTACAGCAAGGGTGACGCGTACGGCGACGAAGCCCTGCAAGTCCTCCTCAAACGGGCCGAGGACAACCGCGACCGCCTCGTCGTCATCCTGGCCGGCTACCCGGAGGGCATGGACCGCCTGCTGGCCGCCAACCCCGGCCTCTCCTCGCGCTTCACCTCCCGCGTCGACTTCCCGAGCTACCGGCCGCCGGAGCTGACCGCCATCGGCGAGGTGCTGGCCGCCGAGAACGGCGACCACTGGGACGAGGAGTCGCTGGAGGAGCTGCGCAGCGTCAGCGCGCACGTCGTCGGCCAGGGCTGGATCGACGAACTCGGCAACGGCCGCTTCCTGCGCACGCTGTACGAGAAGAGCTGCGCCTACCGCGACCTGCGGCTGTCCACCTGGTCCGGCGCCCCGTCCCGCGACGACCTGGCCACCCTGCGGCTGCCGGACCTGATGCAGGCGTACGGCGAGGTGCTCTCGGGACGCGGTCCGGTGGCCGGGCCGGAGGCGCCGCCGCTCTGACGCGCGGCGGCAGGCGTCCAACTGCGCAAGCTACGCCGTTGAACCGGACATGTCCTGCTCGTCCACGCGCGGTCGCCGTCTCCGGCCCGGACCGCCTCCGGCCCGGACCGCCTCCGGCCCGGGCCGCCGCCCGCGGAAACGGTGTGAGCCCGCGGACCACCGCGGGCTCACACCATCGTCACGGCCGGGTCACCCCGCCAGCGCCCGATCCTCCCTGGTGGCCGGTCCCGGGGCAGTGCGCGGACCGGAGAGGCGGTCGCCGGGCACTTCGGGGACTCGGGCGCCCTGCGCGCCGTTGAAGGGCGGTACGGCCGGCAGTTCCTGGCGGTGCGCCGGGTCGCGTACCTCTCCCACCAGCTTCTCCAGTACGTCCTCCAGGGCGACCAGCCCCAGCACCCGACCGGTCGCGTCCGCGACGGCGGCCAGGTGGGAGGCGGAGCGGCGCATGGCGGTCAGGGCGTCGTCCAGAGGGAGTTCGGCGCGCAGCGTCGTCATCGGGTGCCAGATGTGCTGCGGCACCGCGCGGTCGCCCTCCTCCAGGTCCAGTACGTCCTTGACGTGCAGGTAGCCCATGTAGGCGCCGCCGGGCGCGGACACCGGGAAGCGGGAGTAGCCGGTCTTGACGGTCAGCTCCTGGACCCGGCGCGGGGTGACGGCCGGGTCGACCGTCACCAGTCCGGCCGGGTCCAGGAGGACGTCGGTGACGGGCCGGCTGCCCAGTTCCAGCGCGTCGGAGAGGCGTTCCTGCTCGGCCGGGGCCAGCAGGCCGGCCTGCTTGGAGTCCTCGACGAGGTCGGTGAGCTGCTGGCTGGTGAAGACCGCCTCGACCTCGTCCTTCGGCTCGACGCGGAACAGCCGCAGCACGCCGCGGGCGCACGCGCCGAGCAGCGCGGTGACCGGGCGGCACAGCCGGGCGAAGGCGACCAGGCCGGGGCTGAACCACAGCGCGGTCTTCTCCGGCGCGGCCATCGCCAGGTTCTTCGGGACCATCTCGCCGATGACGAGGTGGAGGAAGACCACCACGGCCAGGGCTATGACGTAGCCGAGGGGGTGGATCAGCGGCTCGGGCAGGTGTGCCGCGTGGAAGAGGGGCTCCAGGAGGCGGGCGACGGTCGGTTCGGCGACCGCGCCGAGCGTCAGGGAGCAGACGGTGATGCCGAACTGGGCCGCCGCCATCATCTGCGGCAGGTTCTCCAGGCCGTGCAGCACCGTGCGGGCCCGCTTGGAGCCCGCGGTGGCCAGCGGTTCGACCTGGCTGCGGCGCACCGAGACGAGTGCGAACTCGGCGCCCACGAAGAAGCCGTTGACCAGGACCAGGAAGACGGCGAAGAGGAGTTGCAGAAAGCTCACCGGGCCACCTCCGCCGGCGTCGGGGCGGGTGCCGCGGCGCCCGCGGTCCGTATGATCCGGACCCGCTCGGCGCGGTGGTGGGACACCAGCCGCACCCGCAGCCGCCAGCCGTCCAGCTCGGCGGTGTCGCCGGGCGCGGGCACCCGCCCGAGTATCTGGGCCACCAGGCCCGCCACGGTCTCGTACGGGCCGTCGGGCGTGTCCAGGCCGATCCGCCGCAGGGTGTCCACCCGGCAGCCGCCGTCGGCGTCCCAGGCGGGGCGGCCGTCCTCGGGCGGTGCCTGGGCCAGCTCGGGCAGGTCGATCCGGTCGTGCTCGTCCCGTACCTCGCCGACCAGTTCCTCGACGATGTCCTCCAGGGTGACGACGCCCGCCGTGCCGCCGTACTCGTCGACCACCACGGCGATCGGCTGCTCGCTGCGCAGCCGCTCCAGCAGCGGCTGCACCGGCAGCGTCGCCGGGACCAGGAGCGGCGGTACGGCGATCCGGGCGGCCGGGGTGCGCAGCCGGTCGTGTTCGGGCACCGCGAGGGCGTCCTTGAGGTGCACCATGCCCACCACCTCGTCGAGCCGGGTGCGGTAGACGGGGAAGCGGGACAGACCGGTGGCGCGGGTGAGGTTGAGGACGTCCTCGGCGGTCGCGGACGTCTGGAGGGCGCTGACCCGTACCCGCGGGGTCATCACGTTCTCGGCGGTCAGCCCGCCGAGGGAGAGGGTGCGCACGAACAGGTCCGCGGTGTCCTGCTCGATCACCCCGGCGCGGGCCGAGTGGTGGGCGAGCGAGACCAGTTCGCCGGGGGTGCGGGCGGAGGCCAGCTCGTCGGTCGGCTCCACGCCCAGGGCCCGTACGAGCCGGTTGGCGACGGTGTTCAGCAGGGAGATCACCGGGCGGAAGAACCGCGAGAAGGCGCCCTGCGGGCCCGCGACGAAGCGGGCGACCTGGAGCGGCTTGGAGACCGCCCAGTTCTTGGGCACCAGTTCGCCGAGGACCATCTGCACGGCGGAGGCCAGCAGCATCCCGATGACGACGGCGATGCCGGGTACGGCACCGGCCGGCAGCCCGGTGGCGGTCAGCGGCCCGGACAGCAGCCGGGCCAGGGCGGGCTCGGCGAGCATGCCGACCACCAGGGAGGTGATGGTGATGCCGAGCTGGGTGCCGGAGAGCTGGAAGGAGAGTTCGCGCAGCGCGCCGACGACGGTACGGGCGCGCCGGTCCCCTTCGGCGGCTGCCCGTTCGGCCTCCGCCTTCTCCACGGTGACCAGGCCGAACTCGGCGGCGACGAAGAAGCCGTTGGCGAGGATCAGGACGAGGGCGGCCGCGAGCAGCAGCAGTGTGGCGGTCATGCCGCCGCCTCCGTGAAGGGGGACTCCCGTGGCTGCGGGGGTTCCGGTGGAGGGGCGGCGCAGGTACTACCGGACGATCCGTCCATTGCTGGAGGGAGTCACTCCTCATGTTGCAGGGGCCCGCTGGCGGGGCGGGGCGCGGGGCGCGCCCTGGGCACCAGGGTAATCAGCAGGGCCGGGGTGCGGGCAGGGTCACCGGGCCGGCTGGTCCCCGGTGCCGTGGTTCTCGGCGAGCGCCCGCAGCGTACGGGCGTCGCGGATGGCCTGGTCGCGCGCGATGCCGGGCTGGATGCCCATCGCGGGCAGGCTGGTGCCGTCGGCCAGGTCGAGGTGGACCCAGGGGTCGCCCTGGCGCAGATTGACCCGCAGCACCTGGGCCCAGGCCAGCTCGCGCTTGGTGGTCAGGTTGACGACCGTGACGCCGTCCTGCCGGGCGACGACCTTGGGCCGCGCGAGCAGCAGCAGCACGCCGAGGATGACCAGCCCGGTGAAGACGAAGCTGACCCGCTCGCCGCCGCCCAGGTTCGGCAGCAGGACGGCGATCACCGACAGCACGGCGAGCTGGGCGATGCCGACGCCGTACAGGACGGCACGGGTACGGCCCGGCCGGAAGGTCACCGGGAGGGCGGGCAGGGGCGCGGATGCGGGCGCGGACACGTCGCTGGGCTCTTTCGTACGGGCCGCCGGCGCGGGCCGGCGGCGGGTGTGGCCGCCGCCCGTCGGCGGCGGCCGGACCGCCTGGCCGGGGTCAGAGGCGGCAGGCGTGGATGCCGGTGGTCAGGATGGCGCGGGCGCCCAGCTCGTACAGCTCGTCCATGATGCGCTGGGCGTCCTTGGAGGGGACCATCGAGCGGACCGCGACCCAGCCCTCGTGGTGCAGCGGGGAGACGGTGGGCGACTCCAGGCCGGGGGTGAGGGCGACGGCCTTCTCGACGTGCTCGACGCGGATGTCGTAGTCCATCATCACGTAGCGCCGGGCGACCAGGACGCCCTGCATGCGGCGGAGGAACTGGCGGACCTTCGGGTCGTCCTCGGGCGCGCCCTTGCCGCGGATGACGACCGCCTCGGACTTCAGGATCGGCTCGCCGATGATCTCCAGTCCGGCGTTGCGCAGGGTGGTGCCGGTCTCCACGACATCGGCGATGATCTCGGCGACGCCGAGCTGGATGGCGGTCTCCACGGCGCCGTCCAGGTGGACGACGGAGGCGTTCACACCGTGGTCGGCGAGGTGCTGGGTGACCAGTCCGGAGAAGGACGTGGCGACCGTCATGCCGCCGAAGTCGGTGACCTCCCGGGCCGTGCCCGGGCGGGTGGCGTAGCGGAAGGTCGAGCCGGCGAAGCCGAGCTGCATGATCTCCTCGGCCTGCGCGCCGGAGTCGAGCAGCAGGTCGCGGCCGGTGATGCCGATGTCCAGCTTGCCGGAGCCGACGTAGACCGCGATGTCGCGCGGGCGCAGGAAGAAGAACTCGACCTCGTTCTCCGCGTCGACCAGGACCAGCTCCCTGCGGTCCTTGCGCTGGCGGTAGCCGGCCTCATGGAGCATCGCCGACGCAGGCTCGGACAGTGAACCCTTGTTCGGGACGGCGATGCGCAGCATGAGAACGACTTCCTTCGTGCGGGAGGAGGGGGGAGAGAAGAAAAAAGGGGGTGGTGCGGGGGCCGGGCGACGGCTCAGAGATGGGCGTACACGTCGTCGAGGGAGATGCCCTTGGCGACCATCATCACCTGAAGGTGGTACAGGAGCTGGGAGATCTCCTCGGCGGCGGCCTCGTCGGACTCGTACTCCGCGGCCATCCAGACCTCGGCGGCCTCCTCGACGACCTTCTTGCCGATCGCATGGACGCCGGAGCTGACCAGCTCGGCGGTGCGGGAGGTGGCGGGGTCGCCGGTGGCGGCCTTCTGCTGGAGCTCGGCGAAGAGCTCCTCGAACGTCTTCTTGGACATGATGGAAACCACCCTACGCGGTCGCCCGGCCGCGCTCAGCGCCAGGGCTCGGCGACGGTGCGCAGCGTCGCGGCGGTGGCGACGGCCGCGGTCACCGCCTCGTGGCCCTTGTCCTCGGTGGAGCCGAAGATTCCGGCCCGGTCCAGGGCCTGCTCCTCGGTGTCGCAGGTCAGCACGCCGAACCCGATCGGTACGCCGGTGTCGACGCTGACCTGCGTCAGGCCCTGGGTGACGCCCTGGCACACGTAGTCGAAGTGCGGGGTGCCGCCGCGGATGACGACACCGAGCGCCACGATCGCGTCGTAGCCGCGGCCCGCCAGGACCTTGGCGACCACCGGCAGCTCGAAGCTGCCGGGCACGCGCAGCAGCGTCGGCTCGTCGATGCCCAGCTCGGACAGGGCGCGCAGGGCGCCGTCCACCAGGCCGTCCATCACCTTCTCGTGCCACTGGGCGGCGATGACGGCCACCCGCAGGTCGCCACAGTTCTTCACGGACAGTTCGGGTGCGCCCTTGCCGCTCACGGTTCTGGTCTCCTCGTGGTCCGGTGCTCGTGCACGTACATACGTGGGTGGGACGGCCGGGTCCGGCCGCGGTGCTTACTGGTTGCCGCAGGCCGACGCGCGGTCCGCGTCGAGCCAGGGCAGGTCGTGCCCCATCCGGTCCCGCTTGGTGCGCAGGTACCGCAGGTTGTGTTCGCCCGCCTGTACAGGCATCGGCTCCCGGCCGATGACCTTGAGGCCGTGCCGGACCAGTGCTTCGGTCTTCTCCGGGTTGTTGGTCATCAGCCGCAGCGAGCGCACGCCGAGGTCGGCGAGCACCTGGGCCCCGGCACCGTAGTCCCGGGCGTCGGCGGGCAGGCCCAGCTCCAGGTTGGCGTCGAGGGTGTCGCGGCCGCGCTCCTGCAGCTCGTACGCGCGCAGCTTGGACAGCAGCCCGATGCCGCGTCCCTCGTGGCCGCGCAGGTAGATGACCACGCCGCGGCCCGCCTCCGAGATGCGCCGCAGCGACTCCTCCAGCTGAGGGCCGCAGTCGCAGCGCAGCGAGTGGAAGATGTCGCCGGTCAGGCACTCGGAGTGGACGCGTACGAGGACGTCCTCGCCGTCGCCGATCTCCCCGGCGACCAGCGCGATGTGCTCGACGCCGTCGACGGTGGAGCGGTAGCCGTACGCGGTGAACTCGCCGTAGCGGGTGGGCAGCCGGGTCTCGGCCTCGCGGCGGACCGTCGGCTCCGAGCTGCGGCGGTAGGCGATCAGGTCCTCGATGGAGATGATCGACAGGCCGTGCTTGCGGGCGAACGGCACCAGCTCCGGCAGCCGGAGCATCGTGCCGTCCTCGCCGGCGATCTCGACGATGGCGGCGGCGGGCCGCAGCCCGGCCAGCCGGGCGAGGTCCACACCGGCCTCGGTGTGGCCGTTGCGGGCCAGCACGCCGCCCTCGCGGGCGCGCAGCGGGAAGATGTGGCCGGGCCGTACGAAGTCGGCGGGGCCGGCCTCGCCGGAGGCGAGCAGGCGCAGCGTGGTGGCGCGGTCGGCGGCGGAGATGCCGGTGCTGACGCCGTGCGCCGAGGTGGCGTCGACGGAGACGGTGAACGCGGTGCGCATCGACTCGGTGTTGTGCTCGACCATCTGCGGCAGCGCGAGGCGGTCCAGTTCGGCGCCCTCCATGGGGGCGCAGATCAGGCCGCGGCACTCGCTCATCATGAAGGCGAGGATCTCGGGGGTGGCCCGTTCGGCGGCGACGATGAGGTCGCCCTCGTTCTCGCGGTTCTCGTCGTCCACGACCACCACCGGGCGGCCGGCGGCGATGTCGGCGACGGCCTGCTCGACGGGGTCCAGGGCGAGGAGGGCGGCATGCTCGACGGCACCCTCGGGGTCGTACCAGCTCTGCAGTGCGGTCATGCCGCCGCTCCTTCCAGGACGGGCTGCGGGTTCGTGCGGGAGCGCAGCCACCAGTCGCGCATACCCCACAGGACGAGGCCGAGGTAGACGACGTAGACCAGGCCGGAGAAGGCCAGGCCGCTGCTGAAGGCGAGGGGGACGCCGACGATGTCGACGAGCAGCCAGGCGAACCAGAACTCGACCAGGCCGCGGGCCTGGGCGACCATCGCCGCCAGGGTGCCGACGAAGATGTACGCGTCGGGCCAGGGGTTCCAGGACAGCTGGGGCAGCAGGGCGAACAGCGAGCCGACGGCGGCGGTGCCGACGGCCGTGCCGGCGAGCAGCAGCCCGCGTTCGCGCCAGGTGGCGAAGCGTACGGCGATGGAGCCGTCCTGGGCCTGCTGCCGGCCGCGCTGCCACTGCCGCCAGCCCCACAGCGCCACGCCGATGACCAGCAGCTGCTTGCCGATGCCGCCGCTGAGGTGGGCGTAGGCGTAGGCGGAGACCAGGATCAGGCCGGACAGGAACTGCGCGGGCCAGGTCCATATGGAGCGCCGCCAGCCGAAGGCGAGGGCGGCCAGGCCGATGCTGTTGCCGATCATGTCGGACCAGATGACCTGCTGGCCGAAGGCGGTGAAGGCCGGGCCGTTCAGCCAGCCGAGGGGGTTCATCGCAGGCTCTCTTCCCCGGCCGCGACGGCCGCCGCGGTGCCCCGGGACCGGTCCTGGCCCTGGTCCTGGTCCTGGCCCGGTTCCTGGCCCTGGCCCTGGTTCCGGCCCGCGCCCTGGCCCAGCAGCCGTTCGACGTACTTGGCCAGGACGTCGACCTCCAGGTTGACCGGGTCGCCGGGCTGCTTGATGCCGAGGGTGGTCAGGGCGAGGGTGGTGGGGATGAGGCTGATGGTGAAGAAGTCGTCGCCCGCGTCCACCACGGTGAGGCTCACGCCGTCGACGGTGACGGAGCCTTTCTCCACGACGTAACGGGCGAGTCCGGCGGGCAGCGCGACCTCGACGATCTCCCAGTGCTCCCCGGGCGTCCGCGAGACGATGGTGCCGGTGCCGTCCACGTGTCCCTGGACGAGGTGGCCGCCGAGGCGGCCGCCCAGCGCCATCGGGCGTTCGAGGTTGACCCGCGAGCCGGGGACGAGCGCGCCCAGGCTGGAGCGGCCGAGCGTCTCGGCCATCACATCGGCGGTGAAGGTCCCCGCGCCGGTCTCCACGACGGTCAGGCAGACGCCGTTGACGGCGATCGAGTCGCCGTGCTTCGCGTCCTCGGTGACGAGCGGGCCGCGCAGGGTGAACCGGGAGCTGTCCCCGAGGTTCTCGACGGCGGCGACCTCACCCAGTTCTTCGACGATTCCGGTGAACACGTCAGTTCTCCTCGTTCAAGGGGGGCAGGGTGTGGCGGGCGGGGGTGGCGGTGATGCGCAGGTCGGGCCCGAGCCGGACGGTGTCGGTCACCTCCAGGCGCAACGCCTGGTCGATCGTGGCGATTCCGGCGTCACCGAGGGCGGCGGGACCGGCGCCCAGCAGGACGGGCGCGAGATAGCCGACGACCTTGTCGACGGCGTGCGCGGCGAGGAAGGCACCGGCCAGGGTCGGGCCGCCCTCCAGGAGCACCGACCGGACGTCGCGCTCGTACAGGGCGGCGAGCAGGGCGGGCAGGTGCACCCCGGTGCCGCCCGCCGAGCGCGGCAGCCGGACGATCGGGGCGAGTCCGTCGAGGTGGCCGGTGTCGGCGTCCTCGGCGACCGCGATCAGGGTGGGCGCGGTGCCGTCCAGGACGCGGGCGCCGGGCTTGACGACGGCGGCACCGGTGTCGATGACGACCCGCAGCGGCTGGCTGACCTCGGTGTCGGTCAGGCCCGCGACGCGCGCGCCGAGGTGCGGGTCGTCCGCGCGGGCGGTGCCGGACCCGACGATCACCGCGTCGGCCTGGGCGCGCAGCCGGTGGACGTCGGCGCGGGACTCGGCCGAGGTGATCCAGCGGCTGGTGCCGTCGGCGGCGGCGATCCGGCCGTCGAGGGTGGCGGCGTACTTCCACAGCACGAAGGGGCGGCGGCGCAGTACGGCGGTCAGCCAGGCCTCGTTGCCGGCGGCGGCCTCGTCGGCGAGCAGGCCGCCCTCGACCTCGACGCCGGCCGCGGCCAGGGTGGTGGAGCCGCCGGTGGCGGCGGGGTTCGGGTCCGGGACGGCGTAGTACACCCGGGCGACGCCCGCCTCGATGAGGGCCTGGGCGCAGGGGCCGGTGCGGCCGGTGTGGTTGCAGGGTTCCAGCGTGACGAAGGCGGTGCCGCCGCGGGCCCGCTCGCCGGCCTCGCGCAGCGCGTCGACCTCGGCGTGCGGGCCGCCGGCCCGCTGGTGCCAGCCCTCTCCCGCGACGTTCCCGGCGGCGTCCAGGACGACACAGCCGACGACGGGATTGGGGCTGGTGTGCCCGAGGCCGCGGGCGGCAAGCTGGATGGCTCGGCGCATCGCCGCGGTCTGCGCGGGGGCTGGGGTGGCCACCGGGTCCTCCTGCCACTCAGGGCACGGACTCCGGGGCTGTCACGAAGGACAGGAAAAACGGGAACGGGACAACGGGGACACCGAGGCCGGAAAGGGGACGCCACTCGTGGACACGAGGACGACCGTCGCCGACGGCGGTGTACCGCTGCTCGCCCGCCGCGCACTGCCTCCCATCCGGACTTTAACCGTCGGTGCAGGAATTCCACCTGCTCAACCGGCCGCTGGAGGCGGCCGGGTCGCGGACTGTTACCGCCGGTTCGGACTTTCACCGACCCCGGAGTGCGCTGCGTATGTCAATTCAGTACGGCTTCAGTCTGCCACGTCTGATCGTCGGCCATGCGGGCGGCGACCTGTGGAGTGGCTCACAGGGAGCGGCACGGACGCCGCGCCCCGCCCCGCCGCCGGGCCTCCGGCCCGGACCGCCCCCATCCCCCACCCCGAGGACTGATCGCGATGACGACGATTCTGGTGACCGGCGGCACGGGCACGCTCGGCCGGGCCGTGGTCGCCCGGCTGCTCGCCGCCGGGCACGACGTACGCAGCCTCAGCCGCCGCCCGCCCGCCGACGCCGAACGGCCCCGGCTGCGCTCGTACGCGGTCGACCTGCGCGACGGCTCGGGACTGGCCCCCGCGGTGGCGGGCGTGGAGACCGTGGTGCACTGCGCCTCGTCGCCGAGGGGTGACACCGAGGCGGCCGGCCGGCTCGTCGAGGCGGCGCGGGCGGCCGGGGTACGGCACCTGGTCTGCATCTCCATCGTCGGCGTGGACCGGATCCCGCTGGGCTACTACCGCACGAAGCTCGACGTGGAGCGGCTGATCGCGGACTCGGGGGTCGGCTGGACCGTCCTGCGCACCACACAGTTCCACGACCTGGTGCTGCGGCTGGTCAAGGCCGGGGCGCGGCTGCCGGTGCTGCCGGTGCCGGCCGGTGTGCGGCTCCAGCCGGTGGACGTCCGCGAGGTCGCCGCCCGGCTGGTCGAGCTGGCGTCCGGAGCGCCGGCCGGCCGGGTGGCGGACCTGGGCGGGCCCGAGGTACGGGGCGCCCGCGATCTCGTACGGGACACCTTGCGCGCCGGCGGGCGGCGGCGGGTGCTCGTACCGGTGTGGGTGCCCGGCAAGGTGTTCGGGGCGCTGCGGCGGGGCGAGAACCTGACCCTCCGGCACGCGGACGGCACGCGGAGCTACGGGGACTTCCTGGCGGAGCGGAGCGGTGGCGGGGTGGAAGCGGGGGGCGGGGTGAAGGCCGGGCGGTAGGAGGCGGGCTGGGCGAGCTGGGCGGGCCTCTGAGGGATCGGGCGCCCGCACGCACCCTCCGACCGCCTGGTTCAGGCCGCAGGTCCGAACAGGTCGTCCTGGGCCGCGTCCATCGCCGCGAGCACCGCGCCGCGCAGTACGGCCCGTCCGCCGACCGTTCCCGCGCGTACCTCGGTCCGCAGCGGGGACATCCGCGCGAGGTGCTCGGCGACCCGGCCGGCCAGCGCGTCGCCGCCCGCGCGGCCGGTCTCGCCGCCGAGCACGACACAGCCGGGGTCCAGTACGGCGCAGACGGCGGCGGCCCCGATGGCGACCCGGGCGGCCAGCGCGTCGAGGAAGGCGGCGCCGGACTCGCCCGCGCCGACGGCGGCACGTACCAGCGCCTCGGCGGCCGGGGCGCCGGTCGCGTCCGCACCTTCGGAGCCGCCCTCCCCCGGGCCCGCCTGGATGCCGTGCTCGGCGGCCAGCCGGCACACCGCCGCGGAGCCCGCCAGCGAGTGGAAGCCGCCGTCGCAGCCCGCGGCCGTGGGCAGCGCTCCGGTGCCCGGTACGGGCAGGAAACCGATCTCGCCGGTGCCGCCGGAGGCGCCGCGGCGCAGCCGGCCGTCCAGGACGACGGCGGCGCCGGTGCCGTGGCCCAGCCAGAGCAGGACGAAGGTGTCCCGGTCGCGCGCGGCGCCGTCCCGCTGCTCGGCTACGGCGGCGAGGTTGACCTCGTTCTCCAGCAGGACCGGCGCGGCGGGCCGGTCGCCGAACGCCGTGACGAGCGCGGCGTGCCAGGCGGGCACCCACTCCGTACCGCCGAAGCGCCCGGTGGCCGGGTCGACCAGACCCGGCGCGCCGACCGCGACGACGTGCGGCCGGCCGGCCCCGGCCTCGCCGAGCAGCTTCTCCAGGGTGGCCACCCCGTGCGCCGCCGCCCGGCCGGGGTCGGCGTCCGGGCCGACCGGGACAGCCGCCTCGGCCAGCACCCGGCCGAGCAGGTCGGCGACCGCGAGGGTGGCGCTGTGCGTCCGCAGGTCGACGGCGGCGAGGTGGGCGCGGCCGGCGACGATGCCGTACAGCCGGGCATTGGGCCCGCGCCGCCGGGCGCCCGACTCGCCGACGACGGCGATCAGCCCGGCGGCCTGGAGGCGTTCGACGAGGTCGGCGACGGTCGGCCGGGACAGTCCGGTGCCCGTCTTCAGCTCTCCGGCGGTCAGCGGGCCCTCGCTCTGGAGGAGCCGGAGGGCCAGGCGGTCGTTGATGGCGCGCGCGGTGCTCGGTGAGGCGGTGCGCGGGGCGGTGCGTACGGCGGCCGAGGTGGTACGGGCGGGGGCGGGTCCGCGCGGCTCATCCATGCCCGGATCCTTCCAGACCCCCTGGTGCGGGGGTCGCTGCGGTGACGGCCGGTGAATTTTCCTTATTATCAGGCAGGCTCCCTGATAGTTTACCGCCCATGGATGGCACAGGCGTTCCCGATCCGGCTCCCCCGCCCGCCGCACCCCCCGTAAAGCCGCCAGGCCGGCCCTGCTCCCCCGCCCGGCTGCGGCGCGCCCGATGGTCCGTCGCGGTGGTCTTCCTCGTGCACGGCTCGGTGACCGGCGGCTTCGCCACCCGCGTCCCCTGGATCCAGGACCACGCCCAGCTCAGCGCGGGACAGCTGGGCCTCGCCCTCGCCTTCCCCGCGATCGGCGCGTCCCTCGCCATGCCGCTGGCCGGCCGGATCAGCCACCACCTCGGCGCCCGCGCCGCGCTGCGCACGCTGCTCGCCCTGTGGACGCTCTCGCTCGCCCTGCCCGCCCTCTCCCCCAACCTGTACGGGCTGTGCGGCGCCCTGCTGGTGTACGGCGCGACGGCCGGCATGGCGGACGTGGCGATGAACGCGCTGGGCGTGGAGACCGAGGACCGGCTCGGCAAACCGATCATGTCGGGGCTGCACGGCATGTGGAGCGTGGGTGCCCTGCTCGGCTCGGCGGCCGGCACCGCCGCGGCGCACGCCGCCACCGACGCCCGGCTGCACCTGGCCGTCGCCGCCGCCGTGACGACCGTCCTGGGCGCCGTCGCCTGCCAGGGCGTACTGGACCTGCGCAGCACCCCCGACGAGCACCCGCCGCCGCGCTTCGCGCTGCCTCCGAAGTCCGCGCTGGTCATCGGCGCGATCGGGTTCTGCGCGGTCTTCGCGGAGGGTGCCAGCCTGGACTGGTCGGCGGTCTACCTGCGGGACGTCCTGGGCACCGACGCGGGGCTGGCGGCCGCCTCGACCACGGCCTTCTCGTGCACCATGGCCGTCGCCCGGCTGGCGGGCGACCGGGTGGTGGCGCGCTTCGGGCCGGTGCGCACCGTACGGGTCAGCGGGGTGCTGGCGACGGCGGGCGGTGTTCTGATCGTGCTGGCGCGGCACCCGGCCATGGCGCTGACGGGCTTCGCGCTGATCGGCCTGGGCATCGCCGTCGTGGTGCCGCTGGCGTTCGCGGCGGCGGGCCGCAGCGGCCCGGCCCCCAGCCAGGCGATCGCGGGCGTCGCCACCATCACGTACACCTCCGGGCTGATCGCCCCGTCGGCCATCGGCTCCATCGCCCAGGCGACCTCGCTGACCGGCTCGTTCCTGCTGGTCACGGTGCTGGCGGGCGGGCTGATCGCGGGCGCGGGGGTGCTGCGGGCGCCGGGCCGGGGCACCGCGCGGCGCGACGCGGTGCCGACGGGGGATCCGAAGCGGTCGTGAGCCGACGGGGACCTGGAACGGTCCCGAGGCGACGGGAGACCTGGAGCGTCCCGCGCCGGCCGCGGTCCCCCTGCCCGGCAGGGGGACCACCCTCGGCTCAGGCGCTCTGCGCCTCCGGGTGCAGCAGCTCCGCCGCTATCCCGCGCGCGTGGTCCGACCACGGGGTGGGCCGCAGCGCCTGCGGGTCGACGCGCACCAGGACGCGGTGGCCGCGCGCGTAGGTCCGCTCGCCGTCGGCGGAGCAGAGCCGGAAGCCGTACGTCAGGCCGGTGCGGCCCAGGCGCTCGACCCACAGGTGGGCGGCGTAGTACCCGGGCCGGGTGACCGGCTGCTCGTACGAGACCTTCATCTCCTTGATGACGTTGCACATGTCGCCGGCCGCCGCCCAGTCCCCGTCGAAACCGAAGCCGCGGCCGTGCCAGAACTCGGCCCAGGCGCGCTCGACGAGCAGCGGGTAGCGCGAGTTGTGGAGCATGCCGAGCGCGTCGAGGTCGTCGAAGTGCACGGTGACGGGGACCAGCTGGCCGTACGGGACGGCGGGGGCTGCCTCAAGGGCTTCGACGCTCACGGGTGGGTGCTCCTGGTTCTGCGGCGGGCCGTGCCGCCGGCGTACGCGGGGCGGGACACGGCCGTACGGGGGTACGGCGGACTCCGCCCGATGCTGTTGACTGTTCAAGAAGTGAACCCAGCCATCGTAAGCGCCTGCTTAAAATGCTCCGGCCGCCGGGGCGGGCCGCGCCGCTCGGCGGGCCGCCCGGTCCGGTCGCCCCAGGTCGGCCCGGTGCCGCCTTAACATGACCCGGCCGGTGTCTCGCCCGGCCGACCCCCGCGACGTACGTGAAGAAGTGGAGCATTCATGGGCCTCGGTGTGCGCTGGACCGTGCACGGCGACGGGCGCACCCCCGCCCCCGGAGCCGTCGTCAGACCGGACGAACGGCTGTCCTGGCCGCGGACCGCCGGCCTCGGCGCGCAGCACGTGGTCGCCATGTTCGGCGCCAGCTTCGTCGCCCCGGTCCTCATGGGCCTGGACCCGAACCTCGCCATCATGATGTCGGGCGTCTCGACCGTCATCTTCCTGCTGGCGACGCGCGGCCGGGTGCCGTCCTACCTCGGCTGCTCGCTCTCCTTCGTCGGTGTCGCCGCCGTGATCCGCGCGCAGGGCGGCACCAGTGCCACCGTGACCGGCGCGGTCCTCGTCGTCGGCGTCGCGCTCTTCCTGGTCGGCGTGGCGGTGCAGCGGTTCGGCGCGCGGATCATCCACGCGGCGATGCCGCCGGTGGTCACCGGCGCCGTCGTCATGCTCATCGGCTTCAACCTGGCGCCGGTGACGGCGAGCACGTACTGGCCGCAGGACCAGTGGGTGGCGCTGCTGACCATGCTCTTCACCGGGCTGGCCGTGGTCTGCCTGCGCGGCTTCTGGTCGCGCGTCGCGATCTTCCTCGGGCTGGTCTTCGGGTACGGCGTCTCCTGGCTCCTCGACCTGGTCTTCGGCAAGATCCACTCGGTGAACGGCGCCGGACAGCTCACCGACCACTGGCGCCTGGACCTGTCGGGCGTCGGCAAGGCCGAGTGGATCGGCCTGCCGTCCTTCCACGCGCCGTCCTTCCAGTGGTCGGCGATCCTGGTCGCGCTGCCGGTGGTGATCGCGCTGGTCGCCGAGAACGCCGGGCACGTCAAGGCGGTCGGCGAGATGACCGGCGACCCGCTCGACGACAAGCTGGGCACCGCGATCTCCGCCGACGGCGTCGGTTCGGTGCTCTCCACCGCGCTCGGCGGCCCGCCCAACACCACGTACTCCGAGAACATCGGCGTGATGGCGGCGACCCGCGTCTACTCCACCGCGGCCTACTGGGCGGCGGCCGGTTTCGCGCTGCTCTTCGGCCTGTGCCCGAAGTTCGGCGCGGTGGTGGCCGCGATCCCCGGCGGCGTGCTGGGCGGCATCACCGTCATCCTGTACGGCATGATCGGCCTGCTCGGCGCGCAGATCTGGGTGCACAACAAGGTGGACCTGCGCAATCCGCTGAACCTGGTGCCGGTCGCCGCGGGCGTCATCATCGGCATCGGCGGCGTCAGCCTGAAGATCAGCGACAACTTCGAGCTGGGCGGCATCGCGCTCGGCACGATCGTGGTGCTCTCCGGCTACCACGTGCTGCGCGCGCTGGCCCCCGCCCACCTGAAGCAGCAGGGTCCGCTGCTCGACGAGGGCACCAGCGCGTACGACGAGGAGGACGCGCCCCACGAGCCGTCGGCCCCGGACGAGCCGCTGAGGCCGAAGCCGAAGCCGACGGAGTGAGGCCCCGGCTCAGCCGAGGTTCTTGACCGCCTCGTAGTACGTCCAGGCCAGCGCCTTGCACGAGGTCTGCTTCGCGCCGCTGTACTTGGCGCAGACCCGCTTGAGGTCCTCGTACAGCGCGCTGTCCAGGCGCGGCTTGTTCGCCGGGAAGGTGCCGGCCTTCTTGTAGTTGCGGTAGCCGAAGTCATGGCGCGCGCAGGATGTTTCGAACGGGAAGCCGAACGGGTTGTCGGGCGACTTGGAGCAGTAGTCGGTGCTCCAGTCGAACTCGTACGCGGCCCACTTCCCCTGGTCGCCGCGGGCCGCGAGCCAGCCGCTGTAGCTTCCGGCGTCGGTCTGCGTCCAGCCGGCCAGCACCTTGGACTTGTCGGCGGGGACGGCCTGCGCCGGGGCCGCGGCCGCCACCAGAGCGGTCACGGTCATGGCCGAGGCGGACAGGGCGGCGGCGAATCTTCGGGACATCTGCAACCTCCGAGGGGGAGCGGTCCCTTGGCAGGACGGACCGCTGTGTCGAAGGCCGAAAATAATCACTTCGGACGAGTCCCGGTGGGGTTTTGGTTGAACAGTGATCGGCGAACCGGCGCCCTACGGGCAAGAGGACGCCGCGGATTACCCCGATCCGGTCATCCGCCCCCGGGCCGCCTCTCCGGTGCACGCCCGGCTGCCACGCTGTGCGCATGACGACGACTCAGCAGGTCCCGGGCGGCCCGGAGACCGGAGCGGCCGCCCGCGCGGCCCGGCCGGGCAGGGTTCCCCCGCAGGCCACCGCGCCCCCGGCCGCGGTGGCCTCGGTGGCCGCGGTCCTGGCGCGGATGCGGGCGCTGGAGGCCACCCTCCCGCCCGCCGACGGCATCGCGGTGTTCAACCGGGTCTACCTGTCCGTCACCGAGGAGGTCGCCCGGCGGCTCGGCACGGGCGGCTTCCAGGACCCGTCGGCGGCGGGCGCCCTGGACGCGGTCTTCGCCCGGCGCTATCTCGCCGCGGTGGACGCGGCCGGCGCCGGCCTGACCGTACCGGCCTGCTGGCGCCCGGTGTTCCAGCTGCGCCGGCACCCCGGCGTACGGCCGCTGCAGTTCGCGCTGGCGGGCATCAACGCCCACATCGGCCACGACCTGGCACTGGCGGTCGTGGACACCTGCCGCGTCCTGGAATGCGAACCGACCGCTCTCGCGGCGGACTTCGACCGGGTCGGCGACCTGCTGACGGGTATGGAGGAACGCATCCGGGAGAGCCTGATGCCCGGCCCCGACCTGCTGGACGTCGCCGACCCGCTCACCCATCTCGCCGGTTCCTGGAGTCTGGAGATGGCCCGGGACGGCGCGTGGGCGGCGGCGCGGGTGCTGTGGAGCCTGCGCGGGCTGCCCGGGACGGCGCAGGAGTTCGCCGGACAGCTCGGGTCGGGCGTGGGCCTGGTGGGCCGCTGCCTGCTGACTCCGCTGGGCTGACGGGGGCCGCGTCCGGGCCGGGCCGCGTACGAAACGCCGTACGCGGCCCCCGTACCGTACGTGTCCCCGCGCCGTACGCGGACCCCGTCGGCTCTCAGTCCTCCGGCAGTTCGACCGGCGCGATCT
This sequence comes from Streptomyces monomycini, assembly GCF_022271435.1. Classification (GTDB taxonomy): domain Bacteria; phylum Actinomycetota; class Actinomycetes; order Streptomycetales; family Streptomycetaceae; genus Streptomyces; species Streptomyces monomycini. The sequence continues at coordinate 53,855 of NZ_JAFIQY010000030.1, read as the reverse complement.
CGTCGTACACGTCGCCCGGCCCGGGGTTGGCCGCGTCCGTGCTGCCGCCGAACTGCGTCATCACGCCCCAGACCGCGTTCAGCGCGGTCTGCACGGCGCCCTCGGCCCAGCCGGCCGTCCAGGAGATGTCGTCACCGGCGAGGAAGAGGCCGCGCTTGTCCTCGGGCAGCCGGTCCTGCATGAAGTGGGTGAACAGGCGCCGCTGGTAGCGGTAGTGGCCCGGCAGGTTGGCCTTGAACGCGCCCATGAAGTACGGCTCGTTCTCCCAGGAGACGGTCACCGGGTTGCCGATGATGTGCTTCCGGATGTCGACCTTCGGGTAGATCTCCGAGAGCGACTTGAGCATGACCTCCATACGGTCGTTGGCGTTCAGCGGCAGCCACTTCAGGCTGTCGTCGCACCAGGTGTAGGAGAGGCAGATGACGGCGGGCTTGTCCGGGCCGTCGTCCAGCAGGTAGGTGCCGCGGGTCATCCGGTCGGTGAGCGTCATGCTCATCACGTCCCGCCCGGTCTCGTTGCCTTCGTCGTCGACGGCCTTGTCCAGCCAGAACGGCCGGTCCACCGGCACGAACAGCTTGGAGGACTCCATGTAGTGGGTGCGCTCCATCGCCGTCCAGTGGTCGATGGGGAACAGCGCGTCGTCGCAGGCGATCTTCGACAGCAGCATCCAGGACTGCGCGGTGAACACGGCCGCCTCGTACGTACGGATGTCGCCGCTCGCGTCCGTGACGGTGATGCGGTTGCCGGCCGTACGGTGCAGCCGGGTGACCGCCGGGCGCGGGGTACCGCCGTGCAGGGCGGACAGCGAGGTGCCCGGCGCCCAGTGGACGATCTTCTCCGGCTCGCGCTCCCACAGGCGCAGCGGGAGCTGCTGGCTGCCGCCGACGATGCCGCGGTGGTGGTCGTCGGCCTCGGTGTAGACGACGCGCAGGATCTCCAGGATGGAGTTGGGGAAGTCGGTGTCCCAGCCGCCGGTGCCGAAGCCGACCTGGCCGAAGATCTCGCGGTGCCGGAAGGACGAGAAGGCGCTGGAGTCGCAGAGATAGCCGTAGAAGGTCTGGTTGTCGAGCTTCTCGACCAGCCGCGCCCAGATCTCCCGGATGCGCGGGACGTCGCGCTCGCGGATGGCGCGGTTCATGTCGGAGAAGTCCGCGCCCTCCTCCAGGCAGGCGTTCCAGGCGTCCATGACCTGGGTGTAGACCTCGGGCAGGTCCTCGACGGTGCGCGCGTAGTGCGACTCGCCCTTGAGGTCGACGACGGTCGACGGGGTGTCGGGCGCGAGCGGGTTGGGGAACGGCTTGGTCTCCAGGCCCACCAGGTCGATGTAGTGCTGGAGGGCGGTGGAGGACGGCGGGAAGCGCATCGCGCCCATCTCCGCCGTCAGCCCCGGGTCGCAGCCCTCGAAGCCGACGGTGCGCAGCCGGCCGCCTATCTGGTCCGCCTCGTAGACGACGGGCTTGAGGCCCATCTTCATCAGCTCGTAGGCGGTGATGATGCCGGACAGGCCGCCGCCGATGACGGCGACCTCCTTGCCGTGCTCGGTCGCGGGCACCTGGCCGAGGCCCGCCGGGTGGGCGAGGAAGTCGTCGTAGGCGTACGGGAAGTCCGGCCCGAACATGGTGATGGGCGGCTGGGCGTCCGCGTGGTGGGCGGCGGTGGGCACGGTCATCGGTTCGGGCTCCTTGCAGGCAGGTACATGAGGGGGGTGCGGTGCGCGCGGGCAGGCGTGCGAGCGGCGCGGTGGCGCCGCTGCGGGGGGGCCTTCAGGGGGGTGGCGGGGTCAGGTGAGCGAGCCGTAGAGGCCGGGGCGGCGGTCGGCGAGGTACGGGTTGTCCTCGCGCGAGCGCCTGAGCAGACCGGCGTCGACGTCGCCGAACACCAGCTCCTCGCCGCGTCCGGCGCGGGCCCGTACGGTCCCGTCCGGCCCGGCCAGGCAGCTCAGGCCGACGAACTCGAAATCGCCCTCCGGGCCGACCCGGTTGACGTAGGCGATGTAGAGCTGGCTCTCGAAGGCCCGGACCGGCACGAGCGACTCGGCAACGAACTGGAAGGGGTGCAGCTGGGCGGTGGGGACCAGCAGCAGGTCGGTGCCGGCCAGCGCGTGGGCACGGACGTTCTCCGGGAACTCCACGTCGTAGCAGATCATCACGCCGAGGCGCAGGCCGTCCAGATCCGCCTGGACGACCGGGCCGTCCCCGGGGGTGAACCATTCGCGCTCAAAACAGCCAAAAAGGTGCGTTTTGCGGTAGTTCATCATGCTACGCCCCTCGGGGCCGATGAGCTGTACCGCGTTGTAGACGGCCGCACCGTCGCGCTCGGGGTAACCGTAGAGCACCGCGATGCCGTGCTCGGCGGCCATGCGGGCCACCGTCCGGGCGGCCGGGCCGTCCGCGGGCTCGGCGAGCCGGTGCAGGTCCTCGCCGATGGCGTAGCCGGTCAGGAACAGCTCCGGGCAGACCAGCAGCCCGGCGCCGCCCGCCGCCGCCTCACGCGCCGCGTCCTCGACGGCCTTCAGGTTGTACGCGACGTCGCCGGGCCGTCCCGAACTCTGGAGCAGGGCGGTGCGCAGCGACGACATGGGACCCCTCGGAGGACACGACTGAGCGGACCGGCCGGCCGGTGCGGGCGCTTCGGCGCCGCGGCGGCCCGGCGATCGGCGGGACGCCTAGACGGTACGGTTCGGCGAACCGCCCGTACAAGGCATCACCATTGCGTGCAGCCGGGTGTTTCGTTGCGTGTTGTACGGCCGGGACGGCGATTCGTTGCGCCGTACGGTGCGGCAGGTGCTGCGGTGGCCTGTGAGGCCACGCCGCCCGGTGTCCGGGCCCGTCTCCTCCGCCGGTCGTACCGCGGCTCCCCGACACCGTCACCGGCGGCATCGTCACCCGGACCGGCGTCCCCAACCGCGGCGGCAGGCGGGGCGAGTCCTCCCTCCCCGATCCCGGCGACCGGTGCGGCGACGACCGGCGGGGCCGGCGCTCCGGCCGCCGCGGCCCGCAACGGCTCCCCCCGATGGGCCGGTTCGGCACCGCCCGTGGCGCGGTCCCGCGCCGTCACCGGCGATCTCCGCGATCCGTCGTCGGTCCATGACGCAATCGGCTCCGAACACATGATCGTCCTGTCTACGATGTGCTCATGCTCGCGTACGCCCTACCGGCCCTGTTCTTCGTCCTGTTCGCGATCGGTGTGCTGCGCGACCGGCGCCGCTTCAGCAACGCCGTCTACCTGGGTCTGACCGTCGTGTTCCTGGTGCCGGCCCTGCTCCTGCAAGTGCCGCGGATGCCCACGGTGGCGGCCGTGGCGGTCACCGTGCTCATCCTGCTGCTGCCGTCGCTCGGCGTCCTCGTCCTCGGGGTGTTCCTGATCCTCAACGGCGTGAAGATGATCCGCAAGGAGGGCCGGAGCCTGGCGAACCTGCTGTCGCTGCTGGCCGGTCTCGGCATCTTCGGCGTCATCGCGCTGCTGATCACGGCCGTGGCCACCGGGTCGCGCACCCTGGTGGCGCTCGCCGGCACCACCCTGCTGGTCGTCGGCTACGTGTCCTTCCTCTTCCTGTGCTTCGTGGGCTACGCGTTCCTCTACGGGCGGCTGCGGGTGCGCCGCAACGCCGACTTCGTGGTGGTCCTGGGCTCCGGGCTGATCGGCGGCACGCGCGTACCGCCGCTGCTGGCGAGCCGGCTGGAGCGGGCCCGTGCGGTGTACGAGCGCCAGGCACGGCGCGGCAACCCGCCGATGCTGCTGACCTCCGGCGGCCAGGGCCCCGACGAACAGCTCCCGGAGGCCCGGGCGATGGCCGCCTACCTGGTCGAGCGCGGCTTCCCCGCGGACCGGATCGTGTGCGAGGAGGAGTCCAGGACCACGGAGGAGAACCTGGCGTTCAGCAAGAAGATCATGGAGCAGACGGTGCCGGACCACCGGTGCGTGATCGTCACGAACAACTACCACGTCCTGCGCGCCGCCATCCTGGCCCGCCGCGCCGGCGTCAACGGCCAGGTCGTCGGGGCCCCCACCGCCGCCTACTTCTGGCCGAGCGCCACCATCCGGGAGTTCGCCGCGGTCTTCCTCTCCTACAAGCTCGTCAACCTCGGCATCTGCGGACTGCTCGTCCTGGGCGGCACGCTCGCCCTGCTGAGCGTCTGAGCGTCCGGGCCCGGCTGCGCCGGGGCCGGCCCCGGGACGTCTCGTCGACGGCGGGCATCGGACCGCCGCCCGGGTGCCACGCGTCGAGGAACGCGGCCTGCCTGCCGACGTCGACGAGTTCGCCCCGTGCGCCGATGCTGTCCATACGGTGGCAGGCGAACGGCCTGCCGTAGGGACAGCCGGAGAAGTCCTCGGGCAGGCCCTGCTCCGCCAGGCGCCGGGACCCGTCGCGCACATCGCTGCTCCAGCAGCCGATGTGGTCGAACCTGGCTCCCCCGGACGCGTCCCAGGGGCTGCCCGGGGGCCCTTCGACGAGTTCGATGAAGGGCGGGCCACCGGTGGTGAACACGATGCGGTGGTCCCGGTCGCCGAGCCGGTCGGACACCGGCTCGCTCCATCCGGTCCCGGCCGCCCGCCGGAAGTCGCGCAGGGACCGCTCGTTGTCGGGGACCACGAAGCACACATGGTGGAAGGACGTCATCCCGCCATGACCGGGTACGCCGTCCGCGGCTGGCTGACCGGGCGGGCCGGGCCGGGGCGAAGCCCGTACCGGCCCCGTGGACCGTATCGGCTCGCTGCCCCGTACCGGCCCGGTGACCCGTCTCAGCCCGGCGACCCCGAGCTGAAGCGGCGCAGCAGCGGGGAGAGGACCAGGACCGACTTGGTGCGTTCCACGAACGGTTCGCCCGCGATGCGTTCCAGCACCCGTTCGAAGTGCCGCATGTCGGAGGCGAAGACCTGGACGATGGCGTCCGCCTCACCGGTGACGGTGGAGGCGGACGCCACTTCCGGGTAGCGCGACAGACCCCGGTGGATGGAGTCCGGTGAGGTGTTGCGGCGGCAGAACAGCTCGATGAACCCCTCGGTCTCCCAGCCCAGCGCCGCCGGGTCGACCCGTACCGTGAACCCGGTGATGGCGCCTTCGGCGCGCAGCCGGTCCACCCGGCGTTTGACCGCCGGGGCGGAGAGCCCGACCTCCGCCCCGATGTCGGCGTAGGAGCGGCGGGCGTCCTCCGCCAGGGCATGGACGATGCGCTGGTCGAGTTCGTTCATCTGTCGCACTGCGGGTGGATCACTTCTCTGCGGTGGCCAATCGGGAGCGGCGGATGCCGTAGACGAAGTAGACCACGAGCCCGACGGCCATCCAGACACCGAAGACCACCCAGGTGACCGGGCCGAGGCTGCCCATCATGTACAGGCACAGCAGGAAGCCGATCGCCGGGAAGACCGGCGCCAGCGGCGTACGGAAGGTGCGCGGCATGTCCGGCTTGGTGAAGCGCAGCACGATCACCGCGACGTTGACCAGCGCGAAGGCGAAGAGGGTGCCGATGCTGGTGGCGTCGGCGAGCTGGCCGAGCGGAATGGCGGCGGCCAGGATGCCGCAGAACAGCGAGACGATGACGGTGTTGGCGCGCGGGGCGCCGGTCTTGGGGTGGACCCTGGAGAACACCTTCGGCACCAGGCCGTCGCGGGACATCGCGAACAGGATGCGGGTCTGTCCGTACAGCACGGTCAGGACGACGCTGGCGATGGCGATGACGGCACCGGCGGCCAGCAGCACGGACCAGAAGCTCTGTCCGGTGACCTCCTTCATGATCCCCGCGAGAGCGGCCTCCGAGCCCTCGAAGCCCTTCCAGGACTTGGCACCCACGGCGACGGCCGCGACCAGGCAGTACAGCGTGGTGACGATGATCAGCGACAGCATGATCGCGCGCGGCAGGTCGCGCTGCGGGTTCTTGGCCTCCTCGCCCGCGGTGGAGGCGGCGTCGAAGCCGATGTAGGAGAAGAAGAGGGTGGCTCCGGCGCCGCTGACGCCCGCGATGCCCAGCGGCATGAAGTTGGAGTAGTTGCCGGAGGAGATGCCCTGGACGGCGACGCCGCAGAACAGCAGCAGCGCGATGATCTTGATGGTCACCATGATCGTGTTGGCGCGGGCGCTCTCCTTGGCGCCGCCCAGCAGGAAGACCATGGCGAGCATCACGACGATCAGCGCCGGCAGGTTGAAGATGCCGCCGTCGCCCGGCGGCGCGGACAGCGCGGCGGGGATGGTGACGCCGATCGTGCCGGACAGCAGCTCGTTGAGGTACTCGCCCCAGCCGACGGCGACGGCCGCGACGGAGACGCCGTACTCCAGGATCAGGCACCAGCCGCAGACCCAGGCGACCAGCTCGCCGAGGGTGGCGTAGGCGTAGGAGTACGACGAGCCGGAGACCGGGATGGAGCCCGCCAGCTCCGCGTAGGACAGCGCGGAGAACAGCGCGGTGACGCCGGCGATGACGAACGAGATGATGACGGCCGGACCGGCCTTGGGCACCGCTTCGCCGAGCACGACGAAGATGCCGGTGCCCAGCGTCGCCCCGATGCTGATCATGGTCAGCTGCCACATGCCCAGCGAGCGGCGCAGGGTGCCGCCCTCGCCCTGGCCGCCCTCGGCCACCAGCCGCTCGACGGGCTTGCGCCGCATGAGCCGGGTGCCGAGGCCCCCGGAAGGGGCGGGGGGCCGGGGATCGCTGCCCGCTGCGGGCGGGGCTGCGCCGTGCTCCAACACTGGGGTGGCTCCTTCATCGCTGCCGGTCACGGTGGCGGACGACCGACAGCGGTTCCCGGGTGCGGGTACGCCGAAACGACCCGTGTCAGAAAGGGGGGAACCGCCGAGCAGGCGGTCCCCGCCACTCCACGTACAGCGCATGACTGTACGGGGCGCGCGTGAGCTGCCGTAATGCAGGATCCTTGCGCAACCGTGAACTTTCGTTGCGCACCTTGTCGCGGAACGGTCGTTCGTTGCGCACAAACGACAAATCTCACCGGTCGGACGTTCCCGGCCCGTCCACCCCGTAAACGCCTCCGGCCCCGCACCGAAACACTCGGTGCGGGGCCGGACGGCCGGTGCCCTGACGGGCGGCGGATCAGTTCCAGCTGGCGTGCAGCGGCTTGCCCTCCGCGTAGCCCGCGGCGCTCTGCACGCCGACGACGGCCTTCTCGGCGAACTCCTCCAGGGAGGCCGCGCCCGCGTACGTGCAGGAGCTGCGGACGCCCGCGATGATCGAGTCGATCAGGTCCTCGACGCCGGGGCGGGCCGGGTCGACGAACATCCGCGAGGTGGAGATGCCCTCCTCGAACAGGCCCTTGCGCGCCCGGTCGTACGCCGACTCCTCGCTCGTACGGTTGCGGACCGCGCGCGCCGAGGCCATGCCGAAGCTCTCCTTGTACGGGCGGCCGTCGGCGGTGTGCTGGAGGTCGCCGGGCGACTCGTACGTACCGGCGAACCAGGAGCCGATCATGACGTTGGACGCGCCGGCGGCCAGCGCCATCGCCACGTCGCGCGGGTGGCGCACGCCGCCGTCCGCCCAGACGTGCTTGCCGAACTTCTTCGCCTCGGCGGCGCACTCCAGGACGGCGGAGAACTGCGGGCGGCCCACGCCGGTCATCATGCGGGTGGTGCACATGGCGCCCGGGCCCACACCGACCTTGATGATGTCCGCGCCGGCCTCGATCAGGTCGCGCACGCCCGAGGCGGCGACGATGTTGCCGGCCACGATCGGCACCTGCGGGTCGAGCGCCCGGACGGCCTTGACCGCGCTGATCATCGACTCCTGGTGGCCGTGCGCGGTGTCCACCACGAGGGTGTCCACACCGGCCGCCAGCAGCGCCTTGGCCTTGCCGGCCACGTCGCCGTTGATGCCCACGGCGGCGGCGATGCGCAGCTTGCCGTCGGCGTCCGTGGCGGGCGTGTAGAGGGTCGCGCGGAGGGCGCCCTTACGGGTCAGGATGCCCGCCAACATGCCGTCGGCGTCGACCGCCGGGGCCAGCTTGCGGTTGGCGGCGTCGAGCCGGTTGAACGCCTCGCGGGGGTCGATGTCCGCGTCCAGGACCAGCAGGTCCTTGGACATGACCTCGGAGACCTGGGTGAAGCGGTCCACGCCGGCCAGGTCGTGCTCGGTGACGACGCCGACCGGGCGGCCGCCCTCGACGACGATGCCCGCGCCGTGCGCCCGCTTGGGCAGCAGCGACAGGGCGTCGGCGACGGTGGAGACCGGGGACAGCACGATCGGCGTGTCCAGGACCAGGTGGCGGCGCTTGACCCAGCTGACGACGTCGGTGACGACCTCGATCGGGATGTCCTGCGGAATGACGACCAGGCCGCCGCGGCGGGCCACGGTCTCGGCCATCCGGCGGCCGGCGATGGCGGTCATGTTGGCGACCACCAGCGGGATGGTCGTACCGGTGCCGTCCGGCGCGGACAGGTCCACGCCCTGACGGGAGCCCACCGCGGAGCGGCCGGGCACCATGAACACATCGTCGTACGTCAGGTCGTACGGCGGCTTGGCATCGTTCAGAAACTTCATACTGGCTCTCTCACCTGCGGGTTCACTGCTCGGGCGGGTGGGGAGTCAGCTTCCGAACCGGCACCGGTCAGGATGCGGCTCCTAGGACATCATCCCTGATGAATCCGCCCGAGGGCGAACCGGTGATCCCTTACCCCCGCCGCCGCCCCCGCCGCGCGCCCCTCCCGGGACGGCACCGCACACCGTGCGGCGACCTCTCACGGAACGCCACTTAGTGACTATGAGTAACCGAAATGGCTGGTCTTCGACGGTAGGGACGGCCGGTCACCTGCGGTTCGACATTGATGTGACCATATGACGGCCCGAGAGGTTCTTGCTGGCCAGCAGGTGGGTAGAACCGTGTACAGGCCGCTTCGGGTGTCGATCCGCCGCGACCGCCGGGCCACCGAAAGCCTGGGCGAGCACTTCGCATATGGATACGTACAGTAACCGCGACGCGCGGCGGTGCCCGGCCGGGCCGGGCGCAGCCGCATCGGCCGTGGGGGAAGGGGAGGACATGCGCGAAGTCCGACAGGGCGCCCTGCTGCTGCTCACGGCCGTGGCGGGGGCCGCCGTGGCGGCCTGCGACCTGGCACTGGGCCCCGACGTCAGCCTGGCCGGGCTGCTGCTGGTGGGCCCACTGGTGGCGGCGACGAGACTCGAAGGCGCGTGCACGGCCGTGGTCTCGTTCACCGCCCTGCTCCTGGGCATAGCCGTCGCCGGACGCGAACACACGCTGGCCCGCACCGACCAGCTGCTGTCCCTGACCGTGCTCGCCGCCGCCGCGGCCTACGCGACCTGGGCCTCGGACCGGCAGGCCGCCCTGGACAACCAGCTCGCCGGGGTCGCGGCCGCGGCCCAGCGCGCCATCCTGCGGCCGACCTCGTTCCGGGTCAGCGGGGCCTCGGTCTGCGCCCGCTACCGCTCCGCTGCGCCCCGCGCCGTCATCGGCGGTGATCTGTACGCCTTCGCCGACACCCCCAGCGGACTGCGGGTGCTGATCGGCGACGTCCGCGGCAAGGGCCTGGAGGCCGTACGCCTGTCCGCCGCGGCCATAGGGCACTTCCGCGACTGCGCCTACACCCGCAGCAACCTCGCCGAGGTGGCCGAGGAGGTCGACCGGCGGCTGATCGACGACCTCGGGCCCGAGGACTTCATCACCGCCGTCATAGCCGAGATATCCCCCGGCCGGCTCCGCCTGGTCAACTGCGGCCACCACCCGCCCCTGCACCTGCCCGCCACCGGCCCGCCCGTCCTGCTCACCCCGTCCGAGCCGACCACCCCCATCGGGCTGCTGCCGCTGCCGCGCGTGCAGGAGGTGGAGCTGTCCCCCGGCGACCGGCTGCTGCTCTACACCGACGGCCTCGCCGAGGCCCGCGACCCCGACGGCACGATGCTCGACCTGGCCGGGCTGCTGCCGGCCTGCTCACTGCCCGATCTCAACGACGCGATCGAGGCGGTGCTGTCGACGATGTGCCGGCACACCCACGGCGCCCAGGACGACGACGTCGCGCTCGTCCTGGTCGAGCTGGAGCCGAGCATGCCCCGGCAGCACCACGTCCGCACTCCGCCCGCTGTCACCCGTACGAGCGCCGAGCCTCCCGGCGGTCCGCGGCGGCCGGCCGTCCGCCCCTCGCCTTCCGCGGCGGTGTCCGACTGATCGGCGCGGTGTCCGGATGCGGGCGCGGGCGCACCGGCCCTGCCGCGGCTCCCGGCTCCGTCCCGGCTCCGTCCCGGCTCTGTCCCGGCTCTGTCCCGGCTCTCGGTCGTGTCCTGCCAGTCCTGCGTGTCATGGTTCCCGGTGCGCGTCCCCGTCACGGCTCCCGGTCCGCCGGCCGGCGCCGGGCCCGTTCCGGCGGGCCCACCAGCTCGTCCAGCACGTCCGTCATGGTGACGAAGCCGAGCACCACGCCCTGCTCGGCGCTGACGGCGGCCAGCTGGGTGCCGGCCGTCCGCATCGCGGTCAGGGTGTCGTCGAGCGGCGTGCCGCAGCCGACCCGCGGCATCGGGCGCAGCGCGTCGCGGGGGAACGGCCGGTCCCGGTCGGTGACGCCGAGGGTGTCCTTGATGTGGAGGTAGCCGAGGACCGTGCCGGCCGCTCCGGTGACCGGCAGCCGGGAGAAACCGGCGCGGGCCGCGGTGCGTTCCAGCTCGTCCGGGGTGACGGACCGGTCGACGGTGACCATCTCCGCCAGCGGGACGAGCAGCTTGCCGACCGGCCGCCGCCCCAGCGCCAGCGCGTCCCGCAGGCGCTCGCCGCCGGTGTCCGAGAGCAGCCCGGCGTGATGGGACTCCTGGACGATACGGGCGAGTTCCTCGTCGGTGAACGCGGCGGCGACCTCGTTCTTGGGCTCGGTCCTGAAGAGCCGCAGCAGGGCGTTGGCGAGGGCGTTGATGCTCACGACGACGGGACGCAGCGCGCGGGTGAGGGCCACCAGCGGCGGCCCCAGCAGCAGCGCGGCGCGCTCCGGCGCGGCCAGGGCGACGTTCTTGGGGACCATCTCACCGACGAGCATGTGCAGATACGTCGCCAGGGTCAGCGCCAGGACGAACGCGATCGGGTGGACCAGCCCGTGCGGGACGCGCAGCGCCTCGAAGGCGGGCTCGGCGAGGTGGGCGATGGCCGGTTCCGCCATCGCGCCGAGGAGCAGCGAGGAGGCGGTGACGCCCAGTTGGGCGGTGGCGAGCATCTCGGAGAGGTGTTCCAGGCCCCACAGCACCCGGCCGGCACGCCGGTCACCGGCCTTGGCGCGCGGTTCGACCTGGCTGCGCCGTACGGAGATCATCGCGAATTCGCCGCCGACGAAGAAGGCGTTGCTGAACAACGTCAGTACGGCGACGGCCAGTTGTACGGCGGTCACGGCCGCTCCCCTCCCCCGTCCGCGGCCCGGGCGCCGGACGAGGAAGCGCCCGCGGGCGCCGTCACCCGTACCCGCTCCGCCCGGTGCCGGCGCGCCGCGAGCACCGTCAGCCGCCAGCCGTCCGCCACCCCCACCTCGTCGCCGGGTTTTGGGATCCGGCCCAGCCGGGTGGCCAGCAGGCCGGCGAGCGTCTCGTACGGACCTTCGGGCGCCTCCAGGCCGATCCCGGCCAGCCCGTCCAGGCGTACCCCGCCGTCCGCCTCCCAGGTACGCGCCCCGGTCCGCAGCAGATCCGGGCCCGCCGCCGGGTCGTGCTCGTCCCGTACGTCGCCGACGATCTCCTCGACGATGTCCTCCAGGGTGACGATCCCGGCCGTACCGCCGTACTCGTCGATCACCACGGCCATGGTGCGGACCGTGCGCAGCCGGTCCAGCAGCCGGTCGACGGGCAGCGACTCCGGTACGAGCACGGGCTCGGTGGCCAGCTCCGCGACGGAGGTGGCGGCCCGCTGATCCGGGGTGAGGGCGAGGACGTCGCGGATGTGCACGGTACCGGCGACCTCGTCCAGGCCGCCGCGGTACACGGGGAACCGGGACAGTCCGGTGGCCAGGGTCAGCGTGGCCGCGTCGGCGGCCGTGGCGTGGGCCTCCAGGGCCCGTACGTCCACCCGCGGCGTCATGACGTTCTGCGCGGTCAGCTCGCTCAGGTGCAGGGTCCGGACGAACAGCTCGGCCGAGTCGGCGGGCAGCGCGCCCTCCTGCGCCGAGTAGCGGGCCAGGGACACCAGTTCGGCCGGGCCCCGGGAAGACTCCAGCTCCTCGGTGGGCTCCAGTCCGCAACGGCGTACGAGCCGGTTGGCGGACTGGTTCAGATGGCGGATGAACGGGGCGAACACCGCGCTGAAGGCGCGCAGTGGTCCGGCCACGATCCGGGCCACGGCCAGCGGCCGGGAGATCGCCCAGTTCTTGGGCACCAGTTCGCCGACGACCATCAGCACCACCGTGGACACACCGACACCGAGCGCGGACGCGACGCCGGGGGCCACCGTGCCGGGCAGTCCGGCCGCCGCGAGCGGGCCGCGCAGCAGCGCCGCCAGGGACGGTTCCGCGAGCATGCCGATGACCAGGGAGGTCACGGTGATGCCCAGCTGGGCGCCGGACAGTTGGAAGGCGAGCGCGCGGACGGCGCTCAGCACCCCTGCCGCTCCCCGCTCCCCCTCCTCCACCGCGCGCTCCACCGCACTGCGCTCGACCGTCGTCAGCGAGAACTCCGCCGCGACGAACACGGCACAGGCCAGCGTGAGCGCCAACGCCACCAGTAGGAGCAGCACCTCGGCCACCGCATCACCTCCCGCCGCACCTCGGTGCCCGGCGGCGGGCGGGTGAAACCTCGCGGGGGCGGGAGGGGAGGCGGGAGCGGGCGTGGGAGGCGGCTCGCGCGCGGGCGTGGAAGCGGGCGTGGAAGCGGGCGCGGGTACGGAAGCGGGCGCCGGTTTGTGGCGGCGGGCGCCGGTTCGTGGTGGCGGGGCGCGGTCGCCGGCTCAGTACGCCCCGGTACGGCGCCGGGCCCGCAGCCACCCGTGCACCGCCCACGCGGCCGCGGCACCCACCGCGTACCAGAGCAGGTCCGGCGCGTTGAAGGTCGAGCCGAGCACCAGGCGGGCCACCGCGCTGCGCCGGGAAAGCTCCGCCGGTACGTCGCTGAGCTGCGCGAACTCCACCGCCCAGCTGAAGGCCAGCGCCACGGCGGCCGCGACCGGCGGCCGGATGCGTGGCACGGCCACCACCACCAGCGCCTGGATCAGCACGGTGTACAGCGCGTCGCCCGCGTACTTGGCCACCTCGGGCCCCAGCCCCACGCGCGCCGCACCGGCCCGGACACCGAGCCCGGCGGCGACGGTCAGCAACGCCGCCACACCCGCCACCAGGCGCGTTCGCCCCCCGCCCCGCAGCTCCCCGCCCCCGTACGTCACGCCGTCCGTGCCCCCGGCTCCCGGCCCCGCGCCATCACGACGACCAGCCCGGTGTCCGTGTCGCGCCAGAAACCCACCGCGTCCGCGATGACCTCCTCCGCGACGCTCCAGTCGTCGGGCGCTGCGGACGCGTACTGCTGCCAGCCGCACACCACCAGAACCCGGCCGCGGTCGGCAGGGCACCACGACAGGTCCGTGAGGCAGTCCGCGAGTGCGTCCCAGTTGCGGCCGAACCAGGACGGCAGCCGCAGGGCCCCCGCGCAGCGGTCCATGAACTCCGCCTTGTCGGAGACTCCTTCGAGGTCGAGCAGCGCACCATGCCAGCCGGCCGCGCGCGCCGCGTCCAGCGCTTCCTGCGCGGGCCGGTCGTGCGGCCAGGGCACGACCCCGGGGGGCGTACTGCCGTCGAGCACCGCCGCGAGCGGCCGGGGCACGGGAGCCGTCATCGGAGCACCGCCTTGAAGGTCCGGTAGTGGTCGTCGGTGTAGTACGTCTCGTGGCTGTCGCCGGTGACGATCCGCCGCGCGCCGCGGTCCTTCGACCCCGGGGTGCGGACCGTGTACTCGTGGTAGTAGCCGCGCTTCTGCTTGGGCAGCTGCCGCTCGTGGTTGCCGAAGACCGTGCCGTCCTTCGGGTACGGGAACGGGCCGCGCGCGTCGATCAGCCGCAGCGTGTCGCGGGCCTGCGCGGGCAGCTTGCCGACCGGTACGGTCGCCATGCCCTTGGCCCAGTCCGGCGCGGTGGCGTTCGTGGCGCCCGCCGAGGGCGCCCCGTGCGTAGGCTTCGCGGTCCCCTGTCCGCTGCCGCCTCCGGAGCAGCCGGACACCAACAGCAGCAGGCAGGCCAGCAGCGCAGCGAGTACGCCGACAGCCGCGCGGGGAGCGGAGCGGATCACCATGCGCCGATGCTGTCACAGCCCGGCACGGGGTGCGCGCCCGCACCCCGTACAAGATCACTTAGCCGGCCGGTGCCGGGCGGACGGCGATTGACACGGGAGCGGACAACCGTCCGCACCAGGGCCCGAGCCCCGTCCGGACCGCCCGCTCAGACCCCGTCCGGATCCGCCCGCTCAAGACCCGTCCGGATCGCCCGCTCAGACCCCGTCCGGATCCGCCCGCTCCAGCGCCGGACGCGGGCCGGGCCCGGTCTCCAGCAGCAGGTGGTCGGCGGCGGCCGTGTCCGTGACCAGGCTGGTCACCAGCCCGGACCGCAGCACCGCGCCGATCGCGGCCGCCTTCTGCCGGCCGCCCGCGATGGCCACGACCTCGGGGATGCGCCGCAGCCGGTCCGCCTCGACCGTGATGCACCGCTCGCCCAGGTCCCGCCCGATACGGCGGCCGTCGGCGTCGAAGAGGTGCGCGGACATCTCGGCGGCGGCGCCCAGCGAGGCGTAGTGCTCCCGCTCCTGTTCCGAGAGCATGTCGTAGACGGTCGAGATGCCCGGCGCCCAGGAGCCGATGGAGACGCAGGCGACGGTGACCTTGTCGAAGTACTCGAACGCGCGGGCGATGCCGGTCTGGCCGCGCAGCGCGGCGGCCGTCGCCGAGTCGGGCAGCAGCATCGGCGCGTAGATCGGGTGCGCCTCGCCGCCGGAGACGTCGGCCGCCCGGCGTACCGCCTCGACCGAGCCGCGGTCCGCGGTGCCCGCGTCGTACACGCCGGTGAGCTGGACGACCGTGCACGGCGGGAGGCGGTGCAGCGCGGCCGCCATGTGGATGGTGGACCGGCCCCAGGCCAGGCCCAGCACATCGCCCTCGGTGACCAGTTCGCCGAGCAGGTCGGCCGCGACCTCGCCGAGGTTCTCCGGGTCGGGGGCGTCGTCGGTGGCATCGGCGGGCGACTCCACCACGACCGCGTGCCGCAGGCCGTAGCGGGCCCGCAGCGCGTCCGAACGCTCGGCGTCCAGCTCCGCCGGAACCCGGATCTCGATCCGTACGAGGTCACGCTCCAGCGCCGTCTCCAGCACCCGGGCGACCTTGAAGCGGCTGACGCCGAACTCCTCGGCGATCTGGATCTTGGACTTGCCCTCCAGATAGAAGCGGCGGGCCATGGCCGCGGCCTGCACCAGCTCGGCGGGGCCCATTGCGGACTGCGGGCGGCTGGCAACCACGAGATTCTCCCCTTGTGCGCACCTGATCGAGTCTTTGCTCATCCTTGCAGAAACCCGAGGTGGTCGGGGACCATCACCGCCCGGCCGTCGTGAACACCCGGTAGCGGCGACACCAAGAAACACCGGCGTGCGGGGATCGGTGCGCGCTCCCCGCACACCACGTGCGGCGCCGGCGCCCGCGCGATCAGGCGGGCGCCCCTGTGTCAGTGGGCGCAGCCCCAGCCGGCCGCGGCCGTCGCGGACTCGGCCTGCGCGCGCAGTTCGCGCACCGCCTTCGCCGGGTCGTCCGCGCCGTAGACCGCCGAACCCGCCACGAACACGTCCGCGCCGGCCTCGGCGCACCGCTCGATCGTGGACGCCGACACCCCGCCGTCCACCTGGAGCCACATCTCCAGACCGTGCTGGGAGATCAGCTCCCGGGTCCGGCGGATCTTCGGCAGCATGATGTCCAGGAAGGCCTGGCCGCCGAAGCCGGGCTCCACGGTCATGATCAGCAGCATGTCCAGCTCGGGCAGCAGGTCCTCGTACGGCTCGATCGGCGTGGCCGGCTTGAGCGCCATCGAGGCCCGCGCGCCCTTGGCCCGGATCTCCCGCGCCAGGCGTACGGGCGCGGCCGCGGCCTCCGCGTGGAAGGTGACCGAACCGGCGCCCGCCTCGATGTACTGCGGCGCCCAGCGGTCCGGGTCCTCGATCATCAGGTGCAGGTCGAGCGGGGTGTCCGTCGCCTTGCTCAGCGCCTCGACGACCGGAGCGCCCAGCGTCAGGTTCGGCACGAAGTGGTTGTCCATCACATCGACATGCAGCCAGTCGGCGCCCTCGACGGCCTTCGCCTCCTCGGCGAGCCGGGCGAAGTCTGCGGACAGGATGCTGGGGTTGATCAAGGCCATACCTCCAGTATGTCCTGCCACCCCGGACGCGCCTAAGCGGGTGGGCCGGGCCGCTGGATGGAGACGGCGCAGGGGGGCCACCGGGCGTACGGGAACGAGCCCGCCGCCTTCACCCGAGCCGCGACCTGCGACCCGCGACCCGCGACCCGCGCAACGAAAGGCCGCCGGCCCTCCGCCCGCCCCAGGACGAACGCAAGGCCGGCGGCCGATGCGCGACGAATGACCCGTCACCATGTCAGGGACCGGTCACGTAGCTACCGTGCGCCGGACTCCGACGCCCGGCGTCCGGCGCCCGACGCCCGGCGCCTTCGGTGCTCAGCTCCAGCGCTGGTGCTTGATACCGCCGTCGAAACCCGCGTAGACGGGCGAGCCGGAGCTGGTCTTCGAGCCGAGGGTGAGCCCGGTGGCCTTGTTCTGCAGACGCCAGCCCAGGGAGTCCTTGAGCTCACGCCACTTCTGGTTCTTGCCGCCGTTGCAGACGTTGGCGCGGACGGTGCCGTCCTTCTTGCTGTCGAGGCAGAAACCGTGGTCCCCGGACTTCAGCACGAAGGTTCCGTCGGACTGCTTGGTCTCCTTCCACTTCGCGGCAGGCCCGCAGTCGCCCACGCCGACCCAGTAGCCCCGGGCGACCAGGCACTTGCCGTTGCCCTTGTTCTTCCAGGTGACCGTCTTGGTGGCGGCGAACGCCTGCCCCGAGGCGCTGAACATCAGGGCCGGCGCGAGCACCGCGGTGGCCGCGACCGTACCGATCAGACGCTTCTTCATAGTTTTTCCCCGTTCCGAGGGTCGTATGACGACCCCGGCAGCAGTGGCCGTCCGTCTGGCGGACCGATGACGGCCGATACATGATCCCCGTCGACGTGTACGTGGACAAGCGCGGTCGGCGCCTTGTCCGTACACATGGTGGCGTGGGGCCCGGCAAGCCTCAGGACCGCTTGCCCAGCGTTCCGTCTCCGGCCTGTTCGCCGTCTCCCCACTCACGTCTCCGCGAGGTTTCTGTCCGGTGCCTGTCCGACACCCCTGCGGCCGTGATCCCCGTTGTCACCGGCAGCTTATCCCTGCATGATCACGTCAGGCAAAGCGCCCTGGCGCGGCAGCGGTGCAGGTGCCGGGCAGCGGTGCACCCTGTAGGTTCCCGCTTCCACTGGCCCATCGCGAGCACTCGACCTGGGATTCTCCGTGGTGTCTCAACCGAGGCCGATCAAGATTGGTCTCACCTCACCCACCGCAGATGCTGGTCGACCAAGCGCTCGAAGGCGCGTGCCGCCGCGCTGGAGGTGCGGTTGCCGGACGTGGCCAGGGAGATGGGCCAGTTGAGGTCCGCCCCGGTGACGGGCAGCGCGATGAGGCCGTCGTCGGGACCGGTACTACCCCGAGGCAGCAGAGCGACGCCCAGGCCGTGGCGGACGAAGTCGGCGCCGTCCCCGATGGCGGTGATCTCGATGGCGACTTGGCGTTGCAGCCCGGCCGTGGCGAACGCGCGATCTGTCACGGCGCGGTTGCCGTAACCGGAGGGGAAGTCGACGAACGCCTCGTCGGCCAGCTCCCCGAGCGCCACCCGGCTCTGCGTGGCAAGCCGGTGTCCCGCAGGAACGACGAGGTCCAACGGGGTAGTGGTGAGATCTGTCCACTGCACGCCGGGCGGCGGCGAGCCCGGAATGGAGACGAACGCGAGGTCGAGCCTGCCCTCGGTGAGCGCCTCGAGGAGCCCGGGGGAGCCGCCGCATGACGCCGCGGTGGCCAGGCGCACGGAGACCGCGGGGTGCTCGCGGTGGAAGCGGCCCAGCAGCGTCGGCAGGTCGATCGACCCGAGAGAACTCATCGTCCCGACGCGCAGGGTGCCGCGGACGCCACCGTTGACGTCGTCGACGGCGTCCCGCGCGTCCCGGACGGCGTCGAGGGCCGCCCGGGCCTTCGGCAGCAACGCGTGTCCCGCGTCCGTGAGGGTGACCCGCCTGGAGGTGCGTTCCAGCAGCCTGGTGTGCAGTTCCCCTTCCAGGGCCGCGATCGTCGCCGACACAGCCGACTGCACGACGTGCAGTCGGGCGGCGGCGCGCGTGAAGCTCGACTCCTCGGCCACCGCGACAAAGCACTCCAACTGGCGCAGTTCCATTCCCCAACCATCTCTCATGGTGATGGTTGCGAGCAAAAACATTCGTTGGACGTGATCCATCAGAGGCCGGAGTGTGGGAGGCGTACGAGCCCACTTCTCCAGGAGCTGACCACCATGACCACCGCACCCTCCGGCCGCCGCCACGCCCGCCATGACCTGCGCACCCACCGCGAAGTCCGGCTGGCCGCCCGCCCCGCGCCGGGGACGCCGCTCACGGACGACCTCTTCGAGACCGCCGAGGTCCCGACCCCCTCCCCTGAGCCCGGCCAGCTCCTGGTACGCACCGAGGTGATGAGCGTGGCCGCCGTCATGCGGACGCTCATGGACGAAACGACCAGCGTGCCGATGCGCTCCTTCGCACTCGGTGAGCCGCTGTACGGCCCCGCGATCGGCGAGGTCGTGTCCGCCCCCGGTACCGGCTTCGCCCCCGGCGACCTCGTACAACACGACCTGGGCTGGCGCGAGTACGCCCTGGTGGACGCCTCCGCCGCACAGCACGTCGATCCCGGCCTGCTGCCCGACCCGGCCGCCTACCTGTCCCAGGGCCCCACGGCCTGGATGGGCGTCACCCGCGGAGCCGAGGTACGCCCCGGGGACACGGTCTTCGTCAGCGGCGCTGCGGGCGGTGTGGGGTCCCTTGCCGGGCAGGCCGCCCGGCTGCGCGGGGCCCGGCGGATCATCGGCAGCGCCGGCTCGCAGCGAAAGGCGGACATCTTGCGCAAGGAACTCGGCTACGACGCCGTCGTCCTCCGCGGCGCAGGGCCAATCGAGGAGCAGCTGCGCGCTGCCGCTCCGGAGGGCGTCGACGCGGTGATCGACAACGTCGGCGGTGAGCAGCTGCAGGCGTCCATCGCCGTCGCCAACCGCGGCGCCCGCATCGCCCTCGTCGGGGCGCTGGGCGCCCAGCTCGCAGACTCCGGCTCACCCACCACGGCCATCGACACCTTCTCCCTGCTGACCCGGGGCATCACCTTGCGCGGCACCGTCCTGCACGCGGACCACCTCGACCTGATCCCCGAGTGGTACCAACAGTTCGGCGCCGGGCTGCGCGCCGGCACACTGACTTTTCCGCACTCCAGGCTGCACGGCCTCGACAGCGCCCCCAGGGCCCTGCGCGAACTGGTCGAAGGTTGCCACGTGGGAGCGGTCCTGGTGGAGCTGTAAGGCCCCGCTTTCCGGAAGCGTCGACCTGCCGAGCAGGGCGTCCGGTCGCCCGTTGAGTCCGTCCGTGGATGCTGTGGTGAGCTGCGGGGTTGCCAGGTGGAGCAAGAACGCTCGGCGCGGGATTCTCAGTGCCTGGTAGCGCGCCGTCTTCGGCGTGCCCGGGGCGTACTGCGGGCGCGGCTCGCCCGGCGCCGCCAGCAGGGGAGAGCCGGACCGGAAGCCGCAGATGACCTCGTTCATGTGCGCGGCCCGTTCGCGAACTGCGGCAAGCGCGTCGTCATCAAGCTGGGGCAGCATCACCGATGCCGTCTCGCCTGGATCTTCGGAGGACGGCCCAGGCCCTGGCGGGATCACGGTGGCACGGCCGGACGTCAGCACTTCCCGTAGGGACAGCCGAAATCGTCGGTCCCGTCCGTCCCGGACGAGGATCTCGTTGTCGGCTGCGGCGCCGAACATCTTCTCTACTGTGATGGTCTCCCCGTCGTAAAGCAGCCGTGTTCCTACCCCGACACGCACGCCACCCGCACCGCTCATGCGCCCTCCCGAAAGCGGGGCTTCAGTCTTCTGTCGCTCGGTCCGCTGCTGGTCACCGCCCTCGAGAGCGGCCGTGGGACGAGGCAGGAGGTTCATGCCCGCGCCCGTGACCACAGCCGGGACCCGACGAAGCTCATGCTCAGCGGTCAAGACCGTGCTCAGGTCCGTTGAATACACCTGGGCCCACAGGGCATGCAGTACGCCTGCACGAGCCACCTCGGCCGGCCAAGCGGGGAAGGCTCGGAAGGCATCCTTCAGCGACGCCCCGTTGAAGTCGCTCTCCCGTATCGCTTCCAGCAGCCCCGGGGTGAGAAGCCATTCCCGCCGGTACCCGGCCAGGAACCGTAAATTGGCCAGTTCCTTCTCTGGCGGCTCGCACCACACCTCAAATTCCCTGTGACCCGACTCCACCACGTCCCAGGCCCAATCCAGACAAAATGCGACCGTGGGCCGCGTCAGGAACTGGCGGGGCTTGACGCCCACCACCAAGGGCACCCGGCCATCACGCAGGATGAGAAAATCCGGCACGTGGCGCCGCGCCTTCCCATCGACTTCCGCAGTGATCAGAAATGGTTGAGCGCATATGAAGCGAACCTCGCACGCAAAATCTGCATACAGCAGACGCGTGAGCTCCAACCGCGACTCATGGATGACATGGGCGCCCATGGTCGAGGACCAGTAGGTCCCTGAGTAGTGCTTTTGCCCGGAGCGCCAGCGGAAGGTGCGCCACGGAAGCAGGTCCTCCAGACCATCAACGCCGAGACGGGACCATGGCTCGGGGGTGATCTTGCCGTCCTGACGGCGCATGGTCACCGAAGTAGCACAATCGTCCCCATGCACACAGCCTCCGGAAGTTGCGGGCTAGATGGACCGTCGGCAGTTCACCGCAGGTTTTCAGCCTGAACGTCCCACAGGAAAGGCGAACCGTACAGGCGCTCAGCGGAACTTTTGCAAGAGTTCGATTGCATGGACACGCCTTGTCTCATTCTTCGTGGCCCTTGGGCCAGACAGGAGCCACGAAGAATGAGAAAGGGTCATTCATTCTGGGACGCTACACAATCCCCCGGGCGTCACGCCGTCCGCCGCAGCAGCGCCAGGTACATCGCGTCCGTACCGTGCAGGTGCGGCCACAGCTGTACGTCCGGTCCGTCGCCCAGTGCAGGCACGCCCGGGATCAGCGGGCGGGCGTCGATCCATTCCGCCGTCACGTCCGCGCCGGCCCGCCCCTTGAGGACGTCCTCCACCACGGCTCGTGTCTCGGCCGGGTGGGGCGAGCAGGTCGCGTAGCCGACGACTCCGCCGACCCGTACCGACACCAGCGCCTGGCGCAGCAGCTCCCGCTGCAACGGCGCGAAGCTGTCCAGGTCCTCCGGGCGGCGCCGCCAGCGCGCTTCGGGGCGGCGGCGCAGCGCGCCGAGACCGGTGCACGGGACGTCCATCAGCACCCGGTCGAAGGAGCCGGGCCGCCACGGCGGGCGGGTGCCGTCTGCCGCGATGACCTCGTACGGGCCGGGGTTGCCGGCCAGCGATCGGGCCACCAGGCGCGCGCGGTGGGGCTGCTTCTCGGAGGCGAGCAGCTTGGCACCGCGCTGCGCGGCGAGCGCGCCCAGCAGGGCTGCCTTGCCGCCCGGCCCCGCGCAGCCGTCCAGCCAGATGCGGTCGGTGCCTTCCACGGGCGCGTTGGCCAGCGCCGCCGCGACCAGCTGGCTGCCTTCGTCCTGCACACCGGCCCGGCCCTCGCGCACCGCGTCCAGGGCGCCGGGCTCACCGCCCTCGGCAAGCCGTACCGCGTACGGGGACCAGCGTCCCGGCAGGGCGCTCTCCTCCCCCACGGCCTCGATGAGTTCCTCGGTGGTGGACCGCCCCGGCCGTGCCACCAGCGTGACCTCGGGCCGCTCGTTGTCGGCCTCCAGCAGGTCCTCCATGCCGGCGCGGCCGCCGCCGAGCGCGTCCCAGAGCGCCGAGACGACCCAGCGCGGGTGCGCGTGCACGATCCCCAGGTGCTCCTCGGGGTCGTCGTCGTACTCGGGCGCGACGCGCTCCAGCCAGCCGTCCATGTCGTCCGCGGCGATCTTGCGCAGCACCGCGTTGACGAACTTGGCCCGCCCGTCGCCCAGCACCACACGGGCCAGTTCGACGGTCGCGCTCACCGCGGCGTGCGTCGGGATGCGCGTACCGAGCAGCTGGTGCGCGCCGAGCGACAGGACGTCCAGGACCGGCGGGTCCACCTCCCGCAGCGGCCGGTCCACGCAGCGCGTGATGATCGCGTCGTAGGTGC
Source organism: Streptomyces monomycini (assembly GCF_022271435.1). Taxonomy (GTDB): domain Bacteria; phylum Actinomycetota; class Actinomycetes; order Streptomycetales; family Streptomycetaceae; genus Streptomyces; species Streptomyces monomycini. Next base: position 31,470 of record NZ_JAFIQY010000030.1, on the reverse strand, counting down.
CCTGCCGCCGCAGCGTGCCGTACACCAGCTCGGTCGCCAGCGCCGCGTCCCGCCCGTCGAAGTCCTCGTTCTCGCGCGCCTTGCGCAGCATCGGGGGCAGCACCAGGTTGGCGTACGCGTCCCGCTCGTCGACGGCCCGCAGCGCCTCGAAGGCGAGTATCCGGACCGGGTCCTTCTTGGGCCGGCGGTAGGGCTTGCTGGGACGACGCGACTGACCACTCACGAGAAATGTGCTCCGCTGATACGAGACGAGGTTCGCCCCCAGCCTACGTGGCACGGCGGGGCGCGCCACGGGGCGGTGCCCGCCGGGGCCGCCGCCTCCGGCGCCGCTCCCGGCTCACTTGCCCGCCTCACCCCGTCCCGCTCCCCGCCTCACTCCCCCAGCCGCTCCCCTTCACCGATCCGCACCCCGCGCGCCCAGTCCGCGCCGCGCATCGGCTTCTTGCCCTGCGGCTGCACCCACAGCAGTTCCACCGCGTGGCTGCCGGTGCCGGCGTACACCGCCTTCTTGGTGACGGCGAGTTCGCCGGGGGCCAGGTCCGTACGGTCCGTCACCAGCCCGACCGTCAACAGCTTCAGCCGCTCCCCCCGGAAGACGGTCCACGCGCCGGGCGCGGGCGCGCACCCGCGCACGACCCGGTCCACACGCAGCGCGGGCGCCGTCCAGTCCGCCTTCGCGTCCTCGACCTCGAGTTTGGGCGCGAGAGTGATGCCGTCGGCCGGCTGCGGCACCGGCGTGAGCGTGCCGTCCTCGATGCCGTCCATGGTGGCGGCGAGCAGCCCGGCCCCGGCGAGGGCCAGCCGGGTCAGCAGGTCGCCGCTGGTGTCGGTCGCCCGTACCTCCTCCGTCACCACCCCGAACACCGGCCCGGAGTCCAGCCCTTCCTCGATGAGGAAGGTGGAGGCGCCGGTCACCTCGTCGCCCGCCAGTACGGCGTGCTGCACCGGGGCGGCGCCGCGCCATGCGGGGAGCAGCGAGAAATGCAGGTTGACCCAGCCGTGCGCGGGAATGTCCAGGGCCACCTTGGGGAGCAGTGCCCCGTAGGCCACCACCGGGCAGCAGTCCGGCGCGATCTCCCGCAGCCGGGCGAGGAAGTCCTCGTCACGCGGTCTGGCGGGCTTGAGCACCTCGATGCCGGCCTCCTCCGCGCGCTCGGCGACCGGGCTGGCGACCAGCCGCCGGCCGCGGCCGGCCGGGGCGTCGGGCCGGGTGACGACGGCGACGACCTCGTGCCGGTCCGAGGCGATCAGGGCATCCAGGGCGGGTACGGCGACCTCGGGGGTGCCGGCGAAGACGAGCCTCATGGGTGGCGTACTACCTCTCACACGCTGCGGAACGGCGCACCAGTCTATGGGCCACACCTTCGGGGGGCGTGCGAACAGACGCGCGCCCCTCATTGGAACCCGTACGCCCCCATACCGTGACCGAAGCCGCGTCTGTCGCGTTGGTCAAGCAGCATTGACCGACCGGGCCGCCCTCGCGGCCCGCTCGTTTTCACCTTCTTGTCACGATTCTCTGCACATTCAACGCCGGTTCGAGAGGCTTGTTCATGGCCGACCACGCAACCCACGACGCCCAGGCACGCGCCAGCCTGCACCTACTGGTACGGGACATCGAGCGGGTCCGCCGGCAGGTGGACGCCCTGCGCACCCTGACAGCTCAGCTCGGCAACGTCTACCGGCCGCGGCGCACCGGCCCGTCCGCCGGCTTCGTCGTCTACGGGCGCGCCCCTGCCCCGACCGTACGTCTCGCCCAGGAACTGCGCGACAGCGTCGAGACCCTCGTCACGGCGGCGGTGGACTTCGACCGTTCGCTGGGCTTCTCCTGGGACGCGGTGGGTTCCGCCCTGGGCGTCACCAAACAGGCCGTGCACCGCCGTTACGGCGCCCGTCGCTCCACCTCCCAGCCCGGCCCGGAGACCGGTGACGCGGTCCGTACACCCGAGCCGTCGGCGGCCCGCGGCCTGGCCGTCTCCCCCGGTCTGCCGAGCGCACCGGCCGTCCCTGCCGCACGTACGCTGCCGGGCCAGGCCTCCGTCCCCGCGCGGGAAGAGGCGCGCCCCGGCGTCTTCCCCGGCCCCCGCAACGGCTGACCACGCCCACCGCCCCGGCCCGCCCCCGGGGCGGCCCCTCTTGCCTCCCACCCCAGCCGCGCCCACCGCACCACCAGCACCAGCACCAGCACCAGCACCAGCACCAGCACCAGCGGACCCCCTGCCCGGCTACCCGAGATCGGGCGGATCGATCCGCACCCGCACCGCCTCCCCCTCCCGTTTGACCAGCCGCGCCGCCTGCGCCGTCTTCAAGGCCGCCGCCAGCGCGGCACCCTGGCCGGGGCGTACCCGTACCAGCGCCCGTTCCCACTCCTCCCCGGGCGGCGGGTCCCCCGGCCGGCGCGGCCGTCCCGCGTCGGGAGCCGGCACCGGTACGGGGCCCAGCACCTCGGCACCCTCCGGCAGCCCGGCCGCCGCGAGCATCTCCGCCACGTCCTCGGGACGGCCCGTCACCGACGCCATCCGGGACACCGGCGGGAAGCCCAGCTCGGCCCGCTCCGCCAGCTCGCGCACCGCGTGCCCGGCCGGGTCCCAGCGCACCAGCGCCTGTACGGGGCGCAGCGTCGCCTCCGCGATGACCGCGACCGTGCCGCCCTCCGCATGGCCCCGGACCAGCGCCGCGGCCTGGAGCCAGCGCCGCAGCGCCTCCTCGCCCGCCCGCAGGTCGGGACGGCTCAGCAGCGCCCACCCGTCCAGCAGCAACGCGGCGGCGTAACCGCCCTCGGCGACCGGCTCCGCGCCCGGCGTGCTCACCACCAGGGACGGGGCGCCGGGCACCGTGTCCAGCACATGGTCGCGCCCCGACGTGCGCACCGGCACCGCCGGAAACGCCCGTCCCAGCTCCTCCGCCGTCCGCCGCGCCCCCACGATCTGGGCGCGCAGCCGCACACCTCCGCACTCCCCGCAGCGCCAGTCTCCCTCCTCACGCCCGCACCAGCCGCACCGCAGCTCGCCCGCGTCCCGCGCCTCCAGCGGCCCGGCACAGGTCCGGCAGCGCGCAGGCTCCCGGCACCGCTCGCACGCCAGCCGCGGTACGTATCCCCGCCGCGGCACCTGCACCAGCACCGGCCCACGCCGGAGCCCCTCGCGCACCACCTGCCACGCCAGCGTCGGCAGCCGCGCGGCCCGAGCCGCCGCGTCCCGCGCCTCGTCGGCGTCACCGACCGTACGGACCAGCGGCGCCGCGGCCCGTACCTGCTCACGCTCGGCCGTCAGCGGGCGTGCCCAGCCCGTCTCCACCAGCTGCGCCGCCTCGACCGTGCAGCTCAGCCCGCCCAGCAGGAAACCCGCCCGCTCCGTCACCGACCGCTGCAACAGCACTTCCCGCGCATGCGGCTGCGGCGCGTGCGGATCACTGTGACTACCGTCCCCGTCATCCCAAATGGCAACCAACCCGACATCGCGCACCGGCGCGAACATCGCCGCCCGCGTCCCGATCACCGCCCGCACCGCGCCCCGGCTGACCGCCAGCCACCGGCGGTACCGCTCCTCGGGCCCGGCATCGGCGCTCAGCACCACATGCCGCCCCTCCCCGATCAACTCCCCCAGCGCCGCGTCCACCCGCGCGGCGGCCCGCCCGTCCGGCAGCACGGCCAGCGCCCCACGCCCCGAGGCCAGCGTCGCGGCCATCGCCCGCGCCAGCTCCTGCGGCCAGTACGGCCCCGGCAACGCCGTCCACACGGCACGCGGCGTGTCCCCCCGCCCCAACGCCGCCAAGAACCCGGGACCCGCCGGATACCTGCTCCAACTCCCTGCCTCCGGAGGCGCGTCGACCGGCAGCAGCTCCCCGCTCCCCCGCCCCTCCACCCGCGCCCGCCGCGGCGGCACCGCCAGCTGCACCACGTCCGCGAGCGTCCCCGCATACCGGTCGGCGACGGCCCGGCACAGCCCCAGCAACTCCGGCGACAGCACCCGCTCCGGCGACAGCACCTGCGCGATCGGCGCCAGCACCCCCCGGTACTCGCTCTCCGCCACCCGCTCCACCACGAACCCGCTGACCAGCTTCCCCCCTTCCCGCCGGCCCCCCTTCTCCCCGGCCCCGAACCGCACCCGCACCCGCACCCCGGGCTGCGCCTCCGCGTCCATCGCCGCCGGCACCGCGTAGTCGAAATACCGGTCGAGATGCACCAGCCCCTTGTCCACCAGCACCCGCGCCACCGGCAACCGCTCCGCCAGCTCGGCCCCCCGCCACGTCCGCGGCTTCGCCCGCGCCGCCTTCGTCCCCCGCACCGCCTCCCGAATCAACGCAAGCTGCTCCGGCTCCGCACCCGGCCCGTCGTCTTCCCTGCTCACAGCATCAGTCTTAGCAGACGGGACTGACAGCGGCGGTGGCGCCGGGGACGGGCCCGAGGGGTCGACAGGGGGCGGCCGTTCCGGTTCGCTGCCTCTCCGGGCCACGCCCGGAACACGAAGAGGAAACGGGAAACCGTCCGGCTGCCTTGTCGGCATCGGCTCGACGCCAGCAGGCTGACGTCCGGAGCCGGGACCGCCCGAGCGGCCGCACGGTCGACATGCCGGAGGTTCACGTGTCGAAGCAGCCGATCGCGTTCGGAACCGCACTCCGAAAGCGCCGCACGACCGCGGGGTGGTCCCTCACCCGGCTGGCCATGGCGGTGCACTACAGCAAGGGCCACCTGAGCAAGGTCGAGACGGGACTCAAACGCCCCACGTCCGAGCTCGCCCGGCTCTGCGACGCCGCTCTGTGCGCCGACGGCGCACTGACGGCGCTGGTGCCGCCACCGGAAGCGACGGAGGCGGCGCCCCTCCCCGAGTCCCGGCCCGACGAAGAGGTGTGGATCATGCAGTGGGACGCAGACGGCTCGGTCCGCTTCGCCGCCATGGACCGCCGCCGTGCCCTGGCACTGGGCGCCTCCTGCCTGCTCGCCGTGGCCGCGGGCGAGGAACCGGCCACGGCGTCCCCGGTGGACGCCGGGCTGCTCCAGGCCTCGCGGGCGATGTTCGACCAGTACCGCCGACTGGGCCAGTACGCGGAACCCGGTGCCCTGGTGCCGCCCCTGGTGGCCCAGGCCCAGGCCTTACGCGATCTCGCCACCCGCTCGGCAGGCGGAACCCGGCGCGGACTTCTCGTCCTGGCGTCCCGCTACGCGGAATTCGCGGGGTGGATGGCCCAGGAGTCCGGCAACGACCGCGCCGCGTCATGGCTGACCCGGCGCGCGGTCGACCTCGCCGAAGCCGGCGGCGACCGGCACCTGGCGACCTACGCGCTGGCCCGGCAGGCGTTGATCTCCTTCTATGCCGGCGACGCCCCCGCGACCATCGACCTGTCCGGACGGGCAGCGGCCACCAAGGACGCGCCACCGCGCATCAGAGGCCTGGCCGCTCAGCAGGAAGCACAGGGGCACGCTCTCGCCGGGGATCACCGGGCCTGTATGCGCCGGCTGGAGACCGCACGCGCCTTGCTGGGTGCCGACACCGAAGACCCCGATCTCCCGGTCATCGGGAGCAGCAACCTGACGGACCCCGTCTCCATGGCGACCGGTTGGTGCCTCTACGACCTCGGCCGTCCGCAACAGGCCGCCGACATCCTCGACGCCGAGACCGCCCGGCTGCCCGGCCATTCCGTACGCAACCAGGTCCGCTACGGCATGCGCCGCGCGCTCAGCCACGCCGCGGCCGGCCACATCGAGCACGCCTGTTCCGTGGCGGGGGCACTGCTCGGGCCCGTGTCCCAGGTCGGTTCGGCAACGGTCCAGGCCGATGTACGACGGCTGGCCCGCCTGCTGACCCGGCACAGCTCGAATGCCGCGGTGCGGGAGATCACCCCGCAGCTCACTTCGGCCCTGCGCCCCACGGCCTGAATTTCCCCGCCGGCGTCGGGGAACCGTCCGCGCCGGACGTCGTCCCGCACCGGTCACTGTCCAGTACCGAAATGGAGATTCTGCGATGCAGCAACCCGAGATATTCATCAATTACCGCACGGCGGACGCACCGGACGGTGCCGCTCTCATCGAAAATCATCTGTCCCAGCGGTTCGGTACGGAGCTGGTCTTCCGGGACGGTAAATCGATTCCGGCGGGCAGCCTCTTCCCGGAAGCCCTGCGGTCAGCCGTACGGAACTGCAGCGTGCTGCTGGCCGTCATGGGGCCACGCTGGCTGGACGGCCTTCTCGGACAGACAGCGGGCGGCGGGGACGACTGGACGTGTCGCGAAATCGCCGAGGCGCTGGAGAGCGGAGCCCAGGTCATTCCCGTACTCATCGGTCCGGACACCACCCCGCCGGCCGCCGACCGTCTTCCGGTCGGCATTCGCGAACTGACGCGCCGCCAGTTCCGCCGGGTCTCCTCCTACACCTCGCACCACGACCTGGACCTGCTCGCCGACGAGCTCGCCCGGCTGATTCCCCGGCTGGGTGCGGCGGATTCCCGTACCGCCCGGGACGGCGACGCCGGAACGAAGACCCGCAACACCGTCGACGGCAATCACGGCACGGTCTTCCAGGCGGGCACCATCGGCACCGCGCTCAACAAGCCGAGCGGTGCCGTGCACAGTGGCCAGGGGAACCAGTACGTGAACTCGCACCAAGGCGACCAGTACACCCACTCCAACCACCAGTCCGGGGGAAGTGGCGTACACGTCACCGGTGGCAACCAAGGCGGTATCAGCTTCCACGCCACTCCGCCCCAGGACGAGAGCGACGGCCGGTGACCGAATTCATCGGGACGGCTCTCGGTGACGCCTCCGGCCCGCTGCATTCGGGAACCGGCGATCAGTACGTCTACTTCGGCTCATCACCCACCGGCACTCCCCGCCGCCCTCCACGCGACGCCGCCCGGGACGAACTCTTCCGACTGCACCGCCGATTCGTCTTCCCGCCGGGTTTCGACCAGGCCCGGGACCGCCTTTCGGAATACCGCACCGTATTGATCAGCGGCCCGGTCGGCAGCGGGCGCAGCGCGGCAGCGCGCGAGCTGCTGTACGAGCGGCAGCAGGGCAGCGGCAGCCGATTCGTCAGGCTGCCGGACCGGGTGGAGGAGAACGACGGGTCGGGCGGGTCCATCCTTCACCCGGACGATGTTCAGCAGTCCGACTTGATGCTGCTGGATCTCACGGCCGCCGGGCCGGACGTCCTGGAGCAAGCACAACGGGAGATGTCCGAGTTCCGCGCCGCCGTGCAGGCGAAGTCCGCCTGGCTCACCGTCGCGCTGCCGTCCGAGGCCCGTGTCCGCGACGATCTGAGCGGCTTACGCGTCCCGGTGGGCCGGCCGGAAGCCCTCAAGGTGCTGCGCAGGCATTTGCACGCCGAGCGCATCATTCCGGAGGAGGCGGAATTCTCCCGTGGCGAGCTGACCTCGTTTCTCGCCACCGCGCACATGCGCGAGGTCGCCCAGTTCGCGGACCTCGTCAAGCAGTACCGCGACCAGCAGAGCCCGGATACCGGTTACTTCAAGGACTGGCTGGAACGCGCGCTGGCGGCCACCCTCCGGCGGCAGACTGAGGTGCGCGAGATTCTGGAGCGGTCCTCCGGTGCACAACGGGCCCTCTTTCTGTCGTGCGCCATGCTGCATGGAGCCCGCGGACAGACCGTCCAGAAAGCGGCTGCCCAATTGCTGCAGGCCGCGGACGAGCCGCATGTGGTGCAACCCCTGCTCAGCCGTACGACACTGCCGCAACGCCTGTCCGACGTCGGCGCGGAACTGACGGCCGGGGGCCGGGTGGAATTCCGCGGCCTTCGCTACGACGAAGCGGTCAGCGACTGCTTCTGGGACGATTTCCCGGAATTACGGCCCGTCCTGCGCGTCTGGACGGACCGCCTGGTCCGGGACTCCGCTGCCGCCGGCGAGAAGCCTGACGCTCTTGTCCTGCGATATGCCCGGCAGTGTCTGCGCACCGAAAGCCCCGAAGAGCTGTCCGGAACCGCGGTCGCGTGGGCCTCCGCGTCCGGCGGAACGCCGTCGTGGCTGCATCGATCAGCCTACCTCGCCTTGGACACCGGACTGCGCGACGAGACGCACGGTGGTCATTTCCGGGAGAAGACCTACGAATGGGCGACCGGGCGGCAGCCGAGCCCCGGCTTGGTACGGGTCCTGGTCGGTGTCTGCTCCGGGGCCATGGCCGTCCAGCACCCCGACAGCGCTTTGGTACGGCTCCTTCACCTCGCCCGCCGGGAAACCGCCGATACCGCGCCCATCGCCCACGACGCACTGTTCGACCTGGCCTTTTCCGAAAGCCGCCTGACACGACGCCTGCTGGACCGTATCGACCGCGCCTGGAGCCGGTCTCTCTCCGCCTGGCGCCGCGCCCGTGAAATCGAGTTGTTCTGGCGGCTCGCCGAACCGGAGCGCTTCGCCGACCCGGGAGGACGGGCCCGGCCACTGATAGCCGAACCAGTCGTACGGCGGCAATTGACCGCCGGCTGGCGCGCAGTTCTCGCGGCGCGTCCCTTTGCTGATTGCCGTGCCAGAACGGCCGACTGGCTGAGGACTGCCCGTAAGTGGCCGGCTGCGCGGGAAAACGTTCTGGACGTTCTGGTGCAGGCCTGTGAGGGACGCGGCGAACTTCTCGGCGAAATCTACGCATTGGACTGGCACCTGCCGTGCGCCTTCGGAGAAGAGCAAGCGGCGAAGGCGGACGTCTCAGCACTGGTCTGGCGCAAAATCAATGCTGCCCAGCACGTGAGCAGCTGACTCGGGGGACAGGAAAGATGAGTTCGGGCCATAAAACCTTCACCATGTTCGTCACGGTGATCGGCGAACTGCTCGTCGCCATCGCCGGGCTGGCGCTGGGCTGGCAGCCGTTGTGGCTGTGGCCCGTGCTGGCCCTGTCCCTGCTGGCCGGAGCGGTCACCGTGTTCGTGGTCACCGACCGCAGGAAGCCGTTGATCCCGCGGGAGGCGCTCGCCGACCCCGATCTGCCGATCCCTCCCAGAGAGCCGCAGGAACGTTTCATCACCGAGGTGGCGCTGCCCAGTCAGTCACCCGACTACGACTTCCTCTTCTCCGCCCGGATCCGCTGGGCCGTCCTCGACGAATCCGGTTACGGCCCTCCGGTGAGCCCCGGCGGCCTGGCTGTGAGCGCGATACTGGAGCGCGCCCGCGCCGTCACCGCTCAGCAGCTCCCGCAGCGCTGTTCGCTGATCCAGCACCAGCTGGGCGGAGTACTGGGCACCATGCAAGGCGATGCGTCCGGCCGGGTCCTGGCGATGGCCGACGCCGTCACTCTCACCCTGAGCGAGCCCGACCGTGACCGGCTGAGCAAGCTCTCGACCGTGCGCAAGGACGAGGCCGTCTGGGAGCACGAGCGCAAATACGAGAAGAGCAAACGCGCGTACCTGGGCGACGACGTACTCAAGGACCCCGGCAGCGCCGTCGTCTGGTACCTGTCCCGGAACGAGGAAGCGATCGAGCACACCGTCGATCTGATCGGCACCCTCACCCGGCTCGCCGGAGCGGCCAACACCAGGGATTTCCCCGAACCCGTCGAGGAAGCGGAAGCGGAAGCATCACCGTCGGCCGACGGGTACCGCCCGCACACCCCGTGGGAGGACTTCGCCACCGGTCCGGAGGACGGCGAGCCGGGCCCCGGTTCCGGAACCGTCGACTGTGTCGGCCTCCTGCTGAAGGAGCTGGGCATCCCCGGCACAGCGGAGGGCGCGATGCTGGCCCAACGCGTCGCGGAGAACATCGCCAAGTGTTCCGGCCCGGTCGCGGCTGAAGCGGCAGCAGCCGTCCGCGATCATTTTGCTCCGCCCGCTCCCCCGCCGTACGAGAGCGCCGTTCAAGAAGAAGACCCGGACGCCGGGGGTCCCGGACTCGGCCCGTCTTCACCCGGGGATCGCGGCCCCGAACCGCCTTCGCCTCAGGAGCCGCCACCCGCGCCCCGGCCCTGACCCCACCCGCACGCCAAAGGCCCGCCCCAGCGGGGGCGGGCCTTCAACGCTGTGCGAGTACGAAATCTGTCGGAGCCTTACAGCCCCACAGCCCCCCGCAGCGCCTCCACGCGGTCCGTGCGCTCCCACGTGAACTCGTCCAGTTCGCGGCCGAAGTGGCCGTAGGCGGCGGTCTGGGCGTAGATCGGGCGGAGCAGGTCGAGGTCGCGGATGATGGCGGCCGGGCGGAGGTCGAAGACCTCGGCGATGGCGTTCTCGATCTTGTCGACGTCGACGGTGGCGGTGCCGAAGGTCTCGACGAACAGGCCCACCGGCTCGGCCTTGCCGATGGCGTAGGCGACCTGGACCTCGCAGCGGGCGGCCAGCCCGGCCGCTACGACGTTCTTGGCGACCCAGCGCATGGCGTAGGCGGCCGAGCGGTCGACCTTGGACGGGTCCTTGCCGGAGAAGGCGCCGCCGCCGTGGCGGGACATGCCGCCGTAGGTGTCGATGATGATCTTGCGGCCGGTCAGGCCGGCGTCGCCCATCGGGCCGCCGATCTCGAAGCGGCCGGTGGGGTTGACCAGCAGGCGGTAGCCGTCGGTGTCCAGCTTGATGCCGTCCTCGACGAGCTGGTTGAGGACGTGCTCGACGACGAATTCGCGGATGTCGGGGGCGAGCAGCGAGTCGAGGTCGATGTCCGAGGCGTGCTGGGAGGAGACGACGACGGTGTCGAGGCGGACGGCCTTGTGGCCGTCGTACTCGATGGTGACCTGGGTCTTGCCGTCGGGGCGCAGGTACGGGATGGTCCCGTTCTTGCGGACCTCGGACAGGCGCTTGGAGAGGCGGTGCGCGAGGTTGATCGGGAGCGGCATCAGCTCCGGGGTCTCGTCGCAGGCGTAGCCGAACATCAGGCCCTGGTCGCCCGCGCCCTGCTTGTCCAGCTCGTCGGTGTCTTCACCTGCGGCGGCACCCTCGACGCGCTTCTCATAGGCGGTGTCGACGCCCTGGGCGATGTCGGGCGACTGTGCGCCGATCGAGACGGAGACGCCGCAGGAGGCGCCGTCGAAGCCCTTCTTCGACGAGTCGTAGCCGATCTCCAGAACCTTGTTGCGCACGAGGTTGGGGATGTCGGCGTACGCCTTCGTCGTCACCTCGCCGGCCACATGGACCAGGCCGGTGGTGATCAACGTCTCGACGGCGACCCGGGAGGTCGGGTCCTCCTTCAGGAGGGCGTCGAGAATGGTGTCGCTGATCTGGTCAGCGATCTTGTCGGGGTGACCCTCGGTGACGGACTCCGAGGTGAACAGGCGGCGGGACACATCGCTCCCTGGGGTTGCAGCGGCTGCTGGCTGATCATTGGTGGAAAGGCCGAGAGCTGCGCTCGGCGCGATCCGGGGCCAGTTTATCGGTCATGAGCCGCGTTCGGGCACGTAGTCTCGATTTCTGGACCCACCGTGACCTGGGACACCTTGCCGGAAAGAGGAAGATCTTGTTCCGACAGCGGCCCGGAAGAGGGGCTCCGATCACGGAAAAGGCGGGGAAGGAGGGGGCTACGAGGCGGTCAGGCGGGGGGCCACGAGGTCCCAGATCCGGTCCGAGAGGGCTTCCTTCGGGCCGTACGGTACGGGGGTCTCGGCGCCGTCGGCGGCCAGGATCACCGCTTCGTTCGCGGCCGATCCGAACGCCTTGTGGTCGCCGACCTCGTTGACGACCAGCAGGTCGCACCCCTTTCGGGTGAGTTTGGCCCGGCCGTTGGCGAGGACGTCGTCGGTCTCGGCGGCGAAGCCGACGACCACCTGGCCGGGACGCGGGCGGTCCGCGGAGATCTCAGCGAGAATGTCCGGATTGCGGACGAGGGCCACCGGCTCGGGCTCCTGGCCGTCCTGCTTCTTGATCTTGCCGGTGGCGTACGCGGCGGGGCGGAAGTCGGCCACGGCGGCCGCCATGACCACCGCGTCGGCGTCCGCCGCGGCCTTCAGCACGGCCTCGCGGAGCTGGACGGCCGTACCGATGTGCACGACGTCCACCCCGGCCGGGTCGGGCAGCTCGCTGTTGCCGGCGACGAGGGTGACGCGGGCGCCGCGGGCCACGGCGGTACGGGCGAGCGCGTACCCCTGCTTGCCGGAGGAACGATTGCCCAGGAAGCGGACCGGGTCCAGGGGCTCACGGGTGCCGCCGGCGCTGACGACGACGTGCCGGCCCGAGAGGTCGCGCTCCAGCCCCCGCGGGCCGCGGGCCAGGACGCGGCGGCACGTCTCGAAGATCTCGGCGGGGTCCGGGAAGCGGCCCTTGCCGGTGTCCACGCCGGTCAGACGGCCGACGGCGGGCTCGATGACGACCGCGCCGCGGCGGCGCAGCGTGGCGACGTTCTCCTGGGTGGCCGGGTGCTCCCACATCTCCGTGTGCATCGCCGGGGCGAAGATCACCGGACAGCGCGCGGTGAGGAGAGTGTTGGTGAGCAGGTCGTCGGCCAGGCCGTGGGCGGCCTTGGCCAGCATGTCGGCCGTACAGGGGGCCACCACGACCAGGTCGGCGGACTGGCCGATGCGTACGTGCGGGACCTCGTGGACGGATTCCCACACCTCGGTGGAGGCCGGGTTGCCGGAGAGCGCGGACCAGGTGGCCTCGCCGACGAAGTGCAGGGAGGCCGCGGTCGGCACGACCCGGACGTCGTGCCCGGACTCGGTGAGCCGGCGCAGCAGCTCGCACGCCTTGTAGGCGGCGATGCCGCCGCTGACACCCAGGACCACCTTGGGGCGGCGGTCCGGGCCGTTCCCCTCCACCGCGCCAGTTCCGCCCGCTGCCCCGGCGGCCGGCTGCTGCGGCTCCGGCCGCGGCTGTGTCGGCTTGTCCATCGCGTTCTCTCCCCACGCCGTGGGTTCCGTCCCCGTGGGGTGCGGACCCGGTTGGTCATCTCTCCCATGACACACCAAGGGCCCGGCAGCGGCGCTGCCGGGCCCTTGGTGAAGGCATCGGGGCGGAATCCTCAGGACGCCGTACCGCTCGACGCCGTACTGCTCACTGAGCCGGGCCCTCGACGGCCTCGGAGGTCAGCAGGCCCGCGTTGATCTCACGGAGCGCGATGGACAGGGGCTTCTCGTGGACGTGGGTGTCGACCAGCGGGCCGACGTACTCCAGCAGGCCCTCGCCGAGCTGCGAGTAGTACGCGTTGATCTGACGGGCGCGCTTGGCGGCGTAGATCACGAGGCTGTACTTCGAGTCGGTTGCCTCGAGAAGCTCATCAATCGGCGGGTTGATGATGCCCTCGGGCGCGGTGATGGAAGAGGACACTCTCTGCCTTCCGAAGGGGGGTGAAAACCGGTGTAAAGATCAAAGAACCTTCATCAAGGCTAGCAGCTCGCGGCTGACGGCCTCGACGGAGGTGTTGACCAGGGTGACGTCGAACTCGGTCTCGGCCGCGAGCTCGACCTTGGCGGCCGTCAGGCGGCGCTCGATGACCTCGGGCGCCTCCGTGCCCCGGCCGGTGAGCCGGCGGACCAGCTCCTCCCAGCTCGGCGGAGCCAGGAAGACCAGCTGGGCCTCCGTCATGGACTCGCGGACCTGCCGCGCGCCCTGGAGGTCGATCTCCAGCAGGACGGGCTCGCCGGCCTCCAGGCGGTCCTGGACGGCCTTGCGCGGCGTGCCGTAGCGGTTGCCCGCGAATTCGGCCCACTCCAGCAGTTCGCCGTTGGCGACGAGCTTGTCGAATTCCTCGTCGTCCACGAAGAAGTACTGGACGCCGTGCCGCTCCCCGGGGCGCGGCTTGCGGGTGGTGGCCGACACCGAGAGCCAGACCTCGGGGTGGACCTTGCGCATATGGGCGACGACCGTGCTCTTCCCGACCCCGGAGGGGCCGGAGAGCACGGTCAGCCGCGGACGGGAGTCCGGGGATGCGGGGGATGAGCCCCGGGGTGTTGCAGCCATGCGGCGATTATTCCAGTTCCCCGGCGGTGCCAGAAAACTCAGCTGGCCTTGCTGCCGAATTCCCGCTCCAGGGCAGCGATCTGGTTGGTGCCCAGACCGCGGACCCGGCGGCTCTCGGAAATGCCGAGCCGCTCCATGATCTGCTTGGCGCGGACCTTGCCCACGCCGGGCATGGACTCCAGGAGGGCGGAGACCTTCATCTTGCCGATGACGTCGTTCTCCTGGCCCTGCTTGATGACGTCATGGAGGGAAGCGCCGGAGTTTTTGAGCCGATTCTTGACCTCGGCGCGCTCCCGGCGAGCCGCGGCGGCCTTCTCGAGCGCGGCTGCGCGCTGTTCAGGGGTAAGGGGCGGAAGAGCCACGCCTACGTCACCTCGGATGTCGAACTGTCGGATAAGGACCGGTGTGGAACCTAGTCGCCCCGCATCTGCGGAGCAACGAGCAACGCGCTTACGTGCACTGCTCTCGTCGGAGACTAGCGGCCAAGGCGCTCGGAGTCAGCGAGAACAGACGAAAAGTCCTGGTCAGACTCTGCTGACCAGGACATATCGGGACTAAAGTCCCTGCCGTTCGACCGCTGTACGCACCTCGTCGACCGCTGCGCGCACTTCGTCGGCGCATCCGAGGGCGGCCGCGCGAAGTGCCGCGACGTCCGGACCGTGCCGCAGCACCCCCCGGCTGACGCTCGGCACGACATTGCGGACCGCCTCCCCGAAGACCCGCGGGAGGTCCGCCGGAGTAGCGCCCTGCGCGCCGATGCCGGGCGCGAGCAGCGGCCCGCCGGTCGCCAGGTCGTACGAGGACAGGTCGCCGAGCGTGGCGCCGACGACGGCCCCGTAGGAGCCCAGCTCCCCCCGGCCGGCGGCGTCGGCGTTCTCCGCCTTCAGGTGGCCCAGTACGGTCGCGGCGACGGTACGGCCGTCGGCCCGTACGGCGTGCTGGACCTCCTGCCCCTCGGGGTTCGAGGTCAGCGCGAGGGCGAACAGGCCGCAGCCGTTCTCCCGGGCCAGCTCGACGGCCGGGCGCAGCGACCCGTAGCCCAGGTACGGGCTGACCGTGACCGCGTCCGAGAACAGCGGGGAGGCCGGATCCAGGTAGGTGGCGGCGTACGCGGCCATGGTGGAACCGATGTCACCGCGCTTGGCGTCCATCAGCACGAGGGCACCGGCCTGCCGGGCCGCCGCGACGGTCTCCTCCAGGACGACGATGCCGCGCGAGCCGAAGCGCTCGAAGAAGGCGGACTGCGGCTTGAGGACGGCGACGCGGTCGGCCAGCGCCTCGACGACGGTCCGCGAGAAGGCCGCCAGGCCCGCCACGTCGTCGCTCAGGCCCCAGTCGGCCAGCAGGGAGGCGTGCGGGTCGATGCCGACGCAGAGCGGGCCGCGTGCGTCCATGGCGGCCCGCAGACGGACACCGAAGGGTACGGAGCTCACGAGGTCACCTTCTTGTGCTCGGCGCCGACGGCGTCGGCGAGGGTGGCGTACGGGCTGTTGCGCAGGCGGGCGGCCAGGCCCTTGTGGATCGCGCGGGCGTAGAACGGGCCCTCGTAGATGAAGGCGCTGTAGCCCTGTACGAGAGTGGCACCGGCGAGGATGCGCTGCCAAGCGTCCTCGGCGTTCTCGACGCCGCCGACGCCGACCAGGGTGACGCGGTCGCCGACACGGGCGTACAGGCGGCGCAGCACCTCCAGGGAGCGGGCCTTGACCGGGGCGCCGGACAGTCCGCCGGTCTCCTGGACCAGGGCCGGATCGGAGGCCGTCCCGAGGCTCTCGCGGGCGATGGTGGTGTTGGTGGCGATGATGCCGTCCAGGCCCAGTTCCACCGCGAGGTCGGCGACCGCGTCCACGTCCTGGTCGGCGAGGTCCGGGGCGATCTTGACCAGCAGCGGGACGCGGCGCCCGGTGACGGTGCGGTCGGCCGCCTCGCGGACCGCGGCGAGCAGCGGCCGCAGGTGCTCGACGGCCTGGAGGTCGCGCAGGCCGGGAGTGTTCGGCGAGGAGACGTTGACGACCAGGTAGTCGGCGTGGCCGGCGAGGCGCTCCGTGGAGGTCACGTAGTCGGCGATCGCCGCGTCCTCCGGGACGACCTTGGTCTTGCCGATGTTGACGCCCAGCGTCGTGCGGAAGACCGGGTTGCGGGCCGCCAGACGGGCCGCCACGGCCGCCGAACCGTCGTTGTTGAAGCCCATGCGGTTGATGAGCGCGCGGTCCGGTACGAGGCGGAACAGGCGCTTCTTGGGGTTGCCCGGCTGCGGCTCGGCGGTGACCGTGCCGATCTCGACGTGGTCGAAGCCCAGCATGGCCATGCCGTCGATCGCGACGGCGTTCTTGTCGAAGCCGGCGGCCAGCCCGAAGGGGCCGTGCATCCGGCGGCCCAGGGCCTCGGTGCGCAGCTCCTTGTAGCGGGGGGCCAGGACGGCCGCGGCGAAGGTGCGCAGCACCGGGACGCGCGCGGCCAGCCGGATCCAGCGGAAGGCCAGGTGGTGGGCCTTCTCCGGGTCCATGCGCTGGAAGATCAGTTTGAAGAAGAGGGAGTACACGAGCGGGCGGGGCCTTCCGCGGGTCGAGGAGGTCGGAGGAGACGGGCTCAGGAGTGGTCGTCCGGAGTGGACGGGGCTCGTGAGCGGTCCGGGACGGGACGGGCTCATCGACCGTCCGAGGGGACGAACTCATGAGCGGTCCAGAGGGCGGGGCTCATGAAGAGGGGGACACCGCGGCCGGTGTCCCCCTCCGGTGGCCCTACTCCTCGCGGGCCGCGGTCAGCTGCCGCGCGTGTTCCTGGAGGGAGCGCACGCCCACGTCACCGCGGGACAGCGCCTCGATGCCCTGGACGGCGGCGGCCAGCGCCTGGACCGTGGTCAGGCACGGGACGGCGCGGGCGACGGCCGCGGTGCGGATGTCGTAACCGTCCAGGCGGCCGCCGGTGCCGTAGGGCGTGTTGACGATGAGGTCGACCTCGCCGTCGTGGATGAGCTGGACGATGGTCTTCTCCCCGTTGGGGCCCTCGCCCTCGCTCTTCTTGCGCACCACGGTGGCGTTGATGCCGTTGCGGCGCAGCACCTCGGCGGTGCCGGAGGTGGCGAGCAGCTCGAAGCCGTGGGCGACCAGTTCCCGCGCCGGGAAGATCATCGAGCGCTTGTCGCGGTTGGCGACGGAGACGAACGCGCGGCCCTTGGTGGGCAGCGCGCCGTACGCGCCGGCCTGCGACTTGGCGTACGCCGTGCCGAAGACCGAGTCGATGCCCATGACCTCGCCGGTGGAGCGCATCTCCGGGCCCAGCACGGTGTCCACGCCGTGTCCCGCGGCGTCGCGGAAGCGCGACCAGGGCATCACGGCCTCCTTGACGGAGATCGGCGAGTCCAGCGGCAGCGTGCCGCCGTCGCCGCTCCTGGGCAGCATGCCCTCGGCGCGCAGCTCGGCGACGGTGGCGCCCAGCGAGATCCGCGCGGCGGCCTTGGCCAGCGGTACCGCGGTGGCCTTCGAGGTGAAGGGCACGGTGCGCGAGGCGCGCGGGTTGGCCTCCAGCACGTACAGGATGTCGCCGGCCATCGCGAACTGGATGTTGATCAGGCCGCGTACGCCGACACCCTTGGCGATGGCCTCGGTGGAGGCGCGCAGCCGCTTGATGTCGTAGCCGCCGAGCGTGATGGGCGGCAGCGCGCACGCGGAGTCGCCGGAGTGGATGCCGGCTTCCTCGATGTGCTCCATGACGCCGCCGAGGTAGAGTTCGTGGCCGTCGTAGAGGGCGTCCACGTCGATCTCGATGGCGTCGTCCAGGAAGCGGTCGATGAGGACCGGGTGCTGGTCGATGAGGCCGGCGTGCCGCTCCAGGTACTCGCCCAGCGACGGCTCGTCGTAGACGATCTCCATGCCGCGGCCGCCCAGGACGTAGGACGGCCGGACCATGACCGGGTAGCCGATCTCGGCGGCGATGCCCTTGGCCTCGGCGAAGGAGTAGGCGGTGCCGTACTTGGGGGCGGGCAGGCCCGCGTCGGTCAGCACCTGGCCGAACGCGCCGCGCTCCTCGGCCAGGTCGATGGCCTCCGGCGAGGTGCCGACGATCGGTACGCCGTTGTCCTTGAGCGCCTGCGCCAGGCCCAGCGGGGTCTGGCCGCCGAGCTGGACGATGACGCCGGCGACCGGGCCCGCCTGCTGCTCGGCGTGCACGATCTCCAGGACGTCCTCCAGGGTGAGCGGCTCGAAGTAGAGCCGGTCGGAGGTGTCGTAGTCGGTGGAGACGGTCTCCGGGTTGCAGTTGACCATGACGGTCTCGTAGCCCGCGTCGCTCAGCGCGAAGGAGGCGTGGACGCAGGAGTAGTCGAACTCGATGCCCTGGCCGATGCGGTTGGGGCCGGAGCCCAGGATGATCACGGCGGGCTTCTCGCGCGGCGCGACCTCGCTCTCCTCGTCGTAGGACGAGTAGAAGTACGGGGTCTTCGCGGCGAACTCGGCGGCACAGGTGTCCACCGTCTTGTAGACGGGCCGGACACCGAGCGCGTGCCGGACCTCGCGGACGACGTCCTCGGTCAGGCCGCGGATCGCGGCGATCTGGCTGTCGGAGAAGCCGTGCCGCTTGGCGTACGCCAGGACCTCGGGGCCGAGCTGGTCGGCGGCCGCGATCTCGTCGGCGGTCTCCTTGACCAGGAACAGCTGGTCCACGAACCACGGGTCGATCTTCGTGGCGTCGAAGACCTCCTCCGGGGTGGCGCCGGCCCGGATCGCCTGCATGACGGTGTTGATCCGGCCGTCCGTGGGGATCTCGGCCTTGACCAGCAGCTCCGCCTTGTCACCGGGGTCACCGGCGAAGTCGAACTGGCTGCCCTTCTTCTCCAGCGAGCGCAGCGCCTTGTTGAGCGCCTCGGTGAAGTTGCGGCCGATGGCCATGGCCTCGCCGACCGACTTCATGGTGGTGGTCAGCCGGGCGTCCGCCGCCGGGAACTTCTCGAAGGCGAAGCGCGGCACCTTGACCACGACGTAGTCGAGGGTCGGCTCGAAGGACGCCGGGGTCTGCTCGGTGATGTCGTTGGGGATCTCGTCGAGCGTGTAACCCACCGCGAGCCGGGCGGCGATCTTCGCGATCGGGAAGCCGGTGGCCTTGGAGGCGAGCGCCGAGGAGCGCGAGACGCGCGGGTTCATCTCGATGACGATGACCCGGCCGTCGACGGGGTTGACGGCGAACTGGATGTTGCAGCCGCCGGTGTCCACGCCGACCTCGCGGATCACGGCGATGCCGACGTCCCGCAGGGTCTGGTACTCGCGGTCGGTGAGCGTCATCGCCGGCGCCACGGTGATGGAGTCACCGGTGTGCACACCCATCGGGTCGAAGTTCTCGATGGAGCAGACGACCACGACGTTGTCGTTCTTGTCGCGCATCAGCTCCAGCTCGTACTCCTTCCAGCCGAGGATGGACTCCTCCAGGAGGACCTCGGTGGTCGGCGACAGGGCCAGGCCCTGGCCGGCGATGCGGCGCAGCTCCTCCTCGTCGTGGGCGAAGCCGGAGCCGGCGCCGCCCATGGTGAAGGAGGGGCGGACGACGACCGGGTAGCCGCCCAGCTCCTCGACGCCCTTCAGGACGTCGTCCATGGTGTGGCAGATGTAGGAACGGGCGGACTCGCCGTGGCCGATCTTGCGGCGGACGGCCTCCACGACCTCCTTGAACAGGTCGCGGTCCTCACCCTTGTTGATCGCCTCGACGTTGGCGCCGATCAGCTCGACGCCGTACTGCTCCAGGGTGCCGGACTCGTGCAGCGAGATCGCGGTGTTCAGCGCGGTCTGGCCGCCCAGGGTGGGCAGCAGGGCGTCCGGGCGCTCCTTGGCGATGATCTTCTCGACGAACTCCGGGGTGATCGGCTCGACGTAGGTGGCGTCGGCGATCTCCGGGTCGGTCATGATCGTGGCCGGGTTGGAGTTGACCAGGATGACCCGCAGGCCCTCGGCCTTCAGGACCCGGCACGCCTGCGTACCGGAGTAGTCGAACTCCGCTGCCTGGCCGATGACGATCGGGCCGGAGCCGATGACCAGGACGGACTGGATATCGGTGCGCTTAGGCACGCTGGCCCTCCATGAGCTGGACGAAGCGGTCGAACAGGTAGGCCGCGTCGTGCGGGCCCGCGGCGGCCTCGGGATGGTACTGGACGCTGAAGGCCGGCCGGTCGAGGAGCTGGAGCCCCTCCACCACGTTGTCGTTGAGGCAGACGTGGGAGACCTCGGCGCGGCCGTAGGGGGTCTCGGAGACCTGGTCGAGCGGCGCGTCGACGGCGAAGCCGTGGTTGTGCGCGGTGACCTCGACCTTGCCGGTCGTACGGTCCTGCACCGGCTGGTTGATGCCGCGGTGCCCGTACTTCAGCTTGTACGTGCCGAAGCCCAGCGCGCGGCCGAGGATCTGGTTGCCGAAGCAGATGCCGAACAGCGGCGTGCCGCGCTCCAGGACCGCCCGCATGACGGAGACCGGGTGGTCGGCGGTGGACGGGTCGCCCGGGCCGTTGGAGAAGAACACACCGTCGGGGTTGACGGCGTACACGTCCTCGGCGGTGGCGGTGGCGGGCAGCACGTGCACCTCGATGCCGCGCTCGGCCATCCGGTACGGGGTCATGCCCTTGATGCCCAGGTCGACCGCGGCGACGGTGAAGCGCTTGGTGCCCTGCGCGGGCACGACGTACGCCTCCTTGGTGGCCACCTCGGCGGACAGGTCGGCGCCCGTCATCTGCGGGGCCGCCTGCACCTTGGCGAGCAGCGCCGCCTCGTCGGCGAGACCGGTGCCGGACGGGCCGTCCAGGCCGGGGCCGGAGAAGATGCCGACCCGCATCGCGCCGCGCTCGCGCAGATGGCGGGTGAGCGCGCGGGTGTCGATGCCGCTGATGCCGACGACGCCCTGGGCGGCCAGTTCGTCGTCGAGGGTGCGGGCCGAGCGCCAGTTGGACGGGGTGCGGGCGGGGTCGCGTACGACGAAGCCGGACACCCAGATGCGGGCGGACTCCGGGTCCTCGTCGTTGACGCCCGTGTTGCCGATGTGCGGGGCGGTCATGACGACGACCTGGCGGTGGTACGAGGGGTCGGTCAGGGTCTCCTGGTAGCCGGTCATGCCGGTGGAGAACACCGCCTCGCCGTAGGTCTCCCCCACGGCCCCGTAGGCGCGGCCGCGGAAGCTGCGGCCGTCCTCCAGGACGAGTATGGCGGGAGCCTTCACGGCTGCCCTGGTGGAGGTCGTCATCGTGCGCCTTCCGTTTCGGTGATCTTGATGTTCTTGCTGGTCAGGTCGGTCAGAGCGGCGACCCAGGCGGAGTGCTCGGCGGCCCGGTCGGAGCGGAAGCCGGAGTCCAGCTCCTGGTCGCCGAGGACCCAGGTGATCACCAGCAGGCCGCCCTCGGGCAGGACCTTGCCGGCGATGCCCTTGTCCAGGCGGGCGCCGCGCAGCGCGGCGGCCGGGACGAAGAAGTCCTGGGCTCCGGGCCGTACGACGTCCAGGCCGGCGTCCGTCAGGGTCAGCTCGGCGCGGCTGCGGGTGCCCAGGCCGCGTGCGACGACGCGGTCCAGCCACTGTCCGGCGGTGGTGGAGCCGTGGTAGCGGCCGGTCATCGTCAGCCGCGGCTCCCCGGCGTCCTCGGGGGCCGTGGGCAGCTCGGGCAGGTCGCCCTGGAGGGTGCCGCGCCACTTCCAGCCCTCGCGCATCAGCCAGTACAGGAGCGCGACGAACAGGAGCAGTCCGACGACCCAGCCGATCCGGGCCGCCCAGTCGGTGACCTCGGCGGACTTCTGCTCGGTTGCCAGTTGGATGATTGAAGATGTCACGCGAGTTTCCCGTCCACGACCGTTGCCCGGCCCCGCAGGAAGGTGTGGCTCACGCGCCCCGGCAGCTCACGGCCCTCGTAGGGCGTGTTACGGCTGCGGGAGGCGAAGCCCGCGGGGTCCACGGGTCCACGGTATGCCGGATCGAGCAGCGTGAGGTTGGCGGGCTCGCCAGGCGAGACGGGGCGGCCGTGGCCCTTGAGACGGCCGATCTCGGCGGGGCGGAAGGACATCCGGTCCGCGACGCCGGCCCAGTCCAGCAGGCCGGTGTCGACCATCGTGTGCTGGACGACGGACAGCGCCGTTTCCAGGCCGACCATGCCCATGGCGGCCGCGCCCCACTCGCAGTCCTTGTCCTCGTGCGGGTGCGGGGCGTGGTCGGTGGCCACGCAGTCGATGGTGCCGTCGGCCAGCGCCTCGCGCAGCGCGAGCACGTCGGCCTCGGTGCGCAGCGGCGGGTTCACCTTGTAGACGGGGTTGTAGGACCGTACGAGCTCGTCGGTGAGCAGCAGGTGGTGCGGGGTGACCTCGGCGGTCACGTTCCAGCCCTTGGACTTGGCCCAGCGGACGATCTCGACGGACCCGGCGGTGGACAGGTGGCAGATGTGCACCCGCGAACCGACGTGCGCGGCGAGCAGCACGTCCCGCGCGATGATCGACTCCTCGGCCACCGCGGGCCAGCCGGCCAGGCCCAGCTCGGCGGAGACGATGCCCTCGTTCATCTGGGCGCCCTCGGTCAGCCGGGGCTCCTGGGCGTGCTGGGCGATCACGCCGTCGAAGGCCTTCACGTACTCCAGCGCGCGGCGCATGATCACCGCGTCGTCCACGCACTTGCCGTCGTCGGAGAAGACCCGCACGCCCGCGGCCGAGTCATGCATGGCGCCCAGCTCGGCGAGCTTCTTGCCCTCCAGGCCCACGGTCACCGCGCCGACCGGCTGCACGTCGCAGTAGCCGGACTCCTTGCCCAGCCGCCAGACCTGCTCGACGACGCCCGCGGTGTCGGCGACGGGGAAGGTGTTGGCCATGGCGTGCACGGCGGTGAAGCCGCCGACGGCGGCGGCCTTGGTGCCGGTCAGGACGGTCTCGGAGTCCTCGCGGCCCGGCTCGCGCAGGTGGGTGTGGAGGTCGACCAGGCCGGGCAGCAGGATCCGGCCCGCGGCCTCGACGACGGCGGCGTCCTCGGTGCCGGCCAGTTCGTCGCCCACGGCGGCGATCACGCCGTCCGTGATGAGGACGTCCTGCGCCTCGCCGCCCAGGACCTTCGCCCCACGGATCAGGGTCTTGCTCATGATTACTTGGTCTCCTCAGTGCGGCTGGAGGGGCGGCGCGCAGCGCCTCCGTCCGGGGTGGTGGCGGGCGACGGGTGGGCGGTGGTCGTGACGGCGGGCTCGTTGCCGCCCAGCAGCAGGTACAGAACGGCCATCCGGATGCTGACACCGTTGGCCACCTGCTCGACGGCGGTGCAGCGCGGCGAGTCGGCGACCTGGGCGGTGATCTCCATGCCGCGGTTCATCGGGCCGGGGTGCATCACGATCGCGTGGTCGGGCATCCGGCCCATCCGGTCGCCGTCCAGGCCGTAGCGCCGGGCGTACTCCCGCTCGGTGGGGAAGAAGGCGGCGTTCATCCGCTCGCGCTGGACGCGCAGCATCATCACCGCGTCCGACTTGGTCAGCACCGCGTCCAGGTCGTAGCTGACCTCGCACGGCCACCGCTCGACGCCGACCGGCACCAGCGTGGGCGGGGCGACCAGCGTCACCTCGGCGCCCAGGGTGGTCAGCAGGTGGACGTTGGAGCGAGCGACACGGCTGTGCAGGATGTCGCCGACGATGGTGATGTGGCGGCCGGAGAGGTCCTGGCCCGCGCCGTCGGTCAGGTGCCGGCGCATGGTGAAGGCGTCCAGCAGGGCCTGGGTGGGGTGCTCGTGCGTACCGTCGCCCGCGTTGACGACCGAGCCGCCGATCCAGTCGGAGGTGGCCAGGCGGTGCGGGGCGCCGGAGTCGCCGTGCCGGATGACGACGGCGTCCGCGCCCATCGCCTCCAGGGTCAGCGCGGTGTCCTTGAGGGATTCGCCCTTGGAGACGGACGAGCCCTTCGCGGAGAAGTTGATGACGTCCGCCGACAGCCGCTTGGCGGCCGCCTCGAAGGAGATGCGGGTGCGCGTGGAGTCCTCGAAGAAGAGGTTGACGACGGTGCGTCCGCGCAGGGTCGGGAGTTTCTTGATCGGCCGGTCCGCCACCCGGGCCATCTCCTCGGCGGTGTCGAGGATCAGGACGGCGTCGTCGCGGGTGAGGTCGGCGGCCGAGATGAGATGACGCTTCATCCGGTTTTCTCCGTGAGTGATGGAGGTGTACGGGTATGTCCGTCGAGCAGGCATGACGGGCGGCCCGGCCGTACCGGGTCCGTCCAACGGGGTGCTACTGCTCGCCGGCCGGGGCGGTCCGCTTCACGCCGAGCAGCACGGCGTCACGGCCGTCCTCCTCGGTGAGCTGGACCTTGACCGTCTCCCGCAGCGACGTGGGGAGGTTCTTGCCGACGTAGTCGGCGCGGATCGGCAGCTCGCGGTGGCCGCGGTCGACCAGGACCGCCAGCTGCACGGCGCGCGGCCGGCCGATGTCGTTGAGGGCGTCGAGCGCGGCGCGGATGGTCCGGCCGGAGAAGAGCACGTCGTCGACGAGGAGGACCACGCGGTTCTCGATGCCGTCACCGGGGATGTCGGTGCGCGCGAGGGCACGGGCCGGGCCCAGGCGCAGGTCGTCGCGGTACATGGTGATGTCGAGCGAGCCGACCGGTACCGCGCGGCCGGTGATCTCTTCGAGCTTGGCGGCCAGCCGGCGGGCGAGGAAGACCCCGCGGGTGGGAATGCCGAGGAGCACCACGTCGTCGGCGCCCTTGGCGCGTTCGACGATCTCGTGGGCGATGCGGGTGAGCATGCGCGTGATGTCCGGTCCTTCGAGGACCGGACGCGCAGCGTTGGAGCTGGGGGCGTCCATGACGAACGGACCTCCTTCTCCGCCTCACAGGACGGACTTTAAAGGACGTCGGGGTTACGCCGTTCACGGTACCAGGAGCCGCGACGGGGTCCGAGCGCACCCCTTCGGGGCCACCGTGTGACTCATTCGGCTTGACGATGCCGAATTACGCTGCGTAACCTCACAGTGAGTTACCAGCCGCGCGGCCCGCGCCGCACGTCTACACAGCGTCCGGGGAGCTTTATGTCCAGCGAATACGCCAAACAGCTCGGGGCCAAGCTCCGCGCCATCCGCACCCAGCAGGGCCTCTCTCTCCACGGTGTCGAGGAGAAGTCCCAGGGCCGCTGGAAGGCCGTCGTGGTGGGTTCGTACGAGCGCGGCGACCGTGCCGTGACCGTGCAGCGCCTGGCCGAGCTGGCCGACTTCTACGGTGTTCCGGTGCAGGAACTGCTGCCGGGCACGACCCCGGGCGGCGCGGCCGAGCCGCCGCCGAAGCTGGTCCTGGACCTGGAGCGCCTCGCCCACGTCCCCGCCGAGAAGGCCGGCCCGCTCCAGCGCTACGCCGCCACGATCCAGAGCCAGCGCGGCGACTACAACGGCAAGGTCCTCTCGATCCGCCAGGACGACCTCCGCACCCTCGCGGTGATCTACGACCAGTCGCCCTCCGTGCTGACCGAGCAGCTGATCAGCTGGGGCGTGCTGGACGCCGACGCGCGCCGCGCCGTGCAGCACGAGGACATCTGACCCCGTACGGGCGTCACCTGCAGAAACGTACCGCCGCTTCCGACTCCGTCGGGGCGGCGGTTTTCTGTGTTACCGGGCCGGTGTTTCCGGTGTCTCCGGGCCGGTGTCTCCGGAGCCTCCGAGCCGGTGCCTCCGGTGCCCCCGTACCGCCGTCTCCGGCTCCCCCCGCCCCACCTCGTCCCTCCCCACCCATGCGAAGGGCCCGGAGCGTCGATCCGCTCCGGGCCCCTTCACGGGATCCACCGCCGCCTCAGCGCGCCTCGCGCCGCAGGCCGGGCTTCAGTTCCTTCAGGCGGGCCAGCAGGCCGTTGACGAAGGCCGGGGATTCGTCCGTGGAGAACTCCTTGGCCAGCTGCACCGCTTCGTCGATCGCCACGGCGTCCGGGATCTCGTCCTCCCAGATCAGCTCGTACGCACCGAGCCGCAGCACGTTGCGGTCGACCACCGGCATCCGGTCGAGCGGCCAGTCGACGGAGTAGTCGGAGATCAGATCGTCGATCCGCTCGATGTGCTCCGCGTACCCCTCCACCAGTTGCAGGGTGTACTCGTTGACCGGCGGCTGCCGCGAATCGGTCCGGGCGTGCCGCATCCAGTCCGCCAGCACGGTCTGCACGTCGGCACCGCGCTGGTCGGCCTCGAAGAGAATCTGGAAGGCGCGCTTACGGGCCTTGTTACGGGCGGCCACGGTTAGCTGTTCACCCGGCCGAGGTACTCGCCGGAGCGGGTGTCGACCTTGATCTTCTCGCCGGTCGTGATGAAGAGCGGCACCTGGATCTGGTAGCCGGTCTCCAGCGTGGCGGGCTTGGTGCCACCGGTGGAACGGTCGCCCTGGACGCCCGGCTCGGTCTCCTGGATGACCAGCTCGACGGCGGCCGGCAGCTCGACGTAGAGCACCGAGCCGTCGTGCTGGGCCACGACGGCCTCGAAGCCTTCGAGCAGGTAGTTGGCGGCGTCACCGACGGTCTTGCGGTCGATGTGCAGCTGGTCGTAGGTGTCCATGTCCATGAAGACGAAGTACTCGCCGTCCATGTACGAGAACTGCATGCCGCGCTTGTCGACGTTGGCCGTCTCGACCTTCACACCGGCGTTGAAGGTCTTGTCCACCACCTTGCCGGACAGCACGTTCTTGAGCTTGGTGCGGACGAAGGCCGGGCCCTTGCCGGGCTTGACGTGCTGGAACTCGACGACGGACCAGAGCTGGCCGCCTTCGAGCTTGAGCACCAGGCCGTTCTTGAGGTCGTTCGTGGAAGCCACGGTTGCGGAATCTCCTGGACTGCGGGTGGTGGGACCCCGGGCGGCCGCGCGTCGAACCGGTTCCGGCTCAGAGCGCGAGCAGCTCCTTGGTCGTGATCGTGAGTAGCTCGGGTCCGCCGTCCGCCTCGGGGCGGACGACGAGTGTGTCGTCGATCCGGACACCGCCGCGGCCCGGGATGTGAACCCCCGGATCGACGGTGACCGGCACGCAAGCGTCCAGTTTACCCATGGCCGCAGGTGACAGCCGAGGGTCCTCGTCGATTTCGAGTCCCACGCCGTGTCCGGTACCCGCTCCCAGGCGCTCGCCGTGGCCCGCGCCGACCAGCACCTGCCGTGCCGCCCGGTCCACCTCGCGGCATTCCACCCCCGGTGCAAGTGTCTCCCGTCCGGCCCGCTGGGCTGCGAAAACAAGGTCGTACAGCTCGATCTGCCAGTCCGCCGGCGTGGTACCGATGACGAAGGTACGGCCGATCTCGCAGCGGTAACCGCGGTAGTTCGCGCCCAGGTTGACGGTCAGGAAGTCACCTTCCTCGACCCGCCGGTCGGTGGGCAGATGTCCGGACCGTCCCGAATGCGGCCCCGCGGCGACCGAGGTGGCGAAGGCGGGACCGTCCGCGCCGTGGTCGACCAGACGGCGCTCCAGCTCCAGGGCGAGGTGCCGCTCCGTACGGCCCACCAGGATCGACTCCAGCAACTCGCCGAGCGCCTGGTCGGTGATCTCGGCGGCGATCCGCAGGCAGGAGATCTCCTCGTCGTCCTTGACGACCCGCTGCGCCTCGACGGCGCGGGCGAGGTCGTCGAGCCGCAGCCGGGGCGCCACCTGGGTCAGCGCGCGGTGCCGGGTGACCGTGAGGTGGTGCTCCTCGACGGCGAGCGAGCCCGCCCCGGCCCGCGCGGCCTGGTCGGCGGCGGCCACCACCGGGTCGCCGTCCCGGGTGGGCAGCTCGCAGACCCGCAGCTCCTCGGCGGGCCGCCCCTCCGAAGGATCACCGCTGAGCGGCCCCTGGGTGAGCAGGAGGTCGTCGGCGGGGCCGACCAGCAGGGCCGCGCCGGGCGGCGCGCAGCCGGTGAGGTAGCGGACATTGGCGGGACGCGAGATCAGCGCCGCGGCGCTTCCGGCGGCGACGCAGCGGTCGCGCAGCCGCGTACGCCGGGCCGAGTAGAGCTCGGACATGCACCGAGCGTACGGGCCCCGGTCGGGCCCGGCCGGTCGGGCGGGTCCGGGTGGGGGATCGTCCGGCGGGGCCGAGGAAGCGGGCGGGCACCACCGGGTGAGCGGGTCCGGCCGGGCGGAGGCCGGATCAGGCGGAGGCCGGATCAGGCGGAGGCCGGATCGGGCGGGTCGGCCGTCCTTCCGCTCCCGGACCCCACAGGAGCCGCGAGGTCTCGTCGTCGGGCAGGGCCGTGAGGCTTCACCCCTCGCGGTACAGGGAGAGGGGGAGGCGGCACCGGGGCGGGTACTGCCTCCCGGAGGACCGGTTCACCCGGCGTGGCTCTTCGTGTGCTGGGGCAGGCAGAACATCAGGGCCCACATCAGGGCGAGGGCCCCGCCGGCCCACCAGAGGACGCTGGTGAACGCGTCGCGGTGGAGTCCGGCGTCGGGCGAGCCGTTGGTGGCGGAGAAGAACACGAGGGCGGTCAGCGCGGTACCGAGGGCCATGCCCAGATGCATGACGGTATTGAACAGCCCCGAGGCGGACCCGGCGTCCTCGTGCGGCACCTTCGCGAGGGACAGGTCGGCGAGCGGTCCGCCGACCATGCCGAGACCGAAGCCGATCAGCACCACCGGGACGGTCATCGCGAGGAGAGTCAGGTCGGCCTGCCGACTGCCGGTCTGAAGCCCGTACGCCGCCATCGAGGCGAGCGCGACAAGGGCCCCGGCCTGGGGCAGCAGACGCCCGAAGCGCCCGGCGGTCTTCATCGCGACCGTTGCGCCGGCCAGCTCACCGAGAGCGAGCAGCACAAAGGCGGCGGCCGCCAGCAGCGGACTCATTCCCAGGCCGCGCTGGAGGTACAGCGTCCAGGTCATGAAGAACAGCCCGCACAGCAGGCCGTGCACCAGCTGTGCGGCCATGCCGCCGGAGAACTGCCTGCTCCGGAAGAGGGTCGGCGCCACGAGCGGGGCGTAGTCCTTCCTGCGCTGCTGGTGGCGCAGGAAGACGCCGAGTACGAGGAGGCCGGCGGCGAGCATGGTGACGCACCACAGCGGCCAGTGGTGGGTGTGACCTTCGGTGAGGGGGAAGATGATCAGGACCACGGCCAGCGCGGACAGCAGCATGCCGGTGAGGTCGAGCTGGTCGGCCTTCTGCGCGGTCGACTCGGGGACGGCCTTTCGGCCGAGGAGTGTCACGGCGAGGCCGACGGGCACGTTGACCAGGAAGACCGGCCGCCAGCCCAGCCCGAACAGGTCGGCCTGGGTGAGCACGCCGCCCATCACCGGGCCCAGGACGGAGCCGAGTGACAGAACAGCCCCGTAGAGGCCGAAGGCCCTGCTGCGGTTCTCGCCGTCGAAAGTGACGTGGAGGGTGGCCAGGACCTGCGGGATCATCAGGGCGACGCCGGCACCCTGGAGCACGCGGGCAGCGATCAGGACACCGGGGCCGGTGGCGAGGCCGCACAGCAGCGAGGCCGCGGTGAACACGACGGTGCCGATGAGGAGGATCTTTCGCCGTCCGTGGAGGTCGCCGAGGCGCCCGCCGGTGATCAGTCCGACGGCGACGGGCAGTGAATAGCCGGTGGTCAGCCACTGCACCGCGGCCGGCCCGGCGCCGGTCGACTCCTGGATCGCGGGCAGGGCGGTGAGAACGACCGACTGGTCGAGGATGTCCATGAGCTCGGCGACCAGGAGCACCACGAGGGCGATCCGGGCGGCCCGGGTCATCTTCGACGGTGGAGGTGTGGGGCGGGCCGGGGGCTGGGTGGTGTGCTGCGGCTCGTTGTCGAGCGCGGAGGAAGACACGACGGGAAACTCCTGATCCAACGGAATCGGGGAGCCCTGCCGACAGCCGCACCGGGGCCGGAATACACGAAACCCGGGGCAGACGGCAGAGCTGCACCCGGGAAAGAAAGCTGCGGGGAAGGGTGACGCGACTCAGGCCGACGCGACGTCCGCCCCCGGACACGTGCGACACAACAGCACGTGGGGAACGCGGACGACTACATGGCCTGGTTGATAGGACGTCACCTCAAGATCGACACAGCAGGAACGGGGAATCCGGTCACTGTCACCGACACCTCGGCACAGGAACCCGTACACGGTACGACACTCCCGGCCCCGCGTACAGCGCCAAGCCCCCGCTGAAACGTCCGGTGTGGCCGGTGCCGGCCACCGCGCCGGAGCGCGAGCGGCTCGGCGAGCCGGGTTCGGCCCGTGGGCTCGGGATGTCGAGGCGATCGTCCCAGGTGTCCAGGCGCCGAACGGCCCCGGGCGTCCAGATACCGAAGGGCCCGGGGCATCCAGATACCGAACGGCCCCGGGCGTCCAGATACCGAACGGCCCCAGGCATCCAGATACCGAACGGCCCCAGGCATCCAGATACCGAACGGCCCCGGGCGTCCAGATACCGAACGGCCCGGGGCATCCAGGTGCCGAACGGTCCCGGGCATCCAGATACCGAACGGCCCCGGGCATCCAGGTGCCGAACGGTCCCGGGCGTCCGTCAGGCCGGACCGCCCGGCCGGGGTGGTGGGCGGCGTCGCAGAGGTGGCAGCCGGTCTGCGGCTGGTGGCGGAGCATCCCCCGGTTCGGCGGCGGGTCGCGCGGCTCCTACGGGGCGAATCGAACAGGCTCGTCCCCCCGACGGGGGAATACCCGGAGGGGGCGGCGGGAACCCCGGGAGCCCCCGGGAACCCGGCGCTTTTCGTGCGCTCGGGGCCTCGTGAGTCCGAGGGGCACCGTGCGCCCGAGGGGCACCGTGCGCCCGAGGGGCACCGTGCGCCTGGAGGGGCACCATGCACCCAGAGGAGCACCGTACGCCCGGAGGAGCACCGTACGCCCGAGGGGCACCGTTCACCCGGAGAGGCACCGTACGCCCGGAGAGGCACCGTGCACCCGGAGGAGCACCGTACGCCCGAGGGCTTGGTGAGCCCGAGGGGCGTCATGCCCCTGGAGGGCATCGAGCACCCGGAGCCTCCTGCACCCGAAGGGCTTCGTTGACCGAGGCATCGAGCACCCGGAGCCTCGTGGCCCCGGAGAGCTTCGTGAGCCCTGGACATCGAGCCCCGGCCCCTCAGCCCCCGGCCTCCACCCCTACCAACTCGGCGGACTCGCGATGCTGCGGGCGACCACGTCGTCCAAAAGGCGGGCCGTGGTGGGCACGTCGTGTGCCGAGTTGTCGATGATGGGCAGGCCGGAGCCGTACCAGCCTGCCATCCGGCCGTGGATGCGGGCGACCTCCTCGTCGGAGAGGCGTCGGTTGCCCGTGCGGCGGGCGTTGCGCTCCAGGACGATCTCCAGGCCCGGCAGGAGCACGATCGGCAGCAGGCCAGGGCCCACGTGACGCTTCCAGCCGCCGAGGCCGATGACCGGGCGGTCCGGGAAGACGGCGTCGTCGAGGATGCAGGAGATGCCGTTGGCGAGGAAGTTGCGGGCCGCGAAGCCGCAGGTGCGGCGGGCCAGCCGGTACTGCGCCTCGGAGTGGTCGTTCCAGCCCGACTGGGGGTCGGCGAAGCCGGACCGTACCCATTCGCGGACGTCGTCGAGGCTGATGTGCGCGGTGGGCACCCGGCGGGTGTCGGCCCAGTGCCGGGCGACGCTGGTCTTGCCGGCGCCGGCCGGGCCGATGAGCAGTACGGCCACGGCGGCGTGCGCGGCGTCCGGCGCGGAGGCGCCGGCGGGCGGGCTGGGCAGCGCCACGGGGGCGCCGGGCGGGAGCTGGATGTGCCCGGTGGCCTCGGCGGGCGGCGGCGCGGTC
>NZ_JAFIQY010000003.1 GCF_022271435.1 Streptomyces monomycini | reverse complement strand
CCCACCCCCACGCCAAGCCCCGAACCCCAAGCGACCCGGATTCCGCTCGGCTCTACCCGGGTAAACCCCCGGTGGGGGAGTGCAAGCGCGCACCCGTAGGCCACCCACCCCCACCGCTCCGAATCCCACCGGTCCCGCCCCTACCACCCCAAACCCCACCGGTTCCGCCCCCGCCGCCCCGCCCTCAGCTCCGGCCCCTCCCACCTCAACCGCGACCCCCACCCCCACCCCCACCGAAGAACCGTTCCGCCAGTGGATGGGCGCCGCGGTTGGGCAGGGCGAGGCGGACGGTTACCGGTGGAGCGTTCTTCAGGCGTACGAAGCGGATGCCCGGGTGGGTGTGGCGCGTGGCCACCTCCTGCGGGGCCACGCCCACCCCGTGTCCCGCGGCCACCGCCTCCAGCCATTCGTCGAAGTTGTCCGCCGTGCAGGCCAGGCGCGGGCGCCGGTCGGCGGGCCACAGCTCGGGGCGGGTGCTGCCGGTGACGGTGTTCACGACGAGCGGGTGCTCCGCCAGTTCGGCCCAGTCCAGCACCCGGCGGCGCGCCAGGGACGCGCCCGCGCCGTCCCGGCCGATGGCGGCGACCCGCGGCTCGTGCAGCAGTATCCGGGTGCGGACGTCCGCGTCCGGCGGGGCGTCGCCGCGCAGTACGGCGATGTCCGACTCGCCGGTGTCCAGTCCCGCCAGCGGCGTGTCCCGGCGGACCAGCCGTACCCCGGCCCCGGTGGCCGCCTCGAACTCCGCGTTCAGCTCGGCACAGGCGGCGGGCAGCAGCGACGTGAAACCGAGCCGCAGCACGGGCTGCCCACCGGGCGCACACAGCGCGGCGGCCAGCCGGGGAAGCAGCGACGCCAGTTCGGCGTACAGCCGACGGCCCTCCTCCGTCAGCTCGACGCGCCGGGTGGTGCGGTCCAGCAGCCGCGTGGCAAGAACCCCCTCCAGGGCCCGTACGGACTTGGTCAGCGCGGGCTGTCCGACGCGCAGCCGGTCGGCGGCATACGTGAAACCGCGCTCCTCGGCAACGGCCATGAAGGCACGCAGGTGCCGCAGTTCGACCCCGTCGAGCCCGTCCGTGCCACGCGCCACTCCCGCCACCGGTCCCGCACCCACCGTCATGTCCACGTCCTGCCGTCACCCTCCACCGAAGCGCCTCCGCGCTCATCCGCACGTGGCTGTCCGCACACGTCCCCGCCGGGCGCACATCGCTCCGCGCGGCCACTTCCCCGAACATCCGGAGAGCTGCTGCGCTTCCCGGGTGAGGTGAGGTGAGGTGAGGTGAGGCGAGGTGGGGATGGGGCGGCCTACGGACCGGGGCAGGGCCCTCGTTCAGCTCAACGCCTCCTCGATGGCCTCAAACACGTCCGCGTCGGTCTCCTGCTGCCATGACGGCAGGTCGGCCCAGTCGGCCACGTAGCCGGGCTTGGGGTCTTCGAAGTGCCGGTACATCTGGGCCGTCCAGCACGTCGCGACGAAGCGGCTCTTCTGCTCGCGGGACAGTTTTGAGGTGCGGCCCCCGCTGACCTCGATGAACTGACGGACCTGCGCGTAGACGGCCCCGGCGGACTCACGCTCCCACTGCGGGGTGTCGTTCCACGGAGTGACGTAGCCGGGCTTGGGCTCCCCGGGGAAGTGCCGGCGCACTCCCGCGATCCAGCTCTCCCGGAACAGCCGTGCGCCTTCGCTCTGCGACATGCCAGCCCCTTCCGTCACGGCGTGCTCGTCGAGGCGTTCTCCGCTCCCGGCTCCGCCGACGCGGTTCGTCGCCGATCCGCTGCCGTACACAACACACCTATTCCCCCTGGGCATCAATTCCCCCACTCCGGCATTTCCCTCCCCTTCAAGAGCCCGCCTACGTTCCTCCGGTCGGTGCACAAGAGCTGACGGAATCGGGGAGTTGGCAGCGATGCGCAAGGTCTGGTTGTTGGCGCTGGGGGCGTTCGCGCTCGGGCTCGACGCTTATGTGATGGCGGGGCTGCTGCCGGTGGTCGCGCACGACCTCGGTACGACGGTGTCGCTGGCGGGGCAGATGGTGACGGTGTTCACGCTGGCGTATGCGATCGCCGCGCCGTTGGTCGCGGGGCTGCTGTCGGGGGTGCGGCCGCGCGGGGTCATTCTCGTCGCGCTGGCGGTGTTCACGGTGGGGAACGCCGCCACGGCGCTCGCGCCCGCGCTGGGAGCGTTGCTGGGCGCGCGGATCGTGGCGGGCGCCGGGGCGGGCGTCTACGCGGCGCTGTCCACGGCCGCCGCCTCGGCGCTGGTGCCCGCCGAGCGGCGGGGGCGGGCGTTGGCGCTGGTCATGGGTGGGATGAGTACGGGCACGGTGGTCGGTGTGCCGGTGGGGGTGCTGCTGGCCGAGCACGGGGGGTGGCGGACGACGATGTGGCTGGTCACGGGGTTGGGGGCGGTCGCCCTGGCGGGGTTGGCCGGGCTGCTGCCCGCGGTGCCCGCGGATCCGCCGGTGCCGGTGCGGGCCCGGCTGGCCGCCGTCACGGACCGCGAGGTGGCGCCGATCGTGGGGGTCTCGTTCCTGGCGGCGGTGGCGAGTCTGGGGCTCTACACGTACCTGGCGCCGGTGCTGGCGTCCGCGGGGGGAGTGGGCGAGGTCGCGCCGTATCTGTGGGCGTGGGGGATCGGCGGGGTGCTCGGGAGCCTGGCGGCCGGGCCGCTGGTGGACCGTACGGGGAAGATCGCGGCCCTGGTCGGCGGGATCCTGGTGACGGTGGCCGCGGCTCAGGCCCTGCTGCCGCTGCTGGCCTCCGCCGCGCTGCCCGGCGCGGCCGCCGCCCTGGTGGTCTGGGGCGCGGCGGGCTGGGCCCTTCAGGTGCCGCAGCAGCACCGGCTGCTCGCGCTGCGCGACGACCGCGGCACGGTGGCCCTCGCCCTCAACAACTCGGCCCTCTATCTGGGCAGCGCGGTCGGCTCCGCGCTGGGCGGGCTGGCTCTCGCGGCGGGCGTCCAGGCTGCCGCACTGCCGTGGGCGGCGGCAGGGGTCGCGGGCCTCGGGGCCGCCCTTCACCTGTGGACGGGCCGTCGCTCCCGGCACGCCGCGCGCGTCGGTACCCTTGGCGGTTATGAGCACTGTTGAGCCCGAGCGCGGGGCAGGTACGGGGACCCTCGTAGAGCCGACGCCGCAGACGTCGCACGGCGACGGCGATCACGAGCGCTACGCCCACTATGTCCAGAAGGACAAGATCATGGCGAGCGCGCTCGACGGGACCCCCGTCGTCGCCCTCTGCGGCAAGGTGTGGGTGCCGGGCCGGGATCCGAAGAAGTACCCGGTCTGCCCCATGTGCAAGGAGATCTACGAGTCCATGAGCGCCGGCGGCGACAAGGACAAGGGCGGTAAGGACGGCGGCAAGAAGTAGACCGTCCGGGGGGCGCGCCGGCGCGCGGCTCCCCGCCCGCCTCGCGCGTGTCCGGCCCGTTCCCGTACCAGGAGCGGGCCGCACGCGTGGTGCGCGCCGCACACAGAGGCCCGGTCCCCGCGTGGGGGCCGGGCCTCTGTGCGGGTGCGCCGGGCGGGTCAGTCGTTCCAGGGGGTGAGGTTGAAGATGTCGCCGCTCTCGGCGTTGGCGATGCACTGGTTGGCATAGGTGTGCTGGTAGGCGGTCGTCCTGCCGTGCCAGGTGCCGTGGGTGACGACCGTGACCGGCTGGTAGATCTTCGTGCAGGCGCGGTGGATCTGCGGGACGCGGGCGTAGTCCCCGTTGGCGAGGGCCAGCTTGAGGCAGGAGGCCTCCGGCGTCGGGTGGCTGCCGCCGGTCGGGAAGCACCGCAGGTAGGCGGCGGCGAGGAGCGGGCCGGAGGGG
Organism: Streptomyces monomycini; assembly: GCF_022271435.1. Lineage (GTDB taxonomy): Bacteria > Actinomycetota > Actinomycetes > Streptomycetales > Streptomycetaceae > Streptomyces > Streptomyces monomycini. The sequence goes on along the minus strand of NZ_JAFIQY010000003.1, from coordinate 429,022 downwards.
TCGGTGCCCTCGTGGACGGCGATGTGCTGGCGGCCGCCGGTCTCCGGCTGGGCGTCCGTGGCGGCGGCGGGGGCCGTGGCGAAGGGGAGCAGGCCCAGGGCGGCGACGGCCAGCAGGGCGGTGCGTACGGGTCTTGCGCGCATGGGTTCGGTCGGTCCTTTGTGTGTCGTGCGGCTGGGAGCTGCTTCCAGGGGGTGCTGCCGGGGGCCGGTCCGCGCGGACGAGACCCGGGGCCGCTTCTGGGAGCCGAGGAGGGACATCTGATTCATAGATAGACGTACCGGGGCGAATTGCCGACGAATGTGGGCCAGTGGCGGCGTGTCGCCCGCGCCGTTGCCTGATCGGCTCTTGTGGGGGAGCGTCGGCGCGCTTAGCCTCCTGAGGATTGTGCATGGCGAAACGCCCGTTGCGTATGTTGCAACGTTCCTTCAGGGGGTACCCGATGCAGCTCTCCACCCGAACAGCCGCCCGTGCCGCGGCACTTGCCCTGGCCCTCGGCACCGCCGTCGGCTGCGCCCCGTCCACCTCCGGCGGCGGCGCCAAGGAGGACAGCAAGACCGGCACGCTGCGGGTCTGGCTCTTCCAGGAGGTCAACAACAAGCCCAAGGAAGAAGTCGTCCGCAAGGCGGTGGCGGACTACGAGGCTGCCCACAAGGGCACGAAGGTCGACGTCACCTACATCCCGGTCGACACCCGCGCCCAGCGCATCAAGGCGGCCTTCAACGACCCCAAGAGCGCCCCCGACCTCATCGAGTACGGGAACACCGACACCGCCGGCTACGTGAAGGACGGCGGACTGGCCGACGTCAGCCAGGAGTTCGGCGCCTGGAAGGACGCCAAGGACACCGACCCCACGGCCAAGCAGTCGGTGACCGTGGACGGCAAGGTCTACGGCGCGCCGCTGTTCGTCGGCGTCCGGGCGCTGTACTACCGCACCGACGTGTTCAAGGACCTGGGCCTCACGGTCCCCACGACCCTGGACGAGGTCGCCACGACCGCCCGCAAGATCCGCGAGAAGCGGCCCGAGCTGTACGGGATCTCCGTCGGCGGCGCGTACACCTACGGCGCGCTGCCCTTCCTCTGGGCGCACGGCGGCGAGCTGGCGACCGGCAAGGGCGACGCGTACACCGCCGCCGTGGACAGCCCGAAGGCGCAGGCGGGCATCAAGGCGTACGCGGACCTCTTCGGCGACACCAACTGCCCGGCCGCCAAGTGCGCCGAGATGGGCGGCAACGACTCCGTCGCCGCCTTCGCCGCCGGCAAGGCGGGCATGACGATCGGCGGCGACTTCAGCCACCAGGCCATGGAGGACGGCAAGGTCAAGGGCAAGTACGCCGTCGTGCCGCTGCCCGGCACCACGAAGGGCTCCATCGCCCCGGCCTTCGCGGGCGGCAACAACATCGGCGTACTGAAGAGCACTTCGCACCGCACGCTGGCCGTCGACCTGATGAAGCAGCTGGCCGGCAAGGACACCCAGCGGCGACTGTTCGACGCGATGGGCTTCCTGCCGACGTACGGCGACGTACGGGCCGAGGCGGCGAGGAAGCAGCCGTTCGTGCAGCCCTTCGTGCGGACGCTGGAGGCGGGCGCCAAGTTCGTCCCGGCCTCCCCGGCCTGGGGTGGCATCGACTCCGCGCTGGTCCTGCCGACGATGTACCAGGAGATCGTCAGCGGCCGTAAGGACGTCGCCACGGCCTCCGGCGACGCGGCCAAGAAGATGAACGAGGCGTTCAAGAAGTGACGCTCACGGTCAAGGAAGCACGCCCCGGGAGCGGCCGGACGCCGCTCACCGGCGGCCGCCGGCTGCGGCCGCCGTCCCGGCACGGGAGCCGCTGGACCCCGTGGCTCTACCTCGCGCCCGCCCTGGTCGTCCTCGGCGGCCTGCTCGTCTACCCGATCTACCAGCTCGGCCTGATCTCGTTCCTCGAATACACCCAGGCCCAGGTCAGCGGCGGCGAACCGACCACCTTCAAGGGACTGGCGAACTACGCCGAACTGCTCGGCGACGGCCAGTTCTGGCAGGTGCTGCTGGCGACCGTGGTGTTCGCCGCGGCCTGCGTCCTGTGCACGCTGGTGGCCGGCTGCTCGACCGCCGTCCTGCTCACCCGCATCCGGGCGGTGCCCCGGCTGGCCCTGATGCTCGCCGCGCTCGGCGCCTGGGCCACCCCCGCCATCACCGGCTCCACCGTCTGGGTCTTCCTCTTCGACCCGGACTTCGGGCCGGTCAACCGGGTGCTGGGCCTCGGCGACTTCTCCTGGACCTACGGGCGCTACAGCGCCTTCGCGCTGGTCCTGCTGGAAGTCGTGTGGTGCTCGTTCCCGTTCGTGATGGTCACCGTCTACGCGGGCATCCGCGCCATCCCGGGCGAGGTCCTGGAGGCGGCCGCCATGGACGGCGCGTCGCAGTGGCGGATCTGGCGCTCGGTCATGGCCCCGATGCTGCGGCCGATCCTCGTCGTCGTCACCATCCAGTCGGTCATCTGGGACTTCAAGGTCTTCACCCAGATCTACGTCATGACCAACGGCGGCGGCATCGCCGGGCAGAACCTCGTACTGAACGTGTACGCCTACCAGAAGGCGTTCGCCTCGTCCCAGTACAGCCTGGGCTCGGCGATCGGCATCGTGATGCTGCTGATCCTGCTGGCCGTCACGCTCGTCTACCTGCGCCTGCTGCGCCGACAGGGGGAGGAACTGTGAGTACGGTCCCCACACCGGCCCCCACACCGGTCCGCACACCCCGGATACGGCGCCCCGGACGGATGGCCGCCGAGGCGGGCGCGCTGCTGCTCGCCGCCGCCGTGGCCTTCCCCCTGTACTGGATGGTGTTGTCCGCCTTCAAACCGGCGGGCGAGATCCAGTCCACCGAACCGGTGCCCTGGACCCTGCACCCTTCCCTGGACGCCTTCCGGCGGGTCTTCCAGCAGCAGGACTTCGGCCGCTACTTCCTGAACAGCCTCTTCGTGGCGGGTGTCGTCGTCATCGTCTCCGCGCTGATCGCCTTCCTCGCGGCGACGGCCGTCACCCGCTTCCGCTTCCGGTTCCGTACGACGCTGATGATCATGTTCCTGGTCGCCCAGATGGTGCCGGTCGAAGCGCTGACCATCCCGCTGTTCTTCCTGATGCGGGACGTCGGCGACGCCGTACCCGGCATCGGCCTGAACACCCTCGGCTCGCTGATCCTGCCGCACCTCGCCTTCTCCCTCCCCTTCGCGATCTGGATGCTGCGCGGTTTCGTCCGGGCCGTGCCCGAGGCACTGGAGGAGGCCGCCTACCTGGACGGCGCGTCACGCGCCCGCTTCCTGTGGCAGATCCTCTTCCCGCTCGTCTTCCCCGGGCTCGTCGCCACCAGCGTCTTCTCCTTCATCAGCACCTGGAACGACTTCCTCTTCGCCAAGTCCTTCATCATCAGCGCGACGGAGAACTCCACCCTCCCGATGGCACTGCTGGTCTTCTTCAAACCGGACGAGAACGACTGGGGCGGGATCATGGCGGCCTCGACCGTGATGACCATCCCCGTACTGGTGTTCTTCGTACTCGTGCAGCGCAGGCTGGTGTCGGGCCTGGGCGGCGCGGTGAAGGACTGACGACGCGCCCGCACCTCCCCGATGCACCGCACCGGCCACACCCACCCCCCTAGCCCCGAACGGAAGGGTCAGCACATGGACGACGCAGCGACGGCGGACGGCGCCCGTACGGAGACCGGCCTGATACCCCAGCCACGCGACACCCGGCCGGGGGAGGGCGCGTTCCTCCTGGGGCCGGGGACCGTACTGGACGCGGGTCCCGGTACGGAGGCCACCGCGGCCTGGCTGCGTGGCACCGTCGGCACCGCGACCGGCCTGCCGCTCCCGCCCCGTACGACCGGGAACCGTACGACCGGTGACGGCGCCACCGGGGACGGCACCTCCGGGCACGGCGCCACCGGGGACGGCACCTACGGGCACAGCCCCGACACCGGCGTCATCCGCCTCCGCATCGACGCCGACACCGCCACCGCACTCGGCCCCGAGGGCTACCGGCTCACGGCCGACAGCAGCGGCGTCATCCTCCTCGGCGGCGGCGCTGCCGGCGCGTTCTGGGGCGCGCAGACCCTGCGGCAGCTGCTCGGCGCCGACGCGCACCGCCGCGCGCCCCTGCGCCCCGGACAGCGCTGGTCCGTACCGGCCGTACGGATCGAGGACGCGCCCCGCTTCGCCTGGCGCGGCATGATGCTCGACGTCGCCCGCCACTTCCTGCCCAAGGACGGCGTGCTGCGCTACATCGACCTGCTCGCCGCCCACAAGCTCAACGTCCTGCACTTCCACCTCACCGACGACCAGGGCTGGCGCATCGAGATCAAGCGCCACCCGCGCCTCACCGGGGCGGGCGCCTGGCGGGAGCGCACCAAGCTCGGCCACCGGGCCTCGCCCCTGTGGGACGACCGGCCGCACGGCGGCTACTACACCCAGGACGACATCCGCGAGATCGTGGCCTACGCCGCCGCCCGGCACATCACCGTCGTCCCGGAGATCGACATCCCGGGCCACTCGCAGGCCGCCATCGCCGCGTACCCGGAACTGGGCAACACCGACGTCATCGACACCGCCGCCCTCAAGCCCTGGGACACCTGGGGCGTCAACCCGAACATCCTGGCCCCCACCGACACCACCCTCCGCTTCTACGAAGGGGTGCTGGAAGAAGTCCTCGACCTCTTCCCGTCCCAGTTCGTGCACATCGGCGGCGACGAGTGCCCCAAGGACCAGTGGCGCGCGTCGCCCGCCGCCCAGGCCCGTATCAAGGAACTGGGCCTGGCCGACGAGGACGAGTTGCAGAGCTGGTTCATCCGGCACTTCGACAGCTGGCTCGCCGACCGCGGACGCCGCCTGATCGGCTGGGACGAGATTTTGGAAGGCGGCCTCGCGCCGGGCGCCGCGGTGTCGTCCTGGCGCGGCTACGCGGGCGGCATCGCCGCCGCCCAGGCCGGCCACGACGTCGTCATGTGCCCCGAGCAGCAGGTCTATCTGGACCACCGGCAGGACGGCGGCGCCGACGAACCCGTACCGATCGGCTACGTACGGACCCTGGAGGACGTCTACCGCTTCGAGCCGGTGCCGCCGCAGCTCACGCCGGACGAGGCCGCCCGCGTCCTCGGTACCCAGGCCAACGTCTGGACCGAGGTGATGGAGAACCAGCAGCGCCTGGACTACCAGGTCTTCCCGCGGCTCGCCGCCTTCGCCGAGGTCGCCTGGTCGCGGCTGCCGGCCCCCGAGGACCGCGACCACACCGGCTTCACCCGCCGGATGAACGCCCACTACCACCGCCTGGACGCCCTCGGCGTCGACTACCGGCCGCCCGGTGGCCCCCTCCCGTGGCAACGGCGCCCCGGGTTGCTCGGACGTCCGATCGAGGGGTCGCCCCCAAACGTGTGAGCCGGGGCTGATGCGGGCGGCCGGAGCCCGCGGTACCTGGGACGGTGGTTCCCGCGGAACGCACTGAAGGCAGCCAAGGTGAGACATGTCCGGTACAGCGCACCAGGCGGGGTCGGGAACGTCCGCCCGCACACCGCACGGCCCCCGGCTCCGGCCACAGTCGGGGGCCGTGCCGGAAGCCGTGCCGGGACGCCGTCCCGCACGTCACGCCTGCTCCACCGCTCCCCGGCCGCCGTCCGCCGCCCGCCCGGCGCCGCCGCCCGCCGGCGCGCGCCCCGAACGTCCCGAACGCCCCGAACACCGGCCATGTCCCGTACGCGGCGCGCCCGCTGCCGTCCGAAGGCGTCCGGAACCCGGGCCCTAGCGCCGCGGGCCTGCAAAGATGTGCCAGAGTTGCCACGTCCGGACCGTGAGCACGTACCGTACGGCGGAGCGGAACAGCCGGGACACCGGGGAAGGGGCAGCTGGGTTGACCACGCACGCACCGCAGGCTTCGCAATCGGTGACGTTGCCGGCCTCGCTCGACGAGGCCGTGGCGGCGCTCGCCGCCATGCCCGCCGCCGTGCCCGTCGCGGGCGGTACGGACCTGATGGCCGCCGTCAACTCCGGGCTGCTGCGGCCCGCGGGACTGGTGGGCCTCGGCCGGATCAGCGAGATCCGCGGCTGGCAGTACCAGGACGGCCACGCCCTGCTCGGCGCGGGCCTGACCCTCGCCCGGATGGGACGCCCCGACTTCGCCGCCCTCATCCCCGGCCTCGCCGCCGCCGCCCGCGCCGCGGGCCCCCCGCAGGTACGCAACGCCGGCACCCTCGGCGGCAACATCGTCACCTCCGCACCCACCGGCGACACCCTGCCGGTGCTCGCCGCCCTCGAAGCGAACCTCGTCGTCGCCGGACCCGACGGCGCCCGCCGCGAGGTCCCCGTCAGCCACCTGCTGGCCGGCCGCGAGATGCTGCGCCCCGGCGAACTCGTCGGCTACGTACGGGTACCGCTGCTGCACGCCCCGCAGACCTTCCTGAAGGCCACCGGCCGCACCGGCCCCGGCCGCGCCACCGCCTCGGTGGCACTCGTCCTGGACCCGGCCCGGCGCGGCGTGCGCTGCGCGGTCGGCGCGGTGGCCGCCATGCCGCTGCGGCCCCTGGAGGCCGAGCAGTGGGTTGCCTCCATCATCGACTGGGACGGCGACCGCAAGCTGGTGCCCGAGGCGCTGGCCGCCTTCGGCGACTACGTGGCCGCCGCCTGCATCCCGGACCCGCCACCGCCGCAGGACGGCACGGAACCGCAGACCCTGCCGCCCGCCGCACTGCACCTGCGCCGTACGGTGGCGGCCCTGGCCCGCCGAGCACTTGGGAGGGCGCTCTCGTGAGCGACGCCGACCGCCCCGGCCGTAACGACCGGCGCAACAGCCCCGAGGACACCCAGCCACTGCGCGTGGTGCGGCCGCAGGACCGCCAGCGCTGGGAACCACTGCCCCAGGGCAACGAGTACGAGTCGGAGGCCACCGCCTTCGTCCAGCTCCCGGACGGCTTCACCAGCGGCCCCTACCCCGGCGGTTACGGCTACCAGGGCTACCCGGACCCGCACGGCACCGGCACCCCGGACGCCCACGGCGGCGTGCCCGGCGCCGCCGAGCACGGCGGTTACGCCGCCGACCCGCTCGCCGCGCCCGGCCACGGCTACACCCCGCCGTCCTCCTTCGCGCCGCCCACCCCGGGCGCGACGACCGACCCGTCGGCCACCGGCCAGTGGACGCTGCCCTTCGCGGACGCCCCGGCCACCGACCTGCCCGCCCACGGGCTGACGGACGGCGGCGCGCACACCGGCGTGCCCGGCGGCCACTACGCCGACGGCACGGACGGCGCGTCGCACGCGCTCTGGCCCGCCGCGGGCACCGACGGCTCCAGCGGCACCACGGGCCAGTGGGCGATCCCGACCGCCCCGGACGAGATGCTGGAGGAGTCCGGCGAGTACCTGCTGGGCGACGACCGTACGCACCCGGCCTCCGGGTACGGCACCGCGTACGGCCCCTACGACCACGGGCACGGCCACGGCCACGCCCCGGTGGACCCGGCGGCGACCGGCCAGTGGCACTTCGCCACCGAACAGCGCACCATCGACCAGCACACCACCGACCAGCACACCGGCACCGGCCACCTGCCGTCGTACGGCCAGCAGCCGCACCGCCCCGCCGACCAGGTGACTCCCGGCTACGACCCCGGCCACCACGTACCCGCCTCCGGCGACAGCGCGGGCGGCACGCTGGGCGGAGCGGGCAACTGGTCCCTGCCCGCGGACGCGCTGGCGCAGTGGCCGCCGCGTGCGGAACCGGCCGACGAGCTGCGGGAGGCGCCTCTGGCCGAGCCGCAGGCCCCGCAGGGTCCGCAGGACGAGGCGGAGGCGGAGCCGGAGTTGGAGCCGGAGCCGGTATCGGAGGCCAAGCCGGTTTCGGAGCCCGAGCCGGAGGCCGGGGGAGACGTCGGCCGGACTGCTCAGGAGCCCGTGTCCGGCCCGATCGCCCTCGGCCCGGTCGCCGCTGATGCTTCCGAACCGCCCGTGGACGAGAGCGGGACGCCTGCTGCCGGGGCTAGTACGGACGCAGGGGCTCGTACGGACGAGGCCACCGGCGAAGCCCCCGTGGACGCCACCGTCGAAGCCGACGACGAGCCCGGCGCCTCCCCGGCAGCCGACACCCGTACCGCCACGGACGCGCCCCCGGCCGCCGACGTCCGGCCCGCCGCCCCCGAGGCGCCCGGGCCGAAGGAAGCTGCCGACGGCGGACCCGCCGAAGCCGCGACCCCTGAGACCGGGGCCGTGGCCGAGGTCGGAACCGAGCCCGGAACCGAGCCTGTGCCCGGAACCGAGCCCGAGCCCGGAACCGCCCCCGGCACCGACGCCGAGGCTCCGTCGTCCCCGCCCACCCAGGCCGAGCCCGTCGACCAAGCCGCCCCCGACGCCCCGGCGGCCGCTCCCGAAGTCCCGGCGGCCGCCCCCGCCGAGCCCGCCGACGCGCCCACGGAACCGGCCACCCCGGCCCCCGCCCAGGCCCCCGTCACCACCCCCGCGGCCGAAGAATTGCCCGCAGCACCGGAACTCGCCCCCGGGACCACCCCGCCCCCGGCCGACGACACGGCCGCTTCCCAGGCCCCGGACCCCCTCGCCCTCCCCGACCCCCACGACGAACACCCCCACACCTCCTACGTCCTCTCCGTCAACGGCACCGACCGCCCCGTCACCGACGCCTGGATCGGCGAATCGCTGCTATACGTACTGCGCGAGCGCCTCGGCCTCGCCGGGGCCAAGGACGGCTGCTCGCAGGGGGAGTGCGGCGCCTGCTCCGTCCAGGTCGACGGGCGTCTCGTCGCTTCCTGCCTGGTGCCCGCCGCGACCACCGCGGGCAGTGAGGTCCGTACGGTCGAGGGCCTCGCCCAGAACGGCGCGCCCTCCGACGTGCAGTGCGCCCTCGCCGACTCCGGCGCCGTGCAGTGCGGCTTCTGCATCCCCGGCATGGCGATGACCGTCCACGACCTGCTGGAGGGCAACCACGCCCCCACCGAGCTGGAGACCCGGCAGGCCCTGTGCGGCAACCTGTGCCGCTGCTCGGGCTACCGCGGCGTCCTCGACGCGGTCAACGAGGTCGTACGCGGCCGTGCCGATGCCGCCGCGGCGGCGGAGGAGGCCGCGGCCGCCGCCCCCGAGGAGCACGGCACCGGCGCCGGCACCCCCCGCATCCCGCACCAGGCGGGCCCCGCCGACCCGCAGGGCCCCGCTTCCCACGGCCACCACCCCCACGGGCCGCACCCCCACGGCCCGGGCGCTGATCCGCAGTCCGGAGGCTCCGTATGACCGGCACATCCGAGGGCGCCGGCGCCGTCACCGCGCCCCCCGCCGCGGGCGACCGTTCCGGCGGACCCGCCGAACCGCCGCCGCACGGCCTCGGCGTCTCCCTCCCGTCCGCGGACGCGCCCGCCAAGACGGAAGGCGTCTTCCCGTACGCGTCCGACCTGTGGGCCGAGGGCCTGCTGTGGGCCGCGGTCCTGCGCTCCCCGTACCCCAGCGCCCGCATCGTCTCCATCGACACGAAGCAGGCCGTGGAGATGCCGGGCGTACGGGCCGTCGTCACGCACGCGGACGTGCCGGGCGACGCCGGGCACGGCCGGGGCGTCCCCGACCGCCCGGTCTTCGCGCACGACGTGGTCCGCCACCACGGCGAGCCGATCGCCGCCGTAGCCGCCGACCACCCCGACACGGCCCGGCTGGCGGCCGCGGCCATCGCTGTCGAATACGACATCCTGGAGCCGGTGACCGACCCCCAACTGGCCTTCGAAGCCGAGCCGCTGCACCCGGACGGCAACCTGATCCGGCACATCCCGCTGCACTTCGGCGACCCCGAGGTGGTGGGCGAGACCATCGTCGAGGGCCTGTACCGCATCGGCCGCCAGGACCCGGCGCCGATCGGCGCCGAGGCGGGGCTCGCGGTGCCGCGCCCGGACGGCGGCGTGGAGATCTACACCGCCTCCACCGACCCGCACACCGACCGCGACCTGGCCGCCGCCTGCTTCGGGCTGGAGCCGGAGCGGGTCCGCGTCGTCGTCACCGGCGTGCCCGGCGCCACCGCGGACCGCGAGGACCCGGGCATGCAGCTCTCCCTGGGGCTGCTCGCGCTGCGCACCGGCTGCCCGGTCAAACTGGCCGCCACCCGCGAGGAGTCCTTCCTCGGCCACGCCCACCGCCACCCCACCCTCCTGCGGTACCGCCACCACGCGGACGCCGAGGGCAAGCTGGTCAAGGTCGAGGCGCAGATCCTGATGGACGCGGGCGCGTACGCGGACACCTCCGCCGAGGCGCTGGCCGCCGCGGTGTCGTTCGCCTGCGGCCCGTACGTCGTCCCGCACGCCTTCATCGAGGGCTGGGCGGTCCGCACGAACAACCCGCCCTCCGGTCATCTGCGCGGCGAGGGCGCGATGCAGGTCTGCGCCGCGTACGAGGGGCAGATGGACAAGCTGGCCGCCAAGCTCGGCATGGACCCGGCCGAGATCCGGCTGCGCAACGTCATGGCCACCGGCGACCTGCTGCCCACCGGCCAGACCGTCACCTGCCCCGCGCCGGTCGCCGAACTGCTGCGCGCCGTCAAGGACGAGCCGCTGCCCGAACTCCCCAAGGACACCCCGGAGGAGGACTGGCTGCTGCCCGGCGGCCTGGAGGGCGCGGGCGAGCCGTCCGCGGTACGCCGCGGCGTCGGCTACGCGCTCGGCATGGTCCACATGCTCGGCGCGGAGGGCGCCGACGAGGTGTCCACCGCCACGGTCAAGGTCAGCGGCTCGGTCGCCACCGTGCTGTGCGCCGCGGTCGAGACCGGCTCCGGCTTCTCCACCCTCGCCCGGCAGATCGTCCAGGAGACCCTGGGCATCGAAGAGGTGCACGTGGCGGGCGTCGACACCGACCAGCCGTCCGCCGGGCGCGCCTGCCACGGCCGCCACACCTGGGTCTCCGGCGGCGCCGTCGAACGCGCCGCCAAGATGGTACGCACCCAGCTCCTCCAGCCCCTGGCCCACAAGTTCGGCATGTCCACCGAACTCCTCCAGATCAACGACGGCAAGATCACCTCGTACGACGGTGTCCTGAGCACCACCGTCGCCGAAGCCCTCGACGGCAAGGAACTGTGGGCCACCGCCCAGTGCCGCCCCCACCCGACCGAGCCCCTGGACGAGACCGGCCAGGGCGACGCCTTCGTCGGCCTGGCCTTCTGCGCGATCCGCTGCGTCGCGGACGTCGACATCGAACTCGGCACCATCCGCGTCGTGGAGATGTCCGTGGCCCAGGACGTCGGCCGGATCCTCAACCCCCGCCAGCTCCGCGCCCGCATCGAAGCCGGCGTCACCCAGGGCCTGGGCGCGGCCCTGATGGAGAACCTCCGCACCACCCGCGGCCAGATCCGCCACCCCGACCTCACCGGCTACCCCCTGCCCACCGCCCTCGACGCCCCCGACATCCGCATCGTCAAACTCGTCGAGGAACGCGACGTGGTAGCCCCCTTCGGCGCCAAACCCGCCAGCGCCGTCCCGGTGGTCACCTCCCCGGCCGCCGTAGCCTCCGCCGTACGCGCCGCCACGGGCCGCCCGATAGGCCGCTTGCCGATCCGGCCGCAGGCGGCGGTGGCGCAGCAGCAGTAGGCGTTCCGCGTAGCGGCATAAGTGCAGTTCAGGGGCTTGCTGAGGACGTCGTGGTGCCTCCAGGAAGTCGGCGAGGGCATGCGTGATGGCCTCGCGGGTCTGGATGACGGGGAAGGTCTGCCCGTTGACGACGGTGACGTGCATGGCTATGCGGTTGCCCTGCGGAACTACCTGTGAGGGCATGAGAAAGGCGGGGCAGCCGATGTTGCCCCGCCTTTCTTCGCGTCGTCAGACGGTTCCGTCCTTCACGGCGCTGATGAAGTGGGACCACGCATCGGTACTGAAGGCGAGGTGGGCCCGGTTCGGCGCTTTGGAGTCCCGGACGGGAATGTTGGGGCACCCGTCCATCACCTCTAGGCAGTGCCCACCGTCGCCATTACTCCAACTGCTCTTGCGCCAACCGCCCGTTGGGCGGCTCATCTGTGACTGCTCCATGATATTCCTTCGCGACAGATTCAAGGACGTTCAGGGATCGCTGAGGCGGTAGGGACAGGGCCCGTGCCTGTTCGTACGCTCGCAGGTACTTGTCCACGGTGTCCGGGCTTTCCACCAGATCACCTGAGTAGGCGCTCTTCAGGTACGCGACCGGTGGCGACGCTTCGAACTCCATGAGCGTCAGCATGCTTCCCATCAACGCATGAGAACCCTCTTTGGCTTCGAGCACCTGAAGGGTAAGGCGTCGGCGGCGCCCCAACCCCACGAGTTTCAAGAGCTGTTCATGCATGGTACGGCCACTGCCAACAGAAGTGAAAAGCGCTGTTTCGTGGAGGATTACCCGAAGTCGCGGTTTATGTGGGCATTCGAGAATGGAGGCTCGCTCCATCCTGAGATCCACTGCTGCGGTCACTGCCTCCTCGGACTTCTCCGGGTCCGCGTCCTGGACGACGGCTGTCGCGTAGTCCCGCGTCTGAAGGAATCCGGGAACCAGCGCGCTCGCGTACTCGGCGATCACCAGGGCTTGCTGTGCGAGCGTGGCTGCCTGGGCGTAGTAGTCGGCCAGCCGTGCCCGCCTCTCGATCTCCGTCGCCATGCGAGTGAGGACACCATCGGTACCCAGTTCCTGATCCAGCCGCTTGCACAGCGGGAGGCGAGCGCGCCTGACGCCTCCCTCTATTTGCGACAGATATGCCGCTGAAATATTCACTCGGGCGCTGAGTTCGGTCTGCTTCAGCCCCGCCTGCTCACGCTGATACACCAGCTCATTACGTAGGATTTCGTACGTTACGTGCACCTTTGAGGCCCCTTTAGCAGGCTGGATTGCTAACCCCCTCAGCACCCCGATTTTCCCACCGCAGAGCGCCGGCCGGTAGCCCAACGCGTAACCCGAATGGGCTAGTTCGGCGCTACATATGTGACGCCTGTGGTTGAGGCGCGCGACAGCTAGCAATCGGCGTTGCCAACGGCGAGGGTCTTCACAGCGGTTCCGCCGCCCATGAATGTGGATGCTGTCGGAATGCACGAGGAAAGGACGGCGGATGCAGATGACATACCGCGAAGGCTGCTGGGTTTTTGATAGGAACAGCAGCCGGGTTGGCAAAGTGCTCCGAGACGGGGAGGGCCCCAACCGGGTCCTGCTCTTGAGTCGGAGCGGGGTGGCCTGGCAGGCGGTCATTGAGGACCTACGGCTGGCCACCCCGGCTGAGCGTGCCGTCTCCGGCGACGGCCGGGCCGAAGGCACAGTGTGATCCCCATGTCTGGCGGATACCTGAGTCCACCTGTCTTCTTGACCGATCCGTTCGGCAGCTTGGACCCCGCCCCCGTACCGGGCTGCTCCACCTGCGAGCGGAAGGACGCGAAGCGCCGGAAAGCCCTTGACGAAGGGTTCGTGGCTGAGGCGGCTGTCATCGCCGTGGAGTTCAGTCGTCATCTCGTAGGCCACCGGAAGGCCAAGTGAATGAAGCGCGAGTCCGTGATCTTGAATGGTCGGATATCACGGCCGTACGTGAAGACCGACGGTGACCTGTTCGACTACTCGGCTATGGTCACCGTCGTGCCCCCGTATGGATTGCGAGGCATGATCGTTCTCCCGCGCGACGCCATCAAGCCGTGCGGGGAGCCGTGCTTGGTCTGCGTTCAGGCAGGCCGTCAGTAAACCCCGTCCCTGGCCGTTCGCGGCCCTTGCGTACAGCTCGGAAAAGGTCCGGGCGGGACCGCAGCGCTCCCACGCTGGATGGCCAGAAACGGCAGATGCCCCCGATTCCTACCGAGGAATCGGGGGCATCGTGCTCCTGGCACGGCCGCGTACCGGGCCGCGACGACCTTGTGGGGTCCTTGAACGCGTCGTCCCCGGTAGGGGAGCGGTACGTAAGTCCCAGTCCGGGAATCAACTTACGCAGCGCTCCTGTCGGGCGCTTCCTACCGGAGCGATACCGGCGGAATTGCTGGTCGGAGGCCGTGACAGGATTCGAACCTGCGTAACCGGATTTGCAGTCCGGTCCCTGAACCGCTCGGGCACACGGCCGTGTTGAGGCGATGCACCGAGGTTAGGCCGGAGGGCCGGGGGCGGGGCAAGGGTTCGGGCTGGGCTGCCACGAGGTTGCAACGTGGCGTTCACGCGTCCGGTTCGGAGGCGCTGCGGGCGTTCAGGCTGTGTGCAGGAACTCCTCCACCGCCTGGCGGAACCGGGCCGGTTCGTCGATCCAGGGGTAGTGGCCCGCCTCGGGCAGGTGGTGGGTCCGGCCGTCGGGGAAGGAAGCGGCTACCAGTTCGCCCGCGCGTACGCCCGTCACCGCGTCCCGGCCGCCGGTCATGACGAGGACCGGGCAGGTCACCTCGCGCAGGCCTGTCAGCAGGGTCTGGCGGGCCGGTTCGTCCACGGTCTGCCAGAAGGCGGTGCGGGGTACCGGGTGCAGTTGATCGGGTTCGGCGGCTGCGTGGGCCTGTTGGGGGGCTTCCCAGCGGCCGTAGGCCAGTGGGGCCGCGCTCAGCAGCAGGTGGTGCACTTCGGCTGGGGCGGGGGTTTCGGAAAGGGTTTGTACTGCTGCCGACGCCTCCGGCCACCACGGCTCGGCCGACCGGGAGGTGAAGATGTCCCGTACGTCGTCGGGGAATTCGCCTTGCAGACGGGAGCCGGGGGAGATCAGGACCAGCCGGGTGAGGCGGTCCGGGTACGCGGCGGCGTATGCCTGTGCGGTCGCCGCCCCGGCGTCGTGGGCGAGCAGGGCGAAGCGGTCCAGTCCGAGGTGGAGGCGGAATGCTTCCAGGTCCTCGGCCAGGTGCGGGAAGGCGTAGCGGGACGGGTCGGCGGCGGGCGGGGAGGCGCCGGTGCCGCGGCTGTCCGGGATCAGCAGCTGCCGTCGCTCCGCCAGGCCGCCGAGGTCGTCCAGGTACGTGGCGTCCCGGCCCGGGCCGCCCGCCAGGCACATCAGGGGCGGCAGCCCGGAGCCCTCCGGGCCGAGCACGCGGTAGTGCAGTTCGGCGTTGTCGTAGCTGGTGAAGTGGGGCATGGGGCCAGCTTGCCGCATAGGGGGAGGGGAGGACGCTTGTCGTCCGGTACGGCTTAGGTCCGGCGGACGAGAAGATCCCCGTCCCGCGACAGGGGCGCAGGCCAGTAACGCCTCTTACGCTGACCGCATGACTGCCGTGGACCCGCGTGACGCCGCCGAAGTGCCCCCACCTGCCACCGGCTTGGCCGCGCCGCCCCTCGCGGGCCCCGCCGCGAACCCCGTAGCCGCCCCGCCCCCCGAAGGCGTCCTCGGCCGTACGTACCGGGCGCTCACCCTCGGCATCATCTCCGTCGTCTCGCTCATCGCCTTCGAGGCGAGTGCCGTGAACACCGCGATGCCGGCGGTCGGGCAGGCACTGGACGGCATCGAGTTGTACGCGTTCGCCTTCTCCGCGTACTTCACGGCGAGCCTGTTCGCGATGGCGCTGTCGGGGGAGTGGTGCGACCGGGGCGGGCCGCTCGCGCCGCTGTTCACCGGGATCGCCACGTTCGGGGCGGGGCTGGTGGTCGCGGGGTGCGCGCAGGAGATGTGGTTGTTCGTGGTGGGGCGCGGGGTGCAGGGGGTCGGGGGCGGGCTGGTGATCGTCGCGTTGTACGTGGTGGTGAGCCGCGCCTATCCGGAGGCGCTGCGGCCGTCCGTCCTCGCGTCCTTCTCGGCGGCCTGGGTGCTGCCGGTGATCGTCGGGCCGCTCGTCGCCGGGACGGTCACCGAGCACCTGGGCTGGCGCTGGGTGTTCCTGTCCATACCCGTCCTCATTCTGCTGCCGCTGACGGTCATGCTTCCCGCGCTGCGCAAGCTGCCGCCCCGGAAGGGTGACGAGGGGATGGACCGGCGCCGCATCCTGCTCGCCCTGGCGGTGGCGGCGGGCGCCGGGCTGCTTCAGTACGCGGCGCAGCGGCGGGACTGGGTGGCTGTGGTGCCGGCGGTCGTCGGGCTCGTACTGCTGGTGCCGGCCATTGTCCGGCTGCTGCCGAAGGGGACGTTCCGGGCGGCGCGTGGTCTGCCGTCCGTTGTGCTCATTCGGGGGCTGGCGGCCGGGTCGCTGCTCGCCGCCGAGAGTTTCATTCCGCTGATGCTCGTGACGGAGCGCGGTCTGTCGACCACGATGGCCGGGCTCTCGCTGACCGGCGGCGGCCTCACCTGGGCCCTGGGCTCGTACACCCAGAGCCGGCCGCGCCTGGAGCCGTACCGGGAGCGGATCATGGGGATCGGGCTGCTGCTGATCACGGTGGCGATCTTGGCCGTGCCGCTGGTGCTGTTCGGCGGCGTACCGGTCTGGATCGTGGCGGTCGCGTGGGTGGTGGCCGGGTTCGGCATGGGGCTGAACATTTCGAGCGGGAGTGTGCTGCTGCTGAAGCTGTCCCCGCCGGAGGATGCGGGCAGCAATTCGGCCTCGCTCCAGGTCTCGGACGCCCTCGGCAACATCACGTTCGTCGGGCTGAGCGGCCTGCTGTTCAGCGCCTTCGGCGGCGCCTCGGTCGACACGGGCGGCACGCCGGACGTGACCAACGCCGCATCCGGGCAGCCCGCCGCCTTCGCCGCGGTCTTCCTCGCCATGGCGGCGGTCTCCCTCACCGGATCGTGGGTGGCCACACGCCTGAAGCCCGCGGAAAAAGCCCTCGGGGCGGTCCCGGCCGGTGGCGGGAAGGCGGCACCGGTGCCCGGCCCGCGCACGCCGTCCGCCTCCGCGGAGCGTTAGGCTGTCGCGGTTGCCGATCGCCGAGCCAGCCCGACGGAGACCGTGACTACCACCACCAGCGCCACCAACAACCACCACCTGTCCCCGGCCTTCCCCGGACGGGCCCCTTGGGGTACCGCGAACAAGCTGCGCGCCTGGCAGCAGACCGCGATGGACCGGTACATCCAGAAGCAGCCGCGTGACTTCCTCGCGGTCGCGACCCCCGGCGCGGGCAAGACGACCTTCGCGCTCACCCTCGCCTCCTGGCTGCTGCACCACCACGTCGTGCAGCAGGTGACCGTGGTCGCCCCCACCGAGCACCTGAAGAAGCAGTGGGCGGAGGCCGCCGCCCGGATAGGCATCAAGCTGGACCCGGAGTACAGCGCGGGTCCGCTGAGCAAGGAGTACCACGGCATCGCGATCACGTACGCGGGTGTCGGCGTACGTCCGATGCTGCACCGCAACCGGATCGAGCAGCGCAAGACGCTGGTCATCCTCGACGAGATCCACCACGCCGGCGACTCCAAGTCGTGGGGCGAGGCATGCCTGGAGGCCTTCGAGCCGGCCACCCGGCGGCTCGCGCTGACCGGCACGCCGTTCCGGTCCGACACCAACCCGATCCCCTTCGTGACGTACGAGGAGGGTGACGACGGCATCCGGCGCAGCTCCGCCGACTACACGTACGGCTACGGCAACGCGCTCGGCGACGGCGTCGTCCGCCCGGTGATCTTCCTGTCGTACAGCGGCAGCATGCGCTGGCGCACCAAGGCCGGCGACGAGATCGCGGCGAAGCTCGGCGAGCCGATGACCAAGGACGCCGTCTCGCAGGCCTGGCGCACCGCGCTGGACCCGCGCGGCGACTGGATGCCCAAGGTCCTCAAGGCCGCCGACCAGCGGCTGACCGAGGTCCGCAAGGCGATACCGGACGCCGGCGCGCTGGTGATCGCCTCCGACCAGGAGCAGGCCCGCGCGTACGCCAAGCTGATCCGGGAGATCACCGGCGAGGGCGCCACCCTGGTGCTGTCCGACGACAGCGGCGCCTCGCAGCGCATCGACGACTTCTCCCACTCCGACGACCGGTGGATGGTCGCGGTCCGGATGGTGTCCGAGGGCGTCGACGTACCGCGCCTCGCGGTCGGCGTGTACGCGACGACGATCTCCACCCCGCTGTTCTTCGCGCAGGCGGTGGGCCGCTTCGTACGGTCCCGCAAGCGCGGCGAGACCGCGTCCGTCTTCCTGCCCACGGTGCCCTCGCTGCTCGGCTTCGCCAACGAGATGGAGGTCGAGCGCGACCACGTCCTGGACAAGCCGAAGAAGGACGGGGACGAAGATCCGTACGCCGAGTCCGAGAAGGAGATGGACGAGGCCAACAAGCAGCAGGACGAGGACACCGGCGAGCAGGAACAGTTCTCCTTCGAGGCGCTGGAGTCCGAGGCGGTCTTCGACCGGGTGCTCTACGACGGCGCCGAGTTCGGCATGCAGGCGCACGCGGGCAGCGAGGAGGAGCAGGACTACCTCGGTATTCCCGGACTGCTGGAGCCGGACCAGGTGCAGATGCTGCTCCAGAAGCGGCAGGCGCGGCAGATAGCGCACAGCAAGAAGAAGCCGGACTCCGAGGCCGACCTGCTGGAGATGCCCGCCGAGCGGCGCCCGGTGGTCACGCACAAGGAGCTGCTGGAGCTGCGCAAGCAGCTGAACACCCTGGTCGGCGCGTACGTCCACCAGAGCGGCAAGCCGCACGGCGTGATCCACACCGAGCTGCGCCGGGTGTGCGGCGGCCCGCCGAGCGCGGAGGCCACGGCCGGGCAGCTCAACGAGCGGATCAAGAAGGTACGGGAGTGGGCCACGCGCATGCAGTGACATGCGGATGAGGTGCCCCCTGAGAAGTGAGGCGGCGGCCCGCGCCCCGGACGGTGTTCCGGGGCGCGGGCCGTAGCCGTAGGTGACCGGGGGCGTCGCGCACGTGACCGGACGTGCCCGTGTTGTACCCCAGACCGAAAGGCCGGTCTGCGCCGCCAACCGGTCACAACCTGCGGATGTTCAGGGATAAAGCGGTCACGGAAGACCGGATTCTGGACGGACTCTTCCGCTGACCGGACCAGCTCGCTACTGTCCCGGTCACGCACACGCCCCGTGGCAGCGCCGCCGCGGAGCGCAGCCGGTGCCATGCGGCCGGCGGCCTCTTCGCGCGCGCTGCCCCGGGACCGGCAGCGCACCCCGCGGACGAGCCGCCACTCACCCGAGGAGGGGGCGTCGTGACCGCGGAGACCTCCCAGACGCTCGACCGGGGACTACGCGTCCTCAAATTGCTCGCCGACACCGACCACGGCCTGACCGTCACCGAGCTGTCCACCAAGCTGGGGGTCAACCGGACCGTGGTCTACCGCCTGCTCGCCACCCTGGAGCAGCACGCCCTGGTGCGCCGTGACATCGGCGGCCGGGCCCGGGTCGGCCTGGGCGTGCTGCGCCTGGGCCGCCAGGTGCACCCGCTGGTGCGTGAAGCGGCGCTGCCCGCCCTGCGCGCCCTGGCCGAGGACATCGGCGCGACCGCCCACCTGACGCTCGTGGACGGTACGGAAGCGCTGGCCGTGGCCGTCGTCGAGCCGTCCTGGACCGACTACCACGTCGCCTACCGCGCGGGCTTCCGGCACCCGCTGGACCGGGGCGCGGCCGGGCGGGCGATCCTCAAGGCCCGCCAGGGGCGTATCGAGGACGCCGGACTGGCGCTGACGCACGGTGAGTTGGAGGCGGGCGCGAGCGGCGCCGCGGCCCCGCTGCTCGGGGTCAGCGGCATCGAGGGCAGCGTCGGCGTCGTGATGCTCGCCGACACGGTGCCCGAACGGGTCGGGCCCCGGGTGGTCGAGGCGGCCCGCGAGGTGTCCGAAGCGCTGCGGTGACGGCCCGGGGTAGTGGCGAACCGGGGCAGTGACGGACCGGGGCAGTGACGGACCGGGCGGGGGCGCCGAGGGGCGCGCGTACCCCGTCGCGCCCCGTGGTGAGAGGCCGGGCGGCCTGGTCATCTAGGGTGGCGGGGTGTCTTCTCGCACTCGCGCCCTCGGGATCTGCGCCGCCCTGGTCATCGCGCTCCTCGCCACGGTGGCCTTCGCGCCCCTGCCGTTCTCGGTCGCCTTCCCCGGCGACACGGCGGACGTGCTCGGCAAGCACAAGGGCAAACAGGTGATCACGATCAGCGGGGCGCCGACCCGCGAGACCAGCGGTCAGCTGCGGATGGCGGCGATCGTGGCGACCGGCCCGGACGCGCCGGTCCGGCTGCCGGACATCGTCAAGGGCTGGTTCCGTACGGACCAGGCCGTGATGCCGGTCGAGTCGGTCTACCCGGTCGGCGACACGGCGGAGAAGGCCGTGGAGCACAACCTGAAGGACATGCGCTCCTCCCAGGACGTCGCCACCAAGGCGGCCCTGAACTACCTGCACAAGAGCGACAAGGACGTCCAGGTCAAGCTGGACCTGGGCACGATCGGCGGGCCCAGCGCGGGCCTGCTGTTCTCGCTGGGCATCATCGACAAGCTGGCCGGGGACGGCGCGGGCGGCGACCTGACCGGCGGGCAGAAGATCGCGGGCACCGGCACGATCGCCGCGGACGGCGAGGTCGGAGCGGTCGGCGGCGTCGCGCTGAAGACGCAGGCCGCCGGCCGGGACGGCGCCACGGTCTTCCTCGTCCCCAAGTCGGAGTGCCGGGACGCGCAGGCCGAGCTTCCGGAGGGGCTGCGGCTGGTCCCGGTCAGCACGCTGTCCGGCACCGTGGACGCGCTCAAGGCGCTGAAGTCCGGCGGCAAGGTCCCCAGCTGCTGACCGGATGCTGATCAGCGGCTGACCCGCTGAGATCCGCGGGCGGCCGGCCGGCGGGTCATCGGCAGCCGGTCACCCGCCGTCCTTGATGAACCCCTTCTCGATCATCCACTCCTTGGCGACCTCGTGCGGGTCCCGCCCCTCCACGTCCACCTTCGCGTTCAGGCTCTGCGCGACGGCGTTGTCCAGGGCGGCGGTGATCGGCGCGAGGATGCCGGCGATCTGCGGGTACTTCTTCATCGTCGCCGCGTTCATCTCGGGCGCCGCGTTGTAGTTCGGGAAGAAGTGCCGGTCGTCCTTGACGGTCTTCAGGCCCATCGCCTTGATCCGGCCGTCGGTCGTGTAGACCTCGCCGAAGGTGCAGGCGCGGCCCTCCGCCACCTGGGTGTAGACGACGCCGCTGGTCATCTTCTTGATGTTGCCGGACGGGAGCCGCATGCCGTACGCCTTGGCCATGCCGGGCAGGCCGTCGTTACGCGCCGAGAACTCGGCCTCCGCGCACAGGGTGACCGCGCTCGGGTCCTTGCGGGACAGCGCGGCGACGTCCGACAGGGTTTCCACGCCCAGCCGTTTGTACTGCTCGGCGTTGAGCGCCAGCGCGTAGGTGTTGTTGAGCTTCGACTGCGGCAGCCATTCCAGGCCGTTGGCGCGGTCGCCGTCGCGTACCGCCTCCCACTGCTTCTGCGGGTCGACTATGGGGCGTTCGTGGCCGAGGTAGGTGATCCAGCCGGTGCCGGTGTACTCGTACATCCCGTCCGCCGTACCGGACTTGACCGCCTCCCGGGCGCCGATCGAGCCCTGGATGTTGGTCTTGTCGACGACCGAGGCGCCGGCCGCCTTGAAGGCCAGGCCCATGAGCTGGCCGAGGATGATGTTCTCGGTGAACTCCTTGGACGTCACGGTCAGTTCGGCGCCCTTGAGCGGCTGCCCCCGGCCGATCGTGCCGGGCTGCACGTCGTCGCTCATCGGGCTGCCGCTGACCAGCCCGCAGCCGCTCAGCGCGGCCGCGCCCAGCAGCAGGCAGGCAGCGGCGGCCGGTACGGTCCTGCGGGGCCGGGGCCGGGGCCGGTACGGTCCTGCGGTCATGATTCCCCCACCTCCAGCCCTCGCGGGCGCAGCAGCAGTTCCACGAGCGACGCCAGCCAGTCGACCAGCAGCGCCAGCACCACCGTCAGGACGGAACCGAGCACCAGCACCGGCATCCGCTGGGTGATGATGCCCGCCGAGATCAGGTCGCCGAGTCCCCCGCCACCGCCGAAGGTGGCCAGGGTGGCGGTGCCGACGTTCAGGACGAGCGCGTTGCGTACGCCCGCCAGGATCAGCGGTACGGCCAGCGGCAGTTCGACCTTGGCCAGCACCCCGGGCGCCGACATGCCGATGCCGCGGGCGGCCTCGGTCAGCGTCGGGTCGATGGCCTTCAGGCCCGCGACGGTGTTGGCCAGCACCGGCAGCACCGCGTAGAGCACCATGCCGATGACGGCCGCCTCGGCCCCGATGCCGAGCCAGATGACCAGCAGCACCAGCAGACCCAGGGCGGGCACCGCCTGCCCGAGGTTGGCCACCGCCACCGCGAACGGCGCGGCCCGGCGCAGCCTGGCGCGGGTCAGCGCGATGCCCAGGGGGATGGCGATGATCAGTACGAAGAAGGTCGACACGGCGGTCAGCTGGAGGTGCTGGCGCAGCGCCAGCCACACCTTGCCGTCGTCCACCGCCTGGTGCGCGATGGAGTCCAGCCGGGCGCCGCGGAACCACAGCCAGGTGGCGAGCAGCACCGCCGCCAGTACGGCGGGCAGCGTGACCGCCTTCTTCCAGGTGATCCGGCGCGGCGGCCGGGTGACCGAGGCGGCGGGGGCGGCGGGCGCCGGCTCGGCCGCCAGTACCGGCCCGCGCTCCCCGGCCGCCGCCTCGTCGCGGAAGGTCACGCCGCGTACCTCGTGCTCGCCCGGCGGCCGTTCGCCCTTCGGCGGCCGGCGCCGGTCCCGCGGGCTCACGCCTTGACCCCGTGCGCGCCGCCCGCCGGGTCCACGCCCTCCTGGGCCAGCCGCGTCTGCCGCGCGCGCTGCTCCTCCAGCGCGTGCCGGTGCTCGACGGCGTCCAGCCGGTCCTCCTCCAGCAGCTCGTGGACGTTGTTCATCAGCGTCTCCATGTCGACGACGCCGATGTACTCGCCGCGCCGCCCGGTCACCGCGACCCGGCCCGCGTTGTCGGTGAGGACCGCCTCCAGCGCGTCGCGCAGGGTCGCGTCGCGGGTGACCGTGTCGTGCACGAGCGTGCCCGCGCGGGCCAGCGAGCCCTTGGCACGCATCAGGTCGCCGCGGCGCAGCCACTTGTAGGGGCGCCGGTGCCGGTCCAGCAGCAGGATCTCGTTGGTCGCGCCGGAGCGCAGCAGGTCGAAGATGGACTGGAGCGGGTCGTCCATCGACGCGGTGGGGAAGTCGACGACACCGACGTCCCGTACGCGGGTGAGGTTGAGGCGTTTGAGGGCCGCGCCCGCCCCCACGAAGCCGGAGACGAAGTCGTCGGCGGGGTTGGTGAGGATGGCCTCGGGCGTGTCGAACTGCGCGATGTGCGAGCGCTCGCGCAGCACCGCGATGCGGTCGCCCAGTTTGATCGCCTCGTCGAAGTCGTGGGTGACGAAGACGATGGTCTTGCGCAGTTCGTGCTGGAGCCGGATCAGCTCGTCCTGGAGGTGGTCGCGGGTGATCGGGTCGACCGCGCCGAACGGCTCGTCCATGAGCAGGACGGGCGGGTCGGCGGCCAGCGCCCGCGCCACGCCGACGCGCTGCTGCTGCCCGCCGGACAGCTGCCGCGGGTAGCGGCCGTGGAACTCACGCGGATCCAGGCCGACCAGGTCGAGCATCTCCTCGACACGGCTGCTCACTCGCGCCTTCGGCCAGCCGATCATCTTCGGCACCAGGGCGATGTTCTGGGCGACGGTCATGTGCGGGAAGAGGCCGGAGGACTGGATGGCGTAGCCGACCTTGCGGCGCAGCCTGACCGGGTCGATGCCGGTGACGTCCTCGTCGCCGATCATGATCCGCCCGGAGGTGGGCTCGATCAGCCGGTTGATCATTTTCAGGGTGGTGGACTTGCCGCACCCCGAGGGCCCGACGAGGATCACCGTCTCGCCGGGCTTGATGTCCATGCTCACGTTGTCGACCGCGGGCGTGGGGTTGCCCGGGTAGAGCTTGCTCAGGTTCTCCAGCGCGATGCCGGCGCCGGAGGCGGTGGTGTCAGGCACGGATCCCCCTGGAGATGGTCAGCCGTCCGAGGACGATGTACGCGGCGTCGAAGAGCAGGGCCAGGACGACGATGCCGAGCGTTCCGGACAGCACCTGGTTGAGCGCGTTGGCGCTGCCCAGGGAGGAGATGCCGCGGAAGATCTCGTTGCCCAGGCCGGGCCCGGAGGCGTAGGCGGCGATCGCCGCGATGCCCATCAGCATCTGGGTGGAGACCCGGATGCCGGTCAGTATCGGCGGCCAGGCCAGCGGCAGTTCCACCCGCACCAGCCGGGCCGTACGGGACATCCCGATGCCCTTGGCGGCGTCGATCAGCGCGGGGTCGACGCCGCGCAGACCGACGACGGCGTTACGTACCACCGGCAGCAGCCCGTACAGCGTCAGGGCGATGACGGTGGGCGCCACGCCGAGGCCGACGATCGGCACGAGCAGGCCGATCAGGGCCAGCGAGGGCACTGTCAGGATCGTCGCCGTGGTGGCGGTGGCCAGGTTCCCTGCCCATTCACTGCGGTAGGTGGCGACGCCCAGCAGCACACCGAGCACGGTGGCCAGCACCATGCACTGGAAGACGGCGCTGGCGTGCTGAAACGTATCCGTCAGCAGCTGGGCGTGCCGGTTGCCGACGTACTCCCAGAAGCTCACACGCGCTCTCCTCGGTCAGTCCCCCGCAGCTTGTGTGACCAGGGGGATGATGCGCAACGGAACCGGATTTTCCATGACGATCGCGGTGGAAGCCCGCATGATGCCATCGAAACCCACAACTCGGTCGATCACCCGTTGCAGGTCGGCGTTGGAACGGGCAACGAGTCTGCACAGCATGTCCCCATGTCCCGTCGTTGTATGCAGCTCCAGCACTTCCGGTACGGACGCCAAGTGCGCCCGCACGTCGGCTCCTTGA
Organism: Streptomyces monomycini; assembly: GCF_022271435.1. Classification (GTDB taxonomy): domain Bacteria; phylum Actinomycetota; class Actinomycetes; order Streptomycetales; family Streptomycetaceae; genus Streptomyces; species Streptomyces monomycini. The sequence goes on along the minus strand of NZ_JAFIQY010000003.1, from coordinate 404,373 downwards.
CCCTGTTTGATCTCCAGTGTCGCGAATGCGGTGACCGGGTAGCCCAGGGCCGCCGGATCCACGTCCGGACCGAATCCCCGGATCACTCCGTTCGACTGAAGCCGGTCCAGGCGCGCCTGCGCCGTGCCGCGCGCCACCCCGAGCCGGCGCGACGCCTCCAGTACGCCGATGCGGGGTTCCTCGGCGAGCAGTTGCAGGAGTCTGCCGTCCAAATGATCGATCGCCACGGCCGTCGCCTCCGAAATTGATGGTCATCATGTACGAATCGTCCGGTGAATCGCGTGATTCGCTGTACAGCTTGCCCAGTGAATGCGCAAACTATTGCGCACCTTGTGGACCGGAGGGAGTCTGCGGGCATGACACAGACCACGGACCACACCACCCCCACCAGTGCTCGGCAGGCCGATCCCTTCCCGGTCAAGGGGATGGACGCGGTCGTCTTCGCCGTCGGCAACGCCAAGCAGGCGGCGCATTACTACGCCACTGCCTTCGGCATGAAGCGTGTCGCCTACTGCGGGCCGGAGAACGGCAGCCGCGAGACCGCCAGTTACGTGCTCGAATCCGGTAACGCCCGTTTCGTGTTCACCTCCGTCATCAAGCCGACGACCGACTGGGGCCGCTTCCTGGCCGACCACGTCACCGCCCACGGTGACGGCGTCATCGACCTCGCCATCGAGGTGCCGGACGCGCGCGCCGCCTACGCGTACGCCCTGGAGCACGGCGCCACCGGCATCGAGGAGCCGTACGAGACCAAGGACGAGCACGGCGTCGTCGTCCGCGCCTCCATCGCCACGTACGGCAAGACCCGGCACACCCTGGTCGAGCGCACCGACTACGACGGCCCCTACCTGCCCGGCTACGTCGCCGCCGACCCCATCGTCGAGCCCGGCAAGCGCCGTTTCCAGGCCATCGACCACTGCGTCGGCAACGTCGAGCTCGGCAAGATGGACGAGTGGGTGTCCTTCTACAACAACGTCATGGGCTTCACGAACATGAAGGAGTTCGTCGGCTCGGACATCGCCACCGAGTACAGCGCGCTGATGTCCAAGGTGGTCGCGGACGGCACCCGCAAGGTGAAGTTCCCGCTCAACGAGCCGGCCATCGCCAAGAAGAAGTCGCAGATCGACGAGTACCTGGAGTTCTACGGCGGCCCCGGCTGCCAGCACATCGCGCTGGCCACCAACGACATCGTCGCGAGCGTACGGGCCATGCGCGCGGCGGGCGTCGAGTTCCTGGACACCCCGGACTCCTACTACGACACCCTCGGCGAGTGGGCGGGCGAGACCCGCGTCCCGGTCGAGACACTGCGTGAGCTGAAGATCCTCGTCGACCGCGACGAGGACGGCTACCTGCTGCAGATCTTCACCAAGCCCGTCCAGGACCGCCCCACCGTCTTCTTCGAACTGATCGAACGACACGGCTCGCTGGGCTTCGGCAAGGGCAACTTCAAGGCCCTCTTCGAGGCCATCGAGCGGGAGCAGGAACGCCGCGGCAACCTCTGACACCCGGCCGCCGCCCGGGTGTCCCCCGGACGCCACCCCCCACCCCGCGGGGAGCGGCACTCCCGCACCCGGGACCGCCACCCGGGTGCGGGAGACGATCTTCCGTGTACGGCCCACGGATGGCAGGCTGACGGCATGGACCTCATCGCACGCCTGCGCGACGCCCTGCCCGCGGAAGCGATCCTCACCGACCCCGACGTCACCGGCGCCTACGCCCACGACATGGCGAGCTTCTGCGAGGCCGGCACGCCCGCCGTCGTCGTCCTGCCGCGCACGGTCGAACAGGTCCAGCACGTCATGCGCACCGCCACCGCACTGCGCGTCCCGGTCGTCCCCCAGGGCGCCCGCACCGGCCTGTCGGGCGCCGCCAACGCCTCCGACGGCTGCATCGTGCTCTCCCTGGTCAAGATGGACCGGATCATCGAGATCAACCCCGTCGACCGGATCGCGGTCGTCGAGCCCGGCGTCGTCAACGCGGCGCTCTCCCGGGCCGTCAACGAACACGGCCTCTACTACCCGCCGGACCCCTCCAGCTGGGAGGAGTGCTCCATCGGCGGCAACATCGGCACCGCCTCCGGCGGCCTGTGCTGCGTCAAGTACGGCGTCACCGCGGAGTACGTCCTCGGCCTGGACGTCGTCCTCGCCGACGGCCGGCTGCTCACGACCGGCCGCCGCACCGCCAAGGGCGTCGCGGGCTATGACCTCACCCGCCTGTTCGTCGGCTCCGAGGGCAGCCTCGGCGTCGTCGTCCGCGCCGTACTCGCCCTCAAACCCGAACCGCCCCAGCAGCTCGCACTGGCGGCCGAGTTCCCCTCCACCGCCGCCGCGTGCGCCGCCGTCTGCGAGATCATGGCGCGCGGTCACGCCCCCTCGCTGCTCGAACTCATGGACCGTACGAGCGTCCGCGCCGTCAACGCCATGGCCAACATGGGCCTGCCGGACAGCACCGAGGCGCTCCTCCTCGCCGCCTTCGACACTCCCGAACCGGCCGCCGACCTGGCCGCCGTCGGCGCGCTGTGCGAGGCCGCCGGCGCCACCGAGGTCGTACCGGCCGACACCCCGGCCGAATCCGACCTCCTCCTCCAGGCGCGGCGGCTGACCCTGACCGCCCTGGAACGCGTCAAGTCCGCCACGATGATCGACGACGTGTGCGTACCGCGCTCGGAGCTCGCCGCGATGCTCGACGGCACCGCCGCCATCGCCGAGAAGTACGGCCTGACCATCGGCGTCTGCGCGCACGCGGGCGACGGCAACACCCACCCCACCGTCTGCTTCGACGCGAACGACCCCGACGAGTCCCGGCGCGCCCGCGAGTCCTTCGACGAGATCATGGCGCTCGGCCTGGAACTGGGCGGCACGATCACCGGCGAGCACGGCGTCGGCGTCCTGAAGAAGGAGTGGCTGGCCCGCGAGCTGGGCCCGGTCGGCCTGGAGATGCACCGCGGCATCAAGGCCGTCTTCGACCCGCTGGGGCTGCTCAACCCGGGGAAGGTCTTCTGAGCGGCACCGCCCGTGGCCCGGTCGCGGTTCGGCTGTCATGAGCTGCACCTTTTAGGGTTCGGTCCATGAACTCCGACCTCTGGACCATCATCGGCGCGGCGGCCGTCGTCATCGTCGTCCTCGCCTCCACCATGGACGCCCGCCACAAGACGCTCGAACGGCGCCTGCGGCGCATGGACCGCAAGCTCGACCTGATCATGGAACACCTCGGCGTCGAGGAGACCGGCCCCGAGGGCATCGCCGAGGTCGACGCCCTGCTGCACAAGGGCAAGAAGATCGAGGCGATCAAGCGCTACCGCGAACTGACCGGCGCCGGCCTGGTCGAGGCCAAGGAGGCCGTGGAGCGCCGGGAAGGCTGAGACCCGGTGCCCCCGCCCGGCGAATGCCCCGATACATGTGGCCGAGCCGGGCCCCCGGGACCAGGATGGAGCCGACCGCCGCGACGCCGACCCAGGGAGCGATGAGCGATGCCGACGACCACAGGAGCCGACGAGGCCGCAGGTCGGGACACGTACGACGTCGTCGTGCTGGGCGCCGGCCCGACCGGCGAGAACGTCGCCGACCGGGCACACGCCCTCGGTCTCAGCGCGGTGATCGTGGAGAGCGAACTGGTCGGCGGCGAGTGCTCGTACTGGGCCTGCATGCCCAGCAAGGCACTGCTGCGCCCGGTCACCGCCCGCGCCGACGCCCGCCGAGTCCCCGGCCTTCACCAGGCCGCGGCCGCGCCACTGGACACCAAGGCGGTGCTCGCCCACCGCGACGCGTTCGCGTCGCACTGGAAGGACGACGGCCAGGTCCGCTGGCTGGACTCGGCCGGCATCGACTTCGTACGCGGCCGGGCCCGCCTCGACGGCCCCCGGCGCGTCGTGGTCGCCACGGGCGGTGGGGAAGACCGCGTCCTCACCGCCCGCCATGCCGTCGCCGTCTGCACCGGCAGCCGAGCCGTCCTCCCCGACCTCCCCGGACTGGCCGCCGCCCGCCCCTGGACCAGCCGCGAGGCGACCAGCGCCCAGTCCGTACCGCCGCGCCTGGCGGTGGTCGGCGGCGGGGTCGTCGGCGTCGAGATGGCCACCGCCTGGCAGGCCCTGGGCTCCCGGGTGACGCTCCTGGTGCGCGGCGGCGGACTGCTGCCCAGGATGGAGCCGTTCGCGGGCGAACTGGTCGCCGAGTCCCTGGCCGGGGCGGGCGCCACCGTACGCACCGGCGTCTCGGTGAGCGCGGTACGGCGCGAGATGCCCAACGGACCCGCCACCGTCGTGCTCGACAACGGCGAAGAGCTCGTCGCCGACGAGATCCTGTTCGCCACCGGCCGCGCGCCGCGCACGGACGACATCGGCCTGGAGACGGTCGGCCTGGAGCCCGGCTCCTGGCTGGAGACCGACGACACCTGCCGGGTCAAGGGCGTGGCGGACGGCTGGCTGTACGCCGTCGGCGACGTCAATCACCGCGCGCTGCTGACCCACCAGGGCAAGTACCAGGCCCGCATCGTCGGCGCCGCCATCGCCGCCCAGGCCCAGGGCAGCGGCCTGGACACCGGCCGCTGGGGCGCGCACGCCGCGACCGCCGACACCGCCGCCGTACCGCAGGTCGTCTTCACCGACCCCGAGGCCGCCTCCGTCGGCCTGACCGCCGCCGAGGCCGAACGCGCCGGCCACCGCACCCGCGTCGTCGATTTCGACCTCGGCTCGGTCGCGGGCGCCGGCCTGTACGCCGACGGCTACCGCGGCCGCGCCCGCATGATCGTCGACCTGGACCGCGAGACCCTCCTCGGCGTCACCTTCGTCGGCCCGGCGGTGGGCGAACTCCTGCACTCGGCCACCGTCGCGGTGGCCGGCGAGGTGCCCCTGGACCGCCTGTGGCACGCGGTGCCCGCGTATCCGACGATCAGCGAGGTGTGGCTGAGGCTGTTGGAGACGTACCGAGGCTGAGACGTCGGTACGGACACCCGGCCGGGTGGCGGGGCGTACCGGGGACGAGGACGTCGGTCCGGGCACGGCCGGACCGGCGACGTAGGTCGGAAATCCGATACTCAGGCGCGCGAAGCCGCCGTACGGTAAGGAGCGCACGCCAGCAACGCCCCTGAAAAAACCCGACGTTCACAGGAGGCCGCCGTGCCCGTCCAACTCGACCACACGATCATGCACGCCACCGACAAGTTCGCCTCCGCGCGCTTCCTCGCGGAACTGACCGGCGTCGGCGAACCGGTCGAAACCGGTCCCTTCGCCGCCGTCACGTTCGCCAACGACCTGACCGTCGACTACGCCGACACGGTCGTCGAACCGGAAGCGATCGTGCTGCAGCACCTCGCGTTCCGGGTCACGGACGAGGAGTTCGACGAGATCTTCGGCCGCATCCAGGAGCGCGGTCTGCCGTACTGGGCGGACCCGCACCACCACAAGCCGCAGCAGATCGGACACCTCGACGGCGCCCGCGGGGTCTACGTCGACGACCCGGACGGCCACGCCATCGAGTTCATCACCCCGCGCGCCCGGTCCGGCGCAAGCCTCGGTACCGACGCTTCCTGACCCTGGTGATCGCGCTCTCCGGCCCCGTGCGCCCGGGGCCGGTCCCCGGCCGTGGCCGGGCCGTACGCCGCCCCACGCCGCTACGCCCCCGCCTCCGGCGACTCGTCCGACGGCCACGGGTCGGACAGCCACAGATCGTCCCGCGGCGTCATGGCGAGCAGCGCGCTCAGCCCTTTGTCCAGCCCCAGATGGTCCTGCTCCGACCCCGGAGGCACGACCCGCAGCGTGCGCTCCAGCCACGCCGAGACCGCCGCGGCCGACGCCTCCAGCAGCGCGTCGCCGTCCGGGGAACTGAGCGCCATGCAGACCAGACTGCGCCCGTCCACCTTCGTGGGCCACACCCGCACGTCACCGTGACCGCACGGCCGGAACACCCCCTCGACGAGCAGTTCGCGCGCGAACGTCCAGTTGACGGGGACGTCCGAGCCGATGTGGAAGGTGACGTGGACGGCGTAGGGGTCGTCCGTGCGATAGGTCAGCCGGGCCGGGACGGGGACACTGCGCTCCGGCGACAGGACCAGACCCAGCTCCAGCTCTCGTTCCACCACGGTGTGCATACGGTCCGCCTCTCTTCGGTACCTCCTGCGAACCCCCCTGTGACGGGGCCCGCACTTGGTTAGAGGCTCCGGAGCCCGGACCATTACGCGACTTCGCACAACTTTTTTCGCGGGCCTCTTCCAGGTGGTCCGGCCCGGCCGGGACACCCGCCCCGACCCTCCGTCTGATAGATGTGGACGCTGCGTTGCGGCAGACTGCACATGCCCCACCCACCACACCAGGCCGAGAACAGATAGCGGGACTTCGGACATGAGCGCCCCTTCCTCAGGATCCGCCGGCGGCAGCCCCACGCCAGGCTTCTACCCGGACCCGTCCATCCCCGGCTACATCCGGTACTGGAACGGTGCCGCATGGGTGCCGGGCACCAGCCGGCCCGCGCCCGCCGAGGGCGAGGCGCTCCCCGCGCCGCCGCCCGGCACCGCCCCGGCCCCCGCGCCCGCACCGGCCCCCACCCCCGCCGTGGAGGAGACCGGACCGGTCTTCTTCGACGAGGAGGAGGAACACGGCAGGCTGACCGAGGCGGCCGGCGCCGCCGGCAGCGGAGCGGCGGCCTCCGCGTGGCAGGCCGACACCGCCCGGCAGAACGGCTTTGGCGGCGAGCAGGACCGCCGTATCGCCTGGGGTTCGCCCGAGGAACGGCAGGCCGGCCTCCCGCAGCAGCGCGACGAGGCCGCGGCCGCGCCCGGCGCGCCGGCCTCCGGCGAGGAGCCGCCGCGGACCGACGGCACGGTCACCATCCGCGCCGTACGGGACGAAGGCGCCGCCCCCGGCCGCGACCGCAGCACGACCGCCATCCGCGCCGTACGCCCCGACGGGCCCCAGGGCGGCAAGAGCGACACGATGTCGATCCGGATGGCCCCGCAGGCCGGCGGCGCTCCGGCGGCGCCGCTGCCCGGCGCCTCGTCCCCGCAGCCCCTGCCGTCCACCGGGCCGTCCACCGGGCCGTCCGCCGCGCCGTCCGCCGGTGTGCAGCAGCCGCCGACGGCCCCTGGCCCGCAGCAGACGGCCGCGCAGCCCGGTCCCGGGGGCCGGACGCCCGGCGCGCAGGGACCGGCCCAGCAGGCGCCGCAGGGGCCCGTACAGCCGCAGTCCCAGCCGCAGCCCGGGCCGGGGCCCGCCGCGCCGCCCGTGCAGCACCAGCCGTTCCCGACGCAACAGCCTCCGCATCCCCAGATGCCGCAGCAGTCACCGGCGCCGCACGCCCCGCCGCACCAGCCCCCGGCCCGGCCCGCCCCCGGCCCCACCGCCGGACCGGCCCCCGCTCCCGCGCCGCAGGCCCCCGCACCGGCTCCCGGTCCGCAGGCCCAGGCGCCCGGCCCGCAGGCCCAGCCCGCCCCCTTCTCCGGCTTCCCGCCGCAGCAGGACGGCGGCGCGGCCGAAGGCGTCGTCCCCTGGAAGCCGCCGACCACCGACCCGTTCCTCGCCGCCGCGCAGGAGCAGGGCCGCCCGGCCCCTCTGGGCCGCCGGTTCGCCGCCCGCCTGATCGACACCCTGGCCCTGGCGGTCATCACCGGCGCCGCCGCCGTACCGCTGTGGGGTCCGGCCACCGACCACATCGACGCCAAGGTGGAGGCAGCCAAGCAGTCCGGGCGGGAGGTCACCGTCTACCTGCTGGACGGCACCACCGGCCCCTACCTGGCCGTCGTGCTCGCCGTGCTGCTCATCGGCGGCGGTCTGTACGAGGTGCTGCCCACCGTCAAGTGGGGCCATACGCTCGGCAAGAAGGTGTGCGGCGTCAAGGTCCTGGACATCGAGAGCCACGACACCCCGCCCCTGGCCTCGGTGATCAGGCGGTGGCTGGTGTACGGCGTGCTCGGTGTGCTGGCGGTCGGTGTGGTCAACGCCGTGTGGTGCCTGTTCGACCGGCCGTGGCGGCAGTGCTGGCACGACAAGCTCGCCCGGACGTTCGTCGCCGAGAAGTAGACCGGGAAGCAGACCGAGAAGTAGACCGGAAAGCAGACCGGCGAGCAGACCGCGAAGCAGTCCGGGAAGCCGACCGTCCGCCCGGCCGCGTCACCCGGCCGGACCTCGCCGGATGCGGCGGCGCGCGGCCCGGGTTCGACTCGGGCCATGAGCACCGACCAGCCCGGGCCCGGCTCCGGAGGCGAACCGCCGGAGCACGACCCGTATCTGAAGAAGCCGCAGGAACCGCCGTTGGGCGGCTCTCCGTACGGTGCCGAGCCGGCCGGTGGCTCTCCGTACGGCAGCCGGCCGGCCGGCGGTTCCCCGTACGACCGGCCCGCCAACGCCACCCCGCACGGCGAACCGCCTCCCGGCGGTGACCCGTACGGCGGTGGCGCCCCGCCGCCCGGGAGCGGGCCGCCGCCCGGAGGGATGCCGCCGCCGCCCTACGGCGGTGACCCGTACGGGGGCAATCCGTACGGCGGCCAGTACGGCGCCGCCGACCCGCTGGCCGGAATGCCGCCGCTGGCCGGCCGCGGCCGCCGCCTGGTCGCCCGCATCATCGACTGGATCATCGTCTGCGTACCGGTCGGCCTGATCATGAGCGCGATCGTCGGCGGCTTCGACTACTGGACGACCGACGGGACCCAGACCGGACGGCAGGCGTCCGTCTCCCTCGTGACGATGCTGGTCTATCTCGTCTACGAGGGCCTGATGCTCACCAGCCGCGGCCAGACCGTCGGCAAGATGGCGATGAAGATCCGGGTGGGGATGCTGGAGGACGGCGCGGTACCGGCCGGGCAGGCGGGCTGGGTGCGGGCGGCGGTCTACACCCTGCCGGAGATCGTGCCGTGCTGCGGCTTCCTCTTCTGGCTCGTCAACGTCCTGTGGTGCACCTGGGACAAGCCGTACCAGCAGTGCCTGCACGACAAGACGGCCAAGACGGTGGTGGTCTCCACGGCCTGAGGCCGGACACCGGGGCAGGTGCCCCCTACAAGGAACCTCGCACGCTCCTGGATCCTCCCGGCCTTTCGCGGCCCTTCCGGGACCCGCCCGTCCCTCCTGGCGGCTCCGGCGCGTCAACCGGCGGCCGGCGCACCCCTCTTCCGAGCGGTGCCCGGCCGCCTACGCGCGTCCACCAGCCACGGACAGGTGACTAACGGGAGTGCTCGCTGACGCGGCCTTCCGAGGAGACACCGGCGTGAGTGTGCTGACACGGCACCGGCGGGGCCGCCGATCCGGCGGCGGCCGGGACGTGCGGGCGTGCGCCGTGAACGGCGCGCACGCCGGAGCGCCGGGCCGTGCGGCGGCGCGTCACATGAGAAACCCCCGGCAGCGGCGCCGTGAGGGCGACCAGCAGGCCGAGGGCGAGGGCTGCGACGGCGATGACCGCGATTCCGACCCCGGTCCGCGTCTGCGAGAGCAGTAACAGCGCGAGGGTCGAGAAGACGACGGTGGCCGATCCATAGGCGAGCTGTGCGGCAGTCGGACGAGGCATGGCGGATCCGTCCTCGGGAGGTCGGCAGGGGTGTGGTCGACAGGGGCGCGCCGTCAAACGACTCTACGGTCCTTACTGCCCGAGCGGAACTGGCGGTAAGCGTGACCTAACCCACGGTTCCGAGGCATAGGGGGCGCATGGATTCACTCCTGGTTTGAACGGGCCTGATCGGAGCGGCGGTTGGGGTGCGCGGAGCGCGGCGCGGGGTGGCCGCCGGGGTGGTGCGGGTACGTACGCGAACCATGCCCCCGTACGCGTCCGAAGCTGTCCGATACCCGTGTCCTGCGGACCGAAAACCGTACTTCCCTGTCGTGACCAAGTCAAGATCTGTCTTTTCCCTCCCCCTTCCGGTCAAATGCTGTCATCCAGTGACCGTTTCCAAGGGGAGGATTGCGCCAAGTGAGAGCCAAGAGACGGGCGTTCAGACCGGTCGCCCTGGCCACCGCCGCCGCCGCGATCGGAGCGGCCGGCCTGGCCTCCGGCGCGCCGGCGCAGGCCGACGACGGCCACCCGCCGCTCGCCGTCCAGCGGCAGGACCCGGGTGCGCCCGCCAAGCAGGCCGTCGACCACGACCTCAAGGGCCCGTTCAGCGACCAGCAGGCGGCGCAGCGCAAGGAAGCGCTCCAGCAGGTCATCTCCGGCGACGCCACGCCCGCCCGGCACGGCGCCTCCCAGGTCGTCAAGCTCGGCCGGGGCAAATACGTCGAACTCGCCCGCGAGAAGACGGACAAGATCTTCACCATCCTGGTCGAGTTCGGCGACAAGGTCGACGACACCACGATGTACGACCCGGACGGCGACGGCCCCAAGCCCCCGGTGAAGAAGTACGGCGGCAAGCCCGGTCCCGCGCACAACACCATCGCGCGGCCCGACCGCCGCAACGACAACTCCACCGCCTGGCAGAAGGACTACAACCGCCAGCACTTCCAGGACCTCTACTTCTCCCACGACAAGAAGAAGGAGTCCCTGGCCAAGTACTACGAGAAGCAGTCCTCGGGCCGCTACTCGGTCGACGGCGAGGTCTCCGACTGGGTCAAGGTCGACTGGAACGAGGCCCGTTACGGGTCGAACTTCTGCGGCTCCACCAACTGCGCCAGCGCCTGGGACCTGATACGCGACGGCGTCAACCGCTGGGCCGAGGACCAGAAGGCCAAGGGCCGCACCGACGCCCAGATCAAGGCCGACCTCGCCAAGTACGACCAGTGGGACCGCTACGACCACGACGGCGACGGCAACTTCAACGAGCCCGACGGCTACATCGACCACTTCCAGATCGTGCACGCCGGCGAGGACGAGTCCGCGGGCGGCGGCGCGCAGGGCACCGACGCCATCTGGGCGCACCGCTGGTACGCGTACGGCAGCGACTCCGGCCGCACCGGCCCGTCCGGCAACAAGGCCGGCGGCACCCAGATCGGCAGCACCGGCATCTGGGTCGGCGACTACACGATGCAGCCCGAGAACGGCGGCCTCGGCGTCTTCGCCCACGAGTACGGCCACGACCTCGGCCTTCCCGACGAGTACGACACCACCGGCACCGGTGAGTCCTCCGTCGACTCCTGGTCGCTGATGTCCGGCGGCTCCTGGCTCGGCACCGGCAAGGACTCCATAGGCGACCTCCCCGGCGACATGAGCGCCTGGGACAAGCTCCAGCTCGGCTGGCTCAACTACGCCAAGGCCAAGGCGGCCACCAGGTCCACCCACAAGCTGGGCGTGGCCGAGTACAACACCAAGGACAAGCAGGCGCTGGTCGTCGAACTCCCCGCCAAGACGGTCCGCACCGACGTCGTCAAGCCCGCCGAAGGCACCCAGCAGTGGTGGAGCGGCATGGGCAACGACCTGAAGAACACGCTCTCCCGTCCGGTCGACCTCACCGGAAAGAAGAAGGCCGCCCTGACCCTCAAGGGCTGGTGGGACATCGAGCAGAACTACGACTTCGCCTACGCCGAGGTCTCCACGGACGGCGGCGCCAACTACACGCCGCTGGAAGGCACCGCCGACGGCAAGCCGGTGCCGCGCGACGGCGGCGACAAGCCCGCCCTGACCGGCACTTCGGGCGCCTACAAGAACCTGGTCTTCCCGCTCGACGCGTACGCCGGCAAGAAGATCGACCTCCGCTTCCGCTACCAGACGGACGGCGGCGCCGCCCAGAAGGGCTTCGCCGCGGACGCGATCTCGGTGACCGCCGACGGCAAGGCCCTCTTCACGGATGGCGCCGAGGCCGGTGACAACGGCTGGGCCGCCAAGGGCTTCTCGCGCATCGGCGCGTCCTTCACCAAGGACTACCCGCGCTACTACATCGCCGAGAACCGCCAGTACGTCTCGTACGACAAGACCCTGAAGACCGGCCCGTACAACTTCGGCTGGGCCTCCTCCCGTCCGCAGTGGGTCGAGCACTTCCCCTACCAGAACGGCGTCCTGATCTGGCTGTGGGACACCTCGCAGCCGGACAACAACGTCGGCCAGCACCCCGGCTACGGCCAGATCCTGCCGGTCGACGCCCACCCGAAGGCCGAGAAGTGGTCGGACGGCAAGCTGATGCGCAACCGCTTCCAGACCTACGACTCGACCTTCACCCGGCACCGCACGGATGCGCTCACGCTCCACAAGGACGGCAAGGTCACCAAGATCAAGTCGAAGCCCGGCGTGACCGTCTTCGACGACCGCAAGGGCGACTACTACGACGAGTCGAACCCGACCGGCGGCGTGATCGTTGCTGACACCAACACCCGCATCAAGATCCTCAACGAGGCCTGGAACGGTTCCACGGTGACCCTCCAGGTGGGCCCCTCCACCAAGTAACCAACAAAACCGCAGGTCACAAGCCAATCGGCCGTCGCCCCCTAGCGGGCGGCGGCCGATCGCGTTTAGATGCACCTTGCGAGTCCTTGTTGACGCCGAGTCTCACGGGGGAAACCGTGCCCACATCCGGAGGAGGATTCATCAGGCTTCCCGGCGGAAGCGTGGTGGTCGCCCTCGCGCTGCCCAGACCGGGCGACAACGGACATCGCGTCCGCGTCCTCGTCCACGCCGTGAACCGTCAGCGCGCCCTGACCAGGCTGCGCAACCTGGGGCTGCGCGCGGTGTACCTCCGTGGCAACACGGAGCCACCCACTCCGGACGAGGTCACGGCGGTCCTGCATCACCCTGATGGCCTGGTGTGGCGGGAGACCCCGGAGGACGACACGGAGTCCTGGCACCCGATCCGAACACTGCTCCGCTCGGCGTAGCCGGGGGTGCGCGCTTCGCGCGAGGTTTTGCGCTGACGCGCGGCTCGCATGGGGTTCGTTGTGGGGCGGGGGCGCGCAGGGGGCCAACTCCTCAGCACCGTGTACGTCACCCAGGGTGGGTTGGTGAACCGGCGGCTCCCGGCTGCCTGCGGGGATGGCCCCCTACACGCCCCCTCCGGCCGGATTGGCGAGCCGAGGTCGGTGGGGGGAGTTCTTCGATCACCCTGGTGCCCGCCCACCTGGTGGAGAGGCGCACGGGTGGATGGCGGTAAGGCGGCTGGGCTGGCCTGGCCGTACGCCAGGGGCTCGCGTCGGGCTTGGTTTGTGAAAACCCCAGCCCGATCGTTCGGATAGTCGCCCGACGGCCAGGGCTCGGGGGTACGCAGGGGTCTCCCCGCAGGCAGTCCGCACGCTGGGCCACAGACCCGATTCACCGCAGCTAAAGGATGCTGAGGAGTGACCCCGGAGTGCCCCCGAGCCCCCCACTACCGGCCCCATCGCGCACGACGCGCACCCCCACCAGGCGGACCCATCGCGCGCAACGCGCGCATCGCGCGCCGCGCACCCCCTTTCAGGCCGCGATGACCACCGGCTTGCCCGTGAGTTCGACGCCCGCAGCCCGCATCTGCTCCAGTGCCCGCTCCGTCGTCCCCGGTGCCACCCCCGCCGTGAGATCCAGCAGCACCCGCACCCGGAACCCCTCAGCCACCGCATCCACCGCCGTGGCCCGCACGCAGTGGTCCGTGGCGAGGCCGACCACGTCGACCTCGCTCACCCCGTGGGCCCGCAGCCACCCCGCCAGGGGGTGCCCGTTCTCGTCCACGCCCTCGAAGCCGCTGTAAGCGGCAGCGTGCGAGCCCTTGGAGAAGACCGCGTCGACCGCCCCGGACGCGAGCGCCGGCGCGAAGTTCGGGTGGAAGCCGCTGCCCTCTGTGCCGGCGACACAGTGCGGGGGCCAGGTCGTCTCGTAGTTCGGGCGTACGGAGAAGTGATCTCCGGGGTCGATGTGGTGATCGCGGGTCGCCACGATGTGCCGGTAGCCGCTGCCCGCGGCCTCCCCCACCAGATCGGTGATGGCGGCAGCCACATCCGCACCCCCTGCCACGGCAAGGCTGCCGCCCTCGCAGAAATCGTTCTGCACGTCAACGACGATCAATGCCCGGTGCATGGTGCGAGCCTTCCGGCTGGGGAGCGGTGGAGTGGGCGCGGAGTGGGCGCACAGTGGTGTGACCGAGGGTAGCCACTAGCCGCGCCCAGGGGGAGTGGGCACTGGGGGCCCGCAGGCGCCCCCTCAGGCCTGCTCCGTGGGCAGTACGGCCTCCCCACGGGACAACTGCATCGCGGACATCGGCAGCCCGGCCAGCGCCGCGATGTGCCGCTCCCGCGCCGCTTCCAGCGGCTCGCGGGCGACCACCTCGCCGCCGCGCACCAGCGGCACCGCGAGCTGCCGCTCGGCGTACTCCGCCGGTACGGGCCCGGTCCCGACGATCTCTGCCTCCGCGACGCCGTGCTCGTCCAGCCGCCGCGCCGACCACTTGCGGCCGCCGAGCGACGCCTTGCCGCCCATGGACTTCTTGGCCACCGGCCGCAGCGGCGCGTCGGCCGCGTCGCTGTCGGCGCGGGCGACCAGCTTGTAGACCATCGAGCAGGTCGGGTGCCCGCTGCCGGTGACCAGCTGGGTGCCCACGCCGTACGCGTCCACCGGTGCCGCCGCGAGCGAGGCGATGGCGTACTCGTCCAGGTCGCTCGTCACCACGATGCGCGTGTCGCGGGCGCCCAGCTCGTCCAGCTGCTGCCGTACGCGGTGGGCGAGCAGCAGCAGGTCGCCGGAGTCGATGCGGACGGCGCCGAGGCCGGGCCCGGCCACCTCGACGGCGGTACGGACCGCCTCGGTGACGTCGAAGGTGTCCACGAGCAGCGTCGTGCCGCTGCCGAGCGCGTCGACCTGCGCCTGGAACGCGTCGCGCTCGCTGTCGTGCAGCAGGGTGAAGGAGTGGGCGCTGGTACCGACGGTGGGGATGTTGTAGCGGAAGCCGGCCGCGAGATCGGACGTGGAGTGGAAGCCGCCCACGTACGCCGAGCGGGACGCGGCGACGGCCGCCAGTTCGTGGGTGCGGCGGGCGCCCATCTCGATGAGCGGCCGGCCGCCGGCCGCGACGGCCATGCGGGACGCGGCGGCGGCCACCGCGGAGTCGTGGTTGAGGATGGAGAGGATCACCGTCTCCAGGAGGACCGCTTCGGCGAAGGTGCCCTCCACCCGCATGATCGGCGAGCCGGGGAAGTAGACCTCGCCCTCGGGGTAGCCCCAGATGTCGCCGCGGAAGCGGTAGCCGGCCAGCCAGTCCAGCGTGCGATCGTCGAGGATGCCGCGCTCGCGCAGGAAGCCGAGAATCGTTTCGTCGAAGCGGAAGTTCTCCACCGCGTCCAGGACCCGGCCCGTTCCGGCGACGACCCCGTAGCGGCGTCCTTCCGGCAGGCGCCGGGTGAAGACCTCGAAGACCGAGCGGCGCTCGGCGGTCCCGGACCGCAGGGCGGCCTGCAGCATGGTGAGTTCGTACTGGTCGGTGAAGAGAGCAGTCGACGGCACGTCCACCGGCAGCCCCAGGTCTGCTGTGTTCATGGGAGGGATGCTACCTCTCATACTCGTCACTCTGACGATTTCCCCGGGCTGTTTGTGCGATGCCCCACCGCGGGTGGCAGCATGGAGACCGTGAGCGCCGACCCGTCTGCCACCATCGCCCTTCGATCGACGCGCTGCGCGCTCGGCGCCCCCGTGGAGATCGAACGACCCGAGTCCAGCGAGGCACCCTTCGAGGTGCCCGAGCCGGACGTGCCCTGGGTCACGCTGGTGCACAACGACCCCGTCAATCTCATGAGCTACGTGGCGTATGTCTTCGAGACCTACTTCGGCTACTCGAAGGGCAAGGCCAAGCAGCTCATGCTCGACGTCCATCACAAGGGACGGGCGGTCGTCTCCAGTGGCAGCCGCGAGGAAATGGAGCGCGACGTGCAAGCGATGCACGGCTACGGCCTGTGGGCGACCCTGACGCAGGACCGCTGATGGCCGGCCACTTCGAGCCCCTGCCCGGCGGCGGCGCGGCCGCCCCCCTCGACGAGGTCGAGATCTCCATCCTGCGCAGCCTCGCCGTCCAGCTCATGGAGCTGATCGGCCCGGGCGAGGAGCCCGCCGAGGGTGATGATCCGCTCGCCGCGCTGTTCACGGAGGGCCCCAGCGAGCCCCCGTCCGACCCGGCGCTGGCCCGCCTCTTCCCGGACGCGTACGGCGGCCCGGACCAGGTGCCGGACGACGCCACGCACGCCGCGGCGGCCGAGTTCCGCCGCTACACGGAAAACGACCTGCGCACCCGTAAGCGCGAGGACGCGCTCGCGGTCGTACGGGCCCTGGACGCGCTCGGCCCGGTCGGCGGACGGGACGGTTCCGGCGGTACGGGCGGCCCGGGCGGGACGGACGGCACGGAGGGCGCCGTGGACGGCGCCGTGCTGCGCCTGAAGCCGGACGAGTCGCGGCAGTGGCTGGGCGCCCTGAACGACCTCCGGCTGGCCATCGGCACCCGTCTGGAGGTCACCGACGAGGACGAGAGCGGCGAGCTGCTGCGGCTGCCGGACAGCGACCCGCGCAAGCCGATGGTGATGGCGTACCTGTGGCTCGGCGGGCTCCAGGAGAGCCTGATCGAGACGCTGACGGCCTGAACGGGACGCTGACGGACCGGGCTCCGGGGCACCGCGCGGCCACCCGCCGCCTGTCCCGGATGTCCCGATCGTGGGGGCCCGCTCAACGGACGCTCAAATCCGGATAACGATCGCGTCACCGACCCTGACTACCCAGCAGTCCATTCCAGCATTTATCCTACTTTTCTTGTGCTCGGCTCCAAGACATCACTGGTAGATGTCCAAGGCGCCGTGATACATGTTCACGAACCTGCCGTGAGTGACGCCACCCCTGTCACTCCGGGAGCGCTTGGCCGGCCGACCGTCGGCGTGCAGGAACTCCATCCGGGGGGATCGGAACCCGATCCGGACAGACCGGGTCGGAATGGAGAAGGGCGCACCACACATGACCTCTGTGCAGGTCGAAAAGAACGCCGGCGGCAGCGACGCCGCGGAATCTGCCTCGGAAGAGGGTTACCAGCGGGGGCTGGGAAACCGGCAGATCCAGATGATCGCCATCGGTGGCGCCATCGGAACCGGTCTGTTCCTCGGAGCGGGCAAGGCGATCTCCAAAGCAGGACCCAGCATCATCCTGGCCTACGCCATCGTGGGCCTGGTCATCTTCTTCATCATGCGCGCCTTGGGCGAGCTGCTCATGTACCGCCCGGTGTCGGGCTCCTTCTCGGAGTACGCCCGCGAATTCCTCGGCCCGTTCATGGGATTCGTGACCGGCTGGACCTACTGGCTGTTCTGGGTGGTCACCGGCATCACGGAAGTAACTGCAGCCGCCACCTATGTGCAGTACTGGAACAAGGGAATACCCCAGTGGGCGTCCGCCCTGGTCTTCACGGTCGCCCTGTTCGGAATCAACCTGATCTCCGTCAAGCTCTTCGGTGAGCTGGAGTTCTGGTTCTCGATGGTCAAGGTCACCGCGATCATCGGCATGATCCTCATCGGTCTCGGCGTGATCACCATCGGTTTTTCCGACGCCGGTGACACCGCATCCTTCAGCCTTCTGTGGTCGGACGGCGGATTCTTCCCGAAGGGCATCGGCGGCACGCTGATGACCCTGCAGATCGTGATGTTCGCCTTCCTGGCGGTCGAACTCGTCGGCGTCACCGCGGGCGAGGCCACCAACCCGAAGAAGGTCCTGCCCAAGGCCATCAACACCGTCCCGTGGCGGATCGGCCTCTTCTACATCGGCTCTCTGATCATCATCCTGTCCGTCGTCAGCTGGACGGTCTTCAAGCCGGGCGTGAGCCCGTTCGTCGCCGCCTTCCAGCAGATCGGCCTGCCGGCCGGCGCGGCCATCGTCAACTTCGTGGTGCTGACCGCGGCGCTGTCCTCGGCCAACTCCGGCATGTACTCCACCGGCCGGATGCTGCGCGACCTGGCGCTCAACGGCCAGGGCCCCAAGCTGTTCACCCGCCTCAGCAAGAACGGCCTGCCGACCTGGGGCACCGGCGTCTCCGTCGCGATGATGCTGTTCGGCGTCTGGATCAACTACCAGTGGCCGGGCAAGGCCTTCGACCTGGTCGTCTCCTTCGCGACGATCTCCGGCATGTGGGCCTGGATCATGATCCTGATCTCGCAGCTGCGCTACCGCGCCAAGGCCGACCGCGGCGAACTGCCGCAGTCCGAGTTCAAGGCGCCCGGCGCCCCGTACACCTCGCTCTTCGCGCTGGCCTTCATCGGCATGGTCATCGTGATGATGGGCGTGGACCCGGACGCCCGGGTCTCGCTGTACGCGGCACCGGTCTGGGCGCTGGTCCTGGGCGTCAGCTACCTGGTGCTCAAGTCCCGCAACCCCGACATGTTCGGCAGGACCACCGCTCCGGTGGCCGCCGGATCCGCCCCGCACGGCGGCAGGAAGGACGGCGCGAAGGACTGAGGCCGGCCCGCTCCCGGGCGGGCTGTCCAGCATGCGGGCCGGTTCGTACCAACCTTCGGTACGGGCCGGCCCGCCTGCTTATTCTGGGGCCCATGCTGACCCTTACCAAGGCCCTGTACGACCAGATCGTGGAACACGCCCGCAAGGACCACCCCGACGAGGCCTGCGGCATGGTCGCGGGTCCGGCCGGCAGCGGCCGCCCCGAGCGGTTCATCCCGATGCTCAACGCCGCCCGCTCGCCCACCTTCTACGAGTTCGACTCCCAGGACCTGCTCAAGCTCTACCGCGAGCTGGACGACCGGGACGAGGAACCCGTGATCATCTACCACTCGCACACCGCGACCGAGGCGTACCCGTCCCGTACGGACATCACCTACGCCAACGAACCCGGCGCGCACTACGTCCTGGTCTCCACGGCCGACACCGACGACGCCGGACCGTTCCAGTTCCGCTCGTTCCGGATCCTGGACGGCCAGGTCACGGAGGAAGACGTCGAGGTCGTGGACGCGTACTGACCGGCGAGGCCGTGGACGGGCACTGACCGGCGTGGCCACGGACGCGTACGGACCGGCGAGGCCGCGATCGCGTACCGGCCGTCGCGGGCCGGGCCGCGTACCGGCCACCGCGACGGCGGCCGCCGGCCACCCACCTGACACACTGTGCCGCATCACCTCGGGCGGCAGGACCCAGGAACCCGGTGCGAATCCGGGACGGTCCCGCCACTGTGACCAGGCCGCACGGCCTGGAAGCCAGGAACTGACCTGCCGCCCGCACACCGACCAGGGGACGCGGATCCCCCGGAGGAGGCACGGCCATGTCCAGACCCAGGTCCCGCGGCGCGCTGCGCGCGCTCATCTCGGCGGCGCTCCTGCTGCCGCTCGCCGCCTGCGGCACCGGCGGCGACGGCGACGGGAAGGCGTCCGGCGGAGCCACGGCGAAGACGGCCGGCTTTCCGTACACCGTCGAGAACTGCGGCGTACGCACCACCTTCGAGGCCCCGCCCGAGCGCGTGGTGACCATGAACCAGCACACCACCGAGATCATGCTCGCCCTCGGCCTCAAGGACCGGCTGGCCGGCACCGCCTACCTCGACGACAAGGTCCTGCCGCAGTACGAGAAGGACTACAAGAGCGTCAAGGTCCTCGCCAAGGAGTACCCCTCCTACGAGACGCTGCTCGGCGCCAACCCCGACTTCGTCTACGGCGGCTACTCCAGCGCCTTCGACAAGGGCGAGGGCCGCGAACGGGCCGCCCTGGAGAAGTCCGGCATCAAGACCCGCCTGAACATCGAGTACTGCGCGCAGGGCAAGACCGGCGTCCAGCAGCTCGCCCAGGAGATCCGCGAGGTCGGCGCCACCTTCGGCGTACGCGACCGCGCCGAGGCCCTGGTCAAGAAGGCCGAGGCCACGATCGACGCCACCAAGGACCAGCTGAAGGGGACCGCCCCGGCCTCCGTCCTCGTCTTCGACAGCGGCGACAGCTCGGTGCACACCGCGGGCGGCAAGGGCATCGGCAACGAGATCATCTCGCTGGCCGGCGGCCGCAACGTCTTCGCGGACCGGGCCAAGACCTTCACCGACGTGTCCTGGGAGCAGATCGTCGAGCGCAAGCCCGAGATCATCGTGATCTACGACTACGGCGGCACCCCCGTCGCGGCGAAGAAGAAGCAGCTGCTCGACGACCCCGCCCTCAAGGACGTACCGGCCGTCAAGAACCAGCGGTTCGCGGTGCTGCCGCTGTCCAGCGCGGTGCTCGGCGTACGCGTACCGGACGCCGTCCGGTCACTGGCCGGGCAGCTGCACCCGGACGCCTTCAAGTAGCCCCCGGTGACCTGCAAGACCGCGGCCGCGCCGCCGCGCCGACTGCGCTACACCCTCGTCCTGGCCGTCCTCGCCGCCGCCCTGCTCGCGGCCGGCCTGGCCGGACTCGTCCTCGGCTCCGTCCGCATCCCGCCCGGCGACGTGCTGCGCATCCTCACCGGGGACGCGCCGGCCGGCCCGTTCCCGACCATCGTCCTCGACGTACGGCTGCCGCGCGTGCTGCTCGGCGCCGTCGTCGGCGCGGGGCTCGCCGTCATCGGCACCGTCCTGCAAGCGCTGGTCCGCAACCCGCTCGCCGACCCGTTCCTGCTCGGCGTCTCCTCGGGCGCCTCGACCGGCGCCGTCATGGTCGTGGTCCTCGGCGTCGGCGGCGGCCTGGCCACCACCGTCTCGATGCCGCTGGCCGCCTTCGCCGGATCGCTGGGCGCGCTGATCGCCGTCTACGCGCTGGCCCGGCGCGGCGGCACCATGACCACCGGGCGGCTGGTGCTGGCGGGCGTCGCGGTCCAGTACATCCTCTCCGCGCTCACCAGCCTCGTCCTGGTCACCTCGGCCCAGGCCGAACACCTGCGGTCGATCATGTTCTGGACACTCGGCGGCCTCGGCCAGGCCCGCTGGCACACCCTGTGGCTGCCCGCCCTCGTCCTGCTCGCCGGCCTCGCCCTGCTGCTCACCCTCGCCCGGCCGCTGGACCTGCTGCTGGTGGGGGAGGAGGGCGCGACCGTCCTCGGGCTGGACACCGGCCGCTTCCGCGCCGCCGTCTTCGTCCTCGCGTCGCTGGTCACCGGGGTGCTGGTGGCGGCCAGCGGCTCCATCGGCTTCGTCGGCCTGCTGGTGCCGCACGCCGTCCGGATGCTCGTCGGCGCCTCGCACCGGGCCCTGCTGCCGGTGGTCGCCCTGGCGGGCGCGGTCTTCGTCGTCCTGGCCGACCTGCTGGCCCGTACCGTCGCAGGCTCCCAGGAGATCCCCGTCGGAGTGATCACCGCACTGGCCGGCGGGCCGTTCTTCCTGTGGCTGCTGCGCCGCACCACCCGTACGGAAGGGATCACCGGATGAGCGGCCTGAGCACGGGCCCCGGCACGGCCCCCGCCGCCCCCGCCGAGCTGCGGACCGAGGGGCTGTCGTACGGCGTCGACGGCCGCCACCTCGTCGACGGCGCCGACCTGCACGTCGCGCCCGGCGAGACGGTGGGCCTGGTCGGCCCCAACGGCAGCGGCAAGACGACGCTGCTGCGCTGCGTGTACGGCACCCTGGCCCCCACCCACGGCAGGATCACCCTGGACGGCCGCGACCTGGCCGGGTTCTCCGCCAAGGAGCGGGCCCGGCGGGTGGCCACCGTCCCCCAGGACGGCAGCGGCGCCTTCGAACTGACCGTGCGCGAGATCGTCGCCATGGGCCGCTCGCCGCACAAGCGCTTCTGGGAGACCGACTCGGCGGACGACGCCACCCGCACCGACGAGGCGCTGGAACGGGTGGGCGTCGCGGAGCTGAGGGATCGTTCCTTCGCAGCGCTCTCCGGCGGTGAGCGCCAGCGCGTCCTGGTCGCGCGGGCGCTCGTGCAGCAGCCGTCCCTTCTCGTCCTCGACGAACCGACCAACCACCTCGACATCCGCTACCAGCTCGACGTCCTCTCCCTGGTGACCTCCCTCGGCACCAGCACCCTGCTCGCCCTGCACGACCTCAACCTCGCCGCGTACTACTGCGACCGCCTGTACGTCCTGCGCGAGGGCCGCGTCGTCGCCCACGGGACGCCGCCCGAGATCCTCACCCCCGGCCTGCTGGCCGACGTGTACGGGGTCGCCGCCGAGGTCAGCACGCATCCGGTGACCGGGGCGCCGACGGTGGTCTACCTGCCGCCGGGGGCGGCGGGCGGGCGGAGCGCGGCGGCTTCGGGGACGGCGGGACGGCAGTGAGCGCGTACGAGACGGAGGCCGCCCCCGGCGGTCCGGACGGAACGCTCGCCGCGCTTGCCGCGCACGGCCCCCGCTACCGCCTCGGGCTCGGCACCCCGCCGGACGGCGAACCCGGCTGGCTCGCGGCCGACCGGCTGCTCGACCCGTACGGCCCGGAACTGTCCCACCTCCTGGACACCGAGCACCAGGGCAGCGGCCACCGCACCGCACACGCCGCCGCTCTCACCCTGATCGCGGTATACGCGGGCCGGGTCACCGCGGCGGCCGTCCTGCACTGGGCGCTGACCGGCCGGGTCCTGGACGTACGGCCGGAGAACGTCCTGCTGCGGCCCGACCCCGGGCACGGCATCGCGGGGGTCAGGCTGCGGACGTTCCGCATCCTGGACGAGCCCGGGACAGGCGCAGAAACGCTTCAGCGCGTCGTCCTCACCCACCACCTGCTGCCCCTGGCCGACGCGCTGCGGGAACGCACCCGGGCCGGGCTGCGGCAGCTGCGCGGGGGAGTGGCCCACGGCTGCGCGACCGCTCTCGGGGCCTCCCGCGCCGATCCGGCGCTGCTGGCCCGCCGCTGGGCCGCCTTCCTGGACGGGGCGCCCGGCGGCCTCGTCGCCCTCGGTGATGTGGTCACCGTCACACGCCGCGACGGCTCCCCGCGCCTGGTCTACCTCCGCCGGACCTGCTGCCTCTTCTACACGAGCGCCGAAGCCGTGCGCTGTGTCAGCTGCTGCCTGACCAGCAGGGACGAGCGGATCGCGGCGTACGGCGCGCGCCCCTGAGGGGTGCCGCCGCGGGCCGCGTCCCACCTGTTGTGCACCAAGCGTCCGCATCGCAAGACGAGGTTCCAGTCCCCGGACCGGGAATCGATACGATGACCGCATGGTTTTTGACGACGTGAGCGAGAAGACGCCGGGCATTTTGCTTGTGGCGCGGCTGCACGTCGACCTGTGCCGCCTTGCCAGCGCCATCTGTCCGATGCGCGCCGCCGCCTGACGCCGCCGTTCCACCGGCCGCGCGGCGGCCCCCGCGCGCACCCTGCCGCGCGCCCGGCATCGCGCCCTCACGCCCAGCGCCTCCGCGCCGCACGCCCCGAGCCTGCGCCGCACGCCCGCCCGCCCGCACGTCACCGCCCTCCCACAGGAGCATCCATGGCCATCGAGGTCCGTATCCCGACCATCCTCCGCACCTACACCGACGGCCAGAAGGCCGTCGAAGGCAGCGGTGCGACCCTCGCCGACCTCTTCGCCGACCTGGAGAGCCGCCACAACGGCATCCGGGAGCGCCTCGTCGACGGCGAGCAGCTGCGCCGCTTCGTGAACGTCTACCTCAACGACGAGGACGTGCGCTTCCTGAACGGCATCTCCACCGAGCTGAGCGACGGCGACAGCGTCACCATCCTCCCGGCCGTGGCCGGCGGCTCGGGCATGTCCGACGGCCCCCGGGAACAGCGCTGATGCGGTACGACTCCCCGCTGGCGGCGGTCGGCAACACCCCGCTGGTCCGCCTGCCGCGGCTGTCGCCCTCCGCCGACGTCCGCATCTGGGCCAAGCTGGAGGACCGCAACCCGACCGGCTCGGTCAAGGACCGCCCCGCGCTCCACATGATCGAGCAGGCGGAGAAGGACGGCCGGCTCACTCCCGGCTGCACCATCCTGGAACCCACCTCGGGCAACACCGGCATCTCGCTGGCGATGGCGGCCAAGCTCAAGGGCTACCGCATCGTCTGCGTCATGCCGGAGAACACCTCCTCCGAACGGCGCGAACTGCTCGCCATGTGGGGCGCGGAAATCGTCTCCTCGCCCGCCGCGGGCGGCTCCAACACGGCCGTACGGGTCGCCAAGGAACTGGCCGCCGAGCACCCCGACTGGGTGATGCTCTACCAGTACGGCAACCCCGACAACGCCGGCGCGCACTACGCCACCACCGGCCCGGAGATCCTCGCCGACCTGCCGTCCATCACCCACTTCGTGGCCGGCCTGGGCACCACCGGCACCCTCATGGGCGTCGGCCGCTACCTGCGCGAACACGTCCCCGGCGTACAGATCGTCGCCGCCGAACCGCGCTACGACGACGTGGTCTACGGGCTGCGCAACCTCGACGAGGGCTTCGTGCCCGAGCTGTACGACGAGTCGGTGCTCACCACCCGCTTCTCCGTCGGCTCCGAGGACGCCGTCCGCCGCACCCGCGAACTCCTCGCCGAGGAAGGCATCTTCGCGGGCGTCTCGACGGGGGCCGCCCTGCACGCGGCGATCGGCGTGGCCCGCAAGGCCGTCAAGGCCGGACAGACCGCCGACGTCGCCTTCGTCGTCGCCGACGGCGGCTGGAAGTACCTCTCCACCGGCGTCTACACCGCCGAAACCACCGAGGCCGCGATCGAGACGCTGCACGGACAGCTCTGGGCGTGAGGCCCGGCGGCCTTGAGGTCCTGGGGCCTTGCGGTCATGGGGCCTTGCGGTCATGGGGGCGTGCGGCGCTGCGGTCCTGAGACCCCGCGGTACTCAGGACCCGCGGTCCTGGGAGCGTGCGGCCCCGCGGCTCGGAGCCGGAAGGCGGCGAGGCCGGGCAGGCCCCGAGGCCCGGGGCAGGCCCCGCGCGGCGGGACGGAACACGTCCCGCCGCCTCACCGCCCGGTCAGGCGGCGTACCCGCTTCCACGTGGCGTCGTCGACCGCCCCCGCCCGGCGGCGGAAGTCCCGTAGCGGCACGTCGCGCAGCTCGTCCGTCTCCAGGAAGCTCGCCCGCTGCCGCCCCTCACCGACCGCGCCGGGCGGCAGCGGAAGCACCCCCGGGCGCTCCGGATGGTGCCGACTGGTGATCTTCACGACGTGTGCCGTACCGCCGCGCACCGACAGCACCAGGCACGGGCGGTCCTTCGCGCCCGGCCCGTCCTCGTACGGCACCAGGGCCCACCAGATCTCCCGCGCCCGCGGCGTCGCGGCGCCCGGCGCGGCGACCCGGGAGGGGCGGCCGCCGGGGCGCGTACGGTCACGCGCCCGCGCTCTTGGCCGAAAACGCGCGCTCCGCCGCCTCCGCGCGCCCCGCGCGCGAGCCCGTCCGTCGACGAGTGCCGCCACCAGCGCCAGCGCGGCCACCACGACCAGCGCCGGCCACCAACCCGAGACGTCCAAACCCGTTCCCTCCAAGCTCCAGGCCCTGCCCGACCGTACCGGCCGGACCGCCCGGCGGCACGGCCGTACCCGGGTGCGGGGCGCCGCCGTACGGGCGTCGTGTAGGCGTACGGCACCGGGGAACGACAGGTAGGGAACGCCCTCCTGTACACACCCACCCGGACTGGTGATTCCGCCCACAGCTCGCCCCGCCGGAGGAGCCACCGGCCCTTTCGCGCCTTACGCTCGTGGGCACCGCAATGACCGCTCAGGACCCGGCAACCGCCCGCCGGACGAGGACCGGCGGGGACTTGTGCACGCCCCCGCCGAAGCCCCGCATGGACCCGCCGCTCCGCCCCCAGCCACGGAGGTTCACGCCCGCATGAAGCTCACTGTCGTCGGTTGCTCGGGGTCGTTCCCTTCCACGGAATCGGCCTGTTCGAGCTACCTCTTGGAGGCCGACGGCTTCAGGCTGCTCATCGACATGGGCAACGGTGCCCTTGGCGAGCTGCAGCGCCACTGCGGTCTCTACGACCTCGACGCCGTACTCCTGTCCCACCTGCACGCCGACCACTGCATCGACCTGTGCGGCTACTTCGTCGTCCGCTACTACCGGCCCGACGGCGGCCGGTGCGCGCCGATGCCCGTCTACGGCCCGGCCGGGACCGAACGCCGGCTGACCGCCGCGCACGCGGACCTGCCCACCGACCAGGCCATGAGCGAGGTCTTCGACTTCCGGACGCTGACCCCCGGCACCTTCACCGTCGGCCCCTTCACCATCCGTACGGACCTGGTCAGCCACCCCGTCGAAGCGTTCGGCTTCCGTATCGAACACGACGGCAAGACGCTGACGTACTCCGGGGACACCGGAGTCTGCGACGCCCTGGACGGCCTCGCCGAGGACACCGACTTCTTCCTGTGCGAGGCGTCCTTCACGCACGGCAAGGAGGACATCCCGGACCTCCACCTCAACGGGCGCGAAGCCGGCGCGCACGCCGCGCGCGCCCGCGCGGGACGGTTGGTCCTGACCCACATCCCGCCGTGGACCGACCCGGGCATCAACCTGCGCGACGCGCAGGAGGTCTTCGAAGGACCGGTCGAGGTCGCCAAGGCGGGCGCGGTGTACGAGATCTGAGTGGTACGCGCGTCCGAGCCGCACGCAAAAAGCCCCCGCGACCAGGTGGTCACGGGGGCCTTCCGCTGTCGCGGGCGCGGCCGGGGGCCTACTTGCCTTCGAGCTTCTGCAGCTCGGCGATCTCCTCGTCGGACTCGCGGCCCGGCGTCTTGAGGTTGAACTTGGTGATCGCGAACCGGAAGATCACGTAGTACAGGGCGGCGAAGCACAGACCGACCACGGCCAGCCCCAGCGGATTGCTCGCGATGCCGAAGTTCAGTACGTAGTCGATCGCGCCGGCCGAGAAGCCGAAACCGTCCTTCATGCCCAGCGCCCAGGTCAGCGCCATCGACACACCGGTCAGCACGGCGTGCACCGCGTACAGCACCGGCGCGATGAACATGAACGTGAACTCGATCGGCTCGGTCACACCGGTGACGAAGGCGGTGAGCGCGAGCGAGAACATCATGCCGCCGACGACCTTGCGGCGCTCGGGGCGGGCACAGTGCACGATCGCCAGGCACGCGGCGGGCAGCGCGAACATCATGATCGGGAAGAAGCCGGTCATGAACTGGCCGGCGGTCGGGTCGCCCTGGAGGAAGCGGGCGATGTCGCCGTGCTTGCCCTCGAATTCACCGGCCTGGAGCCAGGGGAAGGAGTTCAGCAGGTGGTGCATGCCGACCGCGATCAGACCGCGGTTGGCGACACCGAAGATGCCCGCGCCGACCGCGCCGGAGCCGACCAGCCACTCACCGAAGTTGTGCAGGCCGGCGCCGAGGACCGGCCAGATGTAGCCGAAGACGATGCCGATGATCAGGCCCGCGAAGGACGACAGGATCGGGACCAGACGGCGGCCGCCGAAGAAGCCGAGCCAGTCCGGCAGCTTCTTGCGGCTGTAGCGCTGGTAGAGCAGGGCGACCACGATGCCCATCACCACGCCGCCGAGCACCTTCGCGTCGGCGGGCGCGGCCTGCTCGACGATCTTCCCGTCCACCACCTTGGCGATCTTCGGGAGGCTGTCGTCGCCGAACGTCGCCAGCACCTTGCTGAAGACCAGGTAGCCGACGACGGCGGCCAGACCGGTCGAGCCGTCCGCCTTCTTGGCGAAGCCGATGGCGATACCGACGGCGAACAGCAGCGGCATGTTGTCCAGAAGCGCACTGCCGCCGGCGGCCAGGAACTCCGCGATCTTGTTCAGGAACGCGGGCAGCGCCTTGGCGCCGAGCAGGTCGTCCTGGCCGAGCCGGACCATGAGCGCCGCGGCGGGCAGCGTCGCGATGGGCAGCATGAGGCTGCGGCCGATGCGCTGCGCGACGGCCATGGCGCCGGCGCCACGTTTCTTCTCGGGAGCCGCCTTGGCGGTGGCCGAACTCATCGGATTCCTCCTGGTGAGGCGGGCACTCGGAGAAAGGGGGACGGCCCGCCGGCTTGGTCTACACCACTCAGTGGTTTAGACCATTCTTAGCATGTCGCCCACACATAAAGGAATCCGTTGTTCCCCAACGTTTAGATCACATGCCGAGCGGCCCACAAGTGCCGCGGCTCCGGGGGCCGGTCGGCCCGGGCCGAACTCCGTACCCGTGGCTCCGCGACCTGGTGCCGCCCACGGCCCGCACCACCCCGTCAGGTCCTGTCCGGACCGCTCCCAGGCGCCCCGCGCCCCAGGCGCACCCCTTCTGCCACTCCTGCCCCTCCCACCCCTCCGCCCCCTGCTACTTCGTATTCTCCTTCGTCAGCTCCTCCTCCACCTCCTCCGGCTCGCGCCCCGGAGTGTGCAGGTCGAACTTGGTGATCACGAAGCGGAACAGCGCGTAATAGACGGCCGCGAAACACAGGCCGATCGGAATGATCATCCATGGTTTGGTGGCCAGCCCCCAGTTGATCACGTAGTCGATCAGACCGGCCGAGAAACTGAATCCGTCCTTGACGCCCAGCGCCCAGCTCACCGCCATCGACACCCCCGTCAGCACGGCATGGATCGCGTACAGCACCGGCGCGACGAACAGGAACGAGTACTCGATCGGCTCGGTCACCCCCGTGACGAAGGACGTCAGCCCCACCGACAGCATCAGCCCGCCGATCTCCTTGCGGCGGTGCGGCTTGGCGCAGTGCGTGATCGCCAGCGCCGCGGCCGGCAGCGCGAACATCATGATCGGGAAGAAACCCGTGGTGAACTGCCCGGCCGTCGGATCCCCGGCCAGGAACCGGTTGATGTCACCGTGCACCGACGTACCGTCCGGCTTGCTGAAATCACCGAACTGGAACCACATGAACGTATTCAGGAACTGATGCATCCCGATCACCAGCAGCGCCCGGTTGGCGACACCGAAGATGCCCGAACCGGTCGCCCCCAGATCCGTCAGCCACCGGCTGAAACTCGTCAGCGCATCACCGATCGGCGGCCACACCCAAAGACACAGCGCGGCGAAGGCCAGCCCGACGAACGCCATGACGATCGGTACGAGCCGCCGCCCGTTGAAGAATCCCAGCCAGTCCACCAGCTTCACCCGGTGGTAGCGCTGCCAGATCCACGCGGCGAAGAAGCCCATCACGATCCCGCCGAAGACCCCCGGATTCTGGAACTCCGCCGGAGTCGCCTTACCGCCCCCGTCGACACACACCCCGCCCCACTGCCCGGCCGTCGCATACGTCGCCCCCGCAGCACAGTCCTGCGGAAACTGGTGCAGCACCGAGTAGTAGACGAGGAAACCGACCACCGCGGCCAGCGCTGTCGAACCGTCCGCCTTCTTCGCCATGCCGATCGCCACACCGACGCAGAACAGCAACGGCAGCCCCAGCGAGGAGTCCAGCAGCGCGCCGCCCGCGCCCGCGAACACCTTCGCCACGTTCTCCCAGCCCAGACCGTCCGCACCGAAGACGTCCGGCTGGCCGAGCCGGTTCAGGATGCCCGCGGCCGGCAGCACGGCGATGGGCAACTGAAGGCTGCGCCCCATCTTCTGCAAGCCCTGGAACAGGCCCGCCGACCGCTTCCTCGTTCCCGCCGCTGCCGCGTTCGAGCTCATCCGCGTCCTCCCGGCCGCCGGTCCGTAGCGGGCCGGCTCGGTACGTGCCGCATACTGATGGTGTAGACCACTTGTGGTGCGTTTCGGACCCCCGGAAAAGCGCTGCCGGGTGGTCGCCATCATTCGCCAGAGCACGGGCACACGCCCGGGCAACTGGGCTGAACGTGCGTTACCGTGTGATCACCGCGCGGCACCGACCGCCGGTGGCCGAGACAAGCAGGAGTGGACATGGCCAGCAAGGCTGAGAAGATCGTCGCCGGGCTCGGCGGCCTCGACAACATCGAAGAGGTCGAGGGCTGCATCACCCGCCTGCGCACCGAGGTCGCCGACCCCTCGCTCGTCGACGAGGCCGCGCTGAAGGCCGCCGGCGCGCACGGCGTCGTGAAGATGGGCACCGCCATCCAGGTCGTCATCGGCACCGACGCCGACCCGATCGCCGCCGAGATCGAAGACATGATGTGAGCAGCTGACCGCTCACCCGCCGGAGCCCCGGCCGCCCGCCCACCAGGCGACGGACCGGGGCTCCGGTACGTGTACGCGCCGGCCCGTACCCGTACGGCCGCGCGCAGGCCCGTACCCGTACGGCCATGTGCAGGCCCGCGCCCGTACCCGCCCGTCCGCCCCCTCCCACGGCCGGAATCCGACCCCGGAACCCGGCCCCGCACCCGGCCTCACCCGATCCGGAACGAGCCCCTCTACCGAGCCGATAGGGTCGGGGCCATGTCTCGAATCGACGGCCGCACCCCCGACCAGCTCCGCCCCGTCACCATGGAACGCGGCTGGAGCAAGCACGCCGAAGGCTCCGTACTGATCTCCTTCGGCGACACCAAGGTCTTCTGCACCGCCTCCCTCACCGAAGGCGTCCCGCGCTGGCGCAAGGGCAGCGGCGAAGGCTGGGTCACCGCCGAGTACTCGATGCTGCCGCGCTCCACCAACACCCGCGGCGACCGCGAATCCGTCCGCGGCAAGATCGGCGGCCGGACCCACGAGATCTCCCGCCTCATCGGCCGCTCGCTGCGCGCCGTCATCGACTTCAAGGCCCTCGGCGAGAACACCGTCGTCCTGGACTGCGACGTCCTCCAGGCCGACGGCGGCACCCGCACCGCCGCCATCACCGGCGCCTACGTCGCCCTCGCCGACGCGATCTCCTGGGCCCAGGCCAAGAAGAGCATCAAGGCCGGCCGCCAGCCGCTGGTCGGCACCGTCTCCGCCGTCAGCGTCGGCATCGTCGGCGGCGTCCCCCTGCTCGACCTCTGCTACGAGGAGGACGTGCGCGCCGAGACCGACATGAACGTCGTCTGCACCGGCGACGGCCGCTTCGTCGAGGTCCAGGGCACCGCCGAAGCCGAACCCTTCGCCCGCGAGGAACTCAACTCCCTCCTCGACCTCGCCGTCGCCGGCTGCTCGACCCTGGACGCCGCCCAGCGCGAGGCCCTCGCCCGCACGCTCTGACGCGCGCCGCGCGCCCCCGGCGGCCGCCTACGAGCCCCCGGCCCGCACGCATACGGGCTGTCCGCCGCCGTACGAGCCTCTTGACGCGCCGGCCCCGCGACGGCGGGCCGGCGCGCCGCTCACCGCCCCGCCGGGCCCGCCTGTGACCTTTCCCTCGTGGGATATGCGTCTCTAGAAAAACGGCGACCCGCCGCGCACCGTGGAACCCATGTCCACTTCCGCTGCCACGGCTGCCGCAGCCGACGCCCCCGTCACCGCGTCCCGGGCCCGCACCGGCGGGCCCAAGGACGGCCCCAACCTGCTGGAACACCTCGTCGGCTGGACCCTCGTCATCGTCCTGGCCATGCTCTTCACCCAGACCGGCCTCATGTGACACGCGGGGCGCACGCCCCGCTCGCCCCGCACCACCTCGACCCGCTCCGAGCGCCCCGGCCCGCCCCGGCCCGCCCCCAGCGCCCCGGTCCGCCCGGCCCCCGGCAACCAAAGCCGGCCCGCCCGCGTTCTCCCTAGTACCGGAACCGGTATCAGCACCGGTGCACAACCCGTGCACGGGCACGCCCAGGGGAGGACCGTTCCATGGCTCTGCGCCGCCGTACCGCACTCGGCCGTACCGCAACCCGCCGCACCGCGGACCGCCGCCCGGCGGCCACCACCGCCGCCCTCCTGGCGGCAGCCGCCCTGACCGTCCCGCTCCTCACCGCCTGCGGAGCGGTCGAAAAGGCCGTCGGCTGCGCCACGACCGCCACCACGTTCGCCAACGACCTGTCCTCCCTCCACCAGGACCTGAGCAACGCCGCCGACAGCCCCCAGGACGCCGAACGCGCCATCGACCGCCTCAACAAGGACCTCGGCAAGATCCAGAAGGCCACGGACGACCCCGACGTCCAGAAGGCGCTCAGCAGCCTGACCGACGCCCTCGACAAGGCCGACGACGCCGTACGCGACGGCCGGACCCCCGACCTGACCGCACTCGGCGACGCGGCCGGCGCCCTCACCAAGAGCTGCGCCACGGGATGAGAGAAGCGGCCGCCGCCCCTGGATAATCGGGCCTCATGAAGCGCCTGATCCTCGCCACCCGCAATGCCGGCAAAGTCACCGAACTCCGCGCCATCCTGGCCGCCGCCGACCTCGACGTCGAACTGGTCGGCGCCGACGCCTACCCGGACGTCCCCGACGTCAAGGAAACCGGCGTCACCTTCGCCGAGAACGCCCTCCTCAAAGCCCACGCCCTCGCCCGCGCCACCGGCCACCCGGCCGTCGCCGACGACTCCGGCCTGTGCGTCGACGTCCTCGGCGGCGCGCCCGGCATCTTCTCCGCCCGCTGGGCAGGCCGGCACGGCGACGACCAGGCCAACCTCGACCTGCTCCTCGCCCAGCTCTCCGACATCGCCGACGGCCACCGCGCCGCCCACTTCGCGTGCGCCGCGGCCCTCGCCCTCCCCGACGGCACCGAACGCGTCGTCGAGGGCCGCCTCGAAGGCACCCTCCGCCACACCCCCGCCGGCACCGGCGGCTTCGGCTACGACCCGATCCTCCAGCCCCTCGGCGACACCCGCACCTGCGCCGAACTGACCGCCGACGAGAAGAACGCCATCAGCCATCGCGGCAAGGCGTTCCGGGGGCTGGTGCCGGTGGTCCGGGAGCTGGTGGGCTGAGGGCAGCCCGCGGCACGACGTCCGGCAGCCCGCCTGCGACCGTACACAAGCGGCAGCTGTCTCCTTCCGGGGAAGGAGACAGCTGCCGCATATCTGTGGGCCCGGTGGGACTCGAACCCACGACACACCGGACCTAAACCGGCGCCCTCTAGCCAGCTGGGGCACGGGCCCGCGGCGCCTACTGTACTGTGCCCGGTCGCGCGGCCGTCAGGCGATCTTCGGTTCGGGCGGTCCGCCGTCCGAACGTGCAGGTCTGGCTGTGGCACGAAGGGCACAAATAACGCAGATTGCCGAGGCGGTCGTCGAGCCGGTCCCCGTTGATGTGGTCGATCTCCAGGACCAGCCGTCTGCTCTGCCAGGTGTCGCCGAGACCGCAGAGGCTGCACTGCCGCGGAACTGCCTTGTCGTCCAGAGCGCGGCGCAGCAGGGTCGTCTGCGTCCGGCGGGAGCCCGCCGGACGGCGCCGGAGGATGTCGTCGGCGGGTCTGCGAGCCGGGGAGGGGTGGCCGCGACCGTGGCCCTGCCCGGTGAAGTGCGCGGTCGACAGGCCGTAGGCCGTGATGCTCCGGTCCAGGAGGCGCCGGGAGGCGGTGGTCACGGGTCGGCCGAGCATCCGGAGCGCCGCCGCCCGGCTCTTCGAACCGGCCACGGCAGCGGTGAGGTCGTCGCGCGGCAGCAGTTCCCCGTGAGCGCCGCGTCCGGTGAAGTGCGCCGTGCTGATGCCGAAACGGGTCAGCTTCTTGCGGATGTGGCTGTAGGCACTGTCGTACGGGGGCACGCCCAGGTATTCCAGCATTTCCCGGACGCTGTTGCACAGTGCGGCCGCGTCCTCCAGACGCTGCTTCGTATATGTCTGCGGTGGGCGCGGCGGCAGTTGTTCGTCGACGAAGTGCGTGGTGTCGATGCCGTAATGCGTCAGGCGGCGGCGGAGATAGCGGAGCGTGCCACTGCCGGGTGGAGTTCCCAGGCGGCGGAGCATGTCGACGGGCCCGGTGGACACCGCAGCCGTACGAGTCAGAAGGTCGCGTGCGTACTGCCGGTGGGCCGTCATGGCTGCCTCCCCCCAGGCCTGCGGGGTTTGCGGCCACGGTACGTGTCCGTGACCGCGTGGCAGTTCGGGCACAGGAGACGCAGATTCTCCGGACGGTTGTCCCACCAGTCGCCGTTGCGGTGATCGACCTCCAGGCGTAGGCACTTACCGTTCCACTCCGGGCCCGTGCCGCACATCGCGCACTGTTCCCGCGCCCCCCGTCGCAGCAGCGCCTTGCGCAGCCGGTCACCGGGCAACCGTCCTTCCGACGGTGATCCGAGAACCAGCCGGTCGGCGAACGGGCGTTGTGGTCGCCTGGGATGTGTGGGCGTGGAGGTGAAGTGGGTCGTGTCCAGCCCTGATTCGGCGATCCGACGGGCGATGTGGGCCTGGTTGCCGCCCACGGGATGAATGCCGAGACGGCGTACGACCTCGGCGGTGCTGTGGGAGAGGGTTACCGCTTCGCGAAGTGCTGTTTCGGAATGGCGGAGGCTCCTGGAGGTGAAGTGGGACGTGTCGATGCGCTCTTCGGCCATCCTGCGGCGGATGTAGCACCGAACACCTGGCGTCGGATTGCTTCCGCAGTGGCGTGCGGCTTCCTCGTACGACGTCGATGCGAGCGCGGCTTCGGCAAGTAGCTCGCGCGTGTACTTCGTACGCATGGTCCCCCGTTCCCCGTATGTACCTCGGCTGTCTGTCTTACTCTCGAACTGCCCAACGCCCCCACCCCCACCCGGTTACGCCGAACAGCCCAAAAACCCAAAAAAACGACCGCGGCCCCCGCCCGGCAGGGCGAGGGCCGCGATGTGGTGTCCGTGGAGGGGTCAGAAGCGCGGGTCCGGGGACTGGGCCGTGACCATTTCGACGGCCTCCTCCTTGGTGGCGACCGCCGGCGGGGAGCCCTCCAGGGGCTGTTGGGCGGTTTCCTTCATGCAGGCGACGGCGATGGCGCCTACCAGGGCGGCGCCCATGGCGTAGTAGGCGGGGATCATGTCGTTGCCGCCGAAGCCGTCCATGAGGGCGGTGATGACCAGGGGGGTCGTACCGCCGAAGAGGGAGACGGCGAGGTTGTAGCCGATGGAGAGGGAGCCGTAGCGGACGCTGGTGGGGAAGAGGGCGGGGAGCGCGGCGGACATGGTGCCCAGGAGGCAGACCAGGGAGAGGCCGAGCATCAGCATGCCGGGGATGATCGCGGCCATGCTGCCCTGCTTGACCAGCAGGAAGGCGGGGGCGGAGAGGAGGAAGAAGCCGAGCATGCCGGTCATCAGCAGGGGCTTGCGGCCGAAGCGGTCGTTGAGCTTGCCGACGCTGCTGATGACGCACATCAGGACGATCATGGTGCCGATGACGATCAGCAGACCGTGTGCCTCGTCGTAGTGGAGGGTGTCGGTCAGGTAGGTCGGCATGTAGGAGAGCAGCATGTAGTGGCAGATGTTGTACGCGCCGACCAGCGCGATGCACAGGATCAGCATCGGCCACTGCTGCGAGAAGATCTCGCCGAGCTTCTTCTTGGGGGCGTTCTCCGAGAGGTGGGAGGCGTCGCCCTCGGCCTCGGTGACGGAGGTGTCGCCGTTGTGGGACTGGGACGCTTCCAGCTTCTGGAAGGCGGGGGTCTCGTCGAGCTTCATCCGCAGGTAGAGGCCGACCAGGCCGAGCGGTCCGGCGACCAGGAAGGGGATGCGCCAGCCCCAGTCGTGCATGGTCTCGGAGCCGAGTGTGGAGTTGAGGACGAGGACCAGACCGGCGGCGCCGGTGTAGCCGGCCAGGGTGCCCATCTCCAGGAAGCTGCCGAAGAAGCCGCGCTTCTTGTCGGGGGCGTACTCGGCGATGAAGGTGGAGGCGCCGCCGTACTCGCCGCCGGTGGAGAATCCCTGGATCATGCGGAAGACGATCAGCAGGATCGGGGCCCACAGGCCGATGCTGGCGTACGAGGGGATCAGGCCGATGCACAGGGTGCCGGCGGCCATCATGATCATGGTGAGGGCGAGGACCTTCTTGCGGCCGACACGGTCGCCGAGGGGCCCGAAGAACGCGCCGCCGATGGGTCGTACGAGGAACGCGACGGCGAAGGTGGCGAAGGAGGACAGCAGGCTGGTGGTGTCGCTGCCGCCGGGGAAGAACACCTTTCCGATGGTGACCGCGAGGTAGCTGTAGATGCCGAAGTCGAACCATTCCATGGCGTTGCCGAGCGCGGCGGCCTTCACGGCGCGTTTGACGACGCGTTCGTCGGTCACCGTGATGTCGGTGCGGCGGAGCCGGGGGTTCCGGCGGCGGGCGACGGCACGGAACAGGTTTCTGTGGCGTTTGAACGCCGCCGGGTCCCGGTCGGTCGTGGGTTCGGCTTCGGTGCTGCCGGTCGGCACGAGTCGAGTCCTCTCGGTCGGTCAGCGCGCTCGATGCGCGGCAGGAGTTCGCAGCGGTCGTGGGCGTCCTCGTGGCCGGGAGGGCCGTCGGCGGTCGCCTGTGATCACAAAGGTGGTCGTACGACAGGTGCGCCTGCGCACTGGAGCGCGACTCAAACCACTCTGACCCCACAACGCGATGTACGTCACGTGGTCTGCGCCGTCCGGCGCAGCGGTTTCTCCCGGTTTCGTGGTGGATTTCGCCAGGGCTGTGACCACCGCTGTTACAGAACTGGTACACAGCCGCGTGGTCACCGAAGCGTCCGGGCAATCAGCTCGTGTGGCGGGGAGGGGAGAGTGGTGGGTATCGAAACCACCCTTATGCTCCGAACCGTTCGCTCCGCGGACCCCTCGCGTACGTGTGCCTCGGCCTCGCGTGCGGGGGAACGTGCATCGGCGCGCGTGCAGTGTTCGGATGCGGTGGCCCGTTCCGCGCTGGTACGGGGCCGCCGCCCCGGAAGGAGAAGTCCATGACCGACCGCGAGGGTGCCCGCCGGTTCAGCGGGCGCACCGCCCTGGCGACCTTCGCCGTGGTCACCGCGCTGGCGGCCGGCGGTGTGTGGTTCAGCCAGGCGACGGACCGCGCGTCGGCGGTGGACGCGGCGCCGAAGACGTCGGCGGTGCAGGACGTGAAGTCGGCCGGGAAGGCGACCGGCGGGCTGCCCGGTGTGCGCGACTGCGGGTTCGGCGAGCCGGAGATCAAGCCGCAGGTCATCACGTTGACGTGTGCTGACGCGGGCATGGTGGCGACGGGTATCACCTGGGACCGGTACGGCACGGCGGAGGCCGAGGGCAAGGGCGTGGTGCAGGTGGAGAAGGCCGCCGCGGGGGTGGGCACGAACGCCGGTTTCCCGGCGACGTTCCGGCTGTACGCGGCGAAGACGGTGGACGGCGCGCGGGCCTTCACGGGGCTGGAGGTGACGTACGAGGGCTCGACGCCGCTCGGTGACTCGACGGAGATGTACAACCTCGCGTGATGGGCATCCGGGGCCGGATCGCACTGGCCATTTCGTGTGTGACGGCGTTGGCGGTGGTGGTGCTGGGGTTCGCGGTGCATCACATCGCGGACGCGGAGCGGGAGCGTTCGGCGCGCTCGTACCAGGACGACCGGCTCAGTTCGGCGCTGCAGATCTATGAGCGGGACGGGACGCTGGCGCTGGGCGCGCAGCTGGACGACGCGACGTTGCCGAGTCCGTTGCGGGCGGCGGTCTTCGAGGGGAAGTCCGGTACGTATGTGAGTCAGGGCGAGGACCCGCGGGTGTGGGCGGCGACCGGGGTGGGCGGGGGTTCCGGGGCCGGCGGTTCCGAGAAGGGCGGCTCCGCGGAGGGCGGCTCCGGTGGTGGTTCCGGTGCGGACAGGGCCGGTGGCGGCTCCCGGGACAGCGGTTCCGATGGCAGCGGCTCCGGTGACGCCGGTGCCCACGGCAGTGGTTCCGGCGGGCAGCCGCGGACGCTGTCGGTCTCGGCGGCGTTCCCGGACAACGACCCGGCGCAGGAGGCGCTGGACCGGGCCCTGGTGATCGCGGGCGTCGGCACGGTGGTGCTGATGGCCGGCGTGTCGTGGTTCGTCTCGCAGCGGCTGTCGCGGCGGCTGCGGCACAGTGCGGCCGCGGCGCGCCGGATCGCGGCGGGTGAGCCGCCGGACGCGGACGCGCTGGCGGCGGGCGGCCGGGACGAGGTGGCGGAGCTGGGCCGTTCGGTGCACCACATGGCGACGTCGCTGGCGGCGCGGGTGGAGGCGGAGCGCAAGTTCACCGCCGATGTGGCGCACGAGCTGCGGACGCCGGTGGCGGGTCTGGTCGCGGCGTCCGAGCTGCTGCCGCACGAGCGGGCCGTCGAGCTGGTGCGGGACCGGGCGCAGACGATGCGCAACCTGGTCGAGGACCTGCTGGAGGTGTCCCGGCTGGACGCGGGCGTGGAGTCCGCGCAGCTGGACGCGGTGGATCTGCCGTCGCTGGTGCGCGGGATCGTGGACCGGGTGGAGCGGGTGCGCGGCATCTCGGGTGTCGGGATCGTCGTGGCGGGGCCGGCGCGGGTGGTGGAGACCGACCGGCGCCGGGTGGAGCGGGTGCTGGTCAATCTGCTGGCGAACGCGGCCAAGCACGGCGAGCCGCCGGTGGAGGTACGGGTCGAGGGCGCGCGGATCGTCGTGCGCGACCACGGGCCGGGGTATCCGCCGGAGCTGTGCGAGGAGGGGCCGCGTCGCTTCCGTACGGCGGCTCCGGAGCGCGGTACCGGGCACGGTCTGGGGTTGACGATCGCGGCCGGGCAGGCGGAGGTGCTGGGCGGCCGGCTGCTGTTCGGTACGGCCGAGGGCGGCGGTGCCGAGGCGGTGCTGGAGCTGCCGGAGCCGGTCGGGCCGGGGGAGGCGGAGCGGGTGCCGGTGGTGGAGCGGGGGGCGGTGGCGGCCTCGTAGGTCCGCCGGGCCCGCCCTGTCCGGAGGGCGGACGGGGCGGCAGCGGGGGCAGCCGGGACGGCCGCGGCCCGGCAGTACGGGTCCCAGCCGCTCGCGCCCGGTCGCCCCTCGCCCGTCCGGCCCCGCCTACAGCCCCAGATCCTTGATGATCTTGGCGACGTGGCCGGTGGCCTTCACGTTGTACAGGGCGCGCTCGACCTTGCCCTCCTCGTCCACGATCACCGTGGAACGGATGACGCCGGTCACGACCTTGCCGTACAGCTTCTTCTCGCCGTAGGCGCCGTAAGCCTGGAGGACCTGCTTGTCGGGGTCGCCCAGCAGGGTGACCGACAGTTCCTCCTTCTCGCGGAACTTCGCGAGCTTCTCCGGCTTGTCGGGGGAGATGCCG
This sequence comes from Streptomyces monomycini, assembly GCF_022271435.1. GTDB lineage: Bacteria > Actinomycetota > Actinomycetes > Streptomycetales > Streptomycetaceae > Streptomyces > Streptomyces monomycini. Next base: position 365,787 of record NZ_JAFIQY010000003.1, on the reverse strand, counting down.
ATGACGTCGTAGCCGTGTCCGGCCAGGAAGTCGAGGTTGTCGGTGAAGTCGCAGGCCTGCTTGGTGCAGCCGGGGGTCAGCGCGGCCGGGTAGAAGTACACGATGACCTTGCGGCCCTTGTGGTCGGCGAGCGAGACCTGCTTGCCGTCCGCGTCGGGGAGGGTGAAGGCGGGGGCGGTGTCGCCGGGCTGCAGTCGCTCGCTCATGGCTCTCCTTGGGTGGGCGGCACGCGGGGTGCACGTACGGGGGAAGACGGGTGCGCGAGCGGGTCGCGCCCCTGTTCGCGCTACGCCCCGAGGTTACTGAGCCGCTCGAAAAGGGGGTGCTGTGGGGCGGCGGGGCCGTGGTGCTGACAGACTGTCCGCACGGAGACGGATCGAGACGACCGGAGGCAGCGCGGTGTCGGAAGCCAGGACCCCTGCGCAGATCGAGAAGGACATCGTCCGCAGGCGGCAGGAGCTTGCCGTGACGCTGGACGAGATCGGTGTGCGGCTGCACCCGAAGACGATCATGGGGGACGCGAAGGCGAAGACGGCGGCGGCCGTGGACCGCACGGCGGGGCGGGCCTACGTGGCCGCCAACCGCGCGGTCTCGGACATCCGCGCCCAGCTGGTGGCGGAGGACGGCGCGCCCCGCCTGGAGCGGGTGGTGCCGCTGGCGATGATCGGTGTGGCCGTTGTCGGGCTGCTCGTGGTGGGTTCCAGGCGCCGCCGTTCCTGAGGCGGGCGCTGTGCGGGCGCGCGGCCGGGTACGGTCGTGCCGTGAGCCCGAATAACGCCAAGGACACCCACGACAAGCTGCCCATCCGGATGCTGCACGACCGGGTGCTGGTCCGTACCGACATCGCCGAGGGCGAGCGCCGTTCCACCGGCGGCATCGTCATTCCCGCGACCGCGGCGGTCGGCCGCCGTCTGGCCTGGGCCGAGGTGGTCGCGGTGGGGCAGAACGTGCGGACCGTGGAGCCCGGTGACCGGGTGCTGTACGACCCGGAGGACCGGGCCGAGGTCGAGGTGCGCGGCGTCGCGTACGTGCTGATGCGCGAGCGCGACCTGCACGCGGTGGCGGCGGAACGCCTGGAGGGTGCCGAGGACGCGACGGGGCTGTATCTGTAGAGACAGCTGCACGTGTAGAGACAGCTGCACGTGTAGAGACAGCTGTACCTGTAGAAACGGCCGCACCTGTAGGGGCCGCCGGGCGGTTCTGCCGTACGGAGGCGAGGGCGGGCGGTGACCAGGGTCACCGCCCGTTTTGTACGCCTTTTGCTAGGCTCGGAGACATCCCGACGAGACGCGCCGTACCGGGTCACGACAAGACGACGCACCCCTGTAGAAGCTCGCTTTCCACGGAGGTGCCGTCATGGCATGGATCCTGCTCGCCGTCGCCGGTCTGCTCGAAGTCGGCTGGTCGATCGGTATGAAGTTCACGGACGGGTTCACCCGGCTGTGGCCCAGTGTCTTCACCGGCGCGGGCATCGTCGCCAGCATGGTGCTGCTCTCGTACGCCGCCCGGACCCTGCCGATCGGCACCGCGTACGGCGTCTGGGTCGGTATCGGCGCGGCCGGTGCCGCGGTCGTCGGCATGCTGGTGCTCGGTGAGCCCGCCACCGCCGCGCGGATCTTCTTCATCTGCTTGCTGCTGGTGGCGGTCGTCGGCCTGAAGATGACGTCCGGCCACTGACGCCGGGTGCCGGGCCCGGCGCCCCTGGAGACGTTCCTCACGCCCCCGGGAAGTTCTCCCACCCGCCGTATCCGCCGTCGTAGCCGCCTCCCATGCCCCCGCCGCTGCCGCCCCGGCCGCCGTTGATGCCGCCCTCGATGCCCCCGGCGGGTGGCTCCACGGTGGGCCAGTCGTCGGTGGGGGCGGTGGTCGGCACCTCGGTCGGGAACGTCGGGAAGCTGGGTCCGGGGGCCGTGGTGGGCCCGGGGCCGCTGGTCGGCGGGGTGCCGGTCGGGCCGCTGGGCGGCGGGGTGTCGCTCGGCGGCGCCTCGCTGGTGCTCGGCTGCTCGCCGGGTGTGCTCGGTGCCTGGCTGCTGGGCGGCCGGCTCGCGCCGGCCTCCAGGTCCAGGTCGAAGTCCTTGGCGGGCTTCCCCTCCAGGGCGGCTTCGGTGTACGCGGCCCAGATCTCGGCGGGGAAGCCGCCGCCGTTGATCCGGGCCTGCCCCGCCGCCCCGTACAGCGGCTTCTGCGCGCCGGTGTCCGGGTCCTGGCCCAGGACGCCGACGACGGTGGCCAGGTCGGGGGTGTAGCCCGCGAACCAGGCGGCCTTGTCCTGCTCGGCCGTGCCGGTCTTGCCGGCCGCGGGCCGTCCGACGGCACGGGCCGCCGAGCCGGTGCCGCCGGGGCTCTCGATGACGCTGCGCAGGATCGAGGTGGTGGTGTCGGCGGCGTTGCGGGGCACCGCGGTCTTCTCGCCGCGGTCCGGCAGTTCGACGGTCTCGCCGCCCTTGGTGGCCTTGCCGACGAGGCTGTACGCGCGCTGCTTGCCGTGGTTGGCGAGGGTGGCGTAGACCTGCGTCATGTCCAGCACGCTGGGGGTGGCGGTGCCGAGCGAGATGGCGCCCTGGGAGGAGCCGAGGCTCGGCGTGTCCTTGGGGATGCCGAGGTCGACGGCGGTGTCCTTGACCTTCTCCGGGCCGACGTCCACACCCATCTGGGCGTACACGGCGTTGACGGACTTGTCGGTGGCGGTGGAGACGGTGATCGGCCCGTAGGAGCGGCCGTCCTCGTTCTCGGGGGCGAAGCCGACGCGGCGGCCGTTGCTGACCGCCTCGCGCTTGTTGGTGCCGTCGTAGACGGTGTTCGGGGTGATCTTGTTGCCGTCCTGGGTGACGGCGCCGTTGGCGACGGCGGAGGTGAAGACGATCGGCTTGAAGATGGAGCCGACCTGGTAGTCGCGGCGGGTGGCGCTGTTGACGTACTGCTTGGCGTAGTCGATGCCGCCGTACATGGCGACGACGTTGCCGGTGGCGGGGTCGATGGAGGCGCCGCCGGCCCGTACGTAACGGTCGGCCGTGGACGTGCCGAGCTGCCGCATCAGCTTCTCGTCGACGGCTTCGACCAGGGCGTCCTGGCGCTTCTTGTCGAGGGTGGTGGTGATGCGGTAGCCGCCGGCGGCCAGCGTCTGATCATCGATGATCTTGTTGTTGGTCAGATAGTCCTTGACCGCTTCGACGAGGTAGCCGCGCTGTCCGGACAGGCCGGTGGGCGGCTTGGCCTTGCCGGGCGTGGGGAAGGTCAGCCCGGCCCGTTCGGACGCGCTGATCCACTTCTTCTTGACCATGCCGTCCAGGACGTAGTTCCAGCGGTCCAGGGCGCGCTGCCGGTTCTGCGGGTGGGTGGCGACGTCGTACGCGCTGGGCGCGTTGAGCAGGGTGGCGAGGTAGGCGCCCTCGGCGGTGGTGAGCTGGTCGGAGTTCTTGCTGTAGTACGCCTGGGCGGCGGCCTGGATGCCGTACGCGTTGCGGCCGTAGTAGCTGGTGTTGAGGTAGCCCTCCAGGATCTCGGACTTGCTGCGCTCGCGGTCCAGCTTGATCGCGATGAAGAACTCCTTGGCCTTGCGGGTGATGGTCTGTTCCTGGCCGAGGTAGTAGTTCTTCACGTACTGCTGGGTGATGGTGGAGCCGGACTGCTTGCCCTTGCCGGTGACGGTGTTCCACGCGGCGCGCAGCATGGCGACGGGATCGACGGCGGACTCGGAGTAGAAGTCGCGGTCCTCGGCGGCCAGGACGGCTTCCTGGGTGGTCTTCGGGACCTGGCTCAGGGGGACGTTCTCGCGGTTGACCTTGCCGTCGCGGGCGATCTGGCTGCCGTCGGCGTACAGGTAGACGTTGCTCTGCGCCTGGGCGGACGAGTTGGCGGCGGGAATGGGCACGAGCATGTACCCGGCGACGAGGCCGCCCGCGACCAGCAGCAGGACGAGCAGGAAGCCGCCCAGCACCATCCGCCAGGTGGGCAGGGCGCGCCGCCAGCCGGTGCGCTCGCGGCGGCCCTTGCCGGCCTTGGCCCCCCCGCCGGCTGCCGGGCCCTCCTGGGGGCCGTCCGCGTCGGCGGCCGCGGGCAACTCGGAGCGTGCGGCCCACTTCGGTACGCGGGGGCCGGCCTTGCCGTCCTGCTGCGGATCGTCGCTCATGTCTGTATGGACTCCTCGGCCGCCGCCGAGGGTTGTACCGCGGCGGATCGGTGGCGTGTCGGGCGATTCGCGTTCTAAGCCGGAAAAGGAACTGTCGCCCGATACGAAACTCTCGCATCAAGGCCTTCACCCACGAGGGACGGCGCGCACCTGTGACCGCTCCGTGACCGGCCGAACGGGTCGAAAGACTCACCGGAACGGGTGAATAAATGCGTGGCCGGGCCCCCGCGCGCCGGACTAGGCTCCGGTCCTTCGCGCCACAAGGTGGCGCGCCGTCAGGAACGGGGGACGCCAGACGTGTTGTACGCGGCCGTCGCGGCGGGCAGCTTCCGGCGCTACGCCACCTACCGTATCGCCACCGCTTCCGGCGTCTTCACCAACACCGTCTTCGGCTTCATCCTCGCCTACACCTACATCGCCCTGTGGACCGAGCGCCCCCATCTGGGCGGCTACGACCTGCCGCAGGCGCTGACCTTCGTATGGACCGGGCAGGCGCTGCTGGCGGCCACCGGGCTGCTCATCGGCGGCGGCATGGACGAGTTGCAGGAGCGCATCCGCAGCGGGGACATCGCCGTCGACCTGTACCGGCCCGCGGACCTCCAGCTGTGGTGGCTGGCCGCCGACCTCGGGCGGGCCGCCTTCCAGCTGCTGGGCCGGGGCCTGGTGCCGATGGCGGTGGGCACGCTGGTCTTTCCGTCGGCGCTGCCCGCCTCGCCGGTGACCTGGCTGCTGTTCCTGGTGTCGGTGGCGCTCGGTGTGGTGGTCGGCTTCGCGCTGCGTTATCTGGTGGCGCTGACGTCCTTCTGGCTGCTGGACGGCGCGGGCGTGTCGATGGTCGCCGGGCTGATGTGCCTGTTCTTCTCCGGGATGGTGCTGCCGCTGAACGTCTTCCCCGGCGGGTTCGGCGAGGTGGTCCGGCTGCTGCCGTGGTCCTCGATGCTCCAGGTGCCGGCCGACGTGCTGCTCGGGGTGCACGAGGGCGTGGGGGCGGCGCGGGCGCTGGCCTTCCAGGCCGGGTGGGCGGTGGTGCTGCTGGCGTCGGGGCGGCTGGTGCAGTCCGTGGCGACGCGGAAGGTGGTGGTGCAGGGTGGCTGAGGAAGGTGTGTGGGCCCTCCGCTCGCGGCTGGTCGAAGGCCTGCGGGCGTACGGCCTGATCGTGGCGATGTGGACCCGCTCCACGCTCGCCTACCGGACGTCCTTCCTGCTGACGGCGCTCGGCAACTTCGCCGCCACCGGGCTGGACTTCCTCGCGATAATGCTGATGTTCACGCACATCACCGCCCTCGGCGGGTTCTCGCTGCCCGAGGTGGCGTTCCTGTACGGCACGTCCGGCGTGGCGCTGGGCCTGGCGGACCTGGTGCTGGGCAGCATGGACCGGCTCGGCACGCGGGTCAGGGACGGCACGATGGACGTTCTGCTGGTGCGGCCCGTACCGGTGTTCGCGCAGGTCGCGGCGGACCGTTTCGCGCTGCGCCGGCTCGGCCGGATCCTCCAGGCGGCAGTGGTGCTGGGCTGGTCGCTGTCCCGGCTGGAGGTGGACTGGACGCCGGGCAAGGTGCTGCTGGTGCCGCTCATGCTGCTGTGCGGCGCGGTGATCTTCGGGGCGGTCTTCACCATCGGGGCCGCGTTCCAGTTCGTCGCGCAGGATGCCGCCGAGGTGCAGAACTCGTTCACGTACGGCGGTACGACGATGCTCCAGTACCCGCCCACCGTCTTCGCCAAGGACCTGGTGCGGGGCGTCACCTTCGTCGTCCCGCTCGCCTTCGTCAACTGGCTGCCCGCGCTGCGCCTGCTGGGCCGCGACGACCCGCTGGGGCTGCCGGGCTGGGTGGACTTCCTGGGGCCGGCGGTCGCGGCGGCGATGTGCGGACTGGCCTGGCTGGCCTGGCGGGCGGGCCTGCGCAACTATCGGAGCACGGGGAGCTGAGGGACGGTATGCGAAGCGGTACGGGGGATACGGTGCGCGGCCCGGAGGAGGCCGGTGCTGTGTCGCACGATCCGGAGGAGTCCGGGGCCGTGGGGCGTGGCCCGTCGGGCGGCGAGCCCGGTTTCATCGAACTGGACGGTGTCGAGAAGGTCTTCCACGTGCGGCGCAAGGCGGGCCGGCTGCGGCGGGTGCGGGAGGAGGTGCGGGCCGTCGACGGCATCAGCTTCCGGGTGCCGCGTGGCGCGATGGTCGGCTACATCGGCCCGAACGGCGCGGGCAAGTCCACCACCGTCAAGATGCTCACCGGGATCCTGGTGCCCAGCGGCGGGCGGCTGCGGGTGGCGGGTATCGACCCGGCGCGGGAGCGGACCCGGCTCGCGCGCCGCGTCGGGGTGGTCTTCGGGCAGCGCACGACGCTGTGGTGGGATTTGCCGCTGCGGGACTCCTACGAGCTGGTGCGGCGGATGTACCGGATTCCGGAGGCCGCCTACCGGCGGAACCTGGAGCGCTGCGTCGAACTGCTCGACCTGGAGAAGCTGTTGCCGGTCCCGGTGAGGCAGCTCTCGCTCGGCCAGCGGATGCGCGGTGACATCGCGGCGGCGCTGCTGCACGACCCGGAGGTGCTCTACCTCGATGAGCCGACCATCGGCCTGGACGTCATCAGCAAGGCGAAGGTCCGCGGCTTCCTGCGCGAGGTGAACGCGGAGCGGGGCACCACCGTCCTGCTGACCACGCACGACCTCACCGACATCGAGCAGTTGTGCCGCCGGGTGATGGTCATCGACCACGGGCGGCTGGTGTACGACGGCGGGCTGGACGGGCTGCACGCCGTGGGGCGCAGCGAACGGACGCTGGTGGTGGATCTGGAACGGGAGCTTCCGCCCATCGAGGGTGTGCCCGGCGCCCGTACGGTCAAGGTCGAAGGCCCGCGGCAGTGGCTGGCGTTCCCGGCGGCGCAGAGCGCGGCGCCGGTCGTCTCGGCGGTCGCGGAACGGTATCCGCTGGTGGATCTGTCGGTGCGGGAGCCGGACATCGAGGACGTCATCTCGCGGATGTACGCGGACAACACGGCGCCATGAGGCATTAATCTGTCCGTATGACTGAAGAACTCCCCGATCTGCGCGCCTCGGACGCCGACCGTGACCGGATCGCCGGGATCCTGCGCGAAGCCCTCGCCGAGGGGCGGCTGCAGATGGAGGAGTTCGAGGAGCGGCTGACCGCGGCCTACCAGGCGCGGACGGTCGGCGCGCTGCGGCCGCTGGTCGCCGACCTGCCGCAGCCGTCCGGCAGCGGCCTGCCGGACACCCGGGCCGCCGGGCCCGGGGCGGTCACCTGGCGGGAGCGGATCGGCGGTGAGCCGTCCTCCCGCGGGGCCTTCGCCTTCTGGAGCGGCTTCTCACGCAAGGGGCGCTGGACGGCGCCGCGGATGTTCACCGCCGGGGTGTTCCAGGCGGGCGGCGAGATCGACCTGCGGGACGCGCACTTCGAGGCCGAGGAGATCACGGTGCGCTGCTTCGCGCTGATGGGCGGCATCGACGTCGTGGTGCCGCCGGGCGTCGAGGTGCAGGTGACCGGCTGGGGCTTCATGGGCGGCTTTGACAACGGTGACGGCGAGCCGGGGGAGCCGGGCGCGCCGCGGGTGAAGATCACCGGGTTCGCGATGATGGGCGGCGTCGGTGTCCGGCGCAGGCTCTCCAAGCTGGAGAAGCAGCGGATCAGGCTGGAGCGCGAGCGGCGCGCGGAGTCGGCGCTTCCGGAAGACGCGCGCGGATACGAGGTGTCGGAGCGCCGGCGCAAGGAGCTGGACTGACGGCGTGCACGGGCGCCGGCGCGCCTGCCGCACCGGCCTCCGCGCCCCCGGGCCGCCTCATCGTGCCGAGGCGCCTTTGAGTCGCCTCACCGTGCCGCCGGCCCCGGGTCGCCTCACCGTGCCTCCGCTGAGCCGCCTCACCGTACCGGCGCTCCCTTGAGCTGCCGCAGGTCGACCGCGCCGGCCATCGCCCGGTAGCCCGCGTCGCTCGGGTGCAGATGGTCGCCCGAGTCGTAGGCGGGCCGCAGCCGCAGGGGGCGGTGCGGGTCGCGCAGCGCCTCGTCGAAGTCCGCGTACTGCCCGTAGACCGCCCCGGCGCGGATCTTCGCGTTGAGGTCTTGCCGTACGGCGTCGAGCTCCGGCCGGTAGCCGCGATGGCCGCCGAACGGGGTGAGCGTGCTGCCGATGACCTGGATGTCCCGTGCCGCTGCCCGGCGCACGATCTCCCGCATCCCGTCCGCCAGCTTCTCCGCGTCGAGCCGGCGCGGTGACTTGAACAGGTCGTTGAGGCCGATCTCGACGACGACGGCCCGCACCCCCGCGCGCGACAGCACGTCGCGCTCCAGCCGGGACAGCACGCTCGGCCCGCCGCTGACCGACCAGCGGTTGCTGTCCGTCAGCAGCCGGTTGCCGCTGATGCCCTGGTTGAGGACGCCGTAGCGGGGCGCGCCGGGCTCGGTGCGCAGCCGGGCGGCGAGGAAGTCCGGCCAGCGGTGGTTGGCGTCCGGGGTGGAGGTGTTGCCGTCGGTGATCGAGTCGCCGACGGCCACGACGGCGCCGTCGGTGCGCGGGCCGCGGACGTCCACACCGGTCAGGTAGCGCCAGGCGGTGACCTTTCGGGTGTAGGCGCCGCCGGCGGTGTCCGCGGCGCGGTCGCCGCGCGCCAGGTAGGACGTCTGGCGGGCGTGCGGGTGGTAGGTGACGGGCCCGGAGGGGGCCGGGGAGTAGGTGCTGACCAGGAGGTCGGCGGCGGCCGGGACGGTCAGCCGGACCGGGTCGCTGGTGACCGATCCACCTGCCGGGACGGTGACGGCGGGCCGTCCGGCAAAGGTCAGCCTGCGCAGGGTGCCGGGCATGACCGCCGGGCTGCCGGGGGCGAAGGCGCGGGCGAGGGTGGCGTGACCGACGGGCAGCGGGCGGGTGCCGTAGAGGTTGGAGAGCTGGATGCGGGCGCTGGTGCCGCCGATGCTGGTGTGCACCACGTTGCGGAGGGAGGTGTCCGCGTAGCCGTCGGACTTGCCGGGTTCGGCGGCCGCGGCGGCGGCCGACCACGTACCGGTCCAGCGCTCTGCCGAGGGCGGGCGGTCGTCTCCCGCGGGGTCCTGGGTGCCGTCGCCGCCGGAGCTGAGGAGCACCGCGGCGATGGCGAGCGCCAGCAGCGCCGCCAGGCCGGCGAGCAGCGGCAACGGGCGGCCCACGGGAGTCGGCATGCGGGCACAGTCTCCTATGGCAGGCGGAGCGGCGTGCTCCGGGCGGGCACAGGGCAGCGTGTGGTCAGCGGTGGCGGCGTGGTCCGGTCGGCCCGTTCATGCTGCCACGCGGTCCGGACGGCCCGGGTGGCGCCCCGGCGGCGCGCAGGGGAACTCGTGGTTCGCGTCCGGAGTAGGACACAGTTGAACGCACGGCCGGCATGAAGCAGGGCATATGCCTGTACGTACGGTGCTGACGGGTTCGAGCGGGTGGAGCGGATGGAACGGACGAAGACGGACGTGGTCCCCGGGGCGGATGTGCCCGCGGGAGCGGACGGGACACCGCCGGACGGCGGGCGCGCGGGCACGGGCCGGGCCCGCGGCCCGGTACCGCCCGGCGGCTCCCCGCAGAGCCTCGCGGACAGCCCCGCGGACGCGGAGAAGCGGCGCGGCGTACGGCGCATGAAGACCCTGGCGACCGGCCTGCTGCTCGGGGTGGCCCTGGTGTACGCCCTCGCCACCTGGGCGAAGGCCGCCGGCGCGGGCGGCTGGGCGGGCTACGTGGCGGCGGCGGCCGAGGCGGGCATGGTCGGCGCGCTGGCCGACTGGTTCGCGGTCACCGCCCTGTTCAAGCGGCCGCTGGGGCTGCCCATCCCGCACACCGCGATCATCCCGACGAAGAAGGACCAGCTCGGGGTGAGCCTCGGCGAGTTCGTCGGCGAGAACTTCCTGTCCGGCGACGTCGTACGGCAGCGGCTGCGCAAGGTCGGCATCGGCCGGCGGCTGGGCGCCTGGCTCGCCGAACCGAAGAACGCCGACCGGGTGACGGCGGAGCTGTCCACCGCGCTGCGCGGCGCGCTGACCGTGCTGCGCGACTCCGACGTGCAGGCGGTGGTCGGCGAGGCGATCACCCGCCGCGCGGACGCGCAGGAGATCGCGCCCGGGCTCGGCAAGATGCTGGAGAAGGTCGTCGCGGACGGCGGGCACCGCCGGGTCGTGGACCTGGTCTGCGTACGGGCCCACGACTGGCTGACCTCGCACGGCGACTCGGTGATGACGGCGGTCTCCGGCGGCGCCCCCGGCTGGACGCCGCGCTTCGTGGACCGCAAGGTCGGCGAGCGGGTCTACAAGGAGCTGCTGCGGTTCGTCACCGAGATGCGGGACATGCCCGAGCACCCGGCGCGCGGCGCGGTGGACCGTTTCCTCAAGGACTTCGCGGGCGACCTGCAGTCCGACACCGACACCCGGGAGCGGGTGGAGCGCCTGAAGTCGGAGGTGCTGGGCCGCGGCGAGGTGCAGGACCTGATCGCCTCCGCGTGGGGCTCCGTACGCACCATGATCGTGGCGGCCGCCGAGGACGAGCACAGCGAGCTGCGGCAGCGCACCCGGTCGGCCCTGCTGTCACTGGGTCAGCGGCTGGCCCGTGACGGACGGCTCCAGAACAAGGTCGACGGCTGGCTGGAGGGCGCCGCGGTCTACGTCGTGACGACGTACCGCGCCGAGATCACGTCCCTGATCACCGACACCGTCGCGAGCTGGGACGCCGACCACACCTCGAAGAAGATCGAGGCACACATCGGACGCGACCTCCAGTTCATCCGCATCAACGGCACGGTCGTCGGCGCCCTGGCCGGTCTGTGCATCTATGCGGTGTCGCGGGTGCTCGGGGGGTAGGGCGGTAACTCCGGGGAAACCCCCGTACGGGAGCAACCAGGCCGTACGGGGAAAATGGGGCGGTGACGGACGACGGCATCCTGGCGGTACCCGACCCCGAGCAGGCACTGCGGTGGCTGCGCGAGCGGCTGACCCCCGACACCGACGTATGGCGGCACGTCGTCACCGAACTCGTCCCCGAGGGCTATCCGGCGTACGTACGCGTCTTCCACTCCTGGACGCTGGAGGAAGTACCCGGACTGCGCAGGACGTGGCGGGAGATGGCGGCGGCTTCCGGCGCGTACTTCCACGGCGAGCTGATGGGCGGAGCCGTGCGGCGGGAGATGCTCAGCCCGCCTGTCGGGGAGCAGTGGGAGGTTTTCGACGGGGAGCCCGACCCGGCCACGCGCCAGGGGCTCGTGGAGATCCTGTCGGACGCCACGGCGGCGGAAGCCAGCCAGCGGATCTTCTACAGCTATGAGCTGGCCAGAGAGCTCCGTGATGAGGAAACCCTCGTGTGGAAGTCGTCGCTCTCCGGCCTGGAAGCCGTGCGGGCCCGTACGGGGGAGGAGTACGCCGGGCCGGAACACTGGTGGCCCGAGGACCGCGGCTGGGTGGTCGCCTGCGACTGGGACCTGAGCTCCACGTATGTGGCGTGCTCGGAGGAGCTCGCTGAACGCCTGGTCGGCAGCGACCTGGTCGAGGCCGTCCGGGTGGCTCCGACCGCGCGGATCGACAACGGGGCCGACCACGTCAACGCTTTCTGACGTAGGCGCTCCTGGCCCCGTCTCAGCCCGCACCGCCTATGGAAGTCTCCCGCCGCAGGCCCTACCGTGCAGCGCGTGCGCGAGCGGATACCGGTGGTGGTGCAGGGGCAGCGGCGGCGACGGCCGCGCGCTCTGCGGGTGTTGTGGGCGGGCGCGGAGCTGGCGGTGACGTTCGGAGTGCTCGTTCTGCTGCTGGTCGTACATCAGCTGTACTGGACGAATCGGCAGGCGCAGGCGAGCGCGCGTGACCAGGTGGCGCGGCTGGAACGGCAGTGGGACGCGCAGCACCCGCCGACCGCCGGAACACCGGCAACCGGAACGCCGTCCTCCGGACCGTCGTCCGGCCCGGCCGCTTCCACGGCTCCTGAGCGGCCCGGGGACCGTATGCGGCAAGAGGTCCGCAGCACCCTGGAGCAGACCGCGCCGCCGCGCCCCCGCCGGGACGCCGCGTACGCGGTCCTGCGCATCCCGCGTCTCGGCCTGACCGTTCCCGTCGCCGAGGGGACCGGCAGGTCCGCCGTCCTGAACAAGGGCTACGCGGGCCACTACGCGCACACCGCGCAGCCCGGCGAGCCGGGCAACTTCGCGCTCGCCGGGCACCGCAACACGCACGGCGAACCGTTCCGCTTCCTGAACCGGCTGCGACCCGGCGACACGGTGGAGGTGCTCACCGCGGCCGCCCGCTACACCTACGCGGTCGACCGGACCGTGCCGCGCACCACGCCCTCCGACGGCACCGTCACCGCCCCCGTCCCGTACAGCACCGCCCACCCGGCCCTGCGCTACACCGAGCCCGGCTCCTACCTGACGCTGACGACCTGCACGCCCGAGTACTCCTCGGCGTACCGGCTGGTGGTGTGGGGCCGTCTGACGGGCGCGGTGCCCCGATAGGCTCTTCCGCTGTGCTGAAACGTCCCACGCTGCTGTGGCTCCTGGTCCCTCACGTGCTCTACCTCGGTGTGCTGCCGCTGGTGAACCGTGTGACGCCGACCGTGCTCGGACTGCCCTTCCTCGTCTTCTGGATGCTGCTCGCGACCCTGCTGACGCCCGCGTCGGTGTGGCTGGCCTGGCGCGGCGACCGGAAACGGGCCGCGCGGCGGGCCGCCGGGCGCGCGGGCGCGCCGGCCGGGAAGCGCGCGGGAGAAGGGAGCGCGGCATGAACGCGACCATCGCCACCTCCATCTTCGCGGCGTTCATGGTGCTGACGCTGGCCCTGGGCCTGCTGGCGGTCCGCGGCGGCGGGCGCCGCAAGGGCGGGCTCACCGAGTGGTCGGTGGGCGGCCGCAGCCTCGGCACGGTCTTCATCTGGGTGCTGATGGCGGGCGAGAGCTACACCAGCTTCAGCTACCTGGGCGCGGCGGGCTGGGGCTACAACTTCGGCGCCCCGGTCCTCTACGTCCTCGCGTACATGTCCTGCGGCTACGCGCTCGGCTTCGTCGTCGGCCCGATGCTCTGGTCGTACGCGCGACGGCACGGCCTGGTCGGCATCACCGACCTGGTGGCGCACCGCTACGGGCGGCGCTGGCTCGGCACGGCGGTGGCGGTCCTCGCGACCGTCTGCCTGCTGCCCTACATCCAGCTCCAGATCACCGGCATGGGTGTGGTCGTGACGACCATCTCCTACGGGGCGATCAGCCTGAACTGGGCCTACTTCATCGGCTTCGCGGTGACCACCCTCTTCGTCGTGGTCAGCGGACTGCGCGGCAGCGCGTGGGTGTCGGTCCTCAAAGACATCCTGGTCATCGCGACCCTCGCTTTCCTGGCCGTCTACGTACCGCTGCACTACTTCGACGGGTACGGGCCCTTCCTGGACCGGATCGTCGCCGAGAAGCCGCAGTGGCTGACCTTCCCCGGCCACGAGTCGGGCGGCCTGGGCCAGGGCTGGTTCATCACCACCTCCCTCCTGAACTCCCTGACCGTCGTCATCTTCCCGACGACCGTCGCGGGCTACCTGGGCGCGCGCAACGCCGACGCGCTGCGGCGCAACGCGGTGCTGCTGCCGTTCTACAACGTGCTGCTGTTCGTGCCGATGCTGCTCGGCATGGCGGCGCTGTTCGTGGTGCCGGGACTGACCGGCGCCGACTCCAATCTCGCGCTGTTCAAGCTGGTGGTGGACTCGCTGCCGGCCTGGCTGGTGGGCGTGACCGGTGTCGCCGCCGCGCTCTCCTCCATCGTGCCGATGGCCGTGTTCATGCTGGTCATCGGCACGATGTGGGGGAGGAGCGTGCTGGGCGCGGTACCCCGGCTGGCGCACCGCCAGAAGCTGTGGTCGCAGGTCGTCGTCGTGGTGGCGGGCGCGCTGGCGCTGCTGCTGACGTACACCGCGCCGAACACCCTCGTACGGCTCTCGCTCATCTCGTACGAGGGGATGGCGCAGCTGGTGCCGATGATCCTGCTGGGCCTGGTGTGGCGACGGCTGACGCTGTACGGGGCCGTCGGCGGCCTGGTCGTGGGACTCGTGGTGGTCTGCGGGCTGGTCTTCACCGGACACGACCCGGTGTGGGGCGTGAACGCGGGGATCGTGGCGCTCGCGGTGAACCTGGTGGTGGCGCTCGGGGTGACCTGGCTGGGCCCGCGGCCCGTGGACGGCCGGCCGGACGCCGAGGTGCTGGCGTCGGACCTGGACGGGGAGGAGGACGGCCCCAGGGCGGAAGGCGCTGGTGGGGACGGGGGCGGGGCTGGTGGGAACGGCGCGGCCGGGGTCAGCCCGTCGCCGGCGAGGTGATCTTCTTGCCCTCCGGGGAGACGGCGAACCACGTGCCCGTCTTTCCCTGCCCGTTGACGTCGCCGGGCTGCTTGTCGCCGCTGAAGGTGTAGACCGGCCAGCAGTCGACCGCGAGCTGCTTGGTGCCGTCGGGCCGGGTGACGGTGCTGATCAGCTTCTCGGGGACGCCTTCCAGCTTGCTCTTGTCGGCCGGGCCGACGGGTTTCCAGGTGTCCAGGCAGGCGCCGTTGCAGCCGAACTTCATCGGCCAGGCGCTGTCCTTGTTGAAGCGGTAGACCGTACGGCCGTCCTTGTCGACGAGCAGTTTGCCGAGCCGGGGCTGGTCGAAGACGGAGACGTCGGCGGCCGGCCCGGCGGTGGCCTTCTTGCCGTCGGGGGCGAACGCGTTCCAGGTGCCGCCGACACCGTGGCCCTTGGTGTCGCCGGGGGCGGTGTCCTTGGCGTAACGGTAGGCGGGCCAGCCGCTGATGGTGAGCTGTTGGGTGCCGTCGGGGCGGGTGACCGAGCCGAGGGCGCTCGCGGCCATGCCGGAGGCGGCGGTGGCGTCGTCGGCGGGGACCGGGGGCCAGGTGGTCGCACAGGCTCCGGAGCAGGCGGAGTTCGGGGGCTTGGCGGTGTCCTTGTCGAAGCGGTAGAGGGCCATGCCCTTGCTGTCGGTGACGACCGGGCCGAGTTCGGGGGACTGGCGCAGCGCGAGGGCCCGGGCGGGCGCGCCCTGCGCCGCGGGGCGGTTGCTGTCATCCGTCGAGCCGTAACCGTTGCCGTAGCCGTCTCCGCCGGCCTGTCCCTTGTCGGCGCCGTAATCGCCGCCGGTGTCGCCTGAGCCGTAGTCGGCGGAACTGCCGCTGCCTGCGCGCACCTTGTCGTTGGCCACGGGGGCGGCGTCGGTGCGGTCGGCGGAGCCGCAGGCGGTGGTGAGCGCCAGGACGGCGGCGGCTGTCACCGCCAGGAGGGCGTGGCGGCGTTGGGTGTCGGGGCGGCGGGAGGCGGGGTGGGGGCCGGAGCGGCGGGAGGCGGGGTGGGGGTGGCCGGTGTGTGGGGCGGGGTGGGGCTGGGGCTTGGGGTGCGGGTGGGGCTTGGGCTGCGGGTCGGTGTGCGGGCTCATCGTTGTCTCCTTCGGGGGGTTCGGGGGATTCGGGGTATTCGGGGGATTCGGGGGGCGGGGGTGCTGTCGTGGGATTCCGGGGGCGTTGTCGTGGGGGCCGGGGGTGTTGTCTGCGGGGTACGAGGGGTGGGGGGCGGGTGTTCAGGCGGGGCGGAAGTTGTCATCGGCGGACGAAAAGCGTGCGGAAGTGAAGCCCGTACAGCGGGTGTTCGACCGCCGTACGGGTCATTCGCCGTCTTGGACACGCAGCGCGAGCGCCGGGCAGCGCCGTACCGCGAGCTGCGCGCGTCGGCGCATCCGGGCGGGCAGCGGCATCGTGGCCCGCTCCGGGTAGCCGTCGGGCCCCAGCCGGATCATGCCGGGCACGAGGTCGGCGCACAGGCCGTGGCCCTGGCAGAGCGTCCAGTCGACGAGCAGCCGCTGTTCGGGCGCGCGGGGCCGGGAGGCGGTGATCGTGGTGGTGCGGTCACCGGAGTGCCGCCCGCCACCGGCTGCTGGTGCGCTTGCGGCGCCGTACGCCTTCTCGCCGTACGCCTCCTCGCCGGGCACCGGCAGCGCGCCGAGCACCGGACGGCCGCACCCGGCGCCGCCGGCGTGCCCGGCGAACTCGTCGGGGAAGGTGGCCAGTGCCGAAGCGACGAAACGCGCGGTGCCGTCGGGGTGACTGCACGCTCCGCGCCGTTCCACAGCCCGCATCCGGTCCCGTACGGCGTCCAGCGCGCGCTGCCCGCCACCGCCGACCGCCTGGCCGAGCGCGTCGGCGAGCGAGGGCAGCCCCAGGACGCAGGGTCCGCACTGTCCCGCGGATTCGGCGGCCATCCAGCGCGCGACCCGTACGACCTCGCCCGCCGGGCAGGTCCCTTCCGGCAGCGGCAGCACCGCCCCCGCGCCGAGCACCGCACCGTACGCGGCCAGGTCGTCGCGGCTGAGGAGGGCCGTACCGGCGGTGGACGGCGACAGCCAGGTGCCGTGGTAGCCGCCGATCAGGACGCCCTGCCCAGGGCGGAGCTCGCACAGGGCCAGGACGCGGGCGAGTGGCACTCCGGTCGGTGCTTCCACGACCCGTTCGCCGGCCACGGTCAGCAGGACGGTTCCGGGTTCGGCGGGGTCGCCGGTGGCGCGGTAGTCCAGGGCGCCCAGCCGCGCGGCGACGGCGAGCTGGGCGTACGTCTCGGTGTTGGACAGCAGGGTGGGCAGGCCGTGCAGGCCGCGTTCGCTGGAGCGGACCTTGCGGCCCGAGGGGAGGCCGGGGCCTCGGTTGAGGCCGTCGGTGAGCGCGGTGCCCTCGCCCGTGACGAAACGTTCCGCCAGCAGTTCGGCGCGTACCGGCGTGGACAGCGGCCCCCGTTCGGCGATCGCCTGGCGTACCGACCGGGCCACGTCCGCGCGGGTCACCCCGATCGCGATCTCCTCGGCGCCGAGCGCCCGCGCGGCCAGCAGCGCGCCGTCCAGCACCAGGTGCGGCGCGAACAGCAGAAGAGCCGTGTCCTTGAGACAACCGGGCTCGCCCTCACTGCCGTTGACGACCACCGCGACCCGCCCGCCCGTACGCCGCCGCCCCTCCAGGACGGCACTCAGCTTCCGCGCGAACGGAAAGCCCGCACCGCCACGGCCGCGCAGCCCGGTGTCCTCGGCCAGCGCCACGAGCTCGCCGGCGGACAGGTCGGGCGGACTGCCGTGCCGCGCGAGGTGCGCCACCCGGTCCAGGCGCCGCTCCGACGTGTCCAGCCCGTTCGCCCTGTCCACTCCGCCCAGCCCCGTCATTCCGTCCAGCCAAAGGGACCCGCCCTCCCCGCCCACTCCGTCCGGTCCCGCCACTCCGCCCAGTTCTGCCATTCCGTCCAGCCCCGCCACTCCGCCCAGTTCTGCCATTCCGTCCAGACCCGCCACTCCGCTCAGTACTGCCATTCCGTCCAGACCAACGGGTCCGCCCATTCCGTCCAGACCAACGGGCTCGCCCACTCCGTTCAGCCCAGCCGGCCCGTCCAGCTCAAGCGATCCGATCAGACCAACCGACCCGACCAGCCCGGCGAGCAGTCGAGGCGCTTCGATCGCGGCCAGACTGGGGACGGCCAGCCCGGGTGCGGCCAGTCCGGGTGCGGCCAGTCCGTGAACGGTCAGCCCGGGAACGGCCGAACCGGGCGCAACGGCAGGCATCGAAATCGTGGTGGCCGACGCCAGGAGCGTCATAGGGAACTCCATTCAGTCTTCGATACGTTGAGGTAACCGGGGGCCCACCCAAGCTGGCCCCGTAGGCGCGCCCTTCGCCCCCCGCCTCCATACCGGCCACATAGCCACACTCTCCGCGCATGGCCGTACGTCACGGACGGACGCCGCGGGAGTGCCGAGCCGCCCGATCCGGGCCCCGGGGCCTGCCGGAATGCGCGTCCGGCGGCGGGCTGTACGGGACCTGGTTCCGACGCGGCGCCCGTATCCGCAGTACGAGCACCACCGCGACCCCGGCGACGCACAGCATGTATCCGGTGGTCACCCAACCGGCAGCAGCGCGCCCCGACTTCAGCCCGTGCACCAGCGCCGCGCACCAGGCCACGTACGCCCCCATGTGCAGCACCCGCCACCACCGCGACCCGCGGCGCGAGGTGAACGCGCCGCGCACCGCGCCCGTCACCGCCGCCGCTAGGTAGAGGTAGCCGGCCAGGGTGCCGAGTCCGATGAGTAGGGGGTGGCTGTCGTCGGTGAACGGCACCACAGCGGCCGTGCCGCTCGTCCGGTCGCGGGCGATCTTCACCCCGATGTGCAGGGCGAGGAAGCCGAGCCCGGCGACGCCGGTGCCGCGGTGCACGGCCTGCGCGATCAGCCGGTGGCCGGAGTGCAGCAGCAGCCGGTCGGTGGCGGCCAGGCCCCACAGGACGGTGCCGGTGAGCGAGACCAGTGCGAGGACACCCGCGCCGAAGTCCAGGAAGTCCAGCGCCCGCCGGGCCGCTCCGGCCTGGGTGGCCACGGCGAGGAAGAGGAGTACGACGGCGGGCAGGGCGGGGCGCAGGGCGGCCCGTAGACGGGATGCGGACATCAGGCCTCCTTGAGGGGAGCCGGGGGCGGAGGGGGAGATGCGTGGGGAAGGGGAAGGGGGAGGCGCGTGGGTGGCGCCTCGCGGCGATGTCCGCGCGGTGAAATGCGTACGTCGCGCGCCGGGATATTCACCGCGGTTTATGCGGGGTCTTCCGCCGGGACGCGCAAAGGTATGCGCCAAGGGCGGTGGTCCGGGGTGAGCAGCAGCATCACGGAACGCCGCCGGACCGTCCTCCGGTTTATCGCGCTGTGACAAATTCCTGCACCGGCATCGAAGTTACGCGGGGTAACTCCGGATGGTGCCCCCTCAAGCACGACCGCCGCTCGAAGCGTCACCGGACACCGATCCACTGCGCCACCGATCCACTGCGCCACCGATCTATCTACTGCGCCACCGATCCACCGATCCACCGCACGGCGGTGCTTCCGAGCAGCAGGGCCGTACCCCCCTCCGCATCACGCCAGGAACGAGGTAGCGATGTGTGATCTCCTGAACCGCATCTGGTCACGCCCCCGCGGCGAATGGACCCGCGTGCTGAGAAAGGAACTCCCGGCGCTCGCCGAGAAGGTGTGCGAGGAGCTGCGGAGCGGATTTCCCGCCTTTGCGGCACTGCTCGCGGAAACGGGTGCCGAAGAGACCCACCGGGCCGTGGAACAGGCGATGGTGGTGGCGCTCGGCTACCAGGAGAACGCGGAACGCGCCCGGCGGCCCAAGGACCTCGTCGTCACTCCGCTGCCGATGGCGCCGGCCCGCCGGGAGATGTTCGCCGCCCTCTCAGGAGCCAAGGACGTCTCCGACGTCGCCCTCGCCGAAGTGGCCCGCTGTGCCGGCTGGCCCGTACCGGCGCTCGTCCAGGCCGTCGCGCTCGCCTCGCCCGCCGAAGCCCCTCAGCTGGCCGCCGCCCTCGGCGACGCCCTCATCGGCACCGTCGACGGTGACACCTGCCTGCTCGTCCCCGACCCCGGGACGCAGACCCGCGCCCGTCTGGAGGCCGCCCTCAAGGGCCGGGCGGCGGCGGTCGGCCACGCCGTACCGGCGGGTGACACTGCCTCCTCGCTGCGCTGGGCCCGCGCCCTGCTCGCCCTGTCGCCCGGCCGCGGCGGCCCCGACACCCGCCCGGCCTTCGTCGACGACCACCTCTCCACACTGCTCCTCCTCCAGGACGAATCGCTGGCCAGAGCACTCTCCGCACGTTGGCTGAGCCCCCTCGACGACCTGACGCCTCGCCAGAGCGAACGCCTGGAGGTCACCTTGCTCGCCTGGCTGGAGGGCGGCGGTGCTCCCGAAGCGGCCCGGGTGCTCCAGGTGCACCCGCAGACCGTGCGCTACCGCCTGCGGCAGATCGAGAAGCTCTTCGGCCCCGCGCTGCGCGATCCGCGGACCCGCTTCGAACTGGAGATGGCGTTGCGCAGCCGCCGCCTGATGGCCCACGTACGGCGCTACCGCTCACGGGCCGGCCGCCGGGCGCGGGCCGTCGCCTCCAGCATCCGGCCGCTGGGCGTGGCCAGGGAGGCCCGGGTCAACGGGCTGTGACAGGCGCACGGTGACCGCGGCGGCCCCGGCTCCCCTCCGGGGCCGCCGCCCTGCCCGGCCGCCCCGCCCGGCCGCCCTGCCGCTACGCTGGTGCGGAACCCGGCCGGATGAGCCGGGACCTGCCATCCGCCGCACGGACCGCACGGACCGCACGGACTTCACGGATCGCACGAACCGGGGAAGGAGTGAGCACATGCGGCGCTTCGCCGAAGCCTGGCGGCTGTACATGGGCGCGCTCTTCTTCCTGCTCTCCGGTTTCGCGCTCGCCCAGAGCGGCCTGACCTCGACGCTCGCCGCCGCCGCGACCACCGCCGCCGTACTGCTGCTGTGCCGCGCCTTCCTGGCCGCCGCGCTCGCCCGGCCCGAACCGCCGGGCCGCGTCCGTACCGCCATGCGCGACCGGGAACGCCGTACGGCCTTCCTGCCGCAACGCGATCCCGACGCCGCGGGCCGCCCGCGGCCCAGGGCGCCCGGCCGTCCCCTCCCGACGGCCGCGTAGGCGCCTCCACCTCGCACTCCGCGAAGGCCCCGGCCCCGCGCGGCTCGTCACGCCGACATCCTCTTCCGGCACGACGAGACCCCGTGGAGGGCTCACCCATGTCCGTTTTCGCCACCCTGGGCAGCGCGCTGTCCCAGGCCGCCGACCTCATCGAACCGCTCTTCGGAGCTTCGGCGACCGCCGCCGCGATCATCCTCTTCACCCTGTGCGTACGCGCCGCACTGCACCCGCTCGCCCGCGCCGCCGCCCGTGGCGAGAAGACCC
This sequence comes from Streptomyces monomycini, assembly GCF_022271435.1. Lineage (GTDB taxonomy): Bacteria > Actinomycetota > Actinomycetes > Streptomycetales > Streptomycetaceae > Streptomyces > Streptomyces monomycini. The sequence continues at coordinate 344,935 of NZ_JAFIQY010000003.1, read as the reverse complement.
GTTCCGCGCACGCCCCGCGCCTGGCCGAGCTGCGCCGCAAGTACGCGAAGGACCCGCAGCGCCTACAGGAGGAGACCGCCGCGCTCTACGCCGAGACCGGCTCCTCGCCGCTGGCCGGCTGCCTGCCGTCGCTTCTGCAACTGCCTGTCTTCTTCGTCATGTACCACCTGTTCACCAGCGACGGCAGCGGTCTGCTCGCGCACACGCTGCTGGGCGCCCCGCTCGGCGGGCACTGGTCGCAGGCCCTCACGGAAGGCGGCCTGACCGGACCGCACGGGCGGGTCTATCTCGCGCTGTTCGCGCTGGCCGCCGCCGTCGCCACCTGGAACTACCGGCGGGCCCGTACGACGATGGCGCGGAACGCGGCGACGGGCGCGCCCCTCGGGCAGGCGGGCACACCCGACGGCGGTACGGTGCCCGGCCTCGGCGCCATGACGAAGGTGATGCCGCTGCTGTCCTTCGGGACGCTGGTCAGCATCGCGGTGCTGCCGCTGGCGGCCGCGCTCTACCTGGTGACGACCACGGCGTGGACGGCGTGCGAGCGGGCGCTGCTGCACCGGGAGCGCGACCAGGACGGCCACGCGGACCGTACGGCCGGGGAGGGGGCCGTGGCCCAGGCCGGTTCGGCCGGGTAGCGGGACGTCCCCGATGCGTACCGCCGGGTAACGGTCCAGTACGTGAACCGGGTCTTGCGGAGCGGACGCCGTTCTTGGACGATCGTCCGAATCGCTCGATGGCCGTCCCCATCGGCCGGTCCGGGAGAGCCCTCCCGGACCGACCCTTCGACCACGGGAGTCGTACCGATGAAGCTGCTGCGTGTCGGTCCGGTGGGGGCGGAACGCCCGGCGCTGCTCGACGAGGAAGGCGTGCTGCGCGATCTGTCGTCACTGGTCACGGATGTCGACGGGGAACTGCTCGGGGACAGTCCGGCCCTCGCCCGGATACGGGCGGCGGCCGCCGCCGGTGTACTGCCGCGCCTGGACCCGGCCGGTCTGCGCACCGGGCCGCCGGTCGCCCGGATCGGCAAGATCGTGTGCATCGGGCTGAACTATCACGATCACGCGCGCGAGACCGGCGCCGCCGTGCCGGCCGAGCCGATCGTCTTCATGAAGGCGCCGGACACGGTCGTCGGGCCCGACGACACGGTGCTGGTGCCGCGCGGCAGCGTGAAGACGGACTGGGAGGCCGAACTGGCCGTCGTCATCGGCCGAACCGCGCGCTACCTGGAGACCGACGAGGAAGCCCGCGCCGCCGTCGCCGGGTACACGATCGCGCACGACGTCTCCGAACGGGAGTTCCAGATCGAGCGTGGCGGCCAGTGGGACAAGGGCAAGAACTGCGAGACGTTCAACCCGCTGGGGCCGTGGCTGGTGACGGCGGACGAGGTGCCCGACCCGCAGGCGCTGGGCGTACGGCTGTGGGTCAACGGCACGCTGCGGCAGGACGGCACGACCGCCGAGCAGATCTTTCCGGTGGCCGAGGTGGTCCGTTACGTGAGCCGGTTCATGACCCTGTATCCGGGCGACATCGTCAATACCGGCACCCCGGCGGGCGTGGCGATGGGCTGCCCGGAGCCCAAGCCGTATCTGCGAGCCGGTGACGTGGTGGAGCTGGAGATCGACGGTCTGGGGCGGCAGCGGCAGGAGCTGAAGGGGGCCTGACGGCTGCTCAGCTCCCGGGGCGGGCCCTCGGGTGCACGGGGTGGGCCCTCGGGTGCGCGGCTCGGGTGCGCGGGCCGGCCACTCGGGCGCGCGGCTCGGGTGTTCGGGCACTCGGGCGCGCGGGCTCGTCCCGGAGGGGCGCCCGGTGACCGGCTGTCGGCTGGACAGGGGGACTCGCCGTACGGGTGCGCGAACGGTCCCGCCGCCCGGCCCCTCCATGCACATAGTTCCCATATGCCTGCAAAAAAGACAAAACGGTCCCATGTGGTGGGGGCCGCCGCCCTGGGAGCCGTGGCCGCCGTGCTCCTCGGCCTGTTCGCGGCGTTCGGCTTCGCGGCCCCGCTGCCCGGCGGGCTCGGCCCGTGCCGGGGGAGCCAGTGCCCGCCCTCGTACGCCGATCCGAACAACGGACCGGTGGCCGGACGGGACGAGAACCTCAACATCTTCGTCGGCGGGGACTTCCGCGTCGGCGGCTCGGCCGCCGAGGCCGAAGGCAAGATCGTCACCCTCGGCGGCTTCCAGATGAACAAGACCGGCGGCTCCAGCGTCTACAACGTCGGCGTCGTCGGCGTCGGCTCCCGGGTGCCCCCGCCCAACGGCTCCGACTTCCTGACCGTGGGCGGTGACGTCACCATCGCCCCCGGCCAGCGGCTGCTCGCCGAGGAAGGCAGCACCCACGGCGTCGTCGCGTACGAAGGCAGGCTGACCGGCACCGTGATCCCCCAGTCGGACCAGCGGCCGGGTGCCGCCGATCCGTACCGCGCGCTGGTGCCCGACCTCACGGCGAGCAGCCAGTGCTACGCCCGGACCGGCGACGGGCAGCGGCCCGCGACCGGCACCGCCGTCAACCAGGGCTACTCGACGGTCTTCACCGGCGACGGCACCTCCGCCCTCCAGGTCTTCAACGTCGACTTCGACCTGGTGGGCCGCAACGGCGGCGCCCAGGGCATCACCTTCCAGAACATCCCGGCCGGCGCGACCGTACTGGTCAACATGGTCGGCGACGCCCGCACCATCAACACCTACATCGGCCACGACCTCCAGCCGCCCGGCATCCGCGAACGGCTGCTGTGGAACTTCCCGGACGCGAACACGGTGGAGTTCAAGGGCGGCGCGCAGTTCCAGGGGAGCGTGCTGGTCGGCAAGCAGGGCAGTACGACGACGGTCTCGGTGCCGGGCATGAACGGCCGCCTCTACACGGTCGGTTCGCTGGTGCACACCTCGACGTCCGGCGCGGAGCTGCACAACTACCCGTTCAACGGGGATCTGCCGGACTGCCGCGCACCGAGCCCGACGCCGACGCCGACGCCCACGCCGACACCGACGGAGCCGTCGCCGAGTCCGACGGACCCGAGCCCGTCTCCGACCGACCCAACTCCGTCCCCGACCGACCCGAGCCCGTCTCCCACGGACCCGTCGCCGTCGCCGACGGACGAGCCCTCACCGTCACCGACGGACGAGCCCTCACCGTCACCTACGGACGAACCGTCGCCGTCTCCCACGGACGAGCCGTCGCCGTCTCCGACCGACGAGCCGTCACCGAGCCCGACGGACCCGAGCCCGTCGCCGACCGAGCCGAGCCCGTCACCTACGGACGAGCCGTCGCCGTCGCCGACCGACGAGCCGTCACCCACGCCGACGGACCCGAGCCCGTCGCCGACCGACCCGACTCCGACCCCGACCCCCACGGAACCGACGCCGTCCCCGACGCCCACCCCGACCGAACCGACCCCGTCGCCCACGGAGCCGACCCGCCCGCCGTCGCCGACTCCCCCGGAGCCGACCCCGGAACCGACCGAGCCGACAGCACCTCCGTCACCGACCGCCCCCACCCCGGAGCCCACCGAGCCGTCTCCGGAGCCCACCGAACCGACCACCCCACCGTCACCGACCACCCCCACCCCGACGCCAACCCTCACCCCCACCCCCACCCCCACGAACTCCTCCTCCACCGGCCCAGTACCCACCCCGGGACCGACGGATGACGACGACCAGCTGGCGCACAGCGGCAGCAGCACCTTCCAGGACCCGCTGTTCATCGGTGCGGCAGCGGCCGCCGTCGTCAGCGGTGCGGTGCTCGTACTGATCATCCGCACACGCCGCCGCCGCTCCGGCAGCTGACCTCCGGGTCAGCCCGCCGGCTGCTGCTCGATGTAGCGCCCCAGGGCGTCGACCACCAGCGCGTGGTCGTCGCCCTGGGGGAGGCCGGAGACCGCGACCGTGCCGACGACTCCGGTGCCGCGCAGCCGTACGGGGAAGGCGCCGCCGTGCGCGGCGTAGCGGTCCGGGTCGAGGCGGGACGATTCTTCGAACGTCCGGCCCTTGGCGCGGAAACGGGCGCCGACGAGGTACGAGGACTCCGCGTACCGCTCGACGACGCGCCGCTTGCGCTCGATCCACGCGTCGTTGTCGGCCGACGTGCCCGGCAGCGCGCAGTGGAACAGCTGCTGCGCCCCGCGCCGGATGTCCACCGTCACGGCCGCGCCGCGCTCGCGCGCCAGGTCCGCCAGCAGGCAGCCGAGCTGCCAGGCGTCCTCGTTGCCGAAGCGCTCCAGGACCAGGCGGCGCTCCTGTTCCTCCAGTTCGCGTACCTGATGGCGGGCCGCTTCCCGCTCGTCCAGACCGTTCAGCGCCCCGGTGCCACCTGTGCCGTTCACCTGCGTCGTGCTGCTCATGCCGACTCCTCGATCCGGATCGAGCGGCCCTCGGCCGCCGATGTCTTCGCCGCTTCCAGGACGCGCAGCGCGGCCGCCGCTTCCCTGGCGCTCACCGGCGGCTCGCCCCCGGTGCGCAGTGCTTCCGCGACGGCGGCGTAGTACGCGGGGTAGTCACCGGACAGGGTCGGTACGGGGTCGCCGCCGCCGGTCAGCGGGGACTCCCCGGCGCCGATCCGGCCCCACGCCGACTCCGGCTCCGTACCCCAGCCGTCCGGGTCGTCGCCAGGGCGACGCCCCTCGCGCAGTGCCGCTTCCTGCGGGTCCAGGCCGTACTTCACATAGCCCGCGCGGCTGCCCAGCACCCGGAAGCGCGGGCCGAGCTGGGCGGTGGTCGCGCTGACCCACAGGTGCGAGCGGACGCCGTTCGCGTGGGTGAGGGCGAGGAACGTGTCGTCGTCGGCCTCCGCGCCCGGGCGGCGTACGTCGGACTCGGCGTAGACCAGGGTGACCGGTCCGAACAGGGCGAGCGCCTGGTCGGCGACGTGGCTGCCCAGGTCGTACAGCAGCCCGCCGATCTCCGCCGGGTCGCCGGACTCGCGCCAGCCGCCCTTCGGCTTCGGCCGCCAGCGTTCGAAGCGCGACTCGAAGCGCTGCACCTCGCCGAGCGCGCCCTCGGCGACCAGCTTGCGCACCGTGCGGAAGTCGTTGTCCCAGCGGCGGTTCTGGAAGACGGAGAGCAGCAGGCCGCGCTCCTCCGCGAGGTCGGCCAGCCGGTCGGCCTCCGCGGCGGTCCCCGCGAGCGGCTTGTCGACGACGACGGGCAGCCCGGCGTGCAGGGCGGCTTCGGCGAGCGCCACGTGCGTCTTGTTGGGGGACGCGATGACGACGAGGTCCAGTTCGCCGGCGCGGGCCAGCACCTCGTCGGGGGTGGCGACCGTACGGACCTGCGGGTGTTCGGCGCGTGCCTGGCCCTGCCGGTCCGGGCTGCCGGTGGAGACGGTGTCCAGCACCAGGCCGTCGGTGGCGGCGATCAGCGGGGCGTGGAAGACCGAGCCGGCCAGGCCGTAGCCGATGAGGCCGACGCGGAGGGGTGTGCCGGGGGAGTCGTTCATGCCGTCCACTTAAGCAACGCTGTTGCCAAAGTGCAAGCAATGCGGACAATGGACGGGTGACCAGCAACGACCCCGAGGAACGTGTCGCCGCACCGGCCCCTGCGCCACCGGGTGTCGCCGCCCCGCCCTCCGCGCCGTCCCCCGCCCCGCCCTCCGCGCCCGCCTCCGCGTCGGCCCCTGCCCCGGCCCCCGCTCCGGCCTCCACCCCGGCTCCTCCCCCCTCCTCCGCGCCGCCCGGCGGCGGAGCCGGTCTGCCCGCCCTGCGCGGCCACAACACCGCTCTGGTCCTGGGCCTGCTGCGGTCGGCGGGACCGGCGGGCGTCAGCAGGCTGGAGCTGGCCGCGCACACCGGTCTGACCCCGCAGGCCGTCAGCAAGATCACCGCCCGGCTGCGGGCCGACGGTCTGGCGGCCGAGGCGGGCCGGCGCGCCTCCACCGGCGGCAAGCCGCGTACGGTGCTGTGCCTGGTGCCCGAGGCCCGGTACGCGATCGGCCTGCACCTGGACCGCGACGAGCTGACCGCCGTCCTCACCGACCTCGCGGGCCGCGCCGTCGCGGAGCGCACCGCCCCGCTCGACTTCGGCGCGGGCGCGCCCGCCGTGCTCGACACGGTCGCCGCACAGCTCGCGGCGCTGCCGGACGAGGCCCGCTCGTCCCGCGTACTCGGCGTCGGCGCCGCCTGCCCGGGACCGCTGGACCACACGGCCGGAGTACTGCGCCGGGTCACCGGCTTCCCGGACTGGGACGGCTTCCCGCTGCGCGCCGCCCTCGCCGAACGGCTCGGCCTCCCCGTCGTCCTCGACAAGGACACCAACGCCGCCGCGCTCGGTCTCGCCCAGTGCGAACCGGACGGCCGGGGCTCGTTCGGCTACCTCCACCTCGGTACGGGCCTGGGCGCCGGCCTGGTGCTCGGCGGCGCGCTGTACCGGGGGGCCAGGACCGGCGCGGGGGAGTTCGGCCACCAGGTGCTGCAACTGGACGGGCCGCGCTGCGGCTGCGGCAAGCGCGGCTGCGTCGAGGCCCTGTGCCTCGACAGGGCGGCGCGCGGCGAGCCCGCCGAGGCGGCGCGCATCCTGGGCACCGCCGCGGCCAACCTCGTGGAACTCCTCGACATCGACCGGGTCCTGCTCGGTGGCCGTACGGTACTGGCGCGTCCCGATACGTACGTACGCGGCGTGGCCGACGCCCTCGCCGAACAGGCCCGGGTGCGCGGCGACGGCCGTACGTCCGCGGTCCCCGTCGCGCTGGCCGCGGGCGGCGCGCGGGCGGTCGCGGACGGCGCGGCGCACCTCGTCCTGGCCCCGCTCTTCGGCGCGCCGGGCACACCGTTCGGTGCCGCGACGGCCGCCGGACTGCGCTGAACGCGCGGCATTCGGGCGATCGGGGAGCCGTACCGGGGCGTCGGTGCCCCGGCGGCGGGCCCGCATGGCAGGGTCCGGAACCGACCGGTCATACGAGCGGCCTGGTGTGGTCCCCGTCGCCTGAGCTGATCGAGCAGGAGCGTCCGTCATGCCCGTGCGTCCGCCCCGCGCACTGCCGCGCGCCACTCTTCCCCCGCCCGCGCTGCGCATCACCCTCCCGACGGCCTTGCTGCGCGCCCCCCTTTCGACGGTCCTGCTGTCCGCCGTCCTCCTGACCGCGCCCCTCCCGGCCGTCAGCCCACCGGCCCACGCCACGCCACCGGCCCACGCCGTGACGGTCGCCGTCCCCGCGGCCGCCCCCGCCCCCGCACCACGGACCGGCCCCCCGGCCCTCGCCCCTGTCTCCGCCCCCGCCTCCGTTCCCGTCCCCGCGCCCGGCCCCTCACCCCACCTCGCCGACACCGGCTCCCCAGGAGTGACCCGCATCGGAGCCGCCGCCCTGGTGTTCCTCTCCGCCGGTGTGCTCCTCGTGGCGGCGGCCCGCCGCCTCCGCCGCCGCTGAACCCGTCGGTCCCCCCTCCGGGAAGGGTGCGAGGATCGGCCGGTGGACTACCCGAACGGCCAGGAACCTGGCGCGCCGATCCGCTCCGGCATCCCCGAGCACGGACGCATCCCCAAGTACTACGCGGCGAAGGTCCGGATCGAAGCGCTCCTCGCCGAGCTGGGCGAGGGCGAGGCGCTGCCCACCGAACGCGACCTGGCCCTGCGCTTCGAGGTCTCCCGGGAGACCCTGCGCCTGGCGCTGCGCGAACTCCACCTGGAGGGACGGCTGCGGCGCCTCGGCCGCGGCACGGTCGTGGCGGGCCCCAAACTGGAGCAGCCGCTGTCCCTGGCGAGCTACACCGAGGGCGTACGGAAACAGGGCCGGCGTCCGGGCCGTCACCTGGTCGGCCTGGACCGTTTCCCCGCTCCGACGAAACTGGCCGGGGAACTGAGCCTGCAAGTGGGCGACCCCGTATGGCATTTGGAACGCGTACTGCTCGCGGACGAGGAACGGGTGGGGCTGGAGAGCACGTACGTCTCCGTGGCACGCGTACCGCGCCTGGACACGGAGTTCGCACCCGACTCCTCCTTCTACGCCTATCTCCACGAGCACCTGGGTATCGGCTTCGGCACCGCGGACGAACGCCTGGAAACCGTACTGGCCACCCCACGCGAGGCTCTGCTGATCGGCACACCGGGCGCCCTCCCGATGCTCCTGATCCACCGCCTCTCCCGAGACACCCGGGGCGTACCGCTGGAGCGGGTGCGGTCCCTGTACCGGGGCGACCGGTTCTCGTTCACGACCCACTTGGGCGGCTGACCGCGGCCGGATTCCTGTCCGGCCCTCTCGTCCGCCTCAGCCGCGGAAGATGCTCATTCCCGTTCCCGGTGCTGTCCCTTCCGGGGCCGGGTTGCTTTCGGGCCCGGCGGTAGGGACTTCCGGGGTGATCGGGAACTCGGCTTCGCGGCGCAACAGCATCACCTGGTCGCGCTCCCAGACCCGGCGGTATCCGTGCTTCAGCAGAAAACCGGAGTACTGCTGCTCCTGGGAAACGGACGTGAAGGGAAACGAAACGACACCGAACTGAAGCAGTACGTAATCCGCGCCTCGCGGCACGGTGTCCGCCAGCGCCACGGGGCCACGGGCGGTCAAGTGCGGCGCGATGATGTTGTCCACCTCCGCGGAAACCCCGTCAGGGATCATTCCGGCGGCTTCGCGCAAGGCGCGAGTGCGGGGGTCGGGTGTCCAGTAGCCGGGGTGGGGAAGCGCGAACAGACCGAAGGGGACAGCGATGACCAGGGTCATAAGGCCGGCGACCGGTCCCCACCACCTCAGGGCCCCACGCGCTCCGCGGCTTCTGCGACTTCCGCGTTCTGTGTCACCGCTCGCGCGGCTCCGACGGTAGAGCCGCCCCGACACTTCCACGCCGGCCGTGAGCAGGATCGGCCAGAGGAAGGCGTCGTAGTGGTACATCACGGTCCAGTGGTTCGACGTCTCGGACAGGACGCGCTCAGCCACCAGAGGCAGCGCGCACCACACCGTCGCCGAGCCCAGCGGCAGGAACAGCAAGGTGCCGAACAGCCACATGATCAGCGTGATCTTCACCGGCGGGGCGGTGGCCACTCCGAACAGAACCCAGGGTTCCGTCACGGCCCTCAGCAGGGCGGCGCCGAAATCGGGGCCCAGTTGGTGGTAACTCCAGTAGAACCCCGGCGTTCCTCCCATCATCGGAAGCAGCCACTTGATGGTCACGATGGTGGCCGCGGGGCCCAGGACGAACAGGGTCGCCCCTGTCGCGACGCCTGCCCGGCTCTTCACGCCGCCGCGTCGGCTGCGGTAGGCCAGTACCGCGCCGTGGACACCGACGACCAGGCCCAGGTCTTCTTTGGTGCAGCACAGCAATCCGGCGTACACCAGAACAGCTCCGTAGCGCCGGCGCATTCCTCGCTCCAGCAGAAGCAGCAGCAGGGGAACGGCGAATGCGACCTCGTGGAAACCGCGGCGGGACGCCGTCATCAAAGGCCACCCCAGCGCGTACGCCGCACCGGCGACATTCGCGGCCCGGGCGACGACGGGTGTCGGTGCGCTCTGGAAACAGTTCTCCGCGATACGTCGGACCACGGGGACTCCGGCGGCGAAGAGGGCTGCTTCGGCGATCAGAAGTACACGCGGGTCGTCCCAGATCCAGTAGAGGGGAGCGAGGAGGGCCAGCACGGGGGAGAAGTGGTCTCCCAGTACGGAGAAGTCCGCCGGGAAACCGTGGTGCGTGCTCTTCAGTTCCGATCTGGGTAATCGGAATCCGGAGTAGTTCCGGATGGCTTGATCGAAGATCCCGAGATCGAATCCGCCCAGCTTCCCCGCACTCCACTGCTGGAGGCCCAGAACCAAGGAGATGGAGAAGCAGAGGGCGACCCACAGGCGGGTGCGGTGGACCGAGAGGAAACCCGCGACTCTTTCGGCGCATCTGCCGAATGGCGTGCGTGAAGGTGGCGGGGGAGCTGCGGGCCCGGTGCGGCGGCCATATTCTGGTTCTTTCGTGTGATGAATTGTCGGCACGCCTGTTTTCCTCGGATCGGCAAGTAATGCCTCCCACAATTCTTCTCTCGTGGGCTCGCTCGCGGAAGGAAACACGCCGTGCAGAGCGGGCTCGGCGCACCGGTAAGTCACGATAAGGTAACGGGTCTAGGCCAAGCTTGAGTCCCCGTTCACCCCGGCGCCGTCTCCCGGCCCGCCCCGGGTCACCCGCCCCCGGGAGCGTTCCCGGCATGCGAGTCATAGTTGTCGGAGCCGGGGTGCTGGGGACCATGCATGCCTGGGAAGCGGTCGGGCGCGGTCATGAGGTCGTGCACATCGAGCGGGAGGCCGAGGCGCGTGGGGCCTCGGTGCGGAATTTCGGGCTGGTCTGGGTCGGCGGGCGGGCCGGTGGGGCGGAGCTGGAGACGGCGCTGCGGGCGCGGGAGTTGTGGGAGGGGGTCGGGGCGCGGGTGCCCGGGCTCGGGTTCCGGGCGAACGGTTCGCTGACCGTCGTACGGGACGAGGCGGAGCGGGCCGTCGCGGAGGCTGCCATGCGCCGCACGGATGCCGCGGCCCGGGGGTTCAAGCTGCTCGATGCCGAGGAGGCCAGGGCCGTGAACCCTGCCCTGCGGGGCGAGTTCGCCGGTGCGTTGTGGTGTGAGCGCGATGCCGCCGTGGAACCGCGTACCGCCCAGCGCGCGCTGCGCGAGGCGCTGACGGCGTCCGGGCGTTACACCTACATGGGCGGCCGCGAGGTGCGCGACGTCGTCGGTGAACGGGCCGTACGCGATGACCACGGTGACCTGCACGAGGGGGATGCGGTCGTGCTCTGTCCCGGTGCCTGGCTCGGTGGCCTGGTGCGCGAGTTGGCGCCCGGCCTGCCGGTGCGCCGCGTGCGGCTTCAGATGATGCAGACGGCCCCGCTCGGCGAGGATCTGACCACTTCGGTGGCGGATGCGGACAGTTTTCGCTACTACCCGGCTTATGACGGGCCCGAATTGGACGAGTGGTCGGCGGTGCGGCCGCAGGCTGCCGTAGCGGCCGAGCATCGGATGCAGCTGCTGATGGTGCAGCGCGCGGACGGCGGACTGACCATCGGCGACACACACGAGTACGACACGCCGTTCGGCTTCGACGTCGTCGAGGACCCTTACGAGCACCTGACCGCAGTGGTCGAGGGGCTGCTCGGGCGCCCGCTGCCCACCGTGCGCCGCCGTTGGGCAGGGGTGTACGCGCAGTGCACGGACACCTCGCGCGTCGTGCACCGGCAGCGGGTGCGCGACGGCGTCTGGCTGGTCACCGGGCCCGGTGGGCGGGGGATGACCTGTTCTCCGGCGCTGGCCGAAGAGACCGCGAACGAGATCGGGTGGTGAAGGTGATGACGGTCGACAATACGGAGCGGGAACGGATCTCGCTGGTCGTGCTCGACATGGCGGGGACGACGGTGGCCGACGGCGGGCTGGTCGAGCAGGCGTTCAGCGCGGCGGCCGGGCGGCTCGGTGTCGTACCGGGCAGCGCCGAGCACGAGAAGCACCTGGCCTACGTGCGCGCCACCATGGGCGAGTCGAAGATCTCCGTCTTCCGGCACCTGTTCGGCGACGAGGAGCGGGCGCGGCGCGCCAACAGCACCTTCGAGGAGGCGTACGGGGAACTGGTCGACGGCGGGCGGATCGCGCCCGTGCCCGGCGCCCGGGAGGCCGTCGAGGCCCTTCAGGAAGCGGGCCGCACGGTCGTGCTGACCACCGGTTTCGCGCGGGTCACCCAGGACGCCGTCCTGGACGCGCTGGGCTGGCGGGACCTGGTGACGCTGACCCTGTGCCCCGCCGACGCGGGCGGGCGCGGGCGGCCGTACCCGGACATGGTGCTGGCCGCGCTGCTGCGGACCGGCGCCGCCGACTCCGTGCGGCAGATCGCGGTCGCCGGTGACACCTCGTACGACATGCGCTCCGGCCGCCGGGCGGGTGCCTCGGTCGTGGCCGGGGTCCTGACCGGCGCCCATGACGAAGCGGCACTCCGGGGCGCGGGCGCCACGCACGTCCTCGGCTCGGTGGCCGAACTGCCCGCACTGCTCGACGGTGGGGAAGAGCCGCACGAGGGCCGGCGGCCGGAGCGTCCTGTATGAGTGCCGCCACCGGTACCCGCGACGGCGCCCCCACGGCCCCCACGACCCCCGCCGACCCCGGAGCCCCCTCCCCCTCCGGCATCCGCTTCGACCACGTCTCCGTCGCGTACGGCGGGAACGTCGTCCTGGACGACTTCGACCTGACCGTCGGGCCGGGCGAGGTGATGGCCCTGCTCGGCCCGTCCGGCTCCGGCAAGACCACCGCGCTGCGGGCGGTCGCCGGCTTCGTCCGGCCGTGTGCCGGGCGGGTGCTGATCGGCGGCCGCGACGTGACCGGGCTGCCGCCCCACCGGCGCGGCATCGGCATGGTCGTCCAGCAGTACGCCCTCTTCCCGCACCTGCGCGTCGAGGACAACGTCGCCTTCGGCCTCAAGGCCCGGCGCGGGCGCACCGGTTCGCGCGCCGAGACCGCCGCGCGCGTGGCCGAGGCGCTGGAGATGTCCGGCATGGCCGCGTACGCGCGGCGCTATCCGCGTGAGCTGTCCGGCGGGCAACAGCAGCGCGTCGCCATCGCGCGGGCGCTGGCCATCCGGCCCGGGGTGCTGCTCCTGGACGAGCCGCTGTCCGCCCTCGACGCCCGGCTGCGCTCCGGAATGCTCGCCGAACTGGCGCGGCTGCACCGCGAACTGCCGGACGTGTCGATCCTGTACGTCACCCACGACCAGGTGGAGGCGCTGACGCTGGCGGACCGGATCGCCGTCATGGACCGGGCGCGGCTGCGTGACTGCGGCACCCCGCAGGACCTCTACCGGCGCCCGCGCACCGGGTTCACCGCCTCCTTCGTCGGCAACGCCAACCTGCTGCCGGTGACGGCCGGTCCGCACGGCACGGCGGACTTCGCGGGGACGCGGCTGGCCGTCACATCCGCCGACGGCGCGGCACCCGGCGCGTCCGCCACGCTCTGCGTGCGCCCGCACCTCGTCGGACTCGGCGAGGGGCCCAACGCGCTGCACGGCCGGGTCACCGAGGTGCAGTGGCGCGGCGCGACCCACCGGGTGTACGCGGACGTGTCCGGGCACCGCGTCATGGCGGACGTACGGGAGCTGCGCGCGACCCCGGAGCCCGGCGCCGAGGTCGTCCTGCACTTCGCCGCCGAGGACGCGGTGCTGCTGCCGGCCGGGGCGGGGAGCGCCGCCGATGAGTAGGCCGGAAAGCCTCGCGCTGCCACGGGACGCGGAATCGGGTGCGGGAACGAGCGCGGAATCGGGTGCGGGAAGCCGGGGCGCGGTCGGCCGAGCCGCCGCGCGTACCTCCCCCGTCCTCTGGTCCCTGCCCCCGCTCGCCGCGCTCGCCCTCGTCTTCCTCTGTCCGCTCGCCCTGGTCGTGCGGCAGTCCTTCCTCGGCGAGGAGGGCGGCCCGCCGTCCACCGCCCCGTACGCGAAGGTCTTCGCCGAGGCGTCGTTCCGCGACGCGCTGGGCACCACCGTGCTGATCGCCGTCGGCGCCACCGCCGGCTGCCTGCTGCTCGGCTTCGCCCTCGCGCTGGTGATCGCGTTCGTACCGTTCCCCGGCAGCCGGGCACTGAGCCGTTTCATCGACGTCTTCCTCGCCTTCCCGTCCTTCCTGATCACTCTCGCCCTGCTCTTCCTGTACGGCACGGCCGGGCTCGCCAACGGACTGTGGACGGACGCCACCGGCGCCGCGGACGGCCCCTTCGCCTTCCTGCACACCCCGTGGGGCGTGCTCCTCGCCGAGATCACGTACTTCACGCCCTTCGTGATGCGCCCGCTTCTCGCGGCGTTCTCCCAGGTGGAGACCGGGCAGTTGGAGGCCGCGGCGTCGCTCGGCGCCCGGCCGGTCCGGATCGTACGGAAGGTGATCTGGCCCGAGGCGCTGCCCTCGCTGGCGGCGGGCGGGGCGCTCGTCCTCGTGCTGACGCTCAACGAGTTCGGGATCGTGCTGTTCACCGGGGCCAAGGACGTGGTGACCCTGCCCGTGCTCGTCTACACCAAGGCCATTCTCGACGGCGACTACACGGGCGCGTGCGTCGTCGCCGTCGTCAACATCGTGCTGTCCGTCGCCCTTTACGCCCTGTACCGGACTGTGGCCGCGCGGGCGGGCGGGGCACGGACACCGACAGCGGGAGGTGCCGGCCGCCGTGCTCGTGCATAGCAAAGGGGCCCGACGGGCCGTCTGGGCCGTGTTCTTCGTCCTCTTCCTGCCGCTCTTCGCGCTGCCGCTGCTGGTGGTCGTCGCGGCGTCCTTCGCGAGCACCTGGAGCGGGGCGCTGCCGTCCGGCCCGACGACGGCGCACTACCAGGACATCGCGCGCGGCGACTCGCTGGAGGCGCTGGTCACCAGCCTGGTCACGGCCGTCGCCGCGAGCCTGCTGGCGCTCACGGCCGGGACCTGGGCCGCGCTGGCCGCCCAGCGCCTGCGGCCGCGCGCCCGCCGCGTCCTCGACGGCCTGTTCGTGCTGCCGGTCGCGGTGCCGTCGGTCGTCGTGGGCCTGTCGCTGCTGGTCGCCTTCTCGCAGCCGCCGCTGCTCCTGAACGGCACCCCGCAGATCGTGGTCGTCGCGCACACGGTCCTGGTCACCGCCTTCGCGTACCAGTCCGTGACGGCCGCGCTGGCCCGCCTGGACCCGGCGTACGAGCAGAGCGCCGCCAGCCTCGGCGCGCGCCCGGCCTACGTCCTGTGGCGCGTCAAACTGCCGCTGCTGCTGCCGTCCCTGACCGCCGCCGCGGGCCTGTGCTTCGCCCTGTCCATGGGCGAGCTGAGCGCCACGATGATGATCTACCCGCCGGACTGGACGCCGCTGCCGGTGCGCATCTTCGCCACCACCGACCGGGGCGCCCTGTTCGCCGGTGCCGCGCTCGCGGTGGCGCTGATGGCCGCCACCCTGCTCGTCCTGCTGGCCGTCTCCCGTATCCGCACCAAGGCCTCGTACCGCTGACGGGCCCGGCCCGACCACCTCGGGTTTCGGCCCGGCCACCTGCCACTTCAAGGAGCCACGACACGTCATGCGCAGCCCCCTCAAGCCGACCGCCGCCGCCGTCTGCGGCACCCTGGTCCTCGGCGCCGCCCTGACCGGCTGCGGCGGCGTGTCCCGCGCCGACGCCCGGGAGATCACCGTCTACAGCGCCGACGGGCTGCGCGGTGAGCGGGGCGACGGATTCTACGACCGGGTCTTCAAGGACTACGAGAAGAAGACCGGCATCAAGGTCAACCTGGTCGAGAGCGGCTCCGGCGCCGCCGTGCAGCGGCTGGTCCGGGAGAAGGCCAACACCAAGGCGGACATCGTCGTGACGCTGCCGCCGTTCATCCAGCAGGCCGGCGGCAAGGGGCTGCTGGAGCCGTACCGGCCCAAGGGCTCCGAGCAGGTCGCCGCCGCGAACAAGGACCCGGACGGCAGGTGGACCGCCGTCGTCAACAACTACTTCTGCTTCATCTACAACAAGCGGCAGCTCCAGCAGCCGCCCCGTACCTGGCAGGACCTGACGGACGCGCGCTTCAAGAACAAGCTCCAGTACTCCACGCCGGGCGTCGCCGGGGACGGTACGGCGGTCGTCGTCCAGGCCCTGCACGACTTCGGCGGCCAGGGCCCCGCCATGGAGTTCCTCAAGAGACTCCAGGCCAACAACGTAGGCCCGTCCTCCTCCACCGGGCAGCTCGCCCCCAAGACCGACAAGGGCGAACTCCTCGTCGCCAACGGTGACGTGCAGATGAACTACGCCAACATGAGGTCCATGCCGAACCAGGGCATTTTCTTCCCCGCCGCCGAGCCTGGTGCCCGCCCGTCCACCTTCGCGCTCCCGTACGCGGCCGGGCTGGTCAAGAACGCCCCGCACGCGGCGCGGGCGAAGAAGTTCCTGGACCACCTGCTCTCGCCCGAGGTGCAGCAGCAGGTCTCCGCGGTCGGCGGCGGCTTCGCGGCCCGTACGGACATCCGGCCCACCGACCGCAACGCCACCGAACTCGCCAGAATCATGGACGGTGTCGACATCTTCCGCCCGGACTGGAATGACATCGACAAGAACCTGTCCACCTACCTCGACGCCTGGAAGACGGCCACGGGCAGCTGACCACCGCCCCGGCCCCGGGCGCGGCCCGTCAGCGGTCCGGCCTGCGATCTCGGCGGGGTCGAGATCGCTGCGGCTGACTTAGGCTGGGGGCGTCGGCCATACGTACGAGACGCAGCTCACCCACCGGGGTGCGCGGTGCGTACGGGACCCGCGACGGCGCGGGCACGGCCGGCGCCCCTGGCAGACACGCACGGCGGGAGACCGGCAGTGGCAGAGCGCAAGCCGATCGAGTCATGGCTGACCGACATGGACGGGGTCCTGATGCACGAGGGCATCCCGGTGCCCGGTGCGGACGCCTTCATCAAGCGGCTGCGCGAATCGGGCAAGCCCTTCCTCGTCCTGACCAACAACTCCATCTACACCCCGCGCGACCTGCACGCCCGGCTGAACCGGATCGGCCTGGACGTGCCCTGGGAGTCCATCTGGACCTCCGCGCTGGCCACCGCCCAGTTCCTGGACGAGCAGCGGCCGTCCGGTACCGCGTACGTCATCGGCGAGGCGGGCCTGACCACCGCGCTGCACGACATCGGGTACGTCCTCACCGACCACGAGCCGGACTACGTGGTGCTCGGCGAGACCCGTACGTACAGCTTCGAGGCGCTCACCAAGGCCATCCGGCTGATCAACAACGGCGCCCGGTTCATCGCCACCAACCCGGACGAGACCGGCCCCTCGGCGGACGGCGCGCTGCCCGCCACCGGCTCGGTGGCCGCGCTGATCACCAAGGCGACGGGCGTCGAGCCGTACTTCGTCGGCAAGCCCAACCCGCTGATGATGCGGCACGGCCTGAACGTCATCGGCGCGCACAGCGAGACCTCCGCGATGATCGGCGACCGGATGGACACCGATGTGCTGGCCGGCCTGGAGGCGGGCATGGAGACGTTCCTGGTGCTGACCGGGCTGACCGGCAAGGGCGACATCGAACGCCACCCGTTCCGGCCGTCGCGGGTCGTCGACTCCATCGCCGACCTCGTCGAGCTGGTGTGACCGGGGCGCGACCGGGCGCCTGAGCCCGGCCGCGGCCTGCCCGTCCCCGGCTCTCGGCGCCTGAGCCCGCCCCGGCGTGTCCGCGTCCGGCCCTCGGCGCCTGAGCCCGGCCGCGCCACCCGTACGGCGCAGCCGCGGCCCCGCCCGGGATGCGGAACCGGGCCGCCGGGCGGACCTTCGGAAGTGTTCGGAGGTTCACCATGCGCACACCGGTATTGACTCTCTGTTCCGCCCTGGCGGTGACGGTGCTGTCTCCGGTGCCCGCGCTCGCGTCCGCGGCCCGGGCACCGGGCGCCGCGGCGGGCACCGTCGCGATCACGCCGTCCGCCCTCCCGCCGGGCACCGAGGCGGCCCTTCAGGTCAGCGGCTGCGCGGGCCGGACGGGCCGCGCCACCTCGGCCGCTTTCGTCGACGCCGTACCGCTGGCGGGGGTCGCCGCCGGACTGGTGGGCGACGCCCGGGTGCGCTCGACGGCCGACCCCGGCACGTACGCCGTCTCCGTCCACTGCGACGGCGAGGACGCGCGCGCCGCCGGCTCCTTCGAGGTCGTCCCGGCATCCGCGGACAACGGCGACGGCACGGGGCCGGAGACGTATCCGTATACGGGCACGCATACGGACACGAATACGGGCACGGATACGGGTACGGAAGCGGGCACCGGCGCAGATACAGACGCGGCCGAACCACCGGCGTCCCCCTCCGCCCCCGTACGGGCAGGAGGCGGCTGGACCGCGACACATCCGCAGCCGTACCCGCGCCCCCGATTCCGCCCCCACCCGGCCGCCGCGCACACCACCCTCGCCCGGACCGCCCCCGTACGGACCGCCGCGAGCCACGAGGGCGACGGTGCCTACGCGGTGGGCCTGGTCCTGGCCGGCGGCGCGGTCCTCGCGCTCACCGGACAGGCGCTGCGGATGCGACGCCGCCGCAAGGGACCGGGCGACGGCGATGCGGGCTGACGACCACCCGGTGGCGGACCGCCGCCCTCCGCACCCTCCCGGCCGCGGCCGGATGGCCGTCGGTGTGGCCTGGGCGGCGCTGCTGCTGGGACTGTGGCTGTGGGGCCGGGACCTGACGGACGACGGGGACCTGTCGAAGGCGCCGACCACCGGCGACGTCGCGGCCGTCGGCCGCCCGGTCGGACAGGAACTGCCCGCGGCCCACGCCCCCCTGTCCACCTCCCCGGGCGGCCGCCCCACCGAGGTCACGGTCGGCGCGCTGGGCGTACGGGCCGGTGTGACGGAGACCGACCTGGACGCCACCGGCGCCGTCGACACGCCGTCGTACCGCACGCCCGGGCTCGTCGGCTGGTACGCGAAGGGGCCGCAGCCGGGCACGGCGGGCGCGGCGGTGCTGGCGGGGCACGTGGACACGGCCGGTGGCCGCGCGGTCTTCCAC
Organism: Streptomyces monomycini; assembly: GCF_022271435.1. GTDB lineage: Bacteria > Actinomycetota > Actinomycetes > Streptomycetales > Streptomycetaceae > Streptomyces > Streptomyces monomycini. The sequence goes on along the minus strand of NZ_JAFIQY010000003.1, from coordinate 326,554 downwards.
CGCCTGGGCAGCCTCAAGCCGGGGCAGCCGGTGGACGTCCGCAGGGAGGACGGCAGCACCGCGCGGTTCACCGTCGAGGACGTCAAGATCTACGACCGCCGGAACTTCGCACCGCGCAAGGTCTACGGCGCGCACCTGCCGGGCCGCGCGGAACTGCGCCTGATCACCTGCGCCGGCACCTTCGACAGCGAGCGGGACGCCTACAGCGCCAACGTCGTCGTGCACGCGTACCTCTCGAAGGTCACGCCCGCGCCCACGGGGCGAGACGCCGCGTAGGGCCGGGCCGGGACCCCGGACCGACCGGTCCCGGTCGGCGGCTCGCTCCCCCTGAACCGCCGACCGGCCGGTCCTCGACCGCCGGGATTCAGGACTGCGGGAGTTGCCCTGCCGCCGGCGGGAGGTGCGGGGCGCCTGTACGCAGGCGCGTGCACGTGCCCGGCCAGGGGCTGGGGCCAGGTGACCAACAGGAAGTTCACACTGAAGTTCACTGTAGGACGACTGCGCTGCGCCGCCTAGGGGGAGTTGGCGTCCGGTACCGGACACGCGGCCGTTTCCGGCCCGGTGGTACGGGCGTAACAGGTTGTCCACAGCCCGACCTGTGGTTCAGGGGCCTGTGCCAGGATGGATTTCGACCGGTCTTGTCCCGTGCTCCGAGGGGGGAGTGGATGTACGGCAATGTTCGGGGATCCGGGGGCGGCCCCCCGGGTGAGCGCCGTGCCGCGCGCCGGCGCGGTGTGTCCGGCACGGTATCGGCGTTGGGGGCGCTGCTGCTGGTGTCGGGGTGTTTCTCGTCGTCCGGCGACGGTGACGGCGAGGGGGAAGGCAAGGCCGGGGCGAAACCCGGTCAGCAGCCCAAGGCCACGGTGCCCTACTGGGTCAACCCGGAGGGCAAGGCGGCGCAGCAGGCCGCCGCGTATGCCAAGGACGGCAAGCCCGACGACGCCCGGCAGATCGACAAGATAGCCCGCCGGCCCGTGGCCGAGTGGATAGGCGTCGAGGACCCGCAGGGCGAGGCCCGCGGCTTCACGGAAGCGGCGGCCAAGGCCGGCCGCGAGGCGCTGCTCGTCCTCTACAACATCCCGCACCGCGACTGCGGCAGCTATTCCAAGGGCGGCGCGGCGGACGGCAACGCCTACCGCGCGTGGCTGGACGGCGTGCTCAAGGGCATCGGGGACCGCCCCACGACGGTCGTCCTGGAGCCGGACGCCCTGCCGCACATCGAGGACCGGTGCACGCCCGAGCAGTTCCACGAGGAGCGCTACGCCCTGCTGACGGAGGCCGTCGGCAAGCTCAAGGCGCTGCCGCACACCAAGGTCTACCTGGACGCGGGCAACCCGCACTGGATCAAGGACCCGGGCCGCATGGTGGAGCCCCTGAAGCGGGCCGGCATCGACCAGGCCGACGGCTTCGCGCTCAACATCTCCAACTTCCAGACCACCGAGGAGAACCGCAAGTACGGCAAGCAGCTCTCCTCGATGGTCGGCGGCAAGCACTTCGTCATCGACACCAGCCGCAACGGCAACGGCCCCGCGCCCGGCGGCGACGACCCGGAGAACTGGTGCAACCCGCCCGGCCGCGCCCTCGGCACGGCACCGACGGTCCGCACCGGCGACCCGCTCGTGGACGCCTACCTGTGGATCAAGCGTCCCGGCGAGTCCGACGGCACGTGCAAGGGCGGTCCCAAGGCCGGTGACTGGTGGCCTGAGTACGCGCTGCAACTGGCCCGCAATACGAAGTAGCCGTCAGCGGACGGCGGTGCGGGGCGCCTCGGGATTCCGTGGCACCCCGCACCCCGCACCCCGCACGCCGTCACCGGATCAGTTCAGCCCCAGCCCCTTCAGCTCGGCCTTCGACGCCGTCGGCACCTTCACCCAGACCGCCTTCGACGGGGTCCCCTGGTCGTCCACGGCATTGAGCATGTACCAGCCGGGCGGCACCAGCGTCGGATCCTTCGGCAGGGTCACCGTGACACCGTCCTTGGCCGCCTTGAAATCCAGTGCGACCGACCGCTGTTCGATGTTGGTGACGTGGGTGAACGATCCCGGCCGGACCAGCCGCATCTTCTTGATCGAGGACGCGTGCTTGGTCCGGTACGTGGCCTGTCCGCCCAGCTTCACCGTCTTCGGCCCGGTGTCGGCCAGCTCCGGCCGCGAGTCCCGGTAGAGGTACGGCGGCGTCCAGATGTCGATCTGCTGCTGGAAGACGCCGGGCTTGGTGTTGTCCTTGTCGGCGAAGAGCGAGTCGGAGCCGAACGTCATCACCCGGCCGTCCGGCAGCAGCAGCGCCCCGGAGTGGTAGTTGCGCCCCACCAGCGGATCGGCCACCGCCCGCGAGGTGTTGGCCTTCGGGTCGTACAGCTCCGCGCTCAGGATGTTGCTGTCGCTGCGCCCCCGGTAGTCGCCGGAGCCGTTGGTGGTGAGCACCGTGTCGTCGGGCAGGATGACGCTGCTCGGGTAGCGCGCCTTCGCGTACAGCGGCGGGCCGTCCTTGAAGCGCGGCTTGTCGGCGTGCAGGTCCACCAGCCGGGTCTTGTCGGTGGCCTTCGGGTCCTCGCCGACCCCGCCGCCGCCCAGCACCATGTACCGCTGGTCCTGCGCGGGCGGCAGCAGGACGGACATGGAGGTTTCCAGGACGTCCGGGTCGCTCATCCCGGGGATGGTCTGGAACTTGTTGGTCTTCAGGTCCCAGATGCCGGGTGTGCGCCCGATGTTGTCGGGACCGTACCCGGCGTTGGACCCGGTGTAGAGCAGCCGGCCCTTGTCGGTGAGGAAGAGGGCGGGGTAGGTCGGGAAGAAGCGCTGCTTGGGCAGGTAGGTCCACTTCTTCGTCTTCGGGTCGTAGACCTCCTGCTTGCCGGGGACGACCTGGCCGATCTCGTCCAGCCCGGAGGTGGACAGCACCTTGCCGTCCTCCAGGCTGGTCAGGGTCGGGTACCAGCGGGCCTCGTTCATCGGGTCGACCGGGAGGTAGCGCTCGGCGACCGGGTCGAACTCGAACGAGTCCTTGATCCCCTGGAAGTCCTTCTTGTCGAAGGACAGTTTCTGCGCGATGCCGTAGAAGTTACGGGCGTCGGCGCCGGTCAGTCCGTGGATGCGGTAGTTGTCCTGGGCGCCGGTGGAGTGCTCGCGGCCCTCCTTGAGCGCCTCCACGTAGACGCGGGCCTCGCTGTGGGTGACGGTGACCTTGCCGGTCCGCGGGTCCGTCGTCTTCTTGGCGCGCGGGACCACGACCGGGTCCTTGGACGCGAAGGTCTTGCCGTTCTGCTTGCCGGTGAACAGCGTCCCGGCGGGGAACGTCTTCGGCGCGTCCGGGTTCTCGTTGTAGACGATCATGAGCCCGCCGGCCTTCTTCACGTCACCGCCGAGCTTCTCGTACCGCTGGGTGCCGCCGGCCACCAGCAGCTTGCCGTCCGGCAGCTGGGTGTGGCCCGCGCAGAAGAGGTCCTTCGGGGTGGGGATGTTCTTGAAGGTGTTCTTCACCGGGTCCCACAGGACCGTACGGAACGACTTGGCCGCGAAGTTCTTGGCGTTGTTCCCCGACCCGGCGACCAGCAGCACCTTGCCGGTGTGCAGCAGCGCGGCGTGAATCGTGTTGATCCTGTACTCGGGCGGTACGTCCACCACGTCCCAGTGGCCGTTCGCCGCCTTGTACTCGGGCTGGTTGATCTTGTACTCGTGGTACTTCTCCGAGACGAACCCGAACAGGGCCGGACCGTTCATCCCCGCCAGCGCGAGCACCACGGCCGCGCCGATCGCCACTCTGCGGGTGCGCCGGCTCGGACGGTATTTCATGTGTGACGTCCCCCAAGAGCGATCTGCGCGGTCTGGTCGGCGGCGGTGCGGTGGCCCGGCTCGGCGGAGGTCTCGCGTCCGGTGGGCGCCGCCCAGCTGGGCTGCCGCTGCGGATGCGGCACCTGCTGCGCCCCGCCGCCGTCCGCCGACGGGTCACCCCGCGACTTCCCGCGCCGGTCCTGCCGGATGCCCCAGCGCCAGGCGAAGACGGGCGCCGCCGTGATCAGCAGCGCCAGCGTGGCCCAGGTGATCATCGCCGGGTGGCTGTGTCCGAAGACGAACGAGGCGGCCAGCGAGCTGCCGAAGACCAGGATGAAGAACAGGTGCACCCGGAACGTGCCGAAGAGGGTGTCCGGGCTGGAGGAGTCGCCCTTCGGCGTCACCACGAACTTGCTCTTGCGGCGCAGCGCCGCGTCGAACAGCGAGCGGGCGTAGATCGGCGCGGAGAGCGCGGACATCACCATGCCGGCCACGCCGCCGGAGCCCTCCGGCTCGTGCGGCGAGACGTTGTGCCGGCGGTTCCACACGTACAGCCCGATCTGGAGCGCCGAGGCGTTGCCGTACAGCATCATCCACACCGCCGGGTCGATCTGGACGCCCGAGGCGCCCAGGCCCAGGAACAGCGCGCAACTGAGCGCCGCCAGGATCCAGTTCAGGGCGGACATCGGGTAGAAGATGACCATCATGGTGTAGTTGAAGAACTTGCCCGGCGGCAGCGTGAAGGGCGCCTTCCAGAACTGCTTGAGGATCGTCTCGTACGTACCGCGCGACCAGCGCAGTTGCTGGGTGAAGAAGTCCGTCCAGGCGGTGGGGCCTTCGCCGACCGCGAGCACGTCGGGCGTGTAGACCGAGCGCCACTTCCGGCCGGTGTCCGGGTTGCGGTGCCGGTGCATCTCGAAGCCGGTCGCCATGTCCTCGGTGATCGAGTCGTACAGGCCGCCGATCTGCTGGAGGGCCTTGATGCGTACGGCGTTGGAGGTGCCGACGAACATGGGCGCGCCGTAGCGGTTGCCGGCCCGCTGGATCAGCGCGTGGAAGAGGAACTGCTGCGACTCGGCGGCCTTGGTGACGAAGGTGTCGTAATTGCCGTACACCTGCGGGCCGATGACGAAGCCGACGTCCGGGTCGCGGAAGAAGCCGAGCATCCGCTCCAGGTAGTTGGGCAGTGGTACGTGGTCGGTGTCGACGGAGGCGAAGTAGTCGTAGGCGTCACCGTGCGCCTGGAGCCAGGCGTTGTAGTTGCCGTGCTTCGTCTTGGCGCGGTGCGGGCCCTTCTTCTGGTTCCACTGCGGGATGCCCTTGCGGGTGAAGTGGTGGACGCCCAGCCGCTCGCAGACCGCTTTGACGTCCGGGTCGTCGCCCTCGTCGAGGAGCCAGACGTGCAGCAGGCCGCGATGACGGATCTCGACGGCCGCCTCCAGCGTCCTGGTCACCATCTCCAGCGGCTCTTTGCCGGGTACGAAGGAGGTGAGGAAGGCGACGCGGGTGCCGTGTTCGGGAACGACCGGGATGGGGTCGCGGGCCACCAGGGTGGCGTGGGCGTTGGACAGCACGTTCATGCACCGGAAGAACTCGATCAGCCCGATCGAGACCAGCATGACGATGTCCAGCACCGGCAGGAAGTCGTGCGCGGGGTGGTCACGTTCGGTCCAGTGGGCCGGCTGCATCAGCCAGGCGAGCAGGCCGAGCGAGAGCAGGGGGGCGGCGCCGAGCAGTAACGCCGCGCGTATTCGGTGCGGTTCGTCCGCCAGCAGGCTGCGGTAGCGCACCTTGTAGGGCTGGTCGGGGCCGGGCTGGGTGAGCGGTCCGGCGAGGCGGCTGTAGTGCTCGTAGTCGTAGCGCGGCAGCGGCTTGCGCTGCGGTCTGCGTGGCCAGTGCTGGCGCGGCACGCGCAGGCGCGTCGTCGCGGACGGGTCGTACTGCTGCTCCTGCCGGGCGCCGGTAGGCGGCGACGTCATGAGTCCATCCCCCCGGCACGCATGCTGGCTGCGTGCCCGTCTTCTCAAGGCCCGCGTCTCCGGTCCCCCTCGACCGACCCGGGCGCAAGTGGTGTCGGCCGCCTACGGCTACGACGTAGGACGGCCGCCTTCCGGTTGCATGCTTGCCGCTCCGACTCGCGTCCCGTGCGGCGGAGTCCCCACTCCCACACTCATCGCAACCGGTGTGTCCCCCAACATGAGCGTGCACAGGCTCAGTTGGGCTCCAGTATCCCGTCAGGGTCTCGAAGCTCATATCTTGATCGCAAGGGCGAAACGAGGAGTTTACCGGACATGCGAGTGCATTGATGGACGGGTCAGGCCGGAGGGGGCATTACTTCTGACCCGAACTGCGCAGCCGCAGACGGATGTTGTCGAAATGGCTGCGTACGGCCTGCTCGGCCCGCAGCGCGTCACCGTCGCGTACCGCCGCGAGGATCTCCGCGTGCTGGCGGTGGGTGACCCGCGGGTCGGCCCCCAGTCCGGCCAGGTCCGTCCGTACGCGGTGGAACGCCTCCCAGAACGCGTCCAGCACCTCGCTCAGCAGCCGGTTGCCCAGCCCCCGGTAGAGCGCGGCGTGGAAGGCCCGGTCGGTGTCGGCCCGCACCGCCCCCTCCGCGGCCTCGGCCGCCATCCGCCCGACCAGCTCGTCCAGCTCCGCGAGCGCCGCCTCCGGCACCTGGCCCGCCAGCCGCGCGATCAGCCCGGTCTCCACCGCCTCGCGCAGCTCCAGCAGCTGGAGCAGGCTGTCCTCGCCCCGGTAGTGGCCGGCCACCGTACGGAAGGCCAGCCCCTCGGTCATCGGGGCCATCGACATCGGCCCGACGTAGGTGCCGAAGCCGTGCCGGATCTCCACGATGCCCATCGCCTGCAACGCCTTGAGCGCCTCGCGGACGGAGTTCCGGCTGACCCCGAGCAGCTCCATCAGGTCCGTCTCGGTGGGCAGCGGCGCCCCGGGGGCCAGCCGCCGGTCGATGATGAGCTTCTTGATCCGCTCCTGGATGTCGCGCGCCATTGTGCGACTGTGCACCTCGATCACCGTTTTGACCAGCGATGCACCGGCCCGGCGCCGGGGGATCCGGGGGAGCGGACCGACGGCCGGGGGCGGCCGCAGGGAAAAGCGCCGAGGCCCCTCGCAGCTGCGAGGGGCCTCGGTGTGACGTGCGCCGCCAGGGACTCGAACCCCGGACCCGCTGATTAAGAGTCAGCTGCTCTAACCAACTGAGCTAGCGGCGCGCGCTGACGTAGAAAACTTTACACGAACTCCAGGGGTGCTCCCGACCACCTGCCCGGCCGCCCGGGCCCGCCGAATGTGTGACCTGCGTCACCCGTTTTCGCGGCCGTCCGGGGAGTGTTGGCGCCGCGCCGGATTCCGCGGTCCGGCAGGGCGAAAGTCCCGTGATCTCGGGACCTTCGTCGAGCCGGATGACCGATTTGGTCTGTGAGTATGCTTTCGTAATGGATGATCATCAGTTGCCCCGTCAACATGCGATATCTCCTACCAGTTGAGAAGCTGTGGCAGGTGCGAAGGCGAACGGGAACGGAACGAGCCTGGAGGTGACCGGAAATGGCAGAGCCGGGATTCGTGGAATTCGACCCAGCGGGCGGCTGCCCGTGCGGCGGCTGCGCCCAGGAGCGGCGCGCTCTCCAGCACGCGCTCGCGGTCCGGGACGGCGGACACCCCGCCGCGCACGGCGCCCGCCGCGCGCTGGTCCTGGTGGCGACCGCCGGAACGGTCCTGAGCAGCGGCGTTTCCGCATCCGGGGCGGCCGCGGCGCTCGGCGCCGGAGCCGGTACGGGCACCCCGGCCGGCCGCGAGCGGACCCTGCTCGCCCCCGCCGTGGCGCACGGCCCCGGCCACCTCCGGACCGCCCGGCCGGGCGCCCCGGAGCTCTCCCTGACCTCCGGCGCGACCCCGCAAGGCCAGGTCAGCGGGTTGTACGGGGGCACGGGCAGCGGTCGCGGACGCGCCGTGGCGGCCTCCTCGCCCCGGCCCCTCACCCGGGACCAGATCATCGCGCGGGCCCAGCGCTGGGTCAGCGCCCAGGTCCCGTACAACATGAGCCGCTACTGGTCGGACGGATACCGCCAGGACTGCTCCGGATTCATCTCGATGGCCTGGAACCTCGGCCGCAATCAGTGGACCGGAAACCTGGCCCAGTACGGCACCCGTATAACAAAGAGCGAACTGCGGCCCGGCGACATGCTGCTCTTCCACAACCCGGGAAATCCGGGTGCCGGGTCCCACGCCACCCTTTTCGGCGGCTGGGCCGATTCCTCCCGCACGCGCTACATCGCGTACGAGCAGACCCGCCCCCACACGGTGAAACGGTCCACGCCGTACGCCTATTGGAGCAATTCCGCGGGGTACGTCGCCTATCGCTACCGCGGTCTCGCCGAGGGCGGCGATCCCGGCGGTGACCCGGGCAGCGGAACCTCGGCGTTTCCCGGCGCGGGGACATTCGGGCCGGGCGCCGACAACGCGTACGTCACCCGGCTGGGCCGGATGCTGGTGGAGCGCGGCGGCGGCCGGTTCTACACGTCCGGACCGGGCCCGCGCTGGAGCGAGGCGGACCGCCGGGCCACCGAGGCGTTCCAGCGCGCCCAGGGCTGGACCGGCGCGGAGGCGGACGGCATCCCGGGCCCGGCGACCTGGTCGTACCTGGTCAACGGGGTGGGCCGGGACATCGGCAGCTCCGGCGGCGGGGGCGCCACGGCGTTCCCCGGCCGGGGCTTGTTCCGGCCCGGCCAGTCCAACGGATACGTCACCAGCCTCGGAAAACGGCTGGTGAGCAAGGGTTTCGGCAAGTACTACAGCTCCGGCCCCGGACCCCGGTGGACGGAGGCGGACCGCCGCAACGTCGAGGCGTTCCAGCGGGCCCAGGGCTGGACCGGCCGGGACGCCGACGGCTACCCCGGCCCCGAGACATGGCGGCGACTCTTCCGATGACGGAGCGCACGATGGCGACGAAGACCGAGACAGCGGACACCGGGAACGACGCGGCGGGGGAGCCGGGGGCGGAGCACGGCGAGCCGGGGGAGGGGGCCGCACCAGGGACGGCGGCCGCCCTGGCTGACAGGGACTCAGGGGCAGGACAGCGCGGCGGGGCTGAGGACTCCTCAGATGGTGGCGCCCCGGCGGCAGGAGCTCCGGCCACCGCCGCGCCGCCCCCTTGGTCCGCTCGTCTGCGGCCCGCCGGGCACAGCGACAGCATCCCCATGGACATGCTCTTCCGCGCCGAGCCGGACACCGGCACCGGGGCCGCCGAGGCGGACACCACCGAGCAGCCGCGGGTGGCGCCCCCGCCGACGGGCCGGGAACCCGCCCGCATCACCCCCGCCGACGCCGCCGTGGCCGGTATCGCCGCCGCGACCGACCTGCTGGACACCGCGGAACGCGCCGTGCTCGACGGCGCACTCGGGGTGGCCGCCGCGGGCAGCCGGTCCGGCACGGACGACGCGTCCGCCGCCCGCGGCGGCCGGGACGCGGACACCGCTACGGCCGCGGGCGGCAGACCCCCGTGGTTCCGCGAACTCCGCGGAACCGCCGTACGCCACGCCACCGAAGAGGACGCCGGCCCCGCCGAGCGGCGCGGCTTCTCCCTGTCCGGCTGGCTGGCCCTGTTCGCCGGCCTGCTGGCGCTCGTCTGCTCCGTGGCGTTCCTGTGGCGGCGGGGCATGCTGCCCGCGTCGGTCGTCCGCGCCCTGGGCCTGGAGATCGCCGTCCGGCCCGCCCCCCACCTGTGGGAATGGGCCCTGGCCGGTCTCGGCGCGGTGGCGGCGGTGTACGCCTTCGGCGGGCTGGCCCGCGGGCGGGTCGGCAGCGCCTGGGTGCTCACCCTCTTCGGACGCTACCGCGGCAGCGTGCGCCGGACCGGCCTGGTGTGGATCAACCCGATGGTGCTGCGCCGCCGGGTCGACGTACGGCTGCGGCACTGGCGCAGCGAGGCGATGCCGGCGGTCGACGCCGAGGGTATCCAGCTGCGTGTCGTGGTGCTCGTCGTGTGGCGGGTCAGGGACACCGCACGGGCCCTGCTCACCGTCCGCGACCACACCGCCTACCTGCGGGAACAGGTGGAGTCGGGGATGGCGCGGGTGCTGTCGCAGCTCCCGGCGGACGCGTTCCACGAGGAGGCGCCGACGCTGCGCGACGCCCAGGCGGTCGGCGAGGCCCTCACCGAGGTGCTCGCCGCCGACTGCCGCCCGGTCGGCATCGAGGTCTTCTCCGTCCAGCCCACCCGCATCGAGTACGCGCCCGAGGTGGCGGCGGCCATGCAGCGACGGCAGATCGCGGCGATCGACGCCAAGCACCGCGACAGCGTGCTGACCTCGGTCGTGGACGCGGTCGACGACACCGTTCACCGGCTGACCAGCAGAGGGCTGGTGGAGCTGGACGACTACGAACGAAAAGCCCTGGTCAAGGACCTGACCGTGGCCTTCTACACGGCGCGCGGCAGCGCTGCCGGCAAGAGCTGACACAGCGGAGAGGCAGGCAGTGGGATGCGGACACCGGTGTTCTTCGAGGTCGTCGGGGCCGACTGCGGATGCGCCTTCTGCAGCGGGGCCGCGGTCGAGTCCGCGGCGCGCCACGGCGGCAGCCGGGCGCGGTGCACGGTGCGGGGCGCGGTCGCGGCGGCGGTGGGCGCGGTGACGCTGGTCGGCGCGGCGGCGGGTACGGCGGGCGCCGAACCGGCGCCCCGCCACGCGGGCTGGGACGGGACGAAGTACTGGTACCGGGACGCCACCGGCTGGTGGCGGTGGACCAGCCACTACGCGAAGTACGCCCGGCACGCCGGCGGCCAGGGCGACAGGTCGGCCACGGCGCCGGCCGCGTCCGCCGCGCCCTCCACGACCGGTACGGGCGCGCGCGGCCACAACCCCGACCCCACCTTCCGGGGCCGGTCCGGCTGGGACGCCGTCGACCGGGTGTACTGGTACCAGCAGGGCGGCAGCTGGTGGTGGACCAGCCACCGGGACCGCTACGAGGCCCGTACCGGCAAGCAGGGCGGCCCGGGCGACGACGCGCCCGACGGCAGCGGCGGCGACGCCGGCTCCGACGGTTCCCCGAACGGGACCGGCAAGGGCACCCCCATCCGGTACGGCACCGAGACCGCCATCCGGTGGGCGATGGCACAGATCGGCAAGCCCTACGCGTGGGGCGGCAACGGCCCGTCCGCGTTCGACTGCTCCGGCCTGGTCCAGCAGGCGTACCAGCGCGCGGGCATCTCGCTGCCCCGGGTCGCCGACGCGCAGTACCGCGCCGCCGAACCGATCACACGGTCCCAGCTGCGCCGCGGCGACCTGGTCTTCTGGTCGTCCAACGGCTCCTCGTCCGGCGTCCACCACGTGGCGATCTACCTCGGCGGCGGCCAGTACCTGGAGGCACCGCGGTCCGGCCGGTCGGTCCGGATCTCGTCCTTCACCGCCTACCGCCCCACCTTGTACGGGCGGGTCGGCTGACCACGAGGCCGTCCACCCGCCGCCCGCTGCCGCGCGGGCCCGCTCTCGCAGAAAGGCCGACCGTCATGGTGCCGACAGCGCCCACCTCCCTTCAGGCCCCGTCCGGCGAACCGTCCGCAGGCCCGGACCCCGCGATATCCGGCGCGGCGCCACCGGGCTCCGCCCTGTCCGCCTCGGCTCCCCCCGGGGGGACGACCGGGGGGACGCCCGCCGGGGCACCCGACCCGGGAGCGCACGGCTTCCTCCCCGAACGGCCGCCCGTACGGACCATGGCCGGCACTTGGGCGTGGCTGAGCGAGCTGGCCGGCGCGGCCGCCACCGCGCCGGACACGGACACCGCCCGCGGTCTGGTCGCCCGGGCGGGGCGGGACGGCGAACTGACGGCGTTGCGGCAGCGCGTCTCGCGGCTGTCACCGCGCAACGCCGACGCCGCGTCCCTGCGGGTGGCGGTGATCGTGGCGGCCTGCGGCTGGAGCGCCCTGGACCCGTTCGCCCCCGCCTCCCCGCGTTCCGCCGACGCCGCCTTCCTCGACCTGTGGTCGGCCGTCGCGCACCGCGCCGACCACCAGCAGTTCGTGGCACTCCCCACGCTGGCCCTCCAGAACTGGGCACCCGAACGCAAGCCGCGCCGCCGACTGCCCATCGACCAGCTCGCCCGTACGGAGGCACTGGTCCCGGTCGTGCGCTGGTCGCCGAAGGGGCAGCCGCTCGGCCGGCTGGACCGGCTGATGCTGGCCACCACCCGGCTGGAGGCACACGGCATCTGGCTGTTGCGGCTGGCCGGGACGCTCGCCGGACGTGCCCCCGGGGACGTGTCCACCGGTACGGCGCTGCGCCGTCTGATCCGTATCCAGCACGCGCTGCGCGCTCAGCTGTGGAGCGAGGCGGCGGAGCTGCGGGCGGCCCCGGCTTCCGCACGGCAGGGCGCGGTGCTGGGCGCGCTCGCGGAGCAGGGGGCGCTGGAGCCGCCGGTGTTCCTGGCGGCCGACGCGGTGCTCGGTACGGGCGGGCGCCGGTCGGGGGAGGGCGGCCGGCACCAGACGCGCCGCCATCTGCCGGCCGGACAGCGCGCCTGGCTGACCGCTCTGGACCGGCACTGCGCGCCCGTACGCACCCTCGCGCACCGCGGCGGCCCGGACGCGGCGGTCTACCGCGAGGCGCAGGAATCGCTGATCGCGCTGCGGCGTACGTACGCGGGGCTGGTGCACTGCGCCGCGCACCCGGGCGGGTCCCGGGCCGGGGCTCCGGGCGGGTCTGCGGCCGCGGCTCCGGGCGGCGGGGAACGGCTGAGCACCGTGGCGTGATGCCGAGGGAGGTGTTGGGGCGGCCGTACGGAAACGGCAACCGGCCGTCCGCCGGCTATTGGTCTGGACATGTCCATGCAGCGTCACTACGCTTCCGTTTGGTCTAGACCGCTCGACGCGCGCACGTCAGCAGCTCATGGAACACCCCCCTCGTTCTTCAGGAGCACCACATGCGTAAGAAGCTCAGCGCTGCCGTGGTCGGTCTCGGCATCGCCGGAGTGTCCCTGTTCGCCACGGGCAGCGCTTCCAGTCACGGCTACAGCGACGCACCCCCCAGCCGCCAGGCGCTCTGCGCCAAGGGCACCGTCAAGAACTGCGGCGCGATCCGGTACGAGCCGCAGAGCGTCGAGGGCCCCAAGGGCTTCCCGGCCGCCGGTCCCGCCGACGGGAAGATATGTTCCGGCGGCAACACCGGCTTCAAGGAACTGGACGACCCGCGCGGCGGCAAGTGGCCCGCCACCCGCCTCAAGGGCGGCCAGGGCTACACCTTCCAGTGGCGCCTGACGGCCCGGCACGCCACCACCGACTTCCGGTACTACATCACCAAGGACGGCTACGACCCGAGCAAGCCGCTCACCCGGGCGGACCTCGAACCCGAGCCGTTCGTGACGGTGCCGATGGGCGGACGGCAGCCGGCCGCCACCGTGCAGCACCAGGGCACGGTGCCCACCCAGAAGTCCGGCCACCACATCATCCTGGGCGTCTGGAACATCGCCGACACCGGTAACGCGTTCTACGCCTGCTCCGACGTCAACCTGTCGTAACCGGCGCCGGAGCCGTGACGGGCCTCCCTGTCCTTCCTCCGGGGAGGCCCCCTCCGGCCGCGCGCCCCCGCTCCCTCGCGCAGCCTCGCTCGCATCCACCGGCCCGCCGCCCCTAGGCAGCACCGACCGGCGGGAATATTCTGCTGGTTGGTCTGGACCGCAGTGCACTCGGCTCGCAGGAACCCCCCCCTCATTCCGGGAGCGAAGCATGCGCAAACGGATCAGCGCAGCCGTCGTCGGACTGGGCGTCATCGGCGCGACGGTCCTGTCGACCAGCGGCGCCGGCAGCCACGGCTACACCGACGCCCCCGTCAGCAGACAGAAACTGTGTGCCAACGGCACGGTGAAGAACTGCGGCGCCATCCAGTGGGAGCCGCAGAGCGTCGAAGGCCCCAAGGGCTTCCCGAACGGCGGACCCGCCGACGGCAGGATCTGCTCCGGCGGCAACAGCCGCTTCAAGGAGCTGGACGACCCGCGCGCCGGCCAGTGGCCCGCGACCAAGGTCAGCGCGGGCTCGTACACCTTCCGCTGGCGTTTCACCGCCCCGCACCGCACCACGGACTTCCGCTACTACATCACCAAGAACGGCTGGAACCCCAGCCGCCCCCTGACCCGGGCGGACCTGGAACCGGCCCCGTTCCTGACCGTCCCCTACAACGGTCAGCAGCCGCCGACCACGTACTCGCACCCGGGCACGCTGCCCGGCGGGAAGACGGGAAAACACCTGATCGTCGGCGTCTGGACGATCGCGGACACCGGTAACGCGTTCTACGCCTGCTCGGACGTCGAGTACTGAGCGGAAGAACGTAGCGGTACCGAGTGGAAGAACCTACGGAAAAACACGAGTGGGCCTCTCGAAGCTGTGCTCCGAGAGGCCCACTCCCAGGTGCGCCGCCAGGGACTCGAACCCCGGACCCGCTGATTAAGAGTCAGCTGCTCTAACCAACTGAGCTAGCGGCGCGCGCTGACAAAAGAAATACTACCTGGTCCGCGGGGGTGCTTCCGACCACCGCCCGGCCACCGCCCGGCCGGGTCCCCGCCGAAGCCCCTCCGGGCCCCGGCGCCCCGGGATCAGAGCGTCAGCGACAGCAGCACCGGAGCCGCCCGCCGGTTCAGCGCGTCGGCGGCCTGCCGCAGCCGGTGGGCGTGCTCCAGCGGGAGCGACAGGGCCAGACAGCCGACCGTGGAGCCCGCCGTGATCGGCACGGCCGCGCAGACCGTGCCCACCGCGTACTCCTGGAGGTCCAGCATCGGCACGGTCGGCGGCTGGCTGTCCAGCTTGTGGAAGAGCACCTTCTCGTTGGTGATCGTCCGGGAGGTGAGGCGGGCGGTCTTGTGCCGGGAGAGGTGGTCCATCCGGCCGTCGTGGTCCAGCTGCGCCAGCAGGCACTTGCCGACCGCGCTGGCATGTGCCGTCCGGCGGAATTCCGCCCACTCGTTGACCTTGGGGGCCCGCGGTCCGTCGGCGTAGTGCAGGATCTTGACCTCGCCGTCGATGTAGCGGCTGATGTAGACCGCGGCGCCCACCGAGTCGCGCAGCTCGACGAGGGTGCGCTGGAGCTTGTCGCGCAGCGCTTCCTCGTGGCCGCCGCCCGAGCCGAGCAGGACCAGGGACTCGCCGACGACGTACGCACCGTCGGCGACCTGCGCGACATAGCCCTCGCGGCGCAGCATCGCCAGCATGTGGGCGAGGTGCCCGGTCGGCAGGCCGGTCTCGCGGGCGATCTGGACGTCCGACACCCCGCGGGCGTGGCGGGCGACGGTTTCGAGTACGCGCAGGGCGTACTGCACCGAGTGGAAGGGCGCGGTCGGCTCGGGCTTCAGCGCCACGGTGTCCCCCTAGCAGGTTGTGACCGTTTGCGTCGCTGCCGTCGCCGGCGGTCACGACCGGCGAACATTACCGGCCGTTCCCGGGCAGCGAGGCACGTACCACGATAGCGGCCAAAGCCGCCCGCCGGAGGGGGTCTTGACCGAAAAGGGGGGATGGCCACGCACCTGTACTGGGGTGTGGTCCTCCGGCATATGCCCAGGTCATCTCGGGCCATGGCGGAGGACGGCTACGCCGTCCGGCGGGGCGCCCGGAACGCGGCCGCGGCCGCTCCCGGACGCCGCGCGGGACGGACCGTGCCGTCAGAGGACCGCGCTCAGGAACTCCCGGGTGCGGTCGTTCTCCGGTTCGCTGAAGATCTTCTCCGGTGTCCCGAACTCGATCACCCGTCCCTGGTCGAACATCATCACGCAGTCCGAGATGTCCCGCGCGAAGTTCATCTCGTGGGTCACGCAGAGCATGGTGATGTCGGTGGTGTGCGCGATGTCGCGCAGGACGTCCAGCACGCCGGCCACCAGCTCCGGGTCGAGCGCGCTGGTCACCTCGTCCAGCAGCAGCACCTGCGGCCGCATGGCCAGGGCGCGCGCTATGGCGACCCGCTGCTGCTGGCCGCCGGAGAGCTGCGACGGGTACTTGTCGATGTGCTGCGTCAGGCCCACCAGGTCCAGCAGCCCGCGGGCCCGCTCCTCGGCGGCGTCCTTGCCCAGGCCCAGTACGTGCACCGGCGCCTCGGTGATGTTGCGCAGCACCTTCATGTTGGGGAAGAGGTTGAACTGCTGGAAGACCATTCCGATGTTCTTGCGCACCTCCCGGCAGTGCTTCTCGCTCGCCGGCACGAGCTTGCCGTTCTTCTCCTCGTGCGTCAGGTACGCGTCACCGACCTTGATCTTCCCTTCCTCCGGCTTCAGCAGCGTCATCAGCAGCCGCAGGATCGTGGTCTTGCCGGACCCGGACGGGCCTATCAGCGTCACGTGCTTGCCGGAGTAGACCGTCATGTCCAGCGAGTCCAGGACGGTGTGCGCGCCGAAGCGCTTGGTGACCCGGTCGAAACGGACCAGCTCGGGGCCGTCCTCCGCGGTGCCGACCGTGGGCGGCGCGGGCTGCGCCGGCTGCCCCGGCTGTGTGGGGTTGCTGTCATCGGACAAGGCGACGCTCCAGGGCTCGCAGAAGAAGGGAGGTGGGGTACGAGATCACGATGAACAGGACGCCGACGACCGTGATCGGCTCCATGTAGTCGAAGGTGGTCGCGCTGATGCTGTTCGCCTGGAAGAGCAGCTCCGCGACGGTGATCGCGGCCAGCATCGGCGTGTCCTTGAACATCGCGATGACGTAGTTGCCGAGCGCCGGGACCACCCGGCGGAACGCCTGCGGCAGGATCACCGCGGTCCAGGTGCGCCGGCGCGGCAGGCTCAGCGCCGTCGCCGCCTCCCACTGGCCCTCCGGGACGCCGTCGATGCCCGCCCGGTAGACCTCGGCGGTGTACGTCGAGTAGTGCAGCCCGAGTCCGATGACGCCGGTGGTCAGCGGGTCGAAGGTCAGGCCCCAGCCCGGCAGCACGAAGAAGAGGAAGAACAGCTGCACCAGCAGCGGCGTGTTGCGCACGAACTCCACGACGATGCTGACCGGCCACGTCACCCAGCGGCTGGGGGAGCGCAGGGCCAGGGCCCACACCAGGCCGAGCGCGAACGCCACCAGCGAGCCGAGCAGCGTCGCCTGCACGGTGATCCACAAGCCGTGGAGCAGGTCGGGCAGGATGTCGCCGACGTACTCCCAGGACCAGTTGTTCACGGCTTACCTCCGGGGGCGGTGGTCACCTGCGGGCCCGGCCCGCCGATCGGCAGCCGCCGGGAGAACCAGCCGGACTTCTCCGGCGCGCGGCCGATCGACGCCTTGGCCCGGCGCTCCAGCAGGCGCATGATCCGGGTCACCACGAACGCGATCACGAAGTAGAGGACCAGGATGATCCCGTAGACCTGGGCGCTCTGGCCGGTGGAGAGCCGGGCCAGCTTGGCCTGGAAGGTCAGTTCACCGATCGACAGCAGCGAGGCCAGCGCGGTGCCCTTGAGAAGCTCGATCAGCAGGTTGTTGAACGGCGGCATCATCTCCGGCACGGCCTGCGGCAGGATGACCTTGCGCATCCGCTGCCACGGCGTGAAGCTCAGCGCGATCGCCGCCTCACGCTGGGCGGGTGCCACCGCCTGGACGGAGCCGCGCACGACCTCGGAGCCGTACGCCCCGTAGGACAGACCGAGCGCCAGGGTGCCCGCCCAGAGGCCGGCCAGCTGCCAGCCCAGCAGCGGCAGCGCGAAGAACAGCCAGAACATCAGGACCAGCGCCGAGGTGCCGCGGAAGAACTCCACGTAGACACCGGACAGGAAGCGCACGATCCACAGCCGGGACGTACGGGCCAGGCCGATGCCGAAGGCGACGGCGGCGGCCAGCACGGCGCTGTAGACCATCAGCTGGACGGTGATCCACACCCCTTCGAAGAACAGTTCCCACAAGGCTCCGGTCACCGGGCACAGAGCTCCTTCGCCGTGAGGTCGGTCATGAAGTCCTCGGTGAAGCCGAAGGGCCGGGCGATGCGCAGGAGTTCGCCGCTCTTCTTCAGCTTGTGCAGCTCGCCGTTGAAGGCGTCCCGCAGCTTCGTCTCGCCGATCCGGAAGCCGTAACCGCCGCCGTCCCGCTGGGGTTTGCCGTCCACCTCCGGCGTGAAGGGGCGGGTCATCTCCACCTTGGGGTGCTTGCCGGTCTTCAGCGCCTCCATCATGGTCAGCGCGGTGCCGGCGAAGCAGTCGATGCGGTCGGCCTCCAGGGCCTCCATGCCGGCGATCTGGTCGCCGTACGTCTGGATCCTCCCCTTGGCGACGCCGTTGCCGACCGCGTAGTCGATCTCCGCGTAACCGATGCCGGTGCCCATCCGGAACCCGCCCTCGGCCACGTCCCGGTACGAGGTGATCTTCTTCGGGTTGCCCTTCGGTACGAGGAAGCCGTCCTTCGACTCGTAGTCCGGGTCGGAGAAGAGCACGGCCTGGCAGCGCGCCTTGTTGATGAACATGCCGGCCACGATCACGTCGTACTGGAAGGAGTGCAGGCCGGGCACGAGCGCCTGGAACTCGACCGGCACCGGCTCGAAGCGCTCCACTCCCAGCCGCTGGAAGATGGTCTTGGCCACGGCGGGCGCCTCGCCGGTCAGTTCGCCCTGGCTGTTGATCGACGCGTACGGCGGCTCGCTGGCGATGCCCATCCGTACGACTTTCCTGCTGCGAAGATCGTCGAGTAGGTGACCCCCGTCCGTAGCTCCGGTGATGTCGACCTGCGAGCAACCGGCCGTCGCCCCCAGCGCCCCCGTCAAACCCAGCGCCGCCGCTCCTGCGAGCAGTGAGCGGCGGCGGAACCCTGATGCGGTGTTTCCTGAGCTGTTCCCCTGTGGTGGAGCCATGGGCGCGCGGCTACCCGAACTCGTTGAAAATATGCCAATCGTTTCCGGCCCTTGATGCAAGCGGTGCGGGGTCGTGGCGCATGTCGGTCATGCGTGCATACGACACCCGTTCGGGGGCGCCAATTCCGGTCCCTGGATGGCTGATTGACGACGGTCGTCAGTGGCCGCGTGCCACGGGGAGGGCGGCGGTACCGCGTCCGGTGTTCCCGTGTGCATCGGGCCGTCCGCTGGTCCACCATGGAGGCGCAAAGCACCGTAAGGAGGCAAAATGGTCGACCGTTTCATCGAAGTCTCCCTCGACAAGCGGGGCGTGAGCTGCACCGCCAAGCTGCTCGACGACCGCGCGCCGGTCACCTGCAAGGCCGTCTGGGACGCCCTGCCGCTCGGCGGCGACGTCTACCACGCCAAGTACGCCCGCAACGAGATCTACGCCCTCGTCCCGCCGTTCGCCCCGGAAGAGCCCCCTCTGGAGAACCCGACCATCACGCCCATCCCCGGCGACCTGTGCTACTTCACCTTCAGCGACACCCAGTTGGGCACCGCCTCGTACGGCTACGAGAGTCAGGCCAAGCACCAGGGCCGCGCCACCGTCGTCGACCTCGCGCTGTTCTACGAGCGCAACAACCTGCTGATCAACGGTGACGCGGGCTGGGTGCCGGGCATCGTGTGGGGTGCGGTGGTGGACGGCCTGGACCGGATGGCCGACGCCTGCCAGGACCTGTGGCGCGCCGGCGCCCTGGGGGAAACCCTCACCTTCCGCCGGGCGTAGGCGGCGCGGGCACATCCCCTGTTGTGCAGAGGGCGTGCGCGGCGCGCAGCACCAGCGCGTCCGCGTGCCGCGCACCCACCAGCTGCACCCCGATCGGCAGTCCGTCCCCGTCCACGCCGCACGGCACGGTCGCGGCGGGCTGCTGCGTCATGTTGAAGGGGTACGTGAACGGGGTCCAGCCCGTCCAGCGCGTGTGCCCGGACCCGGCCGGCACCTCGGCGCCCGCCTCGAAGGCGGTGATCGGCTCGGTCGGCGTCACCAGCAGGTCGTACGTACTGTGGAAGCGGCCCATCGTCACGCCCATGGCCATCCGCACGTCCACCGCCGCCAGGTAGTCCAGTGCGCTGCGCCGCGCGCCCTCCGCGCAGATCTCCCGCAGCCCCGGATCGAGCAGCTCCCGCTGTGTGTGGCTCAGGTTCTGCACCACCCGCGCCGCGCCGCTGAACCACAGCGTGTGGAACTCCTCCACCGGGTCGGTGAGGCCCGGGTCGGCCTCCTCGACGTGCGCGCCCAGCTCGGCGAGCCGGTCCACCGCGCGCCGCACCGCGGCGGCGACCTCCGGGCGCACCGGCACGTCCCAGCCCAGCGTCGGGCTGTAGGCCACCCGCAGCCCGGTCACCGGCCGCGCCAGCTCCTCCCGGAACGACCCGGCCGGGGGCGCTAGCTGCGACCAGTCCCGCCAGTCGGCCCCGGTGATCACGTCCATCAGCAGGGCGGCGTCGGCCGCGTCCCGGGTCATCGGCCCGACGTGGGCCAGCGTCCCGAACGGACTCGCCGGATACAGCGGCACCCGCCCGTACGTCGGCTTCAGCGCGAAGATCCCGCAGAAGGAGCCCGGGATGCGCACCGACCCGCCGCCGTCCGTACCCAGACTCAGCGGCCCCGCGCCGAGCGCGACGGCCGCCGCGCTGCCGCCGCTGGACCCGCCCGCCGTACGGGACGGGTCGTACGGATTGCCTGTCACCCCGTGCCGCGGACTGTCCGTGACGCCCTTCCACCCGAACTCGGGCGTGGTGGTCTTGCCCACGAACACCGCGCCGTGCTCGCGCAGCCGCGCCACCGACGGCGCGTCCACGTCCCAGGCCGTGCCCTCCTCGCGCACCGTGTGCGAGCCGCGCAGCGTCGGCGCCCCACGGGTCAGCAGCAGGTCCTTGACCGTGGCCGGCACGCCGTCCACCAGCCCGGCGGGCCGCCCGGACCGCCACCGCTCCGCGGACTCCTTCGCCGCGGTCAGCGCCTCGTCCGCGTCGATCCGGGTGAAGGCGTTCACCCGCTCCTGCGCCCACGTGGCCCGCTCGATCACCGCCCGCACCGCTTCGACCGGCGAGAACTCGCCCGCCGCGTACCCGGCGACCAGCCGCGCCGCCGAGCAGTCCGCCAGGTCCGTCACCTCAGCCATCCCGACCTCCGTCCACGAGCGTTCCCCTCCACGGTCCCGGAAGATCAGGGGCCCGGTACGTAACCCCGCCGCTTGTCCACCACATTGGTGAGCGGCTCGCCCGCCGCCCACCGGTCGAAGTTGTCCGCGAACTGCTCGGCCAGCGCGTCCCGCCAGCCCAGCGTGTCGCCGCTCATGTGCGGGGAGACGATCAGGTGCGGCACGTCCCACAGGACGCTGTCCGAGGTCAGCGGCTCGTGCTCGAAGACGTCCAGGGCCGCCGCCGCGATCCGCCACTCCCGCAGCGCCGCCACCAGGTCGCCCTCGACGACGAGCGGCCCGCGCGCCACGTTGATGAACCGGGCCCGCTGCCGCATCCGGCCGAACGCGGCCCGGTCGAACATGCCGCGCGTCTCCTCGGTCAGCGGCGCCGCGCACACCACCCAGTCGGCCGTGCCCAGCAGGCCGTGCAGCGCGCCGCCCGCGTGCACCCGGCCGAAGTCGGGATCGTCCGTACGTTCCCGCCGCCCGACCAGATCCACCCTGACACCCAGTGCCAGCAGCGTCCGGCCGATGGCCCGGCCGATCGGCCCCGAGCCCACCACCACGGCGCGGCTGCCCGCCACCCGCAGTGTCTCCCGGTGCCGCCAGCGCCGCTGCCGCTGGAGCTCCCAACTACCGTAGAAGTCCTTGGCCATGGCGATCACCAGGCCGGCCACGTACTCGGCGATCGGCTGCTCGAAGACGCCGCGCGCGTTGGTCACCAGGGTCGGGCCGGCGGCGAGCTCCGGGCACATCAGCCGGTCCACGCCCGCGCTCGCGGTGTGCACCCAGACGGGGCGCGGGCCGTCACCGGGCCAGGCGTCGCGGATCGCGTCGGAGGTGAAGTCCCACGCCAATACCACGTCGGCGTGCGGCAGTCGGTCGGCGAAGGTCTCGTCGTCGGCGTAGACCAGCCGGGCCCGGCCGGCTAGCCGGTCCAGTTTGGGAGGCGGGTCGGAACCGAGGACGAGGACGGTGCTTTCGGACATAGGCCAGAAACCGTTCTGAAACGTGAGCCCCCTTGAATGAAAGGAGGCGCCGACAGATGCCTGAGATGCGAGGATTGACCACGCTAAGAAGTCGTAACTACCGTGTCAACAACGGCTCTGTCCCGACGTCCCCGGCTCGTGCCGGTCGCACCACGAACCCCTGGCCAAAGGCCTTGCCCTTACCAGCCCTTCGCTCTTCTGGGGGCATCATGGACGTCTCATTTCTGGGGGGACCGAAGCCTCAGCTCGGTGTGGGTGTCGTCGCTCCGTTCGACTTCGCCCTGGACCGCGAGCTGTGGCGCTGGATCCCCGACGATGTGTCCCTCCACCTCACCCGGACCCCTTTCGTGCCCGTCGAGGTGAGCCTCGACCTGGCCCGCCTCGTCAGTGAACACGAAACCCTGCACTCCGCCGTCCAGGCGCTGTGCGCCGTCTCCCCGCAGGTCGTCTCGTACGCCTGCACCTCGGGCAGCTTCGTCGGCGGCGTGGCGGGCGAGCGCGCCATGTGCGCCGCCATGACCCGGGCGGGGGAGCTCCCGGCGCTCACCACCTCCGGCGCGCTCCTCGAAGCGCTGCGCGAGATCGGCGCGTGGCGGATCGCGGTCGTCACCCCCTACACCAAGTCCGTCACCGACTCCCTGGAGGAGTACCTGAAGGAAGCCGGTGTCACCGTCACCGGCCGCGCCTACCTGGGCCTGACCCGGCACATCTGGAAAGTGCCGTACCGGGACGTCGTCGACATGGCCCGCCAGGCCGTCGTCGGCGCCGCGGACGCGCTGTTCATCAGCTGTACGAACCTGCCGACGTACGACGTCATCCCGCAGCTGGAGGCCGAACTGCGAATGCCGGTCCTGTCGGCCAACCAGGTCACCATGTGGGCCTCCCTGCGGGCCATCGGAGCCGAGGCCGTCGGCCCGTACCAGGCACTGGTGGACCCCGTCGCCAGACGCGGACCGGCCTCCATGACCGCCTCCTGGGCCCCCGAGGAAGGGGCCGGGATACCGAGGCGGAGCGGCCGGTCCGAAGCGGCGTTCGCCGGGTCGGCGGTCCCGTCCTCCGAGGCGGAACCGGCCGAGGGACTGGACGTACCGCCCTTTCATCCCCCGGAGGAGCCCGGCCCGCCGGCGCCGGTCTGACGCGTACGGGCGGCGCCCGCCCGGCTGCCGTCCCCACCCCGCGTCCACCCACGCGCCCCGCGCACGTAGGCCCGGGGCGGCGCGCGCACCGCAGTACGCACCCCCATACGCATCCCCCCACCCCGTCAGGAGACGTGCATGGCATCCACGGTCGGCTTCCTCTACCCCGGCCACTCCGCCGAGGACGACTACCCCCGGCTCGAAGCGCTCCTCGGCAACGGACTGAGCCTGCCGCTCGTCCACACCGACATCGGCGAGGACGCCCACCGCGTCGATGCGCTGCTGGAGATGGGCTCCGCCGCCCGGCTCGCCGCCGGCGTCGCCGACCTCAAGAGCCGCGGCGCCGAGGCCGTCGTCTGGGCCTGCACCAGCGCCAGCTTCGTCTTCGGCTGGGACGGCGCCCACGCGCAGGTGCGCGAGCTGTCGGCCACCGCCGGGCTGCCCGCCTCCAGTACGTCCTTCGCCTTCGCGCACGCCGTACGGGCCCTGGGCGCCGAGCGCGTGGCCATCGCCGCGACCTACCCCGACGACGTCGCCGAGTGCTTCCGCGCCTTCCTGAAGTCCGCGGGTACGGAAGTCGTCTCGACCCGCGGCAGCGGGATCGTCACCGCCGCCGAGGTCGGCACGTGGGGTCTGGAGGAGGTCCTGCTCCTCGCCCGTACGGGGGACCACCCCGACGCCGAGGTGGTGCTGCTCCCCGATACGGCCCTGCACACCGCCGGGTACCTCCCCGCCATCGAGGCGGAGCTGGGCAAGCCGGTGCTCACCGCCAACCAGGTCACCGCCTGGGAGGGGCTGCGGCTGCTGGAGCGCACGGTCGCCTGCCCGGCGCTGGGCACGCTGTTCGCGGGGGCGCCGGTGACGTCCACGGCGGGGTAGCGACGGGGAACCGCCGCCCTCCTCGCCCGCCCGGGAATAACCGGAGAAGTACTCCGGTTGTTCCCCGGTGCAGACCAGCGACGCGAGGAGGGCCCGCACCGTGAGCGGCGACCACGACGAGATCCGGGACCACGACGGCAACGGGGCCGGTACCGGCCACCGGGCCGACACCGGCAACCCGGCCGATGACGCCCGCGACGGCGACGGCATCCGGGGCGCGGCCCTCGGCACCGCGCCCGTCCCCCTGTCCGTACTGGACCTGGTGACCGTGGGCGCCGGGCACACCGCCTCCGAGGCCGTACGGACCGCCGTCGGCATCGCCCGCACGGCCGAGCGCCGCGGCTTCCACCGCTACTGGGTCGCCGAGCACCACTCGATGCCCGGCGTGGCGTCCTCGTCGCCCGCGGTCCTGCTGGCGCACCTCGCCGCGCACACCGACCGCATCCGGCTCGGCTCCGGCGGCGTCATGCTGCCCAACCACGCGCCGCTGGTGATCGCCGAACAGTTCGGCACGCTGGAGGCGATGGCCCCCGGCCGCGTCGACCTCGGCCTCGGCCGCGCGCCCGGCACCGACGGCGCCACCGCCGCCGCCTTGCGCCGTACCGAGCGGCTGCACGAGGGCGCCGACGAGTTCCCGCAGCAGCTCGCCGAGCTGACGCGCTTCCTGGACGACGACTTCCCTGACGGGCACCCGTACAGCCGTATCCACGCGGTGCCGGGACCGGTCCAGGCGACGTCCCCGGGCGGCGTCCAGTCGGCGCACCGGCCGCCGCTGTGGCTGCTCGGCTCCTCCGGGTTCAGCGCCCAGCTGGCGGGCCGCCTGGGCCTGCCGTTCGCCTTCGCCCACCACTTCTCGGCGGCGAACACCATCCCCGCGCTGGACCTGTACCGCGAGTCCTTCCGCCCCTCCGCGGTCCTCTCCGAGCCGTACGCGCTGATCGGCGTCGCCGCGCTGGCCGCCGAGGACGAGAAGGAGGCGTACCGCCAGGTCCTCACCGGCGCGCTGTCCATGATCCGGCTGCGCACCGGGCGCCCCGGGCTGGTGCCCAGTCCCGAGGAGGCGGCGGCGTACGCGTTCAGCGGCATGGAGCGCGACTTCGTCGACAGCTGGCTGTCCAACATCATTCACGGCACGCCCGACGCGGTCCGCACCGGTCTGGACGACCTCGCCAAGCGCACCGGCGCGGACGAGCTGATGATCACGGCGAACGCGCACGGCGGCGACGTCCGGCTGCGGTCGTACGAGCTGATCGCGGACGCTTACGGGCTGCCGGGGGCGTGACGGCCGTGGCGCCGGCGGTATGACGGCCGTGGCGTCGGGGGCGTGATCGTCGCGCGGGCGGCGGCGTGACCCCGGTACCGCCCCGGTAACGGGCGGATGCATCGGAGCGGGCGGGGGGAGCGCGCTGCTCCGCCCGCTCCCTTCGTAGCCCCTACGCGCCGGTCTGCCGCCCCGCGCCGATCAGCTCGCAGACCCGGTCCGGAGGCACCGGGCGGGAGTACAGCCACCCCTGCCCGGTGTCGCAGCCGATACGGCGCAACCGTTCCGCCTGTTCGGCGCTCTCCACACACTCCGCGGTGACCGTCAGGCCCAGCCGGTGCGCGAGCGCGACCAGTGCTTCCACGATCGTCTCGTCCGCCGGGTTCGGGTGCTCCTGCGAGCGGAAACCCCGCACGAAGGAGCCGTCCAGCTTCAGTACGGACACCGGCAGCCGGCTGAGGTACGCCAGGTTCGAGTAGCCGGTGCCGAAGTCGTCGATGGCGATCCGTACGCCCATCTCGCTCAGCGCCTGGAGCGCCTGGAGGGGCCGCCCGGCCGAGCCCATCACGGCCGACTCGGTCAGCTCCAGCTGGAGCAGGGCGGGCGGCAGCCCGGTCTCGGCGAGGATGCCCGCCACGTCCGCGACCAGGTCGGAGTCCCACACCTGCCGTACGGCGACGTTCACGCTGACGAACAGCGGCTCGGCGCCGGGACGGGCCAGCTGCCAGGCGCGGGCCTGGTGGCAGGCGCGGGCCAGCACCCAGCGGCCCAGCTCGACGATCGAGCCGTTCTCCTCCGCCAATCCGATGAACCGATTCGGCGACAGTGTGCCGAACTGCGGATGCCGCCAGCGCACCAGCGCCTCGACGCCCTGCGCCCGCCCGTCGCCGAGCCCGACCAGCGGCTGGTACTCCAGCGTGAACTCGCCGCGGTCCACCGCGGGCCGCAGCGTGCTGGACAGCGCCTGGCGGGTCATCCGGTGGGCGTTGCGCTCGGGGTCGAAGAGCGTCCAGCGGGCCTTGCCGTCCTCCTTCGCCCAGTACAGCGTGGTGTCCGCGGCCTGCATCAGGCCGGTCGCCGTGGTGCCGGTCGCCGCGCGCTCCACGACGCCGATGCTCGCCGAGACCGACAGCCGCTGCCCCGCCAGGTCGAACGGCCGCTGGAGCGCGTCCAGGACGCGCTGTGCCAGTTCGGCGAGTTGTTCGGTACCGGCCGAGTCCTCCACCAGGAGGGCGAACTCGTCGCCGCCCAGCCGCGCCACCAGGTGGCCGCTGCCGCCGCGTACCGCGCCGCGCTCGGCCAGGCTCTCGGCGCAGTGCGTCAGGCGCTGGGCCACCGCGCTCAGCAGCCGGTCGCCGACGCGGTGCCCGAGGGTGTCGTTGACGGCCTTGAAGCCGTCCAGGTCGAGGTAGCACAGGCCGACCCGGCCCGTACCGTGCTGCTCGAAGGCGGCCGACTCCAGCGCGCCCGCGAGCCGCTCGAAGAACAGCGCGCGGTTGGGCAGCCGGGTCACCGGGTCGTGCATCTGGAGGTGGCGCAGCCGGGCCAGCAGGTCGTGCCGGTCGCTGATGTCCGCCACGGACAGCAGGACGCAGTCCTCGTCCGGCAGCGGCTCGACCGTCACCTCGGCCCACAGGAACTGCCCGTCGGGATGTTTCAGCCGCCGGGTGCACCGCAACCGGTCGCTGTGGCCGCGCAGCACCTCCCGGTACGCGGCCCAGATGCGCGGGTCGGTGCCCAGTTCGGTCAGGTCGGCGGCGGTGGCCGCGACCAGGTCGTCCGGTGCCGCGCCGACCAGTTCGCCGAAGGCGGGGTTGGCGGCCAGGACGAGGCCGTCGCGGTTGAGTACGGCCAGCGGGGCGCGGGCGGCCCGGAAGGCGGCGCGGTAGTCGCGCAGCGAGGCCGCCGAGCCGTCGCCGGCGTCGGGTTCGCCGCGGGCGCCGGCCCGCGGCTCGCCGGCCGGACCGGATGGACCGGACGGGCCGGACGGGCCTGGCCGGGGGTGTCCGTCGGCCGTGGCGGGCCGGGTGGGGCCGTCGGCCGCGGTGGGGCCGCCGGTGGGTGCCGGGCCGGAGGCGTCGTCCGGGCCTCCGTCGGATGCATTGGTCGTTTCTTTACGCTCCGTCACCGCGGAGAGCGTCGTTCCGGGCGCGCGGCCCGTGCCGCCGGGGTATCCGCTCACTGCTCGCTCCCGCATGGCGCTTGTCTCGTGATGGAGGGGGGAATCCGCGCTGGAAAGTGTGGCGATCATAGAGGCTGCCGCAAGGGCCTATCCAGCGACGTAACCGTGATCATCGGCACCCGTGGCGGAAGTTTGGCCATTTCCGTCCGGCTGTGTTCGTGCGTATCCGGTCAACGATCGATAGTGACTTTCCGTTACGGGGTGGGGAGTTGGGCCGGTCACTCGTCTGGGGCCCCGGAACAGGACGAAATCCGGCAATTCCCCACAAGGTGGTGAGGGTGCTCCGAATCCGTACCGGGAGGTCGATGTGCCACGCGCCCAGCAACCTCCGGAAGTGGGCCGTCGCGTGCTGCGCCGGGTGGCCGCCGTGGCCACCTCCCTCAGTGCCGTCATAGCCACCTCCGTCATCGCGGGCCCCGCCACCGCGTCCGGGGGATCGCCGCCCTGCGCCCTGGCCCGTACCGACGCCCACCACTCCGAGGGCCTGGACACCTGGAACCACGCCTACCCCCGCCCGGTCCGCACCCTTGACGCCGTCATGGTCTTCCTGTCCTTCCCCGACTCCGAGCCGGTCACCGACCCCCGCGAACTGGCCGCCGACTACTTCCCGGCCACCTCCCGCTTCTTCGAGCGCGCGTCCTACGGCCGCTTCACCCTGCGCCCCGACGTCCAGCGCCGCTGGGTGCGGATGCCGCAGACCTCCGGTACGTACGGCATACGCCGGGACTGGGACGCCGGCCGCCGCGGCGCCTACCTCCGCGACGCGGTCGCCGCCGCGGACGGCTCGGTGGACTTCAGCCGCTACGACGTCGTCTACCTCGTCGCCGACCCGGACGCGGCCGGCGTCGACTCCGACGCCACCAAGGTCGTCAACCTCGACCGCCCGCTGCACGCCGACGACGCCGACCTCAGCCGGTTCGTCACCGTCTTCGAGCAGAGCCCGCCGGACCGCAACGTGCTCGCCCACGAGACCGGCCACGTCTTCGACCTGCCGGACCTCTACCACCGGCCGCAGGACGGCAAGGGCGACTGGGACACGTACGTGGGCGACTGGGACCTCATGGGCAGCCAGTTCGGCCTCGCCCCCGACCCCTTCGGCTGGCACAAGTGGAAGGCCGGCTGGCTCGGCGGCCGCCAGGTGACGTGCGTCGCCCCCACCCGGGAGCGGCGGTCCTCCGTGCACACCCTGCGGCCGGTGTCCGCCCCCATGGGGCCGGGCGACGGGCGGAGGGCGCGGCTGCTGGTCGTCCGCACCGGCCCGCGCAGCGCGCTGGCCGTCGAGGCGCGCGGCGCGGTGGGCAACGATCACGAGGTCTGCACCGAGGGCGTACTGGTCTACCGCGTGCACAGCGAGACCGCGTCCGGGAGCGGCCCGGTGGAGGTGCTGGACGGGCACCCCGGTACCGAGGCGTGTTGGGGGACTTCCGTATTCCCCCAGCTTGCTGACGCGCCGCTCGGCGAAGGCGAAAGCCTGGACGACGCCCAGGACGGCGTGCGGGTGCAGGTGTACGGGCGGTCGTCCTCGGGGGACTGGACGGTCAAGGTGGAGCGGAGCGGCTGAGGGGCGGTTCCCGGCCCGGCGGCTCGGCGGTTCCACGGCGCACGAAGAAGGCCCCCACCGAGGTGGGGGCCTTCTTCTGTCGGTGCGCCGCCAGGGACTCGAACCCCGGACCCGCTGATTAAGAGTCAGCTGCTCTAACCAACTGAGCTAGCGGCGCCTGCTGACGTGGAAAACATTAGCATCCTGATCGGGTGGCGCAAAAATCGATTCAGCGGAGCCCGCCCCGCACCGGGGCGCGCGGGGCGGGAAGCCCCGGGCGGGCCCGTGTTCCGGGGCTCCGGGGCGGTGGTGGCGCTGGTCACAGGGGTGGGGTGAGGCGTGGCGCCGTTCGGGTGGCGGGGGGCACGTCGGGGGCGTCGGGCGTCGCGGTGGCGGCGGTGGTGGCGCGCCGGGCGGCACGTATGCAGGCCCAGAGGAGGGCGCCCGGGCCGGGGAGCCAGGGGTGGCGTACGTCCGGGGCCACCAGCCAGCGGGAGGCGGTGAGGTCCTGAGCGCTGTGGCCGGACCGGGGGGTGGGGTCCGTTTGGGGTGCGTGGGGGGAGCGCGGGGAGTGGGGGGAGCGGGGAGTGAAGTCGGTGTGAGGCGAGTGGGGGGTGTGTGGCGGGTCCGGCTGGGGTGGCTGGGGTGGCCGCTGCGGGAAGAGGGGCGGGACGGTCACCGCGTCGCCCGGCCCGTGGCAGAGCAGGGGCGGTACGGCGCCGGACCATTCCTCCCAGCCGAGCAGGGCGGGCAGCCGCCGGGCCGTGCCGGGCTCGGCGAACAGCAGGATGCGGCCTCGGTGGGTGGCGACGGGGCCGGACCCGGGCCCCACGGTCCATAAGCGGTCCACCAGGTCGCGTCCGAAGAGCGCGGGTGCGTTGATCACGTCGAAGACCGTGCCGCACGGCAGGGTGCTCGGCGCCTCCGGGCGGGACGCCCACCGGGCGTGCACGGTCTCGGGGCACGGGTCGGCGGAGGCGAGCCAGTCGGCGCCGGCGAGGGTGACGTACGCCGCGGTGTGGAACGCGGCGGGGGCGGGTCGGCGGGGGTGCTCGGAGGGCCAGTCGCTCATGGGCCCTGGTCTACCGGTAGGAGGTGTTCCGTTTCTGCGGAATGGCCGAAATCGGGACAGGACGGGGCGGTGTGGGGTATGTTCCCGCGCTCGCATATGCCAACGGCCCATGATCAAGCTGCATGATCATGGGCCGGGCCGGGCCAGGCCGGTGCGGGGCGCGTATCCGGCGCCGGTGCGGGCCGATGTCGGCGGGCACGGACCGATGCGGGCGGGGCGGGTGGGACGGGTCGGTGCGGAGATCCTTCAGGGGCCGGTGCGGGCTGATGCGCGTGCGTGCCGGGGCCGACGCGGGCGATGGCGGACCGAGGCGACCGAAGCGACCGAGGCGACCGGACAGCGGATGCCGGAGCTGCTGAACCGTTCAGTCGGTGGCGTCCAGCCGACTGCCGCCACCGCTGCGCAGCAGGCCGCGGCCGAACTCGACCATCTTCGCCGCGTAGTCCTCGGTCCAGTCGGCGCGCTCCGCGATCACCGAGAGCGGCAGCCGGTCGAAGCGCCGGGGGTCGGCGAGGTGGGCCGCCGCCATCGCCTGGAACTCGGTGGCCCGGTCCGCCGCGGCGCGGAAGGCGAGCGTCAGCTCGGTGGAGCGGGTGAGCAGCTCCTTGGGGTCCTCGATGGACTCCAGGTCGAAGAAGTGCTCGGGGTCGGTCGTGGCCTCCGGAGGCTCGAAGAGCAGCGGAGCCGGTTTCAGGCGCCGGGGCGCGGAGGCAGCTCCGCGCGGGTCGGAAGCCGGTTGCGGCTCGGACATGTACGTACCTCCTGGATCGTGTGCCGCGTTCCATTGTCCCGCGCCGCGCAAGTGCGCCTGGCGACGCGCCCCTACGAGGCTCGGCCGCCCGCCGGGGGCAGCACGCCGCGTGCCGCGCGCCCCCGTTCCGCGCCCGCACCGCCACCGTACGACCGCACGCGGCGCACACGGACGTAAGTGCGCCGCGGCGACCGATACGCGCCCTCGCCCGCTCTCCTGCGCGGCGGCACGCGATGCTGCGCGGGCCGGCCCGGCGTAGCCCGGTCCAACCAGCCCGGTCCAACCAGCCCGGCCCGTGCCCGGCCCGGATGGCGCACCGGCCGACTCCGACGGCGCGCCGGCCGGCCGGCTCCGACAGCCTTCCGGCCCGACCGCGCACCGGCTTCCCCCGCCGGCCGGTCAGGGCCGCCACGCCACCCGGTGTTCGTTCAGATGGGCCAGGACCGCGTGGTTGGCCTCCCAGCCGTCCGGGAACTTGACCGTGACGCCCAGTTGGACGGGGTCCGCCGAGGGGTGTTCGTCCAGTAGCTCGGGTATGCCGGCCCGGCTGACCACGATGCAGGCGTGCCGGTGGCGCGAGGCCAGTACGCACAGCCGGCCGGTCTCCAGGTGGAAGGCGGTCGCGTCGGGGCGGCCGGAGAGCGGGTGCAGGAAGACCGTGACGTCGAACTCCCGTCCCTGGAGGCGGTTGGCGGTGTCCACCGCGACGCCGCCGACGCCGAGCCCGGCCAGCGCGGCCCGTACCGCCGCGGCCTGGTCGCGGTGGGCCGTGCCGACCGCGATCCGGTCGGCGGTCAGCGGCACGGGACCGGGGCCGCGCTCGCTGGTCGCCGCGCCGCCCCGGTCGAGCAGCCGCCGCACCACCCGCGCGATGGCGTGCACCGCCTCCGGGTCCGTACGCGGCGTGTGGCGGGCGGGCAGTTCGAGCAGGCCCCAGCCGGACTCGGCGGCCTCGTCCAGCACGCGGTCCACCCCCGAGCCGTCGGACGGCACCCCGAAGGCGAGCCGCCGGTCGCCGTGGTCCGTGCCGCTGCGGAACGGCGTGTACGGGTAGAACGCGTCGGAGACCAGCCGCGCGGCGGAGGCGGGCAGCCGCCACGACACCGGCAGCCGGTGCTGGGGCAGGCCGGGGTTGTGCGCGAGCAGGGTGGTCACGGCGCTGGCCGACGGGTCGTAGGCGAGCCCGGCCCACTGCTCGGCGCCGACCACACTGAACGGATCCAGCTGCCCCGGATCGCCCACGAACAGCGCCCGCTCGAACAGGCCGCCGACGGCGAGCAGCGCGTCCGAGCGCATCTGGTACGCCTCGTCCACGATGGCGTGCTGCCACGGCTCGTCGACCTTCGTGTACGCCCACTTGGCGGCCGTCGAGACGACGATGCCCAGCCCGGCCAGGTCGGCGACCTTGGCCGACGTACGGACCGCGGGCAGCTCCGCCAGCGCGGGATCGAACGCGCCCGGCTCGCTGCTGTGCAACCGGCCCACCGGCAGCTCGGGGTCCTTCTCGGCGATGCGCAGCACCAGGTCGTCCACCTGGGCGTTGGTCTGCGCGACGATCATCAACGGGCGCCCGGCCGCGGCCAGTTCGCGAGCCGCCCGCACCACCAGGGTGGACTTGCCCGCGCCCGGCGGTGAGTCCACGACGACGCCGCGGTGCGTACCGTGCAGCGTGCTGTGCACGATCGCGTCGGTGGCCTCGGCCGCCGCCGCGCCCGGGTCGAAGGGCGCCGCACCGGGGGCGGACAGCGCCGGACCGGGGACGGTGGGCGGGGCAGCGTACGGGGAGCCGTGCGGCCGCCGGGCGGCGGGCATGCCGGGGTGCGCGGGGCGGGCCTCGGTCACAGGAAGTCCTCCGCGGTGACGGGATCGGGCTGGTCCACGGGCAGTACGGCGGTGTCGGCCACGGGCGGCCCGCCGTGCGTCCACGGCGTGTCCTCGGGCTCGGGCAGCTCCGGGCCGCCGCGCGGCTGGTGCTCGAACAGGGTCCAGCACACCCGGTCGCCGGGCTCGGGCACCGACCCGGGCTCCGGGGTCTTGCCCCGCCCCATCCCGCCGGTCAGCCGGACCACCAGCCCACCCGGC
This sequence comes from Streptomyces monomycini, assembly GCF_022271435.1. Taxonomy (GTDB): domain Bacteria; phylum Actinomycetota; class Actinomycetes; order Streptomycetales; family Streptomycetaceae; genus Streptomyces; species Streptomyces monomycini. The sequence goes on along the minus strand of NZ_JAFIQY010000003.1, from coordinate 293,908 downwards.
CCGTCCGCCGTGTACTCGACGAACTCGGCGGGCTGGGCCTTGCCGTCCGGCAGCGCGCGGTACAGCTTGCCGCCCTCGGTCAGCTGCGGCCGGTCGTCCGTCACCAGCGTCACCAGCGGGCGCGGCATCGGCCGCTTGCCCTCCGAATACGCCATCTCGACCCCGGTCACCTCGCCGGCCAGCGCCTCTCCGGCGAGCCGGCGGCCCGCCATGACCAGCGGGTCGTCCAGCGCCTCCTGCGCGTCCAGCTGGGCCTGGGCGGTCTCCCGGGAGGCGAGCTTGCGGGCGGCCGTGATGGCGTCGTCCCGCTTGGGCTGCGGCGGCTCACCGGCCCGTACCCGGTCGCGGTGCGCGGTGTACGACCAGCGGTCGCGTTTCCAGCGGTCGGCCACCCTGGAGCCTTCCGGCAGGGCCCGCAGCAGGTCGATGCCGTGCCACACGGAGTCCCAGGCGGGGCGCAGCTGGCTCTCGACCAGCTCGCGGACCGCCTCCTCGGCGCCGGGCAGGCCCGCGTCGTAACGGGCCATCGCCGGGGCGAGGCGCTTGTTGTCGAACGCCGGGTCCGTGGCCGGGCCGGCCGGCGGGCAGAGCAGCTGGCCGTCCGCGTCCCGTGCCGTCTCCGCGCGCCGCGCGGCCGCAGCGCCGGGCTCGCCGCCGGGCGGGTCGATCCAGGCGAGCAGCGCGCCCAGGTGCTGGTCCTCCAGGTTGCTCTGGCCGGTCGCCCAGTGGCGGGCGAGCAGCCCGGTCATCGGCAGCAGCAGGCTCGCGCCCGGCACCCGGGCCCGCTCGCCGAAGTGGGTGAACCAGCGGCCCAGCAGCGGCACATGGGGAGGCGCCGGATGCGGGGTGTCCGGGTCCTGGTCGGCGGTCCGCCGGAACCGCATGGACCGTCCCAGCAGGCGCACGTACTCCACACCGGCCGCGCTCGGCACGATCACCTGCGGCGCGTCGGCGCACAGTTCGACCTCGACCGGGACCTTCTTGCCCGTCTCGGGGTCGGTCTCCTTGCGCTGCTCGGTCTCGACGGTGTCCGCGTACCCGTCCACGTACGGCAGGACGGTCTCGGCCAGCTCGGCGAGGAACGCGAACCGCAGGTCACGGTCGCGCGGCTGGGGCACGGCGAGCAGCTGCGGCTTCTCGCGGTCCGTGCCGACCAGCGCGCCCAGCGGGGCGCCCGCCTCGCCCGAGGTCGTCAGCGGGACGAACACCAGCGGCCGGGCGGACAGATGCCGGTGCCGGACCGTCGTCAGCGGCTGCGCGCGGCCCGCTGCCACCGCCTCCATCCTGGCGAGCACCTCGATCAACGACATGCGGGCACCCCCTCGGCTCCGCCGGCCCGCTCCCCGGGCCGGTCCGCTGTCTGCCCGGGGCCGCCGGTCACGGTGCCACCCGCACCCGCACCCGCACCGGCCAGCGCCTCGGCGCGCAGGACCGCCGCCCGGCGCAGGGCTTCGGCGGCGGGCACGTCCGTATCCGTTGCGGCGTCTGCGTGCGTTGCCGCGTCCGCGTCCGCGTCCGGGACGCAGGCAGTCGCGACGCCCGCGCCCGCGGACCCGCCCGTCGCGTCGTCCGCCCCGTTCTCCGTACGGCGCGCCGCCGCCAGGACCTCCTCGACCGTACGCAGCCCGCCCAGCTCACCGCGCACCCCGCGGCCCAGCGACTCCACGGCGCCCGCGGCCCGCGCCTGCTCCCGGCAGTGGAACGCCAGCTCGCAGGCGGACAGGCACTCCGGCGCGTACGCCGCGTCCACGGCCTCGACCGCCTCGGCCAGCTCGGCGGCGGGCCGCGTCACCGTCTTCCCGTCGTCCGCGAGCCGGAGGTCGAAGGTGGTGCCGGGCGGGAGCTGCCCGGCGATCTCCTCGACCTTGGTGAGCCGCTGCAACTGACGCCTGGTCGTCGCCAGTTGTTTACGGATGTCCACGGCCTCGGCGGTGGGGAGGTTCGCGAAGTCCTTCGGGCAGACCAGCAGCACCCGGTCCCGGACCGTCACCGTACGGCCCGTACCGGCGTGCACCTGGTCGGCCACCCGCTGGAGCGCGAGCACGTACACCGCGGCCTGCCGGGCCGCCGCGCCCACCTTGGCCGGATCGGCGGAACCGTCGATCATCGGAAAGGACTTGATCTCCACGACCGTCCAGCCGCCGTCCGGATGCACCACGACCGCGTCCGGCTCCAGGTAGGCGGGTGAGCCGGCCACGTCCAGGGTGAGCAGCGGGTGGTCCAGCAGGGTCCAGCCGCCGGTGGTGGTGGCCTCGCGCAGGGCCAGCGCCGTACGGGCCGCGCGCCCCTCGGGGCCCGCGGCGGACAGGTCGGGAACGGCGACCCGGCCGGGCTCGTGGGCCTCCGCGCCGCCGCCCATGCGCTCGTACAGCAACATCATCAGGTCCGCGCCGCCGTCCGCCTTGACGCGGGCCTCGAAGGAGTTGCCCCGGGCCAGCGCGAACTGCGACTGCCCGAAGGCAGCGGGCGAGCCGAGAGCGCCCGCGAGCGCCGTCTTGTCGACCCCGGCGCCGTCCAGCAGCGCGCGGCGGCGGCAGCCGGGGTTGGCGGCCAGCGCGGCGAGCGCGCGGGCGTCCAGCGGCCGCGGCCGTACGCCGGGGCCGCGCAGCTCACCGAGCCGCTGTCGCAGCCCCGTCGTCGGCTGCGGCAGCGGAGGCGGCTCCGGCGGCCGGTCGGCCGCGGCGGGTCGGCTGTCGCGGAAAACGTTCACCCGCGGAAGTCTGGCATCCGCCACTGACATTCGCGGATTCCCCCGGCGCCCCGGCGGCCGGAAGATCGCGCGCGGCACCCACGAGGGGGCCGATTCCCACGCCCGTGAGAAGGCCGTTCTCCGCGCTTGTCACGGGGGCGATCGCCGCTGCCACGGGGACGTCCGCGCCCGCCGTCCGGCCGCCCGTGCCGTCCGCCCGGAACCGCCCGTGCAGGTCGTCCGCCCGGAACCGCCCGTACAGGTCGTCCGCCCGGAACCGCCCGCGCACGCCGTCCGCCAGCCGCAGCGCCGGACGCGTCAGCAGCAGGCCCAGGCCCATCACGGCCGTCCCGGCCAGTGCGTCGAGCAGGTAGTGGTTGGCGGTGCCCATCACCACCAGCACGATCAGCAGCGGGTACGCCACCCCCAGCGCCCGCGTCAGCCGCGACCGGCCGTGCCGCCACAGCACCACGCCGCACCACAGCGCCCACCCCACGTGGAGGCTGGGCATCGCCGCGAACTGGTTCGTCATGCCGCCGAGCCCGCGCGGCGCGCTCGCGTCCTCGCCCCACCACCCGTAGGACGAGAACTGCGCCATGGTGTCCGCGAACCCGCTGCCCGTCGCCAGCAGGCGGGGCGGCGCGGTCGGCAGCAGCGTGAAACCGACCAGCCCGATGAGGGTGGCGATCATCAGCCACGTACGGAGCGCCCGGTAGTGCGCGGGGCGCCGGTTCCACAGCCATACCAGGACCACCGGCGTGACCAGGTAGTGCAGCGAGGCGTACGCGAAGTCGGCGGGGACGCCGAGGGCGGGCGTGGCGGTGAAGAGACGGTTCAGCGCGCGTTCCGGGTCGAGCCGCAGCAGCTCTTCCCACCGCAGGATCGTCTGTCCGTGCCCGGCGGCGGTCTGCGCGTCGCCGCGGGCCACGAGGCGGCCCGCGGAGTAGGCCGCGTACACGAGGGCGAGCAGTGGCAGTTCCGTCCACCACCGGAGCCGGCTGCCGGCTGCCGCTGGGCGGCGCGCTACGGCGTCCATCCTGGTCGTTCTCCAACATGCGTGGCCCGTGGCGGATCGGTCGCGGGCCTGGTGCGAGAGGGTGCGGCGCGGTGCGGCACCCGTCGGCGCGGAAAACGCCGACCCTCCACCGTACGCCGTATGGCGCGATGCTCCCGGCGGGGAGGGTCCACCCCGGTGGTGCCGGGCGATGCGCGATGATGGAACGGACGGCCACCGCAACGAGGCGACGCGAGCCGGACCCCGGCCGGGCACCGGACGGGCGTCGAACGAGCAGCGACAGCCCCGCAGCGGGCTCCGAAGACGGAAGAGCCGAGCAATCGGCCAGAGGTATTCCCCATGGCACCGCGCATTCTGCTGGCCCGGCACGGGCAGACGGAGTGGTCCCTGTCCGGCAAGCACACCGGCCGTACGGACATTCCGCTCCTGGAGGAGGGCCGCCGCGGCGCCGAGCTGCTGGGGAAGCGGCTGCACCGCGCGCCCTGGGACGGCCTGCCGGACGTCGAGGTCCGCACCAGCCCCCTGGTGCGCGCGAAGGAGACCTGCGAGCTGGCCGGCTTCGGCGACCGGGCCCAGGACTGGGACGCGCTGATGGAGGTCGACTACGGCGCGTACGAGGGGCTGACGCCGGCCGACATCAAGGCCGGGCGCCCGGACTGGCTCATCTGGCGCGACGGCGTCCCCGAGGGCGAGACGCTGGCCCAGGTGGCGGCGCGGACCGACGAGATCGTGGAGTGGGCGCGCTCGGCCGACCGGGACGTCCTGGTGTTCGCGCACGGCCACATCCTGCGCTCCCTGGGGGCCCGCTGGCTCGGCCTGGACGTCTCCTTCGCCGCCCGCATCCGCCTGGAGCCGACGTCCCTGTCCGTACTGGGCTGGGCGTACGGGGAGCCCGCCATCGAGCGCTGGAACGACACCGGCCACCTGGGCTGAACCCTGGCGCGGCGGGCCCGGACGGCGGCGGCCCGCCGGAGCCCGGGCCCGTACCCCGCGGGGGCCCCGGGCCCGTACCCCGCCGGGACCCCAGGCCCGTACGCGGCCGGGACCCCAGGGGCGGACCCGGGTCCCGGGGACCCCGCCCCTACCCCTGCCGCCCGCCCCCCGGCCGCCCCGCGCCCCCGTCGCTCTGCTGCCCCGCCCGCGCACCGTACGCCGTCCGCCGCCCGCCCTTGCCGACCGTCGTCCGCACGGGCGGCCGGGTGGCGGCATGCCGGTCCAGGAACGTGCCGACCTCGCCGCCCGCCTTCCCCGCGCCGTTCCGGTACGCCCGCAGCGCCCGCGCCGCCGAGTCCAGCATCGTGCGGATCCGGGCCGACCGGACGTCCTCCAGGAGGGCCAGCGCCCGCGTACCGGCCCTGGCGGCCTCCTCCGGCGCGCGGCTGAGCGCGAGATCACCGGCCAGCTCCGCGGTGAACAGGGCGATGTTCCGGGTGAAGTGCGGGTCCTGGAGCGCCACCGCCCGGCGCGCGTGCGTCGCCGCGCGCCCGTGATCGCCCAGTGCGGACCAGCACTGCGCCTCCAGGCCCGCCAGCTCGGCCTCCCCGTAGAAGGATATCCACTCGGGGTCGTCGTCGGACAGCCCCCGGGCGAGCAGCCGCTGCGCCCGTAGGAGTGCCTGCTCGCAGCTCCTGCGGTCGCCCAGTCCCGCCCAGCCGCCCGCCTCGCGCAGCGCCAGGAGGGACAGCAGGCGCGCCGAGCCCAGGTCCTTCGCGGCCAGTTGGGCGGCCTGCGCGGCGCGTACGGCCTCCCGGGGGCGGCCCGCGTCGCGCGCCAGGAAGGCGGTGTTGCAGAAGGCGTGCGCCTCCAGGGCCGCGTCACCGGCCACCCGGGCGGTGGCCAGCGCTTCGGCGTAGTGCGACCGGGCGTCGCCGAAGCGGCCCGAGTCGTGCGCCAGCCAGCCGACGGAGATGGCCAGCTCGCCCGCGCCCGCGTGCAGGCGGTCGCTGACGGAGCCGCGGTGCACCCCGGCGTCCAGCAGCTCGTACGCGGTCCGCAGCGGCTGCGCGGCACGCCGGTAGAGGCCCTCGCCGCCGTGCCGGTCGTCCAGCAGCCGGATCCGGCGCACCGCCTCCTCCACGGCCGCCGCCTCCGAGGCCCCGGCCCGTCCGGGGCCGCCCTCCGGGGAGGGGCGCGGCACGCGGGGCACCGCGTCCGGCAGGCCGGGACCGGCCGCGGCCTCCGGGACGAACGGTGGCAGGGCGGTGAGCCCCAGCGCGGCGGCCGGGCCGCCCGTGATGAACGCGCGACGCAGCACGTCGCTCTCCTTGCCGGTCTGGATGTCCGTGTCGCGGCGGCCGGGTCCGGCCCCGGGCCCTGCCGGGCGCCCGGCGGCCGGTCCGGCGCCTGTCCATGTGCCGGGAGGCGCCCCGGTGCCGCCGCCCGCCTCCCTTTCGTCGTCCTCCCGGGCCGTCCGGGCCCGCCGCCCGCGCACCGTCTCGCGGGGCGCGAAGCCCATGTCCGCGAGGGTGAGCCCGGGGAACATGTGGCGGAACACCCGTTCGTAGGCGTAGTTCGGGCACCGGATCTCCCCGGCCTCGACGCGGCCCACGTAACGGGCGTCGCACGCGACCTGCTCCCCGATCTCGCGCGCGGCGCGGCGTACCGAGGCCGCGAACTCACCCGGTGACAGCCGGCCGCGCAGCTGCCGGAAGGCGCGGTTGGGCTGGGCGGGAACGTGCTGGGACGACGCTGATCTCGCGGCTGGCGATGCCATGGCGGAGCCTCCGTGCCCTCTCCGTGGCGGTGCCGCGGCCTGGCGGTGCGGCGGGACGACGGTACTAGCTGTGACTGCGCCGACACGCTGGGTTTGGCTACAAAACGGATATCTCACACCTGATCCGCCATGAAGTGCCATTCTTTGGGGCGGCCTGCCGCCGTAGCCGTTGACGTGTCCGGACGTTGAACAGGAGGTAAAGGGAGCGGCGCGTGCAGAGGAGGGGTTTCCGTGCGGGAGACCGGTGTGGCCGACGTCAGGACCGCCGTCCAAGGTGAGACGGGTGCCGGGGGGACGGCGCACGGCGGTGCCGGACGCGCCGGGCGCGCGGCGCACCCCAACGCCCGCCCGGGCGGGCACGGTTCGCCGGCCGCCGACCGGCGCTGGCCCTCCGCCGACTGCGGGGTGCTCCCCGAGGCGCCGCGAACCTGCGACCTGGTGACGGTGCCGGCCCGCCAGGGCCTGGAGGCGGTCGACATCCTGCGGCTGCGGGCCGGTGTCGGCCCGGTCCTGCACGACGACGCCTGCGACACCCTGGGCTTCCTCGTGCCGCCGGGCACGGCCGACGGCTGGGACCTGCCGGGCAGCGCCTGTACGCAGACGTACGAGCGCGAGGCGCCCGACGGGGGCGCGCGGAGCGTCCCCGGCGCCCCCGTCGAGCCGCCCGTCACGGGCACCGACTGGCTGGTGTCCCCGGACGGGGCGTGCGGCACGGCCACCGACCCCGTCGTCCTGCGCGAGGCCCTCGGCGAGGCGGCCCGCACGATCGAGGCCGTCGACCGCTGCCGCTGAGGCCGTCCGGGCCCCTTCTCCGTCTCCGCCGTCGCCGCATGCTCTGACCTGCGGCTACGCGGCATACTGGAGGCATGGCGAAGAGCAGGCGCGGCCGGTCCCGTACGGGGCCCGAGGCCGTGGTGGAAACCGTGGACGGCGGCATCGCCGAACTGCGTCCCGACCGGGACCGGCCGCGCGGCTGGACCCTGCTCGTCGACGGCGCCCCGCAGTCCCATGTGGACCTGGACGACCCGGCGTACCTGGACTTCGCGTACCAGCGCCGCCTCGGTCACATCGCCGACCTCGCCGCGCCGCCCGGCAAGCCCCTCCAGGTGGTGCATCTGGGCGGTGGGGCGCTGACGATGGCGCGCTACGTGGCGGGCACCCGGCCGCGCTCGACCCAGCAGGTCGTGGAGATCGACGCGCCCTTGGTGCAACTGGTACGCCGGGAACTGCCCTTGGAAGGTGGCTGGCGGATCAAGGTGCGCAACGCGGACGCGCGCGCGGGGCTCGCCAAGATCCCGGACGGCTGGGCGGACCTGGTGATCGCGGACGTGTTCCGCGGTGCGCGGACTCCGGCGCACCTGACCAGCGCCGAGTTCGCGGGCGAGGTCGCGCGGGCACTGCGGCCCGGCGGCTGGTACGCGGCGAACCTCGCGGACGGCCCGCCGCTGGCCTTCGTACGGGCGCAGGTCGCCACCGTCCGTACGGTCTTCCCCGAACTGTGTCTGACCGCCGACCCGGCCGTCCTCCGGGGCAAGCGCTTCGGTAACGCCGTCCTGCTCGCCGCCGCCGGACCGCTTCCGGTCGCCGAACTGACCCGGCGGGCCGCGACCGACCCGCAGCAGGGCCGGGTCGAACACGGGCGCGCGCTCCTGGACTTCACCGGGGGAGCGCAGCCGGTGACGGACGCGACCGCGGTGGACTCGCCGTCCCCGCCGCCCGCCGTCTTCACCTGAGCGCGCGCCGGGGAGGCCGCGCGGGCGGCCCTGGGGGCGCCCCGCCAACGCCGGCTCTATGTCGCGTGGTTGTCCGTCTCGACCGTCGGCGGGTGCCCGTTCCAGGCGCAGATGACCGAGGTGTGTCCCGTGCCGCCCCGGAAGTCGACCCGGAGCCACTGGTCCTGCTGCCACACCTGCATCTCCCAGCCCGTTTCCGGGGTGGCCGACACCAACTGGGCGGAGTGGGCACCGAGGTCGACGACCACCCGGCCGCCCGCGGTGGAGAAACTTTTCACCGTGCTGCCCGTCCCGGCCGGGGCGTCGGTACCGGGCGGCGGGTGCGGGCCGCTGCCCGTACCTTTTCCGCCACCGCCGGACGTGCTTCCGTCACCGCCGGACGTGCCGCTGTCGTCCTTTCCGGGCCGATCGTCCGGTCCGGCGGACTGCCCGGGGCGGGGGGAGGCCGGAGCGGTCGGCCTGGGCCGGTGCGTGGAGGAGGCGCGGGGGGAGATTCCGCCGTCGGTACCGGTGGACGCGGACGGCGTGCTGTCGGAGAGCGGGAGCGCGCGCGGCGGGTCGTACGCCGTCCCGGCCAGCACCGTGTGCACCCCGAACCACGACAGCGTGACGGCGGCGCCCGTCGCCAGCGTCCAGGCCGCTGTGTGAACCAGTCCTCTGTGCATCCGGCTCATATTGCATCACGCACCCCGCCGGGCCGGCGGGCCGGAGGGCCCGCAGCGGGCGGAACGAAGGAGGTATCGCGGGAGGTTGCGGGACAGGGCGGGTGCGGCGGGCAACACCCGCTGAAATGCGGGCCGATGGTACGGCCCACGGCGTCAACCTCAGGTAAAGAAGAGCCCTCGAATGGCGTACGGTGCCGCCCATGGCAAGTGTGCTCGTGGTCGAGGACGACCAGTTCGTGCGCTCCGCCCTCATCCGGCACCTGACCGAGGCGTCCCACACGGTACGCAGCGTCGGTACGGCCCTGGAGGCGCTGCGCGAGGTGGCCCACGTCGGCTTCGACGTCGTCATCCTGGATCTCGGCCTGCCCGACCTGGACGGGGCGGAGGCCCTGAAGATGCTGCGCGGGATCACCGACGTACCCGTGATCATCGCCACCGCGCGGGACGACGAGGCCGAGATCGTCCGTCTGCTGAACGACGGGGCCGACGACTACCTGACCAAGCCGTTCTCGGTGGAGCACCTCTCCGCCCGGATGGCCGCCGTACTGCGCCGCTCCCGGAGCGCCGCGGCGGGCGGCGAGCCGCCGTCCCGGGTGCTCCAGGTGGGCGGCCTGAGCATCGACCCGCTGCGCCGCCAGGCCGAACTGGACGGTACGGCGCTCGACCTGACCCGCCGCGAGTTCGACCTGCTCGCCTTCCTCGCCGGCCGGCCGGGCGTCGTCGTCCCCCGCAGGGAACTCCTCGCCGAGGTCTGGCAGCAGTCCTACGGCGACGACCAGACCATCGACGTCCACCTCTCCTGGCTGCGCCGCAAACTGGGCGAGACGGCCGCGCGGCCGCGGTACCTGCACACCCTGCGCGGGGTCGGCGTGAAGCTGGAGCCGCCGCTGTGACGCCCCCGCGCACGGGGCGCCGCGGTGCGTGCGCGCCGGAGCCGCCCGCGCGGACCGGGCCGCGCCCGGCGGCCCCTCCGGAGCCGACGCCGTGAGATGGGCCCTGGTCAAGGTATGTCTGGCCGTCACCGCGATGGTCGTGGTGGCCTTCGCCGTACCGCTCGGGCTCGTCGTCAAGGAGATGGCCAAGGACCGCGCGTTCTCCAACGCCGAGCGGCAGGCGGCCACCATCGGGCCCGTCCTGGCCATCACCACCGACCACGCGCAGCTGGAACGTGCCGTCGCCAGCACCGAGAGCGGCGCCCAAGGGCGTATCGGCGTCCATGTGCCGGCGGACGGCAAGGGCGGTGAGCCGGCCGGGATCGGGTCCCGGCGGGCCCGGCCCGCGGACGTCGACGCTGCGGTCGACCTCGGCCGCGCCTCCGTCACTCCGGTGCCCGGCGGCTCGGTCCTGCTCCAGCCCACCGCCGTGGCCGCCGGCATCGCGGTGGTCGAGGTGTACGTGCCGGACGCCGCGCTCACCAACGGCGTCACCACCTCGTGGGCGCTGCTGGCGGCCGTCGGCCTCGCGCTGGTCGTCGGCTCGGTCGCCGTCGCCGACCGCCTCGGCACCCGTATGGTGCGGCCCGCCGAGCGGCTGGCCGGCGCCGCCCACGACCTGGGCAGGGGCAAGCTGGGCGTACGGGTACGGGAGGACGGCCCCAGGGAACTGCGCGCGGCGGCCGCCGCCTTCAACGCGATGGCGGACCAGGTCGTCCAGCTGCTGGCCAACGAACGCGAGCTGGCCGCGGACCTCTCGCACCGCCTGCGCACCCCGCTGACCGTGCTGCGCCTGAACGCCGCCTCCCTCGGCGAGGGCCCGGCGGCCGACCAGACCCGCGAGGCGGTCGCCCAGCTGGAGCGCGAGGTCGACCAGATCATCCGTACCGCGCGGCAGCAGAGGGCGCACGCCCAGCAGGCGGCCGCGGCGGCCGGCTGCGACGCGGCCGAGGTGATCCGGGAGCGGATGGGCTTCTGGTCGGCGCTCGCGGAGGACGAGGGGCGCACGGTGCGCGTCGCGGGCGCGGACCGGCCGGTACGCCTCCCCGTCGCACGCCCCGACCTCGCCGCGGCCCTGGACGCGATGCTCGGCAACGTCTTCCGGCACACCCCCGAGGGCACCGCCTTCGCGGTGGACGTGCACAACGCCGAGGACGCGGTGATCGTGCTGGTCTCGGACGCGGGCCCGGGCATCGACGACCCGGACGCGGCCCTGCGGCGCGGCCACGGGGACGGCGGCGACGGATCCACCGGGCTCGGCCTGGACATCGTGCGGCGGCTCGCGGAGACGACCGGCGGGGACGTCCGGATCGGCCGGTCCGTACTGGGCGGCACCGAGGTACGGGTGTGGCTGGCGCTGGACGGCGCACGGCGGGCGCGGGCGGGACGCCGCCGGCACACCGGGCACCGGCTGCGCCGACGGCTGGGACGGCGCCTCGGACGGTCACGGGGGCGGCGGGCGGCGGGGCGTGCACAGGGCGGCAGTGGCGGGGAGTGAACGATGCGGCCGGAGCCGGAGCCGGAGCCGGAGCCGGAGCCGTGGCCGTGCCGTCGCCGGACCGGCAGCCGGGCTCCGTCGGGGCCGGTGCGCCCTCCGTTCTTAACCGGTCCCTTTCGTTCCCTTAACGGCGCCATAAGGCTTCCATCTGCCGCACCGAAACCGCCTTTTGTCCGTTTGCTGATCGCTAGCGTGCGGGACGCACCACCGCACCACCGCCCCCACGACGAACAGGCAGGCACGACATGAGTTCCTCGGCACACCGCCGTCGTAAGACCCGCAAGGCCAAGCTGATCGGTACGGCAGCGGCGGCCGCGCTGGCGGCGGGCGGGGCCTTCGCCGTCGCCGGTTCGGCACTGGCCACCAAGGCGCCCGAAGGCGGTACGGCGGCCACGGCCGGCAGCGCCTTCTCCCCGTACGTCGACACGTCCCTGTACCCCGTGTACGACCTGGCCGGCACCGCGAAGAAGACCGGGGTGAAGACCTTCAACCTCTCCTTCGTCACCTCCGGAGGCGGCGGCTGCGAACCGAAGTGGGGCGGCTCGGGCGGACTGGGCGACGACGCCGTGGCCCGGCAGATCCCGGTTCTGCGCAAGGCCGGCGGCGACGTACGGATCTCCTTCGGCGGCGCCAACGGCTCCGAGCTGGCGCTGGCCTGCAAGTCGGCGGGCGAGCTGGCCGCCGCCTACGGCAAGGTCATCGACAAGTTCGCGCTCAAGAAGGTGGACTTCGACATCGAGGGCGGCGCGCTGCCGGACGCCGCCGCCAACACCCGACGGGCCCGGGCGATCGCGCAGCTCCAGAAGAAGCACCCGGGGCTGGACGTCTCCTTCACGCTGCCGGTCATGCCCGAGGGGCTGACGCAGGACGGTGTGAACCTGATCGCCGACGCCAAGAAGAACGGCGTGCGGATCGGCGCCGTCAACATCATGGCGATGGACTACGGCGCCTCCTACGACGGCGACATGGGCCGGTACGCCGTCCAGGCGGCCACCGCCACCCAGGCGCAGCTCAAGAAGACGCTCGGCCTCGGTGAAGCGGCCGCCTGGAAGGCCGTTGCCGTGACCCCGATGATCGGTGTCAACGACGTACAGAAGGAAATCTTCACGGTCGAGGACGCCAAGGAACTGGTCACATTCGCTCAGTCCAAGCACCTCGCCTGGCTGTCGATGTGGTCCTCGACGCGGGACAAGGCCTGTCCGGGCGGCCCGCAGAACTCCGCACAGCCGACGTGCAGTTCCATAACGCAGAAGCCGCTCGACTTCACCAAGGCGCTCGGCGCGTACTGAAGTGCGGCACCTGCGCGAGCCGGCCGGCGCCACGCACCAGTCCGGCCGGACGCAGCACCGAGCCACATCCCCGGGCGGGACACAGCGGCCACCCCCCCACCGCTGTGTCCCGCCGCCCTCATGAGGCGGTCACATCGGTCCGCGGCGCGGGAAGTTCACCGGTCCGCGCCACGCCCGCGTACCAATGGGCGCTCGACTTCGGCGTACGGGCCTGCGTCGTGAAGTCCACGTACACCGAGCCGAAGCGCTTGCTGTAGCCGTACGCCCATTCGAAGTTGTCCATCAGCGACCACAGGAAGTAGCCGCGCAGATCGGCGCCGTCGGTGACCGCGCGGTGCGCGGCGGCGAGGTGGCCGTGGAGGTAGGCGATGCGCTCCGGGTCGTGCACCGCGCCCTCGGCGTCGGGACGGTCGTCGTAGGCCGCGCCGTTCTCGGTGATGAACAGGGGAAGCCCCGGAACCTCCCGGTGGAAGCGCATGAGCAGGTCGTAGAGACCGGTCGGATCCACCGACCAGCCCATCGCCGTACGGTCGCCCGGCGGCTGATGGAAGGCCACCCGGTCGGCACCCGGCCAGGGCGAACCGGCCCCGGCGCCGTGCCCGTCGTGCCGCGGCAGGGGGGCGTTGTCAGTGCCGCCTGATACCACTGTGGGTGTGTAGTAGTTGATGCCCAGCGCGTCGAGGGGGTGCTTGATGACGGCGAGGTCGCCATCGTGGACGAAGGTCCAGTCGGTGATACACGCGGTGTCCGCGAGGAGGTCCGCGGGATACGCGCCGCGCAGCAGGGGCCCGGTGAAGATACGCGTCGCCAGCGCGTCGATCCGCCGCTGAGCCTCCAGGTCCTCGGGCGCTCCGGTGCGGGCCCGTACGGCCGCCGGGTTGAGGCTGATCATGATCCGGCCGCGGGCGGGCAGCGCGGCGCGCAGTGCCTGGGCGGCGAGCCCGTGCGCGAGGTTGAGGTGGTGCGCGGCGCGCAGCGCGGCCTCCGGATCGGTGCGGCCGGGTGCGTGCACCCCCGACCCGTAGCCGAGGAACGCGCTGCACCACGGCTCGTTGAGGGTGGTCCACCACTCGACACGGTCGCCGAGGGCGTCCGCGACGATCGCCGCGTAGTCGGCGAAGCGCTGCGCGGTGTCCCGGTGCGGCCAGCCGCCGCCCGAGGCGGAGCCGCCGTGGATGTCGGCCTCCAACTCCTGCGGCAGGTCCCAGTGGTAGAGCGTGAGCACCGGCCGGATGCCGTGGGCGAGAAGGTCGTCGACGAGCCGGCGGTAGAAGTCGAGGCCGCGCTGCACGGCGGGGCCGCGGCCGGTCGGCTGCACCCGTGGCCAGGAGACGGAGAAGCGGTAGGCACCGAGTCCGAGGGCGGACATCAGCTCCACGTCCTCGTGGCGCCGGTGGAAGTGGTCGACGGCGACGTCACCGGTGTCGCCCCCGGCGACCTTGCCGGGGGTGTGGCTGAAGGTGTCCCAGATCGACGGGGTGCGGCCGCCCTCCCGGGCGGCGCCCTCGACCTGATAGGCGGCGGTGGCCGCACCCCAGACGAAGCCGGGCGGAAAACGAAGGGGGCAGGACATGGCGGTACTCCCGTTCACGAGGACGCGGCGTACGGCACGGGCCGTACGGAGCGCGTGGCGCGATTGGTGCAGGTGGCGCGTGCGGTGCGAGTGGTTCACGGGGGCGGCCCGGCCCGTACGGCGGGGCGTACGGGCCCGGCGGAGCGGCGCGGCCGTTCACCGGTCAGCCCTTGACGGCGCCCTGCATGATCCCCCCGACGATCTGCTTGCCGAACAGGACGAACGCGACGAGCAGCGGCAGCGTGCCGAGCAGCGCGCCCGCCATGATCACGGACTGGTCGGGAATGTAGCCGCGGCCGAGGCCGGTCAGCGCGACCTGCACGGTCGGGTTGCCGTTCTGCGTCAGCGCGATGATCGGCCAGAAGAAGTCGTTCCACGCCTGGACGAAGGTGAGCAGGCCGAGCACCGCCATCGCGGGCCGGGCGGCCGGGAAGACGACGTGCCACACCACGCGCCAGCTGTTCGCGCCGTCCGTGCGGGCCGCCTCGATCAGCTCGGTGGGCAGCGCCTGGAGCAGGTACTGCCGCATGAAGAAGACCCCGAAGGCACTGACGAGGGTGGGCAGGATGACGGCCTGCAACTGGTCGGTCCACTCCAGCTCGGCGACGGTCATGAACAGCGGTACGACACTGAGCTGCGGCGGCACCATCATCGTGCCGATCACCAGCAACAGCAGCAGCTTCTTCGCCCGGAAGCGCAGCTTGGCGAAGGCGAACCCGGCGACGGTCGAGAAGATCACCGTGCCCGCCGCGATCGTCGTGGCCACCACCGTGGTGTTCAGCAGCGCCGCGCCCATGTTGGCGTCGGACCAGGCCGTACCGAGGTTCTTGAGCAGGTTCCCGCCGAACCAGAACGGCGGCGGCGTCTGGGCGAGCCGGGTGTTGTTCCGGGAAGCGGCGACGGCGGTCCACAGCAGCGGGAAGAGCGAGCCCGCGGTGAAGAGGATCAGCACCGCGTAGGTCACCTTGCCGCCGTGCAGCTGCCGGCCGGCGCGTCGGGCTGTCATGGCTCCTCCTCACTGGCTCGTGCGCAGCCGGCGGGCGATCAGCGCGTTGACCGCGGCGATCACCAGCAGGATCAGGAACATCGTCCAGGCGATGGCCGAGGCCCGGCCGAGATGCAGGTTCACCCACCCCTGCTCGTACAGGTACAGGCCCAGCGTCTGGTACTGGTGGTCGGCGCCTCCCGAGGCGCCGGCGCTCCCGCTGAACAGCAGCGGCTCGCCGAACAGCTGCGTGGCGCCGATCGTCGAGACCACACAGGTGAACAGGATCGTCGGCCGCAGCGACGGGATCGTGACGTACCGGAACTGCTGCCACCGGGAGGCGCCGTCGAGCGCCGCCGACTCGTAGAGGTCGTGCGGTATCGCCTGCATGGCGGCCAGGTAGATCAGCGCGTTGTACCCCGTCCACCGCCAGACGACGATCGTGGAGACCGCCAGCTTGGAGGTCCAGGAACCGTTCTCCCAGTCGACGCCGTCCGCGCCGACCGTGCTCAGCAGCCAGTTGACCAGCCCGTAGTCGCGCCCGAAGAGCAGGACGAACACCAGCGTCGCGGCGGCCACCGACGTGGCGTACGGCGTGAGCACCGCCACCCGGAAGAACATCGAGCCGCGCAGCCGGTAGTTGAGCAGATGCGCGAGGCCCAGCGCCATCAGCAGCTGCGGGACGGTCGACAGGACACCGATGACGAACGTGTTCCCGAGGGCGTTCCAGAAGAAGTCGTCGCCGAGCAGCCGGGTGAAGTTGCGCAGCCCGGCCCACTCCATGTCGGTGGGCGCGGTCAGCTCCACACGGTGCAGTGCGGCCCATCCCGTGTAGAGGAGCGGGAAGAGCCCGAAGGCGGCGAAGAAGAGGAAGAACGGGGCGATGAAGAGGTACGGGCTCCAGCGCAGGTCCCGTCGGTAGCGGCGGCTGCGGCGTTCCCGCGCGCGGACGGCGGCGGGGCTGTCGGGAGCAGGCCTGTCGGAAGCGGGAGTTTCGGAAGCCGACCTGTCGGACACGGGGCTTCCGGAAGCGGGGGTGTCGGTAGCGGGGCTGTCGGGGGAGCGGGTCGTCCGGCCGTCCACGGCTCACTGGTCCAGCGCGTTGTCGATCGACTCGACCGCTGCCCGCCAGCCCTGCTCGGGGGTCTTGCCCTGCTGGTCGACCTGGAGCACCCCCACATCGGTGATGTTCTGGTTGACGGTGAGGTCCTTCGGGCCGAGCACCTGGTCGGGGATGCCTTCGGCCGCCGCGGCGAAGATCTTGCCGATCGGCGCGTCACCGAAGTACGGATGCTTGGCGCCGGACACCGCGGGCAGCCCGTACGCCGCCCGGGCGCTGGGGAAGCTGGCCTGCTTCGTGAAGAGTTTCGCCTGCTGCTCGGGCGCGGTCAGCCAGGCCGCCAGCTTGGCCGCCTCGCTCTTGTGCCGGCCCGCTTCCGGTACGGCGAGGAAGGAACCGCCCCAGTTCCCCGGCTTGGGCGCGGCGGCCACGTCCCACTTGTCGCGGCCGTTGTCCCCGGACTTCTCCTTGATGTAGCCGAGCATCCACGGCGGGCAGGAGACGGTCGCGAAGCGCCCGTTGGCGTACGCCTGGTCCCAGGACTTCTGGAACTGCTGGAGCCGGGCGGTCAGTCTGCCCGTCGCCGCCCGCATCGCCGCGTCCCACGCCTGCCGCACCGACGGGCTGTCCTTGTAGACCAGCTTGCCCTCGCGGTCGTAATAGCGTTCGGCGCTGCTGGAGATCACCGCGTTGTAGACGCCGGAGGCGGAGTCCACGAAGGACGTGCCCGCCGGAGCCTTGTCCTGGAAGCGCTTGCCGACGTCGAGGTACTTCCCCCAGTCGCCGGCCCAGAGCTTGGCCACCGCGTCGCGGTCGGTCGGCAGCCCGGCCTTGGCGAAGAGGTCCTTGCGGTAGCAGATCGCCATCGGCCCGATGTCCGTGCCGAGCCCCACCGTCTTGCCGCTCGCGTTGGTCGCCTGCGCCCATTTCCAGGGGATGAAGTCGGCCTTCCGTACACCCGGCGCCTTCGAGAGGTCGACGAGCTTGCCCGCCTGGGTGGCGGTGACCTCGGCGATGTTGTTGACCTCGACCGCCTGGATGTCGGCGAGCCCGCTGCCCGTGCTCAGGTGGGTGAGCAGCTGCGGGTAGTAGTTCTCGTTCCGTTCGATGGAGGTCTCTTTGATCGTGATGTCCGGATGGAGCTTCATGTACGCGTCGTAGAGCCCGGCCTGCTTGTAGCCGAAGACACCGAAGACACCGACCGTCAGGGTGGTCTTCCCGGCGGCGGCTCCCGACGAGCCCTTCGCGCCCGGGGCGTCGCTGTCCTCGGCGCAGCCGCCGAGCAGTGCGGCTCCGAGCGCGACGGCGGCCGTCAGGGCCACCGCCCGCCGGCGGGTGCCGCGGATCGTCGTTCGCATGGCGTCTCCTCCTGGTGCCCTGCAGACCGTGCGTGCGGAAGGTGGGGTGTCCAGTACGGTGGGAGCGCTCCCAGTCGTGATGAGGTGAAGGGTCGCCGTTCCCGGGCACGCATGTCAAGGGCTCGCGCGCCAACACCCGCCCGGCGGTTCGTTGTTGAATGTACGGGCAGGACGGCAAGCGGAGGCGGCGATGGCATCAGGCGGACGTCGAGGGGGCGGCAGGCCCACCCTCGAAGAGGTCGCCGCGCGCGCGGGCGTCGGCCGCGGCACGGTCTCCCGCGTGATCAACGGCTCGCCCCGGGTCAGCGAACGGACCCGCTCCCTGGTGCAGCAGGCCGTGGCCGACCTCGGCTACGTACCCAACCGCGCCGCCCGCGCCCTGGCCGGCAACCGCGCCGACACGGTCGCCCTGGTCGTACCGGAGACCGAGACCCGGCTCTTCGCCGAGCCCTACTTCTCCGGCATCCTGCGCGGCGTCAGCGCCGGACTCGCCGACCACGACATGCAGTTGCTGCTCACCCTGATCCGCACGTCCAAGGAACGGCGCCGCTTCGCCGACTACCTCGCCGCGCACCGCGTCGACGGCGTCCTGCTGGTCTCCGTGCACGGCGACGACCCGCTGCCCGACCTGCTGGGACGGATGGCGATCCCGACCGTCCTGAACGGCCGCCGCACCGCCGGGGAACTGGTTCCGTACGTGGACTCCGACAACACCGGCGGCGCGCAGAGCGCCCTGGAACACCTCATCGGCCGCGGCCGCCGCCAGGTCGCCACCATCGCCGGGCCCCTGGACATGTACGTGGCCCACTGCCGCCTCGACGGCTACCGCCAGGCCGTACGCGCCGCCGGCCACCCCGAGGACGACGCCCTAGTCGCCCACGGGGACTTCACCGAGGAGGGCGGACGGCGCGCCCTGCGCGAACTGCTCACCCGCCGCCCCGCCCTGGACGCCGTCTTCTGCGCCTCCGACGTGATGGCCGCGGGCGCCCGGCAGGAACTGCGGACGGCGGGCCGCCGCATCCCGGACGACGTGGCCCTGGTCGGCTTCGACGACTCCGCCATCGCCCGGCACATGGACCCGCCGCTCACCAGCGTCCGCCAGCCGATCGAGGAGATGGGCCGGGCGATGGCGGGGCTGCTGATGGCGCAGATCACCGGGGAAGCGGAGGGCGGCGGGCCGGATGCGCGCTCCGCGACGGGCCAGGCCGGGCCGCACCTGGTACTCCCGACGGAGTTGGTGCGACGGCAATCGTCTTGAGAGGCGCGAGGCGCGAGGCGCCGGCCCGGGGCCCGTGTCTCAGCCCCGGACCGGCGCCTGGGACGGGCTGGTGCGCGCCCCGGGGCCGGAGCCGTGCGCTCCGGCTCGGGCCCCGGCGCTGCGTGGCGCGTAGCCCTACACCGCCGGATACGCGTTCTTCAGCAGCTCCCGGAACTGCGCCGGGAACCAGTGCCCGGACAGCGGCGCGTCCGGCAGGGCGCCCGACCGGTGGTAGTTGTTGCGCGGATTGCCCTCGTACGTCGGGTCGCACATCCGGTCGAAGCCCTTGCCCTCGTTGTTCGGGACGGCCGAGCTCGAACCGTCCGACTCACCCGGCGGCTTCATCCACACGTACGCGTCGATGCCGGCCGCCGGAGCCGTCCGCGGGCGCTCGCCCAGCCCCGCCCCCGCCTGGTTGCACCAGTTGCCGACGTGCAGCCTGCGGTCGTACCGGCCCGCGTCCACGTAAGCGTCCACACTCGTCCGGGGCCCCGGGCCGGCGGGCCGGGCGGCACCGCCCCAGCCGTTGCGCGAGGTGTCGATCAGCATGCCCACGTCCGGGCGGAACCCGGCCCGCACCGCCTCCTGGCGGAACGCCTGGGCGAACGACAGCTCGTCGGCGTAACGGTTCCAGTCCACCCACTTCGACTCGCGCACCGACCGGCCCGCCACGCTGTCGCCCAGGGCGAAGTTCTCCTCCTTGAGCGCGCTGTAGTTGGCGGTGTTGGTGATGAAACCGTGCACCTTGTCGACCGTGCTGCCCTCGGCCGTGGCGGCCTGGTGCAGCAGCCGCGCGGACGCGCCGAAGTTGTCGTCCCAGCCGATCCAGCCGTGGTGTCCGGCGTCCACGTAGTTGTAGACGTTCGGGACCGCGCCCAGTTTGTCGAGCGCGTACCCGACGCCCTTCACGTAGTTGCCGTTGGCGAGCATGGCGTCGCACTGCGGGGTGGCGGTGGCACGCCCGCCGGTGTTGGTGACGAGGTTGGGCAGCGAGTCGATCTCCACGGTGGTCACGATCCGCAGCGACGCGTACTTCGGGTCGGCGAGGACGGCCGCGATGGGGTCGATGTAGCGGGACTTGTACGCGTCGATCTCGGTCGGGCCCAGTTCGCCGTTGGAGGCGAGCGCCGCGCAGTCCCGCCCCGGCAGGTTGTAGATGACCAGCTGGACGACGAGCGGCCGGCCCGCCGCCTGCCGTAAGGCGGTGTCCAGGTGGCCGCGCAGGCCCATCGAGCCGCCGGTGCCGCCGATGGCCGCGATGCGGTCGAGCCAGACGCCGGTCGGCTGCCCGGCGACCTTGCCGCCGCCCGGCTCGGCCGCCGCCTTCGCCGACCACTCCGGGTTCACGTAGACGCCCGCGCCCGCGTACGGGTTGTCGACACGGGCGGCGGCGGCCGGTGCGGCGTGTGCGGTGCCGGGCAGGACATCGGCGGTACCGGCGGCGGCCAGCAGAGCGCAGGCCGCGACCGCGACGGCGCGGGTGCGGTGCCGGGCGGCGCGCTGCCGGTCGGCGCGGCGCCGGCCGGGTGCGGGGGAAAGGTGTTCAGCGGAACGTCTCATGAGCGGGTCGTCCTTTCTCGGTACGGAATCCAGTACGTGTCTCGGCCGCGGACTCACGCGGGGTTCACGGCAGACCCACGCCGGGTTCACTGCGGACTCACGACGGGTTCACGGCGCGCAGGTGATCACGCAGCCCCACGCCGTACGCGGTGGGCGTCCCGGCGTAGTCGCGGATGAGGGCCGGTCCGGCGGCGCAGTCCCAGGTGTTCCAGGTCCAGCCCAGGTACGACGCCCGGCGCCCGTCCAGCCACCGCATGACGCGGTCGGTGAAGGCATGGGCGCAGGTGTTCTCGCCGATCTCGCCCGCGACGAGCGGTACGCGCTCGGCGACCGGCCCCGGCGTCCGGGACCAGCAGCTCTCGTCGGCGCAGGCGTTGAAGTTGTACACGTGCCAGGCGGCCGCGAGATTGCCCGCCGGGTCCTTCGGCGCGTACGCGGTCCACCGGCTGAGGTCGTTGGCGTACGCGAGGCCGCCCACCAGGACCGGATTGCGGGCGCCGGTGGCCCGTACGGCGTCCAGCAGGGTCTGCATCCCGGCGACCTCGTAGCCGATGCCGGGACAGTTCCCGCCGTCCCGCCAGCAGGTCCAGGCCCGTTCGGTGTCCGGGGTCGCGCGGTCCGGGTACGGCTCGTTGAACAGGTCGAACACGACCTCGGGCGTGTCCTTGAAGGCGCCGGCGACCGAGGACCAGAAGGCGGGGGAGTGGCGCCGGTCCGGCATGGGTTTCTGGCAGCTCGCGTGTTCGTCGGCGCAGCCGGCCGACGGGCCGGTGTAGCGGCCGTGGCTCCAGTGCAGTTCGAGGACTGGCGTCAGGCCGTGGGCCATCAGCCGCCGCACGTAGTCGCGTACGGCCGAGGTGTAGGCGGCGCCCGCGTACCGGGGGTCGATGTTGGCCGTGCCCAGCCAGCACTCCTCGTTGAGCGGGACGCGGACGGTGTTGGCGCCCCAGCCCGCGATGGCCGCGACGGACGCGTCGTCCACCGGCCCGTCGAAGATCCCGCGGCCCTGTACGCACGAGAACTCGGCGCCGGAACGGTTCACCCCGAGCAGGCGGTACGGGGCGCCGGCGCGGTCGACGAAACGGTTGCCCTCGACCCGCAGCTGGGGCGGCGCGGCCGAGGGAGCGGAGGACGCGGTGGACACGGAGGACACGGAGGACGCGGTGGACACGGCTGCGGCCGGGGCGGGCTCGGCCGGCGGGGACGCGCCCGGCAGAGCGAGCACCGCGGCCACTGCCAAGGCGTACAGGCGTAACGGTCTGCGCATGAGCGACTCCTCGGGTCGTACGCGGGCATGGGCGGCCCGCGACGGATGGAATCGCTCCCACTGGTTGCACGGAGGCTAGTGCCAACTCGCCCGGTTTCCCAGAGGAGTTGCGTAATTCCCGCCACGGGCAGCCGCGTCGGACGCGTGGGCCTGCCCTCTTGACGGACCGCTCGCCCGCCCCAATCCTTGGGAGCGCTCCCACTGGTCCCCGGCAAACGAACCGGCGCGCGGTCCGCTTCGGCGCGCCCTCCTCCCTGGCACGCGCCCCTCCGGCGCGCCCGCCTCCCGGCCCGCGCCCCCTCCGGCGCGCCGGCCGCTCCCCGGCACACCCTCACGCCGGGCCGCGTACCTCCGTACGGAAGGAGATCGGCGTACTGCCCGTACGGTGCTGGAAGAACTTGGCGAAGTTCGCGGCGTCGGCGAAGCCGAGGCGTACGGCGATCCGGGCGGCGGTCTGGTCGCCGTGGGCCAGCAGCCGCTTGGCCTCCAGCACCACGCGGCGGTCGATGAACTCCTTCGCGCCCACCCCGGTGGCGGCGGCCGTCGCGCGGGAGAGGGTGCGGGGCGAGTAGCCGAGCGCCCGCGCGTAGTCCTCGACACGGCGGCTGCGGGTGAAGCCGCGCTCCACCGCGTCGCGGAAGCGGAGAAAGGTCTCGCTCGCCTCGCAGACGCCGCCGCCGTCGACCCCGCCGCCCGTCGCCCGCCCGTCGTCCCGCGCCCCCGGCCCCCGGGCGCCCCCGCCCCCGACGCTCCCGTCCCCGGCACCCCCGCCCCGTACGCCCCTGCCCCGTACTCCCGCATCCCGTACTCCCGCATCCCGTGCGGACAGCCGGGCGGCCCGCAGGACCAGTACGGCCAGCAGGTGCCGCAGCACCTCGATGTGCGTCTCCAGGGGCAGGCCGCGCAGTGCCCCGAATTCCTGGTGGAGGTGGTGCAGGGCGTTCTCCACCGCCTGCGCCTCCGCTCCCTCCGGCCGGTGCACGGCGGGGCCGAACCAGTCCTCCAGCCGGGCCGCGGCCGCCGTCGCCGGGTCGAGGAAGCCGGATTCGAACAGCACCAGCCGCCCCTCCGCACCGGACAAGTCACCAAAGTGGTGAACCTGGCCCGGACGCACCCACATCCAGTCATTCGCGGACAGCTCATACTTTCGGAAGTCCACGGTGTGCCGGAGATGTCCGGTGTCCACCACGAGGAGATGGTGGAAGTCCGGGCGGTGCGGTACGGCGAGGGCGCAGGCGTCGGCGCGCTCGCGCAGCTCGGCGAGGGTCAGCACCTCCACCCCCGCGGGCCGCCCGGCCGGCGCGGTGAAGGGGACTTCCGGGATGCTCTCCCCGGCTTCCTGTGTGGCGTGTCGGTTTTTCACCATCAATGGTCCCGTGCCTACCCCGGTATGTCGTGTTCGCGCCCCTAGCGTAGAAGACGTCAGCGCGGCTGATGACGGAAAACGGAAAGCAAGACCCACGCCAGACCAGGCCCCGGAAGGGGCACAGGGAGTACCGCCATGTCCAAGATCGCCATTTTCGGAGCCAACGGCACCATCGGCAGCCGCGTCCTCGACGAGGCGCTGCGCCGCGGCCACCAGGTCACCGCGGTCGTCCGCGACCCCGCGAAGATCACCAAGACCGACCCGAACCTGACCGTGACCACCGGCGACATCCTCGACCCGGTCTCCGTGGCGGCCGCGGCCCAGGGCCAGGACGTCCTGGTCAGCGCGGTGGGCGGCGGCGACGGCCCGGGCCACCTCGCGACGATCAAGCCCTCGGCCGAGTCCCTGGTCGCGGGCGTCCGCACGCTGGGCGAGGACGCGCCCCGGCTGATCTCCGTGGGCGGCGCCGGCTCGCTCCGTACGCCGGACGGCAAGCAGGTCTGGGACGCGGAGGGCCTGCCGGAGTTCCTGCTCCAGATCATGCACGCGCACGGCGACGCGCTGGACTTCTACCGCACCGTCACGGACGTGCGCTGGACCAACGTGAGCCCGGCCGCCCTGATCGAGCCCGGGGAGCGGACCGGCACCTACCGCACCGCCCTGGACGACCTGGTCGCCGACGCGGACGGCACCAGCCGGATCACCGCCGAGGACTACGCCGTCGCCCTCCTGGACGAGATCGAGAAGCCGCGGCACATCGGGGAGCGCTTCACCGTCGGCTACTGAGCCCGCGGGGCGGCGGCCCACCGGGACAGCGCCCCGCGGGGTGCTGTCCTGTGGATGTGTCAGCCGTCACACCCGCCATTTCCTGGAGGCGGGCCCTCGGCCCCGGGCCTCCACCCCCGCCAACGACTAGGGCCCCCGGACGCTTTCACGTCCGGGGGCCCTACTCGT
The DNA here is from genome assembly GCF_022271435.1 of Streptomyces monomycini. Classification (GTDB taxonomy): domain Bacteria; phylum Actinomycetota; class Actinomycetes; order Streptomycetales; family Streptomycetaceae; genus Streptomyces; species Streptomyces monomycini. The sequence continues at coordinate 269,993 of NZ_JAFIQY010000003.1, read as the reverse complement.
TGGGGTGAGTAACGGGACTTGAACCCGCGACATCCTGGACCACAACCAGGTGCTCTACCAGCTGAGCTATACCCACCATGACCGGTGCTGTGTGGTGTCTTGTTCCCCACCGGCTGAGAAAAGTGTACAGGGTCTGGAGGGGTGCTCGCTCCCGGCTTTGGTCAGGCCGGGAGCGAGCCGCGTCACTCCGGGTCCGCGGGCAGGACGTGCCTGGCCGCGATCTCCTTCGCGGTGTCCGAGTCCGGGCCGGGCTGCGGCACGAAGACCGCCTCCCGGTAGTAGCGGAGTTCCGCGATGGATTCACGGATGTCCGCCAGCGCCCGGTGGTTCCCGTTCTTCTCCGGACTGTTGAAGTACGCCCTCGGATACCAGCGCCGGGCCAGTTCCTTCACGGACGACACGTCCACGATCCGGTAGTGCAGGTGGCTCTCCAGCTCCGGCATGTCGCGGAGCAGGAAGCCCCGGTCGGTGCCGACGGAATTGCCGCACAGCGGTGCCCGGCCGGGTTCCGGTACGTGCTGCTTGAGGTACTGGAGCACCTGTTCCTGTGCGTCCTCCAGTGTGGTGCCACTGTCCAGCTCGGCCAGCAGCCCGGAGGAGGTGTGCATCTGGCGCACGACCTCGGGCATGGTGGTCAGGGCCTCGGCCGGGGGGCGGATCACGATGTCCACCCCGTCGCCCAGGACATTCAGCTCCGAGTCGGTGACCAGGGCGGCCACCTCGATGAGCGCGTCGTTCGCCAGCGAGAGCCCGGTCATCTCGCAGTCGATCCACACCATGCGATCGTTCATACGCCTCACCCTACGGGGCGCTCCCGCTGACTGGGCAGCACCGGGCGGCCGGCCGGCCGCCCGGCGGGCTGTTCCGGAAGCCTCGGCGCATAGGCGTCGGATTCCGGTTTGCCCGGCTCTGTCGGCGCGAGCGCGGTGGCCTGGCTGTGCACCGGCTGGTTGTGGCCCGCCGTACTGTGCCCCGGCTGGCCGCCCGACCCGTGCCCGCCCGGACCGCCGTGCCCCCCGTGTCCGCCGTGCGACCCCTGGGGGTGCCCGCCCGGACCGTGACCGCTCTGGGGGTGGCCCTGCGTGTGACCGCCCGGACCGAGCCCCCCTTGGGCGTGCGTCGCCTGGCTGTGCGACGCCTGCCCGTGGTGCAGCGGTCCGTGGCCCCCCGGCAGATGTCCCGCCGCGGCAGCGGCGAACCGGTCCGCACCGGCACCGGCGCGCTCACCGCGCTCCGGCCGGTCCGACCGGGTGGCCTGCTCGGGCACCCCGTTCTGCGGCCTGCGCGCGCGGTACGCCGCGCGGTAGGCCGCGGGCGAGGCGCCCAACTGCCGCCGGAAGTGGCCGCGCAGGGCGACCGGCGACCGGAAACCGCAGCGTCCGGCGACCTCGTCCACGGAGTAGTCCGAGGTCTCCAGCAGCCGCTGTGCCTGGAGGACGCGCTGGGTGATCAGCCACTGCAGCGGAGCGCTCCCGGTCAAGGACCGGAACCGGCGGTCGAAGGTACGGCGGCTCATGTAGGCGCGGGCCGCCAGCGTCTCCACGTCGAACTGCTCGTGGAGGTGCTCCAGTGCCCAGGCCACGACCTCGGCGAGCGGGTCCGCACCGATCTCCTCCGGTAATGACCTGTCCAGGTACCTCTGGTGCCCCAGGTCCGACGCGGTGCGCCGGGGCGGGACCACCAGCCGCCGGGCGAGCGCGTTGGCCGCGTCCGCCCCGTGGTCGGTACGGACGATGTGCAGGCACAGGTCGATGCCGGCGGCGGTCCCCGCGGAGGTCAGCACGTCGCCGTCGTCGACGAAGAGCTCGCGGGGATCGACATGGACGGACGGATAACGCTTGGCGAGCGTCGGCGCGTACATCCAGTGGGTGGTCGCGGGCCTGCCGTCGAGGAGCCCTGCGGCGGCGAGCACGAAGGCCCCCGTGCAGAGCCCGACGATGCGGGCCCCTTCTTCGTGCGCCCGGCGCAGCGCGTCCAGCGCGGCCGGTGGTGGTGCCTGTGTGATGGACCGCCAGGCCGGAACGACGACGGTGCCCGCGCGGGCGATCGCCTCCAGCCCGTAGGGGGCCGACAGTTCGAGCCCCCCGGTGGTGCGCAAAGGCGCATCTTCGCCCGCGCACACAAGTAGTCGGTACCGCGGAACACCCGCGTCCTGGCGGTCGATGCCGAAGACCGAGAGCGGAATGGAGCTCTCGAAAATCGGGCCGCCACTGAAGAGGAGCACCGCGACTATTTCGCGGCGTCGTCGGGCGGCGAGCTTGCGTGCGGCATCTGGTACGGCAGCGGAGTCCTGGCTCATGGCACTTAAGCCCCCCTCGGTCGTCTCGCCCTCTCGGTCCTGCACTGTTCCCCCGCCGTGATTGCCAAGATCGAATCTACTGCGTCCCGTGAGGATGGAGTGCCAAGTTCACCACCCGCTCGTATGTCGATATGGCAACTTGGCGCGAAGCATTCGATCACGAAGCGTTCCACTCGTCGGGCCTGCTGGGAAGTACGCCTCTCGCCTCTGCCCGTAAGCCGTAGGGCGCAACCACGCCCCGCGGTCCTTTCCTCCCAGCTCAGGCCCGGGTTACGGGTCGCTTTTGCCAAGGGATGCACTCGGGCACGAAGTTGGCCGAAAACGAACCTGGGCAGGCTTGCGGGCGCGTCATTCCTCCGGCGTACGCCCCTCGGAGCGGCGCCCTCCACGGTGGGCTCCGGTCCCGGTACGGCTGTGCCGGCCGCGGTGCGGGGCGATCTCGTCGGGCGACGGACGGGCGGCGGTGCGCTCGGACTGGCGCAGCAGGGCCCGGCAGGCACAGGTCACCGTCGCCAGGCCCGCGGCGGTGCCGAGCGCCCCGGCGGCGGACGCGCCGCACAGGACGAGGACGAGGGGCACCACGGCACAGCTGAACGCCGCCCAGCGGACGAGATCGCTCACCGGATCGGCTGATGTGTTCGAAGGACCGGGCACGGCGTACTCCCTCCAGGCAGGCTGGTACTACAACGGCTGTGGGGGTCCATGGGTCACCGCGATGGGTACGTACGGGGGCAGGCCGGGGCATTGCCATCCGGCCCACGCTCCGGCATGCTCCGGGGAATGTTCGAGCGGTACTCCGCCCGTGTGGCCGCGGGGGGCCGCTCCCGCATCAGGGGTCCGCCGTCCGCGCGGGGCTCTGGGCAGCGGAGGGCTGGCGCCGTACTCTTGGGGTAAGGCATTGGGAAGATGATTCCCGGTCGTGTTGTTCCCCTTTGAACTACAGGGCCGACCTCTCGATCAAGCCAGCTCAGTCAACTGCCGGATCAAGTCAATCGCCGCTCCCCGTCCGCCCCTCCGCAAGGACCTCCTTCGCCGAGACACCATGGCCGGTCACGAAATCCCCGAACCCGCGGACCGCAAGCAGGTCGCCGATCCGACGGCGGACCTCGAAGCGGCGGATCAGACACGTCACTCCTGCGACCCCGCCTTCCGGCACGGTGTCGTCGTCGGCTTCGACGGATCGACGTCGAGCGAGCGAGCGTTGGCGTATGCAATCGGTATGGCACGGCGCTCCGGCTCCGGCCTGATCATCGTCCACGTGGCCAACCGGCTGCCCACGACGGTCTGGGCGGGCTGTGAGCCCCCGGTCTTCGTGGACGTGCCGGACCACCGTACGGAAGTGCTCGGGCTGGAGCTCGCCTGCGCCGACCACCTCGCGGAGATCCCGTGGGTCCTCGTGGAGCGCGGCGGCGACATCTGCCACGAGCTCGAAGAGGTCGGCCACGAGTACGAGGCCGACGCGATCGTGGTCGGCTCGACGCACGGCATCGTGGGCCGGATCTTCGGCTCGGTCGCGGGACGGCTGGCCCGGCGGGCGCAGCGGCCCGTGATCGTCATTCCCTGACCGTCCTCCCGGTTTTCCGCCCTCCTGGTTTCCCGGCCGCCGCTTGCCGGGCCGCTCCCGCGCCGGATCTCCGACCGCCACCGGTCGCCGTTTCCCTGACGCGCCATGCTTCCGACCCGCCAGGCCCCTGACGCTCCGTGACCCCGTGGGGCGTGAGGTGAGGGAGCGTCACCAGCGCCCCGTAACCGCGCAGTCGGCATATTTACTGGCCCGTAGAGGTGGAATGCGGGGTGCTGAGGGGTAGAAAACCGATCAAGAGAGCGCGAACGGAGCGTGAACGGCCGGGGCGGCCGGACGCGGCCGGCGCAGCTCCCGGGGCGCGCGGGCGCCCGGCGGACGGGGCGGTCCGCCGCCCGGCTCTCCGGCCGTCAACAGCGTGCTGCCGCCCGGGAGGTGACGGTTCCCGGGAAGGCGGCCACCGCCGGCGTAAGGGCGCCGCCGGAAACCGGGGTGGCGGGGCCCCGCGCGTCTGGGGGCCCGCGCGGGGCCCCGCCTCCCGCCCCCTCGAAAGCGCATCGTCCGGGTGACGGGCGGCTCCCCACCGGCCGCCCGTCACCCGGACGGACACCCGCGGCCGCGAGGTGGACAGGACCCCACGGCCGCGGGCGGTCATTGACCGGCGGGCGGTTCACTCGCCCCCGGGACGGCCACCCACCCGCGGGCGACTCCTTCCGGGACAGCCCCCGGACACTCACCGGCCCCCGGGGCAGTCCCCGCTCCCAGACAGCCCCCGCCCCCGGCCGGCTACTCGACCGTGACCGACTTCGCCAGGTTCCGCGGCTTGTCGATGTCCCGGCCCATGGCCAGCGCCACGTGGTAGGCCAGCAGCTGGAGCGGGATGCCCATCAGGATCGGGTCCAGCTCGTTCTCGTTCTTCGGCACGATGATGGTGTGGTCGGCCTTGTCCTGCTTCTGGTGCGCGACGGCCAGGATGCGGCCGCTGCGGGCCTTGATCTCCTCCAGCGCGGCGCGGTTCTTCTCCAGCAGGTCGTCGTCCGGGACGATCGCCACGGTCGGCATGGCGGGCTCGATGAGCGCCAGCGGACCGTGCTTCAGCTCGGACGCCGGGTACGCCTCGGCGTGGATGTAGGAGATCTCCTTGAGCTTGAGGGAGGCCTCGCGGGCGACCGGGTAGCCGCGCACCCGGCCGATGAACATCATCGACCTGGCGTCCGCGTACTCCGCCGCCAGCTTCTTGATCTCGTCCTCCGTCTCCAGGATCTCCTGGATCTGGCCGGGCAGCTGGCGCAGGCCCTCGATGATCCGCTTGCCGTCGGCGACGGACAGGTCGCGGATACGGCCCAGGTGCAGCGCCAGCAGGCCGAAGGCGACCACGGTGTTGGTGAAGCACTTGGTGGAGACCACGCAGACCTCGGGGCCCGCGTGCACGTACACGCCGCCGTGGGTCTCCCGGGCGATCGCCGAGCCGACCACGTTCACCACGCCCAGGACGCGCGCGCCCTTGCGCTTGAGCTCCTGCACCGCCGCCAGTACGTCGTAGGTCTCACCGGACTGCGAGACCGCGATGTAGAGGGTGTCGGGGTCCACGACCGGGTTGCGGTAGCGGAACTCGGAGGCCGGCTCGGCGTCCGAGGGGATACGGGCCAGCTCCTCGATCATCTGGGCGCCGATCTGGCCCGCGTGGTACGAGGTGCCGCAGCCCAGGATCTTGACCCGGCGGATGGCACGCGCCTCGCGCGGGTCCAGGTTCAGACCGCCCAGGTGCACGGTGGAGAAGCGGTCGTCGATGCGCCCGCGCAGCACGCGGTCCACCGCGTCGGCCTGCTCGCTGATCTCCTTGTGCATGTACGTGTCGTGGCCGCCCATGTCGTACGACTCGGCCTCCCACTCCACGGTGGTCGGCTGGGCCGAGGTGTGCGAGCCCTCGGTGGTGTACGTGCGGTAGTCGTCGGCCTTGATGGTGGCCATCTCGCCGTCGTCGAGGGTGACGACCTGGCGGGTGTGCGAGACCAGCGCGGCGACGTCGGAGGAGACGAACATCTCCTTCTCGCCGATGCCCAGGACGACCGGCGAGCCGTTGCGGGCCACGACGATGCGCTCGGGGAAGTCGGCGTGCAGCACGGCGATGCCGTACGTGCCCTCGATGACCCGCAGGGCCTCGCGGACCTGCTCCTCCAGGGTCGGCGCCTGGGAGCGGCCGATCAGGTGGGCCAGCACCTCGGTGTCGGTCTCGGAGACGAACTCGACGCCGTCGGCGGTGAGCTTGGCGCGCAGCTCGTCGGCGTTGTCGATGATGCCGTTGTGGACGACGGCGACCTTGCCCTCGGTGTCGACGTGCGGGTGCGCGTTCTCGTCGGTCGGGGCGCCGTGGGTGGCCCAGCGGGTGTGGGCGATGCCGGCGGTGCCCGCGAAGCGCTTGGGCAGGCGGGACTCCAGCTCGCGGACGCGGCCCTTGGCCTTGGCGGTCTTCAGGCCGCCGGCGGCCTTGCCGGTGCCCTTGGCGTGGATGGCGATACCGGCGGAGTCGTACCCGCGGTACTCCAGTCGCTGCAGTCCTTCGAGGAGCAGCGGAGCCACGTCCCGCTTACCGATGTAGCCGACGATCCCGCACATGTGGTGACCCTCCCGGTCAGGCAGTTGGACAAGTGGCGCACGATGCGGCGCGCGCCGGCGTGCTCGGCCGGTTCAGCCGTAGACGAGGCGGCGCAGCTGGCGCGCCGAGAGCTCGGGTGGGCGGACCGCGCGGTGCGGCAGCTCCTGGCCGATGCGTTCGAAGATCGCCTCGTTGCGCAGTCCCTGCGACTGCAGCTCCCGGTGGCGTCTGCGGACGTAGTCCTCGGTCGTCTCGTCGAAGTACGCGAGAACGTCGAGCACCACCCGGGCGGCCTCACCGCGCTGTAGCGGCGTGCTGCGCACCAGGTGGTCGACGAGGTCCTCATGGGGCGAACGGCGATCGAGCACCCGATGAATACTGATGGGTCGCAACGAGTTACGCAAGAAATCTGCCCGATATCGGGCAAGCGACACGCCGAATGGCTCCACACGTGGTGTCCACCTTGACCACTAGGGGGGCGCGCGGTACTCAATGTTGACGTTCGGTTGCTCCATGCCACGTACGACGTCCACGCACGGCCCTGCACGATGAGCCCACCGAAGGGAATCTCGTGAGACGAAGCAGACTGTTCTGCTCGCTGCTGCTGGTGGCGGCGACCGGCCTGTCGACGGCCGGGGCGCAGTCCGCCGCGGCCGACCGCGGCAGCCCGTCCGCCCGCCACGCCAAGCCGATAGCCCTCGACCAGGTCATCCCTGCACCCGCCTCCGTCAAGCCCGGCAAGGACCCCTACACGATCGGCGGCCGGACGCAGATCCGGGTGCCCGGCGCGTCCGGCGAGGTCCGGCGGGTGGCCGGCTACCTGGCGGACCTCCTGCGCCCGTCCACCGGCTATCCGCTGCCGGTCACCGGCAAGGACGGCCGGGACGGCATCGTGCTGCGCCTGGGCGGCAAGGACACCAAGGCGCTCGGCGCCGAGGGCTACCGCCTCACCTCCACCCGGCACGCGGTGACGATCACCGCGGCCCGGCCCGCCGGTCTCTTCCACGGCGTGCAGACCCTGCGCCAGCTGCTGCCGCCGTCCGTCGAGAAGCGCAGCAAGCAGCACAGCCCCTGGAAGGTCGCCGGCGGCACCATCTCGGACACCCCGCGGTACGGATACCGCGGCGGGATGATCGACGTGTCCCGACACTTCTTCACGGTCGATCAGCTGAAGCGTTACATCGATCAGCTTGCGCTGTACAAGTACAACAAGCTGCATCTGCACCTCACCGACGACCAGGGCTGGCGGCTCCAGATCAACTCCTGGCCGCGGCTCGCCAGCTACGGCGGCAGCACCCAGGTCGGCGGTGGCCCCGGCGGCTACTACACCAAGGCCCAGTACCGCGAGATCCTGCGGTACGCCGCCAGCCGCTACATGGAGGTCATCCCCGAGATCGACACTCCGGGACACACCCAGGCCGCGCTGGCCTCGTACGCGAAGCTGAACTGCAACAACATCGCGCCGCCGATCTACACCGGCGTCGAGGTCGGCTTCAGCTCGCTGTGCGTGCCCAAGAAGGTGACGTACGAGTTCCTGGACGACGTCTTCCGTGAGGTCGCGGCGCTGACCCCCGGCCCGTACCTGCACATCGGCGGCGACGAGGCGCACTCCACCAGCCACGCCGACTACGTGACCTTCATGAACAAGGTCCAGCCGCTGGTGACGAAGTACAAGAAGAAGGTCATAGGGTGGCACCAGCTGACCGCCGTCACGCCCGCCAAGGGCGCCGCGGTGCAGTACTGGGGCTACGACAAGACCCCCGCCAAGGAGCGGGAGCAGGTCGCGGCGGCCGCCCGGAAGGGCGCCGGCCTCATCCTCTCCCCGGCCGACCGGTCCTACCTCGACATGAAGTACACCAAGGACACCAAGCTCGGTAAGGCGTGGGCCGGGTACGTCGAGGTCCAGCGGTCCTACGACTGGGACCCCGCGACGTATCTGAAGGGCGCGCCGCAAAAATCGATTATGGGCGTCGAGGCGCCCATCTGGACGGAGACGCTCTCCACCAACCAGCACCTCGACTACATGACCTTCCCGCGGATGCCCGGCATCGCCGAGCTGGGCTGGTCACCGAGGTCCACGCACGACTGGAACACCTACAAGCACCGGCTGGCGTCCCAGGCTCCCCGCTGGGAGGCCATGGGCTTCGACTACTACAGGTCCCCGCAGGTGCCGTGGCGCAAGTGAGCTGACGGCGGCGACGACAGCAGGGCGGGACCGGAGCACCGGTCCCGCCCTGTGCCGTACGCGGCGTACGTGCCGTACGGAAAGCCGTACGGGGCAGCTCGGACGGGAACGCCGTACGGAAAGCCGTACGGAAAGCCGCCCTACACGCCCAGCTCGCGGGCGATCAGCAGCCGCTGCACCTCGCTCGTCCCCTCGCCGATCTCCAGGATCTTGGAGTCGCGCCACATCCGGGCGACCGGGTACTCGTTCATGAAGCCGTAGCCGCCGTGGATCTGGGTGGCCTCGCGGGCGTTGTCCACCGCGATCTCGGAGGAGTACAGCTTGGCCAGGGCGGCCTCCTTCTTGAAGGGCTCGCCGTGCACCAGGCGCGACGCGGCGTCCCGCCAGGCCAGCCGGGAGGTGTGGGCGCGCATCTCCATGTCGGCCAGCTTGAACTGGATCGCCTGGTTGTGGCCGATCGGCCGGCCGAAGGCGTGCCGGTCCTTGGCGTACCGGACGGACTCGTCCACACAGCCCTGCGCGAGGCCGGTGGCCAGCGCCGCGATGGCGATCCGGCCCTCGTCCAGGATGCGCAGGAACTGGGCGTAGCCGCGGCCCTCGGTGCCCAGCAGGTTGCCGGCCGGGACCCGTACGTCGGAGAAGGACAGCTCACGGGTGTCCGAGGCGTTCCAGCCGACCTTGGAGTACGGGGCGCCGACGGTGAAGCCCGGGGTGCCGGACGGCACGATGATCGAGGAGATCAGCGGGCTGCCGTCGTCCTTGCGGCCGGTGACGGCGGTGACCGTGACCAGGCCGGTGATGTCCGTACCGGAATTGGTGATGAAGCACTTGCTGCCGTTGATCACCCACTCGTCGCCGTCGCGGACGGCCGTGGTGCGGGTGGCGCCCGCGTCCGAGCCGCCGTCCGGCTCGGTCAGGCCGAAGGCGCCGAGCACCTCACCCGTACACATCCGGGGCAGCCACTCGCGCTTCTGCTCCTCGGTGCCGAAGTGGAAGAGCGGCATGGCGCCGAGCGAGACGCCCGCCTCCAGCGTGATGGCCACCGAGGAGTCGACGCGGGCCAGCTCCTCCAGGGCGACGCCGAGGGCGAGGTAGTCGCCGCCCATGCCGCCGTACTCCTCGGGGAAGGGCAGGCCGAACAGGCCCATCCGGCCCATGTCCCGCACGATCTCGTACGGGAACTCGTGCTGCTCGTAGAACTCGCCGATCTTGGGGGCGACCACGTCGTGGGCGAACGCCTCGACCGTGCGCCGCAGTTCTTCGAGTTCGGGGGACAGGCGGTGGTCCAGGGACATCGTTCACTCCTTGTGGGAGAGGGCACGGACGGTGCGGGACGGGCTCGGACGGCCCAGCTGTCCGGCCATCCACACGCTGGTGGCGGTGAGCCGGCCCAGATCGACCCCGGTCTCGATACCGAGGCCGTGCAGCATCCACACCAGGTCTTCGGTGGCGAGGTTGCCGGTGGCGCTCTTGGCGTACGGGCAGCCGCCGAGGCCGCCCGCCGACGCGTCGACGGTGCTGACGCCGTGCTGGAGCGCGGCGAGGGTGTTGGCCAGCGCCTGGCCGTACGTGTCGTGGAAGTGCACGCCGAGGCGGTCGGTGGGCACGCCCGCCTCGTTCAGCGCGGCGAGCAGCGCCTGGACGTGGCCGGGGGTGGCCACGCCGATGGTGTCGCCCAGGCTCAGCTCGTCGCAGCCCATGTCCAACAGGGCGCGGCAGACGCGCACGACCTGCGCGACCGGCACCGGGCCCTCCCAGGGGTCGCCGAAGCACATGGAGAGGTAGCCGCGGACGTGCGCCTGCTCCTCCTTCGCGCGGGCGACCACCGGGGTGAACATGGCCAGCGATTCCTCGACCGTGCGGTTGAGGTTGGCCTTGGCGAACGACTCCGTGGCGCTGCCGAAGACGGCGATGCGGCGGGCGCCGAGGGCCAGCGCGCGGTCCAGGCCGCGGTCGTTGGGGACGAGGACGGGCAGCCGCGCGTCGAGGTCCGCCAGCATCGGGTAGAGCTGTTCGGCGTCGGCGAGCTGCGGCACCCACTTGGGGTGCACGAAGCTGGTCGCCTCCACCGTCGTCAGCCCGGCGTCCACGAGGCGGCGTACGAACTCGGCCTTGACCTCGGTGGGGACGACGGCGGACTCGTTCTGCAGGCCGTCGCGGGCGCCGACCTCGTGGATACGGACCCGGGCCGGCAGGCCGGGGGCCGGGACGGGCATGGGGAGTCCGGGAGCGGTCATGTCGCTGCCTCCTCGGTCGGGCCGGACGGCTGCGGAGCGCTCGGGTCCGGGGCGCTCGGGTCCTGTGGCCCGCTCTCGTGCGGATCGACGACGGCGAGCACCTGGTCCATGGCGACCGTGCTGCCGGGGGAGACGCCCAGCTCGCTGACCGTGCCGGCGTGCGGCGCGGAGATGACGTGTTCCATTTTCATCGCCTCGACGACCAGCAGCCCCTGCCCGGCGGCCACTTCGTCGCCGACGGCCACCTTCACGACGGTGACCGTGCCGGGCATCGGCGCGGTCAGGGCGTCCATGCCGTGTGCTCCGGCGGCGCCGCGCAGCGTCTCGGCGACCGGGTCGTGGTCCGTGACGTGCCAGGCGTCGCCGTCCCGGCCGAGCCAGTCGCCGGCCCGGTGGAAGGTGTGCACGACACCGCCGACGGTGACGCGGACCCGGCCGGCGGTGACGTGGCCGGTGCCGGTGGCGGCCACCGGTTCATGGCCGGGCACCCTGACCTGGTGGGTGACGGGCGCCGGGCGGCCGCCGATCCGCCAGCCGTCCGGTACGGCGAAGGGGTCCACCCAGCCGCCGTCCGGCACCGGCTCCAGGGCCGCGTTCCGTACGGCAGCGGCGGCCGCGTACACCTCGGCGGGGACGTCGGCAGGCACCAGCGCGTCCATCTCCCGTTCGACCAGCCCGGTGTCCAGCTCGCCCGCCACGACGGCCGGGTGGGCCAGCAGGCGGCGCAGGAAGCCGGTGTTGGTGGGGACGCCGAGCACCACCGTTTCGGCGAGCGCGGCGCGCAGTTTGCGCAGGGCGGTCGCGCGGTCCGGGCCGTATGCGATGACCTTGGAGAGCATCGGGTCGTAGAGGCTGCCGACCTCGGTGCCCTCGGCCAGGCCGGAGTCCGTGCGCACCCCGTCGCCCTGCGGCTCGGCGAGCGCCAGGACCGTGCCGCCGGAGGGCAGGAAGCCGCGTGCGCCCTCCTTGACCGACACCGTTTCGGCGCAGATCCGGGCCTCGACGGCGTGCCCGGTCAGGCGCACGCCGTCCTGCCCGAACGCCAGCGGCTCCCCGGCCGCGATCCGCAGCTGCCACTCGACCAGGTCCAGGCCGGTGACGAACTCGGTGACCGGGTGTTCGACCTGGAGGCGGGTGTTCATCTCCATGAAGTAGTACGAGGACGGGTCGTCGCCCGGCACGATGAACTCGACCGTGCCCGCTCCCCGGTAGCCGCACGAGCGCGCGGCCTGCACGGCCGCCTCGCCCATCGCGGCCCGCGTCGCCTCGTCCAGCAGGACGGACGGCGCCTCCTCGATCACCTTCTGGTGGCGGCGCTGGAGCGAGCACTCGCGCTCGCCCAGGTGGACGACGTTGCCGTGGCCGTCCGCCAGCACCTGGATTTCGATGTGCCGCGGGCGGTCCACCCAGCGCTCCACGAGCAGCGTGTCGTCGCCGAAGGAGCCGCGTGCCTCACGACGGGCGGCGGCGATCTCGTCGGCCAGCAGCGCCTCGTCCCGCACCAGCCGCATGCCCTTGCCGCCGCCGCCCGCGGACGGCTTGAGCAGCACCGGCATCCCGATCTCGCGGGCCGAGCCGGCCAGTTGCGTGTCGGTCAGCCCGCTCCCGGAGGAGCCGGGCACGACCGGCACCCCGGCCGCCCGTACCGTCTCCTTCGCGCGGATCTTGTCGCCCATCAGCTCGATGGCCTCGGCGGACGGCCCGATGAAGACCAGCCCGGCGTCGGCGCAGGCCGCCGCGAACGCGGTGTTCTCGGCGAGGAAGCCGTACCCGGGATGCACGGCCTGCGCGCCGCTGCGGTGCGCGGCCTCGATCAGGCGGCCCGCGTGCAGATAGCTCTCGGTGGACGGCGGCGGGCCGATCCGTACGGCCGTGTCGGCCTCGCGGACATGGCGGGCGTCGGCGTCCGCGTCGCTGAACACGGCGACCGAGCGGACGCCCAGCGCGCGCAGCGTCCGGATGACGCGGACCGCGATCTCGCCCCGGTTGGCGACCAGGACGGTGTCGAACATGCTCATCTGTTCCTTCACTCCCCGCACTCCCCTCACATCCGGAAGACGCCGTAGCCCGGCTCGCCCAGCGGCGCGTTGCCGCACGCCGTCAGGGCCAGTCCCAGCACCCGGCGGGTGTCCAGCGGGTCGATGACCCCGTCGTCCCACAGGCGCGCGGTCGCGTAGTAGGCGCTGCCCTGCGTCTCGTACTGCTCGCGGACCGGGGCCTTGAAGGCGGCCTCCTCCTCGGCGCTCCACTCCTCGCCGCGTGCCTCCAGCTGGTCGCGCTTGACCGTCGCGAGGACGGAGGCGGCCTGCTCGCCGCCCATCACCGAGATCTTCGCGTTCGGCCACATCCACAGGAAGCGCGGCGAGTAGGCCCGGCCGCACATCGAGTAGTTGCCCGCGCCGTACGAGCCGCCGATGACGACGGTCAGCTTGGGGACGCGGGTGCAGGCCACCGCCGTGACCATCTTCGCGCCGTGCTTGGCGATGCCGCCCGCCTCGTAGTCGCGGCCGACCATGAAGCCGGAGATGTTCTGGAGGAAGACCAGCGGGATGCCGCGCTGGTCGCACAGCTCGATGAAATGCGCGCCCTTCTGGGCGGACTCGGAGAACAGGATGCCGTTGTTGGCGACGATGCCGACCGGGTGGCCGTGGATGTGCGCGAAGCCGGTCACCAGCGTCGTGCCGTACTCGGCCTTGAACTCGGCGAAGCGGGAGCCGTCCACGACGCGCGCGATGACCTCCCGTACGTCATAAGGCGTACGGGAGTCGGCGGGCACCGCGCCGTACAGCCCGGCGGGGTCGGCCTTGGGTTCCTCGGCGGGCCGCACCGTCCAGGGCAGCGGGCCGCGGCCGCCGAGCGTTGCGACGATGGTGCGCACGATGCGCAGCGCGTGCGCGTCGTCCTCGGCGAGGTGGTCGGTGACGCCGGACGTACGGGAGTGCACCTCGCCGCCGCCCAGCTCCTCGGCCGTGACGACCTCGCCGGTCGCGGCCTTCACCAGCGGCGGGCCGCCCAGGAAGATCGTGCCCTGGTTGCGGACGATCACGGCCTCGTCGCTCATCGCCGGGACGTACGCGCCGCCCGCCGTGCAGGAGCCGAGGACCGCCGCGATCTGCGGGATGCCCGCGCCGGACATCCGGGCCTGGTTGTAGAAGATCCGCCCGAAGTGCTCGCGGTCGGGGAAGACCTCGTCCTGCATCGGCAGGAAGGCGCCGCCGGAGTCGACCAGGTACAGGCACGGCAGGCGGTTCTCCAGCGCCACCTCCTGGGCGCGCAGGTGCTTCTTGACCGTCATCGGGTAGTACGTGCCGCCCTTGACCGTCGCGTCGTTGGCGACGATCACCGTCTCGCGGCCGGAGACCCGCCCGACGCCCGCGATCACGCCCGCGGCCGGCGCGGCCCCGCCGTACATCCCCTCCGCCGCCAGCGGCGCCAGCTCCAGGAACGGCGAGCCGGGGTCCAGCAGCGCGTCCACCCGCTCCCGGGGCAGCAGCTTGCCGCGCGCGGTGTGCCGCGCCCTGGCCTTCTCGCCGCCGCCCAGGCGGGCCGCGGCGAGCCGGGCGCGCAGGTCCTCGGCCAGCTCCTGGTGGGCGGCCTCGTTGGCACGCCAGGCGTCCGACGCCGGGTCGGCCGTGCTGTCGAGCACCGGTGCCACTTCCGCCGGGTCCATCCGCATCCGTGCCCCCGCCTCCTTCGGCTCCCTCACCACGGCGGCTTCGTACGGCTGCCGCGGACGCCGGGGATCGCCCGGCCGTTAATGGGCGTTAACTTCATTTCTCCCAGGTTAACGACCACTAACCCGCCTGTCTACAATTAGTTGTATGAGCAGCACACACGCCCCGGCAGCCACCAGCCGACGCGAGCAGATCCTCAAGGAGGCGGCCCGGCTCTTCGCCGAGCGCGGGTTCCACGGTGTCGGCGTGGACGAGATCGGTGCCGCCGTCGGCATCTCCGGGCCCGGCCTCTACCGGCATTTCGCCGGCAAGGACGCGATGCTGGCCGAACTGCTCGTCGGTATCAGTGAACGGCTCCTGGAGGGCGGCCGCATCCGCGCCGCTTCCGGGGGCGACAGCCCCGCCGCGGTGCTGGACGCCCTGATCGAGGGGCACATCGACTTCGCCCTCGACGACCGCCCGCTGATCACCGTCCACGACCGCGAACTGGACCGGCTGCGCGAGGCCGACCGCAAGCGGGTGCGCCGCCTCCAGCGCGAGTACGTGGAACTGTGGGTGCAGGTGGTGCGCGAGGTGTACCCGGCGTACGCGGAAGCGGACGCGCGCGCCTCCGTGCACGCC
The DNA here is from genome assembly GCF_022271435.1 of Streptomyces monomycini. Taxonomy (GTDB): domain Bacteria; phylum Actinomycetota; class Actinomycetes; order Streptomycetales; family Streptomycetaceae; genus Streptomyces; species Streptomyces monomycini. The sequence continues at coordinate 254,859 of NZ_JAFIQY010000003.1, read as the reverse complement.
GTCTTCGGCCTGCTCAACTCGACCCCGCACCTCAGCCGCCCCGGCGCGCTTCCGGGCCGTACGGAGATGTCGGCGCTGCTGCACCGGCTGGCCCGGGGGGCGTTCGCGGCGGCGGGCGTGGACGAGGGGGCGAGCGGGCGTGTGGGCGAGGGTGCGAGCGGGAGTGCGAGCGGGCGCGCGGGCGGGGTCGCGGGCGGGCCCGGGGGGCTCTCCGCCCCCTCGGGCACCTCTGGACAGTCTCACTGACCGGCGGGTAGCTTTCGGCTGAGCAAGCGCTTAGTCGAGGGGTCGGTGGTGGCCGGCCGGCGGACCTGAGGAGGCGGCGGATGCGTCGTACGGTGTTCAACGAGGATCACGAGGCGTTCCGGGAGACCATCCGCGACTTCATCGCCGCCGAGGTCGTCCCCGTCTACGACGAGTGGATGCAGGCCGGACAGGCCCCCCGCGACTTCTACAAGAAACTCGGCGAGCTGGGCGTCTTCGGCATCGAGGTCCCCGAGGAGTACGGCGGCGCCGGCGAGACCAGCTTCAAGTTCAACGCCGTCATCACCGAGGAGTGCGCCCGGGCCGGCGTCAGCTTCGGCGGCTCCGGCGTGCACACCGCGCTCTGCCTCCCGTACTTCCTCAAGTACGCCACCGAGGAGCAGAAGCGGCGCTGGCTGCCGCCCTTCGTCTCCGGCGACATGATGACCGCCATCGCCATGACCGAGCCCGGCACCGGCTCCGACCTGGCCGGCATGAAGACCACCGCGAAGCTCTCCGCGGACGGCACCCACTACGTCCTCAACGGCGCCAAGACTTTCATCACCGGCGGCGTCCTCGCCGACCGCGTGATCGTCTGCGCCCGTACGGCGCCGCCCACCCCCGAGGACCGCCGCGGCGGCATCACCCTCCTGGTCGTCGACACCACCTCCGAGGGCTACGCCGTCGGCCGCAAGCTGGAAAAGCTCGGCCTCAAGAGCTCCGACACCGCCGAACTGTCCTTCACCGACGTCAAGGTGCCCGTGGAAGACCGCCTCGGCGAGGAGGGCAAGGCGTTCTCCTACCTTGGCCAGAACCTCCCGCAGGAACGTCTCGGCATCGCCATCGGCGCCTACGCCCAGGCAGCCGCCGCCGTCCGGTTCGCCAAGGAGTACGTCCAGGAGCGCGAGGTCTTCGGCAAGTCCGTCGCCTCCTTCCAGAACACCAAGTTCGTCCTCGCGGACTGCAAGTCCGAGGTGGACGCCATGCAGGCCGTCGTGGACCGCGCCCTGGAGGCCCACGACGCGGGCGAACTGACCGCCGCCGACGCCGCCTCCGCCAAGCTCTTCACCACCGAGCGCGCCGCCGTCGTCATTGACAAGTGCCTTCAGCTGCACGGCGGCTACGGCTACATGCAGGAGTACCCGATCTCCCGCCTGTACGCCGACACCCGCGTCACCCGCATCTACGGCGGCACCAGCGAGGTCATGCGCTCGATCGTCGCCAAGTCCATGGGGCTGTGAGGCCCGGCAGCCGGCCCCCGCGCCCCGCCCGAGTGAAAGCCGTACGCGCGTGAACGACGCCCTCACCGCCCTGCTCGAACAGCTCGACCTGGAGCCCATCGAGCAGGACATCTTCCGCGGCACCAGCCGCCCGTCCGTCGTCCCCCGGGTCTTCGGCGGCCAGGTCGCCGCCCAGGCCCTGGTCGCCGCCGGGCGCACGGTCCCCGACGACCGCCCCCCGCACTCCCTGCACGCCTACTTCCTGCGCCCCGGCGACCCCGGCGCGCCCATCGTCTACACCGTCGACCGCATCCGGGACGGCCGGTCCTTCACCACCCGCCGCGTCGTCGCTGTCCAGCACGGCCAGCCGATCTTCCACCTCTCCGCCTCCTTCCAGGTGTACGAGGAGGGCATGGAGCACCAGGAGCCGATGCCGTCCGCACCGGACCCGCTGACCCTGCCGACCGCCGCCGAGATGCTGCCCCGCTACGCCGACCGCTTCCGCGAACCGGGCGTCGCGCAGCGCCTCCTGGAGGCGCGGGCCGCCGTCGACCTGCGCTACGTGGACGCACCGCCGTTCGGCACCGCGGGCGAGCCGCGCGAACCGCGCTCCCAGGTCTGGTTCCGTACGCACGGCAAGCTGGACGGCGACATCGACCAGCCGCTGCTGCACATCTGCCTGGTCACCTACGTCTCCGACATGACCCTGCTGGACTCGGTGCTGCTCGCGCACGGGCGCGGCGGGTGGGCGGTCGGCGACGTGGTCGGCGCGAGCCTGGACCACGCCATGTGGTTCCACCGGCCGTTCCGCGCCGACGACTGGCTGCTGTACGACCAGGAGTCACCCACCGCGCAGGGCGGGCGGGGACTGGGCAAGGGCCGGATCTTCACGGCGGACGGGCGGCTGGCGGTGTCGGTGATCCAGGAGGGGGTCATCCGGGTGCCGCGGGGGTGAGGGGCGTCACGGAGGCGAGCGTTGTCACGGAGGCGAGTGTTGTCTCGGGGACGAGGGGGCGCGGCACGTGGTGCGTTCCACGTGCCGCCCACCGGACCGTTCAGCCCAGCAGCCCCGCCGCGCCCAGCAGGTACGCCGTCAGCGGGTCGTAGTACCGCGGGCTCAGAACGTGATCGTCCAGCGGAATGGTCACCTGCAACGTGCCCTCCGCCTCGCCGACGAACAGCGCCGGGTCGTTGCAGTCCGCGAACCCGATGGCGTCCAGACCACGCTGGCCCGCGCACCCGGCCCAGCCGTGATCGGCCATGACCAGATCGGGCAGCGCCTCGCCCGCCCGCTCCAGCCCGTCCAGTACGGCGGTCATCGGCGCGGGGGAGTGGGTGTGCCACAGCGTCGCGCCGCGCTCCAGCATCGCCACGTCGGCGAACTGGAACACCACACCCTCGTCCGCCCGCAACCCGTCCGGCACGACGACGATGTCGCAGCCCTGGGCGCGCAGCGCCTCGGCGGTGGCCCGGTGCACGTCCAGCAGCCCGCCCGGGTGCCCGGTCGCGAACAGCACGCGTTCGCGCCCGGCGGCGGCCTTGCGCAGCCGGGCGGCGGCGCGCTCCAGGGCGTCCACCGTCAGCTCGGGATCGATGGTGTCCTGGCCCATCCGGTGACGGGTGTCGTCAATGACGCCGCACCGCTCGGCCATCACGGCGAGCACGTCCTGCTCGTCGGTCCAGCGGTCACCGAGTTCGAGTCCGAGCCAGTAGTGACGGTCTCCGTTGGCCAGCTTTCGGTAGTGGTCGAGGTTGTTCTCGCGGGGAGTGGCGACCTCACCGGCGATCCGGGTCCGTACGAGATGGTCGACGAGTTCGGTGCGGCTGGGAACAGGCGGCAGTATCGGCATGAGGTCATTGTCCCTTGAAGCACCGCCTCATGGACGGGATGTCCATCGGCCGGCGCCACATCACCACAAATGTCCATGGGCACCTCGGGCCCCGCTGCCTACGCTCCCCCCATGACCACCGCACCCGCCGCTTCCGGCGCCTCCCAGGCCCCCACGGACCCCGTCGGCCCCGTCGACTCCTCCCGCGTCCCCCGCTACGCGGGCCCGGCGACCTTCGCCCGGCTGCCCCGCCTCGACCAGGTGGGCACGGCCGACGTCGCGGTGGTCGGTGTCCCCTTCGACACCGGCGTCTCCTACCGCCCCGGCGCCCGCTTCGGCGGCAACGCCATCCGCGAGGCGTCGCGCCTGCTGCGCCCGTACAACCCGGCCCAGGACGCGTCCCCCTTCGCGCTCGCGCAGGTCGCCGACGCCGGCGACATAGCCGCCAACCCCTTCAACATCAACGAGGCCGTCGAGACCATCGAGGCCGCCGCCGACGACCTCCTGGACACCGGCGCCCGCCTGATGACACTGGGCGGCGACCACACCATCGCGCTGCCCCTGCTGCGCTCGATGGCCAAGAAGCACGGCCCGGTCGCGCTGCTCCACTTCGACGCGCACCTGGACACCTGGGACACCTACTTCGGCGCCGAGTACACCCACGGCACCCCGTTCCGCCGCGCCGTCGAGGAAGGCATCCTCGACACCTCCGCCCTCTCCCACGTCGGCACCCGCGGCCCCCTCTACGGCAAGAAGGACCTCGACGACGACGAGAAGATGGGCTTCGGCATCGTCACCTCGGCGGACGTCATGCGCCGCGGCGTCGACGAGGTCGCCGACCAGCTCCGCCAGCGCATCGGCGACCGCCCGCTGTACATCTCCATCGACATCGACGTCCTGGACCCGGCCCACGCCCCCGGCACCGGCACCCCGGAGGCCGGCGGCCTGACCTCCCGGGAACTCCTGGAGATCCTGCGCGGCCTGGCCGGCTGCAACCTCGTCTCCGCCGACCTCGTGGAGGTGGCCCCCGCCTACGACCACGCCGAGATGACGTCGGTGGCGGCTTCCCACACGGCGTACGAACTGACGACGATCATGTCGCGGCAGATCGCGGCGTCGAAGGGCTGAGTTCTGCTGCGCGGCTCCGGCGCGTCGCGAGGCGCGCCGGGGCGGGGCCGGCCGGGGCGGTGCCGGGGCTGGACGGGTCGGGTCGGGTCGGGTTACAGCGTGTCCGGCCGGTAGAACTTCCGGTACAGCGCGATGGCGTCCGACGGCGGCCGGAGCGGCACGCTGCTGATCTCCCCGGTGTCCTTGGCCACGACCACGCACGTCCCGCCCGGGTTCCGCGGCGGGCGGCGCCGGCCGTCCGGCGTGGTCTTCGGCCGGGGCGGCAGCTTCGCGTACACGAGATATCCGATGTCGAACTCGTGCACCCGCAGCGGGGCGGGCGTGCCGTCGGGCCATACGGGGGCGTACTCCGTACGGGCGATCGCCAGCGCTTCGTCGGCGTTCGCCGGCACCGGTCGGTCGGCGCCGGGAGATCCGGTGTCGGGCATGGGCTTCCTCTGGTTCCTGATTCCTGGTTCTCGATTTCCGGGCGTCCGGCTCACGGTGTCCGGCCTATGACGTCCGGCTTACGGCGTCCGGCTTACGGCGTCGGGCTCACGGCGTCCGGCGTCCGGTGGTGCCTACGGCTCCAGCCCCGGCTCGTTGAGCAGCGTGTCCCAGACCTCCCCGGCGGCGGCCGCCGGATCGATCCCGGCGAGCCACGCCTCCAGTTCCGCCCGGGCTTCGCGCTCGTCCTCGGTGAGCGACGCGGACAGCATGAAACGGTGCCAGCGCATCAGGCACACCAGGGCGACGAACTGCGGCAGGGAACTCGCTGCCAGCTGCTCCTCCACATTGACGGACACGCACCGGACGCGTCCGGTCGCGCCGTCCAACAGCAGGTCCCCGCCGAGAAGTTCGCCCAACCGGTAGTACGGCCCCGGCCGCCCGGAATCCGCTGCCTCCTGATCCGGTAGCTCCTGCTCCGAAACCTCCAGATCCGAAACCTCCAGGCCCGAAACCTCCAGGCCCGAAAGCTCCCGAATCCCTTCGGTACGCAGTCGCCGGGTGTCGAGCGTGAGCATCTCCGTCAACGGCATCCCGCGCCCGACGAGCCAACGGGCCGCATCCGTACCCCGCAGCCCCTCCGGCAGCTCCGACTCGGACGGGCGGAGCAGGCAGTCCGCGCCGAACACCGCGGCGAGGAATTCCGCGGACGGGTCCCTGAAGGCGTCGGCGAGCGGACGCGGCGCGACCGAGCGGGCGTAGACGTCCAAGAGGGGCGCCGCGTACCAGGGGGACGTTTCCCCCGCCGTGTCCTCGGCCGGGTCGTCCGACAAGAACTCCACGGCGAAGACACCACGGCGGCCGCCGAGCACCGCGAGGTTCCCGACCCGTACCCCCTCCGAGACGTCCCTCGGGCAGCGCGGCATGAAGGCCGTCCCGGTCGTATGCGGGGCGGGGCGCCAGCCGCGGGAAGTGTTGACCATGGGCCGGACGGTCGAGTCCGATGCCTCGTCCCCGGCGCCGTCCGGCTCGCTCTGCCGCTGCCCCGAGCGCAGGGACCATGTCCACGTACTTTCCAGGTCGTCGCTGGAAGCCCGGACCGTCCGCTCCGTAGCGGTGAGTCCGCTGATGCCGGACGGACGGAGCAGAGTGCCCGCTCCGTAGACGGCATCGGCATCCCCTTCGTGGAACACCCCCATCGGACGCAGATCGCTCCACCGCGTTCGCCACCGCATCTCTACCCCCGAAGCCAGCACGGCGTCCGCGCCCGCCCCGTCCCCTCGGGCGGTCGCGAAGTGATGCAGCCAGGAGGCCCATTCGCTCTGCCGCATCGGCTCCATGGCGAACCGTTCGACGAAGCACAGGTCCGCGGCGACGGTGTCCGGCGGGACGTCCTTGCCGAAGGCGGCGCGTACGGCCTCCATCACCGCGGCGGGGGACAGGCACGTGAGGAGCCGGCGGTCCTCCGCCATCTCCCGCAGGCGTCCGGAGGCCGCGGCATGGCCGGGTACGGCCTGGGCGGCGTACCGCGCCAGGGCATCACCACCGGCCCAGCCTCCCGGGTACGGCCGCGACGCAAGCCGTTCCCCGAGCAGTTCCGCGGCCCGTACGTGCGCCGCGACAGCCTCCGGCCCGGACGGACGCAGTGCACGGGCCACGCCTTCGTGGACGAACGCCACGCCGCCGCCCGTGGCCGGGTCGTCCGGCACCCACCGCAAGGTGCCGGTGTGCTGCGGCAGAAGCGCTTCGAGCGCTTCCGGAGCACTGCGCTCGCCGTCCACCCCCATGCTTTCGCAGAGCACGCTCCAGGCGTCGAGAGGCACCACCGGAATTTCTCCCAGGGTCAATGCGCGGATTTCGGCGGGCCATTCCTCGGGCGTGGGAAGGGAAATGCCGGATTCCATACGGATGAGGTGGGGTGACGTACCGCTTCCCGCCCCACCGCGAGGCTCTGCTGTTTCCATGACGACGTGTACCTTCGCCCGTCGTGCTCTGCCCAACCGGGAAACGGCTCGCGAAATACGTCCCGGCTCGTCGGTGGTCCGGAGCGTCCCCGCCCTCTGCACGTTCGCGAGCAGCACGGTATGGCTGCCGCGGGCCCGCTTCACCAGGACATCGAGACTCTCCGTGCCGGCCTTGTGCTCACGCTGCACCCCGCACGCGTCCAGCATACGGAGGACCACGTCGTCGGCGCGCAGTCCGGCACAGTCGATCGTCACGGCCTCGGGCACCTCCTGCCGGACCAGCTCCAGGACCCGGCTCTTTCCGGAACCGGGCGGGCCGGCCACCCGGACCACTCCGCTCCCGCGGCCGAACGCCGAAAGCGTTTCCAGAACCCGGTCGGCCGCGGTGACATGGGCTTCCTCGTCATGTCCGTCGGTCATGGTCACACCCTACTGGATTGTGGAATTGCGATGGTTGTCAAGCATTTCGACCGAGAAGGCGCCCGTTCCTGCATCAGTTTTCCGATCCTGACTCCGACGCATTCGCCTGCTGGGCGTCGCGCAATTCGAGCCAGATCTCGCCGACGATGTTGAGATGGTCCTGGATTTCCTGGTCGACCATGCGCTTGATGTCCGCCTTGGTCATGTTCTGCGGTTCGTCGGAATCCGGGTCAGGAACCCAGGCGCCGCTGCGGTACGTGGTCGCGTAGTGCACCGTGGTCCCGTCGGAGTGCCGTACCAAGTAGGGGGAGCACTCCGCGTGTCCGGCGCCCTTGACGGTTCCGCAGGGCTCGCGCTCGGTGAACATGGCGTGGATCTGGATGTGCTGGTCGGGGTCGCCGCCCCGGGCCTCGTTCAGCCGCTTCACGTATCCCACGAGGTGCGGCTCGGAATGCGCGGTGCTCACACCCTTCTCACCCGGCGGAATCGAACTGTCGACGATGTAGTTCGTCTTCCCGGAAACCGGGTCGTAGACCTCGACGACGGCGTAGTTGCGGCCGGTGAAGTCCGGCCGCGTGGTGGTGGCTCCGTCCCCGCCGGCCGCCTCCTTCAGCTCGGAACGGTCCCGTCCCTCGTCCATGAGCGTCTGGAAAAGGTGATCACGTACGTTGCGGGAGAAGTCCTTCCCGTCCATGAACGTCGCCTTGCGATGTTGCTTTACACCACGGGAGAGCGACTCCTCCGCGGCTTTCGCGTCATTGCTCTGCCGCTTCTTGTCACGGGGCAGCGGCGTTTCACGGTCCGGATCGTCCTCCCACTTGTACGGGCGGTCCACCGGGAAAGGCGAGACCCCGACGGCGTGACTCTCGTGGAAGGAAAGGCTCAGGCGCGCGAGAATCGAGACGACCGCACCCCGTTGACCGGCATCCAGGTCCGCGAAGCCGTCGAGCCGGTCACCGAGCTCGTCCGAACTCAGGGTGAATCGGGGCGGTTCATTCGCCGAGCCGTTCCCGTTCCCGTCCCCGCCGTCCGGTGATCCGTCGGGATCGGTGGCCGGCTCGCCCTGCTCGGGCGTCAGATGCCGGATGAGATCTTCGACGCTGCCGTCGGCCACCCAGTCGCGTACCCGGTCATAAACGGTGTCCATGTCCGTCTCGTAGACGTCCAGGTTCTCGCGCAGCTCTTGCTGGCCCTTGTCCGGCAGGACCCGGACATTGTCGGGGAGATGGTCGGGCGACTGCCCGTCCGGCATACCGGATTCCCGATACTTGCTCTTGGGCCCGTCGCCCTTCTCTTCGCCCTTCCCCTCGCCCTTCTCTCCGTCCTTCTCTTCGCCCTTCCCTCCGTTCGTCTGGGCGCTCTGACCCTGATGGCTCGTGCCGTCGGTCCCTGCCGGGTTTCCGGGCGGGCGCCGCCCCGGAGTAATGGGAGAAACGTCGCGCCGGGTGCCCGGATCGCCGTTTCCGGCGGGAGGCGTCACGGGTACGGGCTTGCGGTTCGCGTCGAGCGGGATGGCGAAGACGCCGTGATCACCGCTGTGCAGGGGCGCGTCACCACGGCGGCCCGTCTGGGCGTCGATGTAGGTGATCGCGCCGTTGTGGTTGACGACATTCCACGCGTGCGCGCGGCCGTCCGCGCCCTGCGTGACGATGACGGCCTGGGAGCCGTGACCGGAGCGCCGGAGGGTGTCCGCCAGGCCGTCGAACGCCTGGCGACCGTTGCCGTAGTCAGTGAAACGGGCACCGAGCGCGCTCTCCAGCCGGTCCCGGCCACCCGCTTCGCCGCGGTCGGACGGCACCCCGCCGGGGGTGAGGTCGGGAGTACGGGCGCCGGCGACGGTGGCCGTACCGGCATACGTGTCGGCCGTGGACAGCGCCACGTCGACACAGTTGTTGCTGCGGCCCGGCGCATCCGCCCCGGGTTGGTTGATGTAGTCGGTCCAGTTCCCCTCGTTCGGATCGGGGTGGCGCTGCGGGACACCCTCCGGCGTACGGGGGACGGCCGATTCGAGGATGCGCTGATGCTCGGGGTCGGGATCGAGGATGCCGCCGGGGTCCGTACGGGGGCGGGACTCCGCCGCGGGGCGGGGGCCGGCCGGGTCTCCGTAGGAGGCGTCGCCACCGCCGGTGCCGTCGGTGTAGTTGCCGGAGGCGTCGCTGTCCGGGGCCGGAGCCTCGGCTTCCGCCGGGGGATACAGCGGCCGGGCATCGGCGTCCAGCGGAATGTGCCAGACCTCGCCCACGTCCGCGGTGTTGATGGGACGGCTCATCACCTCACGGGACTGGGTGTCCACCCAGACGACGGTCCCGTTGTAGTTGACGGCGTTGAAGAGATGGGAGGAGCCGGGCTCGCCGTCCTCGTCGAGGTAGCCGACCCAGACGACGGCCGCGGCGCCGTGCCCGGCGTTGCGGAGATCCTCGGCGACCCGCTCGTACGACTGGGCGTCGTCCCCCGCGTGCTGGAACTCCGCGCCCAGCCAGCGCTCGACGTTGCTCTCCCCGTCCCGCTCCCCGAATCCGCCGTCCTCCATCCGGGGCGCGGACACCTGCGGGTTGCCGTACCAGGTCTCCAGGAAGGACCGGCTGCAGTCGGCACAGTTGTCGTCCCGGCCCGGCTCGGTGATACCGCCGTCGTTCTGGAGATCGGACCACTCACCGTACGGATCGGGGAACCGCTGGAAGGTGCCGTCCTCCGCCAGCGGAACCGCGTCCTCCAGGGCCTGTTGGTCGCGCGGGTCCGGGGGGAGGAGCCCGCCCTCGCCGTCCCGGAGCTCGTTGCGGAGATCGTCGAGAGACGGTGCGTAGTAGGTGTCGTCAGGGGGGTCGGAGGCGTACGGATCATTGGATACGTACGCGTTGTGGTCATGGGAAGGATCGGGCTCGGGATCGGGCTCGGAGCCGGGCTTGGGGCCGCCGGGCTCGGGGCCGGACTCGGCTCCGGGGTCGCTGGGCGCCGGGGAGCTCCCTATCCGGTCGGCGGGTTCGGGTTCGGGTTTGGGTTCGGGCTCGGTTTCGGGCGTACCGGTTGGGTTCGGGGAGTTCGGCTGCTGATTCTGAGGGCTCGGCTGTTGGGCCTGGGTCTGGTCCTGGGCCTGGGTCTGGGCCTGGGTCTGGGTCTGGGCCTGGTTCTGGACTTGGGCGGGGACGTACGGGGTGCGGTTGGCGTCAAGGGTGAGGTGCCAGACGCCGTCGGCCGCGGTGTTGATGGGCTGCGTGCTGATCTCGCCGGTCTGACTGTCGACCCATACGACGTGCCCGTTGTGGTTGACGGCGTTGAAGACGTGTGCGCCGCCGCCCGACCCGTCCGGGTTCTTGGGCCAGGTGACGAGGACGGCGGCCGCTGCGCCGTGCCCGGCCTGGCGCAGTTCGTCGGCGACGTTGGCGTACGCGTCCTGCGAGTTCGGGCCGGAATGACGGAATTGGGTGCCGGCCCACTGCTCGATGTTGCGGGTGCCGTCCCGTTCGCCGGAGGCCCGGTCGATCCCGCCCTGGCCGTCAGGGTCGTAGGTACGGACCGCGGAGACCTGCGGGTTGCCGTACCAGGACTCCATGAAGGAACGGGTGCAGTCGGCACAGTTGTTGGAACGCCCGAGGACGGTGGGGCCGCCGTCGTTCTGGTACTGGGCCCACGGCTGGAACGGGTCGTTGAACGCGCGCGGGCTGCCGTCCGGGTTACGCGGGAAGTTCGCTTCCAGGGCCTGCTGGTCTTGCGGGTACGGCGAGTACAGACCGCTCGGCGCGTGGTTCAGGCTGGCGCGGACGTGCTGGATGCTCGGGCGGCTGGGGTCTTGGGCGACGGGAGGCTGGTGTGGGGGCTGCTGAGGCGTTGGTGGGGGTTGAGTGGGTTGAGGCGGCTGGTTCTGGTGCTGGTTCTGGTTCTGGTTCTGTGACTGTGGTGTCTGCTGCGGTGGTTGGTGCTGGGAGGAGGCCTGGTGGGGCGCCTCAGCCCGGTGGGGGCGAGTGGGTCCGTCGAGGCGTCGGTTGTAGGCGGGACGCTCGGGGTCGCGCTGCTGGCTGATGTCGCGGATGACCTGCGAGCCGTCAGGACGACGGTTGGTGCGGGAGGGGGGAGTGGTGCTGGGGGTGGCGTTGGGAGGAGCGGTGGTGGCGCCTTGTGTGGGGACGGTGGGCGCGCCCATGACCGGGCCAGGGGGCGGGGCGGTGTTCTGCTGTGGTTGTTGCGTCTGCTGTGTTGTAGATGGCGTACTGGTGCTGGTGGGGTCCGTGCTGTGCTGGGTGGGCGGCGGTGCGGTCATGGTGGCGGCCGACTGGGTGGAGACGGAGGTGTCGTTCCCGTCCACCGTCGGCATGGGGTCGCCAGGAGCCGGGTCGCGGTGCTGGATCGGCTGGCCGGAGGACGGTGAGTGCTGAACGGGGGCGCCCTGCGGGGGAGCGCTTACGTGGGGAGCGGACGTACGGCCGTTACTGCCGTTGCCAGAGTTGTCCGACGTACCGTTACTGCTGCTGTCACCGGCGTTGTTGCTGGGCGGGTTGCCCGCCATCGGCTCGTGGGCGGACGTGTGCTGCTGCTGGGGAGCGGCAGCGGACGCTTCCGGGGACGGGCCGGGTGCCGGCTGGGTGGTGAAGCTGTTGGGGTTGTTGTCCGGATGGGGGCGGGCCGCGTCCGGGGTGGTGTCCGGGGCGGGCTGGGTGGTGATGTTGTTGTCGGGGTTGCCGGGGTTGTCGGGGTTGTCGTGCGGGTCTGGGCGCGCCGCCTCCGGGGTGCGGTCCGGTGCCGGCTGGGTGCTGACGGCCTCGTGAGGGGTGTTGTGGTCGGCGGCCGGCGTGTTCTGCCCGTCCGGACTGCCGGTGTGGGCGCTGCCGTACGGATTGTGATCGTTTCCGCCCTGGAATCCGGCGTCGAAGGGCGACCGCTGGTCCGGGGGCGGCAGGGGCTGTGCCCGGGGAGCGTCGCGATCGCCGTCCGGCCCGGGGGCGGAACTGTCGGACGCGAAGGAAGGCGTACGGCCGGACCCCGTATCCGTACCGGCGGTCGAATCACCCGGACGAGGCGTGTGGGACGAACCCCCGCCCCCGTCGGAGGGGGAGTCGCCAGCCCTACCCCCGCCAGTGTGCGCCCCGGACCCGCCGTTGCTGCCGGAACTACCCGTATCGGTACCACCCGTGCCCGAGCTACCCGTACCGGAACTATCCGTACCCGAGCTACCCGTACCGGCCCCGCCCCCGCCACCGGAGCGGCCACTTCCATCACCGGGCCCGGCCTCACCTCCGGCCCCCGCCCCGGCCCCGGGCCCGGCTGCGCCTCCGGCCCCCGCCCCAGACCTTCCGCCACCTCTGCCACCTCCGCCGGCGCCCTCCGATCCACCGTCTCCCGAAGGTGAGCCGCCGTCTCCCGCGCCGTCACCGTGGCCGGCGGCGGAGTCCAGGCCGTGGCGGGCGCGGTGTCCGGCGCGGTGTCCGGCGCCGTCGCGCAGGCTCTCGCCGAGGGTTTCGCCGGTGTTCTTCAGGGCGTCCTTGCCGGCGGAGATGCCTTCCTTGGCGGTGCGCTTGAGGTCGTATCCGTTCTGGGCGCCGAAGTTCTGGTTGACGGTCTGGGCGATCAGATCGGAGGCCATGGCCTCCAGGGCGGAGATGACCGGCTCCTTGGCGGCCTCCGCGATCGCGTCCAGCAGTTGCTTGGCCACCTCCTTGAGGATGCGGCGGACGATCTCGCGGGTGGCCAGCGTGCCGGCCGCGGCGCCGATCTCGGACAGGCCCAGCGTGAAGGGCGCCGCTACCTGGGCCGCGATGATCTCCGCCGCCAAGATCACCAACTGGGCGATGACCGCCACCTTCATACCGATGACCAGCGCCGCGGCGGCCTCCAGGGTGAAGGCGATGACTTCGGCGGCCTGGCGGGCGTCGTCGAAATAGCCCGAGCCGGCCCCGAACTTCTCCCAGGCCTTGCTGAACCCCTCGACAGCGTCTCCGGCGTTCGCCGCGAGCACGTTGCTCGCGGCGGTGTGGCCGCGCGTCTGGTGGGTGGTGACCTCGGACGCGAACTGCCGCCACACCTGGGCGCATTCGATCAGCTTGTCCTCGTCGGCGGTCGGCCAGTTGAAGCCGAGCATGTCCAGGACCCATTCCAGTGAGTCCGGCAGCATGAGAGACAAGGCGGAGCTCCCCCGTGAAAGTACGTGTACGGCGCGCCGGGGATCGGCGGCGGCTGCTGTGCGGCGGTGTCGGTGGTGGTGGGTGGCGGTGGACGGTCGGCCGGTGAAAGTGACGGCGGTTGCGCGGTGGCCTGCACACGCTCAGGATCGGCAGGCAACCAGGAGCCCCCAGGGCTCCCGCACCGGCGCTGCGTGTGCGGGGCCGGCCGGACGCTGCGTACGGCCTGGAGCGACGAACGCCAAGAATCGACTGTCTGCGGGATAATCGATCATTCACCTGAGGCAACGAGCGGCTTGAAGATGGCACCGGCTCCGATCAGCCGCCGGCCCCGAACTCATCGCCGCGCGAACCCGCCGCCCCGGCTCAACGGCGCGCCCCTCGGTTCAGTGATGCGCGGGCCCGTCCAGCCGTGCGCTGACCTTCGGGGCGGCGAGCGGGTCCGACCAGCCCTGCTCGTTCGGTACGTGCTGCTTGATCAGCGAGTCACTGAAGTCCTCGCCCTCCGCGTAGTGCTTGGACATGGAGCTCAGCGCCTTGCCGATTTCTTCGAGCTTTGACGACAGGTGGCCCATCGACTCGTACATACCGTCGCGTACGCCCTCGTAGACGACACCGAACTTCTCGCCGATCTCGTCGTCGCCCCACGGTGGCGCCCCGGCCTTGCTGTCGAACGTGGTCAGCCCGCTGACGAACTGCTCACCGAACGACTTTTCCGGCTCTTTCTGGCTGCCGCCCGCCGGCGGTGTCCCGGGCGGTCCGGCGCCCAGCGCACTCAACCCGTCCATCAGCCGCTTGACCGAGCTCTGGAAATCCTCGCCCAGCTTGACGAAGTTGGTGCCCTCCGTCTTCAGCGACTCCACCTCGGTCTGGAATCCGCCAGCTCCCACAACGCCCCCGTGTTGTCCGTGCCGTCACCTGATGCACAAAGAGATGTTCATGCCAAAGTCTAGATGTTGCCAACCCTCGGGACGAGAGTGGACATCGGTGCGACGCTGAGGTGCCACCGGCGCAACTCACACTCCCGGGTCAACCGCCCGGACGTCTCAAGTGGTCCCGTATCAGGACGTACTGGGCCGGTACCAGCGGTGGTAGATCTTCACCGCTTCCTCCGGCGGATGGTTCGGCAGGTGGGTCACATCGCCGTTGACCTTGGAGATCACCACATTGCTGCCGCCGGGGTCGGCCGGTGGCGCCTGCGGGTCCGCCGGAGCCGGCCAGCTCGCGCGTACCAGGTAGCCGACGTCGAATTCGTGGACGAAAAGGCCGGACGGTTCGCCGGGCGAGCCGACTTCAGGGAAGTAGCGGCGGCTGATTTCCATCGCTTCCTCGGGCGTCGTCGGCACCGGTCGTGGTCCGTCGTCCGCCGTACCCGGGTGCGGCGGGGGCGGAGGCGGCGGAGGAAGGGGAGGTGTGGGCGGCTGGCCGGAAACATGGCCCGGGATGTCGGACTCTGCCATGAATTGCCCCTCCTTCGGCAGGGGTTCTGCCGGTGATCATGCCAAGGTTTGCGTCAGCGGTGGTCAACTTAACCCACGTCGCGCCCGGCCGTGCGGTTCTCCTCGGGGGCGACTTTCATCAGGGTGGCCGAATCCTCCGAGCGGGACGCCTGCGTGAGAACGCCGAGGCGGGCGCGGACGGGCGGAGACTCCGCGCGACGGCGCCAGGCCGCCTGCACATGGCGGCGACGCAGCGGCGGGTCCGTCGGCACGCACCGCAACTTCGCGCGGCTCGGCCCCCGGCGGACACGCCGCCCACGGAACGCCCCCGAGGTCGGCGAGGCGCAGGACGGGCCGCCCGGCGAGCGGATGGTCCGCGGGCAGCGCTACCTGTGCCTCCGCCGTGACGATCGTCCGGACGGCGACTCCTTCCGGAATGCGCCGCGGCCGGTTCGACCAGTTCTCGATGAGCAGCAGGTCGCGCTGTGCGGCGACCAGTTCGGACATGACCGCGGCCGTGCATCGTCGCGCGGACCCCACCCGCCTCGTCGGCCCTGTACGCCCTGGCCGCTTACGGTGCTGGTGCGGGCGGCGGCCACGGTACGTCGGCCAGCGCCGGGATCAACTGCTCTTCTTCATAGGCGAGGTGGCCCCGCAATTCCGCGGACATGTTCTCCAGATCGGTGAGGAAACGTGTCGGGTCGGAGGTGCCGATGTCCGCCAGAAGAGTCAGCAGATCGTTCTGGATACGGGCGATGGCGCGGTGTTCCTCCTGGAGCCGGTCCAGGGCGGGGCGCAGTTCGGGGTGGTGGTGGGCGACGGCCGGGAATATGTGCGCGTCCTCGCCGGTGTGGTGGAATTCCAGGCTCTGGCAGAACGCCAGGCAGTGCTGCCGGATCTGCAGCCCGAGCCCCGGGGCCGGCGGCGCCCCGGGCCCCCGATGAGCAGCCCGCGCCGCGAGATGAGCTTCGGCCTCGTCGCGTACGTGCCGCAACTGCGCGCGCAGCCACGTATGCACCTGTACGAGCTTGTCGGCGAGAGAGGTGACGGCGGCCGGATTCTCTCCGTCCGCTTCCGTGTACTCGGGCTCGGCGGGCTCCAGCACCACGACCGGCAGCGTGCGGGACGTTGCCGCCTGATAGTCGCCGTATCCGGGAGCCACGCGCACCACCTGTGCGAACATCCGGTCGCGGCGCTCGCCTTCGGCAGGGACCGCGATCGCCTCGAACGCCTCGGTACCGAACTCCACCCGCACCTGCGGATGCGCGAGCAGATTGCGGTACCAGTCGGGATGCTCCGGTGCCCCGAGATTCGACCCGACGACGAGCAGCAGGCCGTCGTCGCGGACGCACCCGAGGAGCACGGTGTGCGGCTTTCCGGACACGGCGCCGGTGGTGGTCAACAGAAGAAGGTCACTGCCCTCGAACGGGCCACCGACTTTTCCACCGTTGGCCCTGAACTCGGTGATGACCGATTGGTTGAAGGACTGAGACATGCTGGTGTCGCTCTCCGAAAAGTGAAAGGGGTGAAGAAAGAGAGGAGGGGGTGAAGGGAAGGGGGAGGGGAGGGGGGGAGGAATGGGGATGCGGGGGAGCGCGTACGCACGCTTACGGCGTACGGCAGCCGCCGCGCGCGGCCTCGTTCGGGGAGGCCACCGGTTACGTGTCATGAATGACACGCGCTCTACGTCGTAGGCGTACGCAGAGCACCGAGCCCGGAACACCGGGACCGGAACGCAGAGACCGCGAGAGGCCAAGAGAGACCAAGAGCGACCAAGAATCGGAAACCGGAACCGGATACCCGAAGCAGGAAAATCTGAATCCAGGAAATCAAAAGCCAGGGAACCAGAAACCAGCCCGGGCACGCGATCACGCGATACGCCGCCCCGCGCGCACTCGGCGCGCCGATGTCAGGCTCAGCCCGTGGAGTATGAACTCATGGCGTCGTCCCTGGAGAAAAGGTGTGTCGCCCGACTGCCGGCCGGCCCACTGCTCTTTGGCCGACGTCACGCGCACACGCATTCCTATTAGACCCAGCGGCCGACGGCTCGTCAACCGGGTGACGTCGGCGCGTCCCCGTACTCCGGCTGCCACATCGCGTCCTGCACCGCCTGGACGACATCGTCGGGAGCCACGCGCGCGACTCCTTCGCCGACGGCCGCCCGTACCACCGCGACCGCGACGGCGGCCGAAGAAGCCCGCAGATTCTCCACCTGCGGCAGCAGCGGCGCTCCCGGACCGCCGCCGGTACCCCCGTCGACCTGCCCGGCGACCGCGTCCGCGGCGGCCAGCAGCATCCCGGGTGTCAGCCGCTCGGCGCGCGAGACCACGACGCCCAGCCCGAGCCCCGGGTAGACGAGAGCGTTGTTGGCCTGGCCGATGACGTGCCGGACGCCGTCGATCTCCACCGGGTCCACCGGGATGCCGGCCGTCGTCAGAGCCTTGCCGTCGGTCCAGCGCAGCAGGTCCGCCGGCATCGCCTCGATCTTCTCGGTCGGGTTGGAGAGCGGGAAGATGACGGGCCGTTCGACGTGCTCCGCCATTTCCCGCACGATCTGCCGGGTAAAGGCACCGCGTACGGTCGAGGTGCCGATCAGAACGGTCGGGCGCACGTTCCGTACGGCCGTCAGCAGATCGATGCCGTCCCGCCCGGCGCCGCGATTCCGCGCATCACCACCGTCGTCCTCCCCGTTCTCGCCTGCCCCCCGTTTCCCAGCCTCCCCCCACTTCTCGACCTCCCCTCTGGGCCGGGCGTAGCCGCGCTGATAGTCGCGCAGCCCGTCCATGTCGTCGATCAACAGTCCCGGCCGGTCGACGAGCCAGATGCGGCGGGTCGCCTCGTCGCCGTCCAGGCCGTCGCGGACCATCGCCTCACGGAGCTGGTCGGCGATGCCGACGCCGGCTGTCCCAGCTCCGAACACCACGACACGCTGCTCGCGGAACGGCACGCCGGTGACATCGAGCGCGGACCGGACGGCGGCGAGCGTGATGGCGCCGGTGCCCTGCATGTCGTCGTTGAACATGCGGTAGCGCTCGCCGTACCGCTCCAGGAAGCGCCGCGCGTTGCCCGCGCCGAAGTCCTCGAAGTGCAACAGCGCGTCCGGGTACAGCGTCGAGACCGTGTCCAGGTACGCGGCGACGAAGGCGTCGTAGCGTGCGCCGCGCGTCCGGCTGTGCCGTACGCCGAGGTACAGC
Source organism: Streptomyces monomycini (assembly GCF_022271435.1). Lineage (GTDB taxonomy): Bacteria > Actinomycetota > Actinomycetes > Streptomycetales > Streptomycetaceae > Streptomyces > Streptomyces monomycini. The sequence continues at coordinate 236,886 of NZ_JAFIQY010000003.1, read as the reverse complement.
GGGTCGTTGAGCAGCGTCTCGTTGTCCGTGCCGACGTCCAGGATCACCGGCAGGCAGCGCGCGGGGTCGATACCCGCGGCGGCCGTGTACACCGCCAGCTTGCCCACCGCGATCTGGATGCCGTGCACGCCCCAGTCGCCGATGCCGAGGATCTGCTCGGCGTCGGTGACGACCACCAGGTCCACCTCGTCCGGCGCGAGTTCCAGCACTTCGAAGGAGCGGCGCAGATCCTGAGGCCGGTCGATGGAGAGAAAGACGCCGCGCGGGCGCCGGTACTCGTGGCTGTACGTCTTGACCGCCTCGCCCACGGTCGGGTCGTAGACGATGGGCAGCAGCTCGGCGAGGTGTTCGGTGAGCAGTCGGTAGTAGAGAACCTCGTTGCGGTCGTGCAACTGCTCCAGATGGATGTACGCGGCCAGGTCGTCGGGCTGACGGCGCAGCTGCTCGTACGCGCGCCGCGCCTGCTGTTCCAGTGTGAGAACCGCGTCGGGCAGCCGGCCGACGAGGCCGAGGCGGTCGCGTTCGGCGGCGGTGAAGGCGGTCCCGCGATGGGCCAGGGGATCGTTCATCACCCACGGGAGCCGCGGCTGTCTGCTCATACGTACGCACTCTCCGGCGCTCGTCTGCCGCCTGCCCGGCCAGTCTCACGCGAGAGCCCCGTCCGCGCATCCGGTGGATACGGGAACGGGGCTCTGACCTGCGTGGGTGCGGTTCCGTCGTCAGTCCGGGCGGATGGGGCTGACGCGGCCCTGCAGCAGCCGCGACAGGGAGGAGTGCACGTCCTCCACCGAGCGGTGCGGCTGGAACGACAGCCAGTCCAGCGCCGCGACGAGCACCATGCCGAGGAGCGCGGAGGCCGTCAGCGGGACGTCGAGTTCCTCGGTCAGCTCACCGACATCGACGGCGTCCCGCAGCACGTCCTCGACGACGGCGACCGCCCGGCCCCGTACGGACTGCAAGGTCGGCTGCCAGACCCGGTTCGTACGCCAGAGTTCCGCCACGTACAGCTGGGTGAGGGAGGGCGAGCCGGCGATGAAGTCCAGGCCCGCCCGGATCATCGCGTCCAGCGCGTCGACCCGGGTGCCGCCGTCCACCCGTACCGCCCGGTCGGCGGCGTCCCGGAGGGAGGCGGCGAGCAGGTCGACACCGTCGCGCAGCAGCTCCTCGTAGAGGACGTTCTTGCTGGCGAAGTTGTAGTAGACCGTTCCCTTGGCGACGCCGGCGCGTTCGGCGATCTCGTCCACCGTGGTGGCGGAGAAGCCCTGTTCGGCGATGAGGGTGACCGCGGCGTCGAACAGCTTGCGCCGGGTGGCGCCGCGGCGGGGCCCGTGGGCCGGGGCGCCGGCGCCGGGGGCGGCGCCGCGAACGGCGCCGTCCCCGTGCCTGCCCCGGTGCTCGGTGCGCACGCTCACAGGCTCAGTTCCGGGTGCAGGTCCTTCATCCGTACGACCTGCCGGCTGCGCGCCGTCAGCGACGTGAGCGCGAGCGCGGCGACCGTGAACACGGCCAGGACGATCGAGCCCTGCCACACGATCCCCAGGTCACCGCCGGTGATGAGCCGGCGCAGGCCGTCCACCACGTAACTCATCGGCAGGAACGGGTGGATCGCGCCGAAGAAGCCGGGGCTGGTCTGCACCGGGTACGTACCGCCCGCCGACGTCAGCTGGAGCATCAGCACGACGAGGGTCAGTACGCGGCCCGCCGGACCGAACTGTGCGCCGAAGAACTGGATGATGGCGGTGAACGCGGCCGTCGCCAGCAGCAGGAAGCCGATGGTGGCCCCCGCGCGTTCCATCTCCAGGCCGAGGCCCCAGTGCAGTACGGCCATCAGGGCCAGCACCTGGACGACACCGATGGCGAAGGCCGGCAGCCAGGACCCCAGCGCGATCCGCCAGCCCGGCGCCCCCGCGGCGAGCGCGCGCTTGCCGAGCGGTGCGAGCAGCATGTAAGCGACCATCGCGCCGACCCACAGGGACAGCGGGATGAAGTACGGGGCGAGTCCGGTGCCGTAGTTGGGCGCCTTGTGCATCGACTTCGAGGCCAGCTCGACCGGGTTCGACATGACGTCGGTACGGGCGTCGCGGTCCTTCTTGTCGTAGTCCGGGATCTTGTCCACGCCGCTGTTCAGGCCGCCGGCGAGCTGGTTGGAGCCGTCCTTGAGCTTGTAGACGCCGCCCTTGAGGTCGAGCGCGCCGTCCTCCAGCTGGCCGAGACCGTCGCCGATCTTTCCGGAGCCGTTCTTGGCGTCGCCGAGCTTGTCGTGCAGCTGACCGGCGCCGTTGGCGAGCTTTCCGTTGCCGTCGGCGATCTTGCCTGTACCGTCCGCCACCTTGCCGCTGCCGTCGGCGAGCGCGTTGATGCCCTGGACGAACTGCCCGGCCCCCTGGGAGATCTTCTGGGCACCGGCGTTGAGTTCGTTGATCTGGCCGATCGCCTTTTCCGCATTGCCGGCGATGCCCGGGGCCTTGTCGGCTACCAGTTCGGCACCCTTGTGCAGTTCGCCGAGCTGCGTACGGAGGTGCTGGAGGTCCAGCTTTCCTATGACTCCGTCAACCTTCTCCGCCGCGTCGGCGGCGAGTGCGGTGCCTGCCGCGATGCCCTTCAGCTTCGCGCAGTCGGCCTTGTCGGCGGAGGCGCCGCCGCAGCTCTCCTGGTAGAGGGACTTGGCGTCCTCGGCGTTCTTCCGTGTCTCGGCGGCAGCCTTGGCGGAGTTCCCCGGCAGTTTGCCGAGGTCGTCGTTGAGAGCCTTGCTGAGGTCGGCGACGACGCGCGCCTTGTCGGCGATCTCCTTGCTGTGCGCCTTCAGGAACGGCAGGTCCTGCTTGGCGATGCCGTTGACCTTGTCGGCGAGCTGCTTGGTGCCCGCGGCCACCCGGCCGGCGCCGTCGCTGAGCTGCTTGCCCTTCGCCTGGGCGGTGGCGAGGCCCGAGTTGAGGTCCCTGGCGCCCTTGTTCACGGCACCCGCGCCCTGGCTCAGCTCACCGGACTTGTCGCGCAGCGTCCCCGCGCCCTTGCCCAGCTCCCCGAGCCCGTCCGTCAGCTCACCATTCTTGTCCTTGGCCGTGCCGAGGCCGTCGGCGAGCTTGTCCGTGCCGTCCTTGGCCTTGCCCAGGCCGTCGTCGAGCTTGGTGGCGCCGTCCGCGGCCTTCGCGGTCTGGTCGTGCAGATCCGAGAACGACACGAAGATCTTGTCGAAGAACTCCCGCGACGACTTCGCCGAGGTCTTCGCGCGGATCTCCGAGAAGATCGTCTTGGAGATCGAGCCGACGATGTAGTTGTTCGCGTCGTTCGTACGGACCTGGAGCGCGCCCGTCTCCGGGTGGTCGCCGGAGCTGGAGGCGATCCGCTCGCTGAAGTCCTTCGGAACCGTCAGGGAGAGGTAGTACGTACCGTTCTCGACGCCCTTCTCGGCGTCGGCGGAGCTGACCTCCTCCCAGTTGAACGTCTTGCTGTCCTTGACGTTCTTGACGAGCTCGTCGCCGGCCTGGACCTTCTTGCCGGCGGCGGTGGCGCCCTGGTCGTCGTTGACGAGCGCGACCGGGATCTTGTCCAGGTTCGAGTACGGATCCCAGAACGAGCACAGGTAGAGCGCGCCGTACAGCAGCGGGATCAGCATCAGGGCGACGAGGCCCAGCCGGGGGAGCTTGCCCCTGCCGAAGCGCTTGAGCTCAAGCGCGGCGAGCTTCGGCGAGCGCATGGGCTGCTTCCTCCTCGTGGATGTCGGTCGTACCGGCCGTGCCGGTGGTCGAAGTGGGGGCGGGGGAGGCGGATCCGGCGGCCGCGGGTGCGGTCCGTACGACGAGCGCGTCGCGCGGGGCGGTGCTGGCCGCCGCCACCACCGTCGTGCCGTGCAGGGCCAGGTCCCGCAGCATCTGCCAGGCCTGCGAACGCTCGTCCTCGGAGAGTTTGAGGTCGACGTCGTCGACGGCCACCAGCCGCGGGCCGTGCATGACGGCCAGCGCGAGCGAGAGCCGCAGCGCTTCGATGCGTTCCAGGTCCCGTACGGCGGTGCGCAGTCCCTTGGGCAGGGTGGCGGGGTCGAGGCCGACGGCGGCGAGCGCGGCCTCGATGCGGGCCCGCGTCGCCTCCTTGTAGCGGCGGCCCCAGGGCAGCCGGGCGCCGAGCGAACCGGCCATCCGGTGGCCCAACAGGGCCTGCTCCTCCAGGTGTTCCCCGGCGGTCAGGGCCGGTTCCAGGTCGGCGATCCCGGGGACGTGCGCGATGGCGGTGAGGCTGCGCACCGTACCCATGCGCTTGGGGAGGGGGAAGCCGGCGACCGTCGCGTGGCCCTCGGCGATCTTCATGCGGCCGGTGAGCGCCAGCAGGAGACACGTGCGGCCGGAGCCCGAAGGGCCCTCGACGGCGATCAGCGCACCCGGGTCCGCGGTGAGGTGGACGTCTCTGAACGCCCACCCCCGCGGGCCTTTCACTCCGATTCCCCTGGCGTTGACCGCCGCCCCCTGGCGGGTGGTGTCCACGGCCCCTCCTTTGTTCTGACTGGTCAGTCTAAAAGTGTGCCGTATGGAGTGGGCTATTGACCAATCAGCGCGCGATCCTGTGAACTCCGTCATGTGGCGGGTGGGGCGCTCCGATGCTTTTGGGGCGTTTGTTGGTGATGTTCTCGGTGTGGTCCGTGGTGCTGAGCGCACGGCAGCACCGGTTGGACACTTGCGACGGAGACCGATGACTCACTCGGCCAAACTGATCGCCCCGCTCCTCGCGGGGGCCCTCGTCACGACGCTGCCACCGGCGTCGGCGTCGGCGACCACTCCTGCATCCGATCCGGCATCCACTTCGGCTTCGGGCGCTTCGGCGGCAGCGGCGGCACAGGCCGCCGGGCCCGCCCTGCCCGCCCAGCCGTCCAGCGCCTCCTGCGCCCCGCGGGATCTGGAACGTTCCAGCGCGCGGCCCTCCGAGGGGAAACGTTCCGCCACGGACGACGGCGACGGCTGGACGCCCACCGCCACCCGTATCGACCCCAAGGACGGCCACCACGCCTTCGTCGGCAACGGCTACCTCGGCCAGCGGATAGCCCCCAACGGCACCGGCTACACGGCCCCCGGCGAGACGACCGGCTGGCCGCTGAAGACGCCGCGCTACGACGGTTCCTTCGTCTCCGGCCTCTACGCACGCGGCCCGGAGAACCTGAAGGGCCGCCAGGCCGTCGCCGCGCTCCCGACGTGGACCGGCCTCGACGTCACCGCCGCCGCCGGCGACCGCCCGCAGACCTTCGACTCCGCGACCCCGGCGGGCCGCATCTCGAACTACCGCCAGACGCAGTTCATCCGCTGCGGCCTGGTCCGTACGTCACTGACCTGGACGGCCGCCGACGGCCGTGTCACCGACCTCGTGTACGACGTACTCGCGGACCGCACCAGCGCCCACACCGGCGCCGTACGGCTGCGCATGACGCCGCACTGGGGCGGCCGGGCCACCGTCACCGACCGTCTCGACGGACGCGGCGCGCGCCGTATGAAGCAGACCGGCGGCGGTGCGCGGCCGGGCGGCCGCACGATGGACGTCACCTTCCGTACGGACGGTACGAAGACGGACGGCGCCATCGCCTCGGCCCTGCGCCCCGGCTCTCAGGTCCGCCCGCAGGACGTGAACGCGCAGCAAACGACGACACGGCGCGAGGGCGCGCGGAAGGGCGCGGGCGGAGACGCGGGCGCGGCCAAGGACTTGAGCAATCAGCAGAGCGTGACGTTCCCCGTACGGGCCGGGCGCTCCTACGAGCTGGCCAAGTACGTCGGTGTCGACACGGCCCTCACCTCCCGCACTCCGCGCGCTGCCGCGACCGCCGCCGCGCAGCGGGCCGCGGACCAAGGCTGGGACGCCCTGTACCGCAAGCACGCCGCCGCCTGGCGGAAACTGTGGCGCAGCGATGTAGAAGTGAAGGGACGCGGACAACGCGACCTACAGGCGTGGGTGCGCGCGGCACAGTACGGCCTGCTGTCCAGCACCCGTCCCGGCAGCAGCGACAGCATCAGCCCGGCCGGACTGACCAGCGACAACTACGCGGGCGAAATCTTCTGGGACGCCGAGACCTGGATGTACCCGGGACTCCTGGCCGCCCACCCCGACCTGGCCAAGTCCGTCGTGGACTACCGCTACAAGACCCGGGCCGGAGCCGCCGCCAACGCGAAGAAGCTGGGCTACAAGGGCCTGTTCTACCCGTGGACCAGCGGCAGCAAGGGCGACCTCTGGAACGAGTGCCACAGCTGGGATCCGCCGCACTGCAAGACGCAGAACCATCTGATGGGCGACGTGTCCCTGGCCGCCTGGCAGTACTACCTCGCCACCAAGGACATCACCTGGCTGCGCGAACGCGGCTGGCCGGTGCTGAAGGGCATCGCGGAATTCTGGGCCTCGCGCGTCACCCGTAACGCCGACGGCAGCTACTCGATCAAAAACGTCGCCGGTCCGGACGAGTACAGCAACGGCGTGGACGACGGCGTCTTCACCAACGCCGGCGCGGTCACCGCGCTGCGCAACGCCGGACGCACCGCCGCGCTCCTCGGCGAGTCCGCCCCCGCCGCGTGGAAGGACATCGCCGACCGCATCCGCATCCCGTACGACGCGAAGAACGACGTCTTCCAGCAGTACGACGGCTACAAGAACACGATGATCAAGCAGGCCGACACCGTCCTGCTCATGTACCCGCTGGAATGGCCGATGTCGCAGCGGGCCAGGGTCGGCACGCTCGACCACTACGCCGGCCTCACCGACCCGGACGGCCCGGCCATGACCGACTCGGTGCACGCCGTCGCCGCCGCCGGAGCCGGTGAGCCGGGCTGCTCGACGTACACGTACATGATGCGTTCCATCAAGCCGTTCGTACGCGGCGCCTTCCACCAGTTCTCCGAAGCGCGCGGCGACAAGGCCGGCGCGGGCGACCCGCACGCCGGATCACCCGCGCAGGACTTCCTCACCGGCAAGGGCGGTTTCCTGCAGACCTTCACCAACGGGCTGACCGGAATGCGGATGCGCGAGGACCGGGTCCACCTGGACCCGACGCTGCCGCCGCAGCTGTCCGACGGCGTCACGCTGCGCGGGCTGCGCTGGCAGGGACGCACGTACGACGTGGAGATCGGCGCGCACAGCACGACGGTACGGCTGACAGCGGGCGCGCCGATGCGCGTCGAGGCGCCGGAGGGGGAGCGGGTGGTGAGTCGTGGCGTACCACTGACGCTCAAGACCCGGCGCCCCGACCTCGCGGCTACGGACAACGCGGCCCGGTGCGCCACGGCGCGAGCCACCTCGGAGGAGCCCGGTATGTACGCGGGCGCCGCGGTGGACGGCAACGCGGCCACCTCCTGGACGCCGGACGGTCCCGACGGCACCCTGACCGTCGACCTCGGTAAGTCGTCACGGATCGGGCAAATCTCCCCGCACTGGAAGGGCGGTGAGCCCGCCTCGTACGTGGCGCAGGTCTCGACCGACGGCAAGCACTGGTACGGCACCGGGTACGACGGGCGTACGACGGCCCGCTACGTACGGCTCACGGTGCACGGTGCCGACGCGGCGAAGGACGGCCGGCGCCCAGGGCTCGCGGAGCTGACGGTACAGAAGGCCGCGGGGCCGGTGGCGGGGGAGTAGCCCAGAGCGGTTCAGGCCCTCCCGCGGAACGGCCCGGATCGACGGCGTGTCGATGACGTAGATGACGTATCGGTGACGCGGCGATCCGGGCCGTTTTTCTTTGACGCAGTCAATGATTCGGTCGCTGGGCGGATCGCTGGGCGGATCGCTGGCCGGATCGCTGGTCGAGTGGGCTCTGGTCGCTGCTCTGGGGCACTGGTCTGGGGCACTGGCCTGGGCCACTGACCTGAGGCATCGATTTGAGGCATCGATCTGGGCCATTGGTCTGGACCGAAAGTGACCAATCCGTCCCCTGAACGAGACATCTGTGACCGCTTCCGTCACATAGTGTCCGGACACGCACGGTGTGTCTGACCTGGGAGGGGAACTGTGCGTACGGGTGTGAAGTATGTGGTCGGCGGGGTCTTCGCCGCGATGGTGGGTGTGGCCGGCGTGGGCGCGTACAACGTCTACGAGGCGTTCTCCGACAACTCCGGCACGTCCGGGACAGCGGCCGGTACGACCGCCTCCAGACAGACCGGCCCACCGAGCGAGGAAGAAATACGCGACACCGCGCGCGACTTTCTCGCGGCCTGGAGCAAGGGTGATACCGAGTCCGCCGCCCTCCTCACCGACAACGCCGAGGGCGCACGCCAGGCGCTGACCGGCTTCCACGACGAGGCCCGGGTGTCGAAGGTGACCTTCGAGGCCGGCCGGAGCGACGGTGCGAAAGTCCCCTTCCACGTCACCGCCGAACTCTCGGTAGGCAAGGACAAGGACAAGGGCAAGGCCGAGAGCAAGGACGAGGACACGGCCGAGGACAAGGCAGAGGCCGAGGGCAAGGGCGGACCGGAGCACGCCACCTGGTCGTACGATTCCGCGCTGCGCGTCGTACGCGGCAAGACCACCGGCAAGGCGCTCGTCGACTGGCAGCCCACCGTGGTCCACCCGGCCCTGCACCGCGGCGAGAGCCTGCAGACCGGCTCCGGCGGCGCGCCGCCCGTCAAGGCGGTCGACCGTAACGGCGCGGAACTGGACGCCGAGGCCCTCCCCTCGCTCGGCGCCGTCCTGCCCGCCCTCCGGGAGAGCTACGGGGAGAAGGCGGGCGGCGTCCAGGGCATCGAAGTACGCGTGACGAGCGAAAGCGGCGAGCCGGGCAAGACGCTGCACACCATCGTCAAGGGCCGCGAAGGAACGCTGCGCACGACGCTGGACGTGAACGTGCAGCGCGCGGCCGAAGCGGCGGTCAAGGACTACCGCCAGGCGTCGGTCGTCGTGGTCAAGCCGGGCAGCGGAGACATCCTCGCGGTGGCCAATCACCGTACGGACCAGTTCAACGCGGCCTTCCAGGGACGGCTGGCGCCCGGCTCCACGATGAAGGTCGTCACGGCCGCGATGCTGATGGAGAAGGGCCTGGTCTCCGCGGGCAAGAGCGTGGAGTGCCCGAAGTACGCCTCGGCGGGCGGGCGCTCGTTCCACAACCAGGGCATGTTCGCGATCAGCGGCGGCACGTTCTCCGACAGTTTCGCGCGCTCCTGCAACACCGCCTTCATCGGCCTGGCCGACCGCCTCTCGGGCACGGACCTGAGCAACGAAGCGCAGGAAGTCTTCGGACTCGGCAAGGACTGGAAGGCCGGGATTCCGACGTTCGACGGCAGCGTGCCGCAGAGCGACGGCGCGGACACCCCGGCGGCGCTCATCGGCCAGGGCCGCGTCCAGGCCAACCCGCTGAACATGGCGTCCGTGGCCGCCACCGCCAAGGCCGGGTACTTCTCCCAGCCCGTCCTGGTCTCGCCGGAACTGGACGGCCGGCCGGTCGCCCACGCGAGCCGCGCGCTTCCTCCCTCGGTCGCCGCGCAACTGCGGGCCATGATGCGGCGTACGGCCGTGAGCGGCACCGGCGCGCGGGCGATGGCCGGACTCAGCGGCGACATCGGCGCGAAGACCGGTTCGGCGGAGGCCGACGGCCAGGGCGACGCCAACAGTTGGTTCCTCGGTTACCGCAACGACGCCGCGGCGGCCGCGGTCGTCCAGCAGGGTGGTCACGGCGGCGACGCGGCGGGCCCGATTGTCCGAAGGGTGCTCGCGGCGCGCCGCTGAGGGGAAGGGTCGACACTGGGGCGTGCCCGCGTCGGGGCCTGCCCGCATCCCGGGGGCACGCCTGCCCCCGGGCGTCGACGAACGGGAGGACCCCTCGTGCGCGTACGTTCCGCGGTTGTCCGTGTCACCGCAGCAGTGCTGGCCGCCGGCTGTCTCACGGCGTGCGCCGAGGGGGCACCGGCGGCGGACCCGGACCGGGCGGCATCGACCGCCGCGGACTCGGCCGCCTCGGCCACCGCCGGCCGGACCGACTCGTCCGCCGCGGGACCGGGCGCGTCCGCCGCGTCGGCACGTACGGACAAGAGCGGTGGTCACCCTTCAACCACGGGCGGCCGGACCTCGGACTCCTCGGGCTCCTCTTCGGGCTCTTCGGACTCCTCGGGCCTCTCGGGCTCCTCTGCCCCCTCGGGCCAGAACGACCGCTCCTCGGCCGCAGGCGGACACCCCTGCTCTCCGTCCGTCTCCCTCGACCGCTACTCCGACGCCCTGGACAAAACCACCTTCCAGGGCACCTTCGTGGGCAACCTCTCCGCCCTCACCCGCGACACCGACGGCACCCTCGCCGCCCTCTCCGACCGTTCCGTACTGATCGGCTTGGACGGCCGGAGCCACCGGCCGGTACGGGCAGCCAAGATCACCGACGAGAAGGGCGCCGCCCTCGACGCCGAGGGCCTGGCCGTCGAACCGGGCGGGCGCTACCTCGTCTCGTCCGAGACGGAACCTTCCGTACGACGGTACGACCGTTCCGGCGCGCTCCTCGGGCGGCTGCCCCTCCCCAAGCCGCTCCAGGTCGAGCCGGCCGGGCGCGCCCGGTCCAACCAGACCTTCGAGGGCCTTACGCTCGAAACCGGCAGCGGCACACTGACCGCCGCCATGGAAGGACAGCTCACCGGCGACGGCAAGGACAGCGCCAACCGCCCCCTGCTGCGCTTCCAGACCTGGCAGCGGCAGGGCTCCGGCTCCCGGCCCACCCCGTACCGGCTGGGCCGGCAGTACGCGTACCCGGTGGACGCCGGACTGGGCGTCTCCGAGATCGCCGCGCTCCCCGACGGCCGGCTGCTCGTCCTGGAACGCGGCTTCACCGCCGGCGTCGGCAACACGGTCCGCCTCTACCTCGCCGACCCGCGCCGGGCGAGCGACGTCAGCGGCGTCGGCGGGCTGCCGGGCGGCAAGGCCGTACGCCCCGCCCGCAAGAAGCTCCTCGCCGATCTCGGCGCCTGCCCTTCCCTGGGCGCCCCCGCGCACCAGCCGCAGGCCAATCCGCTGCTGGACAACATCGAGGGCATGGCGATCACCGGCCGCGCGCCCGGCGGACGGGTGCGCGTCCTCCTGGTCAGCGACGACAACGAGAGCGCGAAGCAGATCACCCGCCTGTACAGCCTGACGGTGCGGCCCGGCGGCCACTGACCGTTGACGGCGTCAAAGGTTTTCCCGTTCCCGATCGTTGCGGCGGGATGAAATCCGCTGCCCACGGCGTTGGTGCCTCCTGGTGAACGACGAGACGCGGGAGGCAGCGCGTGACGGGGACGCGGAGCGGTCCATCGGAAAAAGGCGGCGGCTGGGCGCGGCGGCTGACGCGCCTGTGCTGGCAGTACAAGAAGGACGTACTGCTCGCACTCGGCTCGTCACTCGCCGGAATGGGCGTGATGGCTCTCGTCCCGCTCATTCCGAAGCTGATAATCGATGATGTCATCGTCAGCCACGACCGTCCGCTCGCCCCGTGGGCGACGCTGCTGATCGTCGCCGCGCTCGCCGTCTACGCGCTGACGTACGTACGCCGCTACTACGGCGGACGGCTGGCCCTCGACGTCCAGCACGACCTGCGCACCCGGATGTTCCGGTCGATCGCGCGGCTGGACGGGCACCGTCAGGACGAACTGAGCACCGGCCAGGTCGTCGGCCGGGCCACCAGCGATCTGCAGCTCATCCAGAGCCTGCTGTTCATGCTGCCGATGATGATCGGGAACGTACTGCTCTTCGCGATCTCGCTGGTCGTGATGGTGGTGCTCTCCCCGCTGCTCACCCTCGTCGCCCTGGCCGTCGCCCCCGCGCTGTGGTTCATCGCCCAGCGCAGCCGCGACCGTCTCTACCCCGCCACCTGGTACGCGCAGGGCCAGGCCGCCGCGGTCGCGGGCGTCGTCGACGGCGCGGTCTCCGGCGTCCGCGTCGTCAAGGGCTTCGGCCAGGAGGAACAGGAGACCGGCAAGCTGCGTACGGTCAGCCGCCGCCTCTTCGCCGGCCGGCTCCGTACCGTACGGATGAACGCCCGCTACACCCCCGCCCTCCAGGCCGTGCCCTCGCTCGGGCAGGTCGCCATGCTGGCCCTCGGCGGCTGGCTGGCCACCAACGGGCAGATCACCCTCGGCACCTTCGTCGCCTTCTCCACCTATCTCGCGCAGCTCGTCGCGCCCGTGCGGATGCTCGCGATGATGCTGACCGTCGGGCAGCAGGCACGGGCCGGCGTGGAGCGCGTCTTCGAGCTCGTCGACACCGAGCCGATGATCGAAGAGCGCCAGGACGCGCTGGAACTCCCCGCCGACGCGCCGGCCACCGTCGAGTTCGAGCAGGTCTCCTTCGGCTACGGCAACGGGCGGCCCGTGCTGGAGGATTTCTCGCTGCGTATCGAGCCAGGCGAGACCGTCGCCGTCGTCGGTACGTCCGGCAGCGGCAAGTCCACCGTCTCGCTGCTGCTGCCCCGCTTCTACGACGCGACCGCGGGCCGGGTCCTGGTGGGCGGGCACGACGTACGCGACCTGAGCCTCGCGTCGCTGCGCGCGGCCATCGGCCTCGTACCGGAGAACAGCTTCCTGTTCTCCGACTCCCTGCGCGACAACATCGCCTACGGAACTCCGGACGCGACCGACGAGCAGATACGTATCGCCGCGCGTGCCGCACAGGCCGACGGCTTCATATCCGCCCTGCCGGACGGGTACGACACCGAGGTCGGCGAACAGGGCCTGACCCTCTCCGGCGGCCAGCGCCAGCGCGTCGCACTGGCCCGCGCGATCCTCACCGACCCGCGACTGCTGGTCCTGGACGACGCGACCTCCGCCGTCGACGCCCGCGTCGAACACGACATACACGAGGCCCTGCGCGGAGTGATGGCGGGCCGTACGACGCTGCTGATCGCCCACCGCGCCTCCACCCTCGCCCTCGCCGACCGCGTCGCCGTCCTGGACGGCGGCCGGCTGGTCGACATCGGTACGCGCGAGGAACTGGAGAGCCGCTGCGAGCTGTACCGCCGACTGCTGACCGACCCGGAGGAGCTGGGCGGTACCGGTGAGCCGGTCGGTACCGGTGAGACGGGTGGGATCGACGAGCCGGGTGGGATTGACGAGCTGGAAGGTTCCGGCAAGCTGGGCGGTACCAGCCCGGGGCGCCCCGGCTTCGGCGGTGAATCCGCGGCGAGCGGCTTGCTGGAACGCCCGGTCACGGCGGATTCCGGCGCCGTCGCTCCGCCCACAGCGGCCCCCGACCACCGCGTCAACGGCATCACTCCGTACTTGTGGAAGCGCGCCGAGACGGAAGCTGACACTGAGCCCGGCATGTCCGCCGACCCGGAACTCCTCGCCCGGGTCGCCGCCCTCCCGCCCGCGACCGACACCCCCGACATCGACGAGGAGCGGGCCGCCCGCCCCGAGAAGTCCTACGGTCTGCGCCGCCTCCTGCGCGGTTTCGGCGGCCCGCTGGCCGTCGCCCTCGCTCTGGTCGCCGTCGACGCCGTCGCCGGACTGCTGCTTCCGGTCCTCATCCGGCACGGCATCGACGACGGCGTACGGCGCGCGCAACTGGCGGGCGTCTGGACGGCCGCCGGTCTCGCCCTGTTCGTCGTACTCGTCCAGTGGGCGGCCCAGATCGGCTCGAACCGCATGACCGGCCGCACCGGCGAACGCGTCCTCTACTCGCTGCGCGTCAAAATCTTCGCGCAGCTCCAGCGCCTTGGCCTCGATTACTACGAGCGCGAACTGACCGGCAAGATCATGACGCGGATGACGACGGACGTGGACGCCCTGTCCACGTTCCTGCAGACCGGCCTGGTCACCGCCGTCGTCTCCGTCCTGACGTTCTTCGGCATCCTCGTCGCGCTCCTGGTCATCGACGTCCAGCTGGCCCTGGTCGTCTTCGCCACCCTCCCGCCGCTCGTCATCGGTACGTACTTCTTCCGCAAGCAGAGCGTGAAGGCGTACGAACTCGCCCGCGAACGCATCAGCGTCGTCAACGGCGACCTCCAGGAGAGCGTCGCCGGACTGCGGATCGTGCAGGCCTTCCGCCGCGAGCGCAGCGGCGCCGACCGGTTCGCGGAACGCAGCCACGCCTACCGCGCGGCCCGCGTCCGCGGCCAGTTCCTGATCTCGGTCTACTTCCCGTTCGTCCAGCTGCTGTCCTCCGCCGCCGCGGCGCTCGTTCTGATCGTCGGCGCCGGCCGGGTCGGCGACGGCACCCTCACGGCGGGCGCGCTGGTCGCGTACCTGCTCTACATCGACCTGTTCTTCGCCCCCGTACAGCAGCTCTCGCAGGTCTTCGACGGCTACCAGCAGGCCGCCGTCTCGCTCGGCCGCATCCAGGAACTGCTGCGCGAACCGACCACCACACCCCAGGCCGAGAATCCGCGCGCGGTGCGCGAGCTGGCCGGCGAGATCACCTTCGAGGACGTGCACTTCCGGTACGGGGGTGCCGACTCCGAAACCGCGGCTGGAACCGTCACCGAAGCCTCGGGAGCCTCACGCAGCTCCGACAGCTCCGACAGCTCCGACAGTTCCAACAGCTCTGACAGCCCCGAGGGCTCTAAAGTCTCTACCGCCTCCGACGGCTCCACCGTCACAGCTCTCTCCGGCATCGACCTGACCATCCCCGCCGGGCAGACCGTCGCCTTCGTCGGTGAGACCGGCGCGGGCAAGTCCACCCTGGTCAAGCTGGTGGCGCGGTTCTACGATCCGACCGCCGGCACGGTCCGCGTCGACGGTACCGACCTGCGCGAACTCGACCTCACCGGCTACCGGCACCGCCTCGGCGTCGTACCGCAGGAGTCCTATCTGTTCCCCGGTACGGTGCGCGACGCCATCGCGTACGGACGGCCGGACGCCACCGACGCCGAGGTGGAGGCCGCGGCCCGGGCGGTCGGCGCGCACGACATGATCGCCGGGCTGGACGGCGGCTACCTCCACGAGGTCGCCGAACGCGGCCGTAACCTTTCCGCAGGCCAGCGCCAACTGCTCGCGCTTGCCCGCGCCGAACTCGTCGACCCCGACATCCTGTTGCTCGACGAGGCCACCGCCGCACTCGACCTGGCCACCGAGTCCGCAGTCAACGAGGCCACGGACCGGCTGTCGGGACGGCGTACGACGCTCGTCGTGGCGCACCGCCTGACCACCGCGGCCCGCGCCGACCGGGTCGTGGTCCTCGCCCACGGCCGGGTCGCCGAGGACGGCACCCACGCCGAACTTCTGGCCAGAGGTGGCCGCTACGCCGAACTGTGGCGCACGTTCACGGGCGAGGAGGAGCCGGTGGCGGCCTGAACGCCCGCCGCGACGCCCTGTCCGCCGAGGTGCCGTGCGCCGGACGGCAGGCGGCAGGCGGTCGGCGGCAGGCGGCAGGCGGTCGGCCGCGCGACCCCCTACCACCGCTCCTCTCGGAAAAGAAGGGGCTGGTGGGACCGTTGCCGCGCCGATAGGTTCACCCCGACCTTTGCTATCCCAAGGGGAGGGTGCAATGCGTAAGGCCATCAGATGCCTGCTGTCACTGGCGGTGCTCATAGGCACGGCGAGTGCGGGCACGGCGTCGGCGACCGCGGCCACCGCCGCGAAGCCGAAGGCAACCGACATCAAGGACCGGATCCTCGCGATCCCGGGGATGAGTCTCGTTCAGGAGAAGCCGGTCGACGGCTACCGCTTCTTCGTCCTCAACTACACCCAGCCGATCGACCACCAGCACCCCTCCAAGGGGTCCTTCCAGCAGCGGCTGACCCTGCTGCACAAGTCCGTCGACCGGCCCACGGTCTTCTTCACCTCCGGTTACAACCTCAACACGGACGTACGGCGCAGCGAGCCGACGCAGATCATCGACGGCAACCAGGTGTCGATGGAGTACCGGTACTTCACGCCGTCGCGGCCGCAGCCCGCCGACTGGAAGAAGCTCACCATCCGGCAGGCGGCCAACGACCAGCACCGCATCTTCAAGGCGCTGCACCGGATCTACGACCAGAACTGGATATCCACCGGCGGCAGCAAGGGCGGCATGACCGCCACTTACTACCGCCGCTTCTTCCCGGACGACATGGACGGCACCGTCGCCTACGTCGCGCCGAACGACGTGAACGACAAGGAGGACTCGGCGTACGACCGGTTCTTCCGCACCGTCGGCACCGCCCAGTGCCGCAAGGACCTCGCGGCCCTGGAGCGCGAGGCGCTGCTGCGCCGCGGCGAGATCGTCAACCGCTACGCGAAGTGGGCGCAGGACAACAAGAAGACCTTCAAGCTCGTCGGCAACATCGACAAGGCGTACGAGGTCCTCGTCACCGACCTGGTGTTCGGCTTCTGGCAGTACCAGCCGGCTGCCACCGCCTGCCCCGAGGTCCCGAAGAAGACCGCCTCCACGGACGAACTGTGGAAGTGGATCGACAAGGTCGGCGGCTTCGACAGCTACACCGACCAGGGTCTGGAGCGGAACCTGCCGTACTACTACCAGGCGGGCACCCAGCTCGGTGAGCCGAGCTACAAGTACGACCACCTCAAGGGCCTGCTGCGCTACCCGGGCATCAACAACTCCCGGACCTTCGTGCCGCGCGACATCCCCCTGCACTTCGACAAGCACGCGATGCGCGACGTGGACCGGTGGGTGCGCCACCACGGCGAGCGCATGATGTTCGTCAACGGTGAGTGGGACCCGTGGAGCTCGGAGCCGTTCCGGCTGGGCTCCGGCTCCGAGGATTCGTACGTCTACAAGGTCCCCGGCGGCAACCACGGCTCGAACATCGCGAAGCTGCGGGAGGCCGACCGCAAGAAGGCGACCGAGGCGCTGCTCGAATGGGCGGACGTCGATGCTCCGCAGGGCGCCGCGGCCGCGCCGCTGGCTCCGTACGACAAGAAGCTGGACAAGCGGGACGACTCGAAGACGCAGATGCTGCGTCCGTGATGTCGTCGCGCGAAGGGTGAGGCGGTGCGTGTGACGCGAGACGCGTGACGCGTGCGCCGGGGGCGTGCACGGGGCGCATGACGCGAAGTGCGTGATGCGCCACGGCCCTACGCTTCACAGGCGGCGGGCGCACCCGACCGGTGCTCCGCCGCCCAGCTGTACGTACAAATCCGTGTCCGCCGGGCAGGCAGCACGGGTGCGGACCGCCGCAGTCACTTTGAACTGCGGGGCGTGAATCCCCGTCCCGACACAGGCGGTTTCTCTCACCTCGCCCTGCCGCGACGGGCGGACGCAGTCCCCGACGATGGTGCGCGGCCCGCCGCCCCCGCCGGGATCACCGGGATGCGGCGCCTCCAGATTGCGCATACAGGCGTAACCCTGCGGCACCGCGCCGTCGCCGTTCTCGTCGGAAGCGGGCCGGCGTTCGCTGATGTGCAGGACGAAGTCCGTCCGTTCCGGACACGGCGGGCCCTGCGCCTGCGGGCCGTCGTGCCGGGAGAGCACCAGGGCCGCGGCCTTCTCACTGCGGCAGGACACTTGGTGGAAGACCGTACGCCCGCGACTGCTGCACGTACCCGGGGCGAGAAACGTTGCTACCGGAGACGGAGACGCGGCCGCCGCACTGCCGTTTCCACCCCCATTTCCCTTCCCCTCCGCATTCCCGTCACCGTTCGCGGCCGAGCCGCTGCCATCGCGCTGGCAGGCGGACAACGTCACGAGCAGCACAGCCGCCACCACACGGCCCACTGTGCCGACCCCGTGCCCTTTGACCCGGCGCATCGCGGCCCCCTGCGTCCCCCCGGTGCATGCACCTCAGCGTGACCCGCCCATTCGGGCGCACGCCAGGCGTAACGGACGCATTGCGCACGAGGTACGGGCCGCGCAGTACCCAGCGCTGCGGGGCCGGCGGTACCCGAACCGTACGGGCCTGCGGCACACGTTCCGTAAGGGCACTGCCGGTGTAAGAGCTGAAGCCGTACGGGGCCCGGCAGCGCCGAAGCCCCGTACAAGCGTCCGTCGTCGGCTCAGTATCAGTACGAGAGCCCGTACCCGACCGGGTGAAGAACGCTCCCCGGAGCATCAGCACGCATCACCGGTACCGGCAACTTTCCCTCCGGATCCCGCCGTCCGGCGATCACCCGGGCCGCGGCCCGCAGTTCCACGTCCGTCCAGGAGTAGGTGGCCAGCGCCGCCCGTACGCCCGGCAACTGCGCGACGTCGTACGGATTACGCACGGCCACCTGAACGACCGGCTTGCCGGTGCCCAGTAGCGCCTCGACCAGCGCTCGCTGCGGTGACGACGCCGTGACGTTGTACGTCGCCACGATCGCCGCGTCCTGCGTATGGAGCGCCGAAACCGCCCGGTCGATCAGTTCCCGGGTGGGCGCGGTGCCGGTGGGGAGGGCGGTTGCCGTGAAGCCCAGCTGGCTGAAGGTTTCTGCGAGCACCTTGGTGGGCGGGCCCCCGGTCCCGGACGGCGATGCCGCGTCAGCACCGGTCACCAGCAGACGCCGCTGTGAGCGCCGGGACAACGGCAACAGTCTGCCGTCGTTGACCAGCAGTGTGGTGGTGCGGTCCGCGATCCGGTCCGCCGTGGCGAGATGCCGCCGCGTACCGACGGAACGTTCCACCGCGCGGTGCGTCGTGTACGGATCGTCGAACAGCCCGCGTCGCTCCTTGAGCAGGAAAATGCGGATCAGCTTCTCGTCGATGTCGCGCTCGTCCAGCTCGCCCGCCCGTACCGCCTTGAGCACGCTCGCGAAAGCGACGGCGATGTCCGGCGGATTGAGCAACTGGTCGACACCCGCCTTGAGCGCGAGCACCGGCACCCGGGCGTCACCGTACTTCGTCCGTACGCCCTGCATCCCGAGCGAGTCGGTCACCACCACACCGTCGAAACCGAGACGCTCGCGCAGGACGCCGGTGAGGATCGGCCGGGACAGCGTGGCCGGGTCCTCGTTCGCGTCAAAAGCGGGCACGACGATGTGCGCCGTCATGATCGAATCGATGCCGGCTTCGATGGCGGCCCGGAACGGCGGCGCGTCCAGCCGCTCCCACTCCTCGGCGGTGTGCCGGATGTACGGCAGCCCGACGTGGCTGTCGGTGCCGGTGTCGCCGTGCCCCGGGAAATGCTTCGCCGTCGCGGCCACCCCGGCGCGCTGGTACCCCTGCACCTGCGCGGCGACCAGCCGCGCCACCGCCTTCGGCTCGGAACCGAAGGAACGCACGCCGATCACGGGATTCGCGGGATTGACGTTCACGTCGGCGACCGGCGCGTAGTCCTGGCGGATGCCCATCGCGTACAGCTCCTCGCCCGCGATCCGGCCGGCCGTACGGGCGTCCTCGCGGGACCGGCCGGCGCCCAACGCCATGGCGCCGGGGAAGAGCGTGGCGGGCGATCCGATCCGTGCCACTATCCCGTGCTCCTGGTCGGTGGAGATCAACAACGGTACGGGGACACGCTGGGCGGCCCCGGCCCGCTGAATGCCGTTGGAGAGGTCGGCGATCTGGTGGGGCTCGCGGGTGTTGTGCGCCCAGCCGAAGTAGATGATGCCGCCGAGGTGGTACTTGGCGACCAGTTCGGCAGCGTTGGAGACCCCCATCTCCTTGCGGTTGGCCTCGGCGTCGGCGGGGTCCGGATCGGTCGCGGAGTGTCCATAGACCCGCATGACGAACAACTGGCCGACCTTTTCCTCCAGATTCATCCGGGAAACGAGTCGGGCCGCGCGGGAGCGGGCGCCGGCGGCCCCGGCGGCACGCGGGCCGGAAGAAACGGCGTGAACGGCGCCGCCGCCCGTACCCATGGCACAGGCGGCGGCCGCGGCGGTGGTCAGGACGGTACGTCTGGAGTGCATCTGCGCTCCTTCCGGAAAGCTTCCTCGCCGAGTGCTGCCCCGGCGGTCTGAAGGAAACTTCCAAGAAGTCACGAGTAACCGGAAAAGCATTGCCGGTCAATGCTCGACGGCTCTGCCAGTCGGGGGAAGCGGCGGCGACGAAGGGTCGGCGCGGATGTGGTGGTGTGCGAGGCAACTGCGCTCGGAGGGAAAGGCCGGCGGAAGCAACGGCTGCGGGCGATGCCGGGCTTGCGGTGGGGATGGGTGCGGCGGCAGGTGGGCGGCCCGGGTGCGTACGGTCACCCGGGTGCGAACGGCTGGGGGCCCGGGGACGGCTTGGGGACGGGACGGTGATCCGCCACCGGCGCGTTTGGAGGGGGGTGCACCGGTGGCGGGTGCTGCCGGCCGCAGGCGGCGGAGAGGGTGGTCAGCAACGCAGCCAGCAGCGAGGCCGACACCGCACTGCGGGGTCACACAGCACACCGTTTTGACGGTCGGCGGGCCGGGTGGGTTCCCCGGTTCGGCGTGAATACGGGAAAAGGTACGGATGTGGGGCGATGTGTTCTTGAGGCGGTCACAGGGGGGCGCAGAAACGTTTCCGATGCCGGGCGCGGTGGCCGGGATCTCCGAACCTCAGTAACTCAGTACCCCCGTACCTTCGTGCACCCGTATGCCCGTAACCTCGTACGGCCGTAGCTCCGTACGCCCGTGCCTCCGTACGCCCGTACCTCCGGACCGGTCCACCACACGCCGACATCGCGATCCGCGTAAGCGATGTGAGCGATGTAAGCGTGACGCCTCCTACCAACCGGCCCCCTCATGCCCGGGCGCCACGAACAGCCGCGGTCGGCAAAGCCTCCCGACTCCACTCACCTCAAGACGCAGCCGACGCCACCAGTCGCACCAGATGCTCGCGCCCCGCGCTCAACAGCCCGGGAAGGTCAGCGGCGCGCGGATACCACCGCTTCTCGTACTCCCAGCACAGCCAACCGTCCCACTGGGCGCGGACGAGTGCGCCGACGCAGTCGGCCAGCGGGACCGAGCCCGCGCCGAGCGGCAGGGGAGCGGTGTCCTCGGCCGAGGCAACGTCCTTGACCTGCACGAACCCGAGATACGGGGCGAGCGCAGCGAACGTGTCGGCCGACGCCTCGCCACGGAGCCACGGGTGAAGTACGTCCCAGAGCACACCGATGTGCCGGTGCCCCACGGGCCCCACGATCCGCGCCGCGTCGGCACCACGGGGATGCGAGTCGTGCGTCTCCAGAAGAACGCGCACGTCCCGCTCCGCCGCGAACGGCGCGACCGCGGCCAGATGCCGGGCCGCCTCCGCATCGGCTTCCTCGGCGGGGCGGTCACCCCCGCCAGGGAACACCCGCACGAACTTCGCTCCCAGGTCCGAAGCGAGTACGACCAGCTCGGTCAGCTCCGCCGCCAGTTCCTCCTCGCCGCGTTCGTCATGGGCCGCGGCCACCCGCGCGTACCCGGACACCGCCAGGATCTCCATTCCGGCGTCGGCGAACTGCTGACGAACCGCGGTCCGCTCACGCAGCCCGATGCGCGGATGCACCTGTTCCTCGGGGTGGGCCCGCAGCTCCACCCCGTCGAATCCGGCGCCGGCCGCCAGCCGCACGACCTCGCCCACCGGCATCCCGGGGACTCCGAGTGTCGAGAACGCATATCGCATATCGCTCATGAGAACCATGTGAACACAGATCAGAGCGGCAAACGCCAGTCCTGTCCGATGAGGTCCCGCCCGAAACTGTGGTGCGGCTTCTCGGCGGTCAGCTCGAAGCCCGCGCGCTCGTAGAGGACGCGCGCCGAACGCAGTACGGAGTTCGTCCACAGGACCAGTTCGCGGAAGCCGGCCTCGCGGGCGAAGTCGACGCACGCGGATACAAGTGCTCCACCGACGCCGTGCCCGCGGGCTTCCGGCTCGACCAGGAGCAGTCGCAGCCGGGCCGTACGAGGCGGTGTCCCGCCCGCCGGCCCGACGGCCGTGTCGATCCCGGCCCGTACGCACATGACGGCGCCCACCCGTTCGCCGTCCAGTTCGGCGATCCAGACGCGGTCCCAGCGCGCGTCGCGACGCTCGCCGTATTCGGCGACGATACGGGCCACCAACGCCTCGTAACCAAGATCGAAACCGTACTCCCGCGCATACAGGACGGCATTGCGCTGCACCATCCAGCCGAGATCGCCAGGCGCGGGGGCGCGCAGCCGCAGCGCGGGTTCCGGGCGTCCCGCCGTGCTGCCGAGCAGTTCCCGTATGGTCGCCATCGACTCCGTGAGGCGTGCCCGGTCCCAAGGGTGAAGACGGTTGAGGAGCGTCCCCGCGGAGTCGCACGAACGTTCCTCCAAGAGATTCGCTGTCGTGCGGCCGTCCTCGGTGAGCGTGATGCGCTGCCGCCGCCCGTCCCGGTCGGAAGGCCCGCGGGTGATCAGTCCGCTCTCCTCGAACCTGCTCAGCAGCCTGCTGAGGTATCCCGCGTCCAGGGAGAGCGCGGTGCGCAGGTCGGCGGCGTCCACCCGCTGGGTGTGCGCGATCTCGTACAGGACCCGGGCTTCGGTGAGCGTGAACGGGGTGTAGAGGTGGCGGCCGTAGTCGAGCGCGCCGATGAGATTCGTGTAGAAGCGGTTGAACCTGCGGAGTTCCTGTACCTCGTGGGCTGACATGGCGCTTCCCGTCTTACCGTTGACCCAGTCAAGGTTGACTGCGTCAAGAGTACGGTACGGAAGTGGAAGCGCGCGCCATCAACTCCCCGCGGTACGCGGCGACTTCTCCCGGCGGCGACACCTCACGCCCCATCGCCAGCCGCCCGGCCCGCGCGCCGGCTCCCTGAAGTGGCAGCCGTACGGTGGTGAGCGCCGGAGCCGCGTCCGCGCTGAACGGAAGATCGTCGAAGCCCGCCACGGAAACGTCGCCGGGTATCCGAAGGCCGCGGTCACGCAGCGCGGCGCACACGCCGAGAGCGGCGGTGTCATTGGCCGCGACGACGGCCGTCAAGGAAGCGTCTCTACGGAGCAGCTCCTGGGCGGCGTCGTAGCCGGCGGCGCGGTCGTAAGCGCCGTGGACGGTGCGGTGGGCCGGGTCAGGGATGCCGTGTGCGGCGAGGGCAGCCCGATGACCCTCCAGGCGGTGGCGGGTGGTGGTACGGCCGGGCGGACCGGCGACGTATCCGATGTTCCGGTGACCGAGCGAGACCAGGTGCTCGGTCAGCCGTCGGGCGCCACCCCGGTTGTCGAAGGCGAGAGTGACGGGGCGCGGGGGGACGGACCGCTGGGCGAAAAGGCCGCCATGAGAGGCGGTACGGACATGGAGATGCCCCACGGTGGCGTGTACGTGGGGGTCCGGGGCGACTCCAGGGCGCTGCGCGCCGGTCCCGACTGTCACAGGCGGGCGCCCGCACAGCACCACCCGGGTCCCTGCTCCAACGAGGCGCATCAGGGCCGCAGCCACGGCCTCAGCGTGAACGGCGTCCTCGACCGCGCCGCCAGTCAGGACAACTGCGGACGCTCGCTGCCGATGGAGCAGTGTCAGGTAGGTGAGTTCACGTTCCGGGCAGCCGCCGGTGTTGCACACGACAGCCAGTTTTTCGTCGGTCCGCGCCAATGGGTACGAGGCGCTACCAGGGCGACGCGTATCGCCCTCACCCGTTCGGGTGGCCGCTCCGCCGGCCCTCGGGGTGCCTGAGCCACCGCTCACCTCGGACTGTACGGCTGAGGCGAGGATCCCGAAGAACGGGTCGGCGATGTCGTTGACGAGAATGCCCACCAGGCCCGAAGTGGCGGCAGCCAGCGCACTGGCCGGGCCGTTGACCACGTATTCCAGGTCCGACACGGCGCGCAGCACGCGGGCTCGGGTGTTCTCGGCGACCGGGTAGTTGCCATTCAGTACACGCGAAACGGTCGCTGTCGAAACCCGCGCCCGCGCCGCGACGTCCGCCAGTGTCACTGCCATCGATCGCCCCGCCCCCTGTCGTGCCTCTTGTCCTGGCCTCGTGCCGCAGGCTAGCTTCTCCCGCGATGGAAAGCGCTTACTACGCGTTTCTGCTCCGCGCTCACCGTCGGCTTGGCCACCGTCGTCATGAAACGTCAACCGCCGTCCTCCGCTTGCCGTGCGCGCCGGAGTCCGTACCGCGCCTGCTCCGTGAGCCGAGTTCTCCAGAAGGAAGGGCCGGACCGTGACACGCACGACCGTACGCATCGCCATGAACGGCGTGACCGGACGCATGGGCTACCGCCAGCACCTGGTCCGCTCCATCCTCGCGCTGCGAGAAAACGGCGGACTGGACCTCGGTGACGGCACGGTGATCTGGCCCGAGCCGATTCTTGTGGGCCGCGCCGAACACAAGCTGCGGGCGCTCGCCGAACGCCACGGCCTGGAGCACTGGAGCACCGACCTCGACGCGGTGCTCGCGGACGACAGCGTCGACATCTACTTCGACGCCCAGGTCACCGCCGCGCGGGAGGAATCCGTCAAGAAAGCGATTGCTGCCGGAAAACACCTGTACTGCGAAAAGCCCACCGCCACCAGTCTCGACGGCGCGCTGGAGCTGGCCCGCCTGGCCGACGAAGCCGGCGTCAAGCACGGCGTGGTGCAGGACAAGCTCTTCCTGCCCGGCCTGCTCAAGTTGCGCCGCCTGGTCGAAGGGGGGTTCTTCGGGCGCATCCTGTCCGTGCGAGGGGAATTCGGCTACTGGGTCTTCGAAGGGGACTGGCAGCCGGCGCAGCGCCCGTCCTGGAACTACCGCGCTGAGGACGGAGGCGGCATCGCGGCCGACATGTTCCCTCATTGGGAGTACGTTCTGCGCGAACTCTTCGGCCCAGTGCGGACCGTGCAGGCCCAAGTCGCCACCCACCTGCCGCGTCGCTGGGACGAGAACGGCAAGCCGTACGACGCCACCGCGGACGATGCCGCGTACGGAATTTTCCAACTGGACGGCGGTGTCGTCGCCCAGATCAACTCCTCCTGGGCGGTGCGGGTTCAACGCGACGAGCTGGTCGAGTTCCAGGTGGACGGTACGGAAGGCACCGCCGTCGCGGGACTGCGCTCGTGCCGCATTCAGCACCGCGCCGCCACCCCCAAGCCGGTCTGGAACCCGGACCTCCCGGCAACCGAACCGTTCCGCGAACAGTGGCAGGAAGTACCGGACAACGCCGAATTCGACAACGGCTTCAAGGCGCAATGGGAACTGTTTCTGCGCCATGTTGTACGGGACGAACCCTGGCGCTGGGACCTGACCGCGGGCGCGCGCGGTGTCCAGCTGGCCGAACTGGGACTGAAGTCGTCGGCGGAAGGCCGCCGCCTGGACGTGCCGGAGCTCGGGCGATGAGCGGCCGGGGGAGCGGTGCACCCGGCAAGCCATCCACAGTCGGCACACCTCGCACCAGCAACCCCCTCCCTACAGTCGGCACACCTCCGTACGGAGCCGTGCGCACGACCGGACTGACGCCCGGGCCGGACCGGACAACCGGGGCTCCCCCCACCTCTCGTACTGTCTTCGCCGCTGCCCACGTGGTCGCCGACCCCTTCGCCGACACCACCCCCGAAAGCCCTGCCGCCATCGACTGGGATGCCACCCTGGCCTTCCGCCACCACCTGTGGTCGCACGGTCTGGGCGTGGCCGAGGCCATGGACACCGCGCAGCGCGGTATGGGCCTCGACTGGCCTTCGGCTGCAGAGCTGATCCGCCGCTCCGCCGCCGAAGCGGCAGGAGCGGGCGGGCGCATCGCCTGCGGAGTCGGCACGGACCAACTGGCCGCGGCCGAAGTGAGCCTGGCTGACATCCGGGCTGCCTACGAGGAGCAGCTCTCACTCGTGGAAGGCGCAGGCGCCCAAGCCGTCGTCATGGCGTCCCGGCACCTCGCCGCGACAGCTGCCGGGCCGGAACCGTACGTCGAAATCTATGGGCACCTGCTGCGCCAGGCGGTCGGGCCGGTGATCCTTCATTGGCTCGGCCCGATGTTCGACCCGGCTCTGCGGGGCTACTGGGGCAGCGCGGATCTGGACCTGGCGACCGGGACGTTTCTTCAGATCATCGCCGAGCATCCCGCCAAGGTGGACGGCGTGAAGGTGTCGTTGCTGGACGCCGACCGCGAGGTGCGACTGCGTCGGCGTCTCCCGGAAGGTGTGCGTTGCTACACGGGCGACGATTTTCACTACCCCGAGCTGATCGCCGGCGACGCGCACGGCTTCAGTGACGCGCTGCTCGGCATCTTCGATCCTCTCGCCCCGCTGGCGGCCGACGCCCTGCGTCTGCTGGACGGCGGTGACACCACCGGATTCTGCAATCTGCTGGACCCCACCGTCGCGCTCTCCCGACACCTTTTCCAGACACCGACGCGGTACTACAAGACCGGTGTCGTCCTGCTCGCCTGGCTCGCAGGGCACCAGTCGCACTTCACGATGGTCGGCGGCCTCCAGTCGGCGCGCTCGCTGACCCACCTGAAGCGGGCGTACGAACTGGCCGACGGCCTGCACTTGTTCCCGGACCCGGAGCTGGCGGCGGCCCGTATGCGCCGACTCGCCTCGGTGTACGGAGGCGCGGAATGAGCAGCGCCCTCCCCACTCGTCCGGAAGAACCGGACACTCTGTTCTCCCGTTTCAGCCTCAACCAGCAGACCGTCAGGCAATGGTCGCTGCCCGAACTCGTCGACGGTTGCGCAAATGCGGGAGTACGCGGCGTCGGCCTCTGGCGCGCTCCCGTGCAGGACTACGGAGCGGCCGCCGCCGCCCGGCTGGTGCGGGCCGCGGGGCTGACTGTCACCAGCCTCTGCCGGGGTGGTTTCTTCACCGCCCTCGACTCGAAGGAACGCGCGGACGCGCTGGCCGACAACCGGGCCGCCATCGAGGAAGCCGCCACCCTCGGCACCGAAACCCTCGTCCTGGTGTCAGGCGGGCTGCCTCCGGGCAGCCGCGACCTCCGGGGAGCCCGCGAGCGCGTCGCCGATGCGCTGGGCGAACTCGCCCCGTACGCAGCCGATGCGGGGGTGCGCCTCGCGCTGGAACCGCTCCATCCCATGTACGCGGCGGACCGCTGCGTCGTGTCCACCCTCGCCCAAGCCCTGGCGCTGGCCGAGCGGTTCCCGTCCGAGCAGGTGGGCGTGGTCGTGGACACCTACCACTTGTGGTGGGACGACACGATCGGTTCGCAGATCGGCCGCGCGGGCGCCGGCGGCCGTATCGCGGCTTTCCAGCTCGCCGACTGGGTGACGCCACTGCCCGCTGGCGTCCTGCTGGGGCGGGGCCAACTCGGGGACGGCGCGGTGGACCTGCGCTGGTTCCGGGAACAGGTGGACGCCGCCGGTTACCGCGGGCCCGTCGAAGTGGAGATCTTCAATCCGGCGCTGTGGGAGCGGCCGGGGGCAGAGGTGCTGGCCGAAGTCGTCGAGCGGTTCACCCGTCACTTCGTGCACGCCAGGTAACGATGGAATAACTCACCGGATCCGTGCAACCGTTCCCGGGCCGGGCGGGTCGTACTTGTCGTCAGGCTCCCGAGGGGAGAGGGAACCGGGGGGATCCGAGGGGGGATCTGGGGGCCGCACGGAGGGGGAATCGAGGGGCCCGGTCTGCGGACCGGGCCCCTCGAAGCGTCTGCGGCACGGGTGGCGATCCAGCGTGACGAAGTGGTCCGTGGTAGCTGTGGGAATCACCGGACAGCAGCCGTCGTGCCCCGCAGCAGAGCCTTCCGACCGAGTTATCCACAGGCCCGAACGCGATGTCGGACCTCGGCGGTACCGTCGGTCCATGTTCATTCCAGCCGTGGTCGAAGGGGTCCTGGAGCGGATCACCTACGCCAATGAGGAGACCGGTTACACGGTCGCCCGTCTCGACACGGGCGGCTCCGGCGATCTCCTCACTGTCGTCGGTTCGCTGCTGGGCGCGCAGCCGGGGGAGTCGCTGCGGCTGGAAGGCCGTTGGACCTCCCACCCGCAGTACGGACGGCAGTTCACCGCCGAGAACTACACGACGGTCCTGCCTGCCACGATCCAGGGCATACGCCGCTACCTCGGCTCGGGCCTCATCAAGGGCATCGGACCGGTCATGGCCGACCGCATCACCGGACACTTCGGCCTGGACACCCTCGACATCATCGAGAAGGACCCGAAGCGCCTCGTCGAGGTGCCCGGGCTCGGTCCCAAACGCACGAAGATGATCGGCGAAGCCTGGGAAGAACAGAAGGCCATCAAGGAGGTCATGATCTTCTTGCAGGGGGTCGGCGTCTCGACCTCCATCGCGGTGCGCATCTACAAGAAGTACGGCGATTCCTCGATCTCCGTCGTCAAGAACCAGCCCTACCGTCTCGCCGCCGACGTCTGGGGCATCGGTTTCCTGACCGCCGACCGCATCGCACAGGCCGTCGGCATCCCGCACGACAGCCCGGACCGGGTCAAGTCGGGTCTGCAGTACGCGCTCTCGCAGTCCACCGACCAAGGGCACTGCTACCTCCCGGAAGAAGAGCTGATCGCCGCGGCGGTCAAGCTGCTCCAGGTCGACACGGGGCTGGTCATCGACTGTCTGGGCGAGCTGGCGGGCGACCCGGAGGGGGTGATCCGCGAGACCGTGCCGTCCCCGGAGGGGGGCAACCCCATAGAGGCCATCTACCTCGTCCCGTTCCACCGGGCCGAAACCTCTCTCGCGGCGCAGCTGCTGCGGCTGTTGCGCACGCAGGAGGACCGGATGCCGTTGTTCCGGGCCGTGGCGTGGGACAAGGCGCTGGCCTGGCTGGCCAACCGGACGGGAGCCACGCTGGCGCCCGAGCAGGAGGCTGCCGTACGGCTGGCGCTCACCGAGAAGGTCTCCGTGCTCACCGGCGGCCCCGGCTGCGGCAAATCCTTCACGGTCCGCTCGATCGTGGAGCTGGCCCGCGCGAAGCAGGCCAAGGTGGTGCTCGCGGCTCCCACGGGACGGGCCGCCAAACGGCTGGCGGAGCTCACTGGTGCCGAGGCGTCCACGGTGCACCGGCTGCTGGAGCTCAAACCGGGCGGGGACGCCGCGTACGACCGGGACCGGCCGCTCGACGCCGACCTGGTAGTGGTCGACGAGGCGTCCATGCTCGATCTGCTGCTGGCCAACAAGCTGATCAAGGCGGTGCCGCCAGGTGCCCACCTCCTCCTGGTGGGCG
This sequence comes from Streptomyces monomycini, assembly GCF_022271435.1. GTDB lineage: Bacteria > Actinomycetota > Actinomycetes > Streptomycetales > Streptomycetaceae > Streptomyces > Streptomyces monomycini. The sequence goes on along the minus strand of NZ_JAFIQY010000003.1, from coordinate 208,118 downwards.
ACGTGGACCAGCTTCCTTCGGTGGGTGCGGGCGAGGTGCTGCGGGATCTGCTCGCCGAGAACTGCCCGGTCCCGGCCGTACGGCTGACCCGGATCTTCCGCCAGGCCCAGCACTCCGGCGTGGTCACCAACGCCCACCGCATCAACGAGGGCTTCCTGCCGATCGTCGAAGGGATGGCCGACTTCTACCTCTTCATCGCGGAGGACTCCGAGGAAGCCGGCCGGGTCACGGTCGACGTGGTCGCGCGCCGGATCCCCGCGAAGTTCGGGCTGGACCCGCGGCGGGACGTCCAGGTGCTCGCCCCCATGCACCGCGGTCCGGCCGGAGCCGGAACGCTGAACGGCCTCCTCCAGCAGGCTCTCACCCCGGCACGGCCCGAATCGCCGGAGCGCCGCGCCGGAGGCCGGGTGTTCCGGGTGGGCGACAAGGTGACGCAGATCCGCAACAACTACGAGAAGGGGCACAGCGGCGTCTTCAACGGCACGGTCGGCGTCGTCATCAAGATCAACCGGGATGAACAGTGGCTGACGGTGCTCACGGACGAGGACGAGGAGATCTCGTACGATTTCGACGAGCTGGACGAGCTGGCGCACGCCTACGCGGTGACCATCCACCGTTCCCAGGGCAGCGAGTATCCGGCAGTGGTGATTCCGGTCACCACCGCCGCGTGGATGATGCTGCAGCGGAACCTGCTCTACACGGCCGTCACGCGGGCAAAAAAGCTGGTGGTGCTGGTCGGCTCGCGCAAGGCTTTGGGGCAGGCTGTACGCACCGTGTCCGCCGGTCGAAGGTGGACCGCGCTGCGCCATCGACTCGTCGGTGCGGTGCGTGGTCACCTCTTCCCCAATCGGGGCGAAGGGGAGCAGGATGGGCAGCTGGAGCGGCACTGAGTGCCGCCCACAGGCCTTATGGCCGACCCCGAGTGCACAGCCAAGGTCCAAATGGGGGAAGGTATAGGCAGTCAGGGCACCTCGAAGAAGAGGCACAACGTCGGTGAGGGATGACGTGAGCGACAACTCTGTAGTACTGCGTTACGGGGACGGCGAATACAGCTACCCGGTCGTCGACAGCAGCGTCGGCGACAAGGGCTTCGACATTTCGAAGCTGCGCGCCCAGACCGGTCTGGTGACCCTGGATTCCGGTTATGGCAACACTGCCGCGTACAAATCCGCGATCACCTATCTGGACGGTGAGAACGGGGTTCTTCGGTACCGCGGCTACCCGATCGAGCAGCTCGCAGAGCGCAGCACGTTCGTCGAGACCGCCTACCTGCTGATCAACGGTGAGCTGCCCACCGTCGACCAGCTGGCGACCTTCAAGCAGGACATCACCTACCACACCCTGCTGCACGAGGACGTCAAGCGGTTCTTCGACGGCTTCCCGCGGGACGCCCACCCGATGGCGATGCTGTCCTCCGTGGTCAGCGCGCTGTCGACGTTCTACCAGGACAGCCACAACCCGTTCGACGAGCGGCAGCGCCACATCTCGACGATCCGGCTGCTGGCCAAGCTTCCGACGATTGCTGCGTACGCGTACAAGAAGTCGGTCGGCCACCCGGTGGTCTACCCGCGCAACGACCTCGGCTACGTCGAGAACTTCCTGCGCATGACCTTCTCGGTGCCGGCCGCCGAGTACGACCTGGACCCGGTCGTGGTCAGCGCTCTGGACAAGCTGCTCATCCTGCACGCGGACCACGAGCAGAACTGCTCGACCTCCACCGTGCGCCTGGTCGGGTCCTCGCAGGCGAACCTTTTCGCCTCGATCTCGGCCGGCATCAACGCGCTGTGGGGCCCGCTGCACGGCGGCGCCAACCAGTCGGTGCTGGAGATGCTGGAGGGCATCCAGCGCGACGGCGGTGACGTCGACGCCTTCATCCGCAAGGTGAAGAACAAGGAAGACGGCGTGAAGCTCATGGGCTTCGGGCACCGCGTCTACAAGAACTTCGACCCCCGGGCGAAGATCATCAAGGCGGCGGCGCACGACGTCCTCTCGGCGCTCGGCAAGTCCGACGAGCTGCTGGACATCGCGCTCAAGCTGGAGGAGCACGCGCTCTCCGACGACTACTTCGTCTCGCGCAAGCTCTACCCGAACGTGGACTTCTACACCGGCCTGATCTACCGGGCCATGGGCTTCCCGACCGAGATGTTCACCGTGCTGTTCGCGCTCGGCCGGCTGCCCGGCTGGATCGCCCAGTGGCACGAGATGATCAAGGAGCCGGGTTCCCGTATCGGCCGCCCGCGCCAGATCTACACCGGGGTCGTCGAGCGCGACTTCGTTCCGGTCGAGGAGCGCTGAGCGACTCCGTCCGCCGGGACAGCTGCTGACCGGCCGGCCGGCCGTGTGGCGGCCCGGGCCGGTCCGTTCAGCAGAAAGCGCCCCGCCTCCAGATCCCCCCACGGGTCCGGAGCGCGGGGCGCTTCCCTTGTTCCCCGGGTCGGATTCCCCCCACGGGATCCGTCCGGGCGCTTCAGGGTGGTGCCCGCGATCTGCCGGGACGCGCACGTACGGGAGGGCCGCTCAAAGCTCCCCGGGCACGTCGCCCCGGCCACGCGTTGCCGGGCAAAGTCCCCCAAGACCAGCCTGGCCGTTGCGGTACAGGCCCCGCCGAGGTGCCTGCACCGCACGGTTAGACTCGCGACCCCCCACAATGGTTACGTTCCAAGCGGTGTGATCTGGGTCTCTTGCCATAACTGGGCGAATACGGTCAAGGGCCTCGATCTGCAGATCGAGGCCCTTCCGTATGGGTGTTGTGTCAGTTGTAGGGAAGTTGTGAAGGCGAAAAAAGCCCGCGTCGCACGCATCCGTCAGCGGAAGTGCCGCAACCGGAGGCTGTTGCTGACCACGAAGACCGAAGAAAAGGCCATCGCCGCCCCCGCGATCATCGGGTTCAGCAGGCCGGCCGCCGCCAGCGGAACGGCCGCGACGTTGTATCCGAAGGCCCAGAAGAGATTTCCCTTGATCGTGGCGAGTGTCCGGCGGGCCAGCCGGATGGCGTCCGGCGCGACCCGCAGATCGCCGCGTACGAGGGTCAGGTCCCCCGCCTCGATGGCCGCGTCCGTACCGGTCCCCATCGCCAGGCCCAGGTCGGCGGCGGCCAGGGCGGCCGCGTCGTTGACGCCGTCGCCGACCATCGCCACGCTGCGGCCCTCGCCGCGGAGCCGCTCGACCACCGCGACCTTGTCCTCGGGCAGCACCTCGGCGATCACCTCGTCGATGCCCACCTCGGCTGCCACGGCGTCGGCCACCGCCTGATTGTCCCCGGTCAGCAGTACTGGAGACAGCCCCAGCTCGCGCAGCCGGCGTACCGCTTCGGTGCTGCCCTCCTTGACGGTGTCGGCAACCGACAGCAGGCCGCGTGGCTGCCCGTCCCAGCCGACGAGTACGGCGGTCCGCCCCGCGGCTTCGGCGGCCTCCCTGGCGGCGCTCAGCGCCTCCGGAAGGGCACTGGACGCCGTCCCGCCTTCCGTGTTCTCGCGCAGCAGCCGTTCGCGCCCGACGAGGACACGACGGTTTTCCACCACGCCACGTACGCCGAGGCCCGCCACGTTCTCGAAATGTTCCGGCTCCGGCAGCTCGCCCAGGCGCTCGCGGGCTCCCTCGGCGACAGCGCGCGCGATCGGATGTTCCGAGGCGTGCTCCAGCGCCCCGGCCAGCCGCAACAGCTCGTCCGCCGTGACGCCCGGCGCCGGCACGGCCTCGTGCAGACTCATCCGCCCCGTGGTCACCGTGCCGGTCTTGTCCAGCACGACGGTGTCGATGCGACGGGTGGACTCCAGGACCTCGGGCCCCTTGATGAGGATGCCGAGCTGGGCGCCTCGGCCCGTTCCGACCATCAGGGCGGTGGGCGTCGCCAGGCCGAGAGCGCAGGGACAGGCGATGATCAGTACGGCGACGGCCGCCGTGAACGAAGCGGTCACATCGCCGGTCGCCAGCAGCCACCCGGCCAACGTGCCGAGCGCCACCAGCAGCACGACGGGGACGAAGACGGCGGAAACCCGGTCGGCGAGCCGCTGCACATCGGCCTTGCCGCTCTGCGCGTCCTCGACCAGGGCCGCCATGCGCGACAGCCGCGTGTCACCGCCGACCCGGGTGGCTTCGACCACCAGCCGGCCGCTGGTGTTCACCGTCGCGCCCGTCACACCGTCACCGGGGGCCACATCGACCGGTACCGATTCGCCGGTCAGCATCGAAGCGTCGACGGCGGAGGAGCCCTCCACGACCGTGCCGTCCGTGGCGATCTTTTCCCCGGGGCGTACGACGAACCGGTCGCCGACGGCCAGCTGCTCCACCGGGACGCGCACCTCACGCCCGCCCCGCAGCAGCACCACGTCCTTCGCGCCCAGCTCCATCAGCGCGCGCAGCGCGGCGCCCGCCTTCCGCTTGGAGCGCGCCTCCAGGTAGCGGCCCAGGAGCAGAAACGCCGTCACCCCGGCCGCTGCCTCCAGGTAGATGGCCGAGGAGCCCTCCGCGCGGGCCACCGTGAAGTCGAAACCGTGCCGCATACCGGGCATCCCCGCGTCACCGAAGAACAGTGCCCACAGGGACCAGCCGAAGGCGGCGAGCGTCCCGAGGGACACCAGGGTGTCCATCGTGGCGGCGCCGTGCCGCAGATTCGTCCAGGCGGCCCGATGGAAGGGATACGCGCCCCAGGCCACGACGGGCGCGGCCAGCGTCAGGCACAGCCACTGCCAGTTGTCGAACTGGAGCGAGGGGACCATCGACAGCAGGACGACGGGAACGGCCAGCGCGACGGAGACGAGGAGCCGCTGGCGCAGTCCGGCCAGTTCCCGGTCGTGAGCGCCTGAGCCGTCCTCCCTGGTGGACGCGGCGTCGGCGTCCTGACCCGAAGCGCCGGCCGGGGACGGCCCCGACGGTTTCGTGGATGCGGCGGGCGCGGGCCGTTGCGCGGTGTAGCCCGTCTTCTCGACGGTCGCGATCAGGTCGTCGACCGATACCTCGTCGCCGTACTCGACCCGGGCCTTCTCGGTGGCGAAGTTGACGGTGGCGCTGACGCCCGGCATCCGGTTGAGCTTCTTCTCCACGCGCGCCGCGCACGAGGCGCAGGTCATGCCGCCGATGGCGAGCTCGACCCGCGCCTGTGCGGTCGTACCGGTCATCGGGCTCAGGCCGCCGGGCCTTCGAGTTCGTAGCCGGCCTCGTCGACCGCCGCGCGCACGGCGGCCTCGTCGAGCGGGGCCTTGGAGGCGACGGTCACCAGGCCGGTGGCGGCGGACGCCTGTACCGAGTGCACGCCCGGAATCTCGGAAATCTCGGCGGAGACGGCGCCTTCGCAGTGACCGCAGGTCATACCGCTCACCTTGTAGGTGGTGGTCACGTCGCCCACCTGGACGTCGGTGGCCCCGGAGTTGCAGGAACCCTCGGGGGAGCAGCAGGAACCGTTGGTCTGTTCGGCAGTCATGGGTCTCTCCTTGGTGCGTGTGGTCGCCGTGCTCGAAGTTTTCACTGCCATGCACGGGTGGCGTGGGAAATCCGGAGTCCCGAGAGTCCCCGGTGTTTCCCGACGATCTCAACTCTATACCCCTAGGGGGTATAGATGCCAGGTGTGGACGTCAGGTGTCCGCTTGCGCTGGAGGGGTGTGGGGCGGAGGTGGCGTGGCCTTCGGCGGCCCGCTGGGCGCTTGGTTGCGTGGCGCTCCGGCGGTCCCGTACGGTCCGGGATGCTTCGCGGGGCGTGACGGCGGGTGCTCTCCGAGTGGGCCTCCGAGGGTTCCCTTGTCGCGGCGGCGCGCGATAGGGCGCGGAAGTTTCGGGAGCGTCGCGCCGGGGACACGCTGCACGGTGGTTATCGGTAGCGGCGCGGGTTTCCGGGTGTGATCGCTGCGGCTGTGGCTGTGGCTGTGGTGTGTGCGGACGGGCGTGTCGGCTGACGGGGCGGGATGGGCGCCCGGTGCGTCGACCCGCGACACAGGGATGATCTTCCCTTTGTGGTAGAAAAGCGGCTTATGTCGCAGTCCGCAACGCTCGTATTGATCATGGCGATCGCCGTGGCCGCCCCGCTCCTCGCATACGGCCTCGGCCGCTGGCTGCCCGTACCCCTGGTCATCTTCGAGATCGTGCTGGGCATCCTGATCGGCCCGGACGTCCTGGGCTGGGCGCACTCCGGAGAAGTCATCAACGCCCTCTCCGACCTCGGACTGGCCACCTTGATGTTCATCGCCGGGTACGAGATCGAGTTCGCCAAGGTCCGCGGCGACACCCTCAAGCGCGCCGGGTACGCATGGATCGTCGCGCTCGTCCTCGGCCTGGCCGTCGCTCTCGGTTTCGCCGCCGGCGACTTCACCAAGGCGATCGTGGTCGGCACCGCGCTCACCAGTACGGCGCTCGGCACCGTACTGCCCGTACTGCGCGACTCCGGCGACCTGGGAACCCGCTTCGGATCGGTGATGATGGCCACCGGTGCGGTCGGCGAATTCGGGCCGATCATCGCGATGGCGCTGCTGCTCAGCGGACGCGACCCCGGCGAATCGACCATCCTGCTCTTCGCTTTCGCGCTGCTGACCGCCGGTGCCGTCTACTGGGCCCTGAAGCCCAGCCCCATGTGGTTCTACCGGATCATCGCCCGCACGCTGCACAGCAGCGGCCAGTTCGCCATCCGGCTGTTCGTCCTGCTGCTGGCCGTGATGCTCGGCATCTCGCAGGTGTTCGGGCTGGACATCCTGCTGGGCGCGTTCGCGGCCGGGATCATCATGCGGCTCGTACTGCACGAGGCCGCGCCGGACAGCAGTCAGGAAATCCTCGGACGGCTGGAGGCGATGGGCTTCGGCTTCCTGGTGCCGCTGTTCTTCATCGTCACCGGCGTCGAGTTCGACCTGTCGTCCCTCTTCGAGAACGGACGCTCACTCCTGCTGCTCCCGCTCTTCCTCGTACTGCTGCTCGTCGTACGCGGACTGCCGCTCGTCCTGCTCGCGCCGCGCGACCTGGGCCGCAAGGACCGCGCCGCGCTGATGCTGTACGGGTCGACGGCGCTGCCCCTGGTCGTCGCGATCACCACGATCGGCCAGGACAGCGGTGTGCTCGACGCCGGCGAGGCGGCGGCCATGGTGGGGGCGGCGATGATCTCCGTGCTGGTCTTCCCGCTGGTGGCCATGCGGCTGCGGGCGGGTGCGGAAGGGCTGGCGCCGATTCCGGAAGGGCCGCGGAAGGGCGCGTCGGAGTCCTGGTGAGTGGGGGGCCTTCCCTTTTCGCTCGCCCTCTCCGCCCACTCCGCCCTCTCCGCCCACTCCGGGCGTTTGCGGGCTTTCGTTCACTCCGCGCTTTCCGAGGGGCGTGCGCCGTCGCGGCCGTACGCACCCGCTTCTCCTGCGGCTTCCGCGGCGGCGCGCACGTCCGCGACTCTCACCGCCTCGCCGGTGCGGCGGGAGCGGTCGCACGCCTCGGCGACGTACAGCGCCTCCAAGGCCTCGGCGGGCGAACACGGGTTCTTCGTACGGCCGGCGGCCACGTCCACGAAGGCGCTCAGCTCGGTGACGTACGCATCGCGGAAACGTTGCATGAACGTCGCGTACGGGGCCGACTGCCGCCAGGAGACATGCGGTTCGGCGCTCGGCAGCGGGGCCCGGTCGTCGAGACCGACGATGCGCGCGCCCTTGGAGCCGCACACTTCCAGGCGGACGTCGTGGCCCGCGCCGTTGTAGCGGGTCGCGGTGACCGTGGCCAACGTGTCGTCGTCGAAGCGCAGAAGGGCGGCGCAGGTGTCCACGTCGTCGCCGTCGGCGAAGAAGGGGGCGCCGCGGTTGGCGCCTTGCGCGTACACGGAGACGACTTCGCGGCCGGTGAGCCAGCGCAGGATGTCGAAGTCGTGAATGCTGCAGTCGCGAAAGAGGCCGCCGGACGAGGGGATGAAGGCCGCGGGCGGCGGCGACTGGTCGCTGGTGCAGGCGCGGAGCGTGTGGAGCCAGCCGAGATCGCCGGACCGCAGCGCCTCGCGGGCGGCCCGGTAGCCACGGTCGAAACGCCGCTGGAAGCCGATCTGTACGGGGACGGTGCCGGCGCCGGAACGTTTCACCACGTCGAGCGTCCCTGCGACGTCCAGCGCCACTGGCTTCTCGCAGAAGACCGGCACGTCGGCGTCCAGGGCCTGGTGGATCAGTTCGGCGTGCGCGCTCGTCGCGGCGGTGATCACCACGCCGTCCAGGCCGTCCGCGTACATCCGGGGGAGGGTTTCGGCTGCCTCGGTACCGAGGGTGTCCGCGAGCACGCGTGCGCGGGCCGCGTCGGCATCGGCGACGACGACGCTGTCCACGCCGGGGACGGACTTCAAGGTCTCGGCGTGGAACGCTCCGATGCGTCCGGCGCCGATCAGGCCGATCTTCATGTGCCGACTCCTGTCGTCCGGGGTGGACGGCGACCGGTTGAGGAAGCGTTTCTTCGCAAGGCTTCAGGGACCTCAGAGGCTTGGGCGGCTCGTGGCTCGACTCTTCAGCCTTGGGGGCCACCGAAGCTCCGTCGCAGCGTGCATGTAAAGACATAGTGATGTCAACCCCTGGGTGTACACGCGCGGGTACTCAGATGCCCGGGTGACGAGCCCGGTTCTTACGGCTTCGTTTGCCGTTCGCCGGTGTTCTTCCCGGCGGCGATTCCGCGGTCGACCGCGCGCAGAAGAGTGAGCAGCATCCCGTTGAGCGGAGTGCGGATGCCGTGGCGTTCACCGGCACGTACCACCGCGCCCGTGATGTGTTCGTGCTCCATGGGGCGGCCGGCCAGGCGGTCGTAGAGCATCGACGAGCCGCCGTCCGGCGGAACCATCGCGTACATCTCCAGTACGCGGTCGATGTCGGCCTCGTGAACGTGCGCGCCCTCCGCCCGCGCGACCGCGGCCGCCTCGTCCAAAATGTCCCGGGCGAGGGCGGCCATACCGGGGTCGGTGAAGATGCCCATGCGCTGCTGGAGGAGGGCGGTGAGCGGGTTGGCCGCGAGGTTGGTGAGGAGCTTCTTCCAGGAGACCGTCGTGAAGTCCGGAGCGGGTACGACCTTGAGACGGCCGGCGGCGAGGAGATCGGCGAGACGGGTGGCCAACGGTCCTTCGGGTACGTGGATCTCGTTGCCCGCGTAGTGCCTGACCCGGCCGGGGGCGGTGCATTCGGCCGACGCGTAGATCACCGCGGGCAGGATGTCCGTGCCGTCGGGGGTGTGCGGGGCCACGCGTGCGGTGTGGTCGATGCCGTTCTGGAGTACGACGACGACCGTGCCCGAGTGGCAGAGCCGGCGCAGCCAGCCGCCGGCGCCCGCGGTGTCCTGGGCCTTGGTGGCCAGGAAGACCCAGTCCGCGGGCTCGGCCGTCTCCGGATCGACGGCGAAACGTATCGGGGCGTCGATGACCTCGCCGTCCGTTTCCAGGACGAGCCGGTCCACCGGTGTGCGCCGGCACAGTGTGACGTCGTGCCCGGTCAGGAAGGTCAGTGTCGCCACGAATCCGCCGATCGCGCCGCCGCCGATCACAGCGATGCGAACAGGCTCGGCCGGTACGGGTAGGCACGGCATGCGCCGAGCGTAGCGCCGCCGCAGCCGGGTTGCGGAGGCCCCGCGCGGCGATTGCGCGGGGCGCTGGGAGGGAGAGGCGTCAGTCCTTGTCGCGGCGCCCGCCGTGTCCGGGGCGCTGGGCGACCCAGGTGCGGATGGTGTCGGCGAACCAGTACGGTCTGCCGCCCTCCACCAGGTCCGGTGGCGGCAGTAGCCCGTGTTTCCGGTAGGACCGCACGGTGTCGGGTTGGACTCGGATGTGTGCGGCGATCTCCTTGTACGACCAGAGTCTGCGGTCGGTCATCTGTCTCGCACCTCCCTCGGCCGCGCGCGGTGACGGCCCGGGGAGCCGACGGAAGAACCGCACGCGGTTTGGTGATCACTCAGCCTGTGCCCGGTGAACGACAGCAGGTGAGCAGGGGCGAGGGCCTGTTGATCGGCTGTGACGGAAGACCCGCGTAATGGTGACAGCTGTGACGAACGGGGCATCGCTGTCACGGGATGGAGAAGGGGGAGATGGAGAAGGGCAGCTAGAGGGGGAGGGGTGCGGATGGGGAGAGACGGTGGGGCGCTGTTCGGCCCTCGTCCCTCCGTACCGCAGCCCACCTCTGCACCTCTTTACGGCTTCACGTCCTCACGGCTTCACGTCCGCGCCTCCCCACCATCGTCCCCGCTGCCCGCTCTGCGCAGTTCGTGCTCCAGGTCCTCCAGGGCCATCCCCTTGGTCTCCGGGGCGTACCGCTTGCAGAAGAGCAGGGACATCACGCACATCAGGCCGAAGAGCCAGAAGGTGATGCTCGCGCCCGCCGCGTCGAGAAGTACCGGGAACGCCAGCGCCACCGTGAAATTGGCCAGCCACATCACGAACACGGTCGCGCCCATGGCCAGCCCGCGCACCGTCAGCGGGAACATCTCGGCGAGCAGCAGCCAGACTCCGGTGTTCAAGGTCGCCTGCATGAAGCCCATGTAGAGGACCATGAGGGCGAGGACGAGGTAGCTGACTCCGGTGGACCTCGGGAGGTGGAAGGAGGCCCCCAGTAGGGCCAGTGAGACGGTCATTCCGGAAAGGCCCGTGAGCAGCATCGGTCGTCGTCCGACCTTGTCGATCAGCGACATGCCGATCGCGGTGGCGACGACGGAGATGGCGCCGACCGCGATGGTGGCCGTGATCGCGGCGTTGGTGCCCAGGCCGGTGGACTCCAGGATCTTCGGCGCGAAGTAGATGACCGCGTTGACGCCGGTGATCTGCTGGACGACCGCCAGCCCGACGCCGATGAGCAGGATGCGCCGTACCCAGGGCGTACGCAGTTCCTGCCGGACGCCGCGCCGCGCGTCGGCCTCCATCGCGCGGGCCTGGCCGATGCGGTCCAGCTCCCCCTCGGCCTCCTCGGCGGGCAGGGTGCGCCGCAGAACTTTCGCGGCCTGTTCCGTACGTCCCTTGCTGATGTACCAGCGTGGCGTGTCCGGCAGGAAGAAGAGCCCGACGAACAGGGCGATGGCCGGTAGCGTCGCCAGGCCCAGCATCCAGCGCCACGCTTCCCACCGGGCGAGGACCGCGTTGATCAGGTAGGCCAGCAGCTGCCCACTGACGATCATGAGGGAGTTGAAGGAGACCAGCCGGCCCCGGATGTGCGGTGGTGCGATCTCCGAGAGGTACAGCGGTGTGATCACCGAGGCGCTGCCCACCGCGAGACCGAGCACGAAGCGCGCCGCGACCATGAAGACGACGGTGGGGGCGAGCGCCACGGCCACGGCACCGCCGATGAACACCGCGCCCGCCCACAGCAGCGCGGCGCGCCGCCCCAGCTTGTCCGACATGCGCCCGCCGGTCAGCGACCCGAATGCCGCACCGATCAGCAGGGCGCTGGTGATGATGCCTTCACCGAGTGAGGTGAGGCCGAAGTGCGCCTCCATGAAGGGGAGCGCGCCGGAGATGACGCCGGTGTCGTAACCGAACAGGGCGCCGCCGAGAGCGGCGATGGCAGCGATACCGATGATGAAGCGCTTGGCGTTGCGAGGGGTGGGGGAGACGGGAGGAGCGGACGAGGTGGAGGTGGTGTGAGGTTCAGATGATGTGTTGAGTTTGGAAGACATGGACGGTGCCGATGGTGTGGATGTTGTAGAAGTGCTGGATGGTGTGGACGGTGTGGGAGGTGTGGAGGGGGAGGAAGGCCTGCCAAGTGCGGACATGGGCAGCGGCTCCAGTTCTTCTTGGCGCAGGCCTTTCGGCCGGTGACGCGGTTCGCGTCACCATTCCGGGCAGGCCGGAACGCGCGCTGTGGCGTGGGGTGGCGCACGGACCGCAACGCGAAGCGCCGCGCCGACCGCGGCGAGAGGAAGCGCGCGAACCGCGACGAGAGGAGCGCGCGTCCAAGATGAAAAGCAGCGCGCCAACCGCAACATGAAGCAGCGGCGCGCCGCTACGGCCAGAACGGCGACACGGACGGGCCGTAAACCGACCGTGGCTCAGCGATACAGCGCAGGCCGCTCGCCCAGCTCGACCTCGACGCGTTCGCCGGTGGCCTGGGCGCGTACGCCCGCCGCGCACACCGCGGCCGCCGCGTAGCCGTCCCAGCAGCTCGGGCCCTCGACCTCGCCGCGCCGCGTGGCGTTCACCCAGCGCTGCACCTGCCGGTCGTACGCCTCCTCGAAACGTTCCACGAAGCCAGGAGTGATCGAGCCGCCCCATTTGCCGGCCGCGTTGACGAACACGCCGTGGTCGTCGCCGATCCGCGCGGTGCCGCCTTCGCAGACCGCCTCGCAGCTGACCTGGTAGCCGAAGCCGCAGTTGACGAAGAGTTCGGTGTCGACGAGCTGCCCGGCGGCGGTCTCGAAGAGGATGAGCTGCGGGTCGCTGAGGCCGTCGGGCGCGGTGCCGAGGGGCGTCGGGCGCAGGACGCGTACGGCGGTGATCTCCTCGTCCAGCAGCCAGCGCGTCACGTCGATCTCGTGGACGGCCGAGTCGTGGATCATCATGGCGTTGGTGAAGCCGGGGGGCGTGCCGGCGTTGCGGTGTTTGTTGTGGAGCATCAGGGGCCGGCCGTACGCGCCCTGGTCGAGCAGCGACTTGAGTTTGAGGTAGTCGGCGTCGTACCGGCGCATGAATCCGACCTGCACCCGCCGATGGCCCAGTCGCTGCTCGGCCTCCAGGACGCGCAGCGCGGAGGCCGGGTCCGGGGTGAGCGGCTTCTCGCACAGCACCGGCAGGTCGCGCGCGAACGCGTCGAGCAGCGCGTCCTCGTGGGACGCGCCCGGCGAGGCGATCAGTACGGCGTCGACGTCCGGGTCCGCCATGGCGGCCGCCGGTTCGGTGTAGGGCGTGCACCCCTCGACGGCGTCGGCGACGCGCTTCACCCGGTCCGCGTCGATGTCGACGACCGCCGCCACCCGCGCTCCGCTGATGACGTCGCTGATCCGGCGTACGTGGTCGGCGCCCATGCGGCCGGTGCCGATGACGGCCACGCCGAGCGTTCCGTGCTGCTGGCTCATCTCGTGGTACTCCTCGCTCCGTACGGACGGGACTCAGGCGCCGCAGGAGCGCAGGAAGTTGCGGGTGCGCCGCGCGATGGGCAGGGGCTGGTCGGCGGGACAGGGGTACATGTCCTGTTCGACGATGGCGAAGAGGTCGATGTCCAGGTCCTGGGCGGCGTCCAGGACGGGCGGCAGTGCCGGGACCCCCAGCGGCGGTTCGCACATCACGCCCTGCCGGACCGCGGGCCCGAAGGGCGTGCCCTTCGCGACGACGTCCGCGAGGATCTCCGGGTCGACCTGCTTGAGATGGAGGTAGCCGATCCGCTCGCCGTAGGTCTTGATGAGCTTGACGCTGTCGCCGCCGCAGTACGCGTAGTGCCCGGTGTCCAGGCACAGGCTGACCAGGGAGGAGTCGGTCCCGTCGAGGAAGCGTTCGACGTGTTCCTCGGTGTCGATGTGCGTGTCGGCGTGCGGATGCACGACGATGTCCAGGCCGAATTCCTCCCGTACCCGCCTGCCCAGCCGTTCCATGCCGCTGTTCAAGTGGTGCCACTGCTCGGTGGTCAGTTCGCGCGGCTCCAGTTCTTCCGCGGTCTTGTCGTCGCGCCAGAAGGACGGGATGACCACCAGGTGCCTGGCGTCCATCGCCTGGGTGAGGGTGGCGACTTCGCTGACGTGTGCCCAGGTCTTGTCCCACACGCCCGGGCCGTGGTGCAGCGAAGTGAAGATCGTGCCCGCGGAGACCTTCAGGTCGCGCCGGGCGAGCTCCGCGTGGAGGACGGCGGGGTCGGTGGGCAGATAGCCGTACGGGCCGAGTTCGATCCATTCGTACCGGGCCTCGGCGACCTCGTCCAGGAAGCGCTGCCACGGGACCTGCTGCTCGTCGTCGGGGAACCAGACGCCCCACGAGTCGGGGGCCGATCCGATGCGCAGTCGGTCCAGAACGCGCGGGACGGCATGGGGAACGGACATGCTGCGGCTCTCCTCTCGCCGGTCGGCGGTGACCGGGAGGCGCGGGGGCTGGGTTGTGGGGCACAGCCTCCATCCCGGTCCGGGGAGTGTCAAGACTTCGTCATGACATAAGGACTTAAGGACTTTGTACGGGTCGGTACCCCGTGGTGGCGCCGGCCGCTGCACTCCGGTCCCGACGTCAGAATGTAAGGACAAAGTATTGACAGGCTCTCGGGTGCCCGGTTAGACCTGTGCCCAGCGACGAACCGGAGGGGCGCACATGACCGAGCCGCGGCAGACCGCAGAGAACGGCCCGTACGATCTGATCGCCATGGGCCGCACCGGAGTGGACATCTACCCGTTGCAGACGGGCGTTCCGCTTTCCCGGGTCGAGACGTTCGGGAAGTTTCTCGGCGGTTCGGCCACCAACGTGGCGGTCGCCGCCGCCCGGCTGGGGCGGCGTACGGCGGTCATCAGCCGTACCGGCACGGACCCCTTCGGCGCGTACGTCCACCAGGCGCTCCGCGACTTCGGTGTGGACGACCGCTGGGTGACGTCCGTGGCGGAGTACCCGACTCCCGTCACCTTCTGCGAGATCTTCCCGCCGGACGACTTCCCGCTCTACTTCTACCGCCGCCCCAAGGCGCCCGACCTGGTCATCCACCCCGAAGAGCTGGACCGCGACGCCGTACGGGCCGCCCGCATCTTCTGGATGACCGGCACCGGCCTGTGCGAGGAGCCGAGCCGTACGGCCACCCTCGCCGCACTGGAAGCGCGCGCCAAGGCGGGAATCACCGTCTTCGACCTGGACTGGCGACCGATGTTCTGGGGCGGTGAAGGCGGCGCGTCCGGTGCCGGCGGCGTCACCGGCACGGCGGCGATGGACCGGGCGCGCCCGTACTACGAGGCCGCGCTCGCCCACGCGACGGTCGCGGTCGGCAACGTCGACGAGGCGGAGGTCGCCACCGGTGTCCGCGAACCGAAGCGCTGCGCGCAGGCGTTGCTGGACATGGGCGTCGAACTGGCCGTCGTCAAACAGGGGCCCAAGGGCGTGCTGGCCGTGCACCGCGACGGCCGTACCGCCGAGGTGCCGCCGACTCCCGTCGAAGTCGTCAACGGCCTGGGAGCCGGTGACTCCTTCGGGGGAGCGCTGTGTCACGGGCTGCTGTCCGGGTGGGAGCTGGAGCCGATGATGCGGTACGCCAACGCCGCCGGCGCGATCGTCGCGTCCCGGCTGGCCTGTTCGTCCGCCATGCCGACGTGCGCCGAGGTCGAGGAGTTCCTCGCGGCTCGCTGAGCGTCCCGGCCGATCGCCGTACGTCCGGCCGGCGTGCGCGCGGCCGGGTCGCCCCGCCCCCCGGTGACGCCAGGCTCCGCCCCAGTGGCACCGCACTCCGCCCCCCCCGTGCCGCCGGCCCCGCCCCGGTGGCACCGCCCTCCGCCCGGCCGAGTCCCCGACCGGGCCCCGCCCGGTGGCCCTCGTACGAACTCGTCCCACCAGAAGGTGAGAACCGCCTTGACCACTCGGATCTCCGACATCGTGACACTGCGGGCCCGGAACCCGCAGGCCGTCGCCCAGGCCGCCGCGCGCCGCACCCGCCGCCCGCTGATCGGCGACAGCGGCCGGTTGATGATCATCGCGGCCGACCACCCGGCGCGGGGCGCGCTCGCCGTCGGTGACCGCAAGCTGGCCATGGCCAACCGCCTCGACCTCCTGGAGCGCCTGTGCCTGGCGCTCTCCCGCCCCGGCGTGGACGGCGTGCTCGCCACCGCCGACATCCTGGAGGATCTGCTCCTGCTCGGCGCCCTCGAAGACAAGGTCGTGATGGGCTCCATGAATCGCGGCGGCATCACCGGGGCCTCCTTCGAGCTGGACGACCGGTTCACCGGCCACCGTCCGCAGGACATCGCCCGGCTCCGTTTCGACGCCGGAAAACTGCTGCTGCGTATCGACTACGACGACCCCGGCTCGCTGACCACTCTGGAGTCCTCGGCCCGCGCCATAGACGCCATGGCCGAACGGGAGTTGCCCGTCTTCGTCGAACCGTTTCTCTCCCGGCGGGTGAACGGCATCGTCCGTAACGACCTGAGCGCGGAGGCCGTGACGAAGTCCGTCGCCATCGCCTCCGGCCTCGGCGGCACCTCCGCGTACACATGGCTGAAGCTGCCGGTCACCGACGATCCGGACGGCATGGCGCAGGTCTGCGAGGCCTCGACGCTGCCGACGGTGCTGCTCGGCGGCGACATCAAGGACAGCGCCGCGGACCAGGAAGCGGCGTACGAGAAGTGGCGCAAGGCGCTGCGTCTGCCGACCGTGCAGGGGCTGGTGGTGGGCCGTTCGCTGCTCTATCCGGCGGACGGGGACGTGGCGGCGGCCGTGGACACCGCCGTCTCCCTGTTCCAGAGGTGATCACGCTTCAGCGGTGACCGTGCTCCAGCGGCGACCGCGGTAACTGTCAGTGGCAGGGAGGAGACTTGCAGTCATGACGACCGAGCTGCGCAACACCGAGTTCCACATCAGGGCCCGCGACAGGGCCAGCGACAGGTCCGACGAGCACGGACCGTACGAGCTGGACATCGCCCCGGGCCGGACGGCCGACGAGGATACGGCCCTGCGGTACGCGTCCCTGCGCGTCGTCCGGCTGCCGCCCGGCGCGAGCCATACGTTTGCCGCCGGCGACAGCGAGTGGATCGTGCTGCCGCTGAACGGCGGCTGTACGGTCACGGTCGGCGGCGAAGAGCCTTTCGAACTGGCCGGGCGCGAGGACGTGTTCAGCGGAGTCACCGACTTCGCTTACGTACCGCGTGACGCCGAGGCGCGGATCAGCAGCGCCTCAGGCGGCCGGTTCGCGCTGACCGGCGCCCGCTGCTCGCGCCGCCTGCCCGCGCGGTACGGCCCCGCGAGCGGCGTGCCGGTGGAACTGCGCGGTACGGGCAACTGCTCGCGCCAGGTCAACAATTTCGGCGCGGCCGGTGTCTTCGCGTGCGACCAGCTCATCGCCGTGGAGGTGCTCACGCCCGGCGGCAACTGGTCGTCGTACCCGCCCCACAAGCACGACGAGTGCCGGCCGGGGGAGGAGAGCGAGCTGGAGGAGATCTACTACTTCGAGATCGCCCCTGCTCACGGCTCCGAAGGACTCGGGTATCAGCGCGTCACCCCTTCCGGCAGCGGACGCGGTACGGACGTACTCGCCGAGGTCCGCAGCGGCGACGCCGTACTGATCCCCGACGGCTGGCACGGCCCGTCCATCGCCGCACCCGGCCACACCATGTACTACCTCAACGTCATGGCCGGCCCGGGGGAGGAGCGCGCCTGGCTGATCTGCGACCACCCGGACCACGGCTGGATCCGCGACACCTGGCCCGACCAGCCCGTCGACCCCAGACTGCCGCTGTACGACGCACCGGAAGCCGACCCCCGTCCGAACTTGGACGACACCCCGGAAGCCGACCCCGAGGGAGACCCACGATGACCACTCGACGCCTGACGGTGGCGCAGGCCCTGGTCACCTTTCTGGCCCACCAGTACACGGAGCGGGACGCCCCCGCGGCCTCCGGCGGCCGGGCCGGGGCGCCCACCAGACACCGCCTGATCAACGCCTGCTGGGGCATCTTCGGGCACGGCAATGTGGCCGGCGTCGGCCAGGCCCTCCTGGAGGCCGGCCCGGACACCATGCCCTACCTCCAGGGCCGCAACGAGCAGGCCATGGTGCACGCCGCGGTCGGATACGCACGCCAGCGCGACCGTCTGTCCGCACACGCCGTCACGACCTCCATCGGTCCCGGCGCCACCAACCTCGTCACCGGCGCGGCCCTCGCCACGGTCAACCGCCTCCCGGTATTGCTGCTGCCCGGCGACACCTTCGCCACCCGCCCCGCCGACCCCGTGCTCCAGCAGCTCGAAGTCCCGTACGCGGGCGATGTGTCCGTCAACGACGCCCTGCGCCCGGTCTCCCGCTACTTCGACCGCGTGACCCGCCCGGAGGCGCTGATTCCGGCCGCCCTCCAGGCGATGCGGGTGCTCGCCGATCCCGTGGAGACCGGCGCCGTCACGCTCGCGCTGCCGCAGGACGTGCAGGCCGAGGCGTACGACTGGCCCGAGGAGTTCTTCGCCGACCGGGTGTGGCGGGTGCCCCGGCCCGCGCCCGACGCCGCCGCGCTGGCCGAAGCCGTACGGGCGGTACGCGCCGCCGAGCGGCCGCTGATCGTCGCGGGCGGCGGCGTCCACCACAGCGAGGCCGAGGACGCCCTGCGCGCCCTCGCCGACACCACCGGCATCCCCGTCGCCTCCACCCAGGCCGGCAAGGGTTCCCTGCGCCACGACCACCCGGCCGACGTGGGCGGCATCGGCCACACCGGCACCGCCACGGCCGACGCGCTGGCCGCCCGCGCCGATCTCGTCCTCGGTGTCGGCACCCGCTACACGGACTTCACCACCGCCTCCGCCACCCTCTTCGCCGCCCCCGGCGTCCGCTTCGTCAACCTGAACATCGCCTCCTGGGACGCCCACAAGCTCGCCGCGACCTCGCTGGTCGCCGACGCCCGTACCGGCCTCGAAGCGCTGACCGAGGCCCTGTCCGGACACCGCGTCACACCGGAGTACGAGGCGGAGTACGGCGCCGCCAAAGCCCGCTGGGAATCCCTCGTCGACGCCGCTTACGCCGCGCCCGACGCCTCCGTACGCCCCTCCCAGACCCAGGTGCTCGGCGCGCTGGACGCCACCGTCGGCGACCAGGACGTGGTCATCAACGCGGCCGGTTCGCTCCCCGGTGACCTGCACAAACTGTGGCGGGCCCGCTCCCGCCGCCAGTACCACCTCGAATACGGCTACTCCTGCATGGGCTACGAGATCCCCGCCGCCATCGGGGTGCGGCTGGCGGCGCCCGACCGGCCCGTGTGGGCGCTGGTCGGCGACGGTACGTATCTGATGATGCCCACCGAGATCGTCACCGCGGTCCAGGAAGGCATCAACATCAACATCGTGCTCGTCCAGAACCACGGGTACGCCTCCATCGGCGGCCTGTCCGAGCAGACCGGCGGCGAGCGCTTCGGCACCGCCTACCGCTACCGGGCCGCCGACGGCTCCTACACGGGCGACCCGCTGCCCGTGGACCTCGCCGCCAACGCCGCGTCCCTGGGGATGCACGTCATCCGTGCCGCGACCGTCGGCGACCTGCGCGCGGCGCTCGCCGCGGCCCGCGCCGACGAGCGCCCCACATGTGTCTATGTCGAGACCGCAACGGCCGACACTGTGCCGGGCGCGCCCGCGGCTCAAGCCTGGTGGGATGTCCCTGTGGCCGAGATCGCGACACGTCCGGCGGCGGTCGAGGCCCGTAAGGACTACGACCGGCACGCCACCGCGCGCCGCCGTCATCTCTGAACCACGCCCCCGCCGCGAACCCGAAGCCGCCCGTACTCCCCGAGCCGAACCGAATAAGTCCGGAACGAATCGAACCGAATCGAACCGAATCGACCGAACCGAATCGGACCGTCGCACCCCGACCCGCCGCCCGTCCCCCCCCGTCACGGCATCCGCTCACCGCCGTACCCCAGAAAGGCTCCCGCATGAAGACCGTCAACCACTGGATCGGCGGCAAGCCCGCCGAGGGCGTGTCCGGCTCGTTCGGCCCGGTCTACAACCCCGCGACCGGCGCCCAGGAGAAGCAGGTCGCCTTCGCCTCCGTGGACGAGGTGGACACGGCCGTCGCCGCCGCCAAGGAAGCGTTCCGCTCCTGGGGCGTCAGCTCGCTGGCCAAGCGCACGTCCGTACTGTTCGCCTACCGCGAGCTGATCGACGCGCACCGCGAGGAGCTGGCCGCGCTGATCACCGCCGAGCACGGCAAGGTGCACAGCGACGCGCTGGGCGAGGTCGCCCGCGGCCTGGAGATCGTCGAACTGGCCTGCGGCATTCCGCAGCAGCTGAAGGGCGAGCTGTCCACCCAGGTCTCCACCCGCGTGGACGTGGCCGCGATCCGCCAGTCCCTCGGTGTCGTCGCCGGCATCACGCCGTTCAACTTCCCGGCGATGGTGCCGATGTGGATGTTCCCGCTGGCCGTCGCCTGCGGGAACACCTTCGTCCTCAAGCCCAGCGAGAAGGTGCCCTCCGCGGCCCTCAAGCTGGCCGAGCTGGCGGCCGAGGCGGGCCTGCCGGACGGAGTGCTGAACGTCGTCAACGGCGACAAGGTCGCGGTGGACCGCATCCTGGAACACCCGGACGTCGCCGCCGTCTCCTTCGTCGGCTCCACCCCCATCGCCCGGTACATCCACGCCACGGGCACGGCCAACGGCAAGCGCGTCCAGGCCCTCGGCGGCGCCAAGAACCACATGCTGGTCCTGCCGGACGCCGACCTGGACCTCGCCGCGGACTCCGCGATCAACGCCGCGTACGGCTCGGCGGGCGAGCGCTGCATGGCGATCTCCGTCGTGGTGGCCGTCGGCGACACCGCCGACCCGCTGATCGAGAAGATCAAGGAGCGGGCCGCCGCGCTGACCATCGGCCCCGGCGACGACCCGGCCTCCGAGATGGGCCCGCTCATCACCAAGGCGCACCGCGACAAGGTCGCCTCCTACGTGGCCGGGGCCGCGGCCCAGGGCGCGGACGTCGTCGTCGACGGTACGGACTTCACGGTCGCCGGCCACGAGAACGGCCACTGGATCGGCGTCTCGCTGCTCGACAACGTCACGCCCGAGATGGACGCGTACCGCGACGAGATCTTCGGCCCCGTGCTCTCCGTCGTCCGGGTGGACACCTACGACGCGGCGATCTCGCTCATGAACTCCTCGCCGTGGGGCAACGGCACCGCCATCTTCACCCGGGACGGCGGCGCGGCCCGCCGCTTCCAGCTGGAGGTGGAGGCCGGCATGGTCGGCGTGAACGTGCCGATCCCGGTGCCGGTCGGCTACCACTCCTTCGGCGGCTGGAAGGACTCCCTCTTCGGCGACCACCACATCTACGGCAATGACGGCGTGCACTTCTACACCCGCGGCAAGGTCGTCACCACCCGCTGGCCCGACCCGTCCGACGGCGGCATCAACCTGGGCTTCCCCAGCAACCACTGACAGTGGCGGAGATCCGCGGGCCCGTGTGGGACGGATGCACGGGCCCGGCCGGCGTGGGCGGGCCGGGGCGCTGGAGGCCTGACGGGCCCGTGACGTCCCGTCCTTCACCGCCGTCGCGGAAATCCCGTCGTAATACCGGGGAACCGTTCCGGCCGGATGGCGCATGATGCTGCGTATGAATGACGAACAACAGCCCACAGGAGCCGTGGACATGCAGCGTGCCGCGGCAGGTGCTCCATGACGAGGGCCCCGGTGATCCGCCACGCGGTCCGGACGGATTTGGCGGACGTGGTCGCGCTGGCCGCGGAACACGCCGCGTACGAACGGTCCGCGCCGCCCGCCGCCGACCTGGAGGAACGGCTAGCGGACGCGCTCTTCGGGCCGCGGCCGCAGTGGCTGCGCTGCCTGGTCGCCGAACTCTCCGGCGGCGAACTCGCCGGGTACGCCACCTGCTCGACGGCCTTCGACACCTGGCAGGGCCGCGAATACCTGAGCCTGGACTGCCTCTACCTGCGCGCCGAGCACCGCGGACTCGGGCTGGGCGCCCTGCTGGTCGAGGCGGTCATCGGCGAGGGCAAGGCGCTGGGCGTCGCGGAGATGCAGTGGAACACGCCCGACTGGAACGCGGGAGCGATCCGCTTCTACGACCGGTTCGGCGCGACCCGCAAGGACAAGAAACGTTTCACGCTGGCGCTGGAGACGGGCGGCAGAAGCTGAGAGCGGGGCGGGGCCGGCCGGCTGCCGGCTCTCACCCCCTGGTGCCGGCGGTGGCGGTGGCCAGGTAGGAATCGGCGAGAGCCGCCGTCATCAGCCAGTCGTGGTAGTCCGCCGGGTCGGCGTACCCGTTGACGAAACGGTGCGCCACGGCGGGGTGTTCGGCGGCGGCCACCAGCAGGCGCTGCACATGCTGCGGCAGCGGTTCCAGCATCAGATTCGTGAACTCCGTGACCTGCTGGGCGTGCCGCCAGAACGCGGCGAAGGCCGACCGCATCCACTCCGGGTCGAAGGGTGCCGCACCGCGCTCCAGGATCGTGTCCAGATAGACGGCCGCGCCGCGGGCGGCGGTGTTCGAGCCCTGGCCGGTGATCGGGTCGTTGGTCACGACCGCGTCCGCCATGCCCAGGACGTACGTGTCCGGCGCGACCTCGGCGACCGGATGCCGGACCACGGGGGTCACCGCGCCGTACAGCGTCGCGCCCGCGTCCGTGGGCGTGGCGTCCTTGCACAGCTCGTACTCCCCGGGCGTATACGTACGCAGCAGTCCCAGCGCGCGCGACACACAGCTGTCCGGCGACGGCTGGTCGTGCCAGCAGTCGAACGGCCCGCCCGGCAGCGCCTCGAACAGCACGATGCCGCACGGCCCGCCCGTGGTGAGCGCGGGCAGCACGAAGACCTCACCGGCTCCGGCCACCGCGTTGATCCGCGTCTGCGGCTCAGGTTCACCGGGCGGCGAGGCGACGCCGTGCACGTACACGCAGGCCAGCGTGCGCTGGGGCCGGTCGAAGGGGCAGTACAGCGGGTTGCGGGCGAAGATCCGGGTGAGGTCGCCGCGCCCGGACGCGACGATCGTCAGATCGTGTTCGGCGGCGAGCGCGGGCAGCATGGCGGGGGTCACGGAGCCGTACCGGACCCGGCCGCCCCTGGCCTCGTACAGACCGAGCCAGCCGGCGGTCTTGACCCGCTGGTCGACGGAGTGCGGCGGCTCGTCGAACTGCCCGCTGAAGGTCAGCGCGGATTTTCCGGGCGGGTCCCACACCGTCACGCGCAGCGAACTCGCGCCGGGCGCGGTCGCGTCCCAGAGATTGAGCCCGACGGCGCGCTCCAGCCGCCGCGCCGGGCCGAACATGAGCTGCGTGGACATCACCCGCCCGGCGCGCACCTCCTGCGCCGTACGGTCGGTGACCAGTGTGACGTCGTAGTCCGCGGCGAGGAGAGCCAGGGCGAGATGCAGCCCCGCCTGCCCAGCGCCGACGATGGCGATCCTGCGCATTGCCGCCTCCCCTGGGCCGACCCGGCCCGCCCCACATCGTCTTTTGTAGCGGCGGGGTGGTGCGGTGTACAGAGGGCCACGGGGCGCGCACGGGCGCGTTGCGCGTACTACGGACGCGGTACGCCCGGCGGTGGCCGTACTGCCGGAGGAGGTGTACGGGTTCGCCCCGGCGGCTCGGTGGCCCGTGGCAGGACATCCTTAGGATTCACCGTATGACTTTCCGACTCCGCGGACGACGGCTGTACGCGACGGCGGCCGTGCTGGCCGTACTCGCCGGGTCAGGCACGTGGGCGGCCGTGGCCGCGGACGACCCGCCCGCCGTGCACCGGGAGGACCGGACGTTCGCCATGCCCGAGAGCGCCGGCGGTGCTGACGAGGGTGCCGGCGGGGGTACCGGCAAGGGCGCTGACGGTCCGGGGAAGGTCCGTGTCGACGCCTCCTTCTTCACCGCGGGCGGTTCCGGCCGCCGCCCCGCCGTCCTCCTGGGGCACGGTTTCGGCGGCAGCAAGGAGTCGGTACGCGGGCAGGCCGAGCAGCTCGCGCGGGACGGCTACGCCGTGCTGACCTGGTCGGCGCGCGGTTTCGGCAAGTCGACGGGGGAGATCGGGCTCAACGCCCCGGACCGGGAGGTGGCCGACGTCCGGCGGCTGATCGACTGGCTGGCGAAGCGCCCCGAGGTACGGCTCGACGGCGCCGGCGACCCGCGGGTCGGTGTGGCCGGAGGCTCGTACGGGGGAGCGATCGCGCTGCTGGCGGCCGGTTACGACAAGCGCGTCGACGCGATCGCTCCGCAGATCACGTACTGGAACCTGGCCGACGCGCTCTTTCCCAACGGCGTGTTCAAGAAGCTGTGGGCCGGAATGTTCTTCTCGACGGGGTCGGTTGGTGCGGCTGAGGGGATCGAGGCGGCTGAGGGGGCTGGGACGACGGGCGGTTCGGGGGCCGGAAGCGGCGGTGGAGCCGGTGGCGACGCCGGTAGCGGTACGGGCACGGGCTCTGGTACCGGTACGGGCTCCGGTACCGACAGCGGTACGGGAACCGGCAGCGGTACGGGAACCGGCAGCGGTACCGGTGACGGATCGGGCGCCGGTGGCAGAGGGAAGTCCGCCGCACAGGCCGCGCCCCGGGACATCACCGACGGATGCGGCCGGTTCGAGCGCCAGTTGTGCGACATGTACGAGCGGATCGCCGTCGCCGGCAAGCCGGACGCCGCCGCACGTGAACTCCTCGAGGCCCGCAGCCCTTCCGCCGTCGCGGACCGGATCAAGGTTCCGACGCTCCTCATGCAGGGCAGAACCGATTCGCTCTTCCCGCTCGGCCAGGCCGACGCGGCGTACAAGGCGCTCCGCAAGAACGGCGCCCCCGTCTCCGTCGACTGGCTCGCCGGCGGACACGACGGCGGCGACCGCGAGACCGGCCGTCTCGCCGACCGTACGAAGGCTTGGTTCGACCGCTACCTGAAGAACGAGAGGGACGAAAAAAACACGGACACCGGGCCCGCCTTCCGCGTCAGCCGTGGCGGGGCCGTGGACTCCACCAACGGCGCCGCCCGGCTGCGCGGCGCGAGCGGCGACCACTACCCCGGCCTGGACAACGATCCGCGGCCGGTCCGCCTGACCGGCCGCGAACAGCGCTTCGCCAACCCGGCCGGGGCGAGCCCGCCGTCCATTTCCACCGTGCCCGGCGTCGGCGCCCTCAACAGTCTCTCCAGTGTCGGCGCCGGCCTCTCCCTCGACTCCCCGGGCCAGTACGCCCGTTTCGAGTCGCAGCCGCTGCGCGACCCGCTGCGCGTCACCGGCGCGCCGACCGCCCGCGTACGCATCGGCTCCACCAGCGACGACGCGGTGCTCTTCGCCAAGGTGTACGACATCGGGCCGAACGGCAGCAGCCGGCCGGTGCTGCCCGCCGGGCTCGCCGAGCCGTACCGCATCACGGGCGCCAAGGCCGGCAAGAGCGTCGAACTGCGGATGCCCGCCATCGACCACGAATTCGCGGCCGGGCACCGGCTGCGCCTGGTGCTCTCCTCGACGGACCTCGCGTACGCCTCGCCCGCCGAGCCCGCCACGTACACCGCCTCCCTCGAAGGCGATGGCGAAGGGGGCGGTGACGGCGGCGGCGTGCTGAACATGCCGACCGCGCCCGCCGTCACGAGCGCGGCGGCTCCGCTGCCCGCGTGGACCTGGGCACTGCCCGCCGCGGGCGCGGTCGTCGCCGTACTGCTCCTGCTCGTCGGACGGCGACGGGCCGCGGCCGGCGCGCCCGACCCGGACCTGGCGGACGTACCGCTGCAGATCACCGGTCTGAGCAAGCGGTACGCCAAGTCCGCCGACCGCTACGCCGTACGGGACCTCTCCTTCCGCGTCGAGAAGGGCCAGGTGCTCGGGCTGCTCGGACCGAACGGCGCGGGCAAGACCACCACCCTGCGGATGCTCATGGGGCTGATCGGGCCGGACGCCGGTGAGATCCGCGTCTTCGGGCACGCGATCCGGCCCGGCGCGCCGGTGCTGTCGCGGGTCGGCGCGTTCGTGGAGGGCGCCGGTTTCCTGCCGCACCTGTCCGGGCGCGCCAACCTGGACCTGTACTGGCAGGCCACCGGCCGCCCGGCCGAGGACGCGCACCTTGACGAGGCGCTGGAGATCGCCGGGCTGGGCGACGCGTTGCAGCGCGCGGTCCGTACGTACTCCCAGGGCATGCGGCAGCGCCTGGCCATCGCGCAGGCCATGCTGGGTCTCCCGGACCTGCTCATCCTGGACGAACCGACCAACGGGCTCGACCCGCCGCAGATCCGCGAGATGCGGGACGTGATGATCCGCTATGCGGCCGGCGGCCGGACCGTGATCGTCTCCAGTCACTTGCTGGCCGAGGTCGAGCAGACCTGCACGCATCTGGTCGTCATGGACCGTGGCCAACTGGTCCGGACAGGACCCGTCGCCGACATCGTCGGCACCGGCGACACCCTGCTCGTCGGCGTGGAGGGCGGCGAACCGCTGTCCGACGTCCTGCTGGAGAAGGTGGCCGCGCTGCCCGGGATCGCGGCGGCTGTCCGGGCCGACGAGGGACTGCTCGTCACGCTCGACGGCACGACGAGCACCTCGCGCCTGCTGCCCGAACTGCTCCGGCTGGAGCTCCCGGTGGCCCGGATCGGCCCGCACCGGCGCCTGGAAGACGCCTTCCTCACCATGATCGGAGGTGACCGGTGACCCCCGTCACCGAGCCCGGCAACGACGGGCAGCCCGCGCATTCCGGTGGAGCCGCGCATTCCGGTGGAGCCGCGCGCTCCGGTGCAGCCGCACGCCCCGGCGCGTCCGCGCTCGGGGGTGACCTCGGGAGCGCCGGTGAGCCCGCGCGCTCCGGTGGCGCGCCCGCGCTCGCCGGTGGTTCCACGCTCTCCGGCGGGCCCGCGGGCTCGTCCGTGCCCGGCGCGTCGCACGCTCCCGGTTACCGCCCGCGCCGGACCCTGCCGCTGCGCGTCGAGGCGATGCGGCAGCTCAGACGACGCCGCACGCTGGTCATCGGCGCGATCCTGGCGGTGCTGCCGTTCGTCCTGGTCGCGGCCTTCGCGATCGGCGGTGATCCGGGCGGCCGTAACAACCGGATCACCCTGATGGACACCGCGACCGCCTCCGGCGCCAACTTCACCGCGACCGTCCTGTTCGTCTCGGCGGGCTTCCTGCTGGTCGTCCCCGTGGCGCTGTTCTGCGGCGACACGGTCGCCTCCGAGGCGAGCTGGTCGTCGCTGCGCTACCTGCTCGCGGCGCCCGTACCGCGCACCCGGCTGCTGCTGAGCAAACTCACCGTGGCCCTGCTGTTCAGCGCGGCGGCGATGGTGCTGCTGCCGCTGGTCGCCCTCGGCGTCGGAACCGCCGCGTACGGCTGGGGGCCGCTGCAACTGCCCACCGGAGGCGCGCTGGCCGCCGGCGACGCGCTGCCCCGCCTCGCGCTCGCCGTCGCGTACATCTTCATCAGCCAGCTGGTCACGGCGGCCCTCGCCTTCTGGCTCTCCACGGTGACGGACGCGCCGCTGGGCGCGGTCGGCGGCGCGGTCGGGCTGACCATCGTCGGCAATGTGCTGGACCAGGTCACCGCCCTGGAGCAGTGGCGCGACTTCCTGCCGGCGCACTGGCAGTTCGCTTGGGCCGACGCGTTGCAGCCGCAGCTCGACGGTACGGGCATGCTCCAAGGGGCGTCGGTTTCCGTGGCGTACGCGCTGGTGCTGTTCGCGCTGGCGTTCCGGGGGTTCGGGAAGAAGGACATCGTGTCGTAGCGGAGCGGGGGCTCGGCGGGCCCGTTGCTCCAGCCGGGTGGTGTGTGCGGAGGCCCGCAACCATCCGTGGCGTCCGCTTGTCTCAGTTGGTGAAGACCGGCAATGCGCACATAGGACAGAAGTCGGAAGTCGAGGACATCTCATGCTCCGTCACGCTTCGCGCACCACCGCCACCGGCACTGCCACCAGGTCCGCCGCCACCAGTCCCGCCACCGCCACCAGATCCGCCGCCGCGACGGTCATCGCCATCGCGACCGCTGTCGCCCTCACCCTGACCGCCGCGCCCGTCGCCTCCGCCGCTCCGGACGCCGGAGCCCGGGGCGCTTCTGTGCAGCAGCAGTCCCAGGCGAATCTGCGTACCGACCCGAACGGCCGCTATACCGCCGAGGAGATCCGCCGCTTCCTGGTCTCCTTCTACGGAAAGCACGGCCCCAGCGCCTGGAAGCGCGAGCACCAGGTCTCCGCCGAGCTCAAGAAGAAGGCGGCCGAGACGCCCGACTACGACCTGCTGCTGTGCGCGCAGAACACGCCGCGCGACATCTCCGTAGGCAAGGTCACCACCGCCCAGTCCGCCCGCGTCGGCTGGGCGACCATCACCACGTACTGGAGCGGGAACCGCAAGGAACACTTCACCGCGTACGTGGATCTCGACGCGACACGGCCCATCGAATTGCTGGACGTGGCCTGCTCGACGTAAGGCCCGAAGACGCGAAGGGCAAGCCGCGAGGCGCGAAACGCGAAGCGCGGGCCCGGGGCCGGGGCGCGGGTGAAGTGGCGTGGGGACGAGGAGGAGGGGACACGGTGCGGTGGGTCGGACGGGACCCGTGTGCGGGAAGGGGCGGAAGCTACACCGCCGGTCCCCGCACAGCGGACGTCACTCCGCCGGCCCCTGCATGTGGGCGCTGATCCACTGCATCGTGCCTTCGCCCATGCCCTTCACATAGGTGTCGGCGCCGTGCATACCGCCGGCCACCGTCTGCAAGCGCGTCTTGACCGGGCCACGTCCGTAGCGTGCGATGAATTTCTTGACCTTCGGCACGACCGTGGATTCCTTGGAGCCGTCCTGGAAGGCCAGGTAGACGTCGGGCCCGCCCTTGGCGATCAGCCGCCGGGCCAGGACCTCGGGGTCGTTCTCCCGCTGCTCCTTCGCGTGCCCGCGCCACAGCGGTGAGTCCGGCACGATGTCCGGACCGCTCGGTATCGCGGCCTTGAAGGTCTCCGGGTGCTGCAGAACGTTCTTCAGCGCGGCGAAGCCGCCGGACGAGGACCCCATGATCGCCCAGCCGTCCCGGCCCTTGAGCGTACGGAAGTTCTGCCGGACGAAGTCGGGGACGTCCTCGTTCAGCCAGGTGCCCATCTTCGGCCGGCCGGGTATGTCGCTGGCGTCGTAATACTGATCGGCGTCGGGGTTGAGCACCGGCATGACGACGATGAAGGGCAGGCTCTTGCCCTCCTTCGACCACTGCGCCAGGTTCTCCTCCAGCTTCAGGTCGCCGCCGATCCAGTAATTGACCGGGTAGCCCTCGGCGCCGGGCAGCGCCATCAGAACCGGGAACCCCTTGTCGGCGTTCTTCTTCTCGTAGTACTCCGGCGGCGCCCACACCCACACCTTCCCGGTGAACCCGGACTTGGGGCCGTGGTACGTGGCCATGCCGATCGGGGTGCCGTCCCCGGCGCCGCCGACCTTGCGCTGCTCCTTGAAACTGATCGGGTCGGTGGGCATCCGGGCGAGCGACGCCCGACCCGGCCGCGTGGCGCCGTGCGAGCCGGACTGCTCGGCGCCACCGAAGCGGACCTGGGTGTCGTCGGTTCCGCTTGAGCCGCAGCCGGCGGTGGCGGCGAGGGCGGCCAGGGTGGTCAGTACGACCAACGGGGCGAGCAGGGGCTTGCGCACGGGAATCCCTCCTTGCTGAGCGGGCCTGGGAAACGTCCGGTTGACGAGCAAGAGGGGGCGGCCGGTGCCGCGGTTTCCCTTTCCGGCGCCACGTTGCCCGCGCGGATCGGCGCCACGGCCGGGACACGCCCGCGACCTGCGCGGTTTACCTGGCGCAGAAACCGGCTTTACGGTGATATTCTCGGCGAGTCGTCGGGGGATTCCCTCCGTAGACCTGCCGTGCCCCCTTCGTAGACCCGCCCGTGCCCGCGCCGTGCGCCCGTCCGTGCCCGCTCTGCGAATCCCCCCCCCGCGAATCCCCGTGAATCCGCCCGTGAACCCGCTCGCGAATCCGTCCGCGCGCCCCCACGCGAACCCGTCCGAGTTCCCGTCGCAACCCGCCCGCAAACCGGCGCAGATCATTCCGTTTCGGCGCTTCCGAGTACGTATTCTCGGGGGCATGACCTGGTCGCGAGCGCTGAAGAAGACCGCCCGCTCCGGGCTGACCATCGAGAAGGCCAAGCTCACCCCGCTGATCGCGATCCGCGGCTCGGTCGGTGTCGCCATCGTCATCGGCCTGTGCCTCTATCTCGGCAACCCGGCCCTCGCGGTCTCGTCGGCCTTCGGCGCGTTCGCCGCCGGCATCGCGACCTTCCAGCGCAGCTGGCGGCCACGGCCCGTGCTGGCCCTCGCGGTCGCGGGCGGCCTCTCCGTCTCCACCTTCCTGGGCTATCTGGCCGCCGCGCACATCGTCGGCTTCCTGGTCCTGCTCTCCCTGTGGACCTTCCTGGCCGGCCTGGCCTGGTCGGTCGGACCGGTGTCCGGGCTGGTCGGCACCCAGACCGTCTCGGTCATGCTCGTCACCGTCACGCTGCCGACCTCGATCCTCGGCGCCCTGGAGCACGCGGCCATCATCGCGTTCGGCGGGTTCGTCCAGGCCGCGCTCATCGTGCTCTTCCCCGTACGGCCGTGGGGTGTGCAGCGCGACGCGCTCGCCGACGCGCTGGCCGCCGAAGCGGACTACGCGCGCCGGCTGCGGCACGACCCGGTGGCCCCCTTCGACCCGCAGCCCCTGATGAACGCCCGCCTCGCCTCCGCCGTGACCCCGCGTCAGGCCAAACGCCGGCCCGTCCAGCTGCACGGGCCCCGGGCCCTGGCCGAGCAGGTCAGGCCCGTCCTGGCGTCGCTCGCCGACCCGGTCGTCGGCGCGCCCGTGGAAGGCCCCGAACGCGACCGGGCGCGCGAACTGCTCGGGGCGGCCGCCACCGTACTGGACGTCGTCGCGACCGCCATCCGGCGCGGCAAGCCCGTACGGCTGCCGCCCGAGGCGATGGCCACCCTCGAGATGCCGCAGGACGGCGACGGGCCGCGGCTGACCGGCGCCGCCCGCCGCTCCGCGCTGCGGCTGATCTCGCTGCTCGCCGACGCCGTGGAGTTCACCGACGAGCCGGTCCAGGCCACCCGGCCCACCACCGAGGCGGAGCGCGGGCACCTGCTGCGCCCGAGCGTGCCCAAGCTGGTACCGCTGGCGCTGCGTGCCGTACGCCGCGAGATCCGCTGGTCCTCGCACATCTTCCGGCACGCGCTGCGCGTCAGCGCGGTGGCCGCCGCGGGGTACCTCATCGGCCAGGCGCTGCCCTTCGGACACGGGTACTGGGCGCCGCTGGCCTCGGTGATGGTGATGCGGCCGGACTTCGGGCAGACGTACTCGCGGGGCGTCGCACGGTTCATCGGCACCCTGGTCGGGGTCGCGGTGGGCGGCGCGATCATGGGCCTCACCCACCCGAACCTGTACGTCAGCGCGGCGCTGGCGATCGTGTGCGTCCTGGCGATGTACCTCCTGATGCGTACGGGCGTGTCGGTGACCTCGGCGTGCGTCGCCGCGTACGTCGTCTTCCTGCTCGGCATCGCGGGCGCCGGCTGGGAACAGACCGTCCAGGAACGTGTCGTCCTCACCCTCGTCGGCGGACTGCTGGCCATGCTGTCCTACGCGCTCTTCCCCGCCTGGGAGACCCCGCGGCTGCGCGAACGGCTGGCCCAGTGGCTGGAGGCCAACGGCCGGTACGCCATCGCCGTCTTCGACCGCTACGCGCGGCCCGCCGAACGCCGCCCCCGCCAGGTCCGCGAAGCCCTCCTGGACGCCCGCGCGGCCCGCGCCGACTGGGAGGAGAGCGAGGCGCGCGCCGAGAAGGAGCCGGTGCGCCATCGCGGGCTGTCGCTGAGCGCGGCAGCGGCGGCACAGTCCGCCCTGTCCACGATGGGCCGGGTGACGATGATTTTGGAGGCGCACCTTCCGGACAAGGACGCGGAACCTTCACCGGGTGCCCAGACGTTCACGGAAGAGCTGCGCGAGTCCCTGCCGCGCGCGGTCGATGCCGTACGGGAGCGGCGCGACCTGGACTGGAGCGCGCTGCGCGCCGTATGGGAGGAGTGGGCCGCGCAGTCCGAGACCCGCGGCGTCGCGCTGCGCGGCGCCGAACTGCTGCTGGACGCGCTGGACGACCTGGCCGAGGCGCTGTCGCGGGGCCCCGGCGGCAAGAACCGGGCGACGCGGGGCGCCGGGGACACGGGAGGGATGCGCAGAGTGGGGGACACGGGAAGCACGCGGAGAGTGGGGGACACGGGAGGTACCAGGAGAGCGGGGGACACGGAAGGCACGAGGACGGTGCGGGAGAACGGCGGCCCGGGAACGTCACGGACGTCCGCGACGAGCTGAATACGTCGGAGCGGAACCTCTCAGCGCTGCTGAGCCGCTCGGCTCCGTCGAACGGCTCGGTGCCCGTGAACGACGCGGCGCCGCCGGACGGCTCGTCGCTGCCGAACGGCTCGGCGTACCTGAACGGCTCGGTGCCGCTGAACGGCTCGGTGCCGCCCGGAACCATTTGGCCCCGCCTGTAGTCTTGATAATTGCCCGCAAATGGCGCCATTGGCGAGCTTGACGAGCTCGGTGGACTGCATTCCCGAGCGGCTCAGCGAGCCATCCAGGCCGTCCGGGGCGCGATGTTCGAGGGCCCTGCGCGCGGGGTCCTGTCGTCCAGTCGAGAGAGAGCAAGCGAACCTCCCATGGCGTCCAGCACTTCGTCCGGTACGTACGACATAGGCATCGACCTGGGCACCGCCAACACCCTGGTCTACTCACGCGGCAAGGGCGTCGTCCTGAACGAGCCGTCCGTCGTCGCCGTGAACGCGTCCGGCGAGGTGATCGCCGTCGGGTCGGAGGCCAAGCGCACCATCGGTCGCACCCCGTCCGGCATCACCGCGATGCGCCCGCTCCAGGAAGGGGTGATCGCGGACTTCGACGCGGCCGAACAGATGCTGCGCGCCCTGATGAAGAAGGCGCTGCCCACCCGCCGCTTCTCCAAGCCGCGGGTCGTCATCTGCGTGCCCTCCGGCATCACCGGCGTCGAGCGGCGGGCCGTCATCGACTCGGCGCGCAGCGCCGGCGCCCGTGAGGTGCACCTGATCGAGGAGCCGATGGCGGCGGCGATCGGCGCCGGTCTGCCGGTGGCCGAGCCGGTCGGCTGCATGGTGGTGGACATCGGCGGCGGCACGACCGAGGTGGCCGTCGTCTCCATGGGGGGCATCGTCACCGCCCAGTCGGTACGGGTCGCGGGCGACGCGCTGGACGCGGCGATCATCACGTACGTGAAGAAGAAGCACTCGCTGGCGATCGGCGAGCGCACCGCCGAAGACATCAAGATCGCGATCGGCTCGGCGGCCTGGACCCCGGTCGACGTGGACGAGGAGGGCGAGCCCGAGCGCCGTACCTCCTACACCGTGCGGGGCCGGGACCACGTCAGCGGGCTGCCGCGGATCCAGGAGATCACCGAGGAGGAGATCCGTTCGGCGCTCGCCGAACCGGTCGAGGCGATCGTTCGGGCCGTGCACCGCACCCTCGACGAGTGCCCGCCCGAGCTCTCCGGGGACATCATCGAGCGCGGTATAGCGCTGACCGGCGGCGGCGCGCTGCTGCGCGGCCTCAGCCAGCGGCTGCGCCAGGAGATGGGCGTGCCGGTGGTGGTCGCCGACGACCCGCTGGACTGTGTGGTCAACGGTACGGGCCGGTGCGTCGACGAATTCGCCACGCTGCAGGGGCTGCTGGCCGGAGCCCTGGAGCAGCCGCGCAAGGCCGTACGGCTCTGAGACGGGCGGGGCCGTGCGGTGCCGCCTGCGGAGTCGGCGGGTCCGCTTCCCGTCCGTCCCCCGCCGGAAGCCGTCGACGTGCGGTAACCCCCGAAACGGGTGAAGATGATTGCGCCGGCTGCGAGGCCGGTCGCGGTGAGTCACTGTTCACCCTGGAGGAACGATCATGCCGAACCGGTTGGCGCTCATGATCGATAAAGGGCCGGTTCCGGGAAGCCGGCTCCCATGCTGAACGCGAAGGCCTTCCAGCCGGCCGAACGGGTGCGGACGGGCTCGGTCCCGCGACGCCGCTGGGCCGTGGCGCACGCCCGGTCGATCGCCGAGGAAGGTGAGTACGCCGTGGCAACCGGCGAGGAGCGAGAGGTTCCGGTCGGCGGCCCCAGGCCGTACATCGCGATCGTCCTCATGGAGTCGCCGGGCAAGGGCGGCGGCGGAGTGCTGGGCGAGGGTGGCGGCGATCTGCTGTACGAGGAGAGCGTGCTGCTCGTGCACGCGGCGGACGAGGCGGACGCGCGGCGCCGGGCCGAACGGCGAGCCCGCTCCCGGGAGACGAGCTACCTCGATGACCGGGGCGAGACCGTGTCCTGGTGCTTCAAGTGCGTGGTGGACGTGAGCGCGGCGCTGGACGAGGACCTGACACAGGACGCCGACCTGTACGCACGGCACTTCCGCGACTACGCGGCCTACGAACGCTTCGAACCGCTGCTGTCGGGCGAGGAACTCTGACCGGACGCGGACGCGGACGCGGACGTGGACGTGGACGCTCGACGAGCCGGACCGGACGCGGACGCTTGACGAGCCGGACCGGACGTGGATGCTCGACGAGCCGGACGCGGACGTTTGACGGATGGCACCGACGTCGCACGGGTAACGGATCACCGCTGACGGCCGGAGCCCATTCACCTTGCATCCATGGGTAATCCGGCTCAAGTCAACCGTTTCTTCATCCACGTGCTCCGGCTCGTACCCCGTCCCCGACCACCCCGGCGGAGTGCGCGGATCCGCCTGCGGGGGCGCAGGAGTGACCTGGCGTCAGGCCTTGATCAAAGGCGGTTATGCTACTACCGGCCCAGTGTATGAAGGCAGTTACCGCAGGTACCTCTGTGGCGGCGCCGAACGGGGAGCTGGGGCCCGCTAGACGTCCTGTGATCTGTCGATGTTTTGAGGGTTTTAGGGTGCAGATGGTTCGAGAAGGATCGTCGCCCGAGGGGCCGCGTCCTGCCTCGGTTCTCGCGTGGATACTGCCCGCCGCGGCGACCGCCGTGGCCGCGGCCGTCGCCGCGGTGACGGTCCCCCCGCAGGCGACCACGCCCGTGGTGTGGATCGGCGCGGTCGCCACCGTGGCGGTCGCGCTGGTCACCGCCGAGGTCACCCGCCGCGGCCAGGCGCTCGCCGCGCTCCGCGCGCAGGCCGCGGCGCAGCAGGCCGCGCTGGACCGGCAGGAGGCCGAGACCGTACGGCTGGCCGAGGAACTGCTGCCCGAGGTGGTGGCCCGGCTCGGCCGAGGCGAGTTCCCCGAGGACGTGCACGCGGCGATCACCGAGGAGGTGACGCGGCAGGGACGGGAGTCGGGGCTGACGCCCGAGTTCACCGCGGCGCACCAGGCGGTACTGCGCTCCGTCCTCGACGCGGTCGTCGCCGAGGAGGACCTGCGCGAGTCCGCGCAGCGCGCCTTCGTGAACATCGCGCGCCGCGTGCAGGCGATCGTCCACCAACAGGCGCAGGAACTGCGGGACATGGAGGACCGGCACGGTCAGTCCCCGGAGGTCTTCGGCGACCTCCTGCGCCTGGACCACGGTACGGCGCTGATCGGCCGTCTCGCCGACTCCATCGCCGTTCTCGGCGGCGCACGACCGGGCCGCCAGTGGAGCCGCGCCGTCCCGCTGTTCAGCGTGTTGCGCGGCGCGATGTCGCGAATAATCGATTATCAGCGCGTCGAGTTGCACTCCGTGTCGGAGGTCGCGGTCGTCGGTACCGCCGTCGAGCCGCTGATCCACGCGCTCGCCGAACTGCTCGACAACGCCACCCGCTACTCCCCGCCGCAGACCCGGGTGCACCTGACCGCCGTGGAGGTGCAGTCCGGCATCGCCGTGGAGATCGAGGACGGTGGCGTCAGCATGAGCGAGGAGGCCCGCGCGCGAGCCGAGCGGATGCTCCAGCAGGCGCAGCAGGGCATCGATGTCAACGACCTGGGGGAGACCCCGCGCCTGGGTCTCGCCGTGGTCGGCCGGCTGGCGCAGGCGTACAACTTCCATGTGTCGCTGCGGCCTTCCGCGTACGGCGGTGTCCGCGCGGTGCTGATCGTTCCGCAGGACCTGATCACCACCGCCGCGGCGACCGGCCGGGCGCACGGCATCGGCGCGTCCTCGGGCCCGCGTACGGCCCGTACGGAGCGCCGCGAGGTGAACGCGGCACCGCAGGCCGCCGGCCCCCGGCACGCCGCGGCGACCCCGGCCGCGCAGCCGGCCCCCGCCCCGGCTCCCGCCCGGCACCCGGCTCCGGCCGCACCGTCCGTACCCGCGCCTGCCGCCGCGGCAGCACCTCCGCAATTCCGGGACGACGTCCGGGAGGAGACCCAGGATGACCTCCCTCTCGTGACCGAGCGGACCGCCAACGGACTGCCGCAGCGACGCCGCAAGTCCCGCGCCACCGCGCCCGTACCCCCGGCGGCGCCCGGCGCCCACGCGGCGCCCGCGCCCGCCTCTCCCGCCGCCGGGACGGAGGAGGCCGCGCCGGTGCAGCCCGGTATGTGGCTCGCCGCGTTCCAGAGCGGCCTGTCCGGCGAGAGCGGGTCGGGAGCGTCGGGGCAGTCGCAGTCGCAGTCGCAGTCGCAGTCGGCCCGAGGCCAGCAGGCCCCGGCGTCGGCCCCGACTTCGGCGCCAGCCCAGGCCCAGGCCCAGGCCCAGGCCCAAGCCCAAGCCCAAGCCCAGCCTCACACCCAGCACCAGCCGAACGGCGACCAGTACGACCGGCAGAGCCACGAGCAGTACGGCCGGCAGGACGACGGCCAGTACGGCGGGCAGGGCCACGGCCAGTACGGCCAGCCGGGCGGCGGCCGGCAAGACCACAGCCGGCAAGACCACGGCCAGTACGGCCAGGACCAGCACGGCCAGTACAGCCGGCCGGACCAAGGCCAGCAAGGCCAGCAAGGCCAGCAAGGCCAGCATGGTCAGCCGGGCCCGTGGGACGGAGCCGCCGAGCGTCCCGGGCCGAATGCCGGCCGGGCCGGCCGTCCGGACCCGGCCGCTGGAACGGGGACTTCAGTCAGTGCCGCAAGTGCAGCCAGTGAGAAGAGTGACGAGTCGTCGGAAAAGAGTGAGTAGCCATGATTCAGCACCGGCCCAACATGGACTGGATGCTCAAGGATCTCGCGGAGAGCGTTCCGCAGACCCGTCACGTGGTCGTGCTGTCCTCGGACGGCCTGCGCATGGCCCAGTACGGTACGGAGACCGATACCGCCGACCGACTGGCGGCGGCCTGTGCCGGACTGCAGAGTCTGGCGGGCGCGGTGTCCGCGGAGTTCCCGCACAGCGACGGCCGGATGCGCATGGTCGTGATCGAACTGGACGGTGGCTTCTTCTACTTGATGGCGGCGGGCGCCGGCGCGTACCTCGCCGTCCTGGCCGATGAGGGTGTGGACGCCGGGCTGATCGGGCAGCGGATGCGGGACCTGGTGGCCCGTATCGGCGAGCACCTCAGCAGCCCACCGCGCCACGACGGACAGGACGCATGAGCGGGCGCAGCAGGCGGATCAGCCGGCGGCGTCGGCCGCGCGCGGGTACGGCGGGGCGAAGCGGGGACACGGCATGAGCGGAGCGGACCAGGACTGGGAGGAGCAGAGCCCCGAGCGGCTCTACGTGATCACCGGTGGGCGCAGCGGCGCCTCCGGCCACACCACCTCCCTCGACCTGGTCACGCTGATCGTGTCGAAGGCCGGACCGAAGCCGGGAATGCAGCCGGAGCAGGCGTCGATCATGCGACTGTGCCATTCCCCGCTGTCCGTGGCGGAACTCTCCGCCTACATGCAGTTGCCGATCAGTGTGGTCACCGTCCTGCTCGGTGACCTGCTGGCCGACGGGCGGGTGGTGGCACGCGCGCCCGTACCCCCCGCCCAACTTCCCGACCGTGCCCTTATTGAGGCGGTGATCCATGGACTTCAAAAGCTCTGAAACGCTCGTCGAG
The DNA here is from genome assembly GCF_022271435.1 of Streptomyces monomycini. Taxonomy (GTDB): domain Bacteria; phylum Actinomycetota; class Actinomycetes; order Streptomycetales; family Streptomycetaceae; genus Streptomyces; species Streptomyces monomycini. The sequence continues at coordinate 170,705 of NZ_JAFIQY010000003.1, read as the reverse complement.
CGCCCCGCTCAGGGGCCGCGGAGCGAGGACGAACTGCCCGAGACGGCCGCCGCCGCGGTCAAGGTCGTGATCGTGGGCGGTTTCGGGGTCGGCAAGACGACCCTGGTGGGATCGGTGAGCGAGATCCGCCCGCTGACCACTGAGGAAACGATGACGCAGGCCGGTGTCGGCGTGGACGACATCGTCGGTGTCGAGCGCAAGACCTCGACGACCGTGGCGATGGACTTCGGCCGCATCAGCCTCAACGACGAACTGGTGCTGTACCTGTTCGGCACACCGGGCCAGCAGCGCTTCTGGTTCCTGTGGAACGGACTGTTCGACGGCGCGCTGGGGGCGGTGGTCCTCATCGACACCCGTCGCCTGGAGGTCAGCTTCGACGTCATCGGCCGCCTGGAGGAGCGCGGCGTCCCCTTCGTGGTCGCCATCAACTCCTTCCCGGACGCCCCCGTCCATGCCGTCGAGGAGATCCGGGGTGCCCTCGACCTGCCGGCCGAGGTTCCGATCATCGATTGCGACGCCCGGCTGCGTACTTCCAGCCGCGACGTACTGATGACGCTGATGCGGTACCTGCACTCGCTGGCCGGGGCTTGATCGACTGACGCCGTCGGCTGGTTGAGCATCGAACACCGAACACCGAACACCGAACACCGAACACCGAACACCGAAAGCCGAGCACCGATGTTCGTGCGCTGACCGTTCGGGGCTAAGGCCTGAACGGTCAGCGTTCGTATGTGGTGGCCGTTCGTCGGCCGTCCGTCGCCGTTCGCCGGGCCGTCCCTCGGATGCCCGTCGGTTGATCAAGGCTCCTGCCCTTCGTCTCCCGTGACCCGTCTCCGGCCCGTCACCCGTCTCCCGTCTCCCGTCACTCGTTCCCCAGCACCCGGTGCCGTTGCCCCCACCCCCATGGTGTCGCTGGGTCCCCCCTCAAGCGGGGTGCGGACGCCCTCGTGATCGTCACGCTCCGCCCATAGCGTCTGAGCAGCCGAAACATCGGCGAGCAAGCGCAAGGCCGGAGGGGTTACGGAATGATCAGGCTTCGCCCGCGAGGAAGCGGCAGAGCGACGAGGGACGCGGAGCCGCTCGGCACGCGCGGCAACGACGGCGCCGCGTTGACGCTGGAATCCGTGACCCGCAGCTACCGGCGCGGAGTCAGGACCGTAGCCGCCCTGGACGACGTCAGCGTCACGGTTGCCCGGGGCAGCTTCGTGGCCGTGATGGGACGTTCCGGCTCCGGCAAGACGACGTTCCTCCAGTGCGCCGCCGGCCTGGACCGGCCGACCTCGGGGACCGTACGTATCGACGGCACCGACCTGTCCCGGATCGACGAAGCCGCCCTCACCCGGCTCCGCCGCGAACGCGTCGGTTTCGTCTTCCAGTCGCTCAATCTGGTGCCTTCGCTCTCGGTCGTCGAGAACGCCGCACTGCCCTTGCTGCTGGGCGGCGAGGAGCCGGGCAGCGCGGACGTACGGGTGCGAGCGCTGCGCGTCCTGGACTCGGTGGGGCTGGCGGACCGGGCCGACGACTCTCCGCTGCTGCTCTCCGGCGGGCAGCAGCAGCGGGTGGCCATCGCCCGCGCGCTGGTCACCGACCCTGCGGTGATCTTCGCGGACGAGCCGACCGGCGCCCTCGACCCGGTCACCGCCGTCGACGTACTGACCCTGCTGCGCGACGCGGTGGACCGCGCGGGGCACACGGTCGTGATGGTCACCCATGACCCGGTCGCCGCCTCCTGGACGGACCGGGCGCTCTTCATCGACGCCGGGCGCGTCGTCGGCGTACTGGACCAGCCGCAACCCGACGGCGTCGCCCAGACGATGAAGCGGCTGGGTGGAGGCGCGAGGTCATGACGTACGCGCCTCACGACCATCCCGTACGCCCCCGCCGTACCGCCCGTTTCCTCGCTGCCCGCTCGCTGAAGCTGCACCGCAAGGCGTGGGCCGCGGTGTTCGCGGTACTGGTGCTCACTTCTCTGGTACTCGGCGGTTTCGCGTTGGCCACGCTGTCCGCGGTGACCGGCCACGCGCGGGTGGAGCGCTATGCGGGCGCCGCGGCGGTCGTCACAGGCGACCAGACCACCCGTTACACGGCGGAGGCCCTGGGCGGCGAGACCCAATCGACTTCGGCGGAGCTGACGGAACGGGTGCGGGTGCCGCGTTCGGTGCTGCCCAGGATCGCGGCCGTGCCGGGCGTACGGGCCGCCGTCGCGGACGATGCCTTCCCGGTCGCCATGTCCGCGAAGCCCACCGCCACACGCACCGCCACGCGCACCAGCGCCCCCACCAACACCCCGACCTCCACTCCCAACACCAGCTCCACCTCTGCCCCCGTTTCCCCCGCCAACCCCATCTACGGGCATCCCTGGCAAGCCGCCGCCCTCGCCCCCTTCACACTGCGCGAAGGGCGCGCCCCCACCGGCCCCCGGCAGGTGGTCCTCGACGGCGACCTGGCCGACCGCGCGGGCGTACGCGTAGGCGACGAGATCACCGTGCAGTCGCTCGGCGCCCCCGCGACGTACGAGGTCTGCGGCATCGCGGCCCCCGAGGGACAGGGCGACCGCACCGGCCTGGGGCACCAGGGCGCCGTCTTCTTCACCGACCAGCGCGCGCGGCAACTGGCGGGGCACCCCGAAAGTACCGACGCCATCGGTGTACTCGCCGAACCCGGGGTGAGCGACGAGCAGATCCACGCCGGGGTGCGTGCGGCGCTGGGCGGCGCCGATCCGGCCCGCAGTGTCACCGCCGGGCAGCGTTACGAGGAGGACGACACCGCGCTGACGGTGCTGACCGGCGACAGCCGCGGGGAACCGGAGTTCCTCGAAGCGGCTCCCAGTCGCTGGGGGCTGCTGCAACTGCTGGCGTCGGTCTGCGCTCTCGTCGTGATGATCGCCGTACTCGTGGTGGCCGGCACGGTCGCGCAGGCCGTGCATCAGCGCGCCCGCGAGATGGCGTTGCTGCGCGCGGTCGGCGCCACGCCGGGGCAGCTGCGCGCGACGGTGAGCCGGGAGGTCCGTACGGTCGCCGTCGTCGCCGCCGTGATCGGCGCGATCGGTGCGGTACCCGTCTTCGGGCTTCTGCTGAGCCTGCTGCGCAGCCGCGACGCCGTACCCGCCGGCCTCGAACTGCCCACCCCCTGGTGGCTGTACGCGGCGCCCCTGCTGACCGCCGGACTGACCGTCCTCGTGGCGTGGATCGCCGGCACCCTGGCCTGCCGGCGGACAGCCAGGGTGAGTCCCGCGCAGGCGATGGGCGAGGCGCAGGGCGAGCCGGAGCGGCCGGGCCGCGGCCGTACCGTGACCGGCCTGGTGATGCTGTTCCTCGGCGTGATGTCGGCCGGTACGGCGGTGCTCCAGTTCGGCGAGGTGGCCGCGATGGCCGCGAGCACCGCGGCGATGACGCTGGTGATCGGGTGCGCGCTGCTCGGGCCCTGGATCGCCCGCGGCGCCCTACGGGTGCTCGGCGCGCCCGCACGGCGGTTCGGCGGTGTGGGTGGCTACTTGGCTGCCGCCGCCGCACAGGCCAACGCGCGTCGGTTGGGTGCCGCGATCACGCCGATCGTGCTGATGGTGGCCTTCGTCGTGGTCCAGATGTCGGGTGGCGCGACGCTGGACCGGCAGGGTGGCCGGCAGGGCGAGGACGCGGTGCACGCCGATCTGGCGGTCACCACGGACGGCCCGGGCATCACGCAGGAGACGGTCGGCCGGCTCGGGCGGGTACCAGGAGTGGCGGCCGCATCGGGCGTGCTGCACAGCACGGTCGTCCTGGCGCGCAAGGAACTCGGCGACCCGCGGCTGGACCGGCTGCCGGTCCTGGCGGTCAGCCCCGCGGCGCTGCCGCGCGTACTGGACCCGGGTGTGGTCGAGGGCGACACGGCGGAGCTGGGCCGTGGCACGGTCGCGGTGGGCAAGGACCGGGCGCGGTCGCTGGGGCTCGGCATCGGGTCCGCCGTCACGCTGCGGTACGGCGACGGGGCAAACGTTTCCCTGCGCGTGGCGGCCATCTACGAACGCTCGCTCGCCCTCGGCGACTTCCTCTTCGCCCCCGAGGAACTGGCGCCCCACATGTCCGCACCCCTGCACTCCCGCGTCCTGCTCAGCCTCGACTCCCCGGGCGATCAGACACAGGCCGTCGTGCGGCGGGTACTGGCGGACTCCACGACAGGCGCTCGCGTCACGCCGGACCCGGCGGGGGAGCAGCGGCAGGCCGAGGACCGGGGTGTCGGAGAAGTGATCACCGTGGTCGCGGTGAGCGTGATCGGCGGCTTCACCGTCATCGCCGTACTCAGCACGCTCACCCTCATCATGATCGGCCGCCGGCAGGAGATTCAGCTGCTGCGCCTCGTGGGCGCGGGGCGGCGCCAGATCCGGCGGATGCTGCGCATCGAGGCGGCCGTCGTGGGGCTGGCGGGCCTGGTGGTCGGCACGGCGGTCGCGCTGGTGCCGCTGATCGCGCTGAGCCTGCCGCTGGCCGGGACGCTGCCGTACCTGCCGCCCGCGCAGGCCGGGACGATCGTGGCGGTGGTGGCGGTGACGGTCGCGGCGGGCACCCTGCTGCCGATGCGGCCCGCGCTCCGCAAGCGTCATCCGGCGGGTCCCGGAGGACGCTGAGGGGCGCGAGGAACAGCCGCGAGGTTCGGCCGGGGGCTGATAATCGATTATCCGGGAAACGAGCGCGAGGGCTGCGGGGCCGTACTGGCACCGCAGCCCTCGCGCTTTTCCGCGACGGTCAGTGGCCGACCGGCCGACCGGCCGACCGGCCGACCGACCTTCCGCCCGGGGCGCACCCCGCCCCACCGTGCCATGCTCCCCGAACCGCGCGGAACCGCCACAAATCCGGCCATTCCTGGCCCCGTACTACGGCGTCGACGCAACCTCACGCATAATCCAATTCTCCACTGGTAACTCCCTCACCGAGAGGCCACTCGCATGACGAACCCCTTCGAAGACCCGGAGGCGCAGTACCACGTCCTGACGAACGACGAGAACCAGCACTCGCTGTGGCCCTCGTTCGCGGAGATCCCGGCCGGCTGGCAGAGCGTGTTCGGCCCGGAGGGCCGGCAGGCGTGCCTGGACTACGTCGAGGAGCACTGGACCGACATGCGGCCGCGCAGCCTGGCGGAGGCGATGGCCGACTGAACCTTTCGCCTCCCGCCCCGCCCCATGCGAAAGCACCCGTTCCGGTCCCGGAACGGGTGCTTTTCGTTTGCCGACGGCACTCGGGATGCTCCCCGCCTCACCGTCGCACCGTCGTCATCTCCGTGGCTTCGCCGCCGTCGTCACCGTGGCTTCGCCGCCGTCATCTCCGTGGCTTCGCCATCGTCCCCAGCGCGCCGCCGTCGTTACCGTCACACCCCCGTCAACCGCAGCGCGAACGCCGCGAATCCCACCGCCAGCACCCCGGCACACACCCGCGGCCCCCGGGGGATCCCCGCCCAGGGCATCTCCAGCCGCCGTGCCGGCCGGGCGACGAGGACGAGTACGACGGCGAAGAGCGGCAGCCACGGCAGCCGGGTCGCCATCCAGGCGGCGAAGTCCGGCGCGGTGGTCAGGCCCTCCACCGTCGTACCGACGAACGAGGCCGGTACGGCGACGGCCAGCATGGCCGTCTGGTGCCAGCACAGGATCGTCATCGCGGACCGGTTGACGGCCGTCACCGGAGCCCACAGCGCGGGCCGCCGCAGCAGGGCCGTGATCCGGTCGCGGAGCAGGATCGCCGCGCCCGACTGTGCCGCGGCTAGGGCGATCACCAGCAGGGACGGCGGGTGCGAGTTCGTACGGTCCTGGCCGGGGACGCCGACCATGCTCGCCGGGTAGTGGAAGACGAGAAGCAGTACCGCGAAGAGGACGGCGCCGCCGACGAGCAGCAGCTGGGCGCCGCGCCTGCCGAGCCGTTTCTCGCCCCAGGAGACGCCCAGTTGGTAGCCGAAGAGCCAGCCGGGGATCAGGCTGATCAGCGTGGCCCAGTACGGGATCGAGTCGGCGTACGGGCCGTAGCGCAGGAAGTCCACGACAGCGACGACCGCCGCCAAGGGGGCCGCCGCCCAGCCCCCGAGCCTCCGCGAGGTTGCCATGCAGTACGGCGTCAGCGCCGTCACCGCCGCGTACACGCCCACGAACCACAGGGGCTGGACGACCAGCGTCGCGGCCGTGTGCAGCGTCGTGAGAGGAACTCCGGCCGCGTACAGGACGGCAGCGAGCACGGCCCACACGGCGGTGACGCCGACGGCGGGCCGTAGCAACCGGGCCAGCCGGCCCACCAGCCAGTCGCCCGGTGTCGTGCCCCGCGCGGTGGCGCGCCGGTAGGACTGCACGGAGGCGTAGCCGCCGACGAGGAAGAAGATGCCGAGCATCTGGAGCACCCAGGTGATCGGCGCGAGCGGCGCGAACGTGGAGAGTGGACTGGCGTTGTGCAGCGAGCTGTCGGGGCCGAGGACCAAGCCGCCGACGAGCCAGTGGCCGGTCGGCACGGCCAGCAGGGCCAGCGCCCGCAGCCCGTCGACGGCCCGGTCGCGCTGGACGACCGGGACGCGGCCGGCCGCGCCTGGCAGCGGTGTGTGCGAGCGGGACCGCTCGTCCAGGCTCATGCTCCGGAACCCACGCCGTCCGCGGCGCGCGGCACGGCAACTTCCCGTACGCAGGCATCCCGTATGCAGGCATCCCGTACTGCGGCTTCCCGTAGGCAGGCTCCCCGCACCGCGGCCTTCCGTATGCGGACATCCCGTACCGCGGCCTTCCGTATGCAGGCATCCCGTATGGAGGCTTTCCGCATGGCAGCTTTCCTCTTCTCGCACACGGTCGGCGCATGGGCGTGCCACGGGCCTGCCGAGGGTCCGTCATGAAGGTGATGGGGCGATCGCCTTCCATGCTGGTGCGAGGAGCCTGCGAAAGCAGTCGGGACAGAACCCGTATCAGGGTGGGGCAAACCTCACCGCGGCCCAGGGGGACAGCACCCTGCGGGGCGGATCCGGTAGCTGGTCCATATCCCCTACTCCCCGGGCAGGACCCGCTGTTGTCCGTGATGTTCGTATCATCGGCTCATGACCGCCAAGACTCCGGAACCCGCCTCCTGGGGCGAACTGCGCGCCTCCCACGCCGACCGGGAGGCCGTGGTGGAACAGCTGAGGGAGGCGGCGGCCGAGGGCCGGATCGACCTCGCGGAACTGGAGGACCGGCTGGAACGGGCACTGACCGCCAAGACGTTCGCCGACCTCGCGCCGCTCACCGCCGACCTGCCGCAGGCCGGCCCCGCGGCGGACCCGGGCGAGGCGCTGGTCCTCAAGGGCGGCATCCACGGCGCGTCCCGTACGGGACGCTGGGAAGTACCCGCACACATCACCGCGCACGGCGGTATGGGCGGCGTCCGGCTCGACTTCACCCGTACCGGGTGCCGACTCCCCGAGGTCGAGGTGGAGGTGTACGGAGAGATGGCGGGCGTCACGGTCGTCATCCCCGAGGGGTGGGCCGCGAACTGCGACGGCGTCGCGACGGGCCTCGGCGCCCTCCGGGACAAGACCACCCCCGAGCGGCTCCCGGACACGCCGCTCATCCGGCTCACCGGGTCCGTGGGCATGGCCGGCGTGATCGTCCGTCATCCCAACGCCCGCGAGCGCCGTCAGCTGAAGCGTGAACGGGAGAAGTAGCCGCGCGCCCGTACGGCGACCGCCTGCGCGCCGCGCCGACGGCCTGTCGCGCCCGTACAGGCAGTCATCGCGCCCGTACGGCGGCCGGTCGCGCTCGACGGCGGCTGGTCACGCTCGTACGGCAGTCATCGCCCCGTACGGCGACTGTCACGCACGTACGGCACTCGCCACGCCCGGGCGGCCTCGACGGCGAGCGATGTGGCGCCCCCGGCAGGACTCGAACCTGCGGCCAAGTGCTTAGAAGGCACCCAGCGTAATCATACCTTTATCCGCCTGACCTGCGGTTTTGCGATGTCGTGATGGTGTGTCAGGCGTTTCGGGGGACGTATGTGGGACGCTCTCGCTCGGTCCAGCCGTCTGAGCGTGGCGAGGTGCGAGGGGTCTTGCGTGTTCGTCTGCATAGGCGGGGCGCGAGGACGGCGACCGCTTAGGGATTGCGTGAGGTGCCAGTGAGGAAGGGCTTCTTCGGACGTCTGCTATCGGTGGGATCATGGAGGTAGAGCCCGCGGAAGCCCCGATGCCTTGGTCTTCTGCCTTGGTCTCCGCGAGGTCGGCACCGAAGGTAGGGCTGGATCGAGGTGCGGACGATGGACACCACCTTCGAAGTCAGGGTGTGGCAGATCGAGAGAGGCTCCGGACACCATCGCGAGTCGTACGGGGTGCGCTGGGCCGTCGCGGGGAAACGCCATCGCAAGTCATTCCAGACGTTTGCGTTGGCCGATGGTTTCCGCGCGGAGCTGGTGACCGCGACGCACGTCGGTGAGCCGTTCAATGTCTCGACGGGCTTGCCGGAGCGGTTTGCGCCGAGAGCTTCCTCAGTCGCGTGGTACGACTTCGCTGTCCAGTTCGTGGACGCCCAGTGGCCGCGAGTTTCGGCGAATCACCGGAAGAACACCGCTCGCACACTGATGATCGTCACCACCGCGCTGATGGACCGGGATCCACCCGGCGTTCCCTCTCGCCGGGTCCGTACGGCGCTGACCGAGTGGGCTTTCAACGCCGGCCGTCGTGACGGTGCGCCGGAGGATGCCGCCGCGGTGCTTGGTTGGGTGCGACGGCACACTCCGACCATGGACGCTTGGACTGATCCGCTCGTGGTGCAGGACGTACTGCTGGTACTGGGAACGTTGCTGGACGGCAGAAGGGCGGCAGCCTCGTCCGTGAAACGCTATCGGCGGGTCCTGAACCTGGTGATGAGGTACGCGATCGATCGCGGGGTTCTGGCATTCAATCCGCTGCCCAAGGGACGGAGTCGCGCACTGCGAACCGCCGACGCGATTGATCGACGCCGTCTGCTCAATCCTCAGCAGGCGGCAGCGCTGCTCGACTGGATACGTGATCGTCCCCGAGGCGGGCGAAGACTCCATGCGTTCTACGCCACGCTGTATTACACGGGGGTGCGGCCGGAAGAGGCTGTCGCACTGCGCGCCGCAGACCTTGTCGTGTCCGGTTCGGGGAACCCGAATCAGTGGGCCGAGATCGTGGTGCACGCTGCCGAGCCTGAGATCGGGCGTACGTGGACCGACAGCGGAACCTGCCATGATCAGCGGCATCTGAAAGGGAGAGCAGAGGGCGAGACGCGCATTGTCCCTTGTCCTCCCTGTCTCGTCCGCATTCTGCGGGCACGCATTCAAGAAGCATGCATGCTCCCCGGCGACCGCTTCTTCGTCGGGGAGCACGGCGGGGCCCTCGCGGGGTCCGTCTACCGCCGCACGTGGAACCACGCACGCATCGAGACCTTGCCACCGCATGTATGCGCATCGTCGACAGGCCGGCGAGTCTACGACCTGCGACACACCCGCCTGACGACGTGGCTGAACAACGGCATCCCACCGGCCCAGGTGGCTGAGTGGGCTGGCACCAGTGTGGCCACGCTGTTCGCCGCTTACGCGCAATGCATCAGCGGTCAGGAGCAGGAGCTGCGGCAGCGGCTCGATGAGATGCAGGACACCTCGGCCGCCTACCTGACGGTGTGAGCACCGTGGGCGGGGTAAGTCAGCGCTCCCGCCGGTACGGATCCACGTACGGCTCCATGGACTGGCGGACCTCTTCCCGGACCGGGTCCATGAGAGGGCCGGGGGCGTAGTAGCGGGCACGTGCCTTGCCGTGGGGGACAAGCCAGCCTCGGGCCACGAGCTCCCGGATATCGCGGATTGCTTGTTGGTCGCTGAGGTCGGCGTCCTGCTGGTAGACAGTGCGGCGGACCTTCGCGTCCGAGAACGCGGGCAGCAGGGCATAGACGACCCGTTCGTCCAGGCCGACTGCCTCGATGCCTTCGACCAGGCGGGTCCAGGCCCGCGACATCACGTCGAATCGACGCTGGGCCTGCTGAGCCTGGCGATGGTGGGCGGTCAGGCAGAATCGGATCCAGGGTCGGGTGTCCCGCTCGGGGCTCCAGTGTGGGCCGCCCACGTCCTCCAGAACCTGGTAGTAGGCGTACGTGTTCTGTCCCCGGCCGAGCCATTCCTCGATGGAGGAGAATTCGGGCGGCATTAGGGCCTCCCGGGAGAACACCAGGGTGGATAGGGCGCGGGACATGCGCCCGTTGCCGTCCTTCCACGGGTGGATCTTGACGAGGTTGAGATGGGCCATGGATGCGCGGACGTGGACGGGGGCGTCGAGGTCGCCCTCGTTGAGCCAGTCGATCAACTCCGACATCAGAGCGGGAACGTCCGCCTTGTCCGGTGCGGTGTAGGCGGGGACCAGGGGGTCGTCGGGGCTGGTGACGTAGACAGGTCCGTCGCGCCAGCGGCCGGGGTGTTTGTCGACGTGGTGCCCCTGGAGCATGAAGTGCAGGCCGTTGAGTAGGCCGGCGTCGTAGCGGAAGTCGTTTCCGGCGTCGGCGAGGGCCTGGATGTAGGTCATGCCGCGCTGGTAGCCCTCTAGCTCGGCACGCGTCTTCTCCCCGGTCTCCAGGGGCTCCTCGCCGGACATGAGCGCTTCCACGTCGTCGACCGTCGCGGCGTAGCCCTCGATGGTGTTCGAGCCGGCGATCGCGCGGGCTGTGAGGTTGCGGCGTAGCTGGCGGGTCCAGCGCGGGGTGGCCCGGAGCATGTGGCGCAGGGAGCGGCGCATGCTTTCGATCTCGTCGAGGGCGCGGCGGTCGTCGGCGTCCAGGGAAGGTGTTAGATACAGCATGACTCCATGACATGATAATTGTGTCATGGAGTCAACCTGTCGCTGGGGTGATTCCTTTCCCTGGCAGCTCCCTCGCTGCTGCGGGCTTTTGGCTGTGGCATGCAGCCTCCCGCTCTTCCGTGGTGCAGGTGGTGTGTGCCGGTATCAGTCCGGCCGCCCCGGTCGTGAAGGTCTTGCCCATGAGCGGACCGGACGTGCATCCGGCCCCATCGGGTGCCGGAAAGGGCGCAGTGGGTCGACCTCGGCCCAGGGGGTGAGTGCGGCTGCCGGGGCGCCGCGTTCGGGGAGCCAGGTGGCGAGCCGCCGCCAGACTTCGCCGGCGTGGGCCGGGCGGTCGTTCGGCGCCTTGGAGAGGAGTTCGAGTACGAGGGTTTCCAGGTCCGAGGGAGTGTTGGGACGCAGGTCGCGCAGAGGGACGGGCTGGTGGTCGAGGATAAGGCCGGGGAGCATGAGTTCCGAGCGGTGCTCGAAGACGGGTTCACCGGTGAGCATCTTGTGGAGCAGGCAGCCGAGCGCGTACAGGTCGGTGCGGTGGTCGACGGGTTTGCCCAAGATCTGTTCGGGTGCCATGCATTCCAGGCTGCCCGGCCGCTCGCCCGTGGTGGTCAGCTTGGCGATGCCGGGTTCGAGGAAAGCGGCGACGCCGAAGTCGAGGACCTTGACCACGCCGTCGGTGCGAATGATGACGTTGCGGCCCTTGAGGTCGCGGTGGACCACGTCGCGAGCGTGTACGGAGCCGAGGACGGAGGCGATCTGCACCCCGACCGAAGCGGCTTCCTCGATGCTCAGTCGCTCCTGCTCGGCGATCCGGTCCTCAAGGTCGATGCCGGTCACGTACTGCATGACCAGGAATCGTGTGCCGCGTTCCTCGCCGAGGTCGTAGACGGTCGCGATGCCCGTGTGGTCGAGGCGCGCGGCGGCGCGGGCCTCGTGTCGGAAGCGTTCGGCGTCCCGGGCGTTCTGGTCCTGAGTCAGGCCAGGGGGCGTGTTCATGGTCTTGAGCGCGACGTCGCGGCCGAGGTGTTCGTCGTGGGCGAGCCAGACGACCCCCATGCCGCCGGAGCCGATCTCCCGCTTGATCCGGTAGCGCTTGGCGATCACAGGTCCGATGTTCATGTGCGGGGCGACTCCGTCCGCGTCCGTCTTCGAGGCCCGACGCGCCTGCCGAGCGGGCGCATCGGACAGAGTGTGGCATGGGCACGTTGTTCCGTGAATCAACATCTTCATAGCAAATATTCATTGACTAAGTTCACGGCTGCATATTGTGATGTGTGACGTTACAATCAAGGGTGTGGCGCGCCGCGGTCGGCGGGTGGCTACCGTTGCTTCGTACCGCCTCGGGAACAAGTGGGGAACACGTGGACGTCTTCAAGGTGCACCAGCGGCTCATCCGGGACTATAAGGAGTACACGTCCGGATCGGTGGTGATCGACGACGCCCGTATCGACGCACAGGTAGCGAAGTCGCTCGCCGACGGAGACCAGTGGCCCGACCCTTATCTCTCCCTCAACCCGAGCTTCGCGGCCGGTGGTTCGGTCGAGGACCTTGCGCGGCCGGGGGGACTCCTGCACCCGGCGTGCGCGGACATCTTCCGTGCGGGCAAGGACGAGCGGGGCGCCACCGTCCGCCCGATCCATTTCCACCAGCACCAGCTGGAGGCGATCGAGGCGGCCGGCTCCGGGGAGTCGTACGTCCTGACCACCGGTACCGGCTCCGGCAAGAGCCTCGGCTACATCGTGCCGATCGTCGACCGGGTGCTGCGCGAGAAGGAGGCCGGCGCCGCGCCCGGCATCAAGGCGATCATCGTCTACCCCATGAACGCCCTCGCCAACAGCCAGGAGCGGGAGCTGGCGAAGTTCCTCACCGCCGGGTACGGGGAGGGGGGCGAGCCGGTCACCTATGCCCGCTACACCGGTCAGGAGAGGGACGACGAGAAGGAGGCCATCCGCGAGTCCAAGCCGGACATCCTGCTCACCAACTACGTGATGTTGGAGCTGATGCTCACCCGGCCCAAGGAGCGCGAGAAGCTCATCGGGGCGGCTAAGGGGCTGCGCTTCCTCGTCCTCGACGAGCTGCACACCTACCGGGGGCGGCAGGGTGCCGACGTCGCCGTGCTGGTGCGGCGTGTACGCGAGGCATGCGAGTCACCCGACCTGCAGTGCGTGGGCACGTCCGCGACGATGGCCACCGACGGCACGCCCGCCGCGCGCCGCAGCGAGGTCGCCCGCGTCGCCTCCACCCTCTTCGACACGGAGATCTCCCCGGAGAGAGTGGTCGGCGAGACCCTGGTGCGGGCGACTGGCGACGCCGTGCCCACGCCATCCGAACTCTCCGCGCGAGTGAGGGACAACAACCCTCCGGCCGAGTACGGGCGGCTGGCCGCCGATCCGCTGGCCCGCTGGATCGAGACCGCCTTCGGCCTGGTCGAGACCGAGGACGAGGACGGCAGCACGCTCCTGGTCCGTGCAGAACCGCTCACCGTGGAGGCCGCTGCGGTGCGCCTGCGCTCCGAGGCGTTCGGCATCGCGGAGGACGACCCGGAGGAGCGCCGGTACGAGGCGTGCGCGGAGGGTATCCGGTCCACCCTCCAGGCGGGAGCGGCCGCCCGCAGTACCGAGGACAACCGTCCGCTGTTCGCCTTCAGGCTGCACCAGTTCCTGTCCAAGGGCGGATCTGTCTACGTATCCCTCGAGGGAGAGGCCGACCGTCACATCACCCGCACCTACCAGCAGCGTGTCCCGAACGCCCCCGAGAAGCTGCTGCTGCCGCTGTCCTTCTGCCGCGAATGCGGGCAGGAGTACCTGATGGTTGCCCGCGATGAGGGGGACGACGGCTCCGTCGCCTTCCGTACGCGCGAGGACGAGGACGACGAGCAGGGATATCTGTACATCTCGGCCGCCAACCCGTGGCCGGAGCAGGTCGGCGACGCCATTGAGCAGCGGCGCTTCCCCGACAGCTGGCTCACCTTCGACGAGCGCAAGGGTGCCCCGGTGCTCACCGCGAGCCGCAGGAAGCGGGCGCCGCAGCCGGTGTGGGTGCGCCCGGACGGCATCGGAGGAGGAAAGGCGAACGGCGGCGTCTACGCGGCGTATCTGCCTGCTCCGTTCCTCTTCTGCCTGGAGTGCGGCGTCGGCTACGAGCAGGTCAAGGAGCGGGACTTCGCCAAGCTGATGACCCTCGATCAGGAGGGCCGCTCAACCGCCACATCCGTCGTCAGTGCCTCGATCGTGCGTCACCTCAAGAGCATTCCTGAGGGCGAGCTCGACAAGGACGCAAGGAAGTTGCTGACCTTCGTTGACAACCGGCAGGACGCGAGCCTGCAGTCGGGCCACTTCAACGACTTCGTCATGGTCACGCAGCTGCGCGGTGCCCTGTACCGGGCGATGATCGCCGCCGGTGACAAGGGGCTCCGCTGGAAGCGGCTCGGCGAGGACGTGGTGGCGGCGATGGGGCTCTCCCCGCACGAGTACGCGGCCAAGCCCACCGAGATCGAGGAGCTGGCCGAGAGCACACTGGAGGCACTGGCCACGGTCGCTGAGTACCGCCTCTTCCTCGACCTGGAACGCGGCTGGCGTGTCACCATGCCCAACCTGGAACAGACCGGGCTGCTCGGTCTGGAGTACGGGGGGCTCGACGCCATCGCCGGCGACGAGGACCGGTGGCGGGACACCGTGGGCCCGCTGCGCACGGCCACTCCCGAGGCACGCCAACGGCTGTCCAAGGTCCTCATGGACGAACTGCGGCGCCAACGGGCCGTGGACACGCCCTACTTCACCGAGGCCAAGTTCGCCGAACTCCGCAAGGAGTCGGCGCGGCTCAACGACGCGTGGGGGATCGCAGACACGGAGGCGGCGCCGCCTCCGGCCAAGTTCGCCGTGGCCCGGCCCGGTCGCCCCGGCCGCACGGGGCGCGGCCGCAGCGAGCTGAACCTGACCGGCCGCACCGCGTTCGGCCGCCATGTCCGCAAGGACACGACCTTCCCCGGCTGGGGGCAGGGACTCTCCCTTGACGAAGCCCAGGACGTCATCCGCGACCTGCTCCGGGTCCTGGCCGACGGCGGAGTCCTGGCCGAGGTCTCCCAGGGGCGGGGCGAGGAGCCCGGCTACCGGATCAACCACACCGTCATCCGCTGGCACGCCCGCGACGACGATCACGGCGCCGTGGACCGCCTGCGCCGTACCTACCGTGACGAGCGCGGCCCCCGCGTCAACGCCTTCTTCAAGCGGCTCTACCAGGACATCGCCGCCACCTTCGCCGGTCTGCACGCCGCCGAGCACACGGCCCAGGTCCACCCCGACGTCCGCCAGGAGCGCGAGGACCTCTTCGGCGAGGGCACCCGGCTTCCCCTCCTGTACTGCTCGCCGACGATGGAACTCGGCGTCGACATCAAGAACCTCAACGCCGTCAACCTGCGTAACGTGCCGCCGACCCCCGCCAACTACGCGCAGCGCTCCGGCCGCGCGGGCCGCAGCGGCCAGCCCGCGCTCGTGACCACGTACTGCGCGACCGGCAACAGTCACGACCAGTACTACTTCACCCGACGCGAGCAGATGGTGGCTGGCCGGGTTGCCCCGCCCCGGCTCGATCTAGCCAACGAGGATCTGCTCGCCTCCCACGTGCACGCGATCTGGCTCGCCGAGACCCGGCTCGATCTCGGCACCAGCATGGCCCGGCTGATCGATGCCGATGGCGACCACCCCTCGCTGGAGCTGGCATCGTCTGTGGTCACGGCCATCGAGGAGCCGGCTGCCCGCCGCCGCGCCCTGGAGCGTGCCCGTACTGTCCTGGACGGCTGTGGCGATCTGCTGCGCGCCACGTCCTGGTGGCACGAGCGATGGCTGGAGCAGACCGTTGAGGCCGCGCCGGGCAGCTTCCGCAAGGCGTGCGGGCGCTGGAAAAACCTCTTCAGGCAGGCCCTCGAAGAGCGCGAGATCCAGCACCGCAACATTCTCAACCGCACCGCCACGGGCCGCTCCAAGGACCAGGCCAAGCGCCGTCGCGCGCAGGCCGAGAGTCAGCTCGCATTGCTGCGCAACGAACAGGGCGGCGAGCGGACCGTAATGTCGGATTTCTTCCCGTACCGCTACTTCGCCTCCGAGGGCTTCCTGCCGGGCTACTCCTTCCCCAGGCTGCCGCTCGCCGCGTACATCCCGGGCACCGGCCGCACCAGCCGTGGCGGCTACGACGGCGACTACCTGCAGCGCTCCCGGTTCATCGCGATCCGCGAGTTCGGGCCCGGCGCGCTCATCTACCACGAGGGCAGCCGCTACAAGGTGGACCGGGTACAGCTGCCGCCGGACACCGCGGGTGAGCTGACTACCGAGAGCGCGAAGGTGTGCGGGGCCTGCGGCTACCTGTCCCCGGAGGAGCAGCACGAGGACGTCTGTATGGGTTGCGGCAGCGGCCTCGGCGACGCGCGGACGGGTCTGCTGCACCTGCACACCGTCTTCACCCACCGCCGCGATCGGATCTCCTCCGACGAGGAGGAGCGCCAGCGCACCGGTTACAAGGTGGAGATCTCCTACCGCTTCAAGAAGCACGAGGACGGCCGCGACGGATCCCTGCGCGCCATGGCGCAGACCGCCTCCGGCCGTGCCCTCGCCGAGCTGGCGTACGGAGACAGCGCCACCATCAGGCTCACCAACCTCGGCTACCGCCGCTCCGTCGCCAGGGGCGAGATCGGCTTCTGGATGGACCCGGTGACGGGCGAGTGGCTCGCGGGCGGCGCGGCCAAGAAGGGCGGCAGGGAGACTCCCCAGGAGCAGGAAGGACTCGCGGACGCCGAGAAGGCCCACCGCAAGATGCCGGTGATCCCGTACGTGCAGGACACCCGGAACATTCTCGTCCTCCACCTGGCCGAGCCGGTCGACCGGGACACCGCCCTCACCCTCCAGTACGCCCTGGAGCGGGGCATCGAGGCCGAGTTCCAGCTGGAGGACGCCGAACTCGACACCGAGGAGCTGCCGCCGCACGACGGGCCGCGTGAGCGCCTCCTGTTCATCGAGAGCGCGGAGGGCGGCGCGGGCGTGCTGCGGCGGCTCCAGGCCGAGCCAGGAGCCCTGGCGAACGCTGCGCGCAAGGCTCTGGAGATCGCCCACTTCGATCAGCTGGGGCGTGACCGCGGCGACGAGAAGACAAATGGTGATCCGTGCGAGAAGGGCTGCTACGACTGCCTGCTGTCTTTCGCCAACCAGCGTCACCACCGCGTCATCGACCGGCAGCTGGTGCGCGACCTGCTTCAGGCGTTCGCGGACGGCACCGTCGGCGAGTCCACCCCAGGACGTTCGCGCGACGAGCACGCCGATGCGCTTCGGCAGGGCGCCGACTCCACCCTGGAGGAGCGCTTCGTCGAGTACCTGAGGTCGCACGGCCACCGGCTCCCGGATCACCAGCAGATCAAGGTGCGCGAGGCGCTGTCCAAACCGGACTTCGTGTACGACACCGGGTTCGGTCCGATCGCGGTCTTCGTCGACGGCCCGCACCACGACCACGACGACATCGTGCTGCGTGACGAAGAGGCGGAGGAACGGCTGAAGGACTTCGGCTGGGAAGTGGTCCGCGTCCGTTACGACGACGACTGGTCCAAGAAGGTCGCCGAGTATCCTCAGGTGTTCGGCGAACCCCGCCGCTGACCTGCGGCCGGACGCCACGCCCAGCAGCGTCGGCCGACGGCCGCCTCTCCCCAGTTCTGTACGTACGCCAAACCCGCCCGCGCCCACCCGGAAGGCCCGTATGACCACCGCCGCCACGCCGGCCCCGAAGTACGCCGTCGGCTCCCTCGTCCATGCCCGGGGCCGCGAATGGGTGGTGCTGCCGGACTCCACCGAGGACCTCCTCGTGCTGCGCCCGCTGGGCGGCGCCGATGTCGACATCGCGGGGGTGCTGCCTGACCTGGAGACCGTGGTGCCCGCCACATTCGCCCCGCCCACGCCCGGTGACCTCGGCGACCAGCACACCGCCGGTCTGCTGCGCACCGCCCTGCGGATCGGGTTCCGGGCCGGGGCGGGCCCCTTCCGGTCGCTCGCCTCGATCGCCGTGGACCCGCGTCCGTATCAGCTGGTACCGCTGATGATGGCGCTGCGCCAGGACACCGTGCGGCTGCTGATCGCCGACGACGTGGGCATCGGCAAGACCGTCGAGGCCGGTCTCATCGCGGCCGAACTGCTCGCCCAGGGCGACGCCCGCGGCCTGGTCGTGCTGTGCTCCCCTGCGCTCGCCGAGCAGTGGCGGGCCGAGCTGCGGGGCAAGTTCGGCATCGACGCGCGGCTGGTGCTGCCCGCCACGATCGGCCGCCTTGAGCGCGAGACACCGTACGGGCAGACGGTGTTCCGCCCCGACGGCGCCTACGTCGTCTCCACCGACTTCATCAAGTCGCCCCGCCACCGCGAGGACTTCCTGAACAACTGCCCCGACCTAGTGATCGTCGACGAGGCGCACACCTGTGTCGCGGACTCCACGGCGCAGGTCTCGGCGCGCGCCTCGCAGCAGCGCTACGGACTGCTGCGCGCGCTCGCCGACGTCCCCGACCGCCACCTCCTCCTGGTCACCGCGACCCCGCACAGCGGCAAGGAGGAGCCCTTCCGACGGCTGCTCGGGCTGCTCGACGCCCGCCTCGCCACCGTGGGCTTCGAATCCCGCGCAGGCCGTGAGCTGCTCGCCCAGTTCTTCGTGCAGCGCCGCCGTGCCGACATCCGTGAGGACTTCCAGGACGGAGCGCACTTCCCCTCCAGCCGGGACACCGCCGAAGTCTCCTACACTCTGCACCGCGACTACCGTGCCCTGCTCGCCGAGGTCCTCGCGTACGCCCGCGAGACGGTGCGTTCCGCCGACGGGGCGTTGCAGCAGCGGCAGCGCTGGTGGTCGACGCTGGCGCTGCTGCGCACTCTGTCCTCCTCGCCCGCTGCCGCCGTACGGTCGTTGAACACCAGGGCCGGTGTCCAGGAGGCTGACACCCCCGACGAGGTGGACCGCACCGGGCAGGTGACCGTCTCGGACCCGGCGGACACCGACAACGCTCAGTCCGCGGACGAGGTCCCGGGCAGCCTGCTGCCCACCGCCACGACCACGACCGAAGCGACCGGCCCCGACGATCTCGATGCCGAGGAGAAGGCCCGTCTCGTCGCCATGGCCGAGGCCGCGGGCAAGCTCGCCGGCCCCACGCGCGACACCAAGCTGAAGAAGCTGGTGGCGACGGTGACCGACCTCCTCGACTCCGGTTACCGGCCGATCGTGTTCTGCCGCTACATCGCCACATCCGACTACGTCGCCGACCACCTGAAGAAGGTGCTCAACAAGAGAGGCACCGACCACCCGGTAGCGGTCGCATCCGTCACCGGCGAACTCTCGCCCGACATGCGCCTGAACCGGATCGCCGAACTCACCAGCGCGGACGAGAACGGCGAGCCCGCCCCCGAGCGGCGCGTCCTGGTGGCCACCGACTGCCTGTCCGAGGGCGTCAACCTCCAGGAGTCCTTCGACGCCGTCATCCACTACGACCTGGCCTGGAATCCGACCCGTCACGAGCAGCGCGAGGGTCGTGTCGACCGCTTCGGGCAGCGCACGGACACAGTGAAGGCCCTGACCCTGTACGGGGCGGACAACCCGGTCGACGACATCGTCCTGAAGGTGCTGCTACGCAAGCACGAGCGCATCCGCCGCGCCACCGGCATCTCCGTCCCCGTGCCGCAGCAGGCGGAGAGCGCCATGCAGGCGGTCTTCGAAGAGCTGATCCTGCGCGGCGAGACCCCTTCCTTCGAGCAGGAGGGGCTGTTCGAGCGCGAACAGCTGCCCACTGCCCAGCAGTTGGAGCTCGCCTGGGAGTCCTCCGCCGAGCGCGAGAAGGCGTCCCGGTCCCTCTACGCCCAGAACCGGATCAAGAAGGAGGACGTGGCCACCGAGGTCGCTGAGATCCGTGCCGCGCTCGGCACCGGCGAGGAGGTCAGGGAGTTCACCCGCCGCGCGCTCGGCGCACTGCGCGGGGTGCCCGCCGACCGCAAGCAGGGCGGGTTCACCGCCCACACCGACGCGCTTCCGCAGGGCCTGCGCGACGCCGTGACCGCGGCGCTCGGCCCCCGCCACCCGCGCCCGGTGGTCTTCCACGACGCGCCGAGCGCTCCGCGCGGCGAGGCGGCGCTCACCCGCACCGACCCGGTGGTGGCCGCGATCGCCCGCTTCGTCCTGGACACCGCCCTAGACGAGAAGTTCCCGGCCTGGCAGCGCCCGGCCCGTCGCTGCGGCGTGATCCGTACGAACGCCGTACGACGGCCCACCACCATGCTCCTCGTGCGCCACCGCTTCCAGCTCAGCCTGCCCACCCGCGACGGCAAAATCCGCCCCCAACTCGCCGAGGACGCGAGGGTGGTGGCCTACCAGGGCAGACCCGACGCTCCGCATTGGCTGCCGGACGAGGAGGCGCTGGCCCTCCTGGAGGCCCGCGCCACGGGGAACTCCGACCCGGGTTTCGCCACCGACCACATCGCGTCGATCCTCGCCGCCCTGAAAACCGGACTCATGGACGAACTGCGCCTGCGCTCCCAGGCGGCCGCGAAGGAGCTGGAAGCCTCGCACCACCGGGTCCGCACCGCCGCCCGGGCCCGTCTCGCCGGCCTGAAGGCCGTCCCGCAGGGCGATCCGGACGTCCTCGGTGTCTTCCTTTACCGTCCGGCCGCCACGATCCAGCTGGGAGCCGACGCGTGAGCACCGCGAGAACCCTGGTCACCGACACCGTCGCTACCGTCGGCGGACTGCTGCCCTACGACCTCCTCGTCCGTATCAAGGAGGGCAAGGAGCAGTCCGGCTCGAAGCCCGCCGACTACCGGCTGTTCGCCAAGGGCGAGTCCGTACGAGACGCCGCCGAGCGCTCCTGGGGCTATCTGCGCGGCGTCTGGGCCGCCTACCAGGACGCCCTGGCCCGCGACGGCGCGGACGACGACAGTGGTGTGCACGCGGTGGGGCTCACCACCGAACGCTGGCTGCTGCCCCTGTTCGAGCAGCTCGGCTTCGGCGCGCTGTCCGCCGTGCCGGAGCCTGGCCTGCCCGCTCACGACGATACGAAGGACTTCCCGGTCAGCCATGCGTGGGCGCATGTGCCCGTGCATCTCACCGGCTGGAACGTCCCGCTGGACGTCCGCACCCCGCTCGTGGCGCCGCAGGCCCCGCAGTCCATGGTGCAGGAGTACCTCAACCGCTCGGGCGACAAGGCCCTGTGGGGTGTCCTGTCCAACGGCCGCCAGCTGCGGCTGCTGCGCGAGTCCGCGTCGCTGACCGGCGCCGCGTTCATCGAGTTCGACCTCCAGGCGATCTTCGAGGGCAAGCGGTCCGACGACTTCGTCCTCCTGTGGCGCCTGCTGCACCGCACCCGCTTCGAGGGAGACCCTGCCGCCTCCTGCCCGCTGGAGAAGTGGCGCACCGAGGCCATCGACTCCGGCACCCGCGCCCTCAAGGAGCTCCGCAAGGGCGTTGAGAAGGCCCTCACGGTGATCGGCAGCGGGCTCATCGCCCACCCCGACAACGCGAAGCTGCGCGAGGCCCTGCACTCCCGAACGCTCACCGTCCGCGACCTGCACCCCGCCCTGCTGCGGCTCGTCTACCGGCTGCTGTTCCTCTTCGTCACCGAAGACCGCGGCCTGCTCCTGCACCCGGACGCCGACAAGACCGTACGCGACCGCTACGAGAAGTACTTCTCCACCGGCCGCCTGCGCCGTCTCGCCCGCCGCTCCGGCAGCCCGCACGGCGACCAGTGGGAAGCCCTCACCCTCGTCATCAAGGGCCTCGGTGAGCCCGGCGGGCGCCCCGAACTGGGCCTGCCCGCACTCGGCGGTCTCTTCGAACCCACCCCTGTGGACGAGCGGCTGGCCGGTCTCGCCCTCACCAACGAGTCCCTGTACGAGGCGGTGCGCGCCCTCGCCGTCATCTTCGACGCCAAGCTCGGCCGCCCCCGCAAGGTCGACTACCGGCACCTGGGCGCGGACGAGCTCGGTTCGGTCTACGAGTCGTTGCTCGAACTCGAACCCCGCCAGGACGAGGACGGCTCGTACGTCCTGAAGAAGCTGGACGGCAACGACCGCAAGACCTCCGGCTCCTACTACACGCCCTCACCGCTGATCGACTGCCTCCTGGACTCGGCCCTCGACCCCGTCATCGAGCGGGCCGTGCGCTCGGGCACGACGAAGCAGGAGCGGAAGGCAGCGCTGCTCGCCCTGACCGTGTGCGACCCGGCCTGCGGCAGCGGCCACTTCCTGGTCGCGGCGGCCCGCCGCATCGCCCGCCGGCTCGCCGAGATCGAGACCGACGACCCGGAGCCGACTGCCGAGGCCGTCCGCGATGCCCTGCGCGAGGTCGTCTCCCGCTGCGTGTACGGCGTCGACCTCAACCCGATGGCCGTGGAGCTGGCCAAGGTCTCCCTGTGGATCGAGGCCATGAAGCCGGGCCGCCCGCTCACCTTCCTCGACGCGCACATCAAGCACGGCAACGGCCTGCTTGGCACGACACCGAAGCTCCTCGCGGGCGGTCTGCCCGACGAGGCGTTCAAGGTCCTGGAGGGTGATGAGTCCAAGGCCGTCAGGAACCTGAAGGCCCGCAACGCCAGCGAGCGTGAACGGTGGCTGGCAGCGCTGCGCCACCACGCGAACCAAGATGCACTGTTCTCGGAGCAGCACGCCCTGGAGATCTCCAACGCGGCGATCAGCA
Organism: Streptomyces monomycini; assembly: GCF_022271435.1. Lineage (GTDB taxonomy): Bacteria > Actinomycetota > Actinomycetes > Streptomycetales > Streptomycetaceae > Streptomyces > Streptomyces monomycini. The sequence goes on along the minus strand of NZ_JAFIQY010000003.1, from coordinate 148,244 downwards.
GCAAGACGTCGGACATCACGACCGCACGGTCGGAGGAACTGGAGGACGTCCAGAACCAGGCCCGCGCCTACTACGAACTCACTACCTCCAGGGACTACCTGAGGGCCCTGGAACTCGCCGACGCGTGGTGCGCGGCGTTCGTCTGGGAGAAGACTGAACGCACCGATGGCACCAGGCGGACGGACGAGACGTTCCCGCCCGCGCTCACCACGGACTCCCTGCTCGCCCTGCACTCCTCCGACGGCGGCGCGAGCCTGCCGCCGGGCACGGTGGAGAAGGTGTTGCGCCTACGCGAGGAGTACCGCTTCTTCCACTGGCACCTGGAGTTCCCGGAGGTGTTCCGGGTGCCGGCCGATCTGCAGGCGCCGGGGGTGGACGACCGGACCGGGTGGAAGGGCGGATTCAGCTGTGTCCTTGGCAACCCGCCGTGGGAGCGGGTCAAGCTCCAGGAGCAGGAGTTCTTCGCCACCCGTGACGCGTCGGTAGCGGGCGCCGCGAACAAGGCGGTCCGCGAGCGCCGGATCGCCGCGCTGGCCACCAGCGAGGAGGAGGCTGACCGGGCCCTGCACGCCGAGTTCATCGCCGCACGCCGCCTCTCTGAGGGGGTCAGCCACCTGCTGCGCGGCTCGGGCCGCTTTCCGCTCGCCGGACGCGGCGACGTCAACACGTACGCGGTCTTCGCCGAGGCTGCCTCGCTCGGCATCGCCCCCGAGGGGCGCTTCGGCCTGGTCCTGCCGACCGGCATCGCCACCGACGCGACGACCGCGCCGTTCTTCTCCGACCTGGTCCGCACCTCTCGGCTCGCCTCGTTCCTGGACTTCGAGAACGAGGCGTTCATCCTCAGCCGGGACGTACACCACTCGGTCCGGTTCTCGCTGCTGACCGTCACCGGTCGGGGCGAGCGGGTGCATTCGGCGTCCTTCGCGTTCGGCACCCGCTACATGGAAGACCTCGACGAGCGCTGCTTCGCGATGCCGCCCGAGGAGATCCTCCTGGTCAACCCCAACACGGGCACACTGCCGGTGTTCCGCACCCGCAGGGACGCGGAGATCACGCTGGGCATCTACCGGCGCGTCCCGGTGCTCAGGCGGGAACCGGACGCGGACGGCAAGGGGGGCACGGACTCATGGGGCCTGACCTTCATGACCATGTTCCACATGTCCAACGACTCACACCTGTTCCGCGGCAAGGCGGAGCTGGAGGCCGAGGGCTGGAAGCTGAAGGGCAACATCTTCACGCATCCGTCCGACGGTCGCCGCTATCTCCCGCTGTACGAGGCGAAGATGCTGCACCACTTCGATCACCGGCTCGGTACGTACGAGGGGCAGACGCAGGCGCAGGCGAATGTGGGGACGCTGCCGCGGGTGACGCCGGAGCAGCACGATGACCCGGAGTTCGCGCCGATGCCTCGGTACTGGGTGCCGGAGTTCGACGTGGACTCGGGGAGGCGGGACAAGAAGGGGAACCGGATCATGTGGCCGGGGGTCGCCTCGCGGCTGGGTGAGCGGGAGTGGTGGAACGGGTGGTTGATGGGGTGGCGGGATGTCGCACGCTCCACGGACACGCGAACGGTGATCAGTACGCCCCTTCCGGCGTACGGCGTGGGCCACAAGTTTCCACTGATGTTCGTCCAATCCGGGGCTGCGGCGCTGAACGGGATTCTGGCGTCGTACGTCTTCGATTACGTGGCACGCCAGAAGGTCGCCGGAACGTCCATGACCTATGGCTACGTGATGCAGTTTCCTGTTCCGGTGCCGGACGTCGACCTGCCGTTCAACACTGCGGATGGGAGGAACCTGGCGGTGTGGATCACACTCCGAGTGCTGGAACTGTCCTATACATCAAGAGACATGGCGTCCTTCGCCAAGAGTCATGGGGACGAAGGAGCCCCGTTCCGCTGGAACGCGGAACGCCGCGAGCTGCTGCGCGCGGAGCTGGACGCCGCGCTGTTCCATGCGTACGGGCTAAGCCGTGATGACGTGGAATACGTCATGGAGATGTTCCCCTCGGTCAAGAAGAAGGAGGAGACCCTGTGCGGCACCTATCGCACCAAGGACCTCATCCTCGGCCTTTACGACCGCATGGCGGAAGCCCGCGAGACCGGCCGGGTGTACCAGACCGTGCTGGACCCGCCGCCGGGCAAGGGCCCCCGCCACGAGGACTGAACCGTGAAGTCGCGGGCGGAGTCGGTGAAATGGGCCGGCGCCGCCCGACCTCGGCGACGAACCCGGCCTGGGCGGAACGTGTGAACGCGAGCTGAGAGCCGCGGCTCTCCTGGGCGTCGCGCACATGGATGGCGGTCACATCAGCAGCGACCTCCAAGCCTTCGCCGCCTTCGTTGCCGCTCTTGAACCAAACGAGTCGCGCGGATTCAACTACTCCACCGCGGACGCCTGCGCAACATGGAGCTGCAAGTAATGCCGAGCAATCGCAGCGAGCCCGCCGTGATGGGCGGGGCGTTCGTGCTCCTCACGCCCGATGGCGAACTCCGCCCTGCACGGCCGGGTGCGCGGCCGTGAGGCCCGACTTGACGGCCGCCTGGACGCGAGCGAATTGCGGATCGAGGTCACCGACGCTCGCGGCGACAGATGTCCGACGCCACAACACCCCGGTGGCGACCGCGAGTCGGGGCGTAAACTGATCCTCGTCGAGGCGCTCGCCGACGACTGGGCGTGCGCCCGCACCATCCCGGGGGCAAGACGGTGTGGGCCGTGTGCCGCCGGTGAGATGCGACGGTCGGGTCAGAAGCGGAACCCGAACAGTCCGCCTTCGTCGTAGGCGTCGGTCAGGCGTGGCTCGATGAGGTAGGGGGAGGGGTCGAAACCGCCCAGGCGGGCACGTTCCAGCTTGTCCGAGTTGAAGGTCACGATGTACTGGAGCCCTTCCTGCTCGGTGACCTCGGACGCCAGGATCAATGCCTCGGTCACCTGGCGGTCGTCCACCCCGTCGAAGAGATGGCTGTCGTGGACCAGGAAGTCGGGCCCACGGTCGTGGCGGTGGGCGATCACCGCGGCCGTGAGATCAAGGCAGAAGATCACCATCTTGTTAATGCCGACGCTGCCTTGACTGTCGACATGGGCGGAGATTTCCAGGCTGCTGGTGCCGGCCCTGATGGTGAGGTATGCCTGTCGGTCCTGCCCGTAGAGACGGCGGGCGAAGCGGGCGAAGAGCCAGGTGGCCTCCCGGGTCTGCTCGCCGCGTTCTTCAAGGTCGAGCTCCAGCTCCTCCTGAAGCTCGACCCGTTGTGCCGCGATCTCCCGTTGGCTGGCTTCCATGTACTGCGCCGTCTCATGCTGTTTGCGCAGCGCCTCCAGCGCCGCCTGCTTCTGGGCGAGCAACTGCTGGAGTGCCGTCAGGCCGTCGAGGGCGCCTCCGTCGCGCAGTGCGCTCAGTGTCTCGGTGAGCTCCTCGCCGAGACGGGCGCGCTCGTGTTCGCGCGCCGTGAGCCTGGCCTGCGTCTCCTCGATCTCGTCGGCGAGGTAGCGGCGGCGGTTGCGGACGATGGAGGCGTGGAAGCCGCGTACGACCTCAAAGGAGCGGTGCACCCGGTCGGGCAGGACAACACCCAGTTCCTGGTATATGGCGTCTACGTACGCCGTGTCTGGTTCGTTCGCCTCCTCCACCGCTCGCCGCAGTTCCGCCAGGTTCCGACGGTCGATCACGTCCTGCTCCGGCAGCGAACGGACTCTCTTGTCCAAATCGTCGGCCCGCGCTTGAAGTTCTGCGTATGCGGGCACCACGCGGAAGGAGGCGATCTGCTCGCGGAGCCGGTTCACGTCGCCCTCCGCGACGATGATCCGGCCGCGCAGGTCCGCCGTCGTACCGACGACCTGGTGCCAGGACGGATCGTTCATCGCCGACCGCAGCTGCCGTCGGGTTGCCTCCCGAGCGGCGATGTCGCGGTAGCCGGCGGCGAGCCGCCAGTCCAGGCCGAGGAGATAGGCGAGGTTGGCCGCGGCCTCGGCCGTGGACTGCTGTGGATAGGTCCGCACCGGGTCGTTGAAGGCGTGCGATCCGACACGGCGTACGAGAAGCGACAGCAGGGCGCGCCCCGAAATGCCGGGGTGGTCGGCGGGCAGCCGGAAGAGGTCTGCCTCTATACATGTTCTCCACTCCGGCACCGGCATCTCACGGGTGAGGTTGAACTCGAAGAGCCCTCCGGCGTCGCCCTCGCTGCCGCCTGGGGCGTCGGTCAGGACGATGCCCTGCTGGGCACCGCGCCTGCTCACTCGCACCGGCTCCTCGCGTCCGGGCCAGTCCAAGGTCAGCGTGAAGAGGGTGTGACGGAGCCGGGTGTGGCTGGGAAGGCTGCCTTTGCCGGCCTGGGCCCCCAGGGCGAAGTGCAGCAGCTCCACCAGACTGGACTTGCCGGTGCCGTTGCGGCTGTCCGTCTTCACCGCCCCGGGGTGCGCCTCGGCGACCAGGAGGTTGAGGCCGCGCCGGAACTCAACGGAACGGAACCGTGGATCGTCAGCGCTCAGACGACGCAGCATCGCCCCTCCTCCTGGTCGGCGAGTCGGCTCGCCTTCTCGTCAGCAGCTCGTTGCGGAATTCGATCAAACCGAGCGCATACAGCACATCGAGCCCGAGGACGAACCACTGGAAGGAGACCGGAGAGTGATGGCCGAGCCGGACACGTTCGGCGCGGAACCTCGACCAGGTCTGGGTCACGGTCATCGGCATGTCGAGGACCCGCAGGATCTGCGCACCGACGGCCAGCAGGGAGCGGTCCGGGGAGATGCCCTTCGTCGGCGTGATCACGCTGCGCTCCGGTCCGCAGCACCCGGAATCCAGCCGTCGGGTGGCACGTCGAAGACGTCGCACCGCTGGAAGAAGTGGGCGATGACGATCCAGGCGCAGTACATCGAGTTCAGGCTGGGCGCGGCATTTCCGAGGATGTACTCCTGCAGTGCGGCCCACAGCTTGTCCTGGTCGTCGGTGGCGGTGCGGACCTGGTCGTAGTACACCCGGAAACCCTGTGCGACCCGGTCCGCCTCGTCCGGCGCGCCGAGCCCGGCGTAGTACCCCTCGACGAGATGGCTGTGCCCGATCCCCTGGATCAGTGCACCGCGGACGTCACCGGACAGACCGTTCCACTCGATCTTGTACTTGTTGACTTCGAGTAGGGCGGCGAGCGGCTGCGATGTGCGCCGCTGCTCACCGAGCCGGGCAAGGAGCGCCTCGAGATCGGTGAGCCCGATGCCGTACGTCTTGTTCTGGACCGGCAGTTCACAGCCAAGGAGCTCTTCCGTGGCGATCCAGCCCAGTCGCATGACGTCGTTCCAAAGCCGGTGCCAGCCGTAGTGCTCCACCCGACGCGGGCGCAGCTTCTCCTGAGCCTCGGACATCATCACGCTCAACTCCGGGTGTACGCCCTTGAGGTCGTTGACCGCGAAGCGGAACGTGTCGAAGGCGTCCGGCCGTTTGACGAGGGCCTTCTTCAAGTCGGAGGCGAACTTGCGCTTGACCCGGGCGATGTCGTCGGTCTGCGGTGAGTAGCACGCCCAGAGCACCCGGTCCCACAGGAGGAGCCCATCAGCGCCCATGTCCCCGAGATTTCCGTGTGTGCGTACGGGCACGAAGTCGGGGTGCCGCAGACTCAGCAGCTTGTGGATCAGCTGCTCGAAGCTCTCGCTCGGCATGTCGGTGAGCTGCTGGCGCAGGGTGAGCTGCGCGAGCATGCGCTGAGTGAAGTCCACGTGATCGGAGCCCCCGTCGAAGTGTTCAGTGCCGACCGCGCAGCACGTTCAGGGACGTGCCTCCGTCGGTGCGCCAGGCGTCCCATCCGTTGACACTGCCCTGGGCCAGCGCGCTACAGGCGCCGGAGGGGGAATCGCAGATCCGGCCATCCTCCAGCTGAAGATTGCCCTCGGTGGTGACGTGTACCCGGTACTCGTGCCCGAGATTGCGGCGCCGCCAGACCAGCCGCTGGCCTGGTTGCAGCTTGCCCGCGTCGAGCAGCGGCGTGAGTGCACCGGACTGGGCGCCGGTCGAGTCGAGGGCGAGAAGGCGACGCAGAACGCTGTTGGGTGTATCGATGAGCGGCTGGGCCTCACGCTGAAGACGCTCGAAGACCTCGGCGTCGACGGTGATGGTGTGTCCGGACATCCGCCCTCCGTTTTCTCTATGATTTTCTCCCAGGCAAAGTTAAGGGGAGTTCCCAGGCGTTGTCAATCAATTGGACGCGCGAGCGAGTGTCTTTTCGTTACCTGAGAGTTGTAAACTCAGTCAACGTTTACACTGTGCGGTTGAGGGGAAGGCTGGGGCATGCCGCAGATCGCGATTACCAACACCTTCTGGGAGGGCGTGGACCGGCTCGACAAGCCGTCCCGTGCCCGTGTCCACAAGGCGATGGGGAAGTTCCAGCAGCTGACGGTGCACCAGTTGCACGCGGATAAGGGCCTGCATCTAGAGTCCGTGGTCGGCTCCCGTGATCCGCGCATGCGCACCGTCCGGGTCGACGACGGGCAGCGCATTGTCCTGCTCGCGCCCGACGACGGCAGTGACGTGTTCGTCTTCGTCCATGTGGTCTCCCACGACAAGGCGTACTCCTGGGCCAAGCGGCGGCTGTACTCGGTCAACGCGGTCACGCGCTGTCTCGAAGTACGTGATCTGACCGCCATGGAACAGATCACCCCGCTCTTCGCCCAGGAGGCCGAGGCTGCGCCGGAGCCCCTGTTCGCCCGGTGGTCGGACACCGTGCTGCGCCACCTCGGCGTCGACGACGTCATGCTGCGCGCCGCCCCCGTCATCACCGGCACGGCGCAGCTGGAGGCGTTCGGGTCGCTGATGCCGGAGGACCAGTTCGAGGCGCTGTGGCTGCTTGCGGAAGGGTTCGAGCCCGAGGACATCTACCGTGACCTCGTCGCGGCGCGACAGGCGGTCGCCGTCGAGGAGGCCGAGGGTAAGCAGGGCGAGCTGGCCGCCGCCGTCAGCCGTACCCGCAGCCGGATCGCCCTGGTCACCGGGCCCGAGGAGCTCGCCGACATCCTCGCCAAGCCCTTCGACGCGTGGCGGATCTTCCTGCATCCCACCCAGCGGCGGGTTGCCTACCGTCCCGCGTACACGGGCCCCGCCCAGATCACGGGTGGTCCCGGCACCGGCAAGACCGTGGTCGCCCTGCATAGGGTCAGGCATCTGCTCGGGCGCTCACCCGACACCCGCGTCCTGCTCACCACGTACACCGGCGCGCTTGCCCGCTCGCTGCGCTCCGGGCTTGCCCTGCTCCTCGACCACGACCAGGCGCTTCTCGACCGGGTCACCGTCACCACGGTCGACGCCACCGCCCACCGCATCGTGCGCGAGCTGCACGGGAACCCGGGACGTCCTCGGCGGCAAGGACGAGCGGCGACGCTGGCAGCGCCTGGCCCACCGGCTCGAACTGCCGTGGGCGGACGCCTTCTTGGCTCAGGAGTACCGGCATGTGCTGCTCGCTCAGGACCTGCGCACCCGCGAGGAGTACGAGAAGTGCCTGCGGCGCGGACGCGGCAGCAAGCTGCCGGCCGGGCAGCGTCAGCGGCTGTGGCAGGCGATGGCTCGGTTCGAGGAGGAACTCGCCCGCGACCGCACCTGCACCTGGCTGCAGCTGTGCGCCAGAGCCGCCCGGCTGCTGAAGGACAGGCCGGGCGAGGGCCTCTCGTACGACCATGTGGTGGTGGACGAGGCGCAGGACCTGCACCCCGCCCAGTGGCGGCTGCTGCGTGCGCTGGTGCCCGAAGGGCCCGACGACCTGTTCCTCACCGGCGACCCGCACCAGCGGATCTACGACTCCCGGGTCTCGCTGCGCTCCCTCGGCATCTCCGTCGCGGGACGAGGCGCGCGGCTGCGTCTCAACTACCGGTCCACGGAGGAGATCCTGCGCTGGTCGCGGGCGCTTCTTGACGGGGAGCCGGTGGCGGGACTGACTGGTGACGAACCGGATTCGCTCTCCGGGTACCGGTCCCTGCTGCACGGGGAGCGGCCCGTGTGCGAGGGACACGGGACGGAAGCGGCCGAGGCCGACGCCGTCGTGCGCACGGTGGCGGCGTGGGTGGCGGCCGGTGTCGCACCGTCCGACATCGCTGTCTGCGCCCGGTTCCACACGCAGATCGCGCGGATCGGCGACCGGCTCGCCCGGGCCGGGCTGCCCGTGGTGCGGGTCAAGGACGGGCAGTCCGGTGACACGCCCGGAGTGCGGGTGTCGAGCCTGCACAGCCTGAAGGGTCTTGAGTTCCGCTGCGTGGCCGTGACAGGAGTGACCGCGTCGGCGTTCCCGTTCGCGCCGGCGGTGACACCGGCCGAGGTCGATCCGCTGCAGAACGCGACCGACCTCGTGGCCGAACGGTGCCTGCTGTTCGTCGCGAGCACCCGGGCGAGAGAGGCGTTGTACATGTCGTACAGCGGGCGGCCGAGCAGCTTCCTCGACGAGGTGAAGTGGCAGGAAGGGTGATGTCCTGTGAACAAAGTCAATAGCTGTCTCTGTCGTAGTAGTCTGCGGGACGTGCGGGAGGGGGAAAGTGGCTTGATCACGCGCCTGTAGGTGGGGGAGCGTCCACATTTATTGAGAAAACGTCCAGGGAGTTCAGATGTCCACGCCGCGTGCCGTACCCGTGTCCCTGGCGGAAATCGCTCGTCTCGCGGGCGTCGGGCGGGCCGCCGTCAGCAACTGGCGGCGGCGTCATCCGTCGTTCCCCGCCCGGATCGCCGGCACGGACGTCAACCCCCAATTCTCCCTTACCGACATTGAGAACTGGCTGCGCGAGAACAAGAAGCTCAAGAAGTCCGCCGAGCGCGAATGGCTCTGGCCCCGCTTCGAGGCGCTCGGCGGACGGGACGAGACGGGGGCGGCGATCGCGGAGGTGGGCAGGCGGCTCGCCGGGCGGGGCGCGACAGAGGAGTCCGTGCGCGCGAAAGAGTCCGCGTACCCGAAAGAGGCGGCGGACCTGATCGAACGGGCCGTGGACCTCGGGCAGCGCGAAGGAGGCACGGAGACCTTTTCTTTCCTGCTGCGCCGCTGGCTTGACGTCCACGTACGCCAGGTCGCCACGACCCCCCAGCAGCTCGCCGCGCTCATGGCGGACATCGCCACCCGCGTCGCGGCCGTCGACGGCGGCATCACGGCGATGGATCCCGCCTGCGGCACCGGCCACCTCCTGACGGCCACGGCCGAGGTGGCCGAGGAGAGGGGCAGCGGGGCGCCGACCCTGCTCGGCGGCGACCGTGACCCCGCCCTGGCGGCGCTCGCCGAAGCACGACTGAACCTCGCCGAGCAGGCACCGAGGACAGAGCCCGCCTCCATCGACGTACGCGCGGGGGACTCTCTGCGCGATGACCCGTTCGCCGACAACCCCGCCGACATCGTGTTGTGCAATCCGCCGTTCAACGAACGGGACTGGGGGTACGAGGAGCTGGCCACGGACGCACGCTGGAGCCACGGGTTGCCGCCGCGTACCGAACCGGAACTCGCCTGGGTTCAGCACTGCCTGGCGGGGCTGCGGCCCGGAGGTGCGGCCGTGCTGCTGCTGCCCCCCGCTGTGGCGGCGCGCAAGGCGGGCCGGCGCATCCGCGGGTCCCTGCTGCGCACCGGCCAGCTGAAGGCCGTCGTGGCGCTGCCACCGGGGTGCGCCGCACCGCACAGCGTCTCCCTGCACCTGTGGGTACTACGGGCACCCGCGGCAGGTGAGGAGCCACCCGTGGGCGGTCACCTGCTGGTGGCCGACGGAGTGTCCCGCTTCCCCCGGGACCCGGGCCGTGAATGGGCCCCCGACTGGGCGGCGATCGGTGATTTCCTGCGTGAGGCCGTGGGGGGGACGGACCCTGCCGAAGAGTCCTATGTACGGCGCGTACCCGTCATCGAGCTGCTCGACGACGAGGTCGACCTCACTCCGGGACGCCACATCACCCCGTCCCCGGCGGACAGCGCGCCCCGACTAGCCGCGTCTTGGCGGGAGTTCAAGGACATCACCGCCAAGGTGGCCAAGTCCGCCCGGCTGCTTGCGGCGCTCGAACTCGCCTCTGCCGCACAGGAGACGCCCCCGGCCACCACCGTTGCCGAACTGGCGCGGGCGGGGGCGCTCACCCTGCGCGGCGGCCAGCAGCTGCCGGAGACCGCGGTCCGCACCGGGACGGCGTCCGCCGAGGACATTCCATTCCTGACGGTTCCCGACCTCCTGTCGGGCGGCGCACCCAGGGGGCACCTCGCCGCCGACGACCCAGCGGTACGCGAAGCCGTGATCGCCGAACCCGGAGACATCGTCGTGGTGGGAGTGGCGCGGGCCTTCTCCGCCTGGGTCCACGAAGGAGCACCCACCGCCCTGGGTGCTCAACTGCACGCCGTGCGGGTGCACCCCGAGCAGCTGGATGCCTGGTTCCTCGCCGGTTCGCTGCGCGCCCCGGCCAACGTCCGCCAGGCCGGGACCCATGCGACGAGTTCTTCCCGCATCGATGTCCGCCGCCTCCAGGTCCGCCAGGTGCCCCTGCGCGAGCAGCGACGCTACGGCGAGGCGTTCCGTGAGCTCGCCGCCTTCGAACAGCTGGCGCGCCGCACGGCCGAGCTCGGCGGTGACCTCGTTCACGACCTCGGTGACGAACTGGCGGCCGGGCGGCTCGCGGGTGGGGCGTAGCGCGTCACAGCGCCTCGCCGTCGGTCCGGACCTGCGAGGAGCCGTGACCGTCCGCGTCCGCGAGTCGGGCCGAGAGCTGGGCGTCGACCTCGCGCCGTACGGACTCGACCAGTACGGCGTGCTCGCGCGGCAGGCCCGCGGCCGTGCGGCCGGCGGCGTCGACCGTGGCGACGGCGGCCTCCAGTTCACCGAAGGTGAGTCGGCATTCGGCCAGCCGCAGCCGGATCACGGCGCGCTCCGCCCGCTCGGCCGGGCCGTCGCCGTGCAGGAGAGCGTCGTCGATCCCCTCATAGAGACGAGCCGCGGAGCCGAAGTCCCCGGCCAGACGGAGCCCGTCCGCCGCTGCCCGCCACACACGGCGCACCAGTGGGCGGCGGGCTCCCCACTCCCCGCGCACACGTTCCGTCAGCGCGCTCAGACGGCCGGTCGCGTCACCGGGTTCACCGGTGGCGATCTCCGACTCGGCCCGCGCGCACAGCAGTTCCACCGCGCGGGTGTCCAACCACTCCGCCTCGCCCTCCGCCAAGGACGGGACAGGGGGCGCGGTGGGAGCGCGGCGTGTGCGTACGGCCCAGTCCGCGGGTCGGCGAAGCGGTGCCGTGGCGTCGGGGTGGGTGCGCGGACGGGGCCCGGGGTCACCGGGTTGCGGACCGAGCGGTTCGAGGACCGCCAGAACCTCGTCCACAGGCGGTCGCTGTCCGGGCTGCTTGGCGAGCATGCGCAGCACGAGATCGTCGATCGCCTCGGGGATACCCGCGGCGTACACACTCGGCGGCAGCGGCTCCTCGTAGAGATGCCTTTCGGTCAGCCCGGAGTCCGCGCCGAGCGGGAACGGCGGGCGCGCGGTGAGCAGTTCGTAGAAGACGCAGCCGAAGCAGTACACGTCCGTCCGCGCGGTGGGCTCGCGCTCCAGCAGCTGCTCCGGTGCGAGATAACCGCGGGTGCCGAGGGTGGAACCGTGCGCCGTGTACCGGGTGGCGTCGGACCGCAGCGGCTTGGCGATGCCGAAGTCGATCAGGACGACCGCCCCCTCGTCGTCGATCATGATGTTGGCCGGCTTGAGGTCCCGGTGCACGACAGGCAGCGTATGCGCGCAGGCCAGCGCCCCCGCCATCTGCACGGCGACCGCGATCGCCGTCGCCAGCGGCAGCGGTGTGTGCTCGTCGAGGAAGGTTCGCAGGCTCACCCCGGTCACCAGCCGCATGGCGATGTACGGCACGCCCCGGTGCGTTCCGCAGCCATACAGCTCCGTGATGCCCGGATGGTCGAGCGTGCCCAGAAGCGTGGCCTCGCGCCGGAACCGGGCGTTCCTGACAGAGAGTTCGGCCTCCCTTTCCTCCGGGTCCAGGGCGTACAGGGCCTCAGAGTCGTGGCGCAGGAACTTCACCGCGACCTCGCGATCCGCTGACGTCGCGCGACCTTCGGAAACCTCGCTGTCCGTGGAGATCTCGCGGGCCCGCCAGACGTGGGCCATCCCGCCCTTGCCGAGCGACTCCGTCAACTCGTAACGCCCGTCGATCAGATCACCCGTGCCGGGCCTGTACATCTCCGCGTACGAATCCGCGTCCACGCCGCGCCGCCCCTTCGTCCTTCCGCACCATCCGGCACAACAGACTAGCGTGAAGTGACTGCAATGTTAGATCTTCATGGACTCAGTTCACATATGTATGTCATGCTGGATCGCGTCCAGGGTGCCGTTCATAGCCTGCCAGGCCCCTTGGTTCTGTACGTCCACTTTGCCCTTGCCGCCTTGCAACGGGGGTCACAATGCAAAACCCACCGGGTGTGGCCGGAGAGGACTGGCTGATCAAGGCGAGTCCCCGGATGGCTCGGCCCGACGCCGCAGCCTGCCCTACGCACCGCCGCATCGCGATGCGGCCTCAGCTCGTCGCCGAACCGGCCGTGCCGTTCCTGTCCACGCCGTATGAGGAGTTCGGATTCGGCCCGCTCTTCGCGGCGCTCGATCGTGTGGAGCATGACGGCCGGTCCGTCGAGCAGGTGCGCGAGGAGCTGCGGAACACCCGTGGACCGTTCCGAGGCAGGGGTGCCCCGGTCCACCCCGTACATCTCGCGTGGACCGCGCACGCCCTGGAGCGGTACGTCGCGGCCCGCGCCCGGGAGCAGGCCGCCGCCGCGGAAGCAGGGCTGCCGCCCACCCTGGCGGTCAAGCAGCCGTGGACGTGGCGCACCCGCCGACTGGACGCACCCGATGCGCGCGGTGCCCGGCAGTACGAGCACACCCTGTGGGGTCGCATGTACGCCTCCACCGACGGGACGGTGCGCGACCTCTGGCTGCCCTCGCTGGGTCGGGCCAAGGTCGGCCGCCCCAGCGCTGAACTCGGGGCCGTGGCGCAGGTGATGGCCCATGGGGCGCCCACGCCCCGGCGCAGGGCGCGGGACGAACCCCCAGCCGGGGCGACCGGCACCGGCCGCCCGCCCGCCCTGGTGCGCGTCTTCGACGTCGGGTGCGCCGATGGTTCGGTGGAACCGCTGCTCGGTGCGCCGCCGTTGTTCGGCGAGGGGCCCGCCGAGGCGAAGGAGCGGTTCGAGGGCGACGCCGTGCCGGCGTTCCTCTCCGCCGCGGCCGCGACCGGCACCACGCCCGGCGAGAGTTGCGTCGCGTGCAAGGCCATCGCCGGATGCACGGACCTGAAGCGCGCCCAGGGTCTGTGGGGAGGGCGGCGCCCGTCGGCCGTCCGCAAGCGCCGTTCCGTCTCCGCCTGGGACCTGCGCCTGTACGCGGAATGCCCCGCCCAGTACCACCTGGTGCGGCGTCTGCATCTCAACGACCTGTCCGGCGAGAACGACGGGGCACGGCGTGGCAGGTTCGTCGACTCCCGGCTGGACGCACTCCACGGTGAAAAGCCGCTGCGCGGCTGCCGGGACCGTGCGGCCCCCGATCCGGACGCGCTGCGGTCCGAAACCGGTCTGGACGAGGCGTCCGCGCGTGAGACCGCCGGAATGCTGGCCGGGCATCGGTTGCTGTGCCCGCTCGACGGACTCGGCGCCGACGAGCGCGTCCTCGTGCAGCATCGGGTGGCGGCCTACGTTCCCGAACTCGATGTCGTCGTCCTTGCCGTACCCGATCTGGTGTACACCCATCGTGGCCGGTGGATCTGGCGCGAGACGAAGACATCCTCCCGCCCGCTGTGGGAGCGGGATTCACTGCTGCGTACGTATCCGCAACTGGCGCTCGGCGTACTGCTGTTCCACGCTGGGGTTGTGGGCGACGACCCGCGCCGCTCCTGGGTCGAGCTGGAGCACCTGCGCGAGGGCCGCGGGGAGAGCAGGCTCGAACGCGTCGATCCCGGGCGCGCCGAGATCGTCGACGAGGCCCAGCACGTCATCGCCGATCTCGCCCAGCCGCTCATCGAGGACACCACGTACGAACCGAGGACCGGGCGCCACTGCCACAGCTGCCTGGCGCGCACCTGGTGCCGTCCCGGCAGCGCCTACGCCGCCGACCATCCGCTGCCGCGCGGCCCCGGTGCGTCCTCGTCCGCCGACGGGTCCGAGCCGAGTGCCGACCTGGCGCCGCGAGGGGGTATTGCGTCCGATGACTGACCAACAGGCAGCCCCGGACTGGATGTTCAACCGGGACGTCGTTCTGCTGAGGGACGTGGCCACCGCGGTCCTTCACCTGGCGGCCGTCGACGACCTCGACGCCTTCGCCCTGCCCTACCCGGCCGGCGCGCAGCGCGCCCTGGATGCCCTGACCCTCCAGTGCCTGCGCAACGGGGCCACTCCCCCGGCCGGTGTGCCCGAGATGGTCCGCTGGGCCCGCGCCCGGCCGCTCAGCAGCTGGCCTCTCGACCAGCTGCCCGCCGACCTGTTCGACGCCGCGGACCGGCTGATCGACGAGAGCTCGGGAGAACCCTCCCAGCTCTGCCACGAACTTTCCGTGCGTGGGCACGGCGACAGCACCGGGCGACAGTACGACCGCATGGTCATTCACGAGGCCCTGCGGGTCTGCCGTGCGATGTCGGCGCCCGAGTCGTACACGGCCTTCCGGCGCCTGCTGGTCACCAGGCCCGTGGTCACGGAGGACGACTGGGCCGAGATCAGCTGCGACCTTTTCCTCGACCCGGTGCGGTTCCTCGTCGAGGAGATCTACGCTCCCGTCCCCGCCGGGTTCCGGCGCGACGGTTCGTATCTGTGCTGTCACCGCTGCCTGACTTTGCTGCACCCGGTGTCCGACGCCGAGTGGTGGTGCGAGCGGGATCAGTGCCGCCACCAGGGCCCCGCGCCGCACGGCCGTGAGCTCGTGGCAGCAGAGGCCGGGGAACTGCGACAACTGCGCAAACCGTTGCGTCTGTTCGTCACCGGACCCGGCCAGGCGGAGACCTCCCTGGAGGGCGAGCTGCGGGCACTGGGTCTCACCGTCGAGATGTGGCCCAACTTCGATTCGTACGACGTGCGCGTCATCTTTCCCGACGGTCATGTGTGGGCCGTGGACGTCAAGGACTGGGCGCATCCCGCCTTCCTCGGCCGCAGCGCGACCGCGGTGCGGGCCGAACCTCCCTACGACGAGGCGTGCTGGGTTGTCCCGGAGTTCAGGGTCCGCGCACGCCGTGACTATCTCGACAGCTATGCCAGGGAGCGGGGCGCTCAGGCGGACGGGCTCAGGCTCCTGACGGATCGCCAACTCGTGCGGGCGGCCCGGCTGCGCCTGGCCGGTGACCGAGGGCCGAACGCCTCCATCGGTCCGTTCCGCGCGGGAGCGGGCGAACCGTCGAGCCCCCGCCGAGGGCCCGCCGGACACCGCCCCATGGACAATATGACCCCGGACGAGGACGCCGGGCAGGAGGACGGAGCGGACGATGCGTGACCGCAGCAGTTGGTACCAGCCGGTCGTGGCCGCGCTCGGACCCTGGCCCGAGGAGCACGCCAGGACCCGGCCCGCCCTGCTCTGCCAGGTCGAGCTTGCCCTGCGGCTGATGGAGACCGTGGCACCCGGCCACGCCGCCGACGGGGCGTGGACACTCCTGGGCGGCTACGGCCTCGCCTTCGCACGCGCCGCGAAGCTGCCCGTGGGCGCCGCGGAACAGGTTGCACTGACCGCCGCCCGGCACCTGCTGTGGCCGATGCGCCGCGGCCGGATGTGGCGGCAGTCTCTGGACGCGTACCTGGAACTGCCGGAACGGCTGCGGGCGTACCGTGTCCCGGTGCACGGGGAGGAGGCATACCGGGTTCCTCCCAAGGTCGCCGCCGACCGCTTCGCCGTGTACGACGAGGCGCTGGCGAGCCTGCCGGGCTTCGCCGTCAAACCGATGGATCAGGCGGAGGCGGGCGAGCATCGCTTCATGGACCGCCGCCACCGGCGTACCTCCGTCACCATCCCGGCCGACCTCGTACGGGGCCCCCTCCCGGGCCACCCCCTCACCACCGGACGCCCGGCCACCGCAGGACCTCTGGAGGTACCGCTCGACGAGCTCGCCGACGTGGCACGGTGGATGGACGAGGAGGAACGGCGGCGCGGCCGCAAGGCAGGTAATTGGGCCCAGCGCCTCGACGACCTCGATCTCGACACCCGTACCTCCGACGGAACCGCCTTCGTGTCGGCCTCCGCGCTGCCGCTGGACCGGCTCACCCACCTCGTCGGTATGGTCGGCGCGGGTAAATCGACCCTGATGACCCTGCTCGCCGTCTGGGCGCACCACAACGGCCTGCGCACCACACTCGTCGTGGGCGATGTGGCCGAACAGCTCACCCTCACCGAACTCTTCCGCGGCCTCGGCCTGAATGCCGCCTTGATCCAGGGCGGCACCACGCGCCCCCAACACACTCAGCGGCTGCACCGCAGGCTCGCCGCGCGCGGAGCGCACTCACTGCTCGTCCACACCGACGCGACCTTCAGACATCTCAGCACCGCCTGTCCACTGGACGCGCTGCGCGCACTCGACACATCAGAGCCGCTGCGCTACAACGACGCACCGTGCGGCGGCCTGCACCCCGTGCGCAGGGACGGGGCCGCCGAGGGTGGTGACGAAGCGGCGGCCGAGAACGCCCTGCGCGCACTCGAACGCGCCCGCGGCGCTTCCGGCAGGCCGACTCCTGAGGAAGGTGCCGGGGAAGAGGAGGAATGGGGCACCCCGCACGCCTGTCCGCTGTGGAGCGTCTGCCCCCGGCACTCCGCCGCGCGCGACCTCGTCGACGCGCTGATCTGGGTGGCGAACCCCGCCAGCCTCGTTCAGACGGCTGTTCCACGCCAGCTCAACGCCGAACGCCTGCGCTACCTGGAACTGGCCTGTCTGCGCAGCGACATCGTGATCGTCGACGAGGCCGACCGCGTACAGATGCAGCTGGACCAGATGTTTGCGCCGTCGGCCACCCTCGTCACCACCGGTGTCTCCGATTCCTGGCTCGACCAGTTGCAGACCCATGAGATCGCCGAACTCGCCCGGCAGGGACGACTGCCGCTCTCCGACCAGGACGTGGAGCGGTGGTCCGCCGCCCTGGACATCGTCGGCACCGCGGCGGACCGGCTGTACGCCATGCTCATCGACGATGAAGGTCTGCGGAACTGGGCACAGATCGACTACTTCAGCGCATGGACTCTTCAGGAGAAGCTGCTGAACGCATGGTATCCGCTGACGTCCGACCGTGCCGTCCGGCGTGCGGACGGCACGGAGGCGGGCGACGTCGAGGACGAGGCCGCGCTGTACGAGGACGAGGGCGACGGCGAAAGGGGCGCCGGGGACGGCCCAGGAGAGGCGGATCTCCCTGGGCCGGAGGCGCCCTGGGCACACCGCCGCAGTGAGATCACCGGGTTCTTCGACACGTTCCGGGACGATCCGCTTGGCGGGCGGGGCCCCTATCTGACGCCCGCCGACGAGCTCACCGCCCTCGCCCACGACGTCCTGCACACTCTCGACGAGAAGCGGACGCGCGCCCGGGTCCGCGCGCTCCTCGATTCCTTCCTCGTCGGAGCGCCGGGGCCCCAGCAGCGGCCGCCGTCCACCGTCCGTCAGGGCAGGGAACCGGCGCGCGAGGAGGTGCCGCTTACCGAGGAATGGCGCGAACTGCACGCGCGGCGAATGGAGTTTACCCTTGTGCTCGCCGCACTGCACCAGCGCCTGGACCGGGTGACCTTCCTGTGGCCCCAGGTGGAGGCGGCGCTGCGGCTCGACGCGGCGAGCCACGAACTGACCCGCCGGCCACCTCTCGACTACGCGCCGCTCCTGCCCGAGGCACCCATGGGCAACGTCCTCGGCTTCCAGTACCTCATCGACGAACGGGCGGCCGCCCGCGACAAGGACGGTCGCCGCACCGGAACCCTGCGCTTCTTCCGCTGCGCGGGCGTGGGCCGCGAACTGCTCCTCGGCCTTCCCCAGCTCGGCGCCGATCCCGCCCGGGAGGAAACCGGTCCACACGTTCTGCTGATGTCCGGCACCAGCTGGGCCGGCACGTCCACCCGCGCCCATGTCCTCGCTCCCGTCCGAGCGGTCCTGAAACCGCAGAGCAAGGCGCTGCGGTCCATCCGGGACACCGTGTTCCGCACCGAGTTCCTCTACGACGCGGCCGGGCAGCCGATCCGCCTCTCCGGGCAGGACCCTGACAAACGCGAGGACGTCCTACGCCTGATGATCGACCGGCTGGCCCGTCCCCGCAGGGACGGAACCACCTCTCCGCTGCAGAGCGAACTCGCTCAGATCCCCGACCAGCGCCGCAGGCGGGCCCTCCTTCTGGTCGGTAGCTACGCGGAGGCCGGGGTGGCCGCCACGGCCCTGGACGAGATCCCGCGCTGGCGCGGCCGGGTTCGTGTCCTGGCCGCTGACGACGCGGAACTCGAAGCCGCGGTCGACGGAAGGGCACCGGCTGGGAGTCGGACACGGAGCACCGGAGCGGTGCGACGCGGTGACCTCGCCTCCTTCGCCGAGGACCCGGATGCCGAACTGCTCGTCGCTCCTCTGCTCGCCGTCGAGCGCGGGCACAACATCCTCACCACCCCCCAGCGTCCCGGCGAGGAAAGGGTAGCGGCGTTCGGAACGGTGTTCTTCCTGGTCCGTCCCCACCCTCGTCCCGATGACCTGTCCCTGGCCGTGTTCGCCATCAACGACTGGGCGAGCCGGTTCGTACGAGGGCAACTGATCAGCGAGGGGGCGACATTCGGTGATCTGGTGGCGGAAGCCGACGGTCTCGATGCGGCAGGCGGCACCTTCCGCACCGTCGCCCGCCGGGTCTGGCGGCACGTGCTGTCCCGCCCCTACATCTACTCCTCTCTCTCCGACGACGAGAAGGAATCCTTCGTCTGGGACCAGCTCGTCACCATCTGGCAGGTCATCGGCCGCCTCGTCCGCGGTGGGGTACCCGCCCGCGTCGTGTTCGTCGACGCCGCCTTCGCGCCGCGGCTGGCTGCGGCACAGGCACCCGTCGCAGGCAGGAACAGGCGGTCCCGTACCAACGACCCGGGACTGCTGGTACGCCTCCGGGACGTCCTCGCCCCGTACTTCAGCGGTACCGAGAACACTGCCGACAGGCCCGACCCTGCCGACATCGAACTCGTCAAGCTGCTCTACCGGCCGCTGTATGAAGCGCTGTGCGGCCTTGGCGCTCCGCCCGCGCCGCGCGGCACCGACTGACACACCGGGACGCCGCCGCTGCCAAGGCTGCCGAAGACACGGCGCTTCACCGACCACGTACGACATCGCAGGGAGAACGGACATGTACCAGCGCATTCGCCGATCCGCGTACCACCTCGCCGAGGGCAGCGAGCCCTGGACCGAGGACTACCGCGCCCTCGCCTTTCCCGAACACTGGCACGCGGATCTCCTCGAACTGCACAACCACGGGCGCGACGAGGAGAAAAGGCAGCTGACCCTGCCCACGCGCCGGCTCGACGGTGTCCTGCAGACCCTCGCTCCCGACGTGATCGTGCGCCCCCGCCCCCGTGTCCCCGTCGAGCCGGGACCGGAGCAGGGCCCCCCGACCGCCGCGGACTTCTGGATGTACGTCCCCGCCTCGGCGACCGATCCTCTCCCGGAGCGATCCCTACGGCAGCTCCTGGACGCATGGCTGCGCACACTCGGCCCCAAGGGTGCGGGGCAGGACCCCGGGTTCCGTTCGCTGCTGCTCGCGAGCAGCGCCGACCTCAAGCGGAACCTGCCCGAGTGGCAGCCGGTCACCGGCGTCGAACTGCTCACCGGTCCTGTCACCCCCGGCGGGACCGCCGCCCCTGACCCCCGGCAGTTCCAGCTCGCCACCGACGCGTTGGCCCGCCGCATCCTGTCCCTCGATCCCTATCACTTCGAAGGAGGGGAGCTGCGCTTTCGGGCTGTACCTCGCGGACCTCGCGACCAGGGGGCCGAACTTATGTCGCAGCCCCTGTGCCGGACGGTCAAGCGCAAGGAGTGGTGGTTCTCCGTCGTACTCAACATCTCCCTGCACACCGCGCCGTTCGATGCCAGGCCGCGTCTGCATCTGCACTGGAGCGTACGGCGGTGGGCGACGCATCCGCGGGCCACCACCAAACGCCTCAACCTCTCCTACCGGGAAGCCACCACGGTCTACTTGAGGCCCACCATCCCCTGGCTCCCCGGAGCACCGGCCACCGAGCGCTACGCACTCGCCCGACTGCGCCGGGACCGGGCAGCGGACACCTTCGCCTGGTCCGAGAACGATACGGCCGGCATCCTGCGCGGACTCAGCCTCGCCGGCAATTTCCCCGACCCCGAACAACTCCTCGCCGAACCGGGCTCCTGGATCGGCGAGGGTGGAGGGGTCCGCGCCGCAGTGGTGCACAGCACCCGGATGGGAAAGCATGAGATCGGCACCGGCTTCATGCCCAACCAGCGCGCCCAGCTGACCGAATGGGCCGAACAGGCCCTTCCGGAGCCCGTGGTGCGGGTACCCGATCTGCAGCGGGGGCGCGGCAAGGGCATCGGCGCACCGGGGAACCGGCGGCCCAAACCGAGGACCGACGAGGCCAAGAAGACCGAGCTGCTGCGCGAGACCCAGGCGCGCAGGGCGAACCTCGCGGCGCAGGCACGGATCGCCGGCTCGGCCCCGCACCACAGTGGTCCACCGCTGGTGGAGGTCCGGTTGCTGTGGCAGTCACCAGAGGTACGCAAGGAAGCAGTGGCCCAGTTCGCGCACGCCCTGGGTCTTGACGGTGACGGCGGCGCCTCCGCAGCCGCGATCAAGGACCGGGACTTCGACGAAGCCCGGCCCGGGGCACCGGTCGTCCTCGAATGGCAGACGGAGGAACTCACCCTGCGGCTGCGGTGCCTGCCCCTGGCCGACGGACTCGGAGACCGGCTGACGCCCGACCCGGCCGTCAAAGGCAAGGGTGCGGCCATCTCGACGGCCGTCGTCGAGCGCCGCAGTTCCCTGGACTCATGGCTGCGCGCGGACGGCGCGGACCCCGGCCGCCCTGAACTCGCCCTGGTGGAGATCGCCCACCGCAGCACCTTCCGCCCGTCGACGACCGACCCCAAATTCGCCGTTCGGCTGGGGTGCGCTGACGCAGGCGTACTGACCCAGTTCGTTGTGACTCCGTCCACTGACCGGCAGATCGACAACGCTGACAGCATCGGGCATCGCACCCACAGTTCCTGGCTCGACGGGCTGCGTCAGCTCGGCGTCCGCGTACTGCCGCAGCACACCCTCGGTGACGACCTGCCCGATGGGCTTCAGTACGCCGCAGTTTGGATGGTGAAGCGCCGCAAGGACGGTCCGACCCGGCTGCCCAAGCACCTGCCCGTCGCCGTCCTGGCCACGCCGCTGCCGCACGCGACGGGTCAGGCTGCCGTACGAGGCTGGGACGACGCCGCGGGGGAGTGGGTGCCGTATCCGCGCTTCCTCCTGGGCCTGGTGAAACAGGCCGAGATCGATCCCGAGGCATGCGCGGAGCCCGACCCGCAGAACGGCGGCCCGCAATCAAGTACCCCCCGTGTGACCGGCAAGCAGTGGCGCACCAACCTCGCCCAGCAGCGCAAGGAGACCGCGGCATTCCTCCAGCGCGTACTGCACTCGCTCCGCGGTCAGCCCACCGTGCTGATCACTCACGCACAGAACAGCAGGCTGCACTGGCCGTGGTTGCAGGACGGCCGGATCGAGCGGGATCTGATCCGGACGGGCCACGCCCCCGCGGGCCGGCTCGACGACGAACTCCGCCTTGTGCGCGTCCGAGGGTGCGGCGGGCGGGAGGCCGCGCAGTGGTGGGGCCTGGCGGTACCCGGTAAGCCGCACGGCCAGCCGGCCGGCTTCTGGGCCCAGACCATCCCGTCGCAGGGCGTTGCCTCATCAGGGGACCGGGTCTTCTACAGCACCACGGAACGCCCGGGTACCCACGCCGTGTCGCCCGCCCTCGACCGCCTGGCCACCAGGGTCAACGCCGCGGGCAACCTCACCTCGCAGGCGGGCACCAGTGCCTGGAACCCGACCTTGCTCGAGATCGCGGTGCTCGGCTGCCACGCGGACGACGACCCGGGCGCCCTCGCCCTGGGAAAGCCGGACGAGGCCGAGGCTCTGGCCCTCGCCGTACACCAACTGCGGCAGGCACCGGACTATGCGGCGGCGCTGTCCCTGCCGCTCCCGCTTCATCTGGCGGGACTGGCCCAGGCATACGTCCTCCCGATGCTCGTGGAGGGTGATGGGAGTTCAGCAGGAGCGACGGCGGGGCCCACTGTGGAGCAGGACCAGGGGAGCACGACGGACAACGATTCGGACCCGGACCTCGTGGACGCGGCCGAGCTGACCATGGAACCCGAAGAGGGAGACGACGAGGGGTGAGGCTCCTCTGCGGCGGGTTGCTGGGCTGTGGGACGAAGCGGTTCTCCCGGTCAGTGATCGATGCAGGGCCGCTGGCTCCGCGACCTGCATGGTCCGGCGGCTGCGCCACACCGGGTGGTTGGCACCGAGATCAAATCTTACGTGTGCGGCGTTGCGATGACATGCGTGGAGCAGATTGAGCCAGCAGCCATGAACAGGGCAGGCGCCGCTTTGGCACCCGCTCTGTGTGTTCCCGATGGGCCGTCAGGATGGCTCTGACCAGGTATTACTCTCTCGCGGCGGGAGACAGCCCGACGGTTGTCTCCCGAACTGGGGGACGTATGTGGGACGGGGAGCCAAAGGCGAGGGTGAAAATCGGGGCAAAGTTCACTCCTAGGCAACGAAAAGGCCCTCCGCAAGTGATCTTGCGGAGGACTCGAAATGGCCTCTGACCTGCATAAATGAGCGCCCCCGGCAGGACTCGAACCTGCGGCCAAGTGCTTAGAAGGCACCTGCTCTATCCACTGAGCTACGGGGGCCAGGTGGTGGGCGTGGATCACACGGGCCGCCGACAAGGATAGGGCTCCGTGTGCCTCGTCCCGGTTGCTTCACCTCCGTGGCACGTTGTGGAGGTTCGGTGAAGCGGTCCCGATAATCGCAGGCAGGTACGAATTCTGCACCGTTTTTGGCGCCTCACGCGTCGGGTGTTGTGCACTCGTTATGCCTGAGCCCCTCTGATCGCGACTGCCCCATGCGTCGCTGATCCCGATCTGTACGGGTTTACGCGGCACGCACAGAGGGCTATACGCTTCAAAAACCTGCCAAAATTGGGCATTCTGCACGAGTGGCAACCTTGGATGTACAACCCCGGCTCCTTGACGTCCTGTCCGCGCTGCGCGACCGCGTCGACGCCGCGCGCTTCCCGCTGCCACTGCCCGGCGCCGCCCGCGCCCGGCGTACCCGGTCCGAGTTGCTGGACCAGCTCGACGACTATGTGATGCCCCGGCTACGCGCTCCTCAGGCCCCGCTGCTCGCGGTCGTCGGCGGATCCACCGGCGCCGGCAAGTCCACGCTCGTCAATTCCCTGGTGGGCCGGCGCGTCAGCGAGGCGGGCGTACTGCGGCCCACGACACGTACGCCGGTGCTCGTGTGTCACCCCGACGATCATCACTGGTTCGCGGGACGGCGCGTACTGCCACAGTTCACCCGCGTCTGGGTGCCCGAGCAGGACGGCCCCGAGGGGCTCGACGCGTACGACGACGCGTGTGAACGCGAGTGCGAGTACACCTACGAAGGTGAGGACGGGGAGGAGGGCGGCGGCGCGCCGGCGAGCACGGCGGGCATGGCGCCCCTGCGCATCGAGACGGATCCGGCCCTGCCCAGCGGACTGGCCCTCCTGGACGCCCCCGACATCGACTCGCTCGTCGCGCGCAACCGGGAGCTGGCCGCCGAGCTGATCTGCGCGGCCGACGTATGGGTACTGGTCACCACCGCCGCCCGGTATGCGGACGCGGTGCCGTGGCACCTGCTGCGTACGGCCAAGGAGTACGACGTCACCCTCGTCACCGTGCTGGACCGGGTGCCGCACCAGATCGCCACCGACATCTCAGCGCGGTACGCCGCCCTGCTGACCCGCGCCGGGCTCGGAGACGTACCCCGCTTCACCATCCCCGAGCTGCCCGAGTCGGCGGGCGGCGGCAGCGGGCTGCTGCCCGCCACGGCGGTGGCGGCCCTGCGGCGCTGGCTGGAACGGCACGCGCAGGACCCCGTGGTCCGGAACGCGGCGGCCGCCCGTACCACCGCCGGGGTGCTGGCCTCGCTGCACTCCCGTATGCCGGCCCTCGCCGGAGCCTCCGCCTCCCAGCACGCCGCCACGCTGCGGCTGGCCGACCAGGTGGAGCAGGCGTACGAGGAGGCCGCGGCCCGGGTACGGCGCGAGGTCGAGCAGGGCGAGGTGCTGTCCGGCGACGCCCGCGCCCACTGGCGCGACCACGAACTCGGCGGCCGCCCCGACGAACTGCTGGACGCCCTGACCCACGGACTGACCTCCCTGCTGCGCTGCGCGGTGGAAGAAGCCGACGAGCGGGCCGCCGAGGCGTGGCGCGGGGACCCCGCGGCGGCGGACGCGGCCCTGGCGGAGGTGGCGGACGCCGCGGCCTCGGCGGCCCGCCTGGGCGTGCTCGTACGGCGCTGGCGGCGCTGCTTGGAGGAACTGGCGGAGGAAGGCGTACGGGAAGCGCGCGCGCCACGAGGCGGGCGCGCGGCGCGCAGGGCACGGGCCGGGGAGCGCGCGAAGTCCGCCGCCGACCCGGAGGAGGCCGCGGCACTGCTGGCCACCACCTTGCTGGGCGGCCGCCGGGCCCGTACAGCAGGCGAGGCCCTAGCCGACCTGCTGGGCGCGCAGGCCGCGGTACGGCTGCGCGACCGGGGTGGCCGACTGCTCGACACGTACCTCCGGCGCGCGCTGGACGGCGAACGGGAGCGGCGCCTGACGCCGCTGGAATCGCTGGGCGTACGGCCGGACCACCAGGCCGCGCTGATCGCCGCGCTGTCTCTACTGCAGAAGGAGAAGGTGACGCGGTGACTGCTCGTGTGGGGCGTATGGATGGGGATGTGGGCGGGAGCGGGGACGGGGATGTGGGCGGCGGGTACGCGGATGGGGACGTCGGGGCGCGGCCGGAGATGGCGGAGGGTTCGCCGGTGGCCACCGAGACGGTGACGGCTACCGAGACGGCGATGGCCACCGAGACGGCGACGGTCGTAGGGGCGGCCTCCGCGGCGTCTCCGAAGACAGCCCCGGATGTTTCGGATGATGCGGAAGTTCCGGGAGCCCCTGGAGCCCCTGGAGCCCCTGGAGCCCCTGGAGCCTCGGCAGATCTGACAGCCGCGGGAGCCTCGTCGGCCCCGGAAACCCCGACAGCCCCGGACGCGGCAGCTGCCCGGCCGGCCCCCGGCCAGGCCGAGGCGCGCACCTCCTGGAACGACGGGCTGATCGCCCGCCGTGCGAAGGACGGTGCCGACACGAAGCCCGCCGCCGGGCGGCGACACGCCCGCACACGGGAAGCGGCGGCGGAGCCACGCGAAGGCCGACAGCCCGAGTGGCGTGAATGGCCCGAGTGGCTGGAGTGGGAAGACCGGGACCGGAGTTCCCACCCGGACGGGAACGAGTGGCTGGACGACGGGGACGAGTGGCACCAGCAGCGCGACTGGCAGGAGTGGGAGGACGAGGGCGACAGCGAACTCGAAGCCGTACTGGCCGTGCTCCAGGAACCCGCGGAGCCCGTGCAGGAGCCGCGGGGCCGGCGCGGCCGCGCCCAGGAGGCGAAGGAGTGCGCCCCCGACCCCCGGACCCCTAGAGAGCCCAGAGGAACCAGAGCTGTCAGAGGGACCAGTGGCATCAGGCAGCGCAGAGAGCGCAGTGCCCCCGTAGGCCCAGAAACCCCCGAAGACCGCGACGACCACGCGTCCCCAGGCAGACCAGGAACCCTCAGGCCCCCTGGAACACCTAGGACTCCTGGGGCCCCTGGGACTCCTGCAACCCCTGGAGCCCCCAGAACCCGGCCGACCCCCGCCCAGCGGCTGCGGCCCCGCCTCGACGCTCTCCGGGAGCTCGTCGGGCTGTCCCGGACGCGCCTGGACGGGGCGACGCTGGCCGAGGCGGGACGGGTGCTCGGCGCGGCGGACGAGCGCTACCGGCTGTCCGGGGAACACACCGTCATCGCTGTCGCGGGGGCCACCGGCAGCGGGAAGTCGTCCCTGTTCAACGCGCTGGTGGGGGCGGACCACTCGGACGTGGGGGCGCGCCGGCCGACGACTTCGGAGCCGGTGGCCTGCGTGTGGTCCGGCGGGCAGCCGGGCGCGCACGGCCTGCTGGACCGGCTCGGAGTACCGGTGCGCCGCAGACACGCGCCGGCCGCCGGTTCGGCCACGCTGCCCGGTCTCGTCCTCCTGGACCTGCCCGACCACGACTCGGCCGCGGCCGGGCACCGTGAGCAGGTCGACCGGATGCTGGAGCTGGTGGACGCGGTGATCTGGGTGGTCGACCCGGAGAAGTACGCGGACGCGGTGCTGCACGAAAGGTATCTGCGGCCGCTGGCGGGCCATGCCGAGGTCATGTTCGTCGTCCTCAACCAGGTGGACCGGCTGCCGGGGGATGCCGCCGTACAGGTGGTCGACGATCTGCGGCGGCTGCTCGACGAGGACGGCCTGGCCCTCGGTGAGCATGGCGAACCGGGCGCCGCGGTACTGGCGCTGTCGGCGGCCACCGGAGAGGGCGTCGGGGATCTGCGGGAGGCCCTGCGCCAGTTCGTCGCGGAGCGCGGCGCGGCGGACCGGCGGCTGACCGCCGACGTGGACGCGGCGGCGGGGCGGCTGTGGCCGGTGTACGTGGCGGACGGACGGTACGGGCTGACGGAAGCGGCCCGGGAGGAGTTCGAGGACTGGCTCGCCGAGGCGGTCGGCGCCGGGGCCATGGGCAGCGCGGCGGAACGCGACTGGCTGCGCCACGGGGAGCGGGCCTGCGGCACGCCGTGGCTGCGCCTGCGGCTGCGCGGACGGCGGCCGGGCGCGGCGCGCGGGCGGTCCGGGCGGACGAGCCCGGGGCGTACGGGACGGTCCGGACTGTGGCACCGGGACGCGTGCGCGGACCCGTACGCGGAAGCGGACGCAGCCGGTGATGTGGACGGCGAGGACGAGTACGGCACCGTGAGCGGCTGGGTGCCGGTGGACGGGCGGGCGACGGCGCGGCCGCTGGTCGAGCAGGCCGTACGGGCCGTGGCGGGGGAGGCGTCGGAAGGGCTGCCGGCGCCCTGGGCGCAGGCGGTGCGCGAGGCGGCGTTCCGGGGCGCCGAGGGGCTGCCGGAGGCGCTGGACCGGGCGGCGGCGGTCTCGGAAGGGACCTTGCGTGCGGGGCCGCTGGTGCGGCCGCGGTGGTGGTCGGTGGCCGCGGTGACGCAGGGGTTGCTGACGGTGTTGCAGGTGACCGGGGTGCTGTGGCTGCTGGCCGTGGTGGTGGGCGCGGCGGATGCGGGGGAGTGGCTGTCCGCGCTGCTGGTGACGGTCATCGGGACGACGGGTGGCCCGGTTCTGTCGTGGGTGTGCGGAGTGTCGGGGCGCGGTGCGGCCCGTCGGTACGGCCAGGAAGCGGAACGCCGGCTGCGTACGGCGGCGGCGGGCTGCGGCCGCGCCGCGGTGCTGGAGCCGGTCGCCGCCGAACTGCTGCGCTATCGGGAGGTGCGGGAGCAGTACGCGGTGGCGGCGGGGTTGTGAGGCGGTGGGGCAGCGGGACTGGGAGACAGCGGGAATGGGAGACAGCGGGGCAGCGAGGCAGCGGGGTTGTGCGGCTTCGCAGCTGTACGGCTTCGGAGCTGTACGGCTTCGGGGCTGTGAGGGGGCGGGGCGCTGGGGCCCGCCGACACGATGATCCCTCGCCGGAGTGACGCAGTTGTCCACAACTCCGCGGTAGCACACAGGCCCCGGCAGGCTCCGGCGAATCCGTGCAGCATGGGTTCCACGCAGGCCCGGGGCCGGGCCGCAGGGCCCGCCCGGGCCCATGACGGGGGAGGCGACGGCAATGTACGAAACGATGGTGACGCTGGTGGGGAACGCCGCGACGGCGGTGGAGCACCGGCTGACCACGACAGGCGCTTCGGCGGCGCGGTTCCGTCTGGCGACGTCCGCGCGGCGCTGGGACAAGGAGCGCGGATGCTGGGTCGACGGGGACACGAGCTTCTACACCGTCCGCGCGTGGCGGACGCTGGCGGACCACGTCGCCGCCTCCGTCTCGCGCGGCGAACCCCTGGTCGTGCACGGCCGCATGCGGGTGTGGGACCGGGAACTGCCCGAGGAGAAGGGCGGACAGCGGCGGGTGTCGGTCGAGGTGGACGCCGTGGCCGTCGGGCACGACCTGTCGCGCGGCACCTCGGCCTTCCGGCGGATCAACCGGACGGGTACGGATCCGACGCCCCCGAGCGGCCGGCCGGGCGACGGGGAAGAACCCACCGAGGCGGCAACCCCTCCGCCCCTTTCACCCTCTCCGGCCCCTCCAGCCGCCGGACCGGCCACAGAACCTGACTGGTCGTCACCGCCCCCGGCACCCACTCGGGAGGAGGGCGGTATTGCCCCGGCCTGACACCTGGCCCGAGCGGTTCCGAACCTTCTGGTGGAGCCTCGCCGACACCGGCTGTCGGCAGCCTCCGAGGCTGCCCCGCCCCATCCTCTCCGGACCCTCTTCCGGCTCTCTCCCGCCCGTCTCCCGGATCTCCCCCGCACCCCCGATGCGCCTTACGCCGGAGAAGCGATCAGTGCCCGGAACGTCCCGGTGATTTGTCGATATTGCCAGGTCAAGTGGGGTGTAGTCGGTAACGATTGTGATTCGGATCGCTTATAGGACGGTATTGCGGGGGATCGTGTTCCGCCCGCTCTCTAGGATCCGTCGGGTACTCACGAGTACTCACGGGGGCTGATGTATTCGGCTGTTGAGTTCTTTGGGTTCATTCCGGCGAGGCAACTCCCCTATCGATCCCGCCTCGCCCAGAGGGGAAATTCATGATTTCAGTGAAGAGGCGGGGCGCAGCCCGCCTTGCCGCCGCGGTCCTGGCGTCGGGTCTGGTCGCGGCGGGCGCGATAGCCACCGCGGGTCCCGCCGCGGCTGACGAAGCGGCGCCGGTCCACGGTGGCGCCAGTGCCACGCTCGACGGTCTGAAGACCTACGGTCAGGCCGTCCTCCACGCCGACGGTCATGACCAGCGGATCGGCGCCGGACTCTTCGAGATGAAGGTCGACAACGGCGGCACCCTCCAGACGTACTGCATCGACATCGGCACGCCGACGCAGCAGATGGCGAAGTACAAGGAGGTGCCCTGGAGCGCCTCGTCGCTGCACGACAACCAGGACGCCGGCAAGATCCGCTGGATCCTGCAGAACTCCTACCCGCAGGTCAACGACCTGGCCTCGCTCGCCCAGAAGGCCGGTGCCGGGAGCCTGAGCGAGAAGACCGCTGCCGCCGGTACCCAGGTCGCGATCTGGCGCTTCTCCGACCACGTGAAGGTCGACGCCGTCGACCCCGCGGCCGGGAAGCTCGCCGACTACCTGGAGAAGAACGCGAAGAGCCTCAGCGAGCCCGAGGCGTCGCTGAAGCTGGACTCGCCGGCCGTCTCCGGCAAGTCCGGCAGCAAGCTCGGCCCGGTCACGGTCCGCACCAACGCCGGCAGCGTGACCGTCTCCCCGGCCGCCGGTACCCCCGCCGGCGTCAAGGTGGTCGGCGCCGACGGCAAGCCCGTCACCAAGGCGGTCAACGGCACCCAGCTCTTCTTCGACGTGCCCGCCGGCGCGAAGGACGGCGCCACCTCGCTGACCGCGCAGGCCGCCACGAAGGTCTCGGTCGGCCGCGCCTTCACCGGCAGCGTCGGCCGCGTCAAGAGCCAGACCATGATCCTGGCCGGCTCCAGCGAGTCCACCGCCACCGCGACCGCCACCGCCTCCTGGAAGAAGGAGGGCGCGGCCCCGGCCGTCACCGCGGAGAAGAACTGCTCCAAGGGCGGCGTGGACGTCACCGCCAGCAACAAGGGCGACGCGCCGTTCAAGTTCCAGCTGTCCGGCAAGGAGCACGTGATCGCGCCGGGCAAGTCCGAGACGATCACCGTCCCGGTCGGCGAGGACCAGGCGTACGAGATCACGATCGCGGGTGAGGGCGGCTTCAAGAAGACCTTCACCGGTGTCCTCGACTGCAAGACCGCCGGTACCACTCCCGGCAAGCCCTCCTCGCAGCCCAGCCCGGCCTCGGCCGGCGGCACCAGCGCCGGCAGCACCGGCGGCGGCACCGGCGGTGCGGGCGGCGACCTCGCCGAGACCGGCTCCAGCAGCGCCACCCCGGTGATCGCGGGTGTCGCGGTCGCGCTGGTCGTCGTCGGCGGTGGCGCGGTCTTCTTCCTCCGTAAGAAGAAGGCGGGCGTCACCCCGTAAGCGAGATGCGGGTCACCCTGTGACCGTACGCGCACCACCCACCGCCCTCCGTGCCCGAGCGAAACCGCTCCTCGGCCACGGAGGGCGGCGGCGTTTCCGGCCGGGGACATTCCCGGCCCGGACGCATCCGGGGCTCACGATCAAGGCCCGGGCCCTGCCCCTGAAGCCCCTGGCCCTGCCACGGAAGCCCCTGGCCCCGCCCCCGGTTCCCCTCTCCCCAGCGCCCCGATCACCGTCCCGGACCACCGCCCCCGAGGTACTCGTTTCCATCGCGGGCTGGCCGTACGGCAAGATGGGGTGTATCTGCCCTCGCGCGGCGGAGCCGCTCATCGGCCCACGCGGCGGAGCCGCATTGACCATGACAGATCCAGACTGCCGGACGGTTTCTCTTGGCTGAGTACATCTACACGATGCGCAAGGCGCGTAAGGCGCACGGCGACAAGGTCATTCTTGACGACGTGACGCTGAACTTCCTGCCTGGCGCGAAGATCGGTGTCGTGGGCCCCAACGGCGCCGGCAAGTCGACGGTGCTGAAGATCATGGCCGGTCTTGAGCAGCCGTCGAACGGTGACGCGTTCCTGTCCCCGGGCTTCTCCGTCGGCATGCTCCTCCAGGAGCCGCCGCTGGACGAGACCAAGACGGTCCTGGAGAACGTCCAGGACGGCGCCCGCGAGACCATGGACAAGCTCAAGCGCTTCAACGAGGTCGCCGAGCTGATGGCGACCGACTACAGCGACGCGCTGCTGGAGGAGATGGGCAGGCTCCAGGAGGACCTGGACCACGCCAACGCCTGGGACCTCGACACCCAGCTGGAGCAGGCCATGGACGCGCTGGGCTGCCCGCCCGGCGACTGGTCGGTCACCAACCTCTCCGGTGGTGAGAAGCGCCGCGTCGCGCTGTGCAAGCTCCTGCTGGAGGCCCCCGACCTGCTGCTCCTCGACGAGCCCACCAACCACCTGGACGCCGAGTCCGTCCAGTGGCTGGAGCAGCACCTCGCCCAGTACGCCGGCACCGTCGTCGCCGTCACCCACGACCGGTACTTCCTCGACAACGTCGCCGAGTGGATCCTCGAACTCGACCGCGGCCGCGCGCACCCGTACGAGGGCAACTACTCCACCTACCTCGACAAGAAGCAGACCCGCCTGAAGGTCGAGGGCCAGAAGGACGCCAAGCGCGCGAAGCGTCTGAAGGAAGAGCTGGAGTGGGTCCGCTCCAACGCCAAGGGCCGTCAGGCCAAGTCCAAGTCGCGTCTGTCCCGTTACGAGGAGATGGCGGCCGAGGCGGAGAAGACCCGGAAGCTGGACTTCGAGGAGATCCAGATCCCGCCGGGCCCGCGACTGGGCAACATCGTCGTCGAGGTCGAGAACCTCAGCAAGGCGTTCGGTGACAAGGTCCTCATCGACGACCTGTCGTTCACCCTGCCGCGCAACGGCATCGTCGGCGTCATCGGCCCGAACGGCGCCGGCAAGACCACGCTGTTCAAGATGATCCAGGGCCTGGAGGAGCCGGACTCCGGCCAGATCAAGGTCGGCGACACGGTCAAGATCTCCTACGTCGACCAGAACCGCGCCAACATCGACCCCAAGAAGACGCTGTGGGCCGTCGTCTCCGACGAGCTGGACTACATCAACGTCGGCCAGGTCGAGATGCCGTCCCGCGCCTACGTCTCGGCGTTCGGCTTCAAGGGCCCGGACCAGCAGAAGCCGGCCGGCGTGCTCTCCGGCGGTGAGCGCAACCGCCTGAACCTGGCGCTCACCCTCAAGCAGGGCGGCAACCTGCTGCTCCTCGACGAGCCGACCAACGACCTCGACGTCGAGACCCTGTCCTCGCTGGAGAACGCGCTGCTGGAGTTCCCCGGCTGCGCCGTGGTCGTCTCCCACGACCGCTGGTTCCTGGACCGTGTCGCCACGCACATCCTGGCGTACGAGGGCGAGTCCAAGTGGTTCTGGTTCGAGGGCAACTTCGAGTCGTACGAGAAGAACAAGGTCGAGCGGCTGGGCCCGGACGCGGCCCGTCCGCACCGCGCCACGTACAAGAAGCTCACCCGGGGCTGAGCCGCGTGCGACACCTGTACTCCTGCCCGCTGCGCTGGTCCGACATGGACGCTTTCGGCCATGTCAACAACGCGGTCTTCGTCCGCTACCTGGAAGAGGCGCGGATCGACTTCATGTGGCGGCTGGCGCCGGGCGAGGGCAGCACGTCCTTCTCCGGCGGGTCCGTCGTGGTCCGCCACGAGATCGACTACGTACGGCCGCTGGTCCACCGGCACGCGCCGGTGACCGTCGAGTCCTGGGTGACGAAGGTAGGCGCCGCGTCGATGACGATCGCCTACGAGATCAAGGACGAGGACACGGTGTACGTCCGCGCCTCGACCGTCGTCGTCCCGTACGACTTCGGCGCGGAGCGGCCCCGCCGTATCACCGCCGAGGAGAAGTCCTTCCTCAAGGAGTACATGGACGACGCGGACGGCGCCCAGCAGCAGGAGGGGGCCGTCGCCGCATGACGGCGTTGCGCCTGGCCGATGCCGGGGAGGCGGCGGATCTCGCCGCCTTCCTGGCCCGGCTGATCCACTACGACCGTGCCGCCGCGGTGCGGTTGCAGGCGGGCGGCGGGGTGCTCGCCGTGTTCGGGCGCCCGCCGTCGTTCGAGGTGCTGGCGATCCGTACGGCACGCCTGGCACCGGCCGCGCCCTCCGGCACCGGCCCGCGAACCGCTACGGGCCCGCGTACCGCTACGGGCCGGCAGACCGGTACAAGCCCGCAGACCGGTACGGGAACCGCTCCCGCCGCCGGTCTCGACCTCACCGTCTCCGCCGGCGACCTGCTCGAAGGCATCGATGAGGCGGCGGACAGCCTGACGCTGCCCGCCGCGGTCACCGGCCCGCCCTGGGCCGGCGTCCTGCCGCCGCGGGGCGGCTGGCAGCAGGTGCCGGGGCTGCCCTCGCCGCAGGCGCTCGGCCGGACCGTGGCCCTGGCCGTCGCCGAGTTCCGGGCCCGGGACGAGGCGCTCCCACCGGAACGCCGTACCCGTGCCGAGCGCGACCGCATCGGCCGCGAGATCTGGTCCCGGACGCTGGGCGACACCCACCTGCCGCTGCGCGCCGCGCACGCCGCCCAGTCCCTGGGCTTCCTGCGTCCCGTCCGGGCCGAAGCGCAGACCGCCGGCGTCCACGGGCTCGCGGGCGGTGGCCATGGTTCCGGTCCGGGCTCCGGCGCCGGTTCCGCGGGAGCCGGAGCCGCACTGGCGGAACCGCCCACGCTCACCCTGCTGACCGCGGGCGGCTGGCTGCGGCTGCGCACTCCCTACGGCTCGGTCGCGGTCCGTACGGGCGGACTGTCGGCACTCCCGGTGACACCCGCTTGACGCTCCCGGTGGCACCCGTGTGAGACGTCCGCCCGGAAAGCACGTCAGCGCCGGGTGTCACGCAGGCCGCCGCCGGGGCAGGCTGAAAGATCGCCGTCGGGACGGGGTGTGGGGACTGTGGGGGCCGCCAACGCCTCACTCAGCCGTATTGATCATCGACGCCGCCGCATACGTCATGTAGTTCCACAGCTGCGTCTCGTGCTCGGGGGACAGCTCCAGGGAGTCCACCGCGTCCCGCATGTGCTTGAGCCAGGCGTCGTGGGCGGCGCGGTCCACGGTGAAGGGCGCGTGCCGCATCCGCAGCCGCGGGTGGCCACGGCCGTCGCTGTACGTACGGGGGCCGCCCCAGTACTGCATGAGGAAGAGCGCGAGCCGCTCCTCGGCCGGGCCCAGGTCCTCCTCCGGGTACATCGGCCGCAGCAGCGGGTCCTCGGCCACCCCCTGGTAGAAACGGTGCACCAGGCGGCGGAACGTCGGCTCGCCACCGACCTGCTCGTAAAAAGTCTGTTCCTGAAGCGTGCCGCGCGGAATCTTGTTCACCCGTCCATGGTGTCAGACGACGCGGCGGAGCCGGACTGCTCGGCCGAGGACCCGCGACGTAGGACAGTGGAGACATGAGCGGTACACCATCCGGTCCGGAGCCGGACCACGAGCCGACGGCCGCGGCCCGCGCCGAGCTGATCCGGCAGATCAGAGCAGCCGGCCGGCTCGGCGACCCGCGCTGGCGGGCCGCCTTCGAGGAAGTCCCGCGGCACCTCTTCGTCCCGTACCACTTCGTGGCCACACCCCGCGGCTACCAACGGCTCTCAGGCTCCGATCCCGACCCCGGGCGACGGGCACGTTGGCTGGAAGACGTCTATACCGACACGGCGCTGGCGACGTACCTGCGGGACGGCGAGCCGGTGTCCACCAGCAGCCAGCCGTCGCTGATGGCGATGATGCTGGAAGACCTGCGGGTCGAGGAGGCGGAGGCTCAAGGCGGCCGCTGCCGCGTCCTGGAGATCGGCACGGGCACCGGCTACAACGCCGCCCTGCTCTCCCACCGGCTGGGCGCGGAGCACGTGACCACCGTCGACCTGGACGAGGAGATCACCGGCCCGGCCCGCGACCGGCTGGCCGCCGCGGGGCACCGGCCCACCGTGGTGACCGGCGACGGTGCCCGGGGCTGCCCGGAACGCGCACCGTACGACCGGATCATCGCCACCTGCGCGCTCCCGTCCGTACCGCCCGCCTGGATCACCCAGTGCACTCCCGGAGCCCTGATCCTGGCCCCGCTGGCGACCGGCCTGATCACCCTCCGCGTGACGGACCCCGAGGCCGTACGGGCGGAGGGCCGCTTCCTCCCCACCCCCGCCTACTTCGTCCCCCTGCGAGCCCACCCCGACCCCACCGCCCAGCCGTCCCACCCGGACCCCTCCGAGCGGCCCGACCCACCCGCCGAATCCGGCGGACATCACCACAACCCCCATCACGCCCTCCCCCGCGAAGCCCTGCGCGACGACCGTTTCCACTTCCTCCGCACCCTCACCGCCAACACCCTCACCCCGAACGAGGCCCACACCCTGTGGCACCACCAGAACCACCCCCGACGCGAACGCTTCGGCGTCACCGTCCAGGGGGCCTGTCAGTACGCGTGGCTCGATTCTGCTGAGGGGCCTCATCGGTGGGCGCTGCCTGGGCCTGGAAGCTAGGAGGCTGCTCCGTCTCATGCGAGAGCGGTGCCCGGCAGCGGAAAGCGCCGGCCACAGTGTGTGCACTGAAGCCGGCGCGTCTGCCGCTCACCGGTCCCGCCTGTCGGTGAACCGCCGTGTCAGGCCCGGCGGACCGTGATGGTGGTCCAGGCACCTACGTGGATGCGGTCGCCCTCGTGGAGAGGGGTGGGGACGTAGGGCTGGATCGGGTCTTCGGCGAGGTTGACGGTGGTGCCGTTGGTGGAGTTCTGGTCGACCACGGCCCAGCTGCCGTCGGGCTGCTGCACCAGGAGGGCGTGCTGGTGCGAGACACCCGGGTCCTCCGGCGGGCGGCCCAGGTCGATGTCCGGGGACTCGCCCGTGCTGTGCCGGCGGCGGCCGACGGCGATCTGGGTGCCGGTGAGCGGGATCTGCTGCTCGGGGGAGTAGGCGGGCAGGTTCAGGCCGGCCGCCTCCGGGCCGCTGCGGCCCATCATCGCCATGAAGTACTCGCGGTCCGGGGCGATCGCCACGACCCAGCCGTCACCGACGACCGGCGGCGGTCCGGGCGGGGCGGCGGGCCCCGGTGCGGGCTGGTTCCACTGCTGGTCGGGCTGCTGTTGCTGGTGCGCGTCCGGTTGCTGCGGCGGCCGGCCGAAGGGGCCGGGCTGCTGCTGCGGTTCGAACGGAGCCTGCGGCGGCGCCTGTTGGGCGGCCTGCGGGTCGTACGGGGCCTGAGGCGGCTGTTGCTGGGGAGGCTGCTGGGACTCGTACGGGCCCTGCTGCTGGGGTGGGGCGGGCGGGCCTTGGTGCGGGGGCGGGAAGCCGTAGCCGCCTTGGCCGCCCTGACTGCTCGGGCCGGCTTGGCCGCCTTGGCCGTGGTCCGGGCCGCCCTGCGGGCCCGGCTGCGCGGGCGGCGGGGACTGGGGCGGGGACTGGGGTGAGGACTGGGAGTTGGGCGGAGGCAGGGGCCAGTCGTCGTCGGCCGCTCGGGGTGGGGGTGTCGGGCTGGGGTGGCCGGTGGGTGCTCCGTGCGGGCCGGGTCGGCCTGCCTGTGCGGGGGTGCCGAACGGGCCGGGTTGTTCGGACGAGCCGAACTGGCCCGACTGGTCGGGCTGACCGAAGGGCCCGGGCTGGTCGGGCCGGCCGAAGGGCCCGGGCTGCTCGGGCTGACCGAACGCGTTGGGCTGGTCGGGCTGGCCGAACTGGCCGGACTGGTCCGGGGAGAGCGGTTCGGCGGGGCGGTTGATCTGGGACGGGCGGGAGCCCTGGTACTCGTACTGCTGCGGCGGGGTGGGCGGGCCCTGCTGCGGGGGCGGGAAGCCGTAGCCGCCCTGGGAGCCCGGGCCGCCCTGCGGGCCGGGGGGCGGCGGGGCGTACGAGGTGGCCGAGTGCGTCAGGAAGTTGTAGCGGCACTCCTCGCAGAACGGAGCCATCGCCTCGCGCGGCGTACGGCACTGGGGGCACAGCTCCGGCCGGCTGCCCGGCTGGGGCTGCTGGCCGGGGCCGAAACCCTGGTGGGGAGGGGGCGCGGGGGTGTTCGGTCCCGGGGCCGGCGGCGGGAAGCCGTAGCCGCCCTGACTGCCGGGGCCGCTCTGCATGCCCTGGCCGCCCTGGCTGCCGTGCGGGCCGGGGGCCGGGCCGGGGCCCTGGCCCATCGGTCCCTGCGGTGCGGGCGGCGGGGTCTGCTGGAGCGGGGGCTGGGGGGCCGGAGCCTGGCCCTGGTGGGGCGGCGGAGTCTGCTGCGGTGAAGGGGCCTGCTGAGGCGAAGAAGCCTGCTGAGGTGGCGGGGTCTGCTGAGGCGGTTGGGGCTGGCCGGGGAAGGCCTGCCCGCCCTGGGAGGCGCCGGGGGCTCCGGAGGTGCCGGTGTCGCCGGGGGCTCCGGGGCCGTTCTGGGGGGCCGGGCCGCCCTGCGGAGCGGGCGGCGGCGCCGGCTGGCCGGCCGGAGGTGTATTGAGGAACCCCGCGGGCAGGGAGGGCGGCGGGGGAACAGCGCCCGCCATCCGGTGGCCGCACACCTCGCACCAGTCTTCGGCCACCGACTGATGGCCGTTCGGGCAGGTCGGCATGTCGGATCTTCCCCCTCAGTACCGATTGTGTTCGGTAGTACGTCTAGTTTGTTATTTCTTGACGCGAACTGTCTTGGTCGAGCGCGTTTCGAGCGTCATCTCGTCCGCCTCTGTGACCTTCGCCTTCAGTCGCACAGTACCGGTCGCCGCATCGACGACGTCCACCACCTTCGCAAGCAGTTTCGCAGTGTCCTCGTTCCCGGACGCGCTCGCCAGTTGCACGGCCCGGCCCAGCTTCGCCGTGGCATCGTCCGCGTCGCCCGACTTGCGGGCATCCAGACCCTGCTGGATGACCTGGGCCAGTTCGGCCTGTCCGGTGTAGTGCGCGACTTGGGGATTGATACTGGTCGAAGCGGTCATGTCGTCCGTCCAGATCGCGCGCACGAGCCCCTGCGCCAGGGTCCGGGTGCCGCCGCCCGGTTCGGGGAGGACGAGCGAGATCCGCGCGGCCAGCATCTCCTGGCCCACCTCGGCCGCCCGGACGCGTACACACACGTGGTAGTCGCGGGACTCGTCACCCCAGGAACCTGTCGGATAGTCGCCGGTCCGCGGGCCGGATTCGGTACGGCGGCCGGTCAGGTCCTCGACGGCCGGTGCCACCTGTTTGACGAAGGCGACCTGCGCGCTCTGCGGGGTCCACAGCCGCAGGGTGACGTCCGCCACCTCCTTGCCCATCGCGGCCTCCATCATCCGTGTGAAGTCGGCGGCCAGCCCGGCCGGGTCGGCGACGATGTCGGCCGTGCCGAGCAGCGCCGAGGCGACGCCGGTGACCTCCTTGACCTCCCAGTCCGTACCGACGCCGCGGGCGTCGCAGGTGAAGCGGCCGGCGCAGGCGTCGAGGGTGGCCCGCAGCTCCTGGGGCGACTCGTGTTCGTTGCGGCCGTCGGTGAGCAGGATGCCGTGCCGGACGGCGACGTCCGCGTCGGCCAGCAGCCGGTCGGTCAGCCGCAGCCAGGTGCCGATGGCGGTGCCGCCGCCGGCGCTCAGCTTGCGCAGCGCCTCCTTGGCCTGCGCGCGGGTCGTCGGTCCGGCGGTGGCGAGCCGCCCGCCGCCCGGGTAGACCTCGGCCGCCTGGTGCGTACCGGCCACCACGGCGAAGGCGGTGCCGTCCCGTACGGTGTCGATCGCGGCGGCCGTGGCGTCGCGCGCGTTGCGCATCTTGGTGGGCGGGTAGTCCATCGAGCCGGAGCAGTCCACCATGATCACGACGGCTGCGTGCCGTACGCCGTTGTGGTTGCGGGGGCCGGGTCCGGTTCCGGGTTCCGGGCCGGGTTCGGGCCCGGGTCCGCTCGCAATCCTGGCTCCGGCTTTGGTTCCGGTTCCGGCGGGGTCCGTGCCTGCGGCGAAGAGTGGCATTCCGCCGCTGGTGCCGCCCCCGGTGGCGGTGACGGTGACGATGGCGTTCACCTCGCGCCCGCCCTCGGGCAGGTACGCGTTCTGGTAGACCTCGGTGGCGAACCGCGGCACGCCGGACTTGGAGAAATTGGCCATCTGATCCGCTCCTTTGTGCCGCCGCGAGGCTCCGCAGCGCAGTCGTCGCGGCGGTGAAGAGACACCTGGGCGGGCGGAAGTCCCCGTGATCATCCCCCCGTTGGCGCTGTGCTCCTGCTGATGGGTACGGGTCCGGGTGGTGCCGGTGGTGCCGGTGGTGCCGACGGTTCCGGTGGTGCGGTGTGTGGCTGCTGGTACGGGTCAGGGTCAGCCGGGCGGGGCCGGGGGCAGCAGGGCTCCCGGCCACCGTGGCCGACGAGGGCGGGCGGCGCGCCCCCGGCGGACGCTCAGGCCGATCCTGCCCGTCCCCGCGGCGCCGGGAACGGCACCACCGCCACTGTTACGTTGTCGTGGCCCCCGCCGGCGAGCGCGTGGGCGACCAGGGTCCGCGCACTGTGCAGCGGCCGGTCGTGCGCGTCGCCCGGCAGCACCGCGGCCAACTGCTCCGCGGCCTCGGCGTAATTCCACAGTCCGTCCGTGCACACCACCACTACACCCGGTCCGTCGGGTTTGAAGGAAGCGGTGTGCGGTTCGAGTTCGTACGCGTCGGCGCCGAGCCAGCCCGTGATGGCGTGCGCCCGGTCGTCCGCGTATGCCTCCGCCTCCGACATCAGGTTGTTGGCGACCATCTGCGCCGCCCAGGAGTCGTCCTCGGTCAGGCGGACGGCGGGCGCGCCGCGGTCGTCGGGGACCCAGTACGCGCGGCTGTCGCCGACCCAGCCGATGACGAGCAGCCCACCGCCGACCACCGCGCCGACGAAGGTGCAGGCCGGAGCGTTCTGCTGGCGGTACGGGTCGTGCTGCTGGGCCTGGTTGGGCGCGGCGGCCAGGGCGTTGACGGACTTGGCGGCGGCGAGGATCGCGTCGTGCATGGCCCGCTGCGGGTGCGTACCGCCGGGCAGGGCGGCCAGCAGCGACCGCGCCGCGACCCCGGACGCGGCGGCGGACGCGTCGTCGGGCCGCGAGGCGGAGGAGACGCCGTCGCAGACGATGGCGAGTACGGCGGGTGAGCCGTCCGGCAGCGCTCCTTCGGCGACCGCGAAGAAGTCCTCGTTGCGGTGGTGGCGGTGGCCCCGGTCGGTGACCGCCGCCACGCCCGGCAGTTCCCGTTCCATGTGATCACGTTCGCGTGGCTGGGCGTGGCCGCAGTTCTCGCAGTAACCGTCGCCGGTGACCGTCCCCGCGTGGCAGAGCGCGCAGATACGGGTGCCTTGCGCGGGGGTCTGGTGTTCGGGGGAGGGGGGTGACGGGGGAGTAGGGGCGGGGGTGGTGGGAGTGGCGTGGGGCGTGGGGGCGGTGGGGGTTTGGGCTGGTGGGGATGCCGGTCCGCCGGGCGCCTGAGGGCCGGTGGGGCCGGTGGGCTCGGCCGGGCCGGAGGGGGCGGTCGGGCCGGAGGGGGCGGTCGGGCCGGTCGGGGCCGGGTCGGGTTCCGGGCCGGAGCCGCGCGCGTCCGCGGAGCGGTCCGCTGCTTCGGCGGCGAGGTCGTAACCGACGATACGGGGGTCCGGGGCACCGCCGTGCGATGCGGCGGCCTGGTGGGCGGCACTTCCGTACGAACTGCCGGCCGACGGCGGAACGCTCGCCTCCGCATGGGGTGCCCGGGACTGCGCGTCGCCCTGTGCGTGGGCCTGCACGCCGACGCCGGCCGGTGCGTGTACCGGCTGCCCTCCCGGCGCGTAGCCCGGCGCGGCCGGCGGCGGTACGGGGGCGTGCGGGGTCTGGGGATGGTGCGGGGGATGTGAGGCGTGCGAGGGGTGTGGGGCGTGCGGCACGTGCGGGACCTGCGCCGATCCGTTCGCGTGCGCGGCGCCCGACGCGTACGCGGAGCCGCTGTCGTGCCGTGCTCCCGTGCCGTGCGCGGCCGGCCCGCCGTACGACGGGGCGGGTACGGGAGCGGCCGGCGGCGGGACGACTTCCGGTGACGGGACGGTTGTCGGCAGCGAAGCGGCCGCCGGTGGCGCGGCGGGCGGTTGCGACGGCGAGACGGACGGCGACGGCGATGACGACGGCGACGGCGCCGCCGAGACGGACGGCGTCGCCCCTCCCGCCCCCGGCATCAAGAACGACGCGGGCAGCGCGACGGACCCCGGCGGCGCGCCCCCCGATCCTGGCGCGGCATGCGCCGTGTCGCCCAGCGGGACCGTGGGGCGGTCACCGGCCGCGCCCGGCCCGGCGGGGGCCACGACGTCGGCGCCGCAGAATCCGCAGTAGTTGTCCCCCGGTTCGAGCGGCTCGCTGCAGCTCGCACACCGGAACGGCCCTGTCACACCCATGTCACACCCACGTCCTGGGGCGGAAGCGGTTGGCCCGTTCCACCAGCTCGATCCTTTCCTCGCCGCGCTGCGCCAGCCGGGCGAGCAGTCTGAACGACCGCTCCAGGCCGAACCGCAGGCCGCGTTCGTCCAGTGCGCTGCCGAGCAGACCGGGCCGGGCGGCGGCACCGCCGGAACCGGGCCCGGGGGCCCCGGACGGCAATGTACGCCCCTGCCGCTCGGCACCGCGGCTACCGGAGAGTACCCAGTCGAGGGCACAGCCCAGCACTTCGGTCGTCAGTTGTTCGCGGCGCTCCGCGTCCAGCCCGGAGTCCGCCAGCTGCTCGACCTGCCCGGCCGCCGACCGCAAATCCTCCAGCAGGGCGTCGTGGGCGGGACGTTGCCGCAACCGGGCCCGGACGGCCGCGATGCGCGCCGCAGTGTAGTGAATGGAGGATTCCGGTACGGATTCCAGGGCGGCCACGGCTCCGGCCCGGTCACCGGCCGCCAGCCGCACCCGGGCCAGCCCGAACGCCGCGCTGACGTAACTGTGGTCGGTGGCCCACACCAGCCGGTAGTACTCCGCCGCGTTGTCCAGCTGTCCCAGCACCTCGGCGCAGACGGCGAGCGCCAGCTTGGGCGCTGGTTCGCCGGGGAAGGCGTCGTACATCGCGTCGAACGACAAGGCCGCCGTCTCGCGGTCGTCGTTCGTCAGCGCCACCAGGCCGCGGTACCAGACCACCCGCCAGTCCTCGTTCCAGCCCCGGTCGGGCTCCGTCTCGACGGCGCGCAGTTCACGCAGGGCCGCCGCGCCGTCCCCCATCTCCAGCTGGGCCCGCAGCCTGCGCAGCCGGGTTTCCATGGTGTCGGCGGGGGCCGCGCGCAGCGCGCTGACCAGCTCGGCGGGGGCGGCGGCCAGCAGACCGGCCAGGAAACCCGCGTTCGGGTCGGCGGGATCGACGCGCGGTACGGGCAGGGCGAGTACGGCCAGGCCGGTGTCGAGCGGACGGAGAGCGGGTGCCCCGCGCACGCCACCGGCCGTCGCGGCCGCCGCTCCAGTGGCGCCGCTCATCGTCTGCGGGCCGGTGGCCGACGTGACTTCGTAGGCGACCTGCGCGGGGACGGCTGCTGGGGAAGGCGCCGCCGACTGTGCGGCGTTTCCGGCCGGTGCCCCGCCTCCGCCGGCCCCCCTGAGCGCTCCGCCACCGCCTCCGCCGACACCCCCGGGCGCCCCGATTCCGGTGGCCGGGCCGACCACCGCTTTCCCCTTCCGCCCTGCGGCGGGAACCGCACGCGCACCGAGCAGCGAGGTGTCCCCCTCCGCACGCGCCACCACATCCGTGTCCACGACGCGCAGCTCCGGCCCGAACAGCGTGGAGAGCGCGGGCCGCTGTTCACCCGTCCGGAGCGCCATGACCTCCCGCAGCACCCCCGTCAGCTGCTCGGCCATCTCCTCCGCCGACGCGAACCGCCGCGCCGGATCGGGGTCGGTCGCCCGGACCAGCAGCCGGTAGAAGGACTCGTACGTACGGAAGACCTCGATGTTGTCGGGGTCGGGCAGCGAGTCCACGAAGACGTTCGTGTAGCCCTGGAAGTCGAAGGTGAGGACGGCGAGGGTACGGGCGACCGTGTAGAGGTCGGAGCTGACGGACGGGCCCGCGGCGGCGACTTCGGGTGCCTGGTAGCCGATCGTGCCGTAGATCGCGCTCTCGTCGTCGTCCATCCGGCGGACCGCGCCCATGTCGATCAGCTTGAGCTGGTCGTTCTGCTGGATCGCGTTGTCGACCTTGAAATCGCAGTACAGGAGGTTGCGGCTGTGCAGGTGGCCGAGCGCCTCCAGGGCCTCGATGCCGTACGCGCACGCCTGCTCGACCGGCAGCGGGTCGCGGCGTCCGTGCGCCGTACGCCGCTCGTTGGCGATGTCCTTGAGGGACTTGCCGCCGACGTACTCCATGACGATGTAGCCGTCCAGGCTGCCGGTCGTACGGTCCAGGTGCTCGACGAAGTTGTAGATGCGGACGATGTTGGAGTGCTCGATCTCGGCGAGGAAACGGCGTTCGGACGCGGCCACGGCGAGGGCTTCCTCGTCGCCGGTGTCCAGCAGACCCTTGAGGACCACCCACCGGTCGGAGACGGCGCGGTCGATCGCCAGGTAGATCCAGCCCAGACCGCCGTGCGCCAGGCAGCCGACGACCTCGTAGCTGCCGTGCACCACGTCGCCGGGGCGCAGCTTGGGCACGAAGCTGTACGGGTGGCCGCACTTGGTGCAGAAACCTTCCGTACGGCCCGGACGGTCGCCGCGGGCCCGGCCCACCGGGGCGCCGCAGTCGCCGCGGCTGCAGAACCGCTTCCGCTCGGGGACCTCCGGGTTCTCCAGGACGGCCGTACGCGGATCCGGACGCGGAACTTCCGGTACCGCCACCAGCCCGGCCCCCAGCCGCCCACGGGACGGTCCGGATCCGGTACCGGAGCCGCGGCCGGCGCTGCGTACCGACACGGACATCGAACGCGTCGAGGCGCCCGGCAGGGAGCGGGAGAGGCGGCCGGAGACGGAGCGCCGGGAGGTCGAGGAACGGGCGGAGGCGGAAGCGGAAGCGGAAGCGGCCCTGCGCCCGCCGGCGGACGGTACGGAGACGGAGCCGTGCCCCGCCGCCCCGGCCCTGCCGGAGCCACCGGAGCCACCGGAGGCACCCGAGCTTCCTGAACCGCCTGAGCCGCTCAAACCACCTGAACCACCCGAACCGCCAACACCACCTGAACCGCCAACACCGACAGAACCGGCAAAGCTCAGCGAGCCCCCAGAGCCCCCAGAGCCCCCAGAGCCCCCAGAGCCCCCAGCCCTTCCCGCCTCCTCGGCCCCCTCGGCCCCTCCAACACCAGCCACCCCCCGCCGCGCCGCCGTGACACCCGTCGGTGGTGAGCCGACCATCCCCTCCCGTGACACGACCGGCGCCAGGCCGCAGGTGTCGCAGTACCGTTCGCCGCCGCCCACGTCCTCGTACGTGCCTGGGCACTCGCGGCGCTGGCACGGGTCGCCGCCGGTCCGCTCCTCGGTCATGTTCCCCCCTGTGGTCCGTCCGCCGGCCCGCCGTCCGGCCCCGGTGGCCGGAGCGCCTCGGCCACCGTCCGCTGATAGCGCAGTACCGCCTGTTCGGCCACCCGCAGGTCGCACGGCGCGCTCCACAGCATCCGCCGC
The DNA here is from genome assembly GCF_022271435.1 of Streptomyces monomycini. Classification (GTDB taxonomy): domain Bacteria; phylum Actinomycetota; class Actinomycetes; order Streptomycetales; family Streptomycetaceae; genus Streptomyces; species Streptomyces monomycini. The sequence continues at coordinate 103,928 of NZ_JAFIQY010000003.1, read as the reverse complement.
GCGGCGTCGTAGCGCTCGATCAGCAGCGGGTCCTCGGCCAGGCCGTACCGTGCCGCCTTCGCCTTGTACGCGTCCAGGCGGCCGCGGAGTTCGGCCCGTACGGCCAGTGGGGCGGTGACCGCCGTCAACGATTCGCGGGCGCGGTGCAGTTCGTCCTCGGCGCGCTGTTCGAGGCTGTCGAGCAGCGGGGAGAGGCGGTGCCACTGGGCGTGCCGGCGGTACTCGGCGGCGGTGGACAGCTGCTCGTGCAGCGCCGTGGACGGGCCGCTGACGGCGGGCACCTCGGACGCGGCGATCTTCGCGAGCACCTCGCCGCGGGCCTGCCGCGCCTCGGTGAGCGTCCGGTCCGCGCGGGAGAGCACGTCGCGCAGCCGCATCAGCCGGCGCTCGGCGTCCTGCCGTACGTCCAGAACCGCTTCGATCTCCCGCCGGACGTCCTCCAGGGCGAGCGCCGCGCGGTCGTAGCGGGCGGTGTCCGGGCGGCCGCCGCCGGGCGCGGCGCTGCGGTCGGCGTCCGGGACCCAGTAGGCCAGCGGGTCGGACACCACCTGGGCGCGCAGGTGCGTCAGTTCGTACGTGATGCGCTCCAGGTCGTCGCCGGCCGGGTGCTCCCCGGGACGTACGCCGACGGACCGCGCCAGGGACAGGGTGCGGCGCAGCTCGGCGGCGAGCAGGTCTATCCGGGCGGGCAGCGCGGACCATACGGCGTCGGCGGAGACGATCACGTCCAGCGCTGCCGCGTACATGCCGTTCATCCGCTCGACCAGTTCCTCCAGGCTGAACTGCTCGCTCAGCCGGACCGGGCCGCCGCCGGCCTGCGGTGAGCCGCCGCCGCCGGCGGCCGCGCCGGAGACGGTGACGCGGGTGCCGCGCAGCAGCTCGGTCAGTTCGGCGAGGTCGTCGGGGGACGGCCAGCGGCGCCGGGCGCGCAGCTCACGGGCGGCGGTGAGCGCCCTGGTGTACGCGTCGAAGTGCGCCCACAGGACGGTGATGGACTGTTCGGTGGCGGCCCAGCGCTCCTTGGTGAGGCCGGTGAGTTCGGCGCCCTCCAGGAGCCTGCGGCCCGCGTGGTCCTGGAGGGCGAGCAGCGAGGTCTCGATCGCCTCGTACTCGGCAGCGAGCCGGCCCAGGGCGCGGTCCACCTCCTCCCGGCTCATCACCGGATCTTGGGACTTCCCCGGGGAGCCGGGGAAGGGTCCAGGGGCCCCCATCGATCACCTCTCCACAGTGCGTGCGGTGCGCGGCGGCCGTGACGGTCGTCGCGACGGTTGCGGTGCGTGCGGCCGGTGCGGCGGTTGTGGTGCGCGCATCCGGTGCGGCGGGTGCGGCGGCCGGGTACGGCGGTACGGAGCGGGCGCTCCCGTACGACGGCACCCCGAGGCGTCGTGGCCGCGCTCTCGCCGACGCCTTCCGCCGGATCCGCCCGCTCCGCCCCTGTTGTCTCCCCTGCTGCCTACCCTGCTGCCTACCCTGCTGTCTCCTCCTCCGGTTCGCGCGGCTCCGCGTCCGTGATGCTCCTTCCATGGTGACGCGACCGGCGGGCAAACGCCGATCCGTGGTGCGGCACCGGCCCGCCCCGTACGGCCGGCCCGCCATGTGCCGCCGCCCGGCCCCGAAGCACCCGCCACTGCCGGGCCGCCCGCCCCAGGACCATCCGCCCCCGGCCCGCGCCCCCCGATGCGCCCCTCAACGCGCCCCGCGGCGCCCGCCCCCCGCACGGATCAGTCGCTGTACTGGGGCTCGGGCGCCTTCGTTATCCCGGGCAGGTCCGCCTGCAGCCACTTCTTGTAGGCGGCCATCCACCGGCTCCCGCTGCCGCCGTCGCGGTAGTCCTCCAGCACCTTGTTGACCCGACGCACCAGGTCGGCGTCGGCGCGGTTGACCGCCACCCCGTACGGCTCGTCGGTGAACGGTTTGCCCTTCAGCTGCACGGTCGGGTCCTGCGCGGCCTGCGCCGCGGCCAGCGCGTTGTCGGTCACCACCGCGTCGGCCTCGCCGAGTTGCAGGCGCACCAGGCAGTCCAGCTGGTTCGGTACGGTCACGACGCGGGCGCCGTGCCGTTCCTCGGCCAGCCGGGACTCGCCCGTGGAACCGGCCGCCGTGCAGACCCGTTTGCCCTTCAGGGAGTCGTCGAAGGCGGTGATCGAGGAGTCCTTCGGCGCGAGGACCTGCTGTCCGCCCTGGAAGTACGCGGTGGAGAAGGCGACCTGGCGTTTGCGGGCGCAGTTGATGGTCATGGTCCGTACGACCAGGTCGACGGTGCGCTCCTGGAGGGCGGGGATGCGCTGGTTGGTGGGGATCGCCCGGAACGTGATCTTCGGATCGGCGCCGAGGATGTCCTCGGCGATCGCCCGCACCAGATCGATGTCGAAGCCCTCCAGGTCACCGGTGGCCGGGTTGCGGTAGCCCCAGCGGTAGGTGTTCTGGTCGACGCCGACGATCAGCCGGCCCCGGGCCTTGATCCGGTCCACCGCCGGGCCGTCGTCCGGGGAGGGCCGCAGGCTCGCGGCGGCGTTGCCGGGGGTGCAGTCCGCGGCCGTGGCGTCGGCGTGCGCGGTGCTCGTCCCGTGCGGGAGGGGGCGGGGCGCCGGGGCGTCACTCCCGAGCACCGGGACGAGGACGGCGGCCGCCGCCGCCATCACGCACACGCCCGCCGCCACCGGGGCCAGCGCGGCCCGCAGATTGCGCAGACCCCTCGCGCGCTTCGTCATGTCGCCATCACCAGGCCTCATCACCGGTACTCCGAAAGCCTGCGCCCGATGCCCAGCACCGCGCCCGTCGCCCCCAGGACGGCCAGCACCACGGCACCGGCCACCAGCCCGTCCAGCGCCCCGCGCCCGTCGTCCGCGGCCCGCCGGAACTCCTGCTGCTCATGGGCCAGCGCCTGGGCCAGCCGGCTGTCCACCCGGTCGAAGGACTGGCCGGTCGCCGCCTCGCCGCCGATCACCTTGGCCAGCGCCCGGTCGTAGTCCCCCTGGTCGTCCGCGGCGCGGGCCTCGGCGTGCCGCGCCTGCCACTGCCGTACGGTCTCGACCGCCTCCCGGACGGGACGCCGGCCCGTGTCGTCGTCCGCGAGTGTCAGGGCCGTGCCCAGTCTGCTGTTCGCCGCGGCGGCCCCGGACCGACCGGGGCCCGCCAGGTCCCGCATGCCGGTGCGGTAGCCGACCTCGTAGAAGTCCTGCTGGTCCTTGGTCACCACGGCGCCGCGCGCGACCAGGGTGAGATTCTCGTCGCCGCGGGCCTGGAGGGCGTCGATACGGGCCTCGTTGAGGACCTTCAGCGACCTGGCCCCGCTCTCGTAGGACGTGTTCAGGCCCGAGCGGGCCACGGAGTGCCCGGCCACCAGCCACAGCAGCACGACGGCCGAGGCGGTCGTGGCGGCCAGCAGGCCGCGGTTGAACACGCGGTTCGTCCGGCGGTAGGTGCGGCGCTGGGCCCAGGTGAGGGCGCCCAGCGCCAGCACTCCGGCGCTGAGGGCGAGCCATGGCCAGGCCTTCGCGGCGTCGTAGTCCTCGCCCAGGCGCGCCGTCTCGGTCGTGTACAACCCGCGGGCTGCCGGGAGGAGTTCGTCGCGCATCTGCGCGTTGGCGTAGCGCAGGTAGGCGCCGCCGAGGGGGAGGCCCTGCCGGTTGTTGGTGCGGGCCGTCTCGATCAGGCCCGTGTACCGGGGGAGGAGGCTGTTGAGCTTGCCTATCTGGTGGGCCGCGGCGTCCGAACCGCTGGTGTTGGACGAGGCCTTGGCCAGCAGCCGGGCGGCCGTGGCGATGTCGTTCTCGTACCGTTCGCGGGTGGCCTGGGTCTCCTTGCCGCCGGCCAGGAAGCCGGCGGCGGCGGTGGTGTCGGCGTCGGCGAGCGATCGGTAGATGTCCGCGGCGTCCGCGGTCAGCGGCTGGCTGCGCGCCACGACGTCGCGCGCGGCGGCGGACCGGTCGGCGACCTGCCAGGCCGTGGCTGCACCGAACGCCAGCACCAGGAAGGCCAGTACGGCACCGATGATCCGCAGCCGTCCGGGCTCGGTCGTGGCCGTGGCCCGCAGCTGGTCCACCCCGTCGGCCCAGGCGGTACGCCGACGGGCGCCCTGGGCGGGGTCCGTGCTGCTCAGGAGCGCGCCACCGAGGCCCGTTCCGGCGGCGGAGCCCGTACTGCTCGCGGTGGAGCCCGCACCCGCGGAGGAGGCGGCGGAACCGGCGGCGCGGCCGGACGGCGACGGCGGCGCAGTGCCGGTCTGCGGGTTGGACACGGAACCTCCCCCTGGTCGCGGACGGCGGCCCCGGCCCCGCGCGTCGGGCACACGGGAACAGATGCACGGCCAGCAGTCAGTATGGCCGCAGGGACTGACAACCACACCGTTATTGCCTGGATCATGTGCGGATCAGGCCCCGCCGAATCCTCCCGTCCGGTGGGCGTTTCCCCGGCCCCCGCCCTCCACGACGCGCGGCTCACCGGGCGCGGTTCCCGAAATGGGCACGCATGTACGGCTTTTCGGCGTACGAGCCCTCTCTGTACGAGCCCCCTCTGTACGAGCCCTCTCTGTACGAGATGCAGGCGTACGGCTTCCCACGTACGGCCTCCCGCCTACGGCCTCCCGCCTACGGCCTCCCGCCTACGACCGGGCAGCAGCACCCCCCCCCTCCACCCCGAAATCGCACCCCGCAGCCGCCCCCGGCAACACCCCCCTCAGCCGAACTCCCCCCGCACCCGCTCATAAGCCCCCGCCCCCGCCCCCGCCCGATCCAGCGCGTGCAACGCGGCCCCCAGCACCGGCGGTGCCGTCACCACCCGGGGTTCCGCCTTCGGGGCGCGTTCCGCCAGCAGGCGGGTCACCTGGTCGTGCAGGAGCGGGTGCCGGGCGGCCAGGACGCCGCCGCCCAGGATCACCGGCGTCCGCTCGTCCAGCAGGCCCAGCCGGTCCAGCGCGACCGACGCCAGCAGCGCGATCTCCTCCGCCTGCCGCGTCACCAGGGCCCGCGCCACCGCGTCGCCGGACGCCGCCACCGCGAACAGCAGCGGCGTCAGCCCGTACCGGCGCTCCCGCGGGATGCGGCCCAGGTGCAGCGCCTCGATCAGCTCCGGCATGGTGGCCAGCCCGAAGTAGGCGGGCACCTCGCGGGCGAGCGCGCTCGGTTCGCCGCGCCCGTCGTCGGCGCGCGCGGCCCACCACAGGGCCTCTTCGGCCAGGTGCCCGCCGCCGCCCCAGTCTCCGGAGATCCGCCCGATGGACGGGAACCGCGCGGTACGGCCGCCGTGCCCCAGCCCCACGCAGTTGATGCCGGCGCCGCACACCACGGCGACGCCGACCGGTTCGGCGTGGTCCGGGAGCCCCGCGCGCAGCAGCGCGAAGGTGTCGTTGCCGACCGTGACCGTACGGGCCCAGCCGTACGAGGTGATCTCCGCGGCCAGTTCGGTCTCCTCGGCGGGGAGGTCGGCGTTGGCCAGATAGGCCGACATCTGGCCCACCGGGCCGGTCACGCCGGCCCTTTCCCGTACCGCGTCCACCAGTACGGCCAGGTCGCCGACGGCCTGCGCCACGCCGACCACGGGCGGCTGGAAGCCACCGCCGCGGGCCGTCGCCAGCACCGTGCCGTCCGCGCCGACCAGCGCCACGTCGGTCTTGCTGTTGCCCGCGTCGACGGCGAGCGCCAGGCCGTCGGTGGCGCGCGCCGGAGCACCGGCGGCACGCGCCGGCGCGTCGGCCCCCGGACCGGCGGACGACGGCGTGCGCGCCTCCCCGGTCACCGCCCCGCCCCCCTCGGCTTCGCTCAGAGCCACGTGAGGTGCTCCCGGTTGTGCGCGATCAGTTCGTCGGTCAGCCGGTCCGCGTACGCGACCTGGCCGATGAGCGGATGGGCGAGCAGCGCCTCGAAGACCCGGTCCCGGCCGCCCTTGAGGGCCGCTTCCAGCGCGAGGTGCTCGTACGCCGTGACGTTGGCGATCAGCCCCGAGTACAGCGGCTCCAGCGGCCGTACGGGCAGCGGCTTCGCCCCGGACGCGTCCACCGTCGCCGGTACCTCGATCACCGCGTCGTCGGGCAGGAACGGCAGCGTGCCGTTGTTGAACGTGTTGACGATCTGCACGTCCCCGGTGTCACCGAGCAGCGCGGAGGTCAGTGCCACGGCCGCCTCCGAGTAGAACGCGCCGCCGCGCTTGCCCAGGAGTTCCGGCTTCTCGTCCAGCGACGGGTCGCCGTACATGTCCAGCAGCTGCTTCTCGATGGCCGCGACCTCCGCCGCGCGCGACGGCTTGCTGCGCAGTTCCTCCACGACCTCGTCGTGCTGGTAGTAGTAGCGCAGGTAGTACGACGGTACGACGCCGAGCCGGTCCACGAGGGAACGCGGCATGTGCAGGTCCTCGGCGATGGCCGCGCCGTGCTCGGCGATCAGCCGGGGCAGTACGTCCTCGCCGTCCACCCTTACGGACCGCTCCCACGTCAGGTGGTTCAGCCCGACGTGCTCCAGCTCGACCCGTTCCGGCGCGATGCCGAGCAGCCGCGCGAACTTCCGCTGGAAGCCGATGGCCACGTTGCACAGGCCGACGGCCTTGTGGCCGTGCGCCAGCAGGGCCCGGGTGACGATGCCGACGGGGTTGGTGAAGTCCACGATCCACGCGTCGGGGTTACGGCGGCGGATGCGCTCCGCGATGTCCAGGACGACCGGGACGGTGCGCAGCGCCTTGGCCAGGCCGCCCGCGCCGGTGGTCTCCTGACCGACGCAGCCGCACTCCAGCGGCCAGGTCTCGTCCTGGTTGCGGGCGGCCTGCCCGCCCACACGCAGCTGGAGCAGGACCGCGTCGGCGCCGTCCACGCCGGCGTCGACGTCGGACGTCCACGAGATCCGGCCCGGGTGCCCCTGCCGGGCGAAGATCCGCCGGGCCAGGCCGCCGACCAGGTCCAGCCGGTCGGCGGCCGGGTCGATCAGGACCAGTTCCGCCAGCGGCAGCGCGTCCCGCAGCCGGGCGAAGCCGTCGATCAGTTCGGGGGTGTAGGTCGAGCCTCCGCCGACCACTGCGATCTTGAGGTGGGGGTGCGGGGGTGTTCCCCCGGCGGACGACAGCATGAATCGATCAGCCCTTCACTCCGGTGAGCGTGACGCCTTCGACAAAAGCCTTCTGGGCGAAGAAGAAGACGATGATGACGGGAGCCATGACGAGCAGGGTCGCGGCCATGGTCAGGTTCCAGTTGACGCTGTGCGCGCTCTTGAACGATTCGAGTCCGTAACTCAACGTCCAGGCGGCGGGATTCTGTGCGGCGTAGATCTGGGGTCCGAAATAATCGTTCCAGCAGTAGAAGAACTGGAACAGCGCGACGGCCGCGATCCCCGGCTTCGCCATCGGCACGACGATGCGCAGGAGGGTACGGACTTCGCCGCAGCCGTCCACCTTCGCCGACTCCAGGTACTCCTGCGGAATCGTCAGCAGGAACTGCCGCAGCAGGAAGATGGAGTACGCGTCGCCGAACGCCATCGGGATCAGCAGCGGCCACAGCGAACCGGACAGATGCAGCTGCTGCGCCCACACCAGATACATCGGGATCACGATGACCTGCGGCGGCAGCATCATCGTCGAGATCACCAGGACCATCGCCGTACGCCGCCCGCGGAAACGGAACTTGGCGAGCGCGTAGGCCACCGGAATCGCCGAGCAGACCGTGAACAGCGTGCCCAGGCCCGCGTACATCAGCGAATTCTTCCACCAGTCCAGGAAGCCCGGCGTGCTGAAGACCGTCGCGTAGTTGGACCAGTTCCACTCGTGCGGCCACAATTCACCGCTCATCGCCTGGTCGTCGCTCATGACGGAGGTCAGGAAGACGAACACGAACGGCAGGACGAAGAACAGCGCGGTGGCGATCGCGACGGCGTGCACGGCGATCCAGTGCAGCAGCCGCTTGCGGCGGGCGCGGGCCGCGGCGGGCCCCCGGTCGGTGGAGCCGGTACGGGCCGGCGCGCCGCCCGCCCTCAGGGGCGTCGTGGTCATGTCGGTTCAGTCCTCCGCCGGGAGCAGGCCGGCGCGCTTGCGCATCAGCAGGGTGGTGACGGCCATGGCGATCACGAAGAGCACGAGCGAGAGCACGCACGCGGCGCCCGTGTTGAAGTTCTGGAAGCCGAGCGAGTAGACGAGCTGCGGCACGGTGAGGGTGGAGTGGTCGGGGTAGCCGGGCTGGATGACCGTGCCGGGGCCGATGTTCACCCCGGAGGCCAGCTTCCCGGCGACCAGCGCCTGCGTGTAGTACTGCATGGTCTGCACGACGCCGGTGACCACCGCGAACATCACGATCGGCGTGATGGACGGCCAGGTCACGTACCGGAACTTGGCCCAGGCGCCGGCGCCGTCCAGCTCGGCCGCCTCGTACTGCTCCTTCGGCACGTCCAGCAGCGCCGCCATGAAGATCACCATCAGGTCGCCGATGCCCCACAGGGAGAGCAGCACCAGCGACGGCTTCGCCCAGGCCGCGTCGTTGAACCAGCCGGGCGCCGGGATGCCGACGGCCTCCAGAAGCCCGTTGACCGGCCCGGAGCCGGGGTTGAGCAGGAAGACGAAGGCGACCGTCGCCGCGACCGGCGGTGCGAGGTACGGCAGGTAGAAGGCCGTACGGAAGAAGCCGACACCCGATTTGATCTTCGTGACGAGCAGTCCGATCCCGAGGCCGAAGACCACGCGCAGCGCGACCATCACCACGACCAGCCACAGCGTGTTCCACAGCGCCGGACCGAAGAGCGGCATCTGGGTGAGGACGTACTTCCAGTTCCGCAGCCCGACGAACGACGGCTCCTGGATCTGGTTGTAATGCATGAACGAGAAATAGACCGTGGCGATGAGCGGATAGCCGAAGAAGACGCTGAAACCGACCAGCCAGGGGGAGAGGAAACCGAGCGTACGCAGCCGCTGCCGGGTGTGCTTGCGGCGCAGTTCGGGGGCCTTGGGGCGCGGCGCGGCGGCGGGCGCCGGACGTTCGGGTGATTCGACGAGGGACATGGCAGGGCTCCGTCAGTTCACGGACTGGAGATTGTCGGTGTCTATCTGGGCGTCGAGCTCACGCAGGCCCTTGTCGAGGTCGGGCACTTTCCCGGCCTCGACGTCGTACGAGAAGTCCTGCAACGACACCACGTACTGGCCGCCGTTGACGGACGGCGGCAGCGCCGTACTGTGCGGATTCTGTGCGATGCCGATGAAGGTGCGGAACGCGGGATCGGCGTCGAGCTTCGGCGAATTGAGCGCCGCGAACGTGGACGGCACGTTGTGGATGGCATTGGCGAACCGCACCACTTGGTCCGTGTCCACCGTCAGGAACTTCACCAGCTCCCACGCCGCGTTCTGGTGCTTGCTGCTGTGCGCGATACCCGCGACCGTGCCGGTCAGAAAGCCCCGGCCGTACGTGTCCGCCTGGTCGTCCGGCACCGGCAGCGGCGCCGTCCCCCAGTCGAACTTCGCCTTCCCCTCCTTCAGCATCAGGCCGCGCCATTCGCCGTCCAGATGCATGGCCGCCTTCTGCGTCATGAAGGAACTCTGCGACGACATCTCGTCACCGAACGTCGTACGGAACTTCTCCAGCGCGCTATAACCGCCCTGCGCGTCGATCAGCTCCCGCTGCGTGGCGAAGAACTGCTTGCTGCGCGGGTCCTTCGAGAGCCGCGCCTTGCCCTCGCTGTCGAAATAGGACGGCCCCCACTGCGCGAACAGGCGGTCCGGACTGTTCTGGTACAGCCGGAAGTTGGGGACGAATCCGGCCCGCTCCAGCGCCCCGTTCGGCTTCCGCTTGGTGAGCTTGGCCGCGTCCCGTTTGAATTCGGACATGGTGCGCGGCGGCCGCTCGATACCGGCCTCCTTGAACGCGTCCTTGTTGTAGTACAGCCCGTAGGAGTCCGCGAGCAGCGGCAGGGCGCACTGATTTCCCTGATATTGCGTGTAGTCCAGGAACGTCTTGGGGAAGACCTTCGTCTTCTCCACACCCGTCTTCTTCATGAACGGGTCGAGATTCACCCACATACCGGACGAGCAGTACTGCCCCACGTTGTTGGTGGTGAACGACGACACCACGTCCGGAGCGTCGTCCCCGCCGGCGCGCAGCGCCTGGTTCACGGTCGCGTCGCTGACGTTGTCGACCGTCTTCACCGTGATGTTCGGATGCAGCTTCTCGAACCGGGCGATACTGTCGTCGATCGCCTTCACCTCGGCTGTGTTGGACCAGCCGTGCCAGAACTTCAGCGTGACGGGCTGGGTGGGATCGTCGCGATCGCTGCCGACGCTCGGATTGGCACAGCCCGAAAGAATCAGACCGGCTCCGGCGAGCGCCGCCGACAGGCAGATGCGCATACGCGGACGCATGGCGGACTTCCTTTACGGCAGGGGTGATGACAGAAGGTGCTGTGAAGGGTGAGATGCGCGGGGTGAGCGGCGTAAGTGCCGTCGGCGTGCCCGGCGTGCCCGGCGTGCCCGGCGTGCCCGGAGCCGTCCCGGATCCCGGTGTTCCCGGCCGCGCGGACGCGGCGGTCGACGGATAATTGGTCCGTCACGTCACCGCTGGCCCGTCTCATCAGGCCGTGTCGAACACGGTGTTACGTGCCTCGGCGAGCGCCGTTCGCAGCGCGCCCATGAGAATCGGGTTCCCCACGACATTGCTGAGCCGGAGTTCCGGCCGGGGCAACGCCAGCCCGGTGAATTCCCCCTCGACCAGCTTCCGCAGGGGCTCACCGCCCGCCTGGGCCACTTCGCCGGAAAGCACCACCAGCCGGGGGTCCACGACGGCCACCACCGCGGCCAGCCCGGTCGCGAGCCGCCGCGCGACCTCGGCCCGTACTCCGTCGTCGGCCAGCGCCTCCTGGACCGTACGAGCGTCCCGCACCCCGTACTCCCGGGCCAGCTCCACCACGCTCGGCGCCCCGACGAGGCGCTGGAACCCCCCGCCGGCGTCCGGCCGGGCCGCGCTGCGGTCGCCGCCTCGCGCGAGCGGCGCGTCCGGCAGCGGCATGTAGCCGATCTCGCCCGCGCCGCCGGTGGCCCCACGCAGCACCTGCCCGCCGAGCACGATGGCCGCGCCGACCCCCTCGTCGGCCCACACCAGTACAAAATCATCGAAGTCCTGCGCGGCACCGTCGTGCTGCTCGGCGACCGCCGCCAGATTCACATCGTTCTCGATGACGATCGGGACGCCCAGCACCCCGGCCAGCTCTTCGCGGAGCGTCCGCGACTGCCAGCCGGGCAGGTGCGGCGCGTACCGCAGCACCCCGGTCTGCGGATCGAGCGCGCCGGGCGTCCCGATCACCGCCCCGTGCAGCCGCTCCCGCTCCAGACCGGCCTTGGCCAGTGCGCCGTCCACGGCGGCCGCCACGAGCCGCGCCGTCCTGCCCGGTGCCCCTTCGCCCACGGCATCCGTGCCGACCCGCTCCTCACCGAGCACCCGCCCGGTGACATCGGCGACCGCGGCGGTGATCCCGCCCTGGTCGACGGCGAGCGCGGCCACGTACGCGACGTCCGGCGCGACCTCGTACAGCTGGGCGTTGGGTCCCGGCCGCCCGGTCACGTTCCCCGTCGTCCGTACCAGCCCGGCTGCCTCCAGCCGCCCCAGCAACTGCGAAGCGGTGGGCTTGGACAGCCCGGTCAGCTCCCCGATCTGGGTCCGCGTCAACGGCCCCTGCGACACGAGCAGATCGAGCGCGGCCCGGTCGTTCATGGCCCGCAACACCCGTGGCGTCCCAGGAGTGCCCTGCCCGCCCTGCCCTCCGGCCATGACGCCCGCCCCACCCTTCGCTGTGCGATCTGTTAAGAAAGTTTCCAATCGATGCACAGGAACGTAAGCGCCGCGTCAGCACCCCGTCAATGGGTCTGGACCACTGACTTTCCACACCGCCCAGACGGTCTTCCCCGGGCCCGGCCTCACGGTCACGCCCCACGCGTCCGCGAGCATGCTGATGATCACCATGCTCCGCCCGTGCTCGTCGAGCGGCTGGGGCGAGCGCACCACGGGCGTTCCGTCACCGGCGTCCGACACCTCGACACGCAGCGCCGCCCCGTCGAGCGCGAACCGCGTCTCGATCCATCGTCCCGGCCCGGTGGCGGCCAGCACCGCGTTCGCGGCCAGCTCGCCGAGGATCAGCTCACCGGTCTCGACGGTCGCGGGGGCGAGACCCTGGGTGGCAGCCCACTCTCGAAAGGCTTGACGCACCCGGCCGGGGCTGCGCCGGTTCCGGGGGAAGCGACGGGTTACGAGGGCAGGGCGAAGCAGCGACATCTCGTTCATGGCGAAACCCCTCGAAGGGTGCGAGGACGGATGTCCAGCAGACTGCACCCGCTCCACTACTCCGAGCAACGTTTCTTGCCGCCACGAAAGAGTGAAGTTGTGTTGCACCTAGCGCTTCAGCGTTGCCAAACTGGGCGCTCTTCAGGGGAGGTTGCATGTCCGTACGCAGGATCACCGTCCAGCCGTCCACCGTGCTCGGCCGTCAACTGGGCGACGAGCTGAGGCGGTACCGGGAAGCTGCTGGGCTGTCCACGGCAGTGGCCGCCGAAGCGCTCGACTGCACCAAAGCGAAGATCAGCCGGATCGAGAACGGCCGCGTTCCGGTGCGCGTCCCCGACTTGATGGCGCTGTTGCACACGTACGGGATCGGCGACGACACCGTCCTGAAGCGGCTCACCACTCTCGCCCGTTCCGCCAACCGGCGGCGGCGCGAAGGGTGGTGGAACCAGTACGGGCCCGTGCTGGAGGACACCTACCGCGACTACATCGCCCTGGAGGCAGTGTCCGACAGCATCAGGACCTTTCAGAGCCAACTGGTCCCGGGCCTGCTGCAGACGCCCGCGTATGCGTGGGCTGTGACCGTAGCCTCGAAGGCCTGGCAGACGCCGGACGAGATCGAGCAGTTCGTCAAGGTCAGAGCTGCCCGTCAGGAGCGGCTGACCGCTGAACAGCCACTGTCCATCTGGGCGGTCATGGCCGAGGGCGTGCTGCATCAACGGGTGGGCGGCGTAGACGTGATGCGCGCACAGCTGGAACACCTCGTCGCCATGTCCGGGCTGGCGAACGTCACGGTGCAAATTCTCCCGTTCTCGCGTGGCGCCCACGGGGGTATGTTCGGCCCGTACCTGCTGCTGAGTTTTCCGCAGGTGTCGGCCCTAGACGTCGTCCTCATGGAACACCCCACCGGCCACATCTGGCTGGAGCGGGAACCAGAGGTGGCGCGCTACCGTGACCTCTTCGACGACGCCCGAAGGTCGGCCCTGCCGCCTGCGGAGTCAGTGGCCAGGATCAAACGCATCGCCTCCAAGGAGTACCAGGCATGAATCTCACGGGCGTCACCTGGCGCAAGAGCACGTACAGCGGCGGCCAGGGTGAATGCCTGGAGATAGCCGACGGCCTCCCCACCCGCTCACCCGTCCTCGTACGTGACAGCAAGCGCCCGGACGGGCCGTACCTGCTGTTTTCCGCGCTTGCTTGGGGAGCCTTCGTGGAAAACGTCAAGGTGGGGGTGGTGGTCGGCCCGTCTGCTCCTCCGGGGCGACCATGACGGATGCAATTGGGCGTCGTTGGGAGATGAGCGTGAACCTCACAGGAATCACCTGGCGCAAGAGCACCTACAGCGGAGGCCAGGACGAATGCCTGGAGATAGCCGACGGCCTCCCCACCCGCTCACCCGTCCTCGTACGTGACAGCAAGCGCCCCGGGGGGCCGCACCTGCTGATCCCCACCTCGGCCTGGGCGGCCTTCCTCACTGCCGTGAAGGCGGACCGTTTCTGAGTCCTTCCAACACCTTGTCCAACGTCACCGGCACCTCCCGCACCCGCACCCCCGTCGCATGCCGGACCGCGTTGACGACGGCCGCCGCCGTCCCCGTGATGCCGATCTCGCCGATGCCCTTGGCGCCCAGGGGGTTGACGTACGGGTCGTCCTCGTCGATCGAGTGGGCCTCGATGCTGTGCACGTCCGCGTTGGCCGTGATGTGGTAGTTCGCCAGGTCGTGGTTGACGAGGAGGCCGTAGCGGGGGTCCGTCACGGTTTCCTCGTGGAGGGCCATGGACAGGCCCATCGTCATGCCGCCGATCAGCTGGGAGCGGGCGGTGCGCGGGTTGATGATGCGGCCGGCGGCGAAGACGCCGAGGAGGCGGGGGACGCGTACCTCGCCGGTGTCGGCGTCCACCCGCACCTCGACGAACTGGGCCCCGAAGGCGTGCATGGCGAAACGTTCGGCGTGCGGGTTGGCGGGCGTCTCGGCCTGGGCGTGGTCGCCGGGAGACGGGTCGTGTCCGTGGCGTTCGCGGAACTTCCGGGCCGCCGCCACGATCGCCGAACCCCACATCGCCGTCCCGGAGGACCCGCCCGCGACGGTCGCCTTCGGGAGTGCGGTGTCGCCGATGCGCAGGTCGACCTGATCGAGGGGAACGTCCAGCGCGTCGGCGGCGATCTGGGCCAGTACCGTCCAGGCGCCGGTGCCCAGGTCCGCGGCGCCGATGCCGACCCGGTAGCGCCCGTCGTCCCGGTACTGGACCGCGGCGACCGAACCGGGCTGGCGGTTGACCGGGTAGGCGGAGGAGGCGACGCCCGTACCGATCAGCCAGCGGCCCTCCCGCCGCACGGCCGGGCGCGGGTCGCGGTCCTGCCAGCCGAAGCGGCGCGCGCCCTCGCGCAGGCAGGCGACCAGGTTGCGGCTGGAGAAGGGCTTGCCGGTCTCCGGGTCCGTCGGCGCGTCGTTGCGAACGCGTACCTCGACGGGGTCCAGGCCGAGGCGCTCGGCGAGTTCGTCCATCGCGACCTCGGGCCCGAACATGCCGGGGCACTCACCGGGCGCCCGCATCCAGGACGGCACCGGCACGTCGAGGGCGGCCAGGCGGTGGGTGGTCTTCCGGTGCGGCGCCGCGTACATGGTCCGGGTCGGGTTGGCGGACTGCTCGGCGAACTCCTTGATGCGCGAGGTCTGCTCGACCGCGTCCATGCCGATGCCGGTGAGCCGCCCGTCGGCGCCGGCCGCGAGCCGTACCCGCTGGTACGTGGGAGTGCGGTAGCCCACGAGAGTGAACATCTGCTGCCGGGTCAACGCGAGCTTGACCGGCCGCCCGGACACCTCACGCGCCGCCAGCGCCGCCAGCACCGAGTGGGCGTGCGGTTCACCCTTCGAACCGAAGCCGCCACCGACGTACGGGCAGATCATGTGTACCCGCGCCCGGTCGAGGCCGAACACCTCGGCCAGCGTGTCGCGGTGCCCGTGCACGCTCTGGCTGGAGTCGTACAGCGTCAGCTCGTCGCCCTGCCACACGGCGATCGTCGCGTGCGGCTCCATCGGGTTGCAGTGGGTCATCGCGGTCCGGTACGTCTCGTCCAGCGCGACCGCGCCCGGGTCCGCCCGGGCCGCCTCCATGGCGGCGTCCAGGTCGCCCAGCTCACTGTCCGTACCCGCGCCGCCGTTGGCCGTTTCCGGCCGGTACAGCTCACTCTCGCCCGGTTTCAGTTCGGATGCGTGCGGTTCTTCGGCGTACGTGAACCGTACGAGTGAGGCCGCTTCGCGCGCCGCCTCCGGCGTCTCGGCGATCACCGCCCCCACGATCTGCCCCCGGAAGGCCACCTCGGGCCCCTGGAGGATCGCCAGCTCCGCGTCGTCCGTGGACGCCAGGCGCTCGGCGTTCTCGTACGTCAATACGGTGATGACGCCCTCCTCCTGGCGCGCGGCCTCGGTGTCGACGGCCGTGATGCGGCCGCGGGGCACGGAGGAGAGCACGGCGTGCGCGTAGCAGGGACGTTCCATCGGGTGCTCGAAGGCGTACGGGGCCCGGCCGAGCACCTTGTCCCGGGCGTCGGCGCGTTCCCGGTCGGCGCCGACGGCACGGGGGCGGGCGGCCGGCTCCGGGGTCCGGCTCTCGGACGTACGTGTCGTCATCGCGATCCCTCCAGGCCGCCCGGAGCCTCCGGCGCCCCCTGTCCTACGAGGTCGCGTACGACGGCGACCAGCGTGTTGTGCACGAGCGGGACCTTGAACGCGTTGTCCCGCAGCGGATGCGCGTCCGCCGTCTCGGCCTCGGCGGCCGTCCGGCAGCTCTCCTCGGTGGCCGGCAGCCCGCGCAGCGCCGCTTCGGCACGCTCGGCCCGCCACGGTTTGTGCGCGATCCCGCCCAGCGCGATCCGTGCCTCCCGTACGGTGCGGCCGTCGTCCTCCAGGTCGAGCGCCACCGCCACGGAGACCAGCGCGAAGGCGTACGAGGCACGGTCGCGGACCTTGCGGTAACGGGAACGGGTGGCGAACGGCAGCGCGGGCAGCTCGACGCCGGTGATCAGCTCACCGTGCCGCAGCACCGTGTCGCGGTGCGGCGCGTCACCGGGTAGCCGGTGGAACTCGGTGAGCGGGACGCGGCGCTCGCCGTCCGGGCCGAGCGTCACGACCACCGCGCCCAGGGCGGTCATGGCCACCGCCATGTCGGAGGGGTGCACGGCCACGCAGTGCGAGGAGGCGCCCAGGACGGCGTGGTAGCGGGTCCAGCCCTCCAGGGCCGCGCAGCCCGAGCCGGGGTCGCGCTTGTTGCAGGGGGAACTGGGGTCCTGGAAGTAGGCGCAGCGGGTGCGCTGGAGGAGGTTGCCGCCGGTGGTCGCGAGGTTGCGGAGCTGCCCGGAGGCGCCGGACAGCAGGGCCTGGGAGAGGACCGGGTAGCGCGTCCGTACGGCGGGGTGGGCGGCGAGGTCGGCGTTCCGCACGTTCGCGCCGATCCGAAGGCCGCCGTCGGCCCGTTCCTCCACCTGGTCCATGGGCAGCCGGCTGACGTCGACCAGCAGGTCGGGGGAGGTGATGCCGAGCTTCAGATGATCGACGAGGTTGGTGCCGGCCCCGAGGAACGCAGCCCCGGGGTGCGCCGCCACGGTGGCCACGGCCCCGGCGGCGTCGGCGGCCCGCTCGTACCGGAACGGCTTCACCGGCCCGCTCCTTCAGCCGTGGCCTCGGCGGCGGCCGCGACGGCCGGAACGATGTTCACATACGCCCCGCAGCGGCACAGATTGCCGCTCATCCGCTCGGCGATCTCGTCATGATCCAACGCTTCCGGCGAGATGCCCCCCTCCGCACCCACCTCGGTGACCGCACTCGGCCACCCCTGCGCCGCCTCCCGCAGCACACCCACCGCCGAACACACCTGGCCCGGCGTGCAGTACCCGCACTGCAGCGCGTCGTGGTCCACGAAGGCCTGCTGCACGGGGTGCAGCTCCTCGCCCTCACCCAGCCCTTCGGCCGTGGTGATCTCCGCCCCGTCGTACGACACGGCCAGCGCGAGACAGGTCGTCGCCCGCCGCCCGTCGAGCAGCACGGTGCACGACCCGCACTGCCCGTGGTCGCACCCCTTCTTGGGGCTGGTGATCCCCAGCCGCTCCCGCAACGCGTCGAGCACGGTGGTACGCGTATCCACCGTCACCTCGTACGCCTGCCCGTCGACGCGCAGCCTGATCTCGGTCTCCATGGTCAGCCGAGTCACCCGGAGCGGAGGTGGTAAACGAGTGCATACAGGTGACGGGGTGAGCGGCGTGGCAACGACGAACCTGCCAAAAACGCCGCAGGGGCCGGCTCGCTTCTCCCTTGCAGAACCGTTCAAGCAGGTGACAGCGTCTTTCAAGCGGTTAACCAGTGTGTCCAGGTGTGCTCAACGGGGGGCGTGTTCCGCATGGGTGTCGTACTGCCGGGGTGGGCCGACGAAATCCTCGACATCATCGGCGTGTCCTGGCCGAACGTCGACGAGGACGACTACCGCGCGATGGCGACGGCCATGCGGGAATTCGCCGGGGACATCAACGACGGCGCGGGCCAGGCCCACGAGGCGGTCCAGGCGCTGGTCTCCTCGGCGGGCGGCGGCCAGGCTGCCGATGCGCTGAACGCCCACTGGAGCAAGATCAACGGCACCCACCTGGCCAAACTGGCCCAGTGCGGCGAGCTGGCCGCCACCGCGCTGGACGGCGTCGCCGTCCTGATCGAGGGGGCCAAACTCGGCGCGATCGTCCAGCTGGGCATCCTGGCCGCCGAGGTCATCGCCGCCCAGGCCGCGGCCCCCTTCACCTTCGGCCTGTCCGAACTCGGCGCCCTGGGCGCCACCCAGGCCACGCGCGTGATCGTCAAGCGCCTCTTCAAGGAGGTCTGCCAGCAGGTCGCCGAACAGGTCGTCAGCATCGCCCTGACCCCGGTCGAGGAGGCGTTGGGCGCGATGGCCGGCGACCTGGTCGTCCAGCTCGGCGCCAACGCACTGGGCGTCCAGGACGGCGTGGATGTGGGCCGGACCGCCAAGGCGGGTAAGGAAGGCTTCAGCCAGGGCGTCCAGGGAGCGAAGGACGCCGCCGGCAGCTCGATGCAGCTGCTGAGCGCGGGCGGCGGGGGAGGCGGCGGCGCGGGCGGGGGCTCCGGCAGCGGCGGCTTCACCTTCGACCACGACGCCCACGACAAGGCCGTCACCGGCCTGGCGAGCGCGGGCGGGCACTTCCGCAACAACGCGGGCGGCAAGATCGGCCGCGCCAAGAGCCACCACGGCCGCACGCGCGGTAAGGACGCCATCGCGAATGCGGTCAACCCGATGATCGACAAGGTCGTCGACGGCCTCCAGGACGCGGTCACGAAGTCCGCCAAACACCTTGACGACAGCATGACCCGCGGCGTGAAGCAGATGGCCAAGAACCACAAGGAGAACGACAAAGGGCTCGCCGACCACTTCACCGGCCTCGGCAAGGGCGGGAGGAAAGACCCGAAGGGACCTGGTACCTCCCTCGCTTCCGCCGGCAAGGGGAACAGGGACGGCGGTCACCCGGACAAGCGCGATGCGTCTCTTGCCGGTCTCGGCAAGGGCGGGCAGTCCTCGCACGGCAACATCGGCTGCCACACGGCTGGCGACCCCGTGGATGTGGTTTCCGGCCAGATGATCACCAACGTCCGTGATCTGGCTCTCCCCGGCCTTCTGCCACTGATGCTGCGCAGGGCGTACGCGTCCGGATACGGGGGCGGGCGGTTGTACGGCCCGGGCTGGTCCTCCACCCTCGACCAGCGTGTCGAGATCGGCAGCGGGAGCATCCATTACGCCGGTGACGACGCGCAGATCCTGCACTACCCTCTCCCCACCCGCTCGGGCGAACAGGTGTTCCCTGAATGCGGGGCCCGCTGGCCGCTGACCTGGGACCAGCACACGGACACCATCCGCATCGAGGACCCGGACCGAGGCTGGACCCGGAGCTTCGCTCCGTCGGGGACGGTCACCGGCCTGTCCCGCACCACCCGCGCCGTCACCGGGCTGACGGACCGCAACGGCCACCACATCACCTTCGTCCGGGACGAGGAAGGAAACCCCACCGAGGTCCGTCACACCGGCGGTTACCGGGTCGCCGTCGACACGGCACACACCGCTGCGGGCTTGCGCATCGAGGGGCTGAGGCTGCTGGACGGAATCGGCCCGGGCGTATCGGTCGTCGGCTACGAATATCGCGAGGACGGAAGGCTGGCCGGTGTCATCGACTCAACCGGTCTCCCCTACGAGTACGAGTACGACGATGCGGACCGGATCGTCGCGTGTACCGACCGTAACGGCCGCACCTACTCCTACGTGTACGACGGCAGCGGTCGCGTGGTCCGCGGTGTCGGGGAAGGAGGAGACCTCTCCGCCGCTTTCCACTACGACCCCGTCCGCCAGGTGACCACCGTGACGGACAGCCTCGGTCACCCGACGGAGTACCACTACGACGACCAGCAGCGCGTGACGACCACGGTCGACCCGCTCGGGCACACCACGCACGTCGGCTACGACTCCCTGGGCCGCGTCGTCTCCCGCACCGACGAGGCCGGTCGGACGGTCCGATTCGAGCTGGACGCCAACGGCGATCCGGTCCGCATCACCGAACCCGATGGCGGCACCGTCGAACTCGACTACACCGCGCTGCGCCGGCTGGCGGCCGTCAGGCGGGCTGACACGGTGCTGTGCTCGTTCACCTACGACGCCCGCGGAAACGTGCTGAGCTCGACCGATGCGACCGGGGCCCGCACGGTCCGGCAGTACGACGACCTCGGCCGCCAGACCTCGATCACCGACCCGCTCGGCCGGACGCAGCACATCACGGCCAACGCGGCCGGGCTGGTCACCGCCGTCACCGACGCGATGGGAAACACCACGCGGGCCGATTACGACGCCTTCGGCCGTGTCATCTCCCTCACCGGTCCGCTGGGCACCACCACTCGCCTCGAGTACCGCAGAGAGGGAGAAGTCACCCGGCGCGTCCATCCGGACGGGACGGTGGAGGAGTGGCGGCGCGACGCGGAAGGCAACCTCATCGAACACCGCGACCGGGCAGGGGCGGTGAGCCGGTTCGAGATCGGGTCCTTCGGGCAGGTCACCAGCAGGACTTTGCCGGACGGAGAAGTGCATCACTTCACCTACGACACCGAGCTGCGGCTTCTGTCGGTCGCCACCCATGGCGCGGTGTGGCAGTACCGCTACGACGCGGCCGGGCATCTGGTCGGCGAGACCGATTTCAACGGTCACAGCTTCACCTACCGGCTCGACGGAGCCGACCAATTGCTGGAAACCACCGATGCGTCCGGTCGCAGTTCCCTGTTCACTTACGACGCACTCGGCCAACTGACGGCGCACCGTGGCCCCGACGGCACCACCACTACGCTGACGTACGACGAGTACGGCCTGCCAGAGACCATCGCGGACGAAAACAGCCGTATCGAGTATGTCCGCGACGCCGCAGGGCGCGTACTGAGCGAGACCGTTGACGGTCGCACGACTCGGTACACCCGTGATGTGCTGGGCCGCTGCACCAGCCGCACCACGCCCACCGGGCTGGTCTCCACATGGACCTTCGACAACAACGACCAGCCGGTCGGCCTCGCCAATGCGGTCGGCCGTTTGGCCTTCGCTCGTGACGCGGAAGGCCGGGAGACCACTCGTTTCATCGGCGACGGCGCGGCGCTGACCCAGACCTGGGACGACTGCGACCGGCTCACCGCTCAGTCCGTCTGGTCCGTCGACCGGGCGGCGAACGGCAGCGGTGCGTACACCAGCGTGCAGGAAAGGATCTACAAGTACCGAGCCGACGGCATGCCGACAGCCGTGACCGACAGGCTGCGCGGCCGTCAGGAGTTCGAACTGTCCCCTGCTGGACGTGTCACGCGGGTCAGCGCGCCGTCCTGGAGCGAGCAGTATGCCTACGATCCGCTGGGCAACATCACGCGTGCCCAGGACACCCGTGCACCCGACAGCAGCACCGCCGGTGAGCGCGTTCACTCGGGGACGCTGCTGCTCTCAGCCGGCCGCACCTCGTACAAGTACGATGATCGGGGCCGTCTCGCATGCAGGAGGGTCCGCACCCTGTCCGGGAAGCGCCGGGAGTGGCGTTACACCTGGAACGGCCAGGATCAGCTCGTCCGGATCGACACTCCCGACCGGGGCTCGTGGACGTACAGCTATGACCCCCTGGGAAGGCGTACGGGCAAGCGGCGGCTGGGGGACGAAGACGGCAGTTCCGCAATTGCTGAGCAGCACGTTTTCGCCTGGGAAGGCACTCACCTGATCGAGCAGTGCCGTTCCGGGACCGACGGCAGGATGCACGCTCTGAGCTGGGACTGGGAACCTGGCACATGGAACGCCGTCGCCCAGACCGAACGCACGTGGAATCCGGACCGGCCGCCGGGGGAGCACCCGACCGACGAGTCCTTCTGTGCCATCGTCACCGACCTGGCGGACAAGCCCGCCGAGTTGGTTTCCCTGGACGGGCGCATCGTCTGGGCCGACCACTCCGGGCTGTGGGGTGACTATCTGCCCGGAGCTACCGGCAGGCGACGAACCTGCCCGCTGGGGCGCCCCGGTCAGTACCACGATGACGAATCGGGCCTCGAATACAACTGTTTCCGTTACTACGATCCGTCCACCGGCCGGTATATCAGCTCCGATCCGCTCGGCCTCGACGGTGGTCCGAACCCTCATTCCTACGTCCCCAACCCGTTGTTCTGGATCGACCCCTTGGGGCTGGCGAGCAGGCAGCCTGTCGGGTGGGGTGGTTCCTATTATGGTATGCGGCCGAGCAACTGGACCGACGGCAGCGATACCAACCGCTACGAACGTAATCACCTCCCCGCGAAGGCCACTTACAAGGGAATCGGGAATACTCCTCTTCCCGAACAGCACGGACCGGCGATCCGTATGCATTACGACGACCACCGGGATTTCATCAGCACAGGTTCGGGCATCGACTCCGTGAAGTGGCGTGCGGATCAGCGGGCGCTGATCGCACAAGGCAAGATCGACGAGGCCATGAAGATGGACATCGACGAGATCCGGCGTAAGCATGGAACCAAGTACGATGCCGCCATCAAGGAGATGGTCGACAGTCTTCCGCACAACAAGTATTTTCAGAAATATTTGTCGGACAACGGGTGGAAGATCAGAACGTGTCTCCTACAATGACGGGCATGGACATCGAACTGAACCCCCCTCAGGGCATCACGGGCTTCCCACTCGGCATGTCGGCCGAGGAGGTCAAGGCGGCGGCCGCGGAGTTCGGCCGGGCCAATGTGCGGGACGAGGGGTCCGCCGAGCGGGGGCGCTACATGAAGGTCACCGCCCTGCATCCACAGTTCGAGATCGTCTTTCACTGCGAGGACGGTGCGACCCTCACCGCAGCAGAAGTGTGGATTCCGCGTCCCGGCTCCGAAAATATTTCTGTCCAATTTCGAGGCATCGACGTTTTTCGGACGCCCGCCCGGAAACTGCTGGAGCTTCTGGAGGGCATGGGGCTCACCGTTCTGGATGAGACGCTCTACGCGTATGTCCCCAAGCTTTCTCTCGGATTCACGCGGGTCGCCGGTCACGAGGTCCCGCTGGACAGTGATGGAGAGCCGCTGTACTTCCAGGCTGTACTCACTGGTCCGACCGGCTATTACGACCTTTTGATGCCGGAGGCCTGATACTCACGAAGGGGTCACCCCTTTTCGTGCGACGCCGTCCCGGACCGGTCTTCGGTTCGGGACGGCGTTTTGCTCAGCGCCTGCTACTTCCCCAAGTTAGGCGGCGGAATAGGCGTAGTCGCCAGCGACTGCGGCGACGTAGGGCTCGCCAGGGCCGACGGGGCCGCCACCGCGGCGGCCGGGTCGGGGGCCGGGTCGTCCGGGGTGTCGGGGAGGGGGCGCGGGGCCAGGGTGATGCCTTCGGCGTCGAGGGCCTTCTTTATGCGCCAGCGGAGTTCGCGTTCTATGCCGGGGGCCTTGCCGGGCATGGTCTTGGCGGAGACGCTGATGGTGACGGAGTCGAGGTGGACCTCGCTGAGGCCGAGGACCTCGACGGCCTCCCAGAGCTGTTCGTTCCAGGGTTCGGCCTTGGACATCTGCTCGCCGGTGGTGGTGATGATCTCGCGGGCGCGGTCCAGGTCCTGGTCCGGGGCGATCATGACGTCGACCGTGGCGGTGGACCAGCCCTGGCTGAGGTTGCCGATGCGCTTGACCTCGCCGTTGCGGATGTACCAGATGGCGCCGTTGGGGCCGCGGAGCTTGGTGACGCGCAGGCCGACCTCGACGACCGTACCGGTGGCCACGCCCGCGTCGATCTCGTCGCCGACGCCGTACTGGTCCTCCAGGATCATGAAGACGCCGGAGAGGAAGTCCGTGACGAGGTTGCGGGCGCCGAAGCCGATGGCGACGCCCGCGACGCCGGCGCTGGCGAGCAGCGGGGCCAGGTTGATCTTGAGGACGGACAGCACCGTCAGGGCGGCGGTGCCCATGATGACGAACGACGCGACGCTGCGCAGCACCGAGCCGATGGCCTCGGAGCGCTGGCGGCGGCGTTCGGCGTTGACCAGGAGCCCGCCCAGCGCGGTGCCTTGGGCGGCCGTCGCGGTGCGGTTCATCCGTTCTATGAGTTTGGTGATCGTGCGCCGGATCACATGCCGCAGGACGACGGCGATGATGATGATCAGCGCGATCTGCAGGGCGGACGTGAGCCAGGTTGCCCAGTTCTCCTCCACCCATCCGGCGGCGTTGGTGGCCTTCTCCGTGGCGTCGTCGAGCGACGCCCGGCGGGGCGCGCCGGGCGGCGTGGCGGCTGGGGAAGCGGACCAGAACACAGCAGGAACCTCCGTGTGGGACAGCAGACCCGGGTCGGGACTTACCGTGCCCCGGGCAGACCAACCACACTAACGGGGCAACGGGGGCGGTCCGCGCCGGTGTTCGAGAGTGACCGGACCAATTACGGGTCTGTTTGGGGGGAAGTAAAGCGGTGTGGTCGAAAACACCTCGGACCCGTTACCCGGTGATGGTGGCGCTCCGACCAGGCACCGGGGGACACTGTGGAGAGATCGTCCCGGCGCGAGCCACGCGCCGCCGGCGTACAAGGAGGCACCCGTGCCGCATGTCCTGGTCCTCAACGCGTCGTACGAGCCGCTCGGCGTCGTACCGCTCCGCCGCGCGCTCATCCTCGTCCTCAACGAAAAGGCCGTCAGCCTAGAGGAGTCCGGCGCCCTGATGCACAGCGCGACCCGTGTGATGCCCGCGCCCAGTGTGGTCCGCCTCAAGCGGTTCGTGCGGGTGCCTTTTCGCGGTCCCGTCCCGTTGACCCGCCGTGCCCTCTTCGCCCGGGACGGCGGGCGGTGCATGTACTGCGGTGGCGTCGCAACCAGCGTCGACCACGTCGTTCCGCGCAGCCGTGGCGGGCAGCACACCTGGGAGAACGTCGTCGCCGCGTGCCGCCGCTGCAACCACGTCAAGGCCGACCGGCATGTCGCCGAGATCGGCTGGCGGTTGCGGCATCAGCCCGCGCCGCCGTCCGGCCTGGCCTGGCGGATCATCGGCACGGGGCATAGGGACCCCCGTTGGCTGCCATATCTGCAGCCGTACGGGGCGGATGACGCGCTGGCCCGGATCGATGCCGTATCGGCATAGGTCCGGGTCTTTTGTGTGGTGGGGGGAGCGGCCTCCCGGCGGCCGCCCCCCCGGTACGCGCGCCCCAGCGCCCGCCGCCCCCAGCACGTGCGCCCCGCTACCGCCCGCCGCCCGCCCACGTCTCGTGGGCCGACGGGCCGCCTTCGGGCGTGCCCCCGGTCTTCGCCGGCCGCGCGGGCGTGCCGGGCTGGGCGCCACCGGAGCCGGGCGGCCGGGCGGGCGGCGGCGCGGGCCGGTCCGAGCCCTTCACCGCGTACGCCTCCACGCTCCACAGCGAGTAGCCGAAGCGGGTCGCGCGCTTGTCGCCCTGGATACGGACGAAGCGGACGTCCTTCGCGTCCATGCGGAGGGTTTCGCGGCCGCCCTTGCCGTCGCGGACGGTGGCGGCCGTGCGCCAGGTGACGCCGTCGGACGACACCCGGACCGTGTAGGCGGCCGCGTAGGCGTCCTGCCAGGTGAGGGTGAGGCGGCCCAGGCGGGCCGGGCGCGGCAGCGTGAACTGGAGCCAGGCGTCGTCCTCGGCGGGGGAGGACCAGCGGGTCTTCGGGTCGCCGTCGGTGGCGGCGGTGGCCGGGAACTCGGACGTCTCGTCACCGGAGGAGGCGGCCTCGGCGCCGCGCGCCAGATCGGGGCCCGCGGTGGGCGGGTAGGTCCGGACGGTCAGCGTCCGCTGCTGGTCGCCGTAGGTGACCGGGATCTCGTACGTGCCGGTCTTGGCGTCGCGCGGGACCGTGACCCGGATGCGGGCGGTGGCCGTGCCGCCGCGCGGGGCCGTGACGTGCTCCGGCGCCCGTACGGTGAAGCCTTCGGGCGCCTTGGCGGTGAGCTTGCCCTCCACGTCGGAGGGGCGCCGGGAGAAGATCCGGGCGTCCACGGAGAAGGTGCCGCCGGTGTCGGCGTCGATCTCGTCGCGGGAGAGCTCCAGGCCCGCCGCCGGGGTGTCGGCGAACCACGGGGTGAAGGAGTGCACGGACGGCGCGGTGGTGCCGTCCTGCCAGGCCAGCCGGACCGCGTCGGCCTTCATACCGCGCGCCTCGGTCTGCGTCCAGCCGGTACCGGACAGGCCGCCGAGGCGGCGCCAGCCCTCGCCGGGGACGTGCGCCTCCACGGAGACGGCGGCCGCGGACGGGCTCGGCTCGGTGAGCGAGGTGACCGCGGTCAGCGGGCGGGGGCGGCCGAAGGGGACGGTCAGGGAGGTGGGACGGGTGTCCTGGTCCGGGGGCGGGGCGGTCTCGGAGCGGTCGGAGCGGGCACCGGTCCATGCGTCGGACTCGGTCATCGCACGGTCGAGGAAGGGGCCCAGAACGCCCTTTCCGACCGTCACGGGGCTTTTTTTGATCTTCTTGAGCAGGTCCTGGACGGCGCGCTGCGCGGTCCAGGCGGCGGAGCCGTCGCCGCGGGCCTGCGCCACCAGCATGTCGACGGCACGCTCGCCCGCCGAACCGTAGCGCGCCAATTGGCGGGCCCAAGGACGTACTTCGTCGGCCAGGCCGGGGGAGAGGCGTTCCGGCGCGCCGCTCATCGTGTGGAAGGCGGCCCGCAGCCGGGCGGCGGCCTTGGTGTAGCGCTCGTCGTCGTCCCGGTCGTCGTTGTCGGTGGCGTCGGCGCGCGCCTTCCAGAACGCCTCGATCAAGGGCTTGAGGTACGCGGACTCGTCGGTGCCGAGGACCGAGGAGGCGTCGTTGCCGGCCAGGGCGTGCAGCGCGGCGCGGGACGAGGCGTCCCCGCCGGAGAGGTCGTCGATGGCGGCCTGCCAGGAGGCGCCGGGCCGGTAGGCGCGCGGGTTCCAGGCGTAGTCGGCGGCCGTGAACAGCGCGATACGGGACGCGGTGGGCTGCGCCATGGCGTTGGCCAGCAGCGCGCTGGATCCGGCGGCGACGGCGGGTTCGCGGCCCGTGTAGGGGCCGAGGAAGATACGGTCCTGCGCGTAGTCGTTGACCGGGTAGTTGTCCATCGTGACCAGCCGGTGGCCGAACACCTCGCGGGCCTCCGCCAGTTCGCCGCCGGTGATCGTACGGGGGACGACGCCGACGCCGGTCCACGCCACCTCGACCCGGTCGGACAGCGCGGCCGCCAGCGCCTCCCGGTAGGCGGTGGAGCCGTCCTGGTAGTACTCGGTCGGCATCAGGCTGAGCGGCGCCGCCTCGGGGTGCCGCTCGGCGAGGTGACGGGCGAGGGCGTCCGCCACCTTGGCGTGCGCCTTCGCGGCGGCCTCGGGGCCGGAGCCGAAGGTGTCGGCGTCCGCGTCGCAGTGCCACTCGCTGTAGCTGACGTCCTGGAACTGGAGCTGGAAGGCGCGCACGCCCAGCGCCCACATCGCGTCCACCTTGCGGCGCAGCGCCTTCAGGTCGTCCTCGGAGGACATGCACATGGCCTGCCCGGGGGAGACGGCCCAGCCCAGCGTCACGTGGTTGGCGCGGGCCCGCGCGGCCAGCGCGCGGAAGTCCTCGCGCTGCGCCGCCGGGTAGGGGTCGCGCCACCGGAACTGGCGGTACGGGTCGTCGCCGGGCGCGTAGAGGTAGCGGTTCTGCTTCGTACGGCCCATGAAGTCGAGCTGGGCCAGGCGCTGCTCGCGGGTCCAGGGCTGGCCGAAGAAGCCCTCGGTCATGCCGCGTACGGCGGTGCCGGGCCAGTCCCGTACGACGGCCGCGGCCAGTTCCTTGCCGCCGCCGTCCTTTCCACTGCCTGCTTTGCCGCCGTCGTCCTTGCCGCCGCCCTTGGACCGCTCCACGACCAGTTGGCGCAGGGTCTGTACGGCGTGGAAGAGGCCGTCCGGGCCGACACCGTCCAGGGCGACCGTGTCCCGGCCCGCCACCTTGCCGACCGCGAGGCGGTAGCCGCCGGAAGGCAGGTCCCCGCGGGCGGGTGCGCGCAGGGCCCGTAGCGCGGTCTCGGTGTCCGGGCCGCCGACACGGAACACCGGGCCCTCGCCGGGCAGTGCTTCGCCTGGGGAGGCGTCGTGGACCGTGCGGACCCCGGCGTCGCGCAGTACGGCGCGCAGCGCGCTCAGGGCGTACGGGTCGGTGTCCGGGGTGGCGACGACGGTGGCCTCGCCGTCCAGCGCTACGGACGCGCCGCCCGACCGCATCGACTGCGGGCGTGGCCATACGGCGGGCAGTTGCCCGGCGGTGGCGGTCCGGCCGGTGCCGCCCGTACCGCCTGAACTGTCGAGGCTGTCGGACTGCCCGGACAGGTCGGGAGTGCCGACAGCCGGGTCGGCGGGTGCTGCGTGGGCAGGGGCGGTGCTGCCGAGGAGCCCGCCGATGACGGCGGCCGCGAGGGCGGTGGCCCCGGCGACCCGCGCGCGGGCCCCGGCCCGTACGGCGCCGAAACGCCCGAGCCCGCCGACGCCGAGGCTGCCGGTGCCGATGCTGGTGGGGCCGGTCAGGGAAGTGGCGGTGTGTGTGGCCGGGCGGGCCGCGGCGTCCCTGGCCCGGAAGGCGTCTCCGGAATCCCCGTGCTCGTCCCCGGCCCGGAAGGCGTCACCGTCTCCGGCGCCCCTGCCCCCGGCCCCGCCGGTCCCGGTCCTGCCGTCCCCGGCCTCGCCGCCCCCCTCGCGCTGCTTGCCGACCTGTCCGGCGTCCCGAACGCCGCTCCGGACTCGCACGGTCTCTCCTCAGTCCCCGTCGTCCCACTCACCGGCCGGCCGGTGACGCACCGGACGACCGCAGCCCGGCCGCCCCGCGGCCGCGCGCCCCTGAGCCGGCTGCCGCGGCGGGGGCCTCATGCCCCGTGGAAGTACCCCCGCGGGAGTACCCCGAGGGAGTACTCCGTGGAAGCCGCCGGACCAGCCTTCGGCAGTGAGCCCACCACTATGGCGGTGAGGGTGTCAACGGGAGCACACGAAGTGCCGGGTTTGCCCTGTGCGGCCGGCGTGTCGCGGCGTGTTCCGGGGGCACCCGAGGGGGTTTCGGGGCCGCTCCGTGATGCTGAAGGACTTCCTCCGGAACGCCGCCCCGATGGGCATCCCTGCGCCGTCACCCGTCCGCCACCGGCAAATCGCCTGCACGAGGGATGTGTGACCTGGGTCACGTTGGTTGAATGGATACGTCTGCGACCGCCCGGAGTGGGTAGGGCAGGTCGTGTCCCACTACCGACGAACGGGAGGCCCTCCGTGGCCGCGTCCGCTCAGCTTCTCCTCGACGCACTGTCGTCCGCTCCCGAGTACCCGGCAGAGCGCGTCAAACCCTGTGAACCGCAGAATTTCCAGCCGGAGAAACCCGTCGAGCCGGATCTGTACGAGGGCGTGTCCGGCCCTGACTCCGGCCTGGACGGCTCCGGCTCGCTCTGCTTCTGCGAACCCCCGCTGACCAGCGAGCCCCCGCTCGCCGACGCCGCCCCGCTCACCAGTGAGTCCCCGATCGCCGCCGAGCTGCCGCTGACCAGCGAGCCCACCGCGACCGGCCTGGGCACGGAGACCATGGAGGTCTGATGGGCCGACCGCGGCTCGCCGGTCTGCACGGTGTGTGCACGTCCTATGAGCCCGCACCAGGACGCATCGAACACGTCGGTGACGACACCGTCGTCGCCGTTCTCGCCGCGCTCGGGGTCGACGCCTCGACTCCGCACGCCGTACGCGCCGCTCTGGAGGCGTACGACCACGGCGCGGGCCAGGCCCTGCTCCCGCCCACCGTCGTGGTGCGCCCGGGGCGCCCGCCGGACCTAGCACGCCTGCCCGAGGGCACCGCCTTGCGGGTGGAGACCGAGTCGGGCGAGGTGCTCGACTGGGGGCCGGACCCCGGAGGCCGCACGGAGTACGCGTACGAGCCGCCCGCCCAGCCCCCGGACCATGACGGCGCCCGCTCACCGCGCCGAGCCCCTGTACGCACTCCCGACCGCGTCCCCGGTGACACCGTCGGCCGCCTCCCCCTCGGCATCCACACCCTGCGGGCCCACACACCCGACGGCCGCTCCGCCCGCGCCCACCTGATCGTCGCCCCCGACCGGATGCCCACGCCGCCCGGCCGCGCCCACGGCTTCATGGTGCAGCTCTACTCCCTGCTCTCCGGCCGCTCCTGGGGCATGGGGGACCTGGGCGACCTCGCCGACCTGGCCGCCTGGTCCGGACGCACGCTCGGCACCGGCTTCGTACAGATCAACCCGCTGCACGCCGCCGTACCGGGAGCGCCCACCGATCCCTCGCCGTACCGCCCCTCCTCCCGCCGCTTCCCCGACCCCGTCCACCTGCGCGTCGAGGACATCCCCGAGTTCGGCGGCCTCGAAGGCGACGCCCGCCGCCGGGTCGACGCGCTGCTCGTACGGGCCCGGGCACTGCGCGACGCGGTGCTCCGTGAGGGCGCGCTGATCGACCGGGACGCCGTGTGGGAGCTGAAGAAGGAAGCGCTGGAGCTGCTCTGGAAGGTGCCGCTGAGCCCCGGACGGCGCGCCGCCTACTGCGACTTCCTCGCCGAGCAGGGCACGAGCCTGGAGGACCATGCCACCTGGTGCGCACTGGCCGAGCGGTACGGGTCCGACTGGCGCGGCTGGCCCGCCGGTCTGGACGACCCGCGCTCGGCGCGTACGGCACGGATGCGCGGCAGCCTGCTGGACCGCATCGACTTCCACAGCCGCCTCGCGTGGTTCACCGACCAGCAGCTCGCCGCCGCCCAGCGCGCCGCCGAGGAGGCCGGGATGGGCATCGGGCTGGTGCACGACCTGGCTGTCGGAGTCCATCCCTCCGGTTCCGACACCTGGGCCCAGCAGGACGCCTTCGCCGCCGGTATGTCCGTGGGCGCGCCGCCGGACGCCTTCAACTCGCGCGGCCAGGACTGGGGCCTGCCGCCCTGGCGGCCGGACGCGCTGGCCGCCCAGGGCTACGCCCCGTACCGCGGTCTGCTGCGCGGCATGCTGCGGCACGCGGGCGCCCTGCGCATCGACCACGTCATGGGCCTGTTCCGGCTGTGGTGGGTGCCCGAGGGCCGGCCGCCGACGGAGGGCGCGTACGTGCGGTACGACGCCGAGGCGATGCTCTCGGTCCTCGCCCTGGAGGCGCACCGCGCGGGCGCCGCCGTCATCGGGGAGGACCTGGGGACGGTCGAGCCGGTGGTCCGTACGGAGCTGGCCGGACGGGGTGTACTCGGCACGTCCGTCCTGTGGTTCGAACGCGACTACACCAAGGAACCGGCCCGGCCCCTGCCGCCCGAGGGCTGGCGCGCCGACTGCCTGGCGACGGTCACCACGCACGACCTGCCCAGCACGGCGGCCCGGCTGACCGGCCGGCACGCCGCCCTCCGGCACGGTCTGGGGCTGCTGGACCGCCCGCTCCACGAGGAGCAGGCGGCGGAGGCGGTCGAGGTCGGCGAGTGGCTGGAGACGCTGCATCGGCTGGGGCTGCTGCCGGAAGGGCGGGGGAACGAGGAGGCGGCGGTCAAGGCCCTGCACCGCTACCTGCTGCGGACGCCCGCCCGCATGGTCGGGGTGTGGCTGCCGGACGCGGTGGGGGACCGGCGGCCGCAGAACCTCCCGGGAACATGGGACGAATACCCCAACTGGCGGCTGCCGATCACCGATTCCGCGGGGCGCCCGCTGTCCTTGGAGGAGATCGCCGCGTCACCTCGGCTCCATGCGCTGATGAGTGAACTGCGCACAGTGCGGCGGTAGTCGGGCCGGACCGTCCGGGAAGGCCGGTGGCCCGTGCCGGTCTTCCGGTCGCCCCGGCCGTACGTCACCATGCCGTGGACGCCATCCAAGAGATCCGACCATCACCGGTCGGGGAGTTGGAGGGAACCATGGCAAGAAGCTGGTCACGCGCCCGTTTCCGCTCCGTCTTCGCGCTCACCGCCGCCGCTGCCCTCGCGCTGCCGTTCCCGCTCCAGGCCACCGCCGCCGACGGACATCCGGAACCCGTCCGTCCGGCGGCCCTCGCCCGCCCACCCGCCGCGCACCCCTGCCAGGGCCCCGTGCGCCCCGCCTCCCAGATGACCGTCCTGCCCTGCGACACTCCGGCGCGGATCGTCGAGAAGGCCGCCCACGTCGTGCCGACCGCCGCGCAGCGCGCCTGGCAGGAACGGGAGGTCACCGCGTTCACGCACTTCGGGATGAACACGTTCACCGGCCGCGAGTGGGGCTCCGGTACGGAGGACCCGGGGTGGTTCGCGCCGCCGCGCATCGATGTGGACCAGTGGATGCGCGCGTACAAGGCGGCGGGCGCCGAGCAGGTCATGCTGACCGTGAAGCACCACGACGGCTTCGTGCTCTACCCCAGCCGCTACACCCCGCACACCGTACGGGCGAGCCCCGGACAGCCGGACGTCGTCGGCGCGTACGTGCGGGCCGCCCGTAAGGCCGGGCTCAAGGTCGGCCTCTACCTCTCCCCGTCCGACGGCGCCGAGCTGCCGCACGCCTGGCACGCGCGCTGGGTCGAGGAGGTCCGGCGCAAGCAGGCCGAGGGCAAGCCGCTCAGCCTGCCGGAACGGGTCGCCCTGGCGGACCGCGGCCGGGCCCCCGCCGGGCTGGGCCGCTTCGGCAACGGCAGCCCCGTCACCGAGCGCACCCTCCCCACCCTCGTCCCCGGTGACGACCGCGCCGGCGCCGTACGCGACGGCCGGCTGCCCTCCTTCACCGTCCGCGCCGACGATTACGACGCGTACTACCTCAACCAGGTCTACGAACTGCTCACCCAGTACGGGCCGGTCGAGGAACTGTGGCTGGACGGCGCGAACCCGTGGGCGGCCGCCGGGATCACGCAGAAGTACGACGTGCGCCAGTGGTTCGAGACGATCCGGCACCTCTCGCCGCGCACCGTCGTCTTCCAGGGGCCGCAGGGCGTGCGCTGGGTCGGCAACGAGCGGGGCGTGGCGCGCGAGACGGAGTGGAGCGTCACCCCGTCCGCCGTCGACCCCTGGTCGGTGCTCTCCGGCGGCCTGCCCAACGACTCCACCGACGCCGACATCGGCTCCCGCGCCAAGCTGCTCGCGCCGGCCACCAAGTACCTCCAGTGGTATCCGGCGGAGGCGGACGTCTCGATCCGGCCCGGCTGGTTCCACCACCCCTGGGAGCGGCCCAAGACGCCCGCCCAGCTGCTGGGGCTGTACGAGAAGAGCGTGGGCCGCAACGCGTCGCTGCTGCTCAATGTGCCGCCGGGGCGCAGCGGGCGGATCGGCGCGGCGGATGCCGCCGCCCTCACCGGCTTCGGGCGGGCCGTACGGGAGACGTACGGGAAGGATTTGCTGACGGGCGGGCGGGGTGCGGCCACGCGCCCGGGAGGCGTCACGTTCGACCGGGTCGGGCTCGGGGAGGACCTGTGGCACGGGCAGCGGGTGGAACGTTTCGCCGTCGAGGCGCGGACCGGCGGGACGTGGCGGCGGATCGCCGAGGGGACGACCGTCGGTCACCGGCGCATCCTGGCGCTGCCCACGCCGGTGACCGCCGACGCCGTACGCGTACGGGTCCTCGCGGCCCGGGCCGCGCCGCATCTGACGCCGGTGACGGCTCATCTGTCCGGCACCTGAACGTCCCCCGGCCGTCCAGGTCAACCGTTAGGCCACCCCGGACGCGCGAGGGTGAACGGCGTCCGATACGTTGACCTCGTGAGCAATCTGGTCAAGAAGAACGCCCTGCGCGCCGGAACCATCACGGCCGGCACCGCGCTGATGCTGCTGATGTCGTCCCCCGCGTTCGCGCTCACCCGCGACGATGGTGACGACCCGGGTCCGGGCCTGAGTGTCGTCCAGACGCTCGGCCTCTATGTCGCCGCTCCCATCGTCCTCTTCCTGGTCATCGCCGGCCTGGTCATGGCGGGCGACAAGTCCCGCAAGCAGTCCAAGGCCTGATCCAGGACTCCTTCCCACGCCTCTTCGAGGGCGCCCGCAGGTTCGCGAGAACCGGCGGGCGCCCTCTTTTGCGTGCCCGCGTATACCGCACCGGACCGCCGCGCCCCTTCAGCGGAGGGCGGGATTCCGACGGGGGCTTGTTTTGACGTGGGCCTAACCTACGATGGCGTAACCTACGGAGCCGTAGGTAACCCCGTCCCCAGGAGTACCCGTGACCATCGCCCCCGACCGCCACGCCGAAGAGCGCGGCCAGGCCGCATGGAGCGACGCCCGGCTGCTGTACGCGCTCGAAGAGGTCGTCGAGAAGGAGCTCAACCGGCACCTGAAGGCCGCCAAGGACTGGATGCCGCACGAGTACGTGCCCTGGAGCGACGGCCGCAACTTCGACGGCGTCATGGGCGGCGAACCGTGGGCCCCCGAGCAGTCCAAGGTCAGCGACATAGGGCGGACCGCCCTGGTAGTCAACCTGCTGACCGAGGACAACCTGCCCAGCTACCACCACGAGATCGCCACCCTCTTCGGGCGGGACGGCGCCTGGGGGACCTGGGTGCACCGCTGGACGGCGGAGGAGGGCCGGCACGGCATCGTCATGCGGGACTACCTGCTCACCAGCCGGGCCGTGGACCCGGTCGAGCTGGAGAACTTCCGGATGGCGCACATGTCGGCCGGCTTCGAGTCCGACAACGCGCACAGCATGCTGCACTCGATCGCGTACGTCGCCTTCCAGGAGCTGGCGACCCGCATCTCGCACCGCAACACCGGCCACCACTCCGGCGACCCGGTCTGCGACCGGATGCTGTCCCGCATCGCCACCGACGAGAACCTGCACATGGTCTTCTACCGGAACCTGCTCGC
Source organism: Streptomyces monomycini (assembly GCF_022271435.1). Classification (GTDB taxonomy): domain Bacteria; phylum Actinomycetota; class Actinomycetes; order Streptomycetales; family Streptomycetaceae; genus Streptomyces; species Streptomyces monomycini. The sequence continues at coordinate 69,442 of NZ_JAFIQY010000003.1, read as the reverse complement.
CGCCGCCTTCGAGCTCGCGCCCGACCAGACCATGTGCTCCGTACGGGACGTGGTCACCGGCTTCCGTATGCCGGGCCACGGCATGCCCGGCTTCGAGCGCGCCGCGGCCCGGATGGCGATCGGCGGGATCTACAACCTGCGCATCCACCACGACGACGTGCTCCAGCCGGTGCTGCGCTACCTGAAGGTCCTGGAGATCGGCGGCCTCGGGCCGGCCGGACTGCGGGCCCAGGAGGAGCTGGGGCTGTTCATGGACGGGCTGGACGACCAGGCGCGCGCGTTCGACGAGCGGCTGGCGGCCCGGGCCGCCCGCCGGGCGGCCCGCGGCCGGTAGGGGCGTGGACCGCCCGGTGCGTACGCTGCCCGCATGGCCGACTGGGACGTCAAGAAGCTGCGCATCCTGCGCACCCTCCACGAGCTGGGCACGGTCACCGCGGCCGCGGAGGCGCTGCACCTGACGCCCTCGGCGGTCTCGCAGCAGCTGACCGGGCTGGCCCGGCAGCTCGGGGTGACGCTCTTGGAGGCCCACGGCCGGCGCGTGCGCCTGACGGACGCCGCGCACCTGGTGCTGCGGCACGCCGAAGCCGTCTTCGCCCAACTGGAACGCGCGGACGCCGAGCTGCTCGGCTACCTCCAGGGCGAGGCGGGGGAGGTACGGGTCGGCGCGTTCTCCACCTCGATCCCCGCGCTGGTGGTCCCCGCCGTACGGGAGCTGCGCGGCTCGCACCCCGGCCTCGCGGTGTCCGTACGGGAGGCGGAGGCGGCGGAGGCGTACGAGCTGCTGGCGGAGGGCAGCGTGGACCTCGCGCTCTCGCTGGCCGCGCACGCGCCGACGCCGCGCGACCCCAAGTTCACACGGGTCGCGCTGCTCGCCGACCCGCTGGACGTGGCACTGCCCGCGGGGCACCCGCTGGCGGACGAGCCGGGGCTGCGGCTGGCCGATCTGGCGGGCGAGCAGTGGATCTTCGGCAGCAGCGGCCCTTGGTCGCAGATCACGACGACCGCGTGCGAGCACGCCGGTTTCGTCCCGGAACGGGCGCACGCCGCGGCCGACTGGGACGCGATCCTGGCCATGGTCGGCGCGGGCATGGGGGTGGCGCTGGTGCCCCGGATGGCGATGTCGGGGGCGCGGGGCCGGTCCGAGCCCGTACGGGGCGAGAGTGGTGCCGCCGCGGTGGCGGTGCGGGTGCTCCGTGCCGACCAGCCGCGGCGGCATGTCGTGGCGGCGGTACGGCGCGGGGCGGAGGGGGCGCCGGGGCTGGCACGGGTGCTGGCCGCGCTCCGGCGGGTCGCCGAGAGGGCGGCCGTGCCACCGGACGAGGCGGCTCTCTGATCCCGACCGTTCAGCCTGCCTGAACATACCCTCCAGAAACTTTCGATAGACCTGGATTAAACGTTCCTGCCATCGTCGAGGAGTCCGCGTCACACCACCCCTCACCGAAGGGCAGAGATGACCAGTACTCCGGCCGCCGCCTCCTCCACCGACCCGCACGCCAACGACGCCGCCCCGTACGGCGGCGGCGATCCGTACGCGGACTACCGCGGCGGGGACTTCCCCTTCACCTCGCTCGTCGACCTCGCCGACCGCCGCTTCGGCGCCGGCGTGATCGCCGCGAACGACGAGTTCTTCGCCGAGCGCGAGAACCTGCTGAAGCCCGGCCCCGCGGTCTTCGACCCGGAGCGCTTCGGCCACAAGGGCAAGATCATGGACGGCTGGGAGACCCGGCGGCGGCGCGGAGCCGACGGCGCGCACCCCTTCCCCACCGACGACGAGCACGACTGGGCGCTGATCCGCCTGGCCGCCCCCGGCGTCGTCCGGGGCGTCATCGTCGACACCGCCCACTTCCGCGGCAACTACCCGCAGCAGATCACCGTCGAGGCCACCGCGCTCCCCGGCAGCCCGAGCCCCGCCGACCTGCTCGCCGACACCGTGAAGTGGGAGGAGATCGTCCCCCGTACCCCGGTGCGCGGCCACGCCGCCAACGGCTTCGAGGTGACGGCCGAACGCCGCTTCACCCACCTGCGCCTCAAGCAGCACCCCGACGGCGGCGTCGCCCGGCTGCGGGTGTACGGCGAGGTCGTGCCCGACCCGGCGTGGCTGGACGTGCTCGGCACCGTCGACCTGGCGTCCGTCATGCACGGCGGCGTCGTCGAGGACGCCTCCGACCGCTTCTACTCCTCGCCCGCCCAGATCATCCAGCCCGACCTGTCCCGCAAGATGGACGACGGCTGGGAGAACCGCCGCCGCCGCGTGCGCGACACCAACGACTGGGTACGGTTCCGCCTCGCCGCGCAGGGCGAGATACGCGCCGTCGAGATCGACACCGCGTACCTGAAGGGCAACGCGGCGGGCTGGGCGGCGCTCTACGGCTGCGACGCGGAGACCGCCGACCCGGCGGACGACGCCTCCTGGTTCGAGATCCTGCCGCAGACCGGGCTCCAGCCCGACACCCCGCACCGCTTCGCGCTCCCGCGCCCGGTGACCGCGACACACGTACGGCTGGACGTCTTCCCCGACGGCGGCCTCGCCCGCCTGCGCCTGCACGGCGACCTCACCGACACCGGCCGCGCCGCACTCGTCCGCCGCTTCGACGAACTGAACGGCTGACCCGCCTGCCCACCGGGCCCGCACCGGGCTCCGTACCGGGCGCACCGGGCCCGCACCAGGCTCCGTGCGCTCGCGCACCGGGCCCGCACCGGGCCCGTACCGCGTCCGCATCGGGCCCCGCCGGAGGGGGGCGGGGCCCGGCGGCGACCGGCTCGCCCGGCAGACGGCAGCGCCCGACGCGCCGCCTGCCGGGCGTCACCATGCCCGCGGCGGCCCGCGGCGGCCCCACCGGCGCCCGGCACGGACGACGAAGCGCCCCGGACCACCCGGTCCGGGGCGCTTCCCGTGGGTCCGGCGCGCCGTTACGCGGCTGCCGCGTCCGCCCGCTGGGCCTTCAGCGCGCGCTCGACGCCGGAGCGGGACTCCGTCACCAGGCGGCGCAGGGCCGCGCCCGGCTCGGCCGAGGCGAGCCAGGCGTCGGTCGCGTCCAGGGTCTCCTGGGAGACCTGGAGGGACGGGTACAGGCCGACCGCGATCTGCTGGGCCATCTCGTGGCTGCGGCTGTTCCAGACGCTCTTGACCACGGCGAAGTACTTGTCCGCGTACGGCGCCAGCAGCTCCCGCTGGTCGGTCTGGACGAAGCCGCCGATCACGGCCTCCTGCACCGCGTTGGGCAGCTTGTCGCTCTCCACGACCGACGCCCAGGCCTCCGCCTTGGCCTCGGCGGTCGGCCGGGACGCCCGGGCCGCCGCGGCGTGCCGCTCGCCCGCCGAGGTCCGGTCGCGCTCCAGCTCCGCGTCGATGACCTTGTCGTCGGCGCGGCCGGTCGTGGCGAGCCGCTGGACGAGTGCCCAGCGCAGCTCGGTGTCCACGGCCAGGCCGGGCAGCTCCTGCGTGCCGTCCAGCAGGCCCTGGACCAGCTCCAGCTGGGTGTCGGTACGGGCCGCGGCGATGAACGCGCGGGCCCAGGCCAGCTGGTGGTCGCTGCCGGGGGCCGCGGCCCGCAGCTGCTCCAGCGCCGCCTCGGTCCACTTCGCGAGGCCGGTCTCCCGCCAGGCAGGGGCCGCGTACAGCTCCAGCGCCAGCTTCACCTGGCGGTGCAGCGACTGCACGACGCCGATGTCGGACTCCTTGGCGATGCCCGACAGCACCAGTTCCAGGTACTCACGGGTGGGCAGCTCGCCGTCCCGCGTCATGTCCCATGCCGACGCCCAGCACAGCGCGCGCGGCAGCGACTCGGTGAAGTCACCCAGGTGCTCGGTGACGACGCGCAGCGAGTCCTCGTCCAGGCGGACCTTCGCGTACGTCAGGTCGTCGTCGTTGAGGAGGATGACGGCCGGGCGGGGCGTGCCGGCGGGGAAGGGCACCTCGGTGCGCTCGCCGTCCACGTCCAGCTCGATCCGGTTCGTACGGACGAGCTTGCCGTCCTTGAGGTCGTAGCAGCCGATCGCGATGCGGTGCGGGCGCAGCACCGGCTCGCCCTTGGCGCCGGCCGGCAGCGCAGGGGCCTCCTGGCGCACGGCGAAGGAGGTGACCGTACCGTCCTCGGCGACCGTCAGCTCCGGACGCAGCACGTTGATGCCGGCCGTCTCCAGCCACGCCTTCGACCAGGTCTTCAGATCCCGGCCGCTGGTCTCCTCCAGCGCGCCGAGGAGGTCGGACAAGCGGGTGTTCTTGAAGGCGTGCGCCTTGAAGTACGCCTGGACGCCCTGGAAGAACTCGTCCATGCCGACGTAGGCGACGAGCTGCTTGAGGACGGAAGCGCCCTTGGCGTAGGTGATGCCGTCGAAGTTGACGAGCACGTCGTCCAGGTCGCGGATCTCGGCCATGATCGGGTGCGTGGAGGGCAGCTGGTCCTGCCGGTACGCCCAGGTCTTCATCGAGTTCGCGAAGCTGGTCCAGGCGTGCGGCCAGCGGCTGCCCGGGGCGTGCGCCTGGCAGGCGATGGAGGTGTACGTGGCGAACGACTCGTTCAGCCACAGGTCGTTCCACCACTCCATGGTGACCAGATCGCCGAACCACATGTGCGCCAGCTCGTGCAGAATGGTCTCGGCACGCCCCTCGTACGCGGCGTCCGTCACCTTCGAGCGGAAGACGTACTGGTCGCGGATGGTCACCGCGCCCGCGTTCTCCATCGCGCCCGCGTTGAACTCCGGCACGAAGAGCTGGTCGTACTTGGCGAACGGGTACGCGAAGTCGAACTTCTCCTCGAACCAGTCGAAGCCCTGCCGGGTGACCTCGAAGATCGCGTCCGCGTCGAGGTGCTCGGCCAGCGAAGGACGGCAGTAGATGCCCAGCGGCACCGAGCGTCCGTCGCCCTCCCAGGTGCTGTGCACGCTGTGGTACGGGCCGGCGATCAGCGCGGTGATGTAGGTGGAGATCCGCTGCGTCGGCGCGAAGCGCCACACGTTGTCCTGCGGCTCGGGCGCCGGTGAGTTGGAGATCACCGTCCAGCCCTCCGGGGCCTTGACGGTGAAGGTGAAGGCCGCCTTCAGGTCCGGCTGCTCGAAGCTGGCGAACACCCGGCGGGCGTCCGGCACCTCGAACTGCGTGTAGAGGTACGCCTGCTGGTCGACCGGATCGACGAAGCGGTGCAGGCCCTCACCGGAGTTGGTGTACGCGCAGTCCGCGACGACCCGCAGCTCGTTGCGGCCCTCCCGCAGCCCCGCGAGCGCGATCCGGGAGTCCGCGAAGACCGTGCCCGGGTCCAGGCTCTCACCGTTGAGCACTACCTCGTGCACCGTCGGCGCCACCAGGTCGATGAACGATTCCGCACCCGCCTCGGCAGCGTCGAAGCGCACCGTGGTCACCGAGCGGAACGTACCGCCCTCACCCGCCTCCTGCGCACCGGAGAGGTCCAGATCGATCTCGTACGCGTCCACACTCAGCAGCCGCGCCCGCTGCTGCGCCTCGTCGCGGGTCAGATTCGTGCCAGGCACCCGTTCATCTCCTTCGCTTCGGACTTTGGGCCATCCTTCCACGCGGCGCGGGATCACCCGATAGAGGGCAACGACGGATATCGTGCGTCCCAAAGCGGCCGCCGACCCTACGCTCCGGCTGAAAGGAGGCGCCGCGATGACCCTGATGCATCACGACACTGTTGAGGACATCATGCGGGGCGAGAAGGGCCACGAGCTGCTGCGCTTTCTGGAGAAGATCCCTGAGCTGGACCAGCTCAAGATCGAGCTCATCGACGGAAAGATCGTTATGCAGGCGTCGGCAGCACCGTTCCACAACCGCATCGTTGCTCTGCTCACCGCGCAGGTGCTCGCCGAGGGGTGGGAAGCCCTGCCGGAACAGGCTCTTGTCTCGGACATCTCCAGCTTCGAGCCCAAGGCAGACCTCACCGTCACCGTCGAGGAAGCGATCCGGAGTAATCCGAATCCGCTCCCCGCCGACCGCGTCGACCTCGTCGTTGAAGTTGTCTCCTCCGACCGGGACAGCGATTACATCAAGAAGCGCATGTGGTACGCGATGAGCCGCATCCCCCTCTACCTCCTCGTAGACCCCAATGAATGCATGATCGAGCTGTACTCGGAGCCGGACCACCTGACCTACCGCCGAGTGGACCCGTACCAGTTCGGCGACCAGGTACCGCTCCCCGAACCGTTCTCCTTCGCCATCGACACCTCGCGGTTCAAGCCGTACCCGCCCAAGCTGCCGTAGGGATGGACGACAGGGCGGTACCCGCACCCGCCGCGGCCGAGCCGCCGCGTGCCTCCGGGCTGGAGAGGGATTACACCTCGGCGTGGCAGGAGCGGGACGAGAGTGGTGACGCGCGGTTGTGGGACCGGGTGGTGGGGGACGGGGACGCCGGTCAGCTCCCCGTCCGATTCCCGCCGGAAACAAGCCAGCTGCCCGCCCACCCTGTACGTATGACGACGTACACACCCCTCCCCATCCCCGAAGCCGCCCTCAAGGAACTGCGCGACGCGGACGACTCCGGCCGGGCCATGGAGCCCTACGCCGCCGGGTCCGCGAGTGATCGCATCGGCAGTGTGGGCAGTCCGCTGCGCTGCTGTCTGCGGGCGGTCGAAGAAGGTGAGCGGGTCGCGCTCGTCTCGTACGCGCCGCTGCGGCGGTGGGCCGAGGAACGGCGGGCCCGGCCCGGGGCGTACGACGAGTGCGGGCCGGTGTTCGTCCACGCCGGGGAGTGCGGCGGGCCGGACGGCAGCCGCACCGGGTATCCCTTCGCGCGGCCGGGCGCCCTGCGGACCCTGCGGCGCTACGACGCGGAGGGGCGCATCGTCGGCGGGCGGCTCTTCGAGATCCCCGAGGACGCGGACGCCGGGTTCGACGCGGCCCTCGCGGAGGCGTTCTCGGAGCCGAGTGTGGCGCTGGTGCACGTGCGCGCGCTGGAGTACGGGTGCTTCCACTTCGAGGTGCGGCGGCCGTAACCCGGCACCACGACGCCGCGGGGCCCGTACGGAAGATCCGTACGGGCCCCGCGAAGCGTGCGGTGACGGCTCAGCCGCGCAGTTCCGCCGCGACCAGCTCCGCGATCTGGACCGCGTTCAGGGCCGCGCCCTTGCGCAGGTTGTCGTTGGAGAGGAAGAGCGACAGGCCGTGGTCGACCGTCTCGTCCTTGCGGATGCGGCCCACGTACGAGGCGTCCTGGCCGGCGGCCTGGAGCGGGGTGGGAATGTGCGAGAGGGCGACGCCGGGGGCGCCGGCCAGCAGCTCGGTGGCGCGCTCCGGGGTGATCTCGCGCTCGAAGCGGGCGTTGACCTGGAGCGAGTGGCCGCTGAAGACCGGGACGCGGACGCAGGTGCCGGAGACCTTCAGGCCCGGGATCTCCAGGATCTTGCGGCTCTCGTTGCGGAGCTTCTGCTCCTCGTCGGTCTCGTTCAGACCGTCGTCGACGATGGAGCCGGCCATCGGCAGCACGTTGAAGGCGATCGGGCGGACGTACTTGTCCGGCTCGGGGAAGTCGATGGCCGCGCCGTCGTGGGCGAGCTTGGTGGCGTCCTGCTCGACGGCCTTGCGCACCTGCTCGTCCAGCTCGGCCACGCCGGCCAGGCCGCTGCCGGACACCGCCTGGTAGGTGGAGACGACCAGCGAGGCCAGCCCGGCCTCGGCGTGCAGCGGGCGCAGCACCGGCATGGCGGCCATGGTCGTGCAGTTCGGGTTGGCGATGATGCCCTTGCGGCGCTCGGAGATCGCCTGCGGGTTGACCTCGGAGACGATCAGCGGGACGTCGGGGTCCATCCGCCAGGCGGAGGAGTTGTCGATCACGACCGGGCCCGCGTCGGCGACCTTGGGGGCCAGCGCCTTGGAGGTCGAGCCGCCGGCCGAGAAGAGCACGATGTCCAGACCGGAGTAGTCCGCGGTGGCCGCGTCCTCGATCGTGATCTCGGTGTCCTGCCACGGGAGCGTGCGCCCGGCGGAGCGGGCCGAGGCGAACAGTCGCAGCTGCTCCACCGGGAAGTTCCGCTCGGCGAGGATGCCCCGCATCACGCCGCCGACCTGACCGGTGGCTCCGACGATTCCGATCCTCATGGCACTCCTTGTTCGGTACGTACAGCAGCGGAACGGGTGCCGTGGAGGGCACCCGCCCCGTTACTGTCCACTATCTCAGGCCGTTACGGCACGACCTTTTCGATGCGCACGCCGCCGCTGCCCGTGACCGTCCCGGACCCGTTCAGCAGCTGGACCTCGCCGAAGAACTCACGTCCGGCGGGGGCCGGGCCCGCGACCGATACCTCGGCCGTGACCTGCGTCGATGCTCCGCTACCCAGCTTCACCGGTTTCGATTCGTCCGTCTTGAGCGAGCCGAGTCCGGCGGAGTAGTACACATCACGGTAGTCGTAGGCGGTGCTGCCCGCGGGGATCGCGTAGCCGTCCACGACGACGGTGTAGGTGCCCGGCGCGGGCTTGGCGATGCTGACCGCCTCGTCCGAGGTGCCGGTCGCCGACGAGGCGACGACCTTGCCGCCGAGCAGGACGCTCAGGTCCAGGTCGGCCTTGGCGTCGGCGGGCGCGCCGATCGCGGCGTCCAGCCGGGACACGCCGCTGCCCACGACGATCTCGTACCGCTGCGACGTGCCTTCCTTGATCGTCGGGCGCTCCGTACGGGACGAGCCCAGCTCGCCGCCCTTGAGGGTGCCCTCGACGGCGGCGAAGGCGTTGGTGACCTTCCAGGCCACCGGGGCCGGGCTGCCGACCTTGGCCTCCGGCAGGACGCGCACGGCCGGGTCGAAGGTGGTGCCGAGCGCGGCCGCGGTGACCGTGTACGGGTTGTTCAGCAGCGGCGAGGTGCGCCGCGCCTCGACCTCGATCTCCCAGACGCCGGGCGCCGGGTTCTTGTAGGTGCGCCGCGTCGGGTCGCACGTGTTGGCGGGGTTCGGGTAGTTCGGGTAGCAGTTCGGGGTGCCGGTCGGGTCGACCGGGACGCCCTGCGGGCTGAGCGCGATCCAGCGCGTCTGGCTGCCGGCCGCGAGCCCGCTCATCGAGACCTGGAGGGCCTTGGCGCCCTTCGGGACGGTGATGAAGTGGGAGGTGGTGGCGTTGCGCTGGACGGTGCCGGACTTGGCGACGGCGTGGCTGGGCGCGGCCAGCGGCTCGGCGGCCACCACGGTGGCGAGGATCTTGCGGTCGACGCCCTCGGTGCGCGGGTCGTCCAGGTCGATGGTGACGCTGTGGATGCCGGCGGTCCGCGGCTTGGCGGTGATCTCGAACGTGACGGGGCGGTTCAGCGGCAGCCAGACCGCGCCGTCCTCGTCCGGCAGGTCGAAGGTGCCGTCGTTGTTGATCAGGTCGAGCTCGTGCCGCACGGGGCGGTCGGGGCCGGTGGTACGGGTGATCGTCACCTCGTACGTGCGGGACTGCCGGACCTTGAGGCCGCCCTCGCGGTCGTACAGGCCGGTGCCGTAGCCGGGCGTCTTCAGGAAGTCGGACAGGGCCGTCTTCACGGGGGCGCGGACGGTGTACTCATGGGCGGCGGCGCCGTGCCGGATCGCGGACCAGGCGGCGCGGATGTCCATCAGGCCGGAGCCCTGCTCGTACGACTGGAAGCCCTTGATCTGCTTGGCGGTCGAGGTGAGCGCGGTGCGCAGCTTCGCCGGGGGCAGCGCGACCCGCTGCTGCTTCGCGGCGGACAGCAGCAGCGCCGAGGCGCCGGTGGCCTGCGGTGCGGCCATCGAGGTGCCCTGGAGCATGGCGTAGCCGGGCGGCAGGTCGTAGCCCGCTTCGGCGGTGGGGCTGCCGGGCTCCCAGGTGGGGATGGTGTTGATGGAGGCGCCGGGCGCGGTGATGACCGGCGTGAAGCCGCCGTCCTCGCGCGGGCCGCGGGAGGAGAAGGGGAGCATGGCGTATTTCCGCGTCACCGCCGAGCCGTAGTTGGCCGCCCAGGTCTCCTTCGAGATGGACGCGCCGACGCTGACGACCTTGTCGGCCAGGCCCGGGTCGCCGATGGTGTTGGCGCCGGGGCCGCTGTTGCCCGCCGAGATGATCAGCTGCACCCCGTAGGTGTCGATCAGCCGGGTGTACAGCTCGGCGCGGGCGTTGTTGCCGTCGTTCAGCGCGGGCAGGCCGCCGATCGACATGTTGACGATGTCCACGCCGCGCTTGGTGACGAGGTCGATCATGCCCTCGGTGAGCGCGATGTTGGTGCAGCCGCCGCTCCAGGTGCAGGCGCGCGAGGAGACCAGCTTGGCGCCGGGGGCGGCGCCGTTCATCTTCCCGCCGAACAGGCCGTTGGCCGCGGTGATGCCCGCGACGTGGGTGCCGTGCTCGGACTCGACGACGCCGATGTTGACGAAGTCGGCCTTCTTGCCCGCCCAGTCCCCGCCGAGCGGGTCCATCGGGACGTCCTTGCGGATCTCCACCGTGAAGGGGATGCGCTCGGCGATCGGGGTGCTCGGGTCGTCCTTGCCGAAGTAGCCGACGTCGAAGCCGTCCTTGTACGGCTTCATGGGCGCATCGTCGGTGAAGTCCCCGTTGTCGTCGAGGTCCACGCGCACGGTCCCGGCGGCCGGGTCGTAGAGCACGCCCCAGCGGTCGGTGGTGTCCCCGTCGCGGTTCAGGTCGCCCTTCATGTCGCCGCCGGTGGTGGCGGCCTCGGCGAAGGTGCTGATCCGGTACGAGCCCTCGGGGGCCTTCCAGGTCCGGCCGCCGTAGGTGAAGGACGGGCCGGAGACGGCGGTGGTCATCGGGCGCCAGGTCTGGTCGCCGTCGCTGATCGGGTCGGTGGCCGTGACCCAGTCGACGATCTTGCGCTCGCCGGTGGTGGTCTTCTGCAGCGCGGGGTGCGCCAGGTCCACACCGGAGTCGAGGATGCCGATGGTCACGCCGCGGCCGTCGGCCTTCGGGTGGTCGCGGACGAAGTCCACCGCGCCGGTCTCGAAGGACGGCTGGTACGGGTTCTTCGCCGGGGTGCCCTTGCCGGGCGCCGGGTAATTGCCGGCCTGCGGCTTCCCCTTGTGCCCGCGGTCCGTGCCGGGCCGCGGGTCCGGCAGCTTGATCTCTTGCCGGAGGTCGATGGCGTGCACGGAGGACAGCTTCCGCATCTTCGCGATGGCCGCGTCGGCCTGCGCGGTGGGCACGGTGGCCCGGACGTAACCGAGCTTGTCGTCCGTACGCCCGACGGAGGCGCCCTTCAGGGAGTCCAGCCCCGCGGCCGCCTGCTCGGTGGAGCCCGGCGCGGTGGCCAGCATCATCGAGACGAACGGGGCGCCGCCGGACTTGGCGCGGGCGAGCAGTTCGGCGTCCTGCGAACCGAGCTTGTCGTGCGGGGACTTCGGCGCGGGGGTGGCGCCGGCGGATATTCGGGCGTCCGGGTCGGCGCCGGCCGCGAAGGCGGCGCCGGCCGCGGTGAGCGCGGGCCCGGCCGCGGTGGCCACGGCGATGGCCGCGACGGCCGCGAGCCGGGCCGTGCGTCTGGCCCGGCCGGCGGCCGGACGCGCTGTGTCGGGGGTGGTCATGGCGCACCTCATCAGGGTGAAGGGTCCGGAAATCGAACCCGTATAACCGCTCAATATGACGTAACGGGGTGGGGTTTGGGGAGGGGAGCGATCACAAGTCTGTGAACATTCGGGCGGCATGTGCCGGGCGTACGGCCGGTGTCAGCGCCCGGCGCTCCGCCGGTCCGGGCCGCCGCCCGCCTGCCCCGTCAGATGAACCTCCGATGTCCGCCGCCCGCCCCCGGCCCGAGGGCCCGGTGACCATCGGCACCCGCCGTGATCCCTGTCCGGCGATCGGCGGCCGGCGTTGCGGCGCGGTTCACCCGTGGGCCACACCCGCTGCCAACGCTCCCTGGCGAGAGGGCGGTCACGGGCGTTCCGCGCCGCCCTCACCGCCGCCCCGTCCGTACCAGGGAGCTCGTGCATGTCCCATACACGGTCCGCCGCCCCGACTGTCCCCGCCGCCCCGGCTGCCCTCGCCACCCCCACGGACCCTGCCGCCTCTGCCGCACCCGCCGCGCCCGCCGTCGACCGCCGTGCCTTCCTCGCCGCCACCGGTGCCGTCGGTGCCACGACCGTGCTCGCGCTGGCGTACGGGCTTGGTGCCGCCCCGGCCGACGCCGGGCCGGACAGACCGGCCCCGACCCTCGTCGCCCCCGAGCCGGTCGCCGCGCCGCCCGTCCCCCGCGTCCCCTACACCGAAGGCACCACCCTCGCCTCGGTCGCCACCCCGGGCGGCGCCGCGGCGGGTTACCGCAGGCTCGCCGAAGGCCCCGGCTGGGACCGTGTCGTACGCCGGGACCTCGCCGCCCCGCGCCCCGGCCGGGCCGACCGGCGCACCGTACTGGCCGCGTTCGTGCAGCTCACCGACCTGCACGTGGTCGACGTGCAGCACCCGCTGCGCTACGAATACCTGCGGGTGCGGTCCGCGGGCGCCTGGCGACCCCAGGAGGCGCTGTCCGTCGCGGGCGCGGTCTCCCTCGTCGAGCGGGTCAACAGCCTGCCCGGCGGGCCCGCCACCGGGGCGCCGCTGTCCTTCGCGATGACCACGGGCGACAACACGGACAACAACTCCAGCATCGAACTCGACTGGTTCCTGACCGCGCTGAGCGGCGGCCGGATCACCCCCAACTCGGGCGACCCGCGGCACTACGAAGGCGTGCAGAACAGCGGCCACCCGCTGTACTGGCAGCCGGACAGCGCCCTGCGCGACGCCGACAAGCTGCGCGGCTTCCCCGGCATACCCGGCTTCCTGGAGGCGGCGACCCGCACGGTCACCAGTCCCGGACTGCACCTGCCCTGGTACTCGACGGCCGGCAACCACGACTCGCTGCCCGCGGGCTGCTGCGCCCCCGACGACCCGTTCCTGGCGGAGGTCGCGACCGGCGGGCGCAAGCTGGAACTGCTGCCGCCCGACGAGGCCATCCGCGCCTACCTGGCGGTGCGCCACGGGCCGGGCCCCGGCAGAAAGGAGTTCGCGGACCTGCTGAGGGCGCACGGGAAGCGGGCGCGCTCCGTGACACCGGACGAACGCCGCGTCCCCTTCACCCGCCCCGCCTACCTGCGCGCCCACCTGGACCCCCGGCACACCGGCCCGGGACCGCACGGGCACGGCTACACGGCGGACGACCTCGAAGCGGACCGGCTCCACTACACGTTCCGGATCGCGGAGGACGTGGTGGGCGTCAGCCTCGACACCACCGACCCCGGCGGCCACCACACCGGCTCCGTCGGATCGGGTCAGCTGCGCTGGCTCGACCGCACGCTGCGGGCGCACGCGTACGAGCACGTCCTCGTCTTCAGCCACCACACCAGTACGTCCATGGACAACACCCTGCCCGACCCGTCCCGCCCGGCCGAGCGGCGGCACAGCGGGCCCGAGCTGGTCGCCCTGCTCGCCCGGCACCGCAACGTACGGGCGTGGATCAACGGGCACAGCCACCGCAACCGCATCACCCCGCACGGCACCTTCTGGGAGGTCACCACCGCCTCGCACATCGACTTCCCGCAGCTGGCGCGGGTCGTGGAGGTGACGGACAACCGGGACGGCACACTGTCCCTGTTCACCACGCTGGTCGAGTCGCACGCGCCGCACCGCACGGACTTCGGCGACCTGTCGCAGCGGGGGCTGGCGGCGCTCTACCGCGAACTGTCCTGCAACGCCCCCGGGGCCCGGAGCGATCTCGCCGGTGACCCGGGCGACCGCAACACCGAGCTGCTGCTGAGGCGGCGCTGAGCGAAGGGCCGTACGCGGCCGTGCGGGTCCTCAGCGCGGCAGCACCACCACGTACGACCCCGGTTCGTGGTCGTCCGCCGCCATCAGGGCCGTACGGACCACCGCCGCCTGCTGCTCCGGAGCGTCGCGCAGCTTGCGCGGGCCGAGGCGGACGACCGTGATGCCCAGCCGCTCCAGGTGTTCGCGCTTGCGGGCGTACTCCGCCCGCAGCGCCTCGTCCTCCTGGCGGGGCAGCCGCGCGTCGATCTCCACGGCCACCGCCTGTTCGGGCCAGTACGCGTCCACCCCGCCCAGGTGCGGGCCGCCGGGCAGCCGCAGGTCCACGTTCCACAGCGGGTCCGGCAGGCCGTAGTGCCGCACCAGCTCGTAGAGCCGTCCCTCGGCCAGTGCGCGGCCCTCGGCCAGCAGCGCGTGCACGGCGTCCACCACGTGCGGCAGGTTCAGCAGCCGGGCCTGGTTGAACTCCCGTACCACCGCGGCCGCTTCGCAGTGTCCGCCGCGTACCGCCTCGGTCAGCAGCCGGCCCACCGTGCAGGCGTCCGTGAGCCCGCTGACGGCGTCCGCCAGGGCCCGGGGCACGGGGGCCACCGGCACCCCGGTGACCTGCTGCGGCTGTGGCATCACCTGGGCCCGCACGACCTGCGCGAATCCGGTGGTGCGCAGCCGCCGGGTGCGCGGCACCAGCACGTCGATGCGGTCCAGGGAGAGCAGCGGGGGAGCGGAGGAGAAGCGGTGCAGGGCCAGCGCCGCGAGCCCGGTGATCATCGGCTCCGCGGCAGGCGCCGTGCCGGCCTGCGCGGGGACGGCGGTCGGGCGGCTCGCCGCGTACAGCAGGACCGCGTGCAGGCGTTCCTCGCTGGTGGGCGGACCGGGGTGGAGCAGGTGCACGCCCGGCAGCACCTGCTGCCAGGGGCCGCCGGGGCGGCACCGCTCGGCGGTCTCCGCCGCGCCGATGCCGTGTTCGCGCAGCTGGCGGCTGGTCAGTACGCGGGGTCCGCGGCCGGGACGGCCGTGCAGCGGACGGGGCGAGAGCGGGGTGGGGGACTCCCCGCCGGACGTTGGGGAAGTGTGGTTCATGTCCCGGCCATTCCCGCTGCCGCCCGGTCTCCTAACGCCTGTTACACGCCCGTCGACAAACCCGGACAACGCCGTCCTAAAGTACGGACGTTCGAGCGCCGAAAACGGTGGGTCCGGCCGGGGTTGACGCCGGTGCGCGGGTCCGGCCGCACGGCCGGGACCCGCACACGGGAGCCAACGGCTACCGCGCCGCCTGCGCGTCGCAGGCCTGCGCCCGCAGGGCCCGCGCCAGGTCGTCGCGCGACTCCGACACCAGGCGCCGCAGCGCGGACGGCGCGTCCGGGTGCCCGGACAGCCACGCGTCCGCCGCGTCCACCGTCTCCTGACGGTCCTGGTGGGCGGGGAACAGCCCCCGGACGACGGCCATGCCGATCTCGATCGACCGCTCCCGCCAGACCCGCTCGACGGCCGCGAAGTACTTCGGCGCGTACGGGGCCGCCAGGTTCCGCTGCGACGCCTGCACGAAGCCGGAGATCGTCGCCTCGACCAGCGCGTTGGACAGCTCGTCGGACTCCACCACGTCCGCCCACGCCCGCGCCTTGACCTCGGCCGAGGGCCGGGCGGCCAGGCACCGTACGTGGTGGCGGCGGCCCGAGGCGGTGTCGTCGCGCCGCAGTTCGGTGTCCAGGGCGGCCTGGTCGGCGGCGCCGTGCGCGGCCAGCGGCTCCAGGAACGTCCAGCGCAGCTCCTGGTCGACGTCCAGCCCGTCGATCTTCGCGGTGCCGTCCAGCAGGCCCTGGAGGAGCTGGAGGTCGGCAGCCGTGCCGGCCACCGAGGCGAAGAACCGCGCCCAGGACAGCTGGTGACCGCTGCCCGGCTCGGCCAGCCGCAGTTCGTGCAGCGCGCCCTGGGCCAGCTCCCGCGCGGCCAGGTCGCGGTGGCCGGGCGCCGTGTAGTGGGTGAGCGCGTAGCCGGCCTGGGCGTGCAGCGACTGGAGCACGCCGATGTCCGACTCGCGGCCCGCGAAGCGCAGCACCAGGTCGAGGTAGTCACGGGCGGGCATCAGCCCGTCGCGGGTCAGGCCCCACACCGCCGACCAGCACAGCGCGCGCGACAGCGGGTCGGTGATCTCGCCGAGGTGGCCGCGCAGGGTGGCCAGCGACCGCTCGTCGAAGCGGACCTTGCCGTACGTCAGGTCGTCGTCGTTGACCAGGATCAGCTCCGGGCGGTCGGCGCCGGTCAGTTCGGTGACGACCGTGCGCGGGCCGGAGACGTCCAGCTCGGCGCGGGCGTAGCGGACCAGGGCGCCGTCGGCGTTCTCCCGCCGGTACAGGCCCACGGCCACGCGGTGCGGCCGCAGTTCGGGGCGCTCGGGGGAGGCCTCCTGGAGGACGCTCAGGTCGGTGACGCGGCCTTCGGCGTCGTACGTGGCCTGCGGCGTGAGCGCGTTGACGCCCGCCGTCTCCAGCCAGGCGCGCGACCAGGTGGCCAGGTCGCGTCCCGAGGTCTCCTCCAGGACGGACAGCAGGTCGCTCAGGCGGGTGTTGCCGTACGCGTGCCGCTTGAAGTAGCGCCGCGCGCCCTCCAGGAACGCGTCCCGGCCCACGTACGCGACGAGCTGCTTGAGGACGGCCGCGCCCTTGGCGTACGTGATGCCGTCGAAGTTGAGCTTGGCCTCCTCCAGGTCGCCGATGTCGGCGGTGACCGGGTGGGTGGACGGCAGCTGGTCGGCGCGGTACGCCCATGCCTTGCGGCCGTTGGCGAAGGTGATCCAGCCGTTGGTGAAGCGGGTCGCCTCGACCAGGGACAGCGCGCCCATGAAGTCGGCGAACGACTCCTTGAGCCACAGGTCGTCCCACCACTGCATGGTCACCAGGTCGCCGAACCACATGTGCGCCATCTCGTGCAGGATCACGTTGGCGCGGCGCTCGTAGGACGCCTCGGTCACCTTGCCGCGGAAGATGAACTCCTCACGGAAGGTCACACAGCCCGGGTTCTCCATCGCGCCGATGTTGTACTCGGGCACGAAGGCCTGGTCGTACTTGCCGAAGGGGTACGGGTAGTCGAAGTGCTCGTGGAAGAAGTCCAGGCCCTGCTTGGTGACGGTGAAGATGTCCGCGGGGTCGAAGTGCCGCGACAGTCCCTTGCGGCACAGCGCGCCGAGCGGGATCTCCAGCTCCGTGCCGTCGGCCAGGGTGCGCCGGTAGGTGTCGGAGACGTAGTGGTACGGGCCGGCGACGACGGCCGTGATGTACGTCGAGATCGGCCGCGTCTCGGCGAACCGGTACGTGCCCGCCTCGGGCTCGCCCTCCTGGGCGCCGTTGCTGAGCACCACCCAGCCGTCGGGCGCGGTCACCTCGAAGCGGAACGGCGCCTTCAGGTCGGGCTGTTCGAAGGTGGTGAAGACCCGGCGGGCGTCGGCCGGTTCGTACTGCGTGTAGAGGTAGACCTCGCCGTCCTCCGGGTCGACGAAGCGGTGCAGGCCCTCGCCGGTCCGGCTGTACGCGCACTGCGCGTCGACCACCAGGGTGTTCTCCGCGGCCAGGTCCGCCAGCGCGACCCGGGTGCCGTCGAAGACCTCCGCCGGGTCCAGCTCCCGGCCGTTGAGCGTGACGGCGGTGACGGACGGCGCCACCAGGTCGGCGAAGGTGGCGGCCCCCGGCTCGGCACACCGGAAACGCACCGTGGTGCGCGAGCGGAAGGTGCGCGCGGCCTCGCCCTCCAGGACCGCCGACCGCAGGTCCAGCGCCACGTCGTACCCGTCGACGCTCAGCAGTCCGGCCCGCTCCCGGGCCTCGTCTCGGGTCAGATTCTCACCGGGCACGACGTGACTCCCTCGTCCTCGTCTCGTATGTCGAACACTGGGAATCATGGCACGCCGCACCCCGGTTGAATCCGGTGGCCGGTCCGCCGGCCGGCCACCGACCCGAACGTTCGAGGAGCAACCGTGTCCGAGACCGCTGCCGCAACCGGCCGGACCCCGGCCGATTTCTGGTTCGACCCGTCCTGCCCGTGGGCCTGGCTGACCTCCCGCTGGATGCTGGAGGTGGAGCGGGTGCGCCCGGTGGACGTGCGCTGGCACGTGATGAGCCTCGGCGTGCTGAACGAGGACAAGCTCGACGAGCTGCCCGAGGAGTACCGGGAGAAGAACCGTCCCGGCGGCGCGGTGTGGGCGCCGGTGCGGGTGTGCGTCGCCGCCGAGCGGGAGCACGGGCAAGAAGCGCTGGCCCGCCTCTACACGGCGCTCGGCACCCGTTTCCACCACCAGGGCCTGCCGCGTACGAAGGAGACGATCGTGGCCGCCCTGAAGGAGGCCGGGCTGCCCGCCGGGCTGGCCGACGCGGCGGACACCGACGCGTACGACAAGGAGCTGCGCGCCTCGCACAAGGCGGGCATCGACCTGGTGGGCCAGGAGGTCGGCACCCCGGTCATCGCCGTGCCCGGCGCGGACGGTGAGCCGATCGCCTTCTTCGGCCCGGTCGTCACCCCGGCCCCGAAGGGCGAGCAGGCCGCGCAGCTGTGGGACGGCACGCTGATGGTCGCGTCCGTCCCGGGCTTCTACGAGATCAAGCGGACGCGGACGCAGGGGCCGGTCTTCGACTGAGCCGCGGGGGCGGCGGCATCGCGTACGGACGCGGGAAACCCGCCGCCCCACGCGCAAGAACACCCCGGGCCCGCGCGCGAACCCCGGGCCCGGTCGGAAGCACCCCGGGCCCGTACAGAAGAACCCCCATGAGTCATGTCCTCACGGGGGTCCTTCCTTCTTCCGCCTGCCGGGTGAAGGTTGAGAAGACGATCACGAGGCAGGACGCTCACCGGTGCGCCGCGGGGCGCGGGGATCAGGGAGCGATCAGCAGCACGTTGGAGCGCTCCTTGGCGGCCGCGTAGCGCTTGGCGACGTCCTGCCAGTTGACGACGCGCCACATCGCCTCGATGAAGTCCACCTTCTGGTTCTTGTACTGCAGGTAGAAGGCGTGCTCCCAGGCGTCGAAGACCAGGATCGGCACCGAGCCCTGGCCGACGTTGCCCTGGTGGTCGTAGATCTGCTCGACGATCAGGCGGCCGGTGATCGGCTCGTAGGCCAGGACGCCCCAGCCGGAGCCCTGGGTGGTGGCCGCGGCCTTGGTCAGCTGGGCCTTGAACTTGGCGTACGAGCCGAAGTTCTCCGCGATGGCGTCCGCCAGCTCGCCCACGCCGTCCTTCTCCAGCGGCTCGCCGCCGCCGTCACCGGTCATGTTGTGCCAGTAGATGCTGTGCAGGATGTGGCCGGAGAGGTGGAACGCGAGGTTCTTCTCCAGGCCGTTGATGGAGCCCCACTGGTCCTTGTCGCGCGCCTCGGCGAGCTGCTCCAGGGTGTCGTTGGCGCCCTTGACGTACGCGGCGTGGTGCTTGTCGTGATGCAGCTCGATGATCTCGGGGCTGATGACGGGTTCGAGCGCCGCGTAGTCGTACGGAAGTTCCGGAAGATTGTAGGTGGCCATGCCGAGCCCTCCAGCTGCTTACGACCTTTAATTGCAATCGACTTGCAACTGCACGCTACCAGCATGAGTGATCACGAACCTGGCTAGGGGCGGAGTCTGGGCCAAAAGAAGGAGGCGGTGCCCGACCCCGGTCCGAGGTCCGGCACCGCCTCCGGAAAAGCGCGGCGCATTCTGGTGAGGTAAGCCTTACCGCACTTTCTGCTTTGGTGAGGTAAGCCTTACTTCTCCGCTTGCCCGGCGTCCTTTTGACGCGCCATTCGCTGCTTGACGAGACCGACGGCGACGAGCACCACCGCGAACCCGCCGGTGAAGTAGAGCTGGACGCGCTGGTTCTCGTCCCGCAGCATCAGCAGCAGCACCGCCACCACCCCGGCCAGCGCGACCCACGTCAGCACCGGGAAGAGCCACATCCGCACGACCAGCTTCCCGGGCTCCTCGCGCTCCAGCCGGCGGCGCATCCGCAGCTGGGCGACGGCGATGAAGCCCCACACGACCAGGATCGCCGCGCCCACCATGTTGAGCAGCCACTGGAAGACGGTCTCCGGCCACCAGTAGCTGAACAGCACCGCGAGGAACCCGAAGGCGGAGCAGAGGATCACCGCACGGCGCGGCACGCCGCCGCTGACGGTGCGCAGGAAGCGCGGGCCCTGGCCGCGGGCGGAGAGGGAGTGCGCCATCCGGGAGGAGCCGTAGATGTTGGCGTTCATCGCGGACAGCAGCGCGATCAGGATGACGACGTTCATGATCTGCCCGGCCGCCGGGATGTCCAGGTAGTCCAGGACGGCGACGTACGGGCCGTTCTTGGCGATGTCCGCGTTGTTCCAGGGGATGACGGTGATGATGACCGCCATCGAGCCGACGTAGAACAGGGCGATCCGCCACATCGCGGTGCGCACGGCGCGGGCCACACCGCGCACCGGGTCCTTGGACTCGGCGGCGGCGATCGTCACCGTCTCCAGGCCGCCGTAGGCGAAGACGGACGCCAGCAGGCCGATGACCAGGCCGTCCGAGCCGTTGGGCAGGAAGCCGCCGTCGCCGGTCAGATGGGCGACGCCGGGGGCGGAGGTGCCGGGCAGCACGCCGAAGATGGCCAGCAGGCCCAGGACGAGGAAGATGCCGATCGCGGTGATCTTCAGGGCCGCGAACCAGAACTCGAACTCGCCGAAGTTGCTGACCGCCGCGAGGTTGGCGCCGCAGAAGACCACCATGAACAGCAGCACCCACATCCAGGGCTGCGTGTCGGGGAACCAGCCGGTCATGATCCCGGCGGCGCCGATCGCCTCGGCGGCCACCGCCACACACAGCTGCGCGGTGAACATCCAGCCGGTGGTCAGACCCGCCCACGGGCCGATCGAGCGCCCCGCGTGCACGGAGAACGAGCCGGAGGCGGGGCTGGCCGCCGCCATCTCGCCGAGCATCCGCATCACCAGCATGACCAGGCAGCCGGAGACGGCGTAGGCGAGCACGATCGAGGGACCGGCCGCCGCGATGCCTTCCTTGGAGCCGACGAACAGCCCGGCGCCGATCACACCGCCGAGGGCGATCATCGACAGATGGCGCTGCTTGAGTCCGTTGGACAGCGGGGCGCCGGTGCCCGGGTCCGCCGCGCTGCCGGTGCCGTCCGCGCCCGGGACCTGGCCGGTCCGCTCGCGCTCGGGCGTGGTGGACGAAGGTGTCCGATTCATGGTCGTACCTGTCCCATTAAGTGAGAGCGAGCGAGACGATCGACGGTGAAAACGCGCTCAGTTTGAGTGTCTGTGTCCGCTGAGGGCAACAGTCGTGCAGCAGTTGTTCGGTATTCAGACGTGATCGTGACCGGTCGTATTCACACCGTTGTGAGACGTGACCCCGGGTGTTCGCGGAGCGGAAGTGGGGCGGCCGATTCCGGCCGATTGCCCGGCTCCCGCGAGGGCGGTCGTCCCGGTTTCCGCGGGGGCCGGTCGCCCGGCTCCCGCGAGGGCCGCGCACGCCCGTCAGCGGCCGGACCGCCGCAGCCGCAGCTCCCGCAGCCCCGCGACCGCCAGCACCGCACCGGTCGCCGCGGCCGACCACAGCAGCTGCGGCCGGGCTCCGTCGTCGGTGAGCATCAGCACCAGTACCGCCACCATGGCCGCCAGCGCCGTCCAGGTCAGATACGGGAAGGCCCACATGCGCAGGGTCAGCTTCTCCGGCGCCGTCCGCTCGATCTGCCGCCGCAACCGCAGCTGCGACAGCGCGATCAGCGCCCAGACGAACAGCAGCACCGCGCCGACCGCGTTCAGCATGTAGAGGAAGACCGTGTCCGGCCACAGCAGATTGAGCAGCACCGAGACGAAGCCGAAGGCCACCGAGGACAGCACCGCCCGGCGCGGCACCCCGCCCGCCGTCACCTTCAGTAGCGAGCGCGGCGCCTCGCCCCGCTCGGCCAGCGAGAAGACCATCCGCGAGGACCCGTAGAGGTTGGCGTTGAGCGCCGAGAGCAGCGCCACGAAGACCACCACGTTCATGATCTGGCCCGCGCCCGGCACACCGATGCTGTCCAGCACCGCGACGTACGGACTCTTGCCCGGCTGCATCGACGACCAGGGCAGCAGCGTCACGACGACCAGCATCGAGCCCACGTAGAAGAAGAGGATGCGCCACACCGCGCTGCGCACCGCGCGCGCCACGTTGCGCGCCGGGTCGTCGGACTCGGCCGCGGCGATGGTCACGACCTCCAGGCCGCCGAAGGCGAACGCGACGGCCAGCACACCGGAGATCACACCCTGCCAGCCGTTGGGCAGGAAGCCGCCCTGCCCGGTGAGGTTGGCCAGCCCGACCGCCTCGGTGTCCGGCAGCACGCCGAAGATCGCGAGCAGGCTGAGCACCAGGAACAGCACGATCGCGGCGACCTTCAGCGTCGCGAACCAGAACTCGAACTCGCCGAAGCTCTTGACCGCGGTGAGGTTGGCGGCCGTGAACACCAGCATGAAGATCAGCACCCAGCCCCACTGCGGGACCGCGGGCACCCATCCGTTGGCGATCTGCGCCGCGCCGGTGGCCTCCACCGCCAGCACCACCACCAACAGGAACCAGTACAGCCAGCCCACGCTGAAGCCGGCCCAGCGGCCCAGCGCGCGCTCCGCGTGCACCGAGAAGGCGCCGGACGCGGGCATCGCCGAGGACATCTCGCCGAGCATCCGCATGATCAGCATGGCCAGCGCGCCCGCGATCAGATAGGAGATGACGATGCCGGGGCCGGCCACCGCGATGCCCGCGCCGGAGCCCACGAACAGGCCCGCGCCGATCACCCCGCCCAGTCCGAGCATGGTCAGGTGGCGCTGCTTGAGCCCGGCGGACAGCGGCTCTCGCCCGCCGGCGCCATCGCCCGGCGGAGGCGTTCCGGTGGCGGTGGGTGCGTCGTGCATGGGCTCGTACTCTCGCAAAGGTCTTTGGGGGAACCCCACAGGGTTCCGCGTTGTCCCCTCAGTTTCCCCGCCCGCCGCGCGCTACCACAAAATGCGCACCCGTCCGGGGCGCGGGCCGTGACGAGCATCACGTGACCTGCGAAGACCGCTGACGAGGCGGTTCGGCCCCGGGGGCGGGGTGTTGTACGGAAGTCTCCAAGGACACCATTGCGCCTTTGTCGCCGCCACACGATGATCGGCTCCGGGGCGCTGGACTAACGTCATCGCGTCCCACCCTGTCCCCGCTCCACCTCACACCCCGCGGAGTTCCGATGAGCACTGCCGACGCAACCACCAGGCCCGGTGCGGTCCTCGCCGATCTGCTGCCCGCAGCAGGCGCCACCCGCGCCCGCGTCCGCGACGCCGCACTGGTCGTCGGCGGCGCCGCGCTCACCGGCATCGCCGCGCAGATCGCCCTCCCGGTCCCCGGCTCCCCGGTCCCGGTCACCGGCCAGACCTTCGCCGCCCTGCTCGTCGGCGCCTCGCTCGGCGCGGGCCGCGGCTTCGCCTCCCTCGCGCTGTACGCGCTGCTCGGCATGGCGGGCCTGCCCTGGTTCGCGGGCGGCGCGGCCGGCGCGGGCGGCGCGACCTTCGGCTACGTCCTCGGCATGCTCCTCGCCTCCACCGCGGTGGGCGCGCTGGCCCGCCGCGGCGGCGACCGCGGCCCGCTGCGCACGGTCGGCACGATGGCGGTCGGCACGGCCCTGATCTACGCGGTCGGCGTGCCCTTCCTCGCGCTGAGCACCGGCATGTCGCTCGGCCAGACCGTCGCGACCGGTCTCGTCCCCTTCCTGATCGGCGACGCCCTCAAGGCCGCGCTGGCGATGGGCGCGCTGCCCACCGCGTGGAAGCTGCTCGGCCGCCGCGGCTGACCCCGCGCGCGCCGTCCTTCCGTACGGAACCGGACCGGGCCCCGCACCACCACCTCGCGTGGCGGTACGGGGCCCGGCGGCGTTCCGGGAATGTACGGCCCGCGTGTACGGGCCGCGCGTTCGGTACGACCCGAACCCGTACGACCCGAACCCGTGCGACCCGAACCCGTGCGACCCGAACCCGTGCGACCCGAACCCGTGCGACCCGAACCCGTGCGACCCGAACCCGTGCGACCCGAACCCGTGCGACTCGTGCCCGTACGGCCCGAGGTCACCTGTGGGACGACCTGCGGGTGGTGATCCACACCCCGGCGCCGCCGAGGAGCAGCAGGCCGGCGGCGGCGCCCGCCAGCGGCAGGACCGACGGCGGGCCGGTCTCGGGCAGCCGCTGCTCAGGGGCCGCCGACTCCGACGGGGCCGGGGTGGCGGCCGACGAGCCGGCCGGCACGTTGACGGTGTTGAGCATCAGCGGGGTGTCCGGCGCGTCGGACACCGGGTTCCGGGTGCCGAAATTGACCGGTCCCTGCTGCCACAGCAAGGTCTCCGTGTTTCCCAGTGTCACCGGCAGACAGATCTGCCCCTGCCGGTTCAGATCGAAATGCGCGGTGACATCGAACGTACGGCTCTTTCCGCTCGCCAACGAGTCGACGGCACACGAGTACGCGCTGTTCGAGCCCTTCGGAAGACGCGCCTCGGGCACCTTCGAGCATCCGGCCACGTTGTCGACCGTCAGTCCCTGGAAACCGGCGACCGTCAGCCGTACGGCACCGGTGGTGGTGGTCCCCTTGTTGGTGACCTTGGCGGTCAGTTCGGTCTTTCCGCTGCGGTTGTCGACGGAAATCCGTTCCGGCAGTTCCGTGGTGATCCGATAGCCCGCCGGCGCGCTCGGCCCGGCCTTGCCGCCCACGCTGCTGCTCGGTACGGGTTCGGCCGCCAGGGCCGCGGAACCGACCGGCAGCGCCAGTACGGCAGCCGCCGCGGCCACCACGAACGCGCGTTTTCCCTGTCGGGTTGTGTACATTCTTGAACCCCCCTTTTCCCCGTGCTCTACCGAGGTATTTGATGGGTACCACAAGATTCCGCGGGTGCTGTGGGGGCTGGGCATGGTGGGGAATGCGAGCGAGGTGGGACCCGGGCGCCTGGCGGCCGGCCGTTACCGCCTGCTGGAATTGATCGGACGCGGCGGAATGGGGCGGGTCTGGCGCGCCCAGGACGAAATGCTCGACCGGTGCGTCGCGGTCAAGGAAATACGTATCGACGAACACGCCGGTGAGGAAAGCGTGGTGCAGCGCGAACGCAGCCTGCGCGAGGCCCGCGCCACCGCCCGGATCGATCATCCGAACGTGGTGCGCGTCCACGACGTGGCCGAGGAGGGCGACCGGCTGTGGATCGTCATGCAGCTGGTCCAGGCCCGTTCCCTGGAGCAGATCCTCGCCCAGGACGGCCCGTTGGCCCCGGACGCGGCGGCCCGGGTCGGCGCCGGGCTGGCCCGCGCCCTGCGCGAGGTGCACGCGGTGGGCGTGCTCCACCGGGACATCAAGCCCGGCAACGTCCTGATCGACGACCGCGGCGCCGTGGTGCTGACCGACTTCGGCATCGCCGCCATGCAGGACGCCACCGCGCTGACCATGGCCGGGATGCTCATCGGCTCGCCCGACTACATGGCGCCGGAACGGGTGGCGGGACAGGAGCAGGGGCCGCCCTCCGACCTGTGGTCCCTGGGCGCCACCCTGTGCGCCGCCGTCGCGGGGCAGTCACCGTTCACCCGTGCCACGACCCTCGCCACGCTGCACGCGGTCCTGCACGAGGAGCCCGCCATCCCGCCTGCCGCGGGCCCGCTGCGCGAGGTGCTCACCGCCCTGCTGAACAAGATCCCGGAGGCGCGTCCCTCCCTCGACGAGGTCGAGGCGCGGCTCGGCCCGCTCGCGCGCCAGGCCGCCGCGGCGAATCCGACGGAGCCGATGAACGCCGCGCGGGTGGTGGACGTCCGTACGCCCACGGTGGCCGATCCGGCGACGGACCGCGTCCAGACGGAAGTGCCTGCCGCCCGTACGGACACCGGCCCGCAGGCCGCGGTCGCTCCCGCAGTCCCCTCGGCCCCGCCCGCCCTCACCGACCCACCCGGTCACCCTCGCCGCAAGCGGCACACCCTGCTCGCCGCCGTCGGCGTCCTCGCGTCCGCCGCCGCGGTGGTGGTGGTCCTCGTGGCGACGCAGGGCGCGGACCCCGGCGGTACGGCCGGTGCCGGCGTCGGTACCGGCCGCCCTTCCGCCACCGGCCCCAGCGCCGGTACGGGCACCGCCACGGGCAGCGGGAGCGGCGACCCGGCGGCCACGCCCGGCGCCCGCCGTACCGAGAACGGTTTCAGCTGGGTGCCGCCGGCCGGCTGGAACCGTACCGAGGAGTCCCCCAGCGACATCACGTACAGCACGAAGGACGGCTCCACGCTCGTCTCGGCGCGGCAGGATCCGTCCTCCGGCGGCGACCTGTTGACGGTCTGGCAGCAGTACGAGGCGCAGCAGCACGACGTGCCGGGCTACCGCAGGGTCCGGCTGGAGCGCACCACGTTCCAGGGGCACCCCGCCGTCGAGTGGGAGTTCGCCTACACCCGCGACGGGAAACCGGCGCACGGGCGGCAGCTCGGCTTCCGGGCCGGGAACCGGACCTGTCAGCTCAGCCTCTGGTACCTGGACACCGCCGAGGCCGCCGCCCTGCGCGCCTACGACCGGGTCAAGGAGTCCTTCCGCACATCCCCCTGACCTCCCGGGCCACCGCCGTCCACCGCACCGGCGCCGCCCGCCGCGCCGCCCTTGGCGCGCCGCCGGCGGTCCAGCACCAGGCCGACGACCAGGACGACCGCGGCCGCGACCACCGACAGCACCATCTGCTTGCGCCCGTCGGGGTTGTAGAACATGTAGCCGACGACGAAGAGGATCAGCGCGATCGTCGCGTACGTCAGATACGGGTACAGCCACATCCGTACCGTCAGCCGCTCCGGCATGTCCCGCTCGATGACCTTGCGCATCCGCAACTGGGAGAAGCAGATGACCAGCCAGACGAAGAGCGCCACCGCGCCGGAGGAGTTCAGCAGGAACTCGAAGACGGTGTCCTTGGAGGTGTAGCTGAAGATCGTCGCGACGAAGCCGAAGGCCACCGACGCCCAGATGGCGGTCGCCGGGACGCCGCCCTTGTTCACCCGGGCGAAGGACTTCGGCGCGTCGCCGCGCTCGCCGAGCGAGAAGGCCATCCGGGAGGCGGTGTAGAGGCCGGAGTTCAGGCAGGACAGCACGGCGGTGAGCACCACGACGTCCATCACGGTGCCGGCCGCCGGGATGTCCAGCGACTTCAGCACGGCCACGTACGGGCTCTTGTCGAGCGCCGGGTCGTCCCACGGCAGCAGCGTCACGATCACCGCGATGGAGCCGAGGTAGAACAGCGCGATCCGCCAGATGACGCTGTTGACGGCCTTGCGGACGGCCTGCACCGGGTTCGGCGACTCGCTGGCGGCCAGGGTGACGATCTCGCTGCCCATGAAGGAGAAGACCACCAGCAGCATGCCGGAGAGGATCGCGCCGGGCCCGTTCGGCAGGAAGCCGCCGTGGCCGGTCAGGTTCGACAGGCCCACCGCGTGGTCGCCGGGCGGCAGTCCGAAGATCGCCAGCGCGCCGACCAGGATGAACACCACGATCGCCACGACCTTGATGCCCGCGAACCAGAACTCGAACTCGCCGAATGAGCCGACGGAGATCAGGTTGGTGCCGGTCAGCACCATCATCACCAGCAGCGCCCACGCCCACTGCGGGACGGCGGGGACCCAGCCGGTGAGGATCGAGGCGGCGGCGGTCGCCTCGACGGCCAGCACGACCGACCAGAAGAACCAGTACAGCCAGCCGATGGTGAAGCCCGCCCAGCGGCCCAGCGCCCGGTCCGCGTAGGCGGAGAACGAGCCGGAGGTGGGGGAGGCCGCGGCCATCTCGCCCAGCATCCGCATCACCAGGACGACCAGCAGGCCGGTCAGCGCGTACGAGATCAGGATGCCGGGCCCGGCCTTGGCGATGCCGGCGCCGGAGCCCACGAACAGGCCGGCGCCGATCACCCCGCCGATGGCGATCATCGACAGATGGCGGTTCTTGAGACCTGCCTGAAGCCCGTCGGGTGACTGGCCTCCGCCGGGGCCGCCGGGGCCACCGGCCGCCTTGCCCGCGTTCATGGTCGGCGGATGCGCGCCCATGTGCACCGTCCTTCTGTGGTTCTCGGTGTCGAGTCCCCGCATTAGAACTGCGTTAACGGTCGTTTTGGAAGATCTGAATCCGGATCGTTGCCTGGATCTCATTTCCGCACGTCACCGCGTGTACACCGCATGTATGGCGGTGGGAGGACCCGGCGACACCTACCCCCGGCCCGGCGGACCACACGTCCGTGCAACACTCAGCACATGCGCGTGTATCTCGGCTCCGACCATGCCGGTTTCGAACTGAAGAACCACCTCGTCGACTGGCTCAAGGCCCACGGCCACGAGCCCGTCGACTGCGGCCCGCACATCTACGACGCCGTGGACGACTACCCGCCGTTCTGCCTGCGGGCCGCCGAGCGGACCGCGGCCGACCCGGAGAGCCTGGGCGTCGTCATCGGCGGCTCCGGCAACGGCGAGCAGATCGCCGCCAACAAGGTCAAGGGCGTACGGGCGGTGCTCGCCTGGAGCGAGGAGACCGCGAAGCTGGGCCGTGAGCACAACAACGCCAACGTGATCTCGGTCGGCGGCCGGATGCACACCCAGGACGAGGCGACGCGCTTCGTCGAGGCCTTCCTCGCCACGCCGTACTCGAACGAGGAGCGGCACACCCGCCGCATCGAGATGCTCTCCCGCTACGAGACCACCGGCGAGCTGCCGGAGATCCCGGCGCACCACCCGCAGCAGGGCTGAGCCCACCCGCTGTCCCGCCCGCGCCGCCGCCGGCGCGGGCGGCCGCCGCGCGGTCCCCGTCCCACCCCGCCGAGGAGGCGCCGAACCATGCCCGAGGGGCACACGATCCACCGCCTCGCGCTGGACCACCGTGCGCTCTTCGAGGGTGCGCCGGTCCGGGCGAGCAGCCCCCAGGGCAAGTTCTCCGACAGCGCGGCGCTGATCGACGGCCAGGTCATGACCACCGCCGAGGCGCACGGCAAGCACCTCTTCCTCGGCTTCGGGCCCGCCGGCTGGGTCCACATCCATCTCGGCCTCTTCGGCAAGCTGAACTTCGGCGACGCCCCCGCGCCGCCGCCCACCGACACCGTACGGCTGCGGCTGGCCAACGCCACCGCCTACGCGGACCTGCGCGGGCCCACCGCCTGCGCGCTGCTCACCGACGCCGAGAAGCAGGCGATACACGACCGGCTCGGCCCCGACCCGCTGCGCCCCGAGGACGACGGGGAGCGCGCCTGGGCCCGGATCTCCCGCAGCCGTACGTCGGTCGCGGCGCTGCTGATGGACCAGAAGGTGATCGCGGGCGTCGGCAACGTCTACCGCGCCGAGGTCCTCTTCCGGCACGGCATCGATCCGTACCGCGCCGGGCGTGATCTCCTGCGGTCGGAATGGGACGCCGTCTGGGCGGACCTGGTCGCCCTCATGCGCGAAGGCGTCCGGCACAACCGCATCGACACGGTACGCCCCGAACACCTCCCCGAGGCCATGGGCCGCCCGCCGCGCGTCGACGACCACGGCGGCGAGGTCTACGTCTACCGCCGGGCCCGCCAGGAGTGCCACGTCTGCCGCGCCGAGATCCGCACCGCGGCCCTGGCCAACCGCAACCTCTTCTGGTGCCCCGGCTGCCAGCCGAAGTGACCGCCCGCGCCGCCCTCAGAACCCGTGCGGCAGCCACGGCTTGCGGTACGTGCCGAACGCCACCGATGCCTCCCGCAGGGCGCCCGGGCGCAGTTCGCGTACCCGCCCCGCCCCCGCCAGCGCCTCCAGCGTGAACCCGCCCAGGTAGGCGGCCCCCAGCTCCCGTACGGACAGCGCCAGGTCGGCCGGGTCCGTGGTCCGCTCGCAGGAGGCGCCCTTCTCGTCGCCGGTGAGCCGCCACCGGCCCTCGTTCCAGGGGCAGAACGGGTCCGCCACGTCCAGGACGACGTCCAGCGGCGCCGTGTACGTCCGCGCCGCGAGCGCCTCACCGGCCTCCACCAGCCGTACGAACAGCGACTCGCGCACCATGACCCGGCAGCGCCGGATGTCGTCCACGAGGTGCAGCAGCGGATCGTCGGCCGGGCGGTTGCGCACCGTCAGCCGCGACGTCAGGTCGATGCCGAACAGATAGCGCCACAGCGCCGCGTAGCTCACCGGGTCCAGCGCCTCGACGTCCCGCAGGACCACCGTCCCGTCCGGCCCGCCCCCGTCCCAGCCCGCCTTGACCGCGTAGCGCGCGTACCCGCGCACCTCACCGGCCACCTCGGCCAGCACGCACAGCAGCGGCCCGGCCCCGTCCCGGTCGGCCTCCGGGTCGAGCAGCGGCAGCCGCTCCCAGCCCGGCTGCCGGGCGAGCATCCCGGGCCGGCCGGTGACCAGCTGTTCGTACACCTTCTCGCAGTCCGCCAGCCCGGTCTCCGGGGCGACCAGCCGCAGCCGTACCTCGTCGGCGCCCTCCGGCACGGCGACCGACTGGCGCAGCGTGTCGAGCGTCATGCTCACCGCCTCGGACCCGGCGCCGTACCCGAAGCGCCCGTAGATGGCCGGTTCGGAGGCGGTCAGCACGGCCAGCGGCTCGCGCCGGTCCCGGAAGTCCGCGAGCTGGTGGCGCATCATCGTGCGCAGGATGCCGCGCCGCCGGTGCGTGGGCTGCACGCTGACCAGCGTCACACCGGCCACCGGGAGGACGGCGCCGCCGGGCACCGTCAGCCGGAACGAGTACGCGCCCGCCGTGCCCACCGTCTCGCCGCCGTCCCGCACGTCCAGGCAGCGCTCGGGCTCGCCGAGCCCCCGCCACAGGGCGCGCTCCTCGGGGGCTTCGGGGGTGCCGCCGAACGCCCGTTCCAGCTTCCCGTACCAGTCGGCCCAGTCGTCCGGACGCAGCTGCCGCAATTCGGTCGTCATGGGCCATGCGTAGCAGGACCTTCTCCGCCCGCGCGACCGTTTTTCGAACGCGGTTTCCCGGTGATTGAGCCAGGCGGCGTGCCGTGAATCGACGCGCCGCCGAACGGGTGGATAAGGTCCCAGAACAATGGCGAGCAGAACGGGAGCGGAGTCCCCGACGGCCCGGTGGCGCAAGACGGTGCACCGGGTCCGCATCAGCGTGCGCAAGGCCGGGGTCGACTACTTCCGCGGCGACGGCTCCGACTGGATCGCCCTGGCCGCCCTCCTGATCGCCATCCCGGCCATCGCCTGCGGCACTGTCTGGCGCCCCGACTGGGTCGCGCCCACCGCGCTGGTCCTGCCGGTCATCGCGGGCGGGCTGCTGCTGCGCCCGGCCAACCTGCTCGCCCTGTACGGCACCTCCGCCGCCGCCCTGATCGTCGAGGCGTCGCTGCTCGGCCCGTACGACCAGGGCCGCGACCGGATCACCCCGGGCACGGTCCTGGTGGTCGCGGCGGCCGGCCTGTCCGGACTGATGATCGCGCAGTTCCGCAGCCGGGTCGGGGTGCCGTGGCGGCGCGGCGGCACGATGCTCTTCGACCTGCGTGAACGCATCCGGGTGCAGAGCAAGCTGCCCAAACTGCCGGCCGGCTGGCACCGCGAGATGGCGCTGCGCCCGGCCGGCGGACAGTCCTTCTCCGGCGACTTCGTGGTGGCCTCCCGTACGCACGGCGGCAACATCTTCGAAGTCGTGCTGACCGACGTGTCCGGCAAGGGCATGGACGCCGCCTCCCGCGCGCTGCTGCTGTCCGGCGCCTTCGGTGGCCTGCTCGGCTCGCTGCCGCCGCACGGCTTCCTGCCCGCCGCCAACGGCTACCTGCTGCGCCAGGACTGGGACGAAGGCTTCGCCACCTCCATCCACCTCGTCCTGGACCTGGAGTCCGGCGACTACGAACTGCTGTCCGCCGGGCACCTGCCCGCCCTCCAGCTCAGCGCGGGGACCGGCCGCTGGGAGGAGAAGGCCGCCGAGGGGCCGCTGCTCGGGGTGTACGACGGGGCGCAGTTCGACCCGGTCAAAGGGACGCTGCGCCCTGGTGACGTGCTGATGCTCTTCACGGACGGCCTGGTGGAGGCCGCGGACCGGGACATCGCCGAGGGCATCGACCGGCTGACCGGCGAGGCCGACCGCTATGTGGCCGGCGGCTTCGCCGGTGCCGCCTGGCATCTGATCGAAGCCGTGGCCAAGGATGTCAACGACGACCGCGCGCTGCTGCTGATCTGCCGCGACTGAACCGTACGGTGAGCCCGGCGGCCCGGACCCCACCCGGGGAGGACGCGTGGCAGGCACACGGACGGCAGGCACACTCACCTTTCGCTACGTCACGTACGTCGAGAGCACGCCGGAGCGGGTCTGGCACGCCCTCACCGATCCCGAGCTGACCGCCGCCCACTGGGGGCACAGCAACGTCTCCGACTGGCAGCCGGGCTCGCGCTGGGAGCACCGCCGTACCGACGGTTCGGGCATCGCCGATGTCGAGGGGGCGGTGGTCGAGAGCAGTCCGCCCACGCGGCTGGTGACCACGTGGGCGGAGCCCGGCGCGGGGGCGGCCCGGGCCGGTCCCGGCGTCTCCACGGTGGCGTTCGGCATCGAGCCGTACGAGGAGATCGTCCGGCTGACCGTACGGGCCGCCCGGGGGTCGTCCTACCTGCCGGCGGCCGCGGGCTCGGGCTGCCCGCCGCTCGTCGGCGCGTCCGGGTCCGGGCCCCCGCCGCCCGGCAGGACGCGCGCCAGCCAGGCCGACCGGCCGGCCGCCAGCGGTCCCAGGACGGCCAGGATCAGCACGTACCCGGCGATGAACGGCGCCAGCCGCTCGTCCAGCCCGGCGCCCGCCGCCATCGTCGCCAGGATCAGCGCGAACTCGCCGCGGGCGAGCAGCGCGGTGGCGATGTTCGCGGCCGGGCGCGGCCCGAAGCCGTAGATCCGGGCGGCGACCAGGCCCGCGACGACGTTCATCAGCAGGGTCAGCACCACCGCGATCAGCACCGGCCACACCACCGACGGCAGGTCGCCGGGGTCGATGGAGAGACCGAACGCGAAGAAGAAGATCGCGCCGAAGGCGTCCCGCAGCGGGTGCACCAGCTCCATGATCTTCTTGCCTGAGCTGGTGCTGCCGAGCATCAGACCGACCATGAACGCACCGATCGCGTCCGCGACGCCGAACCACTCCGAGACGCCCGCCACGAAGACGGCGGCGCCCAGGAAGGAGATGACCAGCAGCTCGTTGTCCTTGGTGGCGATCAGCTTGCCGATCACCGCCGTGCCCCAGCGGGCGACCACCGCGAGCAGCAGCAGGAAGCCGAACGCCTTGCCCGCGTCGAGGGCCGCCGAGGCCATCGAGTCGGCGCCGGAGATCACCGGCTGGAGGGCGGCCAGGTAGAGCGCGAGGAAGATGTCCTCGACCACGATGATGCCGAGGATCGGCTTGGTCTCGGGATTGCCGAGCCGGCCGGTGTCCATGAGGACTTTGGTGACGATCGCCGACGAGGAGATGCCGAGCACCCCGGCCAGGACCAGCGCCTCGGAGGTGCCCCAGCCGACCACGAAGCCGAAGATCAGACCGGCGCCGACGTTCAGCGCCAGGTAGGCGGCCCCGGCGACGGCCATCTTCCGGCCGCCCTCCTTGAGGTCGTCCAGGTGGAATTCGAGGCCGAGGTAGAAGAGCAGCAGCACCAGACCGAGCAGGGAGAGCATCTCCAGCTCGTGCGGGTCGTCGACCAGGGCGACGCCGGGGGTGTGCGGGCCGAGCAGTATTCCGGCCAGGATGAAGAGGGGGATCGTGGGAAGCCCGATGCGGCTGCCCAGGCGGGCGAGGACGGCTGCGGCCAGGAAGGCCCCGCCCATCGCGAGGAGGGTTTCTGCGTGTCCGATGGCTCCTCCAGAGGTTCGGCCGGACGGTGTTCGGTCAAGGGGGAGTCAAGAAAGCGTTAATGGTTAGTTTACCAAACGACTTTTCGGGGAGGGGGCCCCTGTGCGCACCGCCTGCCGTGCCCGCTCCGGCCCGCTCCTTCACCGACCCGCCTCCGGGATCTTCCCGGGCCTCCCGTCGAGAGCCCTGCCAGGGGTTTTCCCGCGTTCGGGGCGGCGGCAGCCGTCCTGGCGCAGGTTCACTCCCGCTCCGTACGGCCGGGAGGGCGACCGGGCGTACGGAGCGAGGGGTGGCGCGCGGCGGACCGCGTGCGCCGGGCGGTCGTGACCTGAGGGGTGTGGGGGCGGACGCGACGGCCGTCAGCCCTGGGGCGCCGGCTCCTTGCGGAACGCCCACGCCATCCTGGGCTCCACCACGCACCGCAGGGCCCTGCGGACCGGCGGGGTGCACAGCGCCGTCACCGCGGCCGCCGCCGTCAGGCTCACCGCGACCTCGCCGAGCGGCGAGTGCGGCCACCCGTGGCCGTCGAACCAGCCGCGGGCACGGGCGCCCTTGGTGAGGAAGCCGTGCAGCAGGTAGCCGTACAGGGTTCCGGCGCCCAGCACCGTGAACCACGTACGGCGGGCCGGCACCCACGCGAGGAAGCAGCCGGTCAGGACCAGCGAGCAGCCGAACATCGCGAGCGTCATCACCGCCCCCGCCCACCAGGGCGCCCCCAACTCCTGCGCGCTCTCCCGGTGGTAGAACCACGCCGAGGTCATCCGCGGCACCGCCCAGTAGGCCAGCGCCAGGGCGGCCGCGAAGACCGGCACCGCCGCGATCCGTGCCGCGCGCCGCCGCACCAGCGCGAAGTGCTCGGGCCGCAGGTTCAGCCCCAGGACGAAGAACGGCAGGAACTGGAGCAGCCGTTGCATGTCGAGGTCGTCGCCGACCTCCGGGGACACGGACGCCAGTACCGCCACGGCGAGGGCCAGGGGGACCGGCCGGCGGACGATCCGCCACAGGGGAGTCGTGAGCCGCCACACGAACAGCGCGGCCAGGAACCACGTCAGATACCAGGGGTCCAGAAGGCTGACGGGCATGTCCGGATCGTGGTTCGCCCAGCGTGCGAAGAGCGTGTAGGCGGTCTCGAAGACGACGTACGGCACCACGACCCCGGTGATCAAACGTTTCAGCCGGTCCGCGCGCAGGTCGAAACCCCGGGAGAAATAGCCGGAGATGATGATGAACGCCGGCATGTGGAAGGCGTACACCGTCATGTAGAGCGCGCCGGCCGTGCGGCTCTGCCCGGTCAGCGGCTCCCAGGAATGCCCCATGGCGACCAGCACGATCGCCAGATACTTCGCATTGTCGAAGAAGGCGTCCCGGCCACTGCCGGCGGCGTCCCGACCGCGCCCGGCGCCGTCCCGGCCGATCCGGGCAACGGGCCGCACGGTCTCCGCCGGCGGCCGCCCGGCGGCTCGTGGCGCCTCTTCCGGGGCGTCCGCGGCGGGGGTCGCCGTGTCCCGGCCCGGGGGCTCGGCGGCCGGGGGAAGCACACGTCGTGAGGTCGGCGCAGCGGGAAACATCTGACGCACCCTAGTGGCGGCCGTGGAATGGGTAAAACCTTCTCGGCCGAATGCGCAATGCGGGCGTGGCGTGGCGGGAATTCCTTATCGGAGGGCGGTTCCCGAGCATTCCAGGTGTGCTTTCGCGTATTTCCCGGAGAGCCGGTGAATATCCGGTCCGAGGGTGCGTCATCCGTTTATGCGAGGGCATATGCCCCGCCGCGGGAGCGGGGGTGATGTCCGCTTCGCTACCGGTATGTCGGTGCGATGGGCGTCCGTCGGCCGCGCACGTGCCTCACGAATTCACGTGTGCACAAAAGGAGACCGGTCCGTACGGTGTCATCCGGCCAGCGCCGTGTGCGGGTTCCGGCCGCGCGGCCGAATGCGTGCCGGGGCGTCAATTCCCGTACCGCCGACCGGTGTCCGCCCGTGCCCGGCGGCGCGGTCGTCCGGTTCGCAGGCAAAGCCTTGGCCGATGATTCGCCACCCGCCTCCACTGGGCAGTGACTTGGTGGCACGATGGTGCCGAGCGGGGGTGTGCGCGGCTGCACGCTTCCGGGGCCGGCCAGGCGTTCCGACCGAGGGTGTGATCAGTTGTGGCTCTTTCGCTGTCCGTCGTGCTGTTGTTGGGCATCATCATGATCGTGTTGATACGCGGCAAGTCGCTCAAGGCGGGACCGGCGTTGGTGGCCATCCTCTTCGGCTTCTTCCTCGCCTCCACCGGCATCGCGCCGTCCATCAACCGGTTCCTGAACTCGGTGGCCGAGACGATCAACAACATCAGCTTCTAGCGCGTCGCGGGCCCGCACCCCTGTCGTGCGCGGGCCCGGCCGGGACGGTCAGCGGTCGTCGCGTCCGCTCCGCGCGACCGCCTCCCGCACGGCCTCCTCGCTGCGCCCGACCAGTGCCGTGCCGTCGTCCGCCGTGATGATCGGCCGCTGGATCAGCCGCGGCCGCCCGGCCAGCGCCTCGATCCACCGTTCCCGCGTGGCGTCCGTACGCTCCCAGCCGCCGATGCCGAGCTCCGCCGCCTCGGCCTCCTGCGTGCGCGTGATGTCCCACGGCTCCAGCCCCAGCCGGTGCAGTACCTCCCGCAACTCCGCGGCGGTCGGGGGCTGTTCGAGATACCTGCGTACGGTGTAGTCCGCCCCCTCCGCGTCCAGCAGGTCGACGGCGGAACGGCACTTGGAACACGCGGGATTGAGCCAGATCTCCATGCCGACACCCTAGTGAGCGCCCTCGGGGTGCGGTCGCGCTCGGTCGGGAGGTGACAAGAAACGGCGGCCGGGCGATGCGCCGGCCGGGCGATGACGGGCGCCGGCCGCCCGGAACCGTGAGCCCGCGGACGTACGGGCCCGGGAACGCCGAAGGCCCGGTCCGGAGAGGATTCTCACGGCCGGGCCCTGGGCTGCCGAGCGGGCGACGGGAATCGAACCCGCGTAGCCAGTTTGGAAGACTGGGGCTCTACCATTGAGCTACGCCCGCATGCGCCGCCGGTCGGGTGACCGCGGCACGCAGTGCATCGTAGCGGGTCACCCGGGTCCGCCGCACACTCCGCCCCGTCACCGCCGGTCGCGGCGGCCGTCCGAGCCCCACGCGCCCCGCTCGTGCACCGTGCGCCCCCTGGTCCGCGGCCCGTGCCCGTCGATATCCGGCAGCCGTACCGTCCACGGCCATGTACCCTACGTGTCGCACCGACGGGGTGTGGCGCAGCTTGGTAGCGCGTCCGCTTTGGGAGCGGAAGGTCGTCGGTTCGAATCCGGCCACCCCGACCAGCAGGTTTGTTTCAGCAGTACGGCGTGCAGTCGTACAGCGTGCGGCAGTACGGCGTTCGGCCGTACGGCGTCCCGGCCCCTTTTCCGGCCGGGTCTCCGGTGCGCCCGCCGCGCACAGGGCCGCTCGACGCGGCCGGTGCGGGCCCGCACGGAGGGGGTCCGTAAGCGGCCCGTCAAGATCACATTGCGGGTGCCAACCCGCTTGCGGTTACTATGCAAGCTGCGTGCCCGTGTGTCTTTCTCCCGGGCGCGGTCCGCAGGGCGCCTGGGCTCCAGGCGCCGGCAGATCTCAAGCAGAACCCCAGAAGTCAGCCCCAAGGAGACCGAACCGTGAAGAGCGCCGTGGAGACCCTGAACCCGACCCGGGTTCGGCTCACTGTCGAGGTGCCCTTCGAGGAGCTCAAGCCCAGCCTCGACGCGGCGTACAAGAAGATCAACCAGCAGGTCACGGTGAAGGGCTTCCGCCAGGGCAAGATCCCGGCCCGAGTCATCGACCAGCGGTTCGGTCGCGGCGCCGTGCTTGAAGAGGCCGTCAACGACGCGCTCCCGAAGTTCTACACCGAGGCGGTCAACGAGGGTGAGCTGAACGTCCTCGGCCAGCCCGAGGTCGACATCACCGAGCTGAAGGACGGCGAGCTGCTGACCTTCACCGCCGAGGTCGACATCCGCCCGGCCCTGGAGATCCCGGACTACTCCGGCATCGAGGTCGAGGTCGACGCCGTCGAGGTGTCGGACGAGGACATCGACAAGTCGGTCGAGCAGCTGCGCGAGCGCTTCGCCTCGACCTCCCCGGTCGAGCGCGCCGCCGAGGACGGCGACGTGCTCACCGTCGACCTGGAGGCCAAGGTCGACGGCGAGGTGCTGGAGGACGGCGTCGCCCAGGGCGTCAGCTACACCGTCGGCTCCGGCGAGCTGCTGGACGGCATCGACGACGCCGTCAAGGGCCTGAAGGCCGGCGAGTCCGGCACCTTCACCTCCGAGCTGAAGGGCGGCTCCGCCGCCGGCAAGGAGGCCGAGGTCAAGGTCGACGTCACCGCCGTGGCCGCCCGTGAGCTGCCCGCGCTGGACGACGACTTCGCCCAGCTGGCGAGCGAGTTCGACACGCTGGAGGAGCTGCGCGCCGACAGCGCCAAGCGCCTCGCCCAGATGAAGAAGTACGACCAGGCCACCCAGGCCCAGGAGAAGGTCCTCGACGAGCTGCTGAAGCTGGTCGAGGTCCCGATGCCGGAGAAGCTGCTCGCGGACGAGATCGAGACCCGCAAGCACAACCTGGTCAACCACCAGCTCGGCCAGATGGGCCTCGACCTCGCGAAGTACCTGGAGATCCAGGGCAAGACCGAGGAAGAGTTCGACGCCGAGACCAAGGAGCAGGCCGAGAAGGGCATCAAGACCCAGTTCATCCTGGACGAGCTGGTCAACAAGGAGAAGCTGAACGTCAGCCAGGAGGAGCTCACCGAGCACCTCATGCGCCGCGCGCAGTCCTCCGGCATGTCCCCCGACCAGTTCGCCCAGGCCGTCGTCGAGGGCGGCCAGGTGCCGATGCTCGTCGGTGAGGTCGCCCGCGGCAAGGCCCTCGCGGTCGTCGTCGAGGCCGCCACGGTCAAGGACACCAACGGCGAGGTCGTCGACCTGGACGACGAGGACGAGACGGCCGAGACCGTCGAGGCCTCCGAGACCGAGGGCACCGACGCCGAGAAGGCCGAGAAGCCCGAGAAGAACGAGGGCTGAGCCCCGGCCTCCCCGGTCGCACGGGCGGCCCCGGCCGCCCCGTGACGCCAGTAGACGTACGGGCCCGAACACGCCACGCCCGCGTGTTCGGGCCCGTACGTCGTCAGGGCCCGTGCACGCCGGTGAGCCTGCGCTCACAGCGAACAGTTGACAATGCGGGATGGCGCCCGCCGACCAGCGCGTTAGGGTCCGTAGATACGAGGGCAGGGGACTAGCCGTAACGGCGCCGGCGGAGCACGCCGCGCCCTCCCCGCGCCCCAGAAGACGACGCTGAGACGGCCCTGGGCCGTCCGACAACGAGCAGGTGGACACGTGACGATCCCGATGCCTTCCGCCGCCGCTGAGCCGACCTTCGGTGGCCTCGGCGACCAGGTCTACAACCGGCTGCTCGGCGAGCGGATCATCTTCCTCGGCCAGCCGGTCGACGACGACATCGCCAACAAGATCACCGCGCAGCTGCTGCTCCTCGCCGCTGACCCGGACAAGGACATCTTCCTTTACATCAACAGCCCGGGCGGCTCGATCTCGGCCGGCATGGCGATCTACGACACCATGCAGTACATCAAGAACGACGTGGTCACCATCGCCATGGGCCTCGCCGCCTCGATGGGCCAGTTCCTGCTGAGCGCCGGCACCCCGGGCAAGCGCTTCGCGCTGCCCAACGCCGAGATCCTCATCCACCAGCCCTCCGCGGGCCTGGCGGGCTCCGCGTCGGACATCAAGATCCACGCCGAGCGGCTGCTGCACACCAAGAAGCGCATGGCGGAGCTCACCGCCCAGCACACGGGCCAGACCGTCGAGCAGATCACCCGCGACTCCGACCGCGACCGCTGGTTCGACCCGCAGGAGGCCAAGGAGTACGGCCTCATCGACGACGTCATGACCACCGCGGCGGGCGTTCCGGGCGGGGGCGGCACCGGGGCCTGAGCCCCGGACGACTCGCCACGCAGCCGACTCCAGCCCCTTTGACCGCCACCAGGACGGTGAACCTCCAGATGAACAACTTCCCCGGCCGTAGCCTCTACGAGCGCCACGACGCCCCGCAGGCAGAGTTCCAGGGCCAGCCCGCCGAGTCCCGCTACATCGTTCCGCGCTTCGTCGAGCGCACCTCGCAGGGCGTGCGCGAGTACGACCCGTACGCGAAGCTCTTCGAGGAGCGCGTGATCTTCCTCGGCGTGCAGATCGACGACGCGTCGGCCAACGACGTCATGGCGCAGCTGCTGTGCCTGGAGTCGATGGACCCGGACCGGGACATCTCGATCTACATCAACTCGCCCGGCGGCTCCTTCACGGCGCTGACCGCGATCTACGACACGATGCAGTTCGTCAAGCCCGACGTGCAGACGGTCTGCATGGGCCAGGCGGCCTCCGCCGCGGCCGTGCTGCTCGCCGCCGGCACCCCCGGCAAGCGAATGGCGCTGCCCAACGCCCGCGTGCTGATCCACCAGCCGTACAGCGAGACCGGCCGCGGCCAGGTGTCCGACCTGGAGATCGCCGCCAACGAGATCCTCCGGATGCGGACGCAGCTGGAGGACATGCTGGCCAAGCACTCCACCACGCCGATCGAGAAGATCCGCGACGACATCGAGCGCGACAAGATCCTGACCGCCGAGGAGTCACTGGCGTACGGTCTGGTCGACCAGATCGTCTCGACCCGTAAGACGGCCGCCTCGGTCTGATCGCGACCCGTCGCGAAGTGAGCCGGAGACACGCCCCCTTGGACCGGGTTGACCGAGTCGGTCCAAGGGGGGCCCGTACGGGGGGCCCGGCAAGGTACCGTCGATAGGCAAGCACCCGGGTCCGCGGAGCAATGCGGATCCCAGGCGAAGGGGAAGCACCTCGTGGCACGCATCGGTGACGGCGGCGACCTGCTCAAGTGCTCGTTCTGCGGGAAGAGTCAGAAGCAGGTGAAGAAGCTCATCGCGGGACCTGGTGTGTACATCTGCGACGAGTGCATCGACCTCTGCAACGAGATCATCGAGGAGGAGCTCGCCGAGACCTCCGAGGTCCGCTGGGAAGAACTGCCCAAGCCCCGGGAGATCTACGAGTTCCTGGAGAGCTACGTCGTAGGCCAGGAGCCCGCCAAGAAGGCGCTCTCGGTCGCCGTCTACAACCACTACAAGCGGGTCCAGGCGGGTGAGAACGGTGGCGCGCGCGGCGGCGACGACGGCATCGAACTCGGCAAGTCCAACATCCTGCTGCTCGGCCCCACCGGCTCCGGCAAGACGCTGCTCGCGCAGACGCTCGCCCGGATGCTCAACGTCCCGTTCGCCTTCGCCGACGCGACGGCGCTGACGGAGGCCGGCTATGTCGGCGAGGACGTGGAGAACATCCTCCTCAAGCTGATCCAGGCCGCGGACTTCGACATCAAGAAGGCCGAGACCGGGATCATCTACATCGACGAGATCGACAAGGTCGCCCGCAAGAGCGAGAACCCGTCGATCACCCGTGACGTCTCCGGCGAGGGCGTCCAGCAGGCCCTGCTGAAGATCCTGGAAGGCACCACCGCCTCGGTGCCCCCGCAGGGCGGCCGCAAGCACCCGCACCAGGAATTCATCCAGATCGACACGACGAACGTGCTGTTCATCGTGGGCGGCGCGTTCGCCGGCCTGGAGAAGATCATCGAGGCCCGGTCCGGTGCCAAGGGCATCGGCTTCGGCGCCAACATCCGTTCGAAGCGCGAGATCGAGTCCAAGGACCAGCTTCAGGACGTCATGCCCGAGGACCTGGTGAAGTTCGGGATGATCCCGGAGTTCATCGGCCGCCTGCCCGTGCTGACCTCGGTGCACAACCTGGACCGCGAGGCGCTCCTCCAGATCCTGCTGGAGCCGCGCAACGCGCTGGTCAAGCAGTACCAGCGCCTGTTCGAACTGGACGGCGTGGAGCTGGACTTCGACCGCCCGGCCCTGGAGGCCATCGCCGACCAGGCGATCCTGCGCGGCACCGGCGCGCGCGGCCTGCGCGCCATCATGGAAGAGGTCCTGCAGTCGGTGATGTACGAGGTCCCGTCCCGCAAGGACGTGGCCCGTGTCGTGATCACCGAAGAGGTCGTGCACTCCAACGTGAATCCGACGCTGGTGCCGCGCAACCGCGGCGGCGAGTCGGGCGAGCATCACGAGAAGAGCGCGTAGCGCGTCCGTTCCCCCCGCACGGACGCGCCTCGGGGCCGCCCCGCGACCACCGGTCGCGAGGCGGCCCTTGCGCTCGCCCGGCTACCGAGGGGTACGGGTCTCGCCGCGCACCACGGCGGTGGTGTCCGCGTACTGCGCCAGATCGACCTCCGAGGGGGAGCGCAGCTCGCCGTTCATGTAGAGCAGCACCGCGGCGGTCGAGCCGTCGGCCCAGCCGCAGACCGGCGCGTAGCCGGCCGCCGGGATCTTCAGGACCTCGCAGTCGATCTTCACGTCACCGCCGGCCGCGCCGGGCCGGAACGTCTCGCGCTGCCGTACGACCGTGGCGCCCCCGGTGGCCACGCCGCGGAACATGCCGTCCACCACGCTGTCCGGGTCGTCGATGGTGCCGTAGCCGCCGGAGAACATCAGGCCGGCCGGCCGGCTGCCGCGGGTGCCCTGGTAGCGGGCGATCTCCTGGGTGATGCCGGGCGGCGGCGTCCTCAGCTTCAGGCCGTCGCGCTGGAGGGCGGCCTTGTCCTTCTCCAGCGTGTACGCGCCGTCGTCGACCGTTTTGGGCGTCGTCAGCCGCATCCGCTGCCCGCCGTCCTCGGCGGACGGCTTCTCCTCGGACGGGCCGGAGCCGGACGTGCCGGAGCCGGACGTGCCGGAGTCCGACGTACTGGAGGTGCCGGAACCGGCGCCCGGAGCGGTGGACTCGCCGCCACGGGCCCGCGGGGGACCGTCGTGGCCGTCACCCGAGACGAGCATCACGGCGCCGCCGATGATGGCGCCCACGAGTACGACACCGGCGGCCACTCCCGCGATGATCTTCCCGGTGCTGCCGCCGCCGGACGGGCCGGACGGACCGGACGGCCCCGGCGGCGGGTACTGCGGGAACTGCGAGGGCTGCATCGGCTGCTGCATCGGTTGCTGCGGGGCCTGCGGCTGCTGGGGCGCACCGTACCCGTACGGGCCGGGCGGCGGTCCCTGAGGAGGCCCTTGCGGCGGTATCGGAGGCGACCCCTGAGGAGTGCCTTGCGGCGGCCCCTGAGGCGGCCCGAAGCCACCGCCCTGCGGCTGCTGCTGCCCGCTGTCGCCGTACGGCCCCTGCGGCGGCTGCCCGCTGCTCCCGTAAGGCCCCGGCGGCGGCTGGTTGAAGCTCATGACGTGTCCTCCCCCTGAAGTGGTGCGGTACGGCCGCGGCCGTCACTTCTCGTGGCGCACCGCGTCGCGGATCTCGCGGGTCTTCTCGGCGAACTGCTCGGCCGAGAAGGCGGTGCCGGTGGACTTGGTGGGTGCTGCCACCCCGTTGTTCATGACGATGCCCACCGCGCTGGAGTCGCCCCAGATGCACCACGTCACCGTGGACGTCGCGGTGAGGCCGGCCCTCGACGCGGTGCCCTTGACGGCCTTGCACTTCATGACCGAGCCGTCGAAGCCGTCGGGCGAGAACTCCGTCACCGGGGTGACGGTCTCCAGCTTCGCGCCCTGGGTGTCCGTCCGCTCCGACTTCTTCTCGATCTGGGCGACCATCTTGTTCACCGTGCTCTTGGGGTCGGCGACCTTGCCGTAGACACCGGTGACGAGCAGCGGCTGCCCCTTGTCGTTCGCGTAGCTGCCCTGGACGCTGGTGCCCTCGGTGATGCCGAGGGCCTTGGTCTCCGCGTCGTCGGACTCGTCCTTCTTCTCGTCCTTGCCCGCCGCCTTCTTGTACGTACCGAGGAGGTTGTCCGGCATGGAGATCGTGTAGGGCTTCACGTCCCCGCCGGGACCGAACGCGTAGTAGGCGCCCACGCCGATGCCCGCCACGGCCGCCACCGCGACGACGCCGAGGGTGATCTTCATCCCCTTGCCCTTGCCGCCGTTCTGCGGCGGCTGACCGTAGCCGCCGGGCTGCTGGCCGTACGGGGCGGGCTGCGGCGGCTGTCCGTAGGGCGCCTGGGGCTGCTGCGGGTAGCCGGGCTGGGGAGCCTGCTGCGGGTAGCCGTAGGGCTGCTGCGGGGGGACCTGGCCGCCCTGCTGGGGGTAGCCGTACTGGGGC
Organism: Streptomyces monomycini; assembly: GCF_022271435.1. GTDB lineage: Bacteria > Actinomycetota > Actinomycetes > Streptomycetales > Streptomycetaceae > Streptomyces > Streptomyces monomycini. Next base: position 25,787 of record NZ_JAFIQY010000003.1, on the reverse strand, counting down.
TGCCCGACCGGCTGCGGCGCGGGCTGACCGTACGGCCCCGGCTGCTGCGGCGGCCGGCCGTACGGGCCGGGAGGCGGCTGGTTGAAGCTCATGGAGCGGGTTCCCCTCGTGGCAACTGACGGCGCCCGATGACGCCCGTCACAGTTGATGTCTTCGCGTCGCCAACATCCTGTACGACGGCACCGCCGGCCGGTCCTCCGGGGGCCAAACCGATTCGAGACTGCGACATCCGCGCCCGTACACTGAGCGTCGTGACCGAGAACACTCAGCAGAGCCCCCGAGACGGCGGGCCGAACAGCAGCCCCACTGAACTGCCGACCCAGTACGCGCCGGCCGAGGTAGAGGGGCCGCTGTACGAGCGCTGGGTGGAGCGGGGGTATTTCGAGGCCGCCGCGGACAGCGAGAAGCCGCCGTTCACGATCGTCATCCCCCCGCCGAACGTCACCGGCAGCCTGCACCTCGGCCACGCCTTCCAGCACACGCTGATGGACGCCCTCACCCGCCGCAAGCGCATGCAGGGCTACGAGGCCCTGTGGCTGCCCGGCATGGACCACGCGGGCATCGCCACCCAGAACAAGGTCGAGCAGCAGCTCGCCGAGGAGGGCAAGTCCCGCCACGACCTGGGGCGCGAGGAGTTCGTCGAGCGCGTCTGGAAGTGGAAGCAGGAGTACGGCGGCAGGATCCTCGGCCAGATGCGCCGTCTCGGCGACGGCGTCGACTGGTCGCGTGAGCGCTTCACGATGGACGAGGGCCTGTCCAAGTCCGTCCAGACGATCTTCAAGCGGCTCTACGACGACGAGCTGATCTACCGCGCCGAGCGCATCATCAACTGGTGCCCGCGCTGTCTGACCGCGATCTCCGACATCGAGGTCGAGTACCAGGACGACGACGGCGAGCTGGTCTCGATCACGTACGGCGAGGGGGAGGAGACCCTCGTGGTCGCCACCACCCGCGCCGAGACGATGCTCGGCGACACGGCGGTGGCCGTCCACCCCGACGACGAGCGGTACGCGCACCTGATCGGCAAGCGGATCAAGCTGCCGCTGACCGACCGCACCATCCCGGTGGTCGCCGACACCCACGTCGACCCGGAGTTCGGCACCGGCGCCGTCAAGGTGACCCCGGCCCACGACCCCAACGACTTCGCCATCGGCCAGCGGCACGACCTGGAGTCGATGACCGTCATGGACGAGCGCGGTGTGATCACCGTGCACGGCCCGTTCGAGGGCCTGGACCGCTTCGAGGCGCGCTCGGCGATCGTGGCGGCGCTGCGCGAGCAGGGCCGGATCGTCGCCGAGAAGCGCCCGTACACCCACTCCGTGGGCCACTGCTCGCGCTGCAAGACCACCGTCGAGCCGCGGCTGTCCATGCAGTGGTGGGTCAAGGTCGGCCCGCTGGCGCAGGCCGCCGGTGACGCGGTCCGCGACGGCCGGGTCAAGATCCATCCCGAGGACATGTCGAAGCGCTACTTCGACTGGGTCGACAACATGCACGACTGGTGCATCTCGCGCCAGCTGTGGTGGGGTCACCGCATCCCGGTCTGGTACGGCCCCGAGGGCGAGATCGTCTGCGTCGGTCCCGACGAGGAGCCGCCGGGCACCGAGGCCGAGGGCTGGACCCAGGAGTCCGACGTCCTGGACACCTGGTTCTCCTCCGGCCTGTGGCCCTTCTCCACGCTGGGCTGGCCGGAGAAGACCCCGGACCTGGCGAAGTTCTACCCGACCGACGTGCTGCTCACCGGCCACGACATCATCTTCTTCTGGGTCGCCCGGATGATGATGTTCGGTCTGTACGCGATGGACGGCCGGGCGCCGTTCCACACCATCGCGCTGACCGGCCTGGTCCGTGACGAGCACGGCAAGAAGATGTCCAAGTCCAACCCCAACTCGGTGGACCCGCTGGACTGGATGGACGCCTACGGCGCGGACGCCGTCCGCTTCACGCTGGCCCGCGGCGCCAACCCGGGCGCGGACGTGCCGATCGGCGAGGACTGGGTCCAGGCGTCCCGCAACTTCGCCAACAAGATCTGGAACGCCACCCGCTTCGCGCTGATGAACGGCGCGACGCTGGAGGGCGAGCTGCCGCCGGCCGAGCAGCTCTCGGCGACCGACCGCTGGATCCTGTCCCGCCTGAACACGGTCGTGGCGCAGGTCGACGCGTACTACGAGGACTACCAGTTCGCGAAGCTGTCGGACGCGCTCTACCACTTCGCCTGGGACGAGGTCTTCGACTGGTACGTCGAGCTGTCCAAGACCACCTTCATGGCGGGCGGCCCGGCCGCCGACGCCTCGCGCCGGGTGCTCGGCGAGGTCCTGGACGTCACGCTGCGGCTGCTGCACCCGGTCGTGCCGTTCGTCACGGAGACCCTGTGGACGACGCTGACCGGCCGTGAGTCCCTGGTGATCGCCGAGTGGCCGGCCGACAGCGGCTTCCGCGACGCGGCCGCCGAGCGGGAGATCGAGACCGTCCAGCAGGTCGTCACCGAGGTCCGCCGCTTCCGGTCCGACCAGGGCCTGCAGCCCGGCCAGAAGGTTCCGGCGAAGCTGGAGCTGGCCGGTACGCAGCTCGCCGCCCACGAGGCCGCGATGCGCTCGCTGCTGCGCCTCCAGCCCGCGGGCGAGGAGTTCACCGCCACCGCTTCCCTGCCGGTCGCGGGCGCGACGGTGGCACTGGACCTGTCGGGCGCCATCGACGTCGAGGCCGAGCGCAAGCGCCTGTCGAAGGACCTGGCCGCGGCCGAGAAGGAGAAGGCCCAGGCCAACGGGAAGCTCGGCAACGAGGCGTTCCTGGGCAAGGCCCCGGAACACGTCGTCGCCAAGATCCGTACGCGGCTGGAGACGGCCGAGGCCGACATCGTGCGCATCAGCGCGCAGCTGGCGGCCCTGCCCAAGGCGTAGCGCCCGGCGCCGGGACGGCACCCGGCGCATACGGCTCCGCAGGCCCCTCGTCCTTCCGGGCGGGGGGCCTGCGCCGTCCCGAGCCGCGCCGGTCGCCGCGTTCCCGTACCGGCCACAGCAGGACGTACGCCGTCGACACGGCCACGAACGCGAGACGGATCAGGCCGCGCGCCGAGTCGTCTGGCACCACGAAGACGCTGCCGTACAGGATCAGCAGCGCCAGCCAGCTCCACCAGGGCACCAGCCGGCGCTGCCCGATGACGTCCCACAGCAGCGTGCCGAGCAGTACGGACGCGGTGTAGTACGTGTAGACGCTGGGGTCCAGGACGATACGAGCGTTGGCGCCCAGCAGGACGACCGCGGCCCAGCGCCCCCGCCACACCGCCAGACAGCCCAGCAGCAGGCCCAGCGCGAACTGCGCCGGCCGGTCCCATCCGGGCGTCTCCGGGTCGGCCACGCCCAGCCAGCGCAGCGCGGACGCCGGGTGGTTGGGGATGGCGAACTTGGCTGCCGAGAACGAGTTCATGTCACCGACGAAGAACGGCAGCCAGGCCACCGCGACCAGGGCCGCCATCCACAGTCCCGCGCGCAGCCATTTCTCCCTGGGGAGCGCGAGCAGCAGTGGGACGAAGGCCAGCGCCGTCGGTTTGGAGTCCATCGCGAGGGCCAGGAAGACGCCGGTCAGCGCGGCGTTGCCGCGGGTCACCGACCGTACGGCCAGGGCCGTGAAGAACAGCGCGAGGACGTCGTCCAGGTGCCCGAAGCGGACCGAGACCTCGATCCACATGGGGATGAACGCCAGGCCGGCTATCAGGACGCGCTGCCGCAGCCGCTGGTGGTTGGTGCCGGTGCCCAGGAAGTGCCAGGCGGCGCTGCGGCCGGCCAGCACCACGATCACCAGGCCGAGCAGCGACATCAGGGCCGCGGCCAGGAACTGCCCGGTGTGCTCGGGGAACGGGTTGAACAGACCGGCGACCAGGAAGCTGACCGGGCCCATCTGCAACTCGGGGTGGTGGGCGTAGAGGTTGAGGCCGCCGGTGCCGTCGCCGGACGCGCCCTGGTAGATCAGCTCGCCGCCGGTGCGCAGGTAGTGCCAGGAGAAACCCCCGTTCGGCTCGACCACGACGAACCACAGCACGGTCCACGCGGTGAGCAGCACCAAGTGCATCCGCTGACTGATTGCCGGCACGCGCACGCTCTTCAGCTCCTGTTTCGCCCGGGGAGCCCGGCGGCCGTCCGTCCGCCGCCCCCGGGGCCCGTTCTCTTCCGGCCTTCGCCGGATCTTCGTGTCGGTCAAGGCTCACAGAGCCCGCCGGGGAAGATGCGAGCAGGGGGGTGGTGCGTTGCCCGGAGGCGGCGATCGGAGGCGTGCGTCACGGCGGGGCGGTGGCCGCCGCTTTCTCATCGGCCTCTCATCGAGACGGGGGAGCATGGGGCCCGCAAACGGGACTTTCCGGCGAAACGTACGGCGTACGTAGTCGGCCGCACCACCGTCCAGCGACGAGGAGCCGCGCCACCCATGAACAAACCGCTGCGCCGCGTCTCGGTCTTCTGCATCCTGCTGATCCTCGCGCTCCTGGCGTGGGTCACCTGGCTGCAGGGGGCCAAGGCGTCCACGTTCACGGACGATCCGCACAATCCCCGCGTCTCCATAGCCAAGTACGCGAATCCGCTGGGCAACATCCTCGTCGACGGACAGCCGGTGACCGGCTCCACCGCCACCGACGGCACCCTCAAGAACAAGCGGACGTACAAGAACGGCCCGCTCTACGCCCCCGTCACCGGCTTCACCTCGCAGATCTTCGGCAGCAACCAGCTGGAGAGCCTGTACGGCGACCTCCTGGACGGCTCCGACAGCCGTCTGCAGAACCCGGGCGACGCGCTGACCCGCCAGCGGCCCAAGGGCGGCGACGTGGCCACCACCATCGACTCCAAGGTGCAGCAGGCCGGTTACGAGGCGCTCGGGAACAAGACCGGCGCCGCGGTCGCCCTCGACCCGGCCACCGGCAAGGTCCTCGGCATGGTCAGCACCCCGTCCTACGATCCGGGTAAGTTCGCCGGCTCCGGCAGCGGCGACCAGAAGGCGTGGAAGGACCTGTCGGCGGACGAGAAGCACCCCGAGATCAACCGCGCGCTGCGGCAGCCGCTGCCGCCCGGCTCCACCTTCAAGCTCGTCGTCGCGGCGGCCGCGCTGGAGAACGGCCTGTACTCCTCCGTGGACGAGGCCACCGACAGCCCCGACCCGTACGTCCTGCCCGGCACCCGCACCACCCTGAAGAACGAGAGCGCCTCGGCGCCCTGCAAGAACGCGACCATCCGCACCGCGCTCCAGTACTCCTGCAACACCGTCTTCGCGAAGATGGCCGCCGACCTGGGCCAGGACAAGGTGCGCGCGCAGGCCGAGAAGTTCGGCTTCAACAACGGCAAGCTGGACACCCCGGTACGGGCCGGCAAGAGCCTGTACCCGAAGGGCATGGACAAGGCGCAGACCGCGCTGTCCGGCATCGGCCAGTTCGACGACACCGCGACGCCGCTCCAGATGGCCATGGTCTCCGCGGCCATCGCCAACGGCGGCGAACTCCAGAAGCCGCAGATGGTCGACAAGCTCACCGACAGCGGCGGCAACACGCTCCAGCAGTACGAGCCGGAGCAGTACGGCAGGGCGATGTCGCAGCGCACTGCCGAGCAGCTCCAGTCGTCCATGCAGACCGTCGTGAACGAGGGCACCGGCTCCAAGGCCAAGATCGACGGCCTGACGGTCGGCGGCAAGACCGGCACCGCCCAGCACGGCGTGGACAACGAGGGCACTCCGTACGCGTGGTTCGTCTCCTACGCCAAGGACGACCAGGGCCGGCAGGTGGCCGTCGCCGTCATGGTCGAGGACAGCGACGCGGCCCGCAGCGAGATCTCGGGCGGCGGCCTGGCGGGGCCGGTGGCCAAGGCGATGATGAAGGCGGCGCTGTCGTAGCAGCGGGACCGGCCGGGGGCGGGCGTCCCGTCGCGGCCGGGGTCGCGGGCCGTCCCGCCCCGGCCGCAGGCCGCCACCCACCGCTGTCGGTGGTGGCTCGTAGACTGGAGCCGTGAGCGACGAGCGCCCCCGAAACGACGACCCCGACCCGATTCCCGGCCCGGACGGCCAGGCCGACCCCTTCGAGGAGATGGTGGACGCGGAGACCACCCGCGACCCCGACCTCGCGGTGATCGAGGCCGGCAGCCGTACGCTGCGCGCGCAGGCCGGCCCGCCCCAGGGGGACGGCATTCCCGCCCGTCCCGAGGACCCCGAGGTGGACCGCGCGCTGCGCGAGGTGGAGGCCGAGCTGGCCGGCCGCTGGGGCGAGACCAAGCTGGACCCGTCGGTGCAGCGCATCGAGGCGCTGATGGACGTCCTGGGCTCGCCGCAGCGCGCGTACCCGTCCATCCACATCACCGGCACCAACGGCAAGACCAGCACCGCCCGCATGATCGAGGCCCTGCTGACCGCCTTCGACCTGCGTACCGGCCGGTACACCAGCCCGCACGTGCAGTCCGTCACCGAGCGGATCAGCCTGGACGGCGCCCCCATCTCGGCCGAGCGCTTCATCGAGACGTACCGCGACATCGCGCCGTACGTCGAGATGGTCGACGGACAGCAGGAGTACCGCCTCTCCTTCTTCGAGGTGCTCACCGCCATGGCGTACGCCGCCTTCGCGGACGCCCCGGTGGACGTCGCGGTGGTCGAGGTCGGCATGGGCGGCACCTGGGACGCGACCAACGTGATCGACGGTGACGTCGCCGTCGTCACGCCCATCTCGCTGGACCACACCGACCGCCTCGGCGACACCCCCGAGCTGATCGCCGGCGAGAAGTCCGGGATCATCAAGAAGGACGCCACCGTCGTCCTGGCGCAGCAGCCGGTGGACGCGGCGGCCGTGATGCTCAAGCACGCGGTCGAGGTGGACGCCACGGTCGCCCGCGAGGGCATGGAGTTCGGCGTGCTCAGCCGCGAGGTGGCGGTCGGCGGCCAGCTGCTGACGCTGCGCGGCCTGGGCGGCGAGTACGAGAACATCTTCCTGCCGCTGTACGGCGCCCACCAGGCGCACAACGCCGCGGTGGCCCTGGCCGCGGTGGAGGCGTTCTTCGGCATCGGCTCCGAGCACGCCCGCACCCTGGACATCGACACCATCCGCTCCGCGTTCGCCGCGGTGGCCTCGCCGGGCCGCCTGGAGGTCGTGCGCAGCAGCCCGACCGTGATCCTGGACGCGGCGCACAACCCGGCGGGCGCGCGGGCCGCGGCCGAGGCGGTCAGCGAGGCGTTCGGTTTCAGCCGACTCGTCGGCGTGCTCGCCGCCAGCGAGGGCAAGGACGTACGCGGTGTCCTGGAGGCTTTCGAGCCGATCTTCGCGGAGATCGTGGTGACCCGTAACTCCAGCCATCGCGCCATGGACGCGGACGAGCTGGCGGGCGTCGCGGTGGAGATCTTCGGCTCCGAGCGGGTGCAGGTCGAGCCGCGGCTCGACGACGCGCTGGAGGCGGCGATCACCCTCGCCGAGGAGGAGGGCGAGTACTCCGGGGCCGGCGTGCTGGTCACCGGCTCCGTGATCACGGTCGGCGAGGCCCGGCTGCTCCTGGGAAGGAACTGACCATGCGCACGCTGTGTGCGAGCACGCTGATCGGCGAGTTCTTCGTGATCGGATTCGCCGGTCTGGTCGCGATGCAGACCTCGGGCCACTCCACGGCCACGGTCTGGACGGTCAGCGGCGTCGCGATGCTGCTGTGCGTCCTGCTGTGCGGCGTGCTCAACCGCCCCGGCGGCGTGCAGCTCGGCTGGGCCCTCCAGGCGGGCCTGGTCGCCAGCGGCTTCGTGGTGGGCACGATGTTCTTCCTCGGCGCGGTCTTCGCCGCGCTGTGGTGGGCGTCGGTGCACTTCGGCCGCAAGATCGACGAGGCGAAGGCCCGGTGGGCGGCCCAGGCGGAGGAGGGGCCGCAGCCGGGTACGGCGTAGCCACGGCTCCCGGACGGGTCCGATCGCGCGCCCGTGCGAAAACCGCCCCCGCGTCACCCGTCCGGCCCTCCGCCCGGCCCCGGTACCGCGTACAGCGCAACGCCGTCACCCATGTAGCCTCAGGGCACCTGCCGTCTGTCGCGTAACACAAGGAGCCCCTCCCGTGAGCCAGCGCACGCTCGTCCTCCTCAAGCCCGACGCGGTCCGCCGCGGCCTGGTCGGTGAGATTCTCGGCCGTATCGAGCGCAAGGCGGGCTGGACGATCAGCGCGCTGGAGCTGCGCACCCTGGACCGCGAGATCCTGGAGCAGCACTACGCCGAGCACGTCGGCCGGGACTTCTACGAGCCGTTGGTGCAGTTCATGTCGTCGGGCCCGGTGGTCAGCCTGGTCGTCGAGGGCGAGCGGGTCATCGAGGGCGTACGCGTGCTGGCCGGGCCGACCGATCCGATCAAGGCGCCCGGCGGCTCGATCCGCGGCGACTTCGGGACCATCACGCGGGAGAACCTCGTCCACGCCTCGGACTCGCCGGAGTCGGCGGAGCGTGAAATCAAGATTTTCTTCCCGGGCCGCTTCTGACATCAGGGCGCCCCGACCCCCGGTGACCTGGGGTGACCGGCGGCCCGTCGGTCACCCCGCGGGATCCGCACTCCGAACGGGGGAACGCTTCGGCGCGACACGACGTCCCCATTGAGGGGGGCGGGTCCGTGTTCCGCCGACAATGGCGAAGGAACCCCGCACCGCGTTCGAGCGGTGGGGACTTCGTGACTACGATGGAGCTTCCGCGCCCCGGCGCACCACACCTGCCGACCTCAAGTAAGCATTCGCTCCAGTTGGGAAGGCCAGACGTATCCTCATGGGGAACAACATGTCGTTCATCGGCCGTGACATGGCTGTCGACCTCGGGACCGCCAACACGCTGGTGTACGTCAGGGGTCGCGGAATCGTCCTCAACGAGCCGTCGGTCGTGGCCATCAACACCAACACCGGCGGCATCCTGGCCGTCGGGGCCGAGGCGAAGAAGATGATCGGCCGCACCCCCGGCAACATCGTCGCGGTGCGTCCCCTGAAGGACGGCGTGATCGCCGACTTCGAGATCACCGAGCGGATGCTCCGCTACTTCATCCTCAAGATCCACAAGCGCCGCTACCTGGCCCGTCCGCGCGTCGTCGTCTGTGTCCCCTCCGGCATCACCGGAGTCGAGCGCCGCGCGGTCATCGAGGCGTCCACCCAGGCCGGTGCGCGTCAGGTGCACATCATCGAGGAGCCGATGGCCGCCGCGATCGGCTCCGGTCTGCCGGTCCACGAGGCCACCGGCAACATGGTGGTGGACATCGGCGGCGGTACGACCGAGGTCGCCGTGATCTCGCTCGGCGGCATCGTCACGGCCCAGTCGATCCGGGTGGCCGGCGACGAGCTGGACAACGCGATCATCCAGCACATCAAGAAGGAGTACAGCCTTCTGCTGGGCGAACGCACCGCCGAGAGCATCAAGATCACCATCGGTTCGGCGTACGACCTGGAACAGGACGAGCACACCGAGATCCGCGGCCGCGACCTGGTCTCCGGCCTGCCCAAGACCGTCGTCATCTCGGCGGCCGAGGTCCGCAAGGCCATCGAGGAGCCGGTCAACTCCATCGTCGACGCGGTCAAGACCACGCTCGACAAGTGCCCGCCGGAGCTGTCCGGCGACGTGATGGACCGCGGCATCGTGCTCACCGGCGGCGGCGCCCTGCTCCGCGGCCTCGACGAGCGCCTGCGCCGCGAGACCGGCATGCCGATCCACATCGCCGAGGACCCGCTCGACTCCGTCGCGCTCGGCAGCGGCAAGTGCGTCGAGGAGTTCGAGGCCCTCCAGCAGGTACTGGACTCCCAGCCGCGCCGCTAGCGGAAGCCGACATTCCGCCGTACGGGCGGCTGATCGTCCGTACGGCGGATCGTTGATATACAAGCACCACGCCCCGACGGGCGAGCACTGCGTATAAAGGCACCACGCCCCCGAGGGGCGAGCTGTGCGCACCAAGGCACAACCGCACTCCCCAGCGCGACCGGCGCGGGCCCGCAGCCGGCCGGTCCTACGAGGAAGGACACGGCCGCCGCACGTGAGGGACACACGAGAGAGCCGGCTGCTACTGGTGCTGCTGGTCGCGATCGCGTTCGCGCTGATCACGGTGGACATCCGCGGCGGCGAACGGTCCCCGCTCGCCCCCGCCCGGCAGGCCGCCGCCGCGGCCTTCGGCCCGGTCGAGAGCGGTATCGCCACGGTCGTCGACCCGGTGGGCAACGCGGTCGGCGCGGTACGCGACTCCGGTGAGCGGCACACCCGGATCAGCGCCCTGGAGCGGGAGAACGCCGCGCTCAAGGCGAAGCTCGGCTCCTCCGACCGCAACCGCAACCGCGCCGCCGAGCTGGACGCGATGCTCAAGACCGCCGGCACCGGCCAGTACGGCATCAAGGGCGCCCAGGTCATCGCCATCGGCGCGGCGCAGGGCTTCTCCTGGACCGTCACCATCGACGCCGGCTCCCAGGACGGCATCGCCCGCGACATGACCGTCCTCAACGGGGACGGCCTGGTCGGCCGGGTCACCACCGTCGGCCGCAGCACCGCCACCGTGCTGCTCGCCAACGACCCGGACTTCACCGTCGGCACCCGCATGGAGAAGACCAACGAGATCGGCTTCGCCACCGGCCAGGGCGGTGACTCGCTGCGCGTACAGCTGCTCAACGGCAAGGCCGAGGTGAAGAAGGGCGACCGGCTGGTCACCTTCGGCTCCAGCGCCGACAAGCCGTTCGTGCCCGGCGTCCCGGTCGGACGGGCGGTCAAGGTCGACCCGTCCAACGGCGATCTGACCCGCTCCCTCCAGGTCCGCCCGTTCGTCGGCTTCTCCCAGCTGGACATCGTCGGCGTGGTCGTCCAGCCGCCCCGCGAGGACCCGCGCGACACGGTGCTGCCGCAGAAGCCCGCCAAACCCAAGCCGACGCCGACGGTCACCGTCACGGCCACCCCCACCGCGAGCGCCTCCCCCAGGAGCTGACCGATGCGCATCAAGAGGATCCTGCTCTCCGCCGCGCTGGTGGTCGTGGCCCTGCTGGTCCAGGTCAGCGTGCTGGCGCGGCTCCAACTGCCCGGTGCCACCCCGGACCTGCTGCTCCTGGTCGTCCTCGGCCTGGCGCTGGTGTACGGGCATGTGAGCGGCGCCCTGGTCGGCTTCGGCGCCGGGCTGCTGGCCGACCTCGCGCCGCCCTCCGACCACGCCATCGGCCGGTACGCGCTGGTGCTCTGCGTCATCGGGTACGTGGCCGGGCTGACCAGGCCGGACACCGGGCAGCACCGTTCGGCGACCATGCCGCTGGCCGTCGTGGTCGCCGCCGCCCTCGGCTCGACGCTGCTGTACGCGGGCGTCGGCTCGCTCGTCGGCGACTCCGCCGCCCGCCACGTCGGCCTCGGCTGGCTGCTGTTCACCGCCACGCTCTACGACCTGCTGCTGGCCCCGTTCGCCGTACCCCTGGTGATGGCGCTGGCCCGCCGGACCGAGCACGACCCGCTGGCGGCGGACGCGGCCGGCGGGCAGGGCGGCTCCGCCAAGGGCCGCAAGAGCGTGCACGGCTGGATCGGCTCCGGCACCGGCCTGAAGGCGAGCCGTTCGATGCGCACCGGCCTCCCGTCCAAGCCGGCCCGGATCGGCGGCCAGCGCGGCGGACTGCTCGGCAGACCGGCCCGTAACAAGGCAGGACGCATCAAGGGGGTCAAGCGACTGTGACCAACATTCCGGAGACCGGCCGTACCTCGCGCGTCACGATCCGGCTGATCGCCATCCAGATCCTGGTCTTCTCCCTGCTGCTGACCCTCGGCGGCCGGCTGTGGTACCTCCAGATCCGCAACGGCCGGGAGTACGCCGACGAGGCCCGCAACAACCACGTCCAGCAGGTCGTCGAACCGGCCACCCGCGGCTCCATCCTGGACGCCCGCGGCATCCCGCTCGCCGACAACCAGACCCGCCTGGTCGTCTCCGCCAGCCGTACCGACCTGCTGAAGATGAAGGACGACGGCAAGGCCGTGCTCGGCCGGCTCGCCAAGGTCCTCGGCATGACCGAGACGGAGATCCGCAACAAGGTCCGGCTGTGCGACGCCAAGACGCCGCAGCCCTGCTGGAACGGCTCGCCCTTCCAGCCCATCCCGATCACCGACGAGGCCACCACGCAGCAGGCCCTCCAGATCCGCGAACGCTCCGAGGACTTCCCCGGCATCTCCGCCGAGCCCACCGCCGTACGCCGCTACGCCGCGCCCGGCAAGGCCCAGACCGCCCAGGTCCTCGGCTACCTCTCGCCGGTCACCGACGAGGAGATCCAGAAGGCCAAGGACACCCGCTCGCCGCTGCTGCGCTCCGACCAGATCGGCCGGTCCGGGCTGGAGCGCACCTACGACAGCGCGCTGCGCGGCAAGGCCGGCGTGACCCGTTACGAGGTCGACAACCTCGGCCGGGTCATCGGCAAGGCCAAGAGCGACAAGGCGGTCCCCGGCTCCAACGTCGTCACGAGCATAGACGCCCGTGTCCAGGCCATAGCGGAGAGGGAACTGGCCCAGGCGATGAAGGACGCCCGCGACACCCACGACAAGAACACCGGCACCAACTACAAGGCCGACGCGGGCGCCGTGGTCGTCATGGAGAACAAGACCGGCCGGATCGTCTCCATGGCCTCCAACCCGTCCTACGACCCCAACGCCTGGGTCGGCGGCATCTCCGGCAAGGACTACGCGAAGCTGACCGGCAAGGAGTCCAACTACCCGCTGCTCAACCGGGCCATCCAGGGCCAGGCCGCGCCCGGCTCGATCTTCAAGGTCATCTCCACCTCCGCCGCGGTCAACGCCGGGTACGACTTCAACGGCACCTACCCCTGCACCGCCTCCTTCAGCATCGGCAACCAGGTCTTCAAGAACTTCGAGTCCAAGGGGTACGGCCCGATCAACCTCGGCCGCGCGCTGGAGGTCTCCTGCGACACCGTCTTCTACAGCCTCGCCTACCAGCAGTGGCAGAAGGACGGCGGCAACAAGCCGAAGAACCCGGCCGACTGGTTCTACAAGACGGCACACCAGTTCGGCCTCGGCAAGGAGACCGGCATCGACCTGCCGAACGAGGTCACCGGCCGGGTCCCGGACCGCCAGTGGAAGAAGCGGTACTGGGAGGCCAACAAGGACAGCTGGTGCAAGCAGGGCAAGACCGGCGACGACTACGTCTCGAAGATCGCCAGGGAGAACTGCGAGTCCGGCATGAAGATGCGCGCCGGTGACTCCGTCAACTACTCCATCGGCCAGGGCGACACCCAGGTCACCCCGATACAGATGGCGACGATCTACGCGGCGATCGCCAACGGCGGGACCCTCTACAACCCGACCGTGGGCAAGGCCGTCGTCAGTCCGGACGGCAAGCACATCGAGAACATCGCGCCCAAGGCGCACGGGAAGCTGCCGGTGACGGCCAAGACGCTGTCCCAGATCGACGGCGCGCTGGCCGGTGTCGCCACCCGCGGCACCGCCGCCTGGCGCTTCCAGGGCTGGCCGCAGGACAAGATCCCGATGCACGCCAAGACCGGTACGGCCGAGGTGTACGGCAAGCAGACGACGGGCTGGTTCGCCACGTACACCAAGGACTACACGATCATCATGACGATCTCCCAGGGCGGCACCGGCTCGGGCTCCGCCGGTCCGGCCGTACGCAAGATCTACAACGCGCTGTACGGGGTGGACGACAAGGGCAAGATCGACGAGAAGGCCGCGCTGCTGCCCAGGCCGCAGACCGGCCTGCCCAAGATCCTGGGCGACGGCACGATCCAGGCACAGCCCATCAAGCCCGTCGCCGCCACACCGCCGAGCGCCGCGGCCGGAAGGCGGGAACAGTGACCAGCTCGCACACGGCGAACGGCTTCACCGTCCGCCGCTACAGCCCCGACCGCGGTGCCTGGGGCCGGCTGACGGCACGTGACTCGGTCGTCCGCCGGCTCGACTGGGTCATGCTGCTGTGCTGCCTGGCCCTGTCCCTGATCGGCGCGGTGCTGGTCTTCTCCGCGACCCGCAACCGCACCGAACTCAACCACGGCGACGAGTTCGGCTTCCTGCTGCGCCATCTGCTGAACACCGGCATCGGTCTGGCCCTGGCGGCCGCCGCGATCTGGCTCGGCCACCGCACGCTGCGCGGGGCCGTGCCGATCCTCTACACCCTCTCGCTGCTGCTGTCGCTGCTCGTCCTGACGCCGCTGGGCGCCACGATCAACGGCTCCCGCTCCTGGCTGGCCATCCCCGGCGGCCTCTCCCTCCAGCCCGCCGAATTCGCCAAGATCACGATCACGCTGGGGATGGCGGTGATCCTCGCGGGCCGGGTCGACGCGGGCGACCGCCCGCACCCCGACCACCGCACCGTCGTCCAGGCCCTCGGTCTGGCCGCGGTCCCCGTCCTCATCATCATGCTGATGCCGGACCTCGGCTCGGTGATGGTCCTCGGTGCGATCATCCTCGGCGTCCTGCTCGCCTCCGGCGCCTCCAACCGGTGGATCCTCGGGCTGCTCGGCGCCGGCGTCCTCGGCTGCGTCGCCATCTGGCAGCTGGGACTGCTGGACGACTACCAGATCGCCCGGTTCGCCGCCTTCGCCAACCCGAGCCTGGACCCGGCGGGCGTCGGCTACAACACCAACCAGGCGCGCATCGCGATCGGCGGCGGCGGGCTGACCGGCTCCGGCCTCTTCCAGGGCAGCCAGACCACCGGCCAGTTCGTCCCGGAGCAGCAGACCGACTTCATCTTCACCGTCGCCGGTGAGGAGCTGGGCTTCCTCGGCGCGGGCCTGATCATCGTCCTGCTGGGGGTCGTCCTCTGGCGCGCCTGCCGGATCGCCCGCGAGGCCAGTGAGCTCTACAGCACCATCGTCGCGGCGGGCTGCATCTCCTGGTTCTCCTTCCAGGCGTTCGAGAACATCGGCATGACGCTCGGCATCATGCCGGTCACCGGGCTTCCGCTGCCGTTCGTCTCGTACGGCGGCACGTCCATGTTCGCGGTCTGGATCGCCATAGGGCTGCTCCAGTCCATCCATGTGCAGCGGCCGGTGTCGGCCTGATCCCGCGCCGGCCGTACGGCACGCCGGTACGTCAGCGGGCGGCGCGGTAGGAGCTGTAGGCGACGAGGGCGGCGAGCACCGCGGCGCTCGTCACCGTGGCGAGGAGCACCCACAGGGCGATCCGCGCCCCGCCCGCCCGCTGCCGGGTCTGCGGCCGGTCCCGGCCGGGCCGGGGCTCCCGGGGCGCCTCCGGAGCGCCGCTGAGGGCCGTGTCGGCCAGCAGCCGGCGGCAGGCGGCGGCCAGTTCGCCCGTACCGCTGTCCAGCCGCATGACCGTTTCCGCCCGCGCGGGCGCGCTCGTACCGCCGTCCAGGATGCGGCCCGCCCGTAACAGCACCTCGCCGCGCGTCCCGGTGACGGACAGGCTGATCCACCGCTGGACGTGCTCACCCCGTATGACCACACCGCCCGTCCGGTCCCGGTAGACCGTGTGCTGCTGCCACAGAACCCGGGCCAACTGGCGAGCCGTGTCCGTCAGATGCGCAAGCATCGTCCCCCCTGCTGTGATACGCGCGAACCAAGGACCGCACTGTACCGGCAGGTTACGAACGGCCCCGGGGGAGGGGCTGCCGATCCCGGCGGCCCGGTCCCGTACGGGGGAGTGCCCGCCCCGACGGTGGGGCGGGCACTCCCGGTCAGCTCACGCTCCCTGCTGGAGCCGCAGCAAGGAGGCCGCCAGCTGGTCCACCTCCTCGGGAGTGTTGTAGAGGGCCAGGGAGGCACGTACGGCGCTGTCCAGGCCGTAGTGGGCCAGGGCCGGCTGCGCGCAGTGATGGCCCGAGCGGACGGCGATGCCCTCCAGGTCGAGGGCCTGCGCCACCGCCGTCGAGTCGTGCCCGGCGAGCGTGAAGGCCAGCACCCCGATGCGGTCGGGGGCCTCGCCCAGCACCCGCAGACCGGGTACGGCAGCCAGCGCCTGCTGCGCGTAGGCCAGCAGCTGGGTCTCGTACGCGGCGATGGCCTCGTGGTCGAAGGACGACAGCCAGTCCAGGGCCGCGAGCAGCCCCACCACGCCGGAGATGTGGCCCGTACCGGCCTCGAAGAGGTGCGGTGCGGGCGCGAACGTCGTGCGGTCGAAGGAAACGGACTCGATCATGTTCCCGCCGCCCTGCCACGGCGCCATCGACGCCAGCAGCTCGGGCTTGGCGTACAGCGCGCCGATCCCGGTGGGCGCGAACAGCTTGTGACCGGAGAAGGCGTAGAAGTCGGCGTCCAGAGCCTGGACGTCGACCGGGAAGTGGGCCACCGCCTGCGCGCCGTCCACCAGCACCTTGGCGCCGTAGCGGTGCGCCAGCGCCGTCATCTCCGCCACCGGCGGGACGGTGCCCAGCACGTTGGAGGCATGGCTGACGGCCACCAGGCGAGTACGGGAGGACAGCAGGTCGGCGTAGGCGAACTGGTCGATCTGCCCGTCCGGCAGCAGCGGCACCGGCACCACCCTGGCGTGCGTCTCGGCGGCGAGCTGCTGCCAGGGCACGATGTCGGAGTGGTGCTCCAGCACGGGGACGAGGATGTCGTCGCCCGGACCGACGTTGGCCCGTCCCCAGGTCTGGGCGACCAGGTTGACCGCCTCGGTGGTGCCCCGGACGAAGACGATCTCCTCGGGGGACGGGGCGCCCAGGAACTCCGCGACGGCGGCCCGGCCCGCTTCGTACAGGGCGGTGGCGTCGCGGGCCATGGTGTGGGCGCCGCGGTGGATGTTGGAGTTGGCCGAGCCGTAGAACGCGGCCACGGCCTCGATCACCTGGCGCGGCTTCTGCGTGGTGGCACCGTTGTCGAGCCACACGAGCGGCCGGCCGTTGACCAGCCGGTGCAGGATCGGGAAGTCGCGGCGCGCCATCTCGGGGGAGAAGGCGCCGCGTTGGGCACCGGGGAACTGCTGGACGGTGGAAGAACCGGGGACGGTGGTGGGAGCCGCGCCGGGGGCTGGGGCGGGGGTGGTGGGGACGGTGTCGGTGGTGGGGAAGGCGCTGGTGGCGGGGGCTGTGGCGGTGGGGACCGCTCCGGTGGTGGCGGTGGCCGGAACGGCGTCCGCGCCCGGGATCGCGCTCGTGCCGGGTATCGCGCTCGTGGTCGATGCCGCGCTCATGCCCGGTATCGCGTTCATGCCCGGGACCGCACTCATGCCCGGGACCGCACTCATTCCCGGGACCGCACTCATGCCCGGGACCGCACTCATGCCCGGGACCGCACTCATTCCCGGGACCGCACTCATGCCCGGGACCGCACTCATGTCAGGGACGGTGCCCATGCCGAGGAGCTGGTCCGCTCCCGGTACTGCCGATGCCGTACCCGGTGCGGCGGTCGTACCCGGTACGGCACTTGACGGCGCGCCGCCCGCGGCGGTGCCCGCGCTCGGAACCTGCTGCATGCCCGGCAGACCCGCCATGGCCGCGGCCGGTACGACGGTCGCCCCCGCGCCCGGAGCCGCGCCCATGCTCGGTGCGGTGGTGGACGCGGTGCGGGGTGCGGTGGCCGGCGCGGTGCCCGGGGCCGCGTCCGTCGCCGTGTCCGTGCCGGTGGCAGGGGCCGCGGTGCCCGTACCGACCCCCTTGCCGAGGAGCGCGCTCAGCGGTGCCGTGAGCCCCGTGACCTCAGGAGTAGTCATGGTACTTGGACACCTCGACGTTCTGGAGGACGGCGAGGGCGTCCTCGACCAGGACGGCCGTGTTGAAGTAGGCCGTGACCAGGTACGAGGTGATGGCCTTCTGGTCCACGCCCATGTTGCGGATGGACAGGCCGGGCTCCGCCTCGTCGGGCACCTGGCTCGGACGCAGACCCACCACGCCCTGCTCGGCCTCGCCCACCCGCATCAGCAGGATCTCCGTCGTGCCCGCGCCGTTGATGCCCACCTTGTCGGAAGGCAGCAGCGGCACGCCGCGCCAGGTCAGCAGCGGACTGCCGAACCGGGTGTCGGTCACCGGGGGCACACCCCGGCGGGTACATTCACGGCCGAACGCGGCGATGGCACGGGGGTGCGCGAGGAAGTACGCGGGCTGCTTCCACACCTTGGCCAGCAGCTCGTCCAGGTCGTCCGGCGTCGGCGCGCCGGTGCGCGGCTGCACCCGCATCCCCGGTGCGACCTGGTTGAACAGGCCGAACTCCGGGTGGTTGAGCATCATCGACTCCTGCCGCTCACGCAGCGCGTGCACGGTCAGGTTGCTCTGCGCCCGGGTCTGGTCGATGGGCTGGTTGTACAGGTCGGCGACGCGGGTGTGCACGCGCAGCACGGTCTGGGCGAGGCTCATGTGGTACTCGCGCGGCGTGTCCTCGTACTCCACGTACGTACCCGGCAGCACCGGTTCGCCGACGTGCCCGGAGGCCAGGTCGACCGGCGCCTCGGCGCCCGGCGTCGGCCCCTCGCCGGAGCAGTACGACTCCATCGAGGTGCGCAACGACTCGTCCCGGTCGGCCAGTTCGGCCAGCTTGGAGCGGTGGATGCACAGCGCGACACCGGGGGTGAGGGTACGGACCCGGTACGGCAGCGTCTCGCCCTTGGCCCAGGCCTCCAGGTCGAAGAACTGGCCGTCGCCGACGATCTCCAGGAGTGCGTCCTCGCCGTAGCGGCCGGTCACCCGCTTCTCCGCGCGGCCCCGCACGAGCACCCAGAGCCGGTCGGCGCTGTCGCTCTCCGAGCACAGTAACTGCCCGGCCTCGAAGGTCACCTCGTCGCACGTCTCGGCCAGTTCGCGCAGCTGCCCCTCGTCCGCCTGCCGCAGGAACGGCAGTTCGCGCAGATCCTCGGGCACGATGCGGTGGCTGTCGCCCTCGGAGAAGGTGCTGATCCGGTCGTCGCCGAGGATGAACGTACGGCGGCGGTTGACGCGGTAGACACCGGCGTCGACGTCCACCCACGGCAGGGCGCGCAGCAGGTAGCGCGGGGTGATGCCGCGCATCTGCGGCGTGGTCTTGGTGGCGGTGGCGAGTTGCCGTGCCGCGTCGGGACTGAGGCTCTGGCGGCCGTTGGTGGTCATCGGTCCTCCTCGGGAAAGGGCGCGCGGACGCACCGCGGCCCTCGTGGCCGCCGCGGTCCGCACGCGGGATGAGGGGACCGATCGTCCGAGCGGCAACTGCCGACGGCAAGACGGCGTATTTCCGCAACCGGCCGGAAAGGAGCTGTCCGGCATTCGCAGGTGTTCGTGGAGAGATGAACTGTTTTTGGGCCGGATGCCGCGTGGCCAGCCCGGAAATCTTCCGGTCGGTGGCGCGCTACCGCCAGAACGTCCGGTCGGGGACTGCCTCCGCGCCGCACACGCGGCTAGATTCGATCCATGGCGGACACCGTGCGGGAAATCGAGCGAAAGTACGAGGCCGATGACAGCACCGAACTGCCCGACCTGACCGGCGTCGCCGGGGTCGGAGCCGTCGCGGACCAGGGCACCGTAGTCCTGCTCGCCACCTACTACGACACCCCGGACCAGCGGCTCGCCGCCGACAGCATCACGCTGCGGCGGCGCACCGGCGGCGGCGACGCGGGCTGGCACCTGAAACTGCCGGTCGCGCCCGGCGTACGGGACGAGGTGCGGATGCCGCTCGCCGACCGGGTGCCGCCGAAGCTCGCGGCGCTGGTGCGCTCGCGGGTGCGCGGCGCGCGCCTGGCCCCGGTGGTGCACCTGCGGACCCGGCGCACGCTGCGGGTGCTGGAGAGCGAGCAGGGCGAACCCCTCGCCGAGGTGGCGGTCGACGAGGTGGTGGCGCACCGGGTGGACGGTGCGGGGGCGGTGGACGGCGCGGACCGGGGGGAGGAAGGCCCGGACCAGGGCCATGACCCTGGGCATGGCCAGGCGCCGCCCGGAGGCCGGGTGACGGTCGGTGTCCGCTGGCGCGAGATCGAGGTGGAGCTGGTGGGGGACGGGACTCCCGCCCTCCTGGACGCCGTGGAGGAGGTTCTCGCGGCCGCCGGGGTCCGGCCCGCCAGTTCGGCGTCCAAGCTGGCTCGCGCGCTGGCGGAGACGGCAGAGGCGGCGGAGACGGCAGAGGCGGGAGAGGCGGGAGGAACAGCAGAGACGGCGGGTCGGCAGCCGCAGGAGCGGATCAAGCGGGGGAGGTCTTCCCTGACCGGGAAACCGGCCAAGCCTGGAAAGTCCGGCAAGGCGGTCAAGGCGGTCAAGGCGGGCGAACCCGTTAAGGCGGGCAAACCCGGCAAGGTCGGCAAGGCCGGAAAAGCTGCCGCGCCCCCCGGCCCCGCCGACCTCCGCACCGCCGGCGACGCCGTCCTCGCGTACGTCCGTGAGCAGATCCGCACCCTCGTCGAGCTGGACCCGGCCGTCCGCCGCGACGTACCCGACTCGGTGCACCAGATGCGCGTCGCCACCCGCCGTCTGCGCAGCGCCTTCCGCTCGTACGGCGCGGTGCTGGACCGGTCGGTGACCGATCCGATCGGCGACGAACTCAAGTGGCTGGCGGGGGAGTTGGGGTTGGACCGGGACCGCGAGGTGCTGGCGGAGCGCCTGCGGGAAGGGCTCGGGGAGCTGCCGCGTGAACTGCGGCTGGGCCCGGTGGCCGCGCGCCTGCGCCTGTGGTCGCAGCGCCGTCGGCTGGGCTCCCGGCAGTCGCTGCTCGCGGTTCTGGACGGGGCGCGGCACCTGGCGCTGCTGGAGAGCCTGCACGCGCTCCTGGCGGACCCGCCGCTGCGCCCGGCCGCGGCCCGTCCGCCGGGGCGCACGATGGCGAAGGCCGTGCTCAAGGACTACCGGCGGCTGGACCGGCGGATGGCGGCCGCGCTGGCGGCGCCACCCGGGCCGGAGCGCGACGAGGCGCTGCATTCCGCCCGCAAGGCGGCCAAGCGGGTGCGGTACGCGGCGGAGGCGGCCACGCCGGCGCTGGGCCGTCCGGCGAAGAAGTTCGCCACCCGTATGAAGCGGGTGCAGCAGCTGCTCGGCGATCACCAGGACAGCGTGCTGGCCCGCGCGGCGCTGCGGGACCTCGCCGTACAGGCGCACGGCGCGGGCGAGGGCGGATTCAGTTTCGGTCTGCTGTACGGACGGGAGGAGGCGGCCGCGGCGGCCCGGGAGCGGGAGCTGCCCGAGGTCTGGCGGAAGGCGTCGAAACCGGCGCACCGCAGGAAGCTGCGCGGGTGACGCGCCGCAGGTGATCCGCCGGGCGACGGCGGCGGCAGTACGGGGCCGCGCCGCGCCCGGCGGGCCGCCGTCCGCCCGGTGACCCACTGTCCGTACGCCGTCACCCCTTGCCCACCAGGGCGGTCCCCGTCAACAGGGCCGCGTTCCCGGGGTACGCTGGATGGTCACCCCTGCCAGCTCATGAAAGACGCCGCGATGCCTGTCGAGACGGTCTTCCCGCGCCTGGAAGCGCTTCTCCCGCATGTCCAGAAGCCCATCCAGTACGTCGGTGGAGAGCTCAACTCCACCGTCAAAGACTGGGATTCCTGCGATGTGCGCTGGTCGCTCATGTACCCGGACGCCTACGAGGTCGGGCTGCCCAACCAGGGCGTCATGATCCTGTACGAGGTCCTCAACGAGCGCGAGGGGGTGCTGGCCGAACGCACGTACAGCGTCTGGCCCGACCTCGAAGCGCTCATGCGCGAGCACAACGTGCCGCAGTTCACCGTCGACGCGCACCGCCCGGTCAGCGCCTTCGACGTACTCGGTGTCTCCTTCTCCACCGAGCTGGGCTACACCAACCTGCTCACCGCCCTGGACCTCTCGGGCATCCCGATCGAGGCCAAGGACCGGACGGAGGACCACCCGCTGATCCTCGCGGGCGGCCACGCGGCGTTCAACCCGGAGCCGATCGCCGACTTCCTGGACTGCGCGGTGGTCGGCGACGGCGAGCAGGCCGTGCTGGAGATCACCGAGATCATCCGCGCCTGGAAGGCCGAGGGCCGGCCCGGCGGGCGCGACGAGCTGCTGTTCCGCCTCGCGAGGACCGGCAGCGTGTACGTCCCCAAGTTCTACGACGTGGAGTACCTGGCCGACGGGCGCATCTCGCGCGTCGTGCCGAACCGCTCCGGCGTCCCGTGGCGGGTGTCCAAGCACACCGTCATGGACCTGGACGAGTGGCCCTACCCCAAGCAGCCGCTCGTCCCGCTGGCCGAGACCGTCCACGAACGGATGTCGGTCGAGATCTTCCGTGGCTGCACCCGCGGCTGCCGTTTCTGCCAGGCAGGCATGATCACGCGCCCCGTGCGGGAGCGAAGCATCACCGGCATCGGCGAGATGGTGGACAAGGGCCTGAAGGCCACGGGATTCGAGGAGGTCGGCCTGCTGTCGCTGTCCTCCGCGGACCACACCGAGATCGGCGACATCGCCAAGGGCCTCGCCGACCGGTACGAGGAAGACAAGATCGGCCTGTCGCTGCCGTCGACCCGCGTCGACGCCTTCAACGTCGATCTTGCCAACGAGCTGACGCGCAACGGCCGTCGCTCGGGACTGACCTTCGCGCCCGAGGGCGGCAGCGAGCGGATGCGCAAGGTCATCAACAAGATGGTCTCGGAAGAGGACCTGATCCGTACGGTCGCCACGGCCTACGGCAACGGCTGGCGGCAGGTGAAGCTGTACTTCATGTGCGGCCTGCCCACCGAGACCGACGAGGACGTGCTCCAGATCGGCGACATGGCGGTCAACGTGATCGCCAAGGGCCGCCAGGTGGCCAACTCCAACGACATCCGCTGCACGGTCTCCATCGGCGGCTTCGTGCCCAAGCCGCACACGCCGTTCCAGTGGGCGCCGCAGCTCTCCGCCGAGGAGACCGACGCGCGCCTGGAGAAGCTGCGCGACAAGATCCGCGGCGACAAGAAGTACGGCCGCTCCATCGGCTTCCGCTACCACGACGGCAAGCCCGGCATCGTCGAGGGCCTGCTCTCGCGCGGCGACCGCCGCGTCGGCTCGGTCATCCGCGCCGTCTACGAGGGCGGCGGCCGCTTCGACGGCTGGCGCGAGCACTTCTCGTACGACCGCTGGATGAAGGCCGCCGAGGAGACGCTGCCCGAGTACGGCGTGGACGTCGCCTGGTACACCACCCGTGAGCGGACGTACGAGGAGGTCCTGCCCTGGGACCACCTGGACTCCGGCCTGGACAAGGACTGGCTCTGGGAGGACTGGCAGGACGCCCTCGACGAGACCGAGGTCGAGGACTGCCGCTGGACCCCGTGCTTCGACTGCGGCGTGTGCCCGCAGCTCGACCTGGACATCCAGATCGGCCCGACGGGCAAGAAGCTGCTGCCGCTGACCGTCGTCAAGTAAGCGTTCGAGGCGCGCAGGCGTTCCACGGCTCGTGCTCCGGCCCGGCCCCGCAGCGATGCGGCGGCCGGGCCGCGGCATGTGTGCGTCAGCGCCCATAACGGGCGCGAGGGGGAGGAAACCGTATGGAGCCCACGGGTGGGCCGTCGCTGGTCAAGGCGCACGAACGGCAGCGGGTACCGGAGCCTTACGCGCCGGGCGAGGGCTGTCTGACGCGAGTGGTCCGGCTGCCGGTACGCATCGTCGTACTGCTGCTCGTGGTGCCGGTGCGCATGGTGTGGGACGCGCTCGCGGCCTGCGGCCGTGCCCTGCACCGCGGAGTGCTGCGTCCCGTGGGGCGCGGGCTGTCCTGGCTGGGGCACGTCCTCGTCGTCACGCCGCTGGCCTGGGTGTACCGCCGGGTCCTCACGCCGGTCGGGCACGGCATCGCCTGGACCGCGCGGGTTTTCGGTACGGGGCTGCTCTGGCTGGCCAAGGCACTGTTCTACTGGCCGTGGGTCGCTCTGTGGCGGTATGTACTGGTACCGGTCGGTGTGGCTGTCGGCGTGGCCGTGGCCTGGCTGGTTCATCACCTGATCGTGGTGCCGGCACTCTGGTGCTACCGCTGGGTGCTCACTCCGGCCGGACACGCCTTCAGGTGGTTCGGGAGCGGGCTCGCCCGGCTGATCCGCGGGCTGGGGGCGGGCCTGGCCTGGCTCGGCCGGCACCTGGTCGTGTTCCCCGCCCAGTGGTTCCACCGGCACGTGCTGACGCCCGTCGGGCACGGCATCGTCCGGGTGGTCCGCGGCATCGCGGCCGCCGTCGCCGCCCTCGTACGGTGGACGGTCGTCGTACCGGCCGTCGCGGTGTGGCGGTACGTCCTCGCCCCGGTGGGCCGGGCGGCCGGCGCCGCCGTGACGGTCGTCGTGCGCGAGACCGGTGCCGCGTTCGGGCACTGCTGGCGGGTGGCCGGGTACGTGTCCCGGGCCGTCGGCCGGGCCCTCGGCACACTCCTGCGGTGGATCTTCGTCGAGCCGTTCCGGTGGGCGTACCGCACGGTCCTCACCCCGGTGGGCCATGCCGTACGGGACGGTCTGTGGCGCCCGGTGCGGCGCGCGGCGGGCGCGGCGGGCCGGTCCGTACGGCACGCGCTGGCCGCCGCCCGGCAGTCCGTCCGGCAGACCCGCGCCGACCTCCGGCGGGCCCTGTTCGGAGGGCCGCGGCGGCCGGAGCGCGCCGCGGTGCCGGAGCCCCGGCGGGAACCCGCGGTACCGCGGGCACGTACTCTAGGTAAGACGTCCGGGCGCGACGTGTCCTCGCCTGGGCGGGGGCCCGGACCGGGCGACGCCGGGTAGGCGTCATCCGGACGGACCGTCCCCGCCCCGCGCGGGGTGACGTCCGGCAGCGCCCTCACACCAAGGAGAAGTAACACTGGGCAAGCGACAGCCCGAAGGCCCGCCGCCCGCACCGGCGGTGCAGCGCATCCGACTGCGCTACACCAAGCGCGGCCGCCTCCGGTTCACCAGCCACCGCGACTTCCAGCGCGCTTTCGAGCGGGCGCTGCGCCGCGCCGAGGTCCCCATGGCCTATTCGGCGGGCTTCACCCCGCACCCCAAGG
The DNA here is from genome assembly GCF_022271435.1 of Streptomyces monomycini. Lineage (GTDB taxonomy): Bacteria > Actinomycetota > Actinomycetes > Streptomycetales > Streptomycetaceae > Streptomyces > Streptomyces monomycini. The sequence goes on along the minus strand of NZ_JAFIQY010000003.1, from coordinate 1,012 downwards.
TGTCGTACGCCAACGCCGCGCCGACCGGTACCGGCAGCGAGGCCGAGTACCTGGAGATCCAGCTCGCCGAGCGCCGCGATCCGGCCATGCTCCAAGAGCTGCTGAACGAGTCGCTGCCGACCGGTCTGGACATCACCGACGCGGTGGAGGCCCGTACCTCCGGCCTCGCCGACCGGCTGCAGGCGTCGGTGTGGGAGCTGCGGCTCGACGGCGTCGAGCCGGCCGAGGCGGCACGGGCCGCCGAGACGTTCCTCGCCGCCGAAGAAGTGCAGGTCGAACGCCGTACAAAAAACGGTATGCGGACCTTCGACGCGCGCGGTGCGGTCACCCGCCTGGAAGCCGTCGCCCCCGAGGGCGATAGGCCGGACGGCAAAGCCTGTGCGATACTGCGGCTGGTTGTTCGGCATTTGACACCTGCCGTACGACCCGACGACGTCCTGTCCGGCCTCCGAGCTACGGCCGACCTGGCGCCGCCGGTCCCCGCAGCGGTGACCAGGCTGGCGCAGGGGCTGCTCGATGAGGAGACCGGCGCGGTGACCGACCCGCTCGCGCCCGACCGCGACGCTGCCGAGGCCGGCACAACAACGGCCGCCGGCTGAGCGCCGCGAGGCGCCGGACGGTCCTGCTCAGGACCGCCGTCGTCGCGTCGCCGATCAGCCAGGGAGCCACCCCGGCCCGGCAGACGCACTGACCAGCAGACTTTCGCCGGTCCCCGACCTACGGGCCCGGCGAGCGAGACGACAGCTCCCGTGCGGCGCCCGCGCCCCGGAGGGCGGCACCGTGCAGCACCGGCGGGCCGCGTCCGGACCAAGGCGCGGCGCCCGGGAGCGTGACGGGAGAACCGCCCGCATGCTCGAACCCATTGAGCCCAACGAACCCAGCGGCCCTTCGGAGCAGTCCTCCGAGGGCGGCACCCCCAGCGACACGCTGCCGCCGCGCCGCCGGCGCCGCGCCGCCTCCCGGCCGGCCGGCCCGCCCTCGGGGGCGGCGAGCGCCTCCGCCGGGGGCACGG
>NZ_JAFIQY010000029.1 GCF_022271435.1 Streptomyces monomycini | reverse complement strand
GGGGGGGGGGGGGGGCCGCCGCGGTCAGTGCTGCCAGGGCTGTGCGGAGGTCCTGGAGGGTGGCGGGGTCGGTGACGGTTCCGGTGGCCGGGTCGGTCTTCGGGCCGATGGCGGCGAGGTCGCGGCAGGCGTCCGGGACCACGTCGGCGGACATCATGCGGAGGGTTTCGCGCAGCTGTTCGTGTGCGTAGGCGGCGCCGGTCGGTGAGGGCGAGGCGGTGAGTACCGCGGTCGGCTTGCCCAGGAGTTCGGCGCTGCTGACCAGCCAGTCGAGGGCGTTCTTGAGGACGCCGGGGACGCCGTGGGCGTACTCCGGGCTGACGACCAGTACGGCGTCCGCGTCCGCCACGGCGCGGCGCAGGGCGGCCACCGGGGCGGGCGGAGTGGCGCCCTCAGCGTCCTGGTCGGGGTGGAAGTGGGGAAGCGCGGCGATGTCGGCGGTGGCTGACGTGGCGTCGGTGAGCGCGAGGGCGGAGCGCAGGACGGCGCCGTTGGAGGAGCGGGCGCGCAGGCTGCCGTTGAGGGCGAGGATCTTCATGCGGATCTTCATGCGGTGACGGTACGGATTGACGTCGGGGTGAAGGGAAGGGGCCGGGGGCGAAGGGCGGGGGGACGAAGGCCCTTCGGGAGGGTGAAAGCGCAGGTCAGGGCGATTGTCAGTGGTGGGTGCGATGCTGATTCCAGTGGTGACCGGCTGGACCGCGCGGGGGGCGGCCCAGTCCGGTTCCACTGAAGCATTGCTGTGGTGACGGGTGTTTCTCAGGAGATTCACAGATACGCGCAAGACGGCTCTCAGAGGGGGTGGTCAGCCTCGACAGCATGACCGTGACAGCGTCCACATCCACCGCCAAGAAGCGTGCTGAGCTGCTGCGTCCCGACGGGAGCCCGGTGCGGGTGCTGGTCGTCGACGACGAGGCGTCGCTCGCCGAACTGCTCTCCTTGGCGCTGCGTTACGAGGGCTGGGACATCCGCGCCGAAGGTGACGGCACGGCCGCGCTGCGGGCGGCACGTGAGTGGCGGCCGGACGCGGTGCTGCTCGACGTGATGCTGCCGGACATGGACGGCCTGACCGTACTGGGGCGGCTGCGCCATGAACTGCCCGAGGTGCCGGTGCTGTTCCTGACCGCGAAGGACGCGGTCGAGGACCGGATCGCCGGGCTGACGGCGGGCGGCGACGACTATGTGACCAAGCCCTTCAGCCTGGAGGAGGTGGTGGCGCGGCTGCGCGGTCTGCTGCGCAGGGCGGGTGCGGCGGCGGGACGCAGCGAGTCGCTGCTCGCGGTGGGCGACCTGCTGCTCGACGAGGAGAGCCACGACGTGTGGCGGGGCGGCCAGGAGATCCACCTGACGGCGACCGAGTTCGAGCTGCTGCGTTACCTGATGCGCAACCCGCGCCGGGTGCTGAGCAAGACGCAGATCCTGGACCGGGTGTGGAGCTACGACTTCGGCGGCCAGGCCAATGTCGTGGAGCTGTACATCTCGTACCTGCGCCGGAAGATCGACGCGGGCCGCGCCCCGATGATTCACACGCGCCGTGGCGCCGGGTATTTGATCAAGCCTGGCGGGTAGCGGGTGTCCGGGGCACCGGGGGCCGCGGGGGGCGCAGCCGGTCCGCCGATCGCCGGGCGGGCCGCGGGTTCTGGTGCGCCGACTGACGGGCGGGCTCCGGGCGCTGGTTCGGCGACCGCGGTACGGGCGGGTGCCGGGGCGTCCGCCACCGGCCCGCGTGTGCACCGGCATCGGCGTCCTCGGCAGTTCCGGTTGCGGCCGCGGCGGTGGAGTCTGCGGACCCGGCTGGTGGTGTCGGCGGTTCTGCTGATCGCGGTGGTGTGCGCGGTGATCGGTACGGTCACCACCATCGCGCTGCACTCGTACCTCCAGAACCAGCTCGACGGCAAGCTGCGGGAGTCGGCCCAGCACTCCGTGGGCCGGCAGGGTGACTTCACCGGACACCGGGACCTCGGGTTCATCGCCGGCCCCGGCCAGCCCATCGGCACGGTCGGGGCGCGCCTCTCCCCCGAGGGTGACGTCACCGCCGCCGCCCGCAGCATCGACGCGCGCAATCCGCTGCCCGCGCAGAACCTGATCACGCTGACCGACGAGCAGAAGCAGGCGCTGGCCGCCGTGCCGCGGGACGGGCGTCCGCACACCGTCACCCTCCCCGACCTGGGCGACTACCGTGTCGAGTCGGCGCCGGACGACTCCGCGCTGGTCGGGCTGCCGACCGGGGAGGTGCAGGACGTCGTCGGGCGGCTGGTGGTCGTGGAGGTCTGTGTGACCGCCGCGGGCCTGGTGGCCGCCGGCCTCGCGGGCGCCGCCACGGTCCGTATCGCGCTGTGGCCGCTGCGCCGGGTCGCCGCCACCGCCACCCGCGTCTCCGAACTGCCGCTGCACCGCGGTGAGGTGGCGTTGCACGAGCGCGTCCCGGCCGCCGAGGCGGACCCGCGTACGGAGGTCGGGCAGGTCGGCGCGGCGCTCAACCGGATGCTCGGGCACGTGGGGTCGGCGCTCGCGGCGCGGCAGGAGAGCGAGACACGGGTCCGCAGATTCGTCGCGGACGCGAGCCACGAGCTGCGGACGCCGCTGGCCTCGATACGCGGTTACGCCGAGCTGACCCGCCGGGGCCGCGAGGAGCCGGGACCGGCCACCCGGCACGCCCTGGGGCGCATCGAGTCCGAGGCGGAGCGGATGACCGGCCTGGTGGAGGACCTGCTGCTGCTCGCCAGGCTGGATTCCGGGCGCCCGCTGTCGTACGACTGCACCGACCTCGTGCCGCTCGTCGTGGACGCCGTCAGCGACGCCCGCGCCGCCGGCCCCCGTCACAAGTGGCGCCTGGAGCTGCCGGCCGACCCGGTGCCCGTACGGGCCGACGGCGACCGGCTGCACCAGGTCCTGGTCAATCTGCTGGCCAACGCCCGTACGCACACGCCCGAGGGCACCACGGTCGTCGCCTGCCTGCGGCGCGAGATGCCGATGCCGGGGGCGGGGCACTTCGTCCGGCTGGAGGTGCGGGACGACGGCCCCGGTGTGCCGCCCGAGCTGCTGCCGCATGTCTTCGAGCGGTTCGCCCGGGGGGACGCTTCCCGTTCCCGTACGGGCGGCGGCAGCGGCGACAGCGGCGGCAGCGGCGGAACCGGTGACTCAGGTGGCTTGCGGGACTCGCACGGCTCAGGTGACTCGCGTGGCGCAGGAGGCGCAGGAGGCGCAGGCGGCCTGGACGGCCTGGAAGGTACGGGCGGTGCGGGCGGTACGAAGAGTGCAGCCGGTACGGAGAGTGCGGGCGGTACGAAGAACGCAGGCGCCCGTAACAGCGGCAGTACGGGCCTGGGGCTGGCGATCGTGGAGGCCGTGGTCGCGGCGCACGGCGGCACGGTCGGGGTGGAGAGCGCCCCCGGACGGACCGTCTTCCGGGTCCGGCTGCCCGCCGGCGGACCGGCGCGCGACACCGCACGCGCCCCTCAGGGTTCCCATACGCCCCTTGAATACGCCCATTCACAGCCCGGGCACAGCGGCACCACACAAGGGTGACAGCGCGCTCCGGAAGTGTCGATGCCATGACGACGACACAGCCGGCCCACACCCCCCTGGGTTCCCTGCCGCCCCGTGAGCATCTGCGCCTCGGCCAGATCGACACGGTGCTCGATGTCGTGATCCCCGTCTACAACGAGGAGTCCGACCTGGAGCCGTGCGTCCGCCGGCTCCACGACCACCTCTCCCGTACCTTCCCCTACGGCTTCCGCATCACCGTCGCGGACAACGCGAGCACGGACCGTACGCCCGAGATCTCCGCGTCGCTGGACGAGGCGATCGACGAGGTGACGGCCGTACGCCTGGAGGAGAAGGGCCGCGGCCGGGCACTGCGCACGGTCTGGTCCCTCTCCGACGCCCCGGTGCTCGCCTACATGGACGTCGACCTGTCCACCGACCTGAATGCGCTGCTGCCGCTGGTCGCCCCGCTCATCTCGGGCCACTCCGACCTGGCGATCGGCTCGCGCCTGGCGCGGAGTTCGCGGGTGGTGCGCGGCCCCAAGCGGGAGTTCATCTCCCGCTCCTACAACCTCATCCTGCGCGGCTCGCTGGCCGCCCGCTTCTCCGACGCGCAGTGCGGGTTCAAGGCCGTACGGGGCGACGTCGCCGAGCGGCTGCTGCCCATGGTCGAGGACAGCGGATGGTTCTTCGACACCGAGATGCTGGTGCTCGCCGAACGCGCCGGCCTGCGCATCCACGAGGTCCCGGTGGACTGGGTGGACGACCCGCACAGCACCGTGCACATCGCGCGGACGGCCACCGAGGACCTCAAGGGCGTCTGGCGCGTGGGGCGCGCGCTGGCGACCGGTGCGCTGCCGCTGGACCGGCTCGCGCGCCCCTTCGGCGACGACCCGCGCGACCGCGAACTGACCGGCGTACCGCGCGGACTGGCCCGCCAGATCATGGGCTTCTGTGTGGTCGGAGCCCTGAGCACCCTCCTCTACCTCGGCCTCTACTCCCTCTTCCGGCTCGGCGTCGGGCCACAGACGGCCAACGCCGCGGCCCTGCTGCTGTCGGCCGTCGGCAACACGGCGGCGAACCGCCGGCTGACCTTCGGCGTACGGGGCCGCGAGCGCGCCGTACGCCACCAGGCCCAGGGGCTCGTCGTCTTCGGCATCGGACTGGCCCTGACCAGCGGATCGCTGGCCGCGCTGGACGCCGCGACGGGCGACCCCGCGCACGGCACCGAGATGGCGGTGCTGGTCGCCGCCAACCTCGCGGCGACGCTGCTGCGGTTCCTGCTCTTCCGGGCGTGGGTCTTCACGGACCGGGAGCGGGACCAGGGCCGGGAGCGGGCACGGGGGCGGGAGCCGGAGCGGAACGGCGGGGCTGCCGTACAGGAGCGCCACACCGCCGTACCGGACCGCCCCGCCGCCGTACGGGAACACCCCACCCTCGTACGAGAAGACCCGACCCCCGTACCGGCCCGCCCCGCCCCCGTACGGAATCACCCCGCCCCCGCCCCGGACGACCAGCACCCCATCCCCGCCCCGCACCACCCCGGCAGGAGCCCCCGATGACCACGCACCACCCCCGCCTCACGGAACCGGCCGATCCGCCCGGCCCCCACGCCCAGGAAGCCGAGCCGCCCGGTCCCCACGCCCAGGAAGGCGAGCCGCCTGAGCAGGCCGAGTCACCTGAGCGGGCCGAGCCGCCTGAGCCATCCGAGCCGTCCGAGGCGCCCGAGCCGTCCGAATCCCCCCAGGAGGTCACCCAGGGGGCCACCCAGGAGGCCGTTCAGGAGGCCGCCCAAGAGGCCGCCCCGCCCCCCGCCTCCCCCCGCTGGGCCCGCCCCGCCCTCGCCGCGCTGCTCCTGGCATCCGCCGCGCTCTTCCTCTGGGACCTCGGCGCGTCCGGTTACGCGAACCAGTTCTACTCGGCGGCCGCCCAGGCCGGTTCCGCGAGCTGGAAGGCGCTCTTCTTCGGGTCCTCCGACGCCGCCAACTCCATCACCGTCGACAAGCCCCCGGCCGCCCTGTGGCCGATGGCCCTGTCCGTACGGCTCTTCGGGCTCAGCTCGTGGTCCGTCCTGGTGCCGGAGGCGCTGATGGGCGTCGCCACGGTCGGCGTGCTGTACGCGGCCGTACGGCGCCGCTTCGGGGTGGGCGCCGGGCTGTTCGCGGGGGCGCTGCTGGCCCTGACGCCGGTCGCCGCGCTGATGTTCCGCTTCAACAATCCCGACGCGCTGCTGTGCCTGCTGATGGTCTGCGCCGTGTACTGCGTGCTGCGCGCGCTAGAGGACGCCCGTACGAAGTGGCTGCTGCTGGCGGGCGTCTGCTTCGGCTTCGCCTTCCTGACCAAAACACTTCAGGCGTGGCTGATCCTGCCGCCGCTGGCGCTCGTGTACGTGGTGTGCGCGCCCACGCGCCTCCGCCGCCGGTTCGGTCAACTCCTCCTCGGCGGGCTGGCGATGGTCGTCTCCGGCGGCTGGTGGGTCGCGATCGTCGAGCTGTGGCCGGCGGGCTCACGTCCGTACATCGGCGGCTCGCAGAGCAACAGTTTCCTGGAGCTGACCTTCGGCTACAACGGGCTCGGGCGCCTGAACGGCAACGAGGCGGGCAGTGTCGGCGGCGGCCGCCCAGGCGGCGGCGGAGGCGGCGGGGCAAGCTGGGGCGACACCGGCTTCACCCGGCTCTTCGCCTCCGACATGGGCGGCCAGATCGCCTGGCTGCTGCCCGCCGCCGCGGTCCTGCTGGTCGCGGGGCTGGTGATACTGCGGCGGGCCGGGCGGACCGATGCCGCGCGCGCGGCGTTCCTGGTGTGGGGCGGCGCGCTGCTGATCACGTTCGCGACGTTCAGCTTCATGTCCGGGATCTTCCACCAGTACTACAACATCGCGTTGGCGCCGTACATCGCGGCACTGGTCGCCATGGGCGCGACGCTGCTGTGGCGGCGGCGGGACCGCACCGCCGCCGTGCTGGTGCTGGCGGGCACGGTCGCGGTGACGGCGGCCTGGGCGTACGTCCTGCTGGACCGCTCGCCGCAGTGGCTGCCGTGGCTGCGCTGGTCGGTGGTGGCGGTCGGCGCGGTGGCGGCGCTGGGGCTGCTGCTGTCCGTACGGATGGGCCGGCGGCTGGCCGTGGTGGCCGCCGGGCTGGGCGTCGCCGCCGGGCTGGGCGGGCCGGTGGCGTACGCGGCGAACACGGTCGGCACCCCGCACACCGGGTCGATCGTGACCGCGGGCCCGAAGGTCGAGGGCGCCGGGGGCCGGCACGGCGGGATGATCATCGTCGGCGGGCCCGGGCCGGACGGCAAGGGAGGCAAGGGAAGTCAGGGAGGCCAGGGAGGCCAGGGGAGCCAGGGAGGCCAGGGAGGCCAGGGAGGCAAGGGAAGCCAGGGGGGCCAGGGTCAGAGCCAGGGCCGGCCCGCCGGCCCGGGAGGCCCCAACCGCCCCGCCACCCCCAACGGCGGCCCCCACAACACCCTCGGCGGACTCCTCAACGGCCAGCAGGTCAGCCCCAAAGCCAAGGCCGCCCTCCAGGAGAACGCCGCCGACTACACCTGGGCCGCCGCCGCCATCGGTTCCCAGAACGCCGCCAGCTACCAGCTCGCCACCCGGCTGCCGGTCATGCCCATCGGCGGCTTCAACGGCAGCGACCCCTCACCCACGCTCGCACAGTTCAAGGAGTACGTACGCCAGGGCAAGATCCACTACTTCGTCGGCGGCGGCGCGGGCGGCGGCTTCTTCGGCCCGAACGGTGCCCAGAAGTCCACCTCGTCCGACATCACGAGCTGGGTCGAGAAGAACTTCAAGAAGGTGACCGTCGGAGGTACGACGCTGTACGACCTGACGAAACCCGTCTCGTGATGTAGTCAAGGACGCCCAGTCGCTCCGCCGATAAAGAGATGTACGGCGTATAGCGCTCCCTGTACGGTGTAGATGTCCCGCTGATCCGCTCGATCACTCCGTACAGGGAGCCTGTATGTCCTCCGTGGCCTCCGGAGCCACCCCACCCTTGAGTCCGGCCCGCAATCCCACCCGCTGGCTCATCCTCGCCGTCATCTGCCTCGCGCAGCTGACCGTCCTGCTCGACAACACCGTCCTGAACGTCGCGGTCCCCTCGCTCACCGAGGAGATGGGCGCGACCACCGCCGACGTCCAGTGGATGCTCAACGCGTACTCCCTGGTCCAGTCCGGCCTGCTGCTCACCGCCGGCAACGCCGCCGACCGGTACGGCCGCAAGAAGATGCTCGCCCTCGGCCTGGTGCTGTTCGGCGTCGCCTCGCTCGCCGCCTCCCTCGCCCAGTCGCCCGGACAACTGATCGCGGCCCGTGCCGCGATGGGTGTCGGCGGCGCGCTGCTGATGACGACCACGCTCGCCGTCGTCATGCAGATATTCGACGACGCCGAGCGCCCGAAGGCCATCGGCATCTGGAGCTCGGTGAACTCGCTCGGGTTCGCCGCCGGGCCGCTGATCGGAGGCACGCTGCTGGCCCACTACTGGTGGGGCTCGCTGTTCCTGATCAACATCCCGGTCGCGCTGATCGGTTTCGTCGCCGTGCTGCGGCTCGTCCCCGAGTCGAAGAGCTCCAACGGGGAGCGCCCCGACCTGGTCGGCGCTCTGCTGTCCATGGTCGGCATGGTGGGCGTGGTCTTCGCGATCATCTCCGGGCCCGGGAGCGGCTGGCTCTCCGGCCGGGTGCTGATCTCCGCCGCGGTCGGCGTCGTGGGCCTCGCCGTCTTCGCGCTCTGGGAGCTGCGCATCCCGAACCCGATGCTGGACATGCACTTCTTCCGCAACAGCCGGTTCATCGGCGCGGTGTCCGGCGGCATCCTGGTGGCGTTCGGCCTGGGCGGGTCGATGTTCCTGCTCACCCAGCACCTGCAACTCGTCCTCGGCTACGGGCCGCTGGAGGCCGGGCTGCGGATGGCGCCGCTGGCCCTGATGGTCGTCGCGCTGAACTTCACCGGCCTGGGCGTCAAGCTGCTGCCCAAGCTGGGCACCCCCGGCATGATCGTGGTCGGCATGAGCCTGCTCGCCGGCGGTCTGGCCGCCATCGCGACCCTCGGCAGCGACAGTTACGGCGGCATGCTGCTCGGCCTGCTGCTGATGGGCGTCGGTGTGGCGTTCGCGATGCCCACCATGGCCAACGCCATCATGTCGTCGATCCCGGTCGAGAAGGCCGGGGTGGGCGCGGGCGTGAACGGCACGCTGATGGAGTTCGGCCAGGGGCTCGGCGTCGCCGTCCTCGGCGCGGTCCTCAACTCCCGCTTCGCCGCGCTGCTGCCCGCGGTCGCGCTGGGCGCCGGTTCGCTGCCGGCCGCGCTGGCCATGGCCCGTACGGACGCGGACCGGGCGGCCGTCCACGACGCGTTCGCCTCCGGCATCGGCACCAGCCAACTGGTGGGCGCGGCCGCCGTCTTCCTCGGCGGGCTGCTCGCGGCGTTCCTGCTGCGGCGCGCGGAGCGCGGTGTCCCCGCGCCCGGCCCGGCCGCACCCGGGCCGAGCGCCCCGGAAGACGACCCCGTACGCCCGGGCCCGGCCGCCGCCCGGCCGGAATAGCATCGACTCCGTACCACCGCGTGAACGAGAGGGAGGGCGCGAGATGGCAGCGACTTCGAGCCGCGCCGAGAAGCAGCCGAAGAGCGTGTGGCTGGCCGAGCGCCCCCCGGTGAAACGGAAGGCGGACCAGCCGGCCGGACTGGACCTCGACAAGATCGTCGCGGCCACGGTCCGGCTGCTGGACGCCGAGGGCCTGGCGAAGTTCTCCATGCGCCGTCTCGCCGCCGAACTGGGTGTCACGGCCATGTCCGTCTACTGGTACGTCGACACCAAGGACGACCTGCTGGAACTGGCCATGGACGCGGTGGCGGGCGAGCTGCACCTGCCCGACGAGTCCGACGAGGGAGCCGACTGGCGCGACCAGCTGCGCCATCTCGCTTTCGAGTACCGCAAGCTGCTGCTCGCCCACACGTGGCTGCCGAAGCTCTTGGGGGAGTACCTCAACTTCGGACCGCGCTCGGTGGCGTTCTCCAACGCGACGCTGCGGGTGATGGCGCGCAGCGGCCTGGCGAAGAAGTCGGCGTCGGGCGCGCTGGCGGCGGTCTTCCAGTTCATCTACGGCTTCTGCAGCATCCAGGGCCAGCACCGGGCCCGCTGCCGGGCCGAGGGCACCACCCTGGACGAGTATTTCCACCGGGTCGTGGAAGCGGTGCGGGACCGTCCGCGGTTCGCCGAGACGATGGACCTGTCCGTCAACGCCACGTACGCCCGTGAGGGGATGACCATCGAGCAGATGCTGGACGACGACTTCGCCTTCGCCCTCGACCTCCAGATCGCGGGCATCGAGGCGATGCGGGAGCGGCAGCGGGCGGCGGCCGCGGCGGAGAGCTCCGGTACGGACGGCCCCGGCTCCGACACGGGTCACCCCGGCTCCGACGCCGACAACCCCGGCTGCGACACGGGCATCCCCGGCTCCGACACGGGCATCATGGGCACCCCCGGCTCCGACCCCGGTACGGACCCGGCCGCCACAACCCCGTAACCGGACCGGTGGCGCCGCCCCGCGGCGCCCCTACCACCCCCCGCCCCGACCCGTGCTCCCCGCGCGTCCGAACGGATGAAGAGGGCCCGCCGAACGTGGGCATCGACGGGCGCGGCGGTTTTCGACCACCGCGCCGTGTCTACCTCTTATCTGATCATTTCTCAGCGCAGCGTAAGGAGCTCCACATGCGCGTTCGTACTGCCATCAGCGCGGGTGTCCTGACCGTCGCCGCCGTCCTCGGCAGCGTCGGTACCGCCGTCGCCGACGCAGGTGCGGGGGCCAAGGTCGCCAACTCGCCCGGCATCCTGTCGGGCAACGCCATCCAGGTACCGATCGACCTCGGACTGAACCTGTGCGGCAACACCATCGACGTCATCGGACTGCTCAACCCCGCCACGGGCAACAAGTGCAAGACCAACTGACGGAACCCCCTGCACGACGGTGCCCCGCCCCTTGCGATGCAAAGGGCGGGGCACCGTCGCGTGCGGCCCCGGTCGGTCGGGGGGTGGGGCCGCGGGTCGTCAGGCCGCGGGCAGGGTCTCGCCCTGTACGGCCTGGATGTCCAGCTCGACCCGGAGGGTCGTGCCGATCGCCGCGATACCGGCGGCGACGACCTGGTTGTAGTTCATCTTGAAGTCCTCGCGGCGCAGCTCGGCGGTGGCGTTGAAGGCCGCCCGCACGCCGCCCCACGGGTCGGGTCCGGTACCGAGGTAGCTCAGGTCCAGGTCCACCGGGCGCACCACGCCGCGCAGCGACAGGTCGCCGTGCACGGTCCAGCGGTCCGGGCCGGCCGGCTCCAGGCCGGTGCTGACGTAGGTCATCTCGGGGTACTGCTCGACGTCGAGGAAGTCCCCGGTCCGCAGGTGCCCGTCGCGCATCCCGTTGCCGGTGTCGATCGACGCCGTCTTGATGACCGCCCGGACCGACGACGTGTGCAGGTCCTCGGCGATCTCGATGCGGCCCGCGAAGTCCAGGAAGCGGCCGTGCACACTGGTGATGCCCAGGTGCTGGGCGGTCGCCGCGACCGTCGAGTGCATCGGGTCGATGGTCCAGGCGCCGGGCGGCGGCAGCTCCGCCCCGCCCTGGCGCGCCAGCGTCACGTTGCCGACGTCCATCCGGCCGCTCGCCGTCACGATCGCGCTGGAGGCGACCGGCGCGTAGCCGACGGCCGTCACGATCACCGTGTACGGGCCGGGGGCCAGCGGCTGTGCGTCCCGTACCGCACCGTCCTGGTCGGCCGCCGCGCGCAGCACCTGGGTGCCGGTCATGTCGGTGACGGTCAGCACCGCGTGCTGCACCGCCCAGCCGTCCCGTGTACGGACCTGTGCGCGTACGCCCGCGCCGTTGGCCGCTCCCGCTGCCGCGCCCGTCGAAGTCATTCCCACTCCCGTTCTTGCCTCTCACATGTCGGGCTCCGGGCGGCGGCACGCAGGCCGTCCCCTGCCTGTGCGCGTACCGCCGCCGGAGCCCTGGGGTCCGGCCCGTGCTGCCTCTCCGCTCAAAAGGACAGCGGGCCGGGGTTCGTGCGCCCCGGGGTGAACCGGGGCTCCCGGGGGCCCGCCGCCGTACGGCCGGCCCCCGGGCCCGGAATCACTCGCCGGGGTGGGCGAGCTCGACGTCGTAGCCGTCGACCCCGCGCGCGTCGACCGTCAGGCCGTTGGCGACCGGCGGGTAGCCGCTCGCGATGACCGTGTAGTCGCCCGCGTCCAGGTCGGTGAAGGCGTACGCGCCGTCCTCACCGGTGGTGGAGGTGGCCACGACGTTGCCCGCCGCGTCCACGAGCGTGACCCGCGCGTCCGGCAGCGGACGCCGGTCGGCTCCGGCCCGTACGACGCCCTGCACCCGGGCGCCGGACAGCAGCTCGATCTCCATCCGGGTGGTGCCCTGCCCGCCGACCTCGACCGGCAGCGCCGTCGGCCGGAAGTCGGCCGCGTTGACGGCGATGGTGTACGTGCCGGGAGCCAGCTCGTCGAAGGAGAAGTACCCCTCCGGCGCGGTCTTGCCGGTGGCCAGCACCTCGCCGCGTACGTCGGTGACCACGACCATCGCGTCCGTCACCGGCTCGCCGGTGACCGCGCTGCGGACCTGGCCGCCGAGGCCGCTGGTGCCGCTGAGCAGGATGTCGTAGGCCAGGGCCTGCTCGCCGACGACGACCGTGGACGCCTGCGGCTGGTGGCCGTCGGCCGCCGCGATCAGCACGTACGAACCGGCGCCGGGGGCGTTCAGCACGTACGAGCCGTTGGCCTGGACCACCGAGCGGCCCAGCTGGCTGCCGCTGAGCGAGATCAGCGTGACCGCGGAGTTGGTGACCGGGTGGCCCTCCGCGTTGCGGACCGAGCCGTGGATCGCCGGACCGGCCGGGACCTCGTCACCGCCGCCCGCCGAGGCGTACGCCGCCAGCGGCTGGGTGGTGGCCGTCGCGGACGGCTGCTGCGCCCAGGAGGGTGCCTGGCCGTCGTCCTGGGCCACCGGGGCACCGGCGCCCACGAGGGCGGGCTCCGGCTGCGGCGCCGCGGCGGCGGCCGCACCGGCAGCGGCGGGGGCACCGGCCGGTGCCGCCTCGGACTCGCCGGACTGCGCCAGACCGCCCTGGGTCTTCAGCGCGACCTCCTTGATGAACAGCGTCAGCAGGAAGGCGAGCAGCGCGCACGGAGCCGCGTACAGGAAGACGTCGCCGACGCCGTGCCCGTAGGCGCTCTCCATGATCGTCCGGAACGGGGCCGGAAGGGCGTCCAGGTCCGGGATGCCGCCGCCGCCACCGCCGCCGCCCTGGGCGAACTTCGCCGCGGCCTGCGGGCCGAGCTCCTGGACGCCGTCCTTCACGTAGTGCGTGACGCGGTTGGCGAGCACCGCACCGAGCGCCGAGACGCCGACCGCACCACCGAGGGAACGGAAGAAGGTCACGACGGAGGAGGCGGAGCCGAGGTCCTTCGGGGCGACCTGGTTCTGCGTGCACAGGACCAGGTTCTGCATCATCATGCCGATGCCGAGGCCCATCAGCGCCATGAAGATCGCGATGTGCCAGTACTCGGTGTCGTACCGGATGGTGCCCAGCAGGCCGAGGCCCGCGGTCACCAGCACGCCACCGGAGACCAGCCAGGCCTTCCAGCGACCGGTCTTGGTGATGATCTGACCGGAGACGGTCGAGGAGATGAACAGACCACCGATCATCGGGATCGTCATGATCCCGGACATGGTCGGCGACTCACCGCGCGCCAGCTGGAAGTACTGGCTGAAGAAGACGGTGCCGGAGAACATCGCGATACCGACGAACAGCGAGGCCAGCGAGGCCAGGGTGATCGTCTTGTTGCGGAACAGCCGCAGCGGGATGATCGGCTCGCTCGCCCGGGACTCGACGAACACGAAGATCGCGCCGAGCACGATCGCGCCGCCGACCATGGCGAAGGTCTGGCCGGAGATCCAGTCGTACTTGTCGCCCGCCAGGGTCACCCAGACCAGCAGCAGCGAGACCGCCGCGCTGATGAAGAAGGCACCCGCCCAGTCGACCTTGACGTCCCGCTTGACCACGGGGAGCTTCAGGGTCTTCTGGAGGACGATCAGAGCGATGATCGCGAACGGCACGCCGACGTAGAAGCACCAGCGCCAGCCCATCCAGCTGGTGTCGGTGATGACGCCGCCGAGCAGCGGTCCGCCGACGGTGGCGACCGCGAAGGTGGCGCCGATGTAGCCGCTGTAACGGCCGCGCTCGCGCGGGGAGATCATCGCGGCCATGACGATCTGGGCCAGCGCGGACAGACCGCCCACGCCGATGCCCTGGACGACACGGCAGGCGATCAGCATGCCGGAGTTCTGCGACAGACCGGCCACCACCGAGCCCGCCACGTAGATCACCAGCGCGACCTGGACCAGCAGCTTCTTGCTGAACAGGTCGGACAGCTTGCCCCACAGCGGGGTGGTCGCGGTCATCGCCAGCAGCGACGCCGTGACGACCCAGGTGTAGGCGCTCTGGCCGCCCTTGAGGTCGTGGATGATCTCGGGCAGCGCGTTGGAGACGATCGTCGAGGACAGGATGGCGACGAACATGCCGAGCAGCAGCCCGGATATCGCCTCCATGATCTGACGGTGCGACATGGGCGCCCCGTCGGGAGCCGGGTGGCCCCCGTGCTTGGCGTGGCCGCCCCGCACACCGGATGGTGTGGTCGTAGCCATGTAGTTCCTTTTCATTCCGCGGGTGTGCGGGTGGTGGGTTCGTGATGCGCCCGGGTCCGGCAGTCGCCGAAGCTCGTACGGAGCCTGGCGAGCAATTCGTTGAGACGGCCGACGTCGCTGTCGGACCAGTCGTCCAGGTACCGGGCGAGTGATGCTGTGTAGCGCTCGGAGAGCTCCGCGAGGAGCGTCCGGCCGCTCGGTGTCAGCCGCAGCAGCCGCGACCGCTTGTCCAGCGGGTCGGGCTCGCGCTCGATCCAGCCGCGCTCGGCGGCGTGGGCCACGTGCCGGCTCGTGACCGACATGTCGATCGCGAGCAGCTCCGCCAGCTTGCTCATCCGCATCTCGCCGTACCGGTCGAGCAGGGTGAGCACACCGGCCGAGGCGGGCGGGCAGTCGGGCGGCAGAATCCGCCCCATCTCACGCTTGACGGCACCGATGGCACTGAGCTGCCGGGCCAGCTCCTCGTACTGACTCTGAGCGGCCATGGGCACCTCCGCACTTCTTCTTTTGTTGCCTTGAGCAACCGTAGAACCACTTGGTTGCTGAAGGCAAACGATTCTGGGGCGGGGGAGGTAAAGGAACCTAAAAGGTTGGCAAGATCGATGGTCAAGGGGGTGGGGTGGGGGTGTAAAGGTGCAGGTCAGTGGGGCCTTGGGGGAATGACGGGGGCAATGGCCCGTGACCTCCACGGCCACTCGTTGATCTCTCCCACCACGGTCTACACAGGCAGGAACCAGCGTGGACCGTCAGGGCTCCCGAGCCACACGTACTGCTCTTCGGGAGCGGCCGTCATGCCGAACGCAGTGGTCTCCGGAGCACCTTCCTTCTGCCAGGTCAGGACGGCGTCCTCGACTTGGTCCCACAGGCGCAGGGGGCCGCGCTGATGCACCGTTGTGTCCGCGCCCCCGCCTTCGGTCCAAGCTTGTGAGCCGGTGGCGACGTCGATCAGGACGTAGCTGTCGCCGGTGATGACCAGCTCGGCGGAGGGGGCGCCGAGCTGGGCGACGAAGCGGCCCGTGGGATCGGCGAGAAAGCTGGGGTCGAGGCGGGCGGGCCGGGTGTCGCCGGGGTGGCGGTAGAGGGTGGGGCGTGGTGGGCGTTCGTGGGGTCGGGCGAGCATGTACGAGACGGAGTCGCCGCCGGCCAGGAAGCGGCCGTGGGCGTCCCCGTTCTCATCGAGGGTGAGCCGGATCATGGCGGAGGCGAGCATCCAGCCGCTGAGGGTGCAGGTGATGCTCCCGGTGTCGGTGATCTGAAAAATCCAGGAGCGAGGGATGGTGCGAACGGAGCAAGTGGCCACAACGGCGTCGTATTCGGCGGCTTCCTGATGCCCGCGCAGTCCGTCGCCCTGGATGAGGGTGGGTGCGTAGCCGGCCGTGTGCAGACGCGTGGCGGCGCGGCGGGCGACGCCGGTGTCGTACTCGACGCTGACGACGTGGTCATGGCCCAGGCGGTGGCACAGGAGTGCGGTGGAGTAGCCGGTGCCTGTGCCGATCTCCAGCACCTTGTCGCCGGAGCGCAGCCCGGCGGCGTGCAGGGTGCGTACGACCAGAGTGGGCCGGGTGCCGGAAGAGGTGGGGATGCCCGTCACCGGGCCCGGAGCGTCGGCCGCGTCCACGCCATCGACCTGCGTCACCCAGGTCTGGTCGGTGAAGACCATGCGCAGCCACTCTTCTTCGCCGAGATGGGCACGGTGGACGGGTTCCCAGCCGGACGGGGCGGGTCGGTAGACGGAGGGACCCATGAACCGTTCGCGGGGCACTGCGGCAAGCGCCGCGATCCAGACCGGATCAGGTGGCGGGCTCGCGGCGGCGACCTGGTCGGCGAGGGCACGGCGCAGCGCGGCGGGATCGTTCACGGGACTTCCCCTGCGTACTGGAGGTAGTCGGCCAGGGCGGTGGCGATCCGTTCGGTGATGGTGTCGCCGCAGAACGCCCACTGGCCGTTCGGGTTGCATTCGTACATCCACGGCCGCTCGTCGGAGTCGAGGCCGAAGTCGAAGGCGCCGAAGACCAGGCCGAAGGCGTCCATGTAGGCGCGCACGCCCGTGACGAGTTCGGGCGGGGTGTCGATGAGGGTGTAGATCAGCTCGTCGTAGTGGCGGCGCCAGTCCTTCCCCGGGGCACCACCGATGCGCACGGCGAACATGCGCTCCCCGATGACGGTCAGGCGTAGGTCGGCGACGGAGTCGATGCGCTGCTGGAACAGGTGTGCGGTGTGGGACACGCCATCGTGCAGCTCGTCGGCGGCTACGTTCTCCACCCAGACGGTCAGCGGGCGGTCGTCGGGTCCGGTGAAGTCGGTGTGGCGCAGCGGCTTGTAGATCACCGGGCCGTACTCGCGGGCGAACTTTTGTGCCTCGGCCGGCTCGTTGGTGATGAGGGTGGGCGGAATGACCAGGCCGCACTGGAGCGCGGTGGTGAGCTGGACCGGCTTGTACTCGGCGTCGCGGTTGCGCCACGGGTGGTTGACGTAGTGGGCGCCAGGCAGGGCCGCCAGGACACCGCCCAGCCCGTAGCGGGCCTGGGTGACGCACCAGGTACGGACCTGCTCGTCCAAGCCCCCGGCGGCGGTGTACGGGCGAGGCCGACGCCAGTACACCGACCGCACCTGCCCTAGGTCCGTCGTCCGGGACGCGGTACGCAGGCGCCCACCGACTCCCTTCCCGCCCATGCGGGCGCTCAGAGCGACCGTCTCAGGAAAGTCTCCTGGGTCGATACGGACCACCGGCACGCTTCGCCGGTTGAGGTGAGCGATCACCACGTCGGCGGTCACGTCATCGAGGCGGGTGACGACGAGGACCGGTAACTGCCCGCCGGTCAATCCTCGTCCCCCTCTTGGTCGTGCCCCTGGTCCGGATTGCTGTCGAGGCTCGTGGTGGTGTTGGTCTCCTTGGACGTCTCCGACCTCTTGTGCCGGTCCAGCGTCGGCAGCTCGATGCCGTCCACCTCCAGCCACCGCACGGTCTGCGTCTTCTCGTCCAGCACCAGGCGAGAGGGAGTGAAGGCCGTCGCGCACGTGGGGTAAGGCTTCATGCGGGACAGGCCCCAGGGGGCCTGAACAGGAACGCTCAAGGTGTGCCTCCGAGATCATGCACGACGCCGGCGACCGCATCACAGGGGGTGCGCTCCGGGTAGTGCCCGTCGCGTCGGGCCCTCAGCGGTACCGCGTACTCCAACGGACAACAGCATGGCGAAGGTGCGTCCGTCCGGACAGAGCGTCCACACGCACTCAACGGCTCATGCGCTGGGGCCGCATGCGGTCGTCACACCCCGGTATGGCGCTCGCGGGGTTGGGGTGGTGGGAACCGGGGGTAGAAGGTTGAACGCGGAGACCGAGGCGACAGAAGGCGCTCGTCTCTGTCGCTGTCGTCGTCTGTCGAACAGGCGTCTCCCGCACCTTTCTTTACGAGAACTCTGACGCCCGGAGTCTCGTCACCGACGCCGTCGGTCAAAGCGCCACCGCCCAGGAGCAACCCGGCGCCCGCCCCGACTCCCAGCACGAGGGCGCCTGGCTGGAGCCCGAGACCGGTCTGCCCATGGTGGCGGCCATGGCCGGCCTGCTGGAGAGGAGAGTCACAGCGTGAAGGACGACGAGCTGCGGGCGGATCTGGTCCGTCGGCTCACGAAGGCCGGACATCTCCGTACGGCCCGGTGGCGGGCGGCGGCCGAAGCGGTGCCGAGGCACGAGTTCCTGCGCGGCGGCTTCTTCGAGCGGGTCTCCGGCTCCTCGCCGACCTGGTGGCGGCCGGTGCTGCCCGACGACACCACCTGGCTGGAGCGCTGCTACCGCGACGACTCCCTGGTCACGCAGGTGGCCGGCACCATCGTCCCGGCCGACGTCCGGGGTGAGATCTGCCGGGCCCCCACGTCCTCCAGCACCATGCCGGGCCTGGTGCTGCGCATGCTCGAAGAACTCCAGGCCGCCGACGGCCACCGGGTGCTGGAGGTCGGCACCGGCACCGGCTACTCCACCGCATTGCTGTGCCACCGGCTCGGCGCCGACCGCGTCACCACCGTCGAGGTGGATCCGGATGTGCTGACCCGGGCCCGGGTCGCGCTCGGCACGTGCGGATACGCCCCCGAGCTCGTCGTCGGGGACGGCCTGGCCGGGTACGGGCCCTCGGCGCCGTACGACCGGACGATCGCCACCTGCGGAGTTCTGGAGGTGCCCGGCGACTGGGTCGAGCAGACCCGCCCGGGCGGCCGGATCCTGGCCACCGTGTCCGGCTGGCTGTACGCCTCCGAATTGGCCTGCCTCACCGTCGGTGAGGGTGTTGCGCGCGGCCGCTTCCTCGGCGGCGGGATCTCCTTCATGCTCGCCCGCACGCACCAGCCGCCCCCGCTCGGCTGTCTGCCCGACCTGGACGGCTCCGACGAGAACCCCACCCGCCTGGCCGCACGCGAGGTGCTGGACGACTGGACCGCGCGGTTCGTCGCCCAGCTTGCGGTGCCTCGCGCTCAGCACTTCACCTTGAAGCGTGAGGACGGCAGTGCCGAGCAGGTTCTGCTGGATGTCGCGGACGGGGCATGGGCGGCCCTCCGCCCGGACGGGGGCCGTTCGCTGGTACGCCAGGGAGGCCCGGCGCGGTTGTGGGACGCCGTGGAGGAGCACGTACAGCGCTGGCGGGCCGACGGTTCGCCGCCCCTGGAGCGGTTCGGCATCACGGTCGGGCCGGGCGGGCAGCGCATCACTTGGCCGGCGAGGTGAGCGGCCGGTCTGCGTGATCATTTCCCTGTCGGCGGCGGCGCGTGCCGTGCCCGCAGCCCCCCGACGATCAGGTCGAGGCCGAATTCGAAGAGCCCGGTGAAGTCTGTGCTGGTCAGGGCGGGCAGGGTGGCGCTGAGGTGGGGGTACGTCCCGACGGATACCGCGTCGCGCAGTGCTCCCGCGCCCTCTTGGTCGCCGTCCTGCGCCTGGAGGGCCGCCTGTTCCTCCAGGGTGTGGCCCACGGTGTAGTTGACGACCGTGTAGAGCGCCCGGGCCGCCGCGTCGTCGCCGAAACCCGCCTTGCGCAGGACTCCCACGAACGCGTCGGCGAAGCCGAGGACGCTCTCGCCGGTCGCATGCGTACCGGCGAAGACGCGCGCGCCGTCGCGGTGGGCGAGCAGGGCGCTGCGCGCGGCGCGGGCTAGGGCGGTCAGCCGCTCGCTCCAGTCGCCGCCGTCCGCAGTGGCCGCTGATGTGGTGGCGGCGGCCTCGGCGGCGCCCTCCATCATCCGCTCCGCCATGGCGGTGAGCAGATCCTGCTTGGTCGCGAAATAGCGGTACAGGGCGCCCGCTTGTACGCCCATCGCGTCGGCGAGCCGGCGCATGGTCAGTGCGTCGAGGCCCGACTGATCGAGCAGGTCGAGTGCCGTTTGCAGGGTACGGGCGCGGTCGAGTCGGGCGGGGCGGCCGCGGGCCGGGCTTGACGGAGAGCTCATGGGCCTCACTATAGTGAACGTTGTTCACGTGAACACTGTTCATTAAATAGAGAGGTGTCTCCGATGAACGTTGATGTGGCTGTCGTGGGCGCAGGACCGACCGGCCTGCTGCTCGCCTGCGAACTGGCGCTGGCCGGCGTACGCACCCGTGTCTTCGAGCGCCGTACCGCACCGCAGCGCGACTCGCGGGCCCTGAGCCTGCACCCGCGCAGCGTGGAGCTGATGGACCAGCGCGGACTGCTCGACCGCTTCCTCCCGCTCGGCCGGCCCGTGCCCGGCTGGCACTTCGCCCAGCTCCCCACCCACCTCGACTTCTCCGTACTGGACTCCCGGCACGGCTACACGCTGTTCCTCGCCCAGGCGCACACCGAGGCGCTGCTGGCGGAGCGCGCCAGGGAGCTTGGTGTGGTGATCGAGCGGGGGTACGAAGTCGACGGGCTGAGCCAGGACGGCGACGGGGCCGAGGTCAAGGTGCGCGGCCGGGACGGCAGCGTCGCGACGATACGGGCCCGTTACGTCGTCGGCTGCGATGGCGGACGCAGCGTCGTACGGCAGGCCGCGGGCATCGCCTTCCCGGGTACGGACGAGTCCCTGACCGGCGTACTCGGCGACTTCGCGGTCACCGACCCCGCCGCCCTCGACGCCGCCCGCGCGCGAGGCGTGCTGGTCGCCCCGATGGAGGACGGCATCGTCCGGCTCGTCTACATCGACCCGGAACGCATGCGCGTGCCGGCCGGCGAACCCGTGAGCCTGGAGGAGTTCCGCGAATCCCTGACCCGGCTCTGCGGCTCCGACTGCGGCGTCGCCGAACCCCGCTGGCTCTCCCGCTTCGGCAACGCCACCCGCCTCGCCGAGAGCTACCGCGCCGGGCGCGTCCTCCTGGCGGGCGACGCCGCCCACATCCACTTCCCCGCGGCGGGCCAGGGCCTCAACACCGGCCTCCAGGACGCCATGAACCTCGGCTGGAAACTGGCCGCCGAGATCAACGGCTGGGCCCCGCCCGGCCTCCTGGACAGCTACGACACGGAACGCCGCCCCGTCGGGCAGATGGTCACCGAGAACACCGAGATCCAGACCCTGCTGGCCGAACTGACCCTCGTACCGCAGTATCAGCGCCCCGCCACGGCCCTCCGCACCCTCTTCGACGAACTCCTCGGCATGCCCCAGGTCAACCGCACCCTCGCCGCCAGGGTCTCCGCCATCGGGACGGCCTACCCGCCGACCACTCCCGGAGCCGACCCGCTGGTGGGCCGCCGGATGCCGGACATCGGCCTGACCGCCGCCGGGTCGGAGGCGGTACGGGTGTACGAACTCCTCCCGGCTGGCCGGTACGTGCACCTCGACCTCGCGGGCGACGCTCCGGAGCTCGGGGAGACGGTCACCGCGGGCTGGGGTACGCGCGTCACCCCCGTCGCCGTCACCACTCGGGACACCCACCCCGACCTGGACGGCGTGACCGAGATCCTCGTACGCCCCGACGGCCACGTGGCCTGGGCCACCCGTACCGCCGACGCCCGCGCCCGCCGGGCCGAACGGCACGAGGCGCTCACGGCCTGGGCGGGCACGCCGTCGTGAACCCCGGGCCCCGGGAGGGCGGCGCCGGCACGCCTCCACGACGCCTCAATCCCCCCGCCGTACCCACCCCGACACCCTTGATCAGCCAAGTCGTCGTCACCGAAGGCGTACGGCTGGCCCACCTGTCGGGCCAGGTCGCCCGGGACGCCGACGGACGGCCCTTCGGACCCGGCGATCACGCGGCACAGGCCGCCCAGATAGCCCGCAACCTGGAATCGGCCCTCGCGGCGGTCGGCGCCACCCGGGACGACATCATCAAGGAAACCGTCTACGTGGTGGACTACACCCCCGCCTTGCTCCCTGACATCTTCGGCCCGCTGCGCGCGGGCACCACGGAGGCGCCGGCGAGCACACTGGTGGGCGTCGCCGCCCTCTTCGCACCTGAGTACCTGCTGGAAGTCGACGTGGTGGCGGCATTGCGCACACGGTAGGGCCGATGGACCCGAGGCCGGTGGAGTTGGTGGAGCCGGTGGAGCCGGTGGAGCGGATCGGCGGGCAACTGTGCTGTGACGCACGAGGCCCAGGGGTGTGCCGTACATGCCGGGTTCGCTAGGGTCCTGGCCTATGGCGAACTACCAGCAGAACCCGGCCAACGGCCAGCCCGACCCGGCCGGCAGCACGCAGATGTTCCGCGCCTTCGTGGACGAGGGCGCCCCCGAGCCCGGCGGCCGCCGGGCAGCGGCCCAGCAGCAGTCGTCCGGCGGCCCCCGCATCGGCGTCATCGTCGGCGTGATCGTCGCGATCGCGGTCGTCGTCGGCGCCGCGTGGCTCGCGCTGAGCTGACCGGCCGCCCTCCGGCCACGTCGGCCTGACGTCCCCTCACTCGGCCGCGGCCAAGCGGCCGACGCCCCCCTTTCCGCTCGCACCGCCCAGGCCGGGAATCCGCCGGCCTCGGCTGTCGGCGACCCGCAACGCGTCATGCAGCGCCTCGGCCAACCGATTGGCGAGGAAGCGCAGTTCACTGGCGGACGCGTCGGGTTCGCCCAGCATCGCCCCGGCGTGATCGAGCAGCTCCGTACCCATGTCGAGCTGCGCTGCCTCCATGTCGTCCGCGAACCGCGCCACGTAGCCGTCACCGTCGGTCGACAGCAGACACTGCTTCCCGCCCTCCTGCGACCAGGGCAGCAGGCGCATGCCCGGTACAGGCCCCTCTGCCGCGCTCATACGGCGAACTCCCCGTGCATTGCGCGGAGGCGCGCGAAGCGTCGGGTTTGTTGTTCGTGGTCCCGTACTTCGTAGGCGGTCAGGTAGGGGCGTACGAGGGGGGAGGTGTCGGTGTTCAGGGGGGTGTCGAGCGGGTGGGAGGCGGCTCGCGGCCTTGCGGTGGGGGAGGGGCGCGAGGGCGCGTGAGAGGTGGTGAAGGGCGTGATGGACGGCGGTGAGATGAGTTTCCCCATCCGTGCCGCCAGTCGACGAATACGGTGACGCATGTCGGCGCTCCTTGCGCAGCGTTGGCCACGCCCCGGGGGTGGGCTAGCACTCGCCGGGGCTTCAGGACACGAAGCCTAGATGCGCGTTCTATGGATGTGTCTGGGGAATCTATACATTCCCTCGAACGGGGCATATCGCCAGGCATGGCATAGCTTGCTTAGCGTGTTCGAGTGATGGATTTTGCCCCTGACCGGCCCCGCTGGCACCAGGTCGCCGACGTGATCCGCGCGCGCATCGCCGACGGTACGTACGCGCCAGGGGAACGCGTCCCCTCGGTCCTCCAGCTTGAGGAGGAGTTCGGCATCGCAGGTGTCACCGCCCACAAAGTGCACCGTGGGCTGCGGGCGGAGGGGCTGATCACCACCGAGCCTGGACTCGGGTCGTACGTCTCACGGCAGGCGGAGGCCGGGAACGAGTCGCGGACAGCGCGTCCGCGCTCGAAATGGGAGAAGATCGCCGACGTGCTGCGGTCGCGCATCACCAGTGGCGAATATCCGCCCCGTCATCTGATCTCCGAGGTCAAGATGGAGCAGGAGTTCGGCGTCGCGCGCGTGACCGTACGCAAGGTCACCGCCGCCCTCCGGGAAGAAGGGCTGATCACCACCATGCCCGGCATGGGGTCGTTCGTATCGCCGCATCTGCCGACGGAGCCCGGCGAGGGTTCAGGCGAAGCTTGATCGGACGCGTCCGCGCTTCACCAGCCGCTGGTGTCCAGGTCCAGGCTGAACGGGTCCGGGAGATGCAGCGGGGTGCCGTACGGCAGCGGGCCGGTGATGCGGGTGTACCCGAGGTGGCCGGGCTCGGCGAACAGGGTGAGGGCGCGCTGCCGGCGGTCTACGAGCAGGTACAGGGGCGCACCGTATTCGGCGTAGCGGCGGCGCTTGACGACGCGGTCGGTGTCGGCGTTGGAATCCGACGTGACCTCCACGACCAGCAGTGTCTGGTCGGGAAGGAGTGCGCCGGCGCCCTTGGCTGCGGCGGCTGGGACGACGGCGAGATCGGGTACGTACCAGTTGGGGGAACCGGGCAGGTCGAGGTTGCCGGAGCCGATCATGCAACCGAGTTCGCGGGCGCGGGCGCGAATCTGTTCACGGAGGATGTCGGCGGTGGATTCGTGGTCCCAGGTTGGCGACACCGGCTCGATGACTCCCTCAATGATCTGGACCCGGTCGCCGCGAAGATGCTGGATCGCGTACTTCAGGGCATGCTCTGGATTGATGCCGCTGCTGTAGTCGCCCGACTCGATGCTCATGTGCACATCCTCCCGGAGAACGGCGGGTGGCCACGTGTTCATTCAACGCCGCCACCCGCCCGTAAGGTATGCCGAAGGCGGGCTGTCACCCGGCCGTGTTCGTACGGCACCGGGGCTGAGCCAGGGGCGCGGGCTATTCGGCCCGGAAGGGAAACGGGCCCCCAGGGGCCAGCGCGCGCTCGCAGGCGGCGTCCAGGGCCGCCTTCTGGTCCTGCCCCGCGGCCTTCAGGAACTCCTCGTCCAGCTCGGACAGGATGCCCCGCGCCTGAGCGAGCAGCGCGCGGCCCTTGTCCGTCAGCTCCAGGCGCGCGCGGTGTCCCTGGCCGCGCAGGTTGCGTTCCACCGCACCCAGTTCCTCCAGCATGAGGACCGTGGCGCGCATGCTCTGGCTCGTCACGCCCGCGCGGCGGGCCAGGTCGCTGTACGAGAGGTCGGGGTCGCGGGAGATGTGCCCGAGCGCCCCGAAAAGCCGCATCGACAGGCCGACGCCGGTGAGCCGCGTTTCCAGCTGCTCCTGGAGACGCCGTCCGGTGGCGATCACCATCATGACGGTCGACAGGGCACTCTCCGGCGCCTTGCTCACCTGTGACTCTCCCTAGCGGTGTGCGTCAGTAAGGGCTCTTCCGGTACCAGTGTCCCAGGTGGCGGGGCTGCGCCTGGAGCTGTCGGCTACCGCGTGCCGGGCTCCTCATGCCGGTACAGCTCGGGTACGGACACCTTGATCGGCTCCTGCGTGGTGCGGGCGATCACGACGACCGCCGGTTCGTCCGGGTCGGGGTTCTCCTCGCGGTGGGGGACGAAGGGCGGGACGAGTACGAAGTCGCCGGGGTGCGCGGTGATCCGTACCTCCTGTTCGCCGTCGTGGTGGACGAAGACGGGGTGGCCGCTGACGACGTAGATGCCCGCTTCCGACGCGCCGTGGTGGTGGTTGTCCGTCGAGCTGAGCGGCGGGTTCACGACCATCCCCATCCAGAGCCGCTTCGAGCCGACGGTGCCGCCGCTGATCGCGGCATGGCCGTCCAGCTCGCCGGCCCGGACGAGGTGCACGCGGTTGCCGCGTGGCGCGTCGGCGTCGGTGCTGGGCGTGGTCCCGGTGTCATGGTGGCTGGTCATCGTGTTGCCCCCTGATTCTTGCGACGGCCTTCAGTGGGCAACAGGCTGCGCCTGCTTTCGCGGAGTGGCAAGTATTGTTGCTGATAGAGCAACTTTTGTGCCGACTCCGTGCGTTGGGAAAACGTGGAGGCGCGGTGATCGGCGACTGGGGCTCCGGTCCTGGCCGTGCTCCGGGCCGGCTCCGCGTCAGCGTCGATGTCAGTGGTGGCTGCGATGCTGACGTCATGATGCCCTGGACTCTGCTCGAACTTGACGAAGCCTTACGCGCCAGCTGGGCCGCTGACACCTGCTCGCCTGACGACCTGGCCCGCTCCGGCTGGCAGCCGGAGAACCCGGCCTGGGGGCACTGCGACATCACGGCTTTGATCGTCAATGATGTCTTCGGCGGCGATCTGATGGCGGGCGAGGTGTACTTCAACGGGGACCGGCACAATTTCCATATGTGGAACCGGCTGGCCAGCGGCATCGAGCTCGACTTGACGCGCGAGCAGTTCAAGCGAGGTCAGACCGTCACCGAGGGCCGTGTGGTGGAACGTCCGCCGGGCCCGCTGCGCCGCTGGGACGAGTACCTTCTCCTGCGCAAGCGGGTCATGGAGCGTCTCGGCCCCCTGCCGGAACCTGCTAGGTGAACTCGGCCGGGATGCGCGCCGGCTGATCTACGCGCCGGCCGGCTCCGGCGTGGCCGCGTCGACCTCGGTAACCGGTCGCGTGCGGTGGCGGTGATTGCGATCATGGCGCGAGAGCCGGAGCCGAGTATCCGGACCGATGCGTATCCCACCGTTCCCCCTTACGAGAGGGCGATGCCCGATGCCACTTGTCCCCGCTGACCCGAACGTCGTGCACCCGATGCCCGGCCAGCCGCGGGTGGTGCTGCTGAAGCCCCTCGTCACCTCGCCGCTCATCGAGGTCGGTGACTTCTCGTACTACGACGACCCGGACGACCCGACCGCCTTCGAGACGCGGAACGTGCTGTACCACTACGGGCCCGAGAAGCTGGTCATCGGTAAGTACTGCGCGCTGGGCGAGGGCGTGCGGTTCATCATGAACGGCGCCAACCACCGGATGGACGGCCCTTCGACGTTCCCCTTCCCGATCATGGGCGGGTCGTGGTCCGAGCACTTCGACCTGATCAGCGGGCTGCCGGGCAAGGGCGACACGGTGGTCGGCAACGACGTGTGGTTCGGGTACCGGTCCATGGTCATGCCGGGCGTACGGATCGGCCACGGCGCGGTCATCGCCTCCGGGGCCGTCGTCGTGGACGACGTACCGGACTACGGCATCGTCGGCGGCAATCCGGCCAAGCTGATCCGCCGCCGCTACGACGGGGCGGACACCGACCGGCTGCTCGAACTGGCGTGGTGGGACTGGCCCGTGGAGCACATCACCGAGCATGTTCGGACGATCACGTCGGGATCGGTGGAGGAGCTGGCCGCGGTGGCGCCGAAGCCGTAGAACATGGGGCAGCAGGCACGTGTGAGGGGGACACATGACCTTCGTACTCGTCGCGGCCGCCGTCCTGGTGGTGGAGACCGTCGTCTTGCTGCTCGCCTGTTTCGGCGTCGAACAGCGGGATCGGCGCCACTCCGGGGAGCCCGGAGGCGAGGACGAAGCATCGCCCCAACCGCGTGACGAGGCCGGGCTCGGCCCCGGCCCGCTGTACGCGGTCGCCACACTGGCCATGGTCGGCACGGCCGTGCTCAGCGGCATCGACTTCGAGTGGAGCGTCGGCACCCTCGGCGTACTCGGTGTGCTGGTGCCGGGGTATGCGGGCCGGACCGTGCGACTGCTCAGCACCCGGGGCCGCGGGAAGCCGTTCACGGGGTGGCAGGAGGTACCGGCGTACGTACTGGCCGCGCTCGGCGGGGCGGCTGCGGTCGCCTTCAACTGATGGTCCGGGGCGCGTGCCGAGCGCCCCGTGTGACGTGCCGACCGTTCCGCCTCATGTGCCGACCGCCCCGCGTGACGTGCAGACCGTCCCGCCTCATGTGCCGAGCGCCCCGTCCCACGTGCCGACCGGCGTCACGCGTCCCGGGGGCGCGCGCCTGCCGCGATGAGGGCGGCCGCCGTCGCCGGGTGGGGCTGGAAGTCCTTGGTGGCACAGCCGAGCGGGGCGTGGCCGCCATCCGGGCGCGCGGCCGCGCGCTGCTCCAGCGGAAGCGGCGACGGTGTCAGGTCCGGCAGCAGTGCCGGTACGTCGGCGAACGCCGCGTCGGCGGGCTGCCCGCAGACCTTTCCGGCGGTCTCGCCGGCGAAACTGAAGATGCCGGTCAGTTCGGGGCCGCGCCGTCCCCAGGCCACCAGCGGGCTGCCGCTGTCGCCGGTGCACATGGTCGTGGGGGTACGGTCCGGCAGACCGCCGCGCGCGTCCCGGGCGCAGAAGACCGATGCCTCGTCCACCACCGCCGGCGTCTGCGCGGCGCACCGCTCGTGGCTGCGCACGATGAGGTCGCCGCGGCGCAGTACGTCGCCGCGTATCCCCGTACCCGGCCGGGACGAGTCCGTCGGGGCCGTGGTGCCGTGGCTGAAGATCGATACGGGGGTGCCGGGGCGTGGCCGGTGCCGCGTGACGGGGAGCGGCTTGATGCCGCGTACCGGCGTGTCGAGGCGGAGTACGGCGATGTCGTAGGCGGCCGAGGACATTTCCGGGCTGTTGGGGGCGGCGGGGGACGGCAGGAGTTCGAAGCGCGGGTGCAGGGTGGCGCTGCGAATGCCGCGTACGGTGCCGGGGTCCTGCGAGAGGACCGAGGAGCCCAGGTGTACCTCCATGCGTTGAACGTCCACACCGTTCACGCAGTGGGCCGCGGTGAGGATGCGGTCGGGCGCGATGAGGACGCCGCCGCAGGACGCGCGTTCCAGTAACGGGGTGGCGCCCTTCTCGGCCAGCGTCGCGAGCCAGGGCGTGGCGCCCGGCCGGGGTAACTGCGTGCCGCCGGACATGGCTTGGGCCGAGCCGGCGGTGCCGATGGTGGTGGCCATGAGGGTGGCGGCGGTCAGGACGGCCGCCCCCAGCGCCATTCCGGCACGCGCGCCCACCCGACGCTCCCCGAGCCCGTACTGTCGTTGCTCCAGCCCCACGTGCCGCTCCCTGATTCCGGCAGGATGGGGCTTGCCCAGTCCGCTCCTGCGCCGTTGCCTGTTACGAGAGTTGAATGTAGTGCGCAGGCGTACGGGAGTAATCAGATTTCGGCCGCGTCAGCGGTCATCCTGCGGGGTGACGACCCTGACACGGTCTCGGGGGCTGGGCGTGGGCCTGTACACCCGGACACCCTTGGTACGGGTTGCGTGGACGCCGGGCAGCTAGAGGGCGAGGGCGAAGCGGGCGTGGAAGTCTTCTGGGAAGTCCGGTGGGAGGGCGGACGTGCCGTATCGGCTCCGCTCCTCGTCCTCGGCGTGGTCTACGGGGTGGTAACGGTCGTTGTCTGCTCCCTGGGCGTCGAATTGACGCACGGCCCGGGGGTGGTGGTCCAGGCCGGGTGGGGGCGGAGCGGTCAGTTCCGGTCTGTCAGTGCCAGTCGAGGCGTACGTCCCGGGTCTCGATGTGCATCCCCAGAGGTACGCGCCAGGCGGCGACGCAGACGCGCCAGGTGGCCGTGTGGCGGGTGTGGCCGGTGAGGGGGGTG
This sequence comes from Streptomyces monomycini, assembly GCF_022271435.1. Lineage (GTDB taxonomy): Bacteria > Actinomycetota > Actinomycetes > Streptomycetales > Streptomycetaceae > Streptomyces > Streptomyces monomycini. The sequence goes on along the minus strand of NZ_JAFIQY010000029.1, from coordinate 77,189 downwards.
GGGAGCGGGTGGGTGGAGGTGCGGGTGGTCCAGTCGATGCCCAGGGCGCCGATGATGTGGGTGCCGAAGGTGATGGTGCCTGAAGTGACGGGGCGGTCGCCGGTGTTGTGCAGGGGGACGGATACCTTTTCGCACCATCGGACGTCGGTGCCCGATCGGTTGACGGGGCCGGCGGTGAGGTGGGGTGGGGTGTCGGGTTGCGGGGTGGGCTTGGGCTTGGGCGTGGGGGTCGGTCGAGGGCTGGGGCCGGTGCCGGTGCCGGGTGCTGGGGGGTGCGCCGGGGGGCGTTGCGGGGTTTCGCCGGAGGGGCGTCCGGGAGATGTGCCGGGTGGACCGGGGGTGGGGGCGGTGGCGTGGTCGGCAACACGGTCGCTGCTGCTGTCGCTGTCGCTGCCGGTGGCGTGATGTCGAGGGGCGGCCGGAGGAGCGGCGTCGGAGCCGGGTGTGGCGGATGTGCCGGGGGCCGATGGCGGCGGTGAGGCGTACGAGGATGAGCCGTTGGCCGTCGTGGGGGTGCCGGCTTCGTCCAGAGGCGTGAGGGTGATCCCGTCGCGCGGGGGTACCGGTTTCGTCGGGGATCGGCCGTCCGCCGGGCCGGCGGCGCCCACCGCGGCGTGGCCATGGCCGTCGTCGCTGGCGCAGGCGCTGAGCAGCGCGGCCAGGCACAAAGCGGTGGCCGGCAGGACGGCGCGTGGGAGGCGCCGTACGCGCAGGAGGCGCGATACGTGCGGGGAGTGTGATGCGCGCGGGAGGTTCGGGGCGCGCAGAAAAGGTGAGCCGCGCGGGGCCTGTGGGGCGCGCATGGGCAGACGGGGTTGCCGGGTGTGCGGAGAGCCGGGATTACCGGGCGTACGGGGAGCACTTGCGGTTTTCGGGGCGCGCGTGATCCGTCGCATCGGGCCAGTGTCACTGACGGGGCGTCAGTTGCATAGGCCCGGTACGGCTGGGCGTCGGCCCGTGCGGCAGACGGGGCACCGGGCGGTGCCGGTCGGCCCGCCGGCGGGCGTTGGCCTTGCTGGGGCTCAGTCCGAGATCAGGCCGTCGCGCAGGGTCGCCAGGGTGCGGGTGAGCAGGCGGGAGACGTGCATCTGGGAAATGCCGACCTCTTCGCCAATCTGGGACTGCGTCATGTTGGCGAAGAAGCGCAGCATGATGATCTGGCGCTCCCGCGGCGGGAGTTTGGCCAGCAGGGGCTTCAGGGACTCGCGGTACTCGACACCTTCGAGCGCGCTGTCCTCGTAGCCGAGGCGGTCCGCGAGGGAGCCCTCGCCGCCGTCGTCCTCGGGGGAGGGGGAATCGAGCGAGGAGGCGGTGTAGGCGTTGCCGACGGCCAGGCCGTCGACGACGTCCTCCTCGGACACGCCGAGGCACTGGGCCAGTTCGGTGACGGTGGGGGAGCGGTCGAGCTTCTGGGCGAGTTCGTCGCTGGCCTTGGTCAGGGCCAGGCGCAGCTCCTGGAGGCGGCGCGGAACGCGGACCGACCACGAGGTGTCGCGGAAGAACCGCTTGATCTCGCCGACCACCGTCGGCATCGCGAACGTCGGGAATTCGACGCCGCGTTCGCAATCGAAACGGTCGATGGCCTTGATCAGACCGATCGTGCCGACCTGGACGATGTCCTCCATCGGCTCGTTGCGGCTGCGGAAACGTGCCGCCGCGTACCGCACCAGCGGCAGGTTCAGTTCGATGAGGGTGTCGCGTACGTACGTGCGCTCCGGGCTGTCCTTGTCGAGCGTGGCCAGCCGCAGGAAGAGGGAGCGGGAGAGCGTACGGGTGTTGAGAGCGTCGTCGTCGTGCACATGTGGTGCCGGCGCGGGAATCGCGGGAAGCACCTTCGAGCTGCCCAGTTCTACGGACATGCCACCCCCTTGAGGTCGCGGTCGGGTCGCTGCGGCGCCCTCGGTCCGCGGCGGAACCGAGAACTTATGCCTCCACCTGAATACCGGAGGCGGCGCCACGGCAAACGCGGTTCCTGCAGAATGTCACATGTCGGCAACACGCTGTAGCGCCATGTCGACATATCTGTGCAGGAACGGGTAGCCCGTCCCGGTTAGGCTTCGATCCTGTTTGCGGACCGCAGTCGTGCGAAGCTCCGCGACAGTAGCCGCGACACATGCATCTGCGACACCCCCAGCTCGGCGCTGATCTGAGATTGCGTCAAGTTGCTGTAGTAACGGAGGAGCAGGATGCGCTGCTCGCGCTCGGGGAGCTGGACGAGGAGGTGCCGGACGAGGTCCCGGTGCTCGACCCCGGCCAGCTCCGGATCCTCGTACCCGAGCCGGTCCAGCAGCCCCGGCAGGCCGTCACCCTCCTGAGCGGCCTCCAGGGAGGTCGCGTGGTACGAGCGCCCCGCCTCCAGGCAGGCCAGCACCTCGTCCTCGCCGATCTTGAGCCGTTCGGCGATCTCGGCGGTCGTCGGCGACCGTCCGTGCAGCACGGTCAGGTCCTCCGTGGCGCCGTTGACCTGCACCCACAGCTCGTGGAGGCGGCGCGGTACGTGGACGGTGCGCACGTTGTCCCGGAAATAGCGCTTGATCTCGCCGACCACGGTCGGCATCGCGAAGGTGGGGAACTGGACCCCGCGGCCGGGATCGAAGCGGTCGATGGCGTTGATGAGGCCGATCGTGCCGACCTGGACGACGTCCTCCATCGGCTCGTTACGGCTGCGGAAACGTGCCGCCGCGTACCGGACCAGCGGCAGATTGGCCTCGATCAGGGCGGCGCGCACCCGTGCGTGCTCCGGCGTGCCCGGCTCCAGGCTCGTGAGCTCGGCGAACAGCACCTGTGTGAGTGCCCGTGTGTCCGCGCTCCTGCTCTCGCGGGATGGCGCCTTGGGCGCAGTTCGGGCCGTCACGGGCACGCCACCCTTCTCAGTCCATTCAACCGGCAAAAGCGGTCATAGCATCACAAGACATGTGCACTGTGTGCAAGCACCGCATAACGCCGTGTTGATCGCAGAGTTGATCGACGAGCAGGCGCACGCAGGGCCGGAGCCGGGCACGGGCACGACGAAGCCCCTCGCCCGCGCGGCGGGACGAGGGGCAGGTCGACGGGCAGGCCGGGGCGCGGGCCGACGGGCAGGCCGGGGCGCGGGGCGACGGGCAGGCCGACGGGCAGGCCGAGGGATGTGCGCGCGGCCGGAGCCGCGGCTCAGAACTCGTAGTCGGCGATCACCCAGGTGGCGAACTCGCGCCACTGCCCGGCGGCGGCCTGATGGGCCGGGTGTTCGATATAGCGCTTGAGGGCGTCGGTGTCGGCCACGGCGGAGTTCACGGCGAAGTCGTACGCGATCGGCCGGTCCGTGATGTTCCAGGCGCACTCCCAGAACTCCAGCTCGGGAATCTGGTCGGCCAGCTCCTGGAACGCCTTCACGCCGGCCACGACCCGCGGCTCGTCGCGTCCGACACCCTCGGCGAGCTTGAAAAGAACCAGGTGGCGTATCACTGGGCGGTCCTCCGTACGGTCGGCCCCCGGCCGTCCCGCGCCGTACGTCCCGCTCCGCACGTCTGCGTACGGCCGGCGCGTCCTACGAGATCAGCTGGGTCATGAACTCGCCGACACCGTGAGCGGCCGACGAAATGCCCTCGAACCCTATCTGCACGAGATCGGCGGCGCGTGCCGGGGACGTGATGATCGTGTACAGGACGAAGACGACGACCACGTACAGCGCGATCTTCTTCGCTTGCGCCATCTGACTGTCCCCGTCTCCCCTACGGCAGCTCCCGCCCGCCCTTTCCCAGAGTGCAGACCGGGTGAGTGTAACCACTTCCGCAACAGGGGTGGAGCCGGCGGGAGGGAGCCGGGAGGGAGACGAAGGGAAGGGTGGGAGAGAGGCGAGGGGGAAGGTGGGAGAGAGGCGGCGGGCGCGTGTTGATGGTGACTTTAAGGACCAAAGGCCTCTGGAGGCAGGCCCTTTGCCCGCGTCCTCCGAGAGGCGGGCGGAGCAAGATGGGGGTGCCCGGCGGATCTGGCAGGAATGCGCGGGGCACCGGGCCCGAGCCTCACTGCGGGGTCCACGCCGCAAGCTTCCCCCCTGACAGCGGCGCGGACTTTGAGGCCCGGCCCACCATCGGGGGAAACGGCATGTCCCCCCGTTGCCGTTTCCCCCGACCATGACGCGGAGCCCCGGCTCCGGGCTTCCGGGCCCGGGGCCGGGGCTTCCGCCGTACAGGGGGGGGCGGAGGCCCGCCGTACGGGAACGGGTCCTGAAGCAGGTCCTCATGGGTACGGGAGTGCCGGGCACCCGGCGCCTAGACTGGGACCTTTCGGGGGCACGGGCCCGTCCCTGGGGGCCCTGGGCGGATGGAGAGCGGCTGTGACGAGTGGCGTCGAGGACGTGGCGGATCCGTCGGCCGAGGTGCTGACGGAGGCCGCGGCGACGTTCGGGCTGCTCGCTTCGCCCGCGCGCCTGCACATCGTCTGGGTGCTGGCGGGCGGCGAGTGCGACGTGAGCGGGCTGGCGGAGCGGGTGGGCGGCGCGCTGCCCGCGGTGAGCCAGCACCTGGCGAAGCTGAAGCTGGCGGGGCTGGTGCGGTCGCGGCGCGAGGGCCGCCGCGTGGTGTACCTGGTGGACGACCCCGATGTGGTGTCGATGGTGCGGTGGCTGGTGGGGCAGCTGACCGACCGGACGGGCCGCTCCGACGGCCCGGCGGTTCCGGGACGCGTCCGTGGCCTGGGCGCCTGAGAGGGCCGTGGGTTCCGCGTCCGCCCGTACGGACGGGGAGGCGGAGCCGGGCCGGCGCACCACCGCACCACCGGGCGTACGGGCGGACCGCGGCGCCCGGCTGCGCGACACCCCCGGACTCACGGCGCTGGAAACCCTGCGGTTCCTGGAGAGCGGGCCGCGCGGCCTGACCGAGGCGCAGGCCGAGGAACGGCTGCTGCGGTACGGCGACAACGCGGTGCCCGAACGGCGGCCCGCCGGCCGGTCCTGGCGCTTCGTGCGCAGCCTGCGCGATCCGTTCACGACCGTACTGCTGTGCCTGGCCCTGGTCTCGGCCGCCGTCGCCTCCTGGGGGGCGGCGTGCGTGATCGCGGTACTGGTGGTGGTCAGCGCGGTGCTGCGGTCCAGCGGCGAGCACCGCGCCGAACGGTCCACGGCGGCGCTGCGTGAGCTGATCGCCACGACGGCGACGGTGCAGCGGCGGCCGGGGGCGACCCGGGAGATACCGGTCGATCAGCTGGTGCCGGGTGATGTGATCCGCCTCGGGCCGGGGGACCTGGTCCCCGCCGACCTGCGGTTGCTGCGCGCGAGCGGGCTGACGGTGCGGCAGGCGCCGCTGACGGGGGAGTCGGCGCCGGTGGCGAAGCATCCGGTGGAGGCAGGAACCGGTGCCTCCGGTATGGATGCGGATGCTTCCGGTACGGGGATCTCCGGTACGGGCATCTCCGGTGCGGACGCTTCCGGTACGGGCATCCCCGGTACGGCCGCCTCCAGTACGGCCGCCCCCGGTACGGCCGCCCCCGGTACGGCCGCCTCCGGCCCAGGCCTCTTCGAACGGCCCGAGCTGTGCTTCCAGGGCAGCAGCGTCGAGTCCGGCAGTGCCACCGCGGTGGTGCTGGCGACCGGTGCGGACACGGTCTTCGCCGGGACGTACCGGTCCGGGACGTACCGGGCCGGTACGCGCCGGCGGCGGTCCGGAACGGGCCCGGACACCGCGGGCGGGGCGCGCGGCACCCGGCGCGCGCGTCCCACGAGCGCCTTCGACCGCTCCGTGAACGGCGTCTCCTGGACCCTCATCCGCTTCATGCTGCTCACACCGCCGCTGGTGCTGATGGCCAACGCCGCGCTGCGCGGCCGCGGCCTGGAGACGCTGCCGTTCGCCGTCGCGGTGGCGGTCGGGCTCACCCCCGAGATGCTGCCGGTCATCGTCACCACCGCGCTCGCCCGGGGCGCGGCGCTGCTCGCGCGCGGCGGCGAGGTGATCGTCAAGCGGCTGCCCGCGCTGCACGACCTCGGCGCGATCGACGTGCTGTGTACGGACAAGACCGGCACCCTCACCCAGGACCGCCCGGTCCTGGACTGCTCCCTCGACCCCGACGGGCGGCCGGTGCCCGAGCCGCTGCACTGGGCGGCTGTCAACAGCCTGTGGACACTCCAGCTGGCCGAGCTGCCCACGCCGGACGCGCTCGACGAGGCGGTCCTGGAGGCGGCCGAGGACGACTTCGACGAGCTGCTGGCGTACGAGGGCATCGCCGCGCTGCCGTTCGACCCGGTGCGCCGTACGTCGTGCGCGGTGGTCCGTACGGATGCTGCCGCTGGGCCCGGCCTCCGGCTCGGCACACACACGCTCGTGGTCAAGGGCGCGCCCGAGGCCGTACTGGAACGCTGTGCCCGTGTCCGTACCGGGGGAGAGGGCCCCGCGGCCACCGAACGCGCCGAAGACATCGACCTGGACGACGCGGCCCGCGCCCGTCTGGCCCGGCTCGTCGCGGACCGTACGGCGGACGGGCTGCGGCTGCTGGCCGTCGCGGTCGCCGAGCGGCCCGCCCGGCCCGGCCGCCGCTACACGCCGGCGGACGAGCGCGGCCTGACCCTCGTCGGCTTCGTCGGGCTGCGCGACGCGCTCGCGCCGACCGCCGCCGCGGCCTGCGCGGGCCTGGCGCGGCGCGGTGTCGCGGTGAAGATCCTCACCGGTGACCACCCGGGCACCGTCACCCACGTCTGCCGGGAACTCGGACTCGACACCGGGCCCGGCGCGGTGGTCACGGCCGACCGGACCGACGGCCTCACGGACGCGGAACTCGCCCGGCTCGCCGCGCGCACGACGGCCTTCGCGCGCTGCACACCGGAGCACAAGGCGCGGATCGTGGAGGCGCTGCGGGCGGGAGCCGGGCCGGGGGCAGGGACGGGAGCGGCGGCCGGGGCGGGGACGGTGACCGGGCCGGTAACGGTGACCGGGCCGGGAACGGGAACGGCGGCCGGGCCGGATCCGGGTCCGGAGAGCGCGGCGACCCCGCCCCGCACCGTCGGCTTCCTCGGCGACGGTGTCAACGACCTGCCCGCGCTGCACGCCTGCGACGTCGGCATCGCCCCGCGCGACGCCGTCGACGTGACCCGTGAGGCGGCCGACGTGGTCCTCGCCTCGAAGGACCTCGGCGCCATCGACGGCGCGATCGTCGCGGGCCGCCGCAGCAGCGCCAACATCGCCACGTACCTGCGCATCACCCTCTCCTCCAACCTCGGCAACGTCATCGCGATGCTCGGCGCCGGGCTGCTGCTGCCGTTCCTGCCGATGCTTCCGGCGCAGGTCCTGGTGCAGAACCTGTGCTTCGACGCGGTCCAGCTCGCGTTCGCCTTCGACCGGCCGGGGCCCGCCGCGCTGCGCCGGCCGGCGGTCCTGCGCCCCGCCGACCTGCTCCGCTACATCACCGGTTTCGGCCTGCTCAACGCGGCGGCCGACCTGGCCACGTTCGGCGTGCTGGTCCTGGCGCTGCACGGCTTCGGCGACCCGGGCGGCCAGGACGCGTTCCACGCGGGGTGGTTCACGGAGAACCTGCTGACGCAGGCGCTGGTGATGTACCTGCTGCGTACCGGCCGCCGCTCGGCGGAAGGCCGGGCGCCCGGCCCGATCCGGATCGCGGTGTGCGCGCTCGCCGTCATCGGACTGCTGCTGCCCCCGTCACCGCTGGGTCCGCTGCTGGGGATGGCGGCCCTGCCTCCCCTCTACTACGGGCTGCTGGCGGCGGTGCTGGTGCTGTACGGGCTTGGGCTGGCATGGGCCAAGGACCGGTACGACCGGAAGACGGCCCCGGACGACGCGTAGGCCACGCGAGACACGCCCCCCGGCCCCGTTCCTGGCCCCGTTCCTGGCCTCGGCCGTGCCCCCGGCCCTGGCGCGGCCCCTCAGCCGTAGGACAGATCCGAGCAGATGTTGTCGTCGGCCGAGCGTGCCTTGCCGGCGATCTCCGACGAGCCGGACGCCGACGACCCGGGCGAGGGGTCCGGGCCGGAGGAGGCGGGGGACTCCAGGGCCGGGGCGGACGCGTACGTGGCGCCGAGGACGACGCTGACGCCCGCGGTGGCCGTCGGCACGAGCTGGGCGCCGCGGAAGTGCGCGGCGACGGTCCTGGCCTCGGCCTCCTTGCCCGCGCCGTACTCGACGACGGTGGCCGCGTGGTCCTGGGTCCGCGCGGTCGACGTGCCGGTGACGGTGAAGCCCGCGGACTTGAGCTGGTCGGCGGCGCGGGCGGCGAGGCCGGTGGCGGTGGTGCCGTTGTAGACGGCGACGCTGATGCCCGCACCGGTGCCGGAGCCCGTACCCGCATTGGTGCCGGTGCCGGTGCCGGTGCCGGTGCCGGTGCCCGTACCCGCGTCCGTACCCGTCCCCGACGGCGACGGGCTCGGAGAAGCCGCCCCGCCTCCGGCCGGCCCCGGCCCGCCCGCGTCCTTGCCGTCCAGCGTGCGGTCCGCCTTGATGTCCGCCCAGAGGGTGTCCGCGGCCGGGTGCACGATCGCGACCCGGGCGCCCTGGTAGCGCCAGGGCAGCGTGACGAACTTGGTGTTGTGCAGGTCGATGTCCTTCAGGGACATCGCGAAGGAGAGCAGCTTGTCGGCCGAGTCCAGGCCCGGGTCGACGGTCATGGACTGGGTGGCGGCGTTGGCCAACGGCAGCAGGGTGGTGGGGTTGAAGCCCTGGTCCTTGACCTTCTTGATGAGGGAGCCGACGAACGCCTGCTGGCGCTGGATGCGGCCGATGTCCGAGTTGTCGCCGATGCCGTGCCGGATACGGACGTAGTCGAGCGCCTGCCGGCCGGAGACGTTCTGCGGCCCCTTGGCGAAGATCCGTTCGCCGCGGGAGTGCCGGTTCGGGTTGAGGTCGCCCTGGTAGATGTCCTTCGGCAGGCAGACGGGTACGCCGCCCACCGCGGACGTCATCTTCGAGAAACCCTCGAAGTCGACGACGACGGTGTGGTCGACGCGTACGCCGGACAGCTTCTCCACCGTGTTCTGGGTGCAGGCCGGGTTGCCCCGCGGGCTCTCGCCGACCGAGAACGCCGCGTTGAACATGGCGTTGTGCTGCGCCGCCGTCCACTTGCCGCTCGGGAGCCGGCACGGCGGTATCTCCACCAGGGTGTCCCGGGGTATGGAGACGGCGACCGCGTGCTTGCTGTCGCCGTACACGTGCAGCAGGAACGCGGTGTCCGAGCGGCCCACGTCGCCCTCGCCGCCGCCCAGCGAGCTGTTGTCGCCGGACCGCGAGTCGGAGCCGATGACCAGGACGTTCTGTCCGCCGGCGCCCTCGGCGGGGCGCTGCGGGCTGACCCCTTCCGCGCCGAAGGTGGTGATGTTGCCGTTGAGCTTGAAGTAGAACCAGCCGGCGCCCGCGGTGATCAGTACGAGCAGCGAGACGGCGACGATGCCGACCGTGCGCAGGGGCCGGCGGCGGCCGCGTACGGCCCGGCCTGCCGCGCGGTCCGCCGTACCGCGGCCTGCCCCGGCCTGGCCCGCTCCGTCCCGGCCCGCCTTCCTGGCCCGTCCGGACCTTCCGGCCACCGCCTTGTGGCTGCTTGCTGTCATGTGTGCACCTCACCCGCGTGGCTTCGTACCGGGGAAGACGGAAGATCCGGCCCGTTGGTTGTACAGTTGCGCAATGTAGCAAGTTATAAAGCGGACAACCGGACGAGCGCGGGCTGGAAGAGAGGCGGGACGGCGATGCTGCGGAACGGACTGGAGCCCTGGCACCTACTGATCGTGGCGATCGTGGTGATCCTGCTGTTCGGCTCGAAGAAGCTGCCGGACACGGCGCGGGCCCTCGGCAAGTCGCTGCGCATCCTCAAGAGCGAGACCAAGGCGATGAAGGACGAGGCCGGCGACGACAAGGCAGGGCCGGGCCCGGGAGTCGTACGGGCGGGGGAGCCGGCGGCCGCGCACGACCGCGGCCCGGCCGCTCACTGAACGTCCGGCCGGCCGGCGGTTCCATAATGGTGGACGCGCGTCACGATCAGCGTGCCGCGCCCTGCACCAACACGAGGGGATACCGGACCGGATGAGCACCGAGCGCAAGCCTTCCGAACACGCCGTACGCGCGAAGGGCGGGCGGTTCACGGCGGTTGTCGTGGCCCTGCTGCTCGGCCTGATGGGAGCCGCGGGCCCGGCGGCAGCGGCGTCGCCCGCCGCCCCGGCGGTCGCCCACGGCGTCCACCAGCAGACCGGCGGCGCGCCGGCCGCGCAGGCGGAGGCCGCTCCGGCTGCCGTCCATCACGTGACGACGGCGGCCTTCGGCTCCAAGGACAAGGACGGCGACAAGAAGGACAAGAAGAAGAAAAAGGGCTTCTTCAAGAAGCTCGGCATCTTCCTCATCGTGCTGCTGATCATTTTCCTGGTCGTCATCATCGTGGTGATCTGGCTGATCGTGCACTTCGTGCGCAAGGCGTTCCGCCGCCGCAACAGCTGAGGTCCCGCGCGACACCGCGCGATCCGGGACGCCCCCGCCGCAAGCCCGTGCTTGCGGCGGGGGCGTCGTGCTGCCGGGGCCTTCCGCCGCTCAGCGCACCCGGCCGCGCGGTTTCAGCCCCACCGTGGGGAGTTCGGGCGCGGGCAGCCGCTCGCCGTCGTAGCCGTGCACCTCGCCGAACCGGGAGCCGGGGCCGGAGCCGGGACCGGTCATCCAGTCCCGCCGGGCCTCTTCGACGTCCTGCTGGGAACGGCCCACGAAGTTCCACCACATGACGATCTCCTCCTCGAAGGGCGTGCCGCCGAGGAGGACCGTCCGCGCGGGCGTGTCCGACTCGTTCGTCAGCGTGAGGCGGTCGCGGCCGGGTGCGGCGTAGCCGAGTTCGGCCGGGTGCAGCGGGGTGCCGGACAGGCGGACGGTGCCGTGGTCGACGAGCAGGCCGTGTTCGAAGGCCGGGTCGACGGCGAGGGCGGCCGTCGCCCCCGGGTCGAGGACGATCTCGGCGCCGAGCAGCGGGGAGAACGTACGTACCGGGGAGGTCACCCCGGCGAGGGTGCCGAGGAAGACGCTGACCTCGGCCCCGCCGACCCGTACGGAACCGGGTGCGTGGTGCTGGAAGTCCGCCTCCGCGTGGCGGTGTTCGCCGGGGAGCGCGACCCACAGCTGCACCCCGTGCAGTACGGTGGTCCGCTCCGTCGAGACCTCCGAGTGGCTGATGCCGTGGCCGCCCGTCATGAGGTTCAGCTCGCCGGGCCGTACGTACGCGTGGGTGCCCAGGCTGTCGCGGTGCTCGATCTCGCCGCTGAACAGCCAGCTCACCGTCTGGAGGCCGGTGTGCGGGTGCGGGGCGACGCGCATGCCGCCCGTTCCGGCGACGTCGTCGGGGCCGTAGTGGTCGGCGAAGCACCAGGCGCCGATGAGGGTACGGGAGCGCTGCGGCAGCGTGCGGCGCACGGTCATCGCCCGCGGGCCGCCCAGCGGGACGTCGCGGGGGGTGAGAACCTCGATGCCGGGCGATTCGGCGGGTCCGGCGTCTTCGTCGCTCATGTGCGTAGCCTTCCCGGGCGGGTCACCGTGACAAAGTAATTGTACGTTCAACTTCATCGCTCGTGGCGCTGCCTGCCGTCCTGGAGGCGGCGGCGGGTACCGGCACCCGTACCGGCGCCTCGGGTTGCCGGGCGGGCTTGCGCCGCGGCGCCATGTGCCGGCGGGCGTCGTCCACGCCCTTCCGCATGACGGTCCGCAGCCACTTCCCGAGGGGGCGTTCGACGACGCGGTGGATGAGCCAGGCGGTGACCAGCATGAGGGCCGTCACCGAGAGCACCAGGGCCGGCGCGGGGACCCTGTTCCGGAAGTGGTGGATGAGGGTCATGCCGATGTTGAGGTGGATGAGGTAGAGCGGGTAGGTCAGCGTGCCCGCGGTGGTGAGCCACCTCCACCGGATGCGGTCGAACGCGCCGAGAGCGATCGCGCCGACCAGCGCGAAGCCCGCGACGATGACGAGACGGGCCGGCCAGCTGGGCAGGGCGGCCGCGACGGCTTTGCCGAGGCTCGTGGCCATGCGGTAGTCGATGTACCGCTGGGCGAGCACCAGTTGTACGGCGACCAGCGCCCACAGGACCGCGTTCTGCCCGTGGCGCCGCATCAGGTGGAAGACGATGCCCGCGATGAAGAACGGCGCGTACTGCGGCATCGCGAAAGCGGACAGCAGCGGCGTGTTCAGAGCCGGGGCGAGCGCGGCGGCGGCCGTCCACACGCCGCACAGGATCAGACAGTTGCGGTAGGTGACGCCGAACCACACCACCGCGACCATGATCAGGTAGAACTTGAGCTCCACGAAGAGCGTCCAGTACACCGGGTCGACGTCGGGGGAGTTGTTCCCGGACTGGAGCATCGACAGGTTGTTGATCACCCGGTCCAGGCCCGGGAAGGAATCCACCTCCGGCCACATCTTGATGACCAGCGTCGTGAGCAGGATGCCCGCCCAGTAGGCGGGGAACAGCCGGGAGACGCGGGAGACGGCGAACTCCCCCAGCGTGCGGCCCCACACGCTCATGCAGATGACGAAGCCACTGATGAGGAAGAAGATCTCGACACCGAGCCACCCGTACTGGGCCGCGACACGAGTGACCGGGAAGATCGTTCCGGTGTCGTGTCCCCACGGCTTGGCAAGCGCGACATAGTGGTAGAAAACCACCATCAACGCCGCCAGCAGCCGTAGCCCGTCCAGCGCGGCAAGCCTGTTTCCCGAGCGCGGCCCGGCCATCGTGCACCCCCTTGAACGCCCTGGTCACGGGCGCTTCACGCCTACAGATGGAGACGGGCGCCGGCCGCGGGGGCCGGTGCCCAGGACGTCTGCGTCTCCTGTGTGCACCGGTCGGCGTTCGGCCGGCGCGAAAGCTCCGGTGCCAAATCCGGAAAATCCGGCACGACCGGGTTGCGTCTGCCGATGATGATGCGCACGGGGCGGGCGGGGTTCATCGCGAAACGGTCAAGGGGGGATCCGCGGCGGCTTTGGCAAGTTGGGAGGTTCGCGGGGCGGGGGTGGTCGCGGGGCGGGGGTGGGCGGTATCCGCTTGGGCGGCCGCCTGCGCCGGGGACTTGACGAGTGCGGCGGTGCCCAGGCTGCCCGCTGCCGGGCCCACCGTCCCGGCCGGCAGACACAGCAGCACGCGACGACGCCGGGCCATGCCGTGCGAGGCGTTTGCTCCGGTGCGTCTGCCGCGCCGCGTGCGGTCAGCGTCCCGTGAGACCAAGGTTCACTCCGTCGCGCAGGTCCGGCGATGCCTGGGCGATCACGGCAGCGTGCCGGCGGCAGCTCTCTTGCGTAGCGAGACGTGCGGGGCGGTTCGCGCAGTCCAGTTCGGCGTACTGGGCCGCGGCCTCACGTGCGGACGTCGCCACCTTCCGCAGCGTCGCGAACCCGTGCTTTCCCTCGACCTCGTTCAGCACCGTCCCGGCGAGCGTGGAGACATCCTTGGCCATGGCGGCACACGAGGGCGTGAAGAGTTCCGCTTTCGCCGCGCTGCACGGCGACTTGCCACCCTCTCCATGGGAGGCGGACAGCTCGTCGAGGGCAGGGGTGAGGGTCTGCTGGACGCGCTCCACCTCTGCTTGTGCTCCCGACTCCGCCCCGGCCCCTGCTTCTCCCTCCCCCTTCGCCTGCGCCGAAGCGGAGGCCGGGGAGGGCGAGTCCGACGAGGAGGCGTGGGGCGCCGGGGAGGCCGCCGACCGGTCGGCGGACGACGAGGTGTCACAGGCGACGAGACAGACCGCCAAGGCGGCCATGGTCCAGACGTAGCGTTTCAACGGGAATTCTCCAAGGCCTTGGCGGCCGCGTGCAAAGACGCGGTCAGGTGTTTCTTCTCCGCGACGAGCGCTTCCTCGCGCTCTGAAATCAATTCTTTTTCCTGTATCCCGGACTCCACGTCGTGCCGGGCGTCCAGGAGACCGACGTCCTTCTTGCAGTCGACATCGGCGACTGCGGTGGCAGTCTCCTTACGGCCGGCGGCCTCCTCCGACACGGCATCGGCGGCGTCCGGGGGTGACGTGTAGCGGTAACCCTTCTTCTTCATGCACGAAGACCACGAGTCGAACAACTTCTTGACGCTGGGGTCCGACAGGGACTTGGCGTAGCTTTCCGTGTTGATCCGATTGGCCGGCACGTGCGGCGTCTCGTTGCCGCAAAAGGGTGTTCCGTCGCCCTCCGGAAAGCTCGCACCACCCTAGGAGGCGAGCTGACGCCCAGGATGCCCATAGAGTCACCCAAAGTAGGCATAAGCGGTAGCGCGTTATGTGTTGGGTGGATCACGGTTGCGCCGCAGCAAGGCATATAGCCCCTACTTCGTCAGGTCTCCGTCAGGTCTCCGTCAGGACTTCGTCAGGTATGAAGTGCAGCGCGCGCCACGAGCCGACCGCCCGTATATCGGGACGGAGTGCGGGAGCGTCAGGGACAGGCCTGATGGAAAGGTCATCGGCGCGGTGCCGTGCGGCTCGCCGGGGCGGCGTCATTCCAGCGGACTGAGCCCGTCCGCGTAGGCGTTAGCCGGGTGTTAGCGGTGCGGCAGTACGGCGCCAAGGCCGCCGGACAGAGTGGTGGACGTACTGAGGAGAGACCGACACCGACCGCCCTGGGGGGACCCGAGATGACCGCCGAGACCAGTGCCCGTACCGCCCGTCGCCGTACCCTGCGCATCGCCGCCGCGACACTGACCGCCGTCGCCGGCCTGACGCTGACCGCCTGCTCCGGCTCGGACACCTCCGCCGGCACCAAGGCCGCAGCCCACCTGGACGCGGAGGCGGCCGCGAACGTCGGCAGTACGGCCTCCGGCGGCACGGACTCCTCCGGCGGCACGCAGGGCTCCGGCTCCCAGGGATCCGGCTCCCAGGGCTCCGGGGGTCAGTCCGGTTCCGAGGCGAAGGCCGGCAGTGGCACCGGCGGCAAGACGGGCGGCGCGGGCAAGCAGGCGGGCGGCTCGCACGCCACCGGCGGCGGCAAAGCCGCCGCGGGCACCGAACGCTGCCACACCTCCGGCCTCACCGCCGTCTTCGCCACCGGCGAGGACGCGGTCCCCGACCCGGACGCCGACGGACCCACCACCACCAGCATCGTGCTCACCAACAAGAGCAACCGCTCCTGCAAGATCGGCGGCTTCGCCGGCATCGACCTCAAGCCCGACGCCGGCGGCCCCGGCTGGTCCCTGACCCGCTCCTCCGCCCAGCACTCCTCCCTCACCCTCGCCCCCGGCGAAAGCACCGACTTCACCCTCAACCTCGGCATGGCCAAGGAGAACGCCGAAGACTCCTGGCTGCCCCGGACCGTAACCGTCACCCCGCCCAACGAGACCACCTCCCTGACCCTCAAGTGGCCCTGGGGCCCCCTCGTCGACCAGCGCGGCGCCACCCACCCCGCCACCTTCGTCAACCCCATCGGCTGACCACCCCGACCCGACCGCCGTACCGCGCCCTGCCCGGAGGCCCGGGTAGGGCGCGGTACGTGTGGGGTCCTGCCCCGTCCGGCGGCGTCCGGCGTGAACCGCCCGGCGTGCTCCGCCCGATGCGCTTCGAGGTCAGTCGCCACCGTTGAGCATGGCGGCGGTCAGGACGTTGCCGGCGACGCCCCAGCCGCCGTCGGCAACCTCGTCGATCAGTACGACGGTGGTGGCACGGGCCCGCTCGCCGTAGATCTCCGCGTACAGGTCGGTGGTGCGTTCGACGATCTTCTTCTTGTCCTCGCCGGTGACGGTGCCCGCGGGTACCTTGAAGTGGGCGAAAGGCATGAGTGTTTCTCCTTGTTGTGGGTTCTTACGCAGTGCGGGGCTCGTCGCGGGTCACACCATCCCCCCGTTGGCCCGCAGAACTTGGCCGTTCACCCAGTGCCCCGCCGGGCTGGTGAGGAAGGCGACCACCTGGGCGATGTCCTCGGGGGTGCCCAGGCGTTCCAGGGGCGGGGCCAGGGCGAGTCGGGTGATCTGCTCGGGCGTCTTGCCTTCGAGGAACAGGTCCGTGGCCGTCGGTCCGGGGGCGACGGTGTTGACGGTGATGTCCCGCCCGCGCAGCTCGCGGGCGAGGATCAGCGTGAGCGACTCGACCGCCGCTTTGCTCGCCGCGTACGCACCGTAAGCGGGGAACCGGGTACCGACCACGGAGGTCGAGAACCCCACGAACGCGCCACCCGCCCGCAGGCGACGGGCGGCCTGCTGAGCGACGACGAAGGCGCCCCGGATGTTGGTGCGGTGTACGGCGTCGAGCACCGCCAGATCCAGGTCGGCGATCGGCGACAGAGCGAGCCGCCCGGCGCAGTTCACCACGACGTCCACGCCGCCGAACTCCCGCTCGGCCCGGTCGAACAGGACGGCGACCGCGTCCTCGTCCGCCACGTCCGCCCGTACACAGAGCGCCCGCCCGCCGGCTGCGTCGACCGCCGCCACCGTCTCCTCGGCGGCTGCCGCGTCGCGGGCGTAGTTCACCACGACGGCCAGACCGTCCTGGGCGAGCCGGAGGCAGACCGCCCGGCCGATGCCGCGTGATCCGCCGGTGACGACGGCGACCCGCCCGGCCGCCGCGGTAGCAGCGGGGGTGGGGTCGGGGCCGGTCAGGGGGCCGGAAGGGGGGTGATGCGTAGTCATGTCCGCCACGATGCGCGGCGCCGGGTGGCGGAACCAGGGGATGTCATCCCCTGTGCCGGTGGCCCGGCCACGCGCACAATGCCAGGCATGAGGTCTGCGCAACACACCGAACTGGGGGCTTTCCTGCGCTCGCGCCGTGCCCGCATCCGCCCGGCCGACGTGGGACTTCCCCACGGGCCCCGCCGCCGGGTGCCCGGGCTGCGCCGCGACGAGGTCGCCCAGCTCGCCGGCGCGTCGGTGGACTACTACAACGAACTCGAACGCGGCGCCGGTTCCCAGCCCTCCGAGCAGATGATCGCCGCGCTGGCCAGGGCCCTGCGCCTGACCGCCGACGAGCGTGACTACCTCTACCGCCTGGCCGACCGCCCGGTGCCCGCACAGGGGGGACCGGCCTCACACGTCCACCCCGGCATGCTCGACCTGCTCACCCGCCTGACGACGACACCCGCTCAGATCATCACCGACCTGCACGTCACCCTCGTACAGAACCCGCCGGCGGTGGCGCTGCTCGGGGACCACTCCGGCCTGCGGGGCGCCCGGGCCAGCTTCGTCCACCGGTGGTTCACCGAACCGGACGCCCGGCGGCTGTATCCCGAAGCCGACCACCCGGGCCAGTCCCGCGCCTTCGTCGCCGACCTGCGGGCAGCCGCCGCCCGGCGCGACGCCAGGGACACCGAAGCCCGCTCGATGATCAGCTCACTGCTGGCCGCCTCCCCCGAATTCGCCGCCCTGTGGGCCGACCACGACGTGGCGTTCCGGCGCGACGACCGCAAGCGCATCAACCACCCCGCGCTCGGGCTGATCGAGGTCAACTGCCTCAACCTGTTCAGCGAGGACGGCCGGCAGCGCCTCCTGTGGTTCACCCCCGCGGCCGGCACCGACAGCGCGGGCCTCCTCGACCTGCTCACCGTCCTCGGCACTCAGGAAATCAGCGCCCCGCCATCCGGGCCGGTCCGCTGACGGATCGAACGGATGCGTACGCCGTGAGCAGGCCGCCCCGACCCGCGCTCCGGCGGCGCGCGCCAGGGTTCGTGCTCCAGGGCTCGTGCGCCAGGGTTCGTGCTCCAGGGCTCGTGCGTCAGGGCTGACAGCACGAGCAGCCGGGACGGCGCCATGACGACGGCGAAAAGCCACGCCGAAGGAACCAGCAGTCAGGAGGGGAGTGCGGCACACCGGAACATCGCGGTACGGCGCCATGCCCGGCGGGTGGCCGAGTCCTCCCAGGCCGTCTTGCAACGCCCCGGTGACGTCATCGTGCCGGTGACGTCATCGCCCCAGTGACGTCATCGTGCCGACGACGTCATCTCTCCCCGCCCCGCATCCGCCCCCCCCGTATCTACCCGCACGTTCCTCGTCACTCGTCACGGTCGGTGCACTGCCGATTCCCCGCGTACGGCGTTACGAAGCCAGCGAGGGATGCCGCGTGACAGGCCGAACCACCTGTCCCTCGCCGCTCCCTCCCACAGCCCCTCCTGCGGACCCTCCCACAGCCCCTTCCACGGACCTTCCCACAGCCCCTTCCACGGACCTTCCCCCGGCCCCTTCCGCCCGGCACATCTCGGCCCAGACGGCGTCGAGAGACAGGCCGAGGGTGTCGGCGATCGCCGCGATGGTGGGGAAGGCGGGGGTGGCCACCCGGCCGGATTCGATCTTCCGCAGGGTTTCCGGCGAGATGTGCGCCGCGAGCGCCACGTCCAGCATCGAGCGGCAGCCCCGGGCTCGGCGGAGCAGGGCGCCGAGGCGCTCTCCGCGGGCTACCTCGGCGGGGGTGAGCGGCAACCTGACCATGGCCCCATTTTAATACCGGTACAGTTATACCGGGATAGTTATTGGAAACACCTGAGAGGCCCCCATGATCGAGATCCTGAACTCCGCCCGTCTTGAGCGGGCGAGAGGCGCCGGCGCCCTGGTCGGAGACATCCTGCACACGCTGAAGCAGCGCAGCACGGTCGGGACGAACCTGCTGGACATCGACCAGTGGGCCAAGGAGATGATCACCGAGGCAGGGGCGCAGTCCTGCTACGTCGACTACGCGCCTTCCTTCGGGCGCGGCCCGTTCGGCCACTACATATGCACGGCCGTCAACGACGCGGTGCTCCACGGGCGGCCGCACCACTACCCGCTCGCCGACGGCGACCTGCTGACTCTCGACCTCGCCGTGTCCAAGGGCGGGGTGGCCGCGGACGCCGCGATCAGCTTCCTGGTGGGCAAGGCCAGGCCGGCGGAGAGCGTCGCGCTGATCGAGACGACCGAACGCGCTCTCGCCGCCGGCATCGCCGCCGCCAGGCCCGGGGCGCGCATCGGCGACCTCTCCCACGCCATCGGCACGGTCCTCGGCGAGGCGGGCTACCCGATCAACACCGAGTTCGGCGGCCACGGCATCGGCTCGACCATGCACCAGGACCCCCACATCGCGAACACCGGACGCCCCGGCCGCGGCTACAAGCTGCGCCCCGGACTCCTGCTCGCCCTGGAACCGTGGGTCATGACCGACACGGCCACCCTCGTCACCGACTCCGACGGCTGGACCCTGCGCAGCGCGACGGGCTGCCGGACCGCGCACAGCGAGCACACCATCGCCATCACCGACGACGGCGCCGAAATCCTCACCTTGCCTGCGTCGGCACGGCTGTAAGGGGGCGGGGAGCCTGCCCGGGACGCGCGTCACTGCCCGGGCACCACGCCATAGGCGCCGATGCGGTGCCGCTTGGTCTCACATGATCCTGCCGGACCGCGTTCCGGGGCGTCCGGGCAACACAAGCGTCCCAGGCGCAACAGCGCGCCGAGGACGAGGATCAGCCGGCCAGCCCGGCGCGATAGGCGTAGCGGACGGCCTGCGCGCGATCGCGTACGCCGGTCTTCGCGAAGATGCGGTTGATGTGCGTCTTGACTGTGGCGCGGCTGAGGAAGAGGTGTGCGCTGATCTCGGCGTTGGTCAGTCCTTGTGCGATCAGCGCCAGGACTTCCGCTTCACGTGCGGTCAAACGCTCGGGCAGCGGGGCGAGGGTGTGCCACGTCGGCCGGCCCGGTTCGGGCGTGGCGGCCGGGGGGAGCGGCGCGGTGCCGTCCGCGACCGCCGCGGGCCGGGGTGCCATGCCGGAGGTGACCGCTGCGACCAGCCGCTCCTGCACGACCGGGTCCATCCACACCTGTCCGCCATGGACGGCTTTGATCGCCCGTTCGATCTCGTCCGCGCCCACGTCCTTGGTGAGGTACCCCTTCGCCCCCGCCTGCAGTGCGGGGAAGACCGACGCGTCGTCCGCGTAGGTCGTCAGCACCAGCACGGCGATCCCCGGGGCCTGCTCGCGGAGCGTCCGGGTTGCGGTGATGCCGTCCGTGCCGGGCATGGACAGGTCCATCAGTACGACATCCGGCTGGTGCTCATGGGCCAGCGCCACCGCCTCCGCACCGTCGGCCGCGCCGCCCACGACCTCCATGCCCGCGTTCAGGCCGATCAGCAGCATCAGGCCCTCGCGGGTCACCCGTTGGTCATCGGCGACCAGCACGCTGATGGGGGTCTCGTCTTCGCTCATACCGGTACTTCCATCTCCACAGTCCACCCCTGTCCGGCGGGGCCGGCGTGGGTGCTGCCGCCGACCCGTTCGATACGTTCGCGCATGCCCCGCAGCCCGTTCCCGCCGCCCGTCCACTTGGCTGGGGACGGGCCGGAGTCCGTGGCCACGCCGCCTGCGTCGTCCTCGTCGGCAGCCCGGCCCTGATCCGAGACGGTCAGTACGGTGGCATGCGGGGTGTAGCGCAGCGCCACGGTGGTCGGTGAACCGGCGTATCGGGCGGCGTTGGTGAGCGCCTCCTGGGCTCCTCTGTAGAACGCGAGGTGTGCCTCCGGCGCGAGTGCCCGGGGCTGTCCGGTCACCGACATCGTGATGGGCAGTGCGAGGTCGCGGCGGCATCGGTCGACCAGGGAAGTGAGCTGGTCGGCCATGGGCACGTCGTCCCCGCGCAAGGCGGCGACGGCCCTGCGCGCGTCGGATAGGCCCTCCCGGGTCAGTTCACCGCTGCGTACGATCAGCTGGTGCAGCGCCGGGTCGACGTGGTCACGCTCGGCGAGCTTGCGGGCGCCCGCCAGCTGCACGGCGAGCGCGGACAGGGACTGCGCCAGGATGTCGTGCAGGTCGCGGGCGATCCGGCTGCGTTCAGCGACGGCGGCGGCACGCGCCTGCGCCTCGCGTGAGTCGTCGAGTTCGGCCAGCAGCAGTTCGGTGTGGTCGTGCCGGAGACGGGCCTGGCGGACGAAGAAGCAGACGGCACCGAGCACCACGCACAGCAGCGCGCCGGCCACCGCTGCCTGGAACGCGTTGCCGGGCGGGCCGGCGTAGGCGGTGATGGCCGCGACCGCCACGGTCAGAGGTGTGGCAAGCAGGAGGGCGAGGCGCGGCCGCAAGCGCGCGAAGAGCATCGCCACGGCCGTGGAGACGGGGACCACGGTCAGGGAGGCCGGCTGGAACGCCGCCAGCACGTTGCCGCTCACGCCCAGGATCAGCGGCAGCCCGGCAGTGGCCGCCTCCGATCTCCCGGTGTCGCGGGTCAGGGCCGAGAAGATCAGCGACAGTACGCATCCGGCCAGCGCCAGGCTGATGACGAGGGGTACGCCGGACGCCCCCGGGTGCGGCCGGCTCTGGAGGACCGAGGCGATGGTGAGGACCAGGACGCCCCACAGCATCAGGTGCATCCGCGCAGCCTGACGCGTGGCACGTACGGCCGCACGCGACCGGGCCGCCGCCACTCTGGGACTGTCTCCCTCACGACCGCCGGGCGGCGTTGAGCTCATACCGTGCAGCATAGAAGGAACTGGTGAGGAGGAGACCGGGCCCAGCCGCCCACGGGCGTTGATCACACCGCCGCCGGGCGCGCGGCAGGCAGCGAAGAGGACAGCCGGTAGGCCCGGTAGCGGATCACTGCCAGCCGGGCGACCGCCTGGCCCAGTGCCATCAGGACGAAGGCCGCCACCCATGCCTGGGCCCCGGAAATGTCGTTGCCGCGGCTGAAGTCGGCGATGGCGTCTCCGGCCCCGTGATCGGCGGCGAAGGCGAAGCACACGCGCAAGGCCATACCGAAGACCCACAGGGCCGCGGCGGCGAGCCCCGCCTTGACGTAGACGCCGTCGGACTTGCGCCGCAGGCGCGTGGCGACCCCGCAGAGCACTCCGAGCACGGCTCCCGAGCCGGCCAACGCCATCTCGAGAACGAGGTCGTTGCCGGACGTCGGCACCGACCGCAGGTAGTACACGGCGACACCGACGACCAGGACGACGGGAAGCACCAGGTTGAACAGGCTCAGCCGGCCCTCGCGTACCTGGCGCAGGACGAGCAGGATGAGGATCCCGTTGACGAAGTAATCGGTGATGGTCATGGCCGTAAGACTGCTCCGGACGCGGCCACAGAACGTCAGCCCGCGGGTTGAGCGGCGGGTTGACAGACGTCTCCACCCCGGGTGGACGGGGGAGCGGCCGGCTGCGCCCCGAGCCATGTGCGGGCACTGGACAAGGCGGGCGTCTTGCACTGCGGCGCCGGTTTGCGGCTGCTCCGGCGGTTGGCAGCGGTAGCGGCGGTACACGTGCCCTGCGCAGAACACCCCCTGACCGCGTTTCCGCAGATCAGAGGGGTGTGCAAGCGGTAGCGGGGGATGTGAAGCCGACGGGACGACGCTTCTCGCGTGCGACTTTTCCCAAGAGCTGCACAGAGGGTGCCGATGTGCTGCTCCCAGATCCTGCCTGGCCCCTGGGCTTTGCTTCTGTGGTGCAGGGGCAAAGCCCAGGCCCCGGTGCCGAGTCGCCGCTACCTCAGCGGCCTCTTAGCGCGCTGTTCCAGCGGATGCGTACGGTAGATCAGTCCATCCCGACCCGCGCACCGGCGGCACGTGCAAGCGCTCGTGCCCCAGGGCTGACGCCCTTCTTGCGGGGCGACATACGGGAGTCCGTCGCCTCCCGTTGGGCGACCCACAGGAGGTGCCGTGGCCCAGGGACGGCGACGACGCCCAGGTATCTGGGGTCGCCCGCGAACCAGGTTCCGGCAACCTGGCCGTCCTTCACCGCGCGGACCCAGAAGTGCCTCCTCGTTCCGATCAGGCCGCCATAGCCGAGGCTCACGGTTTTCTCCGGCCGTTCCGGGTCCGGCACGGCAAACTGTGTACTGCCGTTCTTCTTCGGCTTGGCCTCGGCGATGCCCGCCTGCCACGGGTAGACGCGCAGCACCCGGCGCGTCCGGGCCAGGGAGGCCGCCGCGACCACCGCGAGCAGGGCGTACCAGATGCCGACGCAGAGCACCGGCAGCCACAGCACCAGCAGCCAGACCGGCGTCATGACGACGGCGAAAAGCCACGCGAGGAAACCCAGCAGCCAGGCCGGCAGAGCAGCACACCGGAGCACCGCGGTACGGCGCCAAGCCCGGCGGGTGGCCGGGTCTTCCCAGGCTGTCTTGCAGTGCACCGGAGACGTCATCTCTGCCCTCACAAGTTCCTCGTCAGCCGAATGCGTCTCGCGCAGCGGCAACTTCCCGGGCCTCCGGCACCTGCTCGCGCAGACGCGGCGGAAGAGGATTGTCGAAGCTCACCATGCCGATGATGTCGTGGAACACGTCGCGGTAGTGCTCGTGGCCGGACTCGGCCGTTGTGCTCAGCGCCAGCACGGCGACGCGACGGCCTTCGGGATGCGGTAGGTAAGCGGTCATCTGAAAGACCTCTTGGCCCTCGCGATGGTCCAGACTCTCCACCACGGCTGCCGGACCACAGGGCAGATCCACAAGGTCGGCGTTACGGGCCCCTCCTGAGGCCAGCGCAGCCTTCGCCGCCGCGAGCTTCGGTGGGGTCCACGGCAGTTCCTCCCACTTGATCAGAAACACAGAGTGCACAACACCGCCCGACTCGTCGTGGTGCACCCCTATCGAGAGATGGACGGCGCCGCTACGCGCCAGTAGAACCCCCATGGCGCGAGCTTTCTGCACGCGCTCGCGGAACGCTCCGTACTGTTCCTCCGGTACGAGGGCGGAGAGCAACTCCAAATCGTCCGCCGTTGCGTCGGCATCGGGGACCAGCGGTACCTCGATGAACCCGGGCGGCAAGGCGAACCAGATGTCGCATTCGCCAGTCATCGCCGATCCATCGATGGCGAACTCATGCGTGCTTCCCTCAGTGGCCGACATCGAGAAGCACCTTCAGAGTTTTCAGGGCCGTAGCGCCGTGACCGGCACCGTCGAAACTGCCGGCGCGGGCGCCGTCCATTCCGGTGCCCACGTTGTTGGCCGTGTCGTCGTCCAAAGCGTCGATCAGGTCCTTGGCCGTTCCGTAAGTGCCGGTCGCGGCCCCGGCACCGGCGACACCGAGATCGATCATCCGCGAGGCCCGCGCTGGGTCTGCGGCACCCCTGACCATCCAAGTGGTCAGAGGGTTTTCGGCCCCAGCGATCCGGTTCGCGGCCAACCACGTCTTGCTACCTGCGCTCGCCAAGCGGTCGGTGAGGGTCAGAGCCTCGGTTGCAGCGCCGGCCGAGCGGACTGCTCCGTTGATGCCACGGGCCACGGCGCCGACTCCAGGCACCATGCCCAGCGTGTCCCCGGCCACCCCTACCGCGTTGCTCCAGAAGTCAGCGTCGAACTCACCTTTGGTGAAACCGTCCATGAGCGAAGCCCTGACGGCGGGGTCCGACAGACGGGAAGCCAGAGTGGCTGCGCTCGCTGTGGCGGCAACCAGGAGAAACGCCACGCCTATGGGACCACTCAAGATCAAGGCAAGAAGGCCCGCGATCGCAGCGACCGTGCCCAGCACATCCGTGAGGTTGTCGTCCAGCCAGTCCATGGCCTTGGCGAACCAGCCGGGCTCCTCGGGCGCCAGTTTGTCTGTCGCGTCGCGGATCGCGCTGGCCTTGCCCCGCGCTGTGGACGAGTGTTCGCTCTCCACATCGTGGGCTCGCCGCTTGATGGACGAGAGGAGATCCTGCGCATCTTTGACGGAGCCCCGCGCGTCGTTGAGTGCCGACGTGGCCCTGTCCAGCCGGGCCTGCGCGTTCTGCAGGGAAGCCGCGTCATCGAATGTCTGGTGGGCCAGCTTCAGGTCCGGGTTGTTACTGGCGTTGTTCTCCCGCTCCTTGGCCATGTCGAGCTTGTCGTGCGCGGCTTTGGCTTCAGCATCCAGCTTCTTCGCATCGCCTTGGTAGCCGTGCAAGGCACGGCTCCAGCCATCCGTGATCCGCTGCCGACGCAGGTGCGCCGACCCTCCCGAACTGGCCTACGCATTCTCGTGTGGCCCTTGCCGCTTCCATTGCTTCTCGAATCCGCTGCCCGTTATGAAAGCTTCTGCCGGACGTCAGCAGGTCACGCCTGCGGCACGTGCAACACCACCGCGCTGCACGCGCCCCACGCAAAACACCCCCCTGACCGCGTCTCCGCAGATCAGAGGGGTGCTACAAGCGGTAGCGGTGGGATTTGAACCCGTCAAGATGACGCTTCTCACCTGGGGTTTTCTAAAAAAGTCGGACAGAACCCGCTAATTCGATCCGGCTGAGTCCTCCTCGATCCCGCTCGAACGGGGACTGTGCTGCACGTGCAGCACACCGGCCACAGCCCGCGTCTGGAGGCTTCGCGAACTACGGGGTCGCGCCCTTTCGCCGAGACCATGCTGCCATCGGCAGTTCGCTCGTGGTGCTGCGCCGGGTTTTTGGCGGCAGTTGGGAGCCTGGGGTTCACGCCAAGTGGTCACAGTGAGTGATGGATGCGGGTCGGTTCTCGGCTAGGTTCTGGTGTCAAATGTCAGGCCTACCTCAGGGGGCCCATGAGCCGTTCTCGCCGCCGGTGCCGGCGTCGAGGTCAGCCTGCGACGGTGTATCGGCTGGCGATCGCGAGGCGGTTGAAGGCGTTCATCACGATGGCCAGCCAGATGAGGGCCGAGACCTGGTCCTCGGTGAGTACGGCCGCTGCGGCGTTGTAGTCCTCGTCGCTGACGTGCCCGTCCGCCACCCGTGTGACGGCCTCGGTCAGACGGAGGGCGGCGCGGTCGGTCTCGGAGAAGTAGTCGGTCTCCTCCCAGCCGGGCAGTACGGCGATCCGGTCGGGGCTCTCGCCCATCTGGAGGGCATCGCGGACGTGCATGCGCAGGCAGAACGCGCAGCCATTGATCTGGGAGGCACGGATCTTCAGCAGCTCCACCAGGAGCGGGTCGAGGCCGACCGCTGCCATGGTCTGCTGCACCTCCTCGTTCAGGGCGGTGAGGGCTTTGTAGGAGGCCGGGTGCTGCTTGGCGATGTTGACGCGACGGGTGTCGTTCATTGTTCCTTCTTTGGTTCGTGTGGCCTCGTCCGTCCTTCAGGCACGGCGAAGAGGCCGACGTGTGTTCGGCAGAGCCCAGGACGGAGTCGGGCCGGGCATAGAGCGGCCGCTCGCTTGCGTGGCGCCCGGCTACTTCGGGTCGTCGGTCTTGAGTGCCTCGCCGGGGTTGGCAATGACAACGATGAGCAGCTTGGCCGGCTTGGTCGCGCTGGTGTTCTCGGCTAGGACGTGGTGGGTGCCCGGGGGCTCGACCCAGTGATCGCCCCGGTGGTAGGTGGTCGCGGGCTTGCCTTCGAGCTTGCTGCGTACGCTGCCTTCGAGGACGTACGCGTAGGTGAACGCATGGCCGTGCCGGTGCGGGGCCGCGCGGGCATTGGGCGGGAAGTCGACGATCGCCGACGTGAAGGTCTTGCCCTTCACGTTCGGAAGGTCCTGCTGGAGCAGGGGCTTGAGGGAATCAGTGGGGTGCTCCGACGCGACGGCCGAAGCCGACGTCGAGGCGTGGGCGTGGGCGGCCGGGGCTGAGTTGCCGCAGGCCGTGACCGCAGTCAGCGTGGCAACTGCCAGGAGGCCACCGGCGATCCGCATTCTGATCATGATGGGACAGATCCTTGCTCGGGGGAGCGACACAGGCGCGCAGCCCGTTCACACGCGGGCTCGCAGCAGCTCGTTGTCAGAAAGCCGCAGCAGGCGGATAGACGCTGTTCGGCACGACCGATCTCACCTCCGCGTCCTTCGTCGCCCGATTTTCCGTTCTCGCCAGGGAGACGAGGCAGCCCCCGCAGGTGTGACAGCTCAGACGCGCAGGAGTTTGTCGGGATTGACGACCCGGCGGTACGCGGTGATCAGACCGTCCGTGATCTGGACCGTGTCCACCGAGTGGACCCGGCCCTCGCGGTAGAAGACCAGCGCCAGCTCGCCGCCGACCTCGGCGAAGTCGACGCGGTCCAGATGCCACCGGCGTCCCACCCGCACTATGGTCTCGGCGACGCGCTCACCGCCGTGGATGAGCTTGCGGGCCGCGGACACCTTGCCGCCGCCGTCGGCGACGAAGACGGCGTCCGGGTGCAGCAGCCTGACCAGGCCGGCCAGGTCCCCCGCCTCGTACGCAGCACGGAAAACCGCCAGGACGCGTTCCCGCTCCGCCTTGGACGCCTGCGGCATGGACTGCTTCGCCTTGGCCACCCGCCGTCGCGCCCGCGAGGCGAGCTGGCGGGCGGACGGCGCGGAGACGTTCAGCACGTCGGCGATCTCGCCGAACGCGACGTCGAAGACATCGTGCAGGACGAACGCCACCCGCTCCGGCGGGCTCAGCTCTTCCATGATCAGCAGCATGGCTGAGCTGACGGACTCGTCGACGAGGACCGGCTGCGAGGCGTCCGGCCCCGTCAGCAGTGGCTCAGGCAGCCACGGCCCGACGTAGCTCTCGCGACGGAAACGGGCACTCTTGAGGATGTCGTACGACCGCCGCGCGGCGACCGTCACCAGCCACGCACGCAGATCAGCGACGTCGCGCAGATCCGCCGCGGCTGCGCGCAGCCACACGTCCTGGGTCACGTCCTCGGCATCGGCCACACTCCCCAGCAGCCGGTAGGCCGCACCGAAGACCGCCGGCCGGTGACTCTCCCATCCGGCCCCCAGCAGGTCCTCCTGCTCGGACCGTCCGGGCCCATGCCCATCACCCATAAGACCGCGACCTCCTCCAGCGTGCGGATTCAGCGTAGCCATCCGCACCGTTGCTGCTGGCCGCCCGGCTCCTCACCACGATAGCCACTGACGCGTTCCGCGCCGTGGCCAACGCCGCCGCTCCCGAGCGACCGGACCCGCAGCCGGAGCCCGCGCCCTGAGCCCAGGAGAGACCTGGCTGACGAATCCAGCTTGCCCTACTCGAATGCGCTAGGGATCTTCCGACACCGAGGGACGGCGCCCTCGTCGCCGGCCTCACATCGATCACCCGTGAGACCGTTGTCGAGGACGATCTCCACGGCCTCGACGGCCTTGATGTTCTTCCGGTGCTCCTCGGGCATGGTCGCCGACCACTCGTAGGCGGAGCCATAGTGGAAACCCGCTATGTCGGCCAGCTCCATGTTCGCCTTAGTGGCACCGGAAGGTAGAGAGGTGCCCACCTTCAGCACGCCGCCCTCGAAGGTGAACGACTTGGTGTACTTCCGGGGGTCGTAGACGGCGGACTGGCCCAAGTCAGCGACTTCGCCGGGGTCCTCGTCACACGCAGTCCCCTGGTCCATCGAGCAGGTTTCCTTGTCGAACGCCTTCATGGACTCGATGAGCTTCTCGGGATCGGCCACCTGTTTCGGCTTGGGCGGCTTCTTGTCCTGCGCCTTGGCCCCCGCCTTCGGGGAATATGACGAAGACTCGGCGGGCTCGACGGCCTCTTTTGCCTTCTCGTCGGAGCTGTCGCACGCCGTCAGAGAAACGGAGAGTGCGGCGGCGGCGAGAGACGCCGCAACGGCCTTTCCAGCGAAACGCAATCTTGCTCCCCCACGAGGCGGCACCGGGGTCAAGGGCCCCCAGAAAGGCTCTACGTTACCCCTCGTGGATCAAGCCTCGGGGCTATCCCTGGCCCGCTGACCCCGTGCCGGTCGCCGGAAGCACCAGCGACGGTTCGGCCACAAATGATCTCTTGGCCCTTCCTGCGCGGGGAGTTCGACCCCATGATGTGTTCCTGGCCCTGATGTTGGCTGGAGCCAAGGTTCCGGTTTCCGAGAGAGCCAACGAGAGCACCGGGACCGGCCAGCGCAACCACATCGGCCGAGGCGGCCACATATGCCCCGAGGATGGCTACCACAGAGGCGCCGGGGGTTAGAGAACTCAGTGCGGCGGGGGGCTGAGTACCGTCACCACAAACTCAGCGGACGCCCGGCGACTATGGCGGTCTGAATTCGAGCCGCTATGCGGGCGCCATCTTCCCTGTTCGTTAGACCAGCACGTATCGCGGCCCCGATCGCCCGAGCGCGACCGGCTGGCCCTCGGAGATCAGCTAGCGGGCTGCCCGGGTCGCGCCGTCGGCTGAGCCACTCCGCACGGTTCTCGGCCGGGGTGCCGAGTCGCAGGTGGGCGGGTTGCTGGCAGGAGTGGTTGTCGCAGGTGTGACAGACGGTGGGGCTGTCGACGCCCCAGCCCAGCCGCGGGATGACACCGTACGCCAGCTGGTAGCCGTACAGGTGCCCCGGAATCGTTCCTCGCCGGGTCCGGCCTGGCAGGGACGCTGCTCGGAAGCTCGCGTGGCCCGTATCCGAGATGCCGCCGAAGAAGAACCAGCACGCCGACTCCGCCGACGGCCGGTAGACCTTGCTCCAGTACCGGGCACGAACCCGCTCGTCGGCCAGCCACTCCGCCCACGTCAAAGCCGCGATACGCACCGGCACCGGTTCCCCGAGCAGCGAGAGCTGTTCAGGCCCGCTCTCCGAGGACGCGGAGCCGGGCCCGGTCACCTCAGCCAGTGGGAACAGCCCGGCATCGCGGGGCGGCTCAAAGGGCATGGACGGGAACATTGTCCGGCGTGCCGGCGGGTGCGGGAGCCGACGCCGCAGCGGTCGGCTGGGACGGCGCTTCCTGGCGGGGCGCCCGTCGGCGCCGGGTCCGCGGACGCTCCGCTCGTGTCCGGAGCGCTTCGATGACCTCCTTGGCCCGCGCGGCGGTAACAGGCTTCGCGTCCTTCTCCAGGTCATCCATCGGGATGCTCAGCAGCGAGGAGACCAGGCCCGGGTCATCGAACAGGCGCAGCGCGGCGGCCACCGCCTCACGTGCCTCCCGATCGGCGGTCTCCTTCACCTGCGCCGCCTTCTTCGCCGCGTCCCGCTTCACCAGCACGTCGGCCGCAGCCAGCTCCCGGGTCTTCGCCTGGAGTGCTTCCGCCGCCCGAACGCGCTTCCTCAGCTCAGCCGGGCTGACCGGAGCTTCGTCTTCTGCGCTCATCACAATCCCTCCGTGGGCCGTCCCGCAGGGGCGACCGTGTCGCGCCGCGGGCCGGAATACCTGCTCATCGCGCGCACGGTAGGCAGGGACCGACAAAGTTCTCCACCGTGGCAGCAGCCGCTGTTCGGTGCCCGAGACCAGTCGGCATGACAGCGCAGGCCCGGGGAACGTCACCTTGACGGACCAGGAGGCCAAGCAGGCCCCTGGCCGGGAATTTCGGCCGCGGGCCCTCACGTTGCTATTCCCGTCACGGCAGAAGTGCCGTTGGCTGCCTGCTATGCAGTGAGGTCGAGGAATTCGGCGACGGGGCGGGCGGTGCGGTGGGCGGTGAACCGTTCGCGCAGGTCGGCCAGGGTGCTCGTGCCGCGTGCGGAGTCGGCCCCGCCCAGTTGCTCGATGGCCCGTCCGGCGACGTCCACGGCGGCGTCCAGGTCGCCGAGCGCGAGGTGGGCTTCGGCCTGGCGGGCGAGGTAGATGCCGGCGCCGCGGGCCTCGGTGCGGGTGTCGTAGGGATCCTCGTGCCGCAGGGCAGCCTCGAAATGCTCCAGCGCGCGGGCCGGCTCGCCCAAGGTCAGGGCGCACGAAGCGGCGACTTCATGGGCCTCGCCGTGGGTCATCCAGTACATCGAGGGCGCATCGTGCGCGGCGGGCCCGGCTCGGTCGTAGGCGGCGAACGCTGCGTCGACCGCGCGGTAGGCGGCTTTCGCCTCCCCTGCCTTGGAGTGGGCGCGAGCCTGCCGGGCGTGGAGCATGGCGAGCACCCGCCCGGAAGCGATCTTGTGCCGATTGTCCAGGGCTCGCTCGACGAGGCCGAGGGCGCCGTAGGGGTCGCCCGCGCTGTAGCGGAGGTTGGCCCAGAAGGCCAGGGCGCTCGCGCCGAGCGTGGCGTCCTGGCCGGTCGCGGCGGCGCGCAGGGAGGTGGCGAAGCGTTTCTCGGCGTCCGCCAGGCGCCCGCTGTCGTAGGC
Source organism: Streptomyces monomycini (assembly GCF_022271435.1). GTDB lineage: Bacteria > Actinomycetota > Actinomycetes > Streptomycetales > Streptomycetaceae > Streptomyces > Streptomyces monomycini. Next base: position 46,488 of record NZ_JAFIQY010000029.1, on the reverse strand, counting down.
GCACCACCCCAGCAGCCGGCTTGTCTCGGCGGCTGCCGCGTAGAGGCGGCGGCCGGTGGATTCGCTGTAGGCGTTCTCTTTGAGAACGCCCGTGATCAGGCGCAGTTCAGCGAGGGCGGCGTCGTAGGCGTGGCTGGAGCCGACCGCGTCGTCCAGGTGACGCAGGGTCTTAAGGCGGGTCTCGAAGAGGTCGGCGGCTCCTTGGCCGATACGCCGGCCACGGGTGGCGCCGACGGCGGCCGGGGTGGTGGCGGCCCAGTGGGCGCCGGTGGCGGCGAGTGTGCCCAGCGATGTGATGACGAAGCCGCGTCGGTCCACCGGACCTCCTCCTGCGTCCTCCAGTGCTTCCACGGTACCCGCCACCGTCCACGGCAACTCCCAGATGCGAGCGGTGTCATGGAGGGCGAGCAGGAGCCAGGCGGGCCAGCCGCGGCGGTGGACCTGCTCGGGGTCGATGCCGTGCAGGTCGGCCATGGCGAGCTGGGCGGTCAGTTCGGGCTCGGTGCCCGCGATCCAGCGGGAGAACTTCTCCTTGCGGTGGGCCATCTGTCCGTACCCGAGCGCCCGGTGACGGTCGGCGAGCCGCTTGAGGTATGCCGCAGCGGTGGTGTGCTCGCGGGCGAGCAGCGCATGGAGCGGATGGTGTTCGAGCACGGGGACCATGGGTGCACCACCTCCCGGCCGGGGCTGGCCCCAGTGTGCTGCCACACCCGCCGGCCGGGAACACGGCAGCCGTGCGGAAGGCAACGGTCGGCAACCCGGCGGCACCCCGCAGCAACTCCCACCGTCTTCCCTCGCCCCGGCTGCGGCGCTGCTCTGGGGGCAAGCCGGTCCGCGGCGGAGCCTGCATCCTCGGTGCGCGGACCGGCGGCCCTGGAGCCCCTGCCTCCCCGCTCGGTGCTCCATCCCCGAATCCGCTGGAGGCGCCGTCATGACGACCGCGACCACACCGCGCACCACCGAGAGCAAACCGTTCTCCGTCGACCTCCCGGAGGCGTTCACCCCCGAATGGAGCCGCATCGACGGCATCACCGTCGAGGGACACACCGTCACCGTGGCCCCCGGGCAGTACTTCTTCCGCTACGAGAACCCCACCTGGGTCCTAGCGGACTGGGACCTGGTCCGCGCCGAACTGCTGGACACGGCAGAGACCAGCGAACAGGCCGTCGAACAGCGGGCCCTTGAGTTCGTCCGGGCACACGGCCGGGGCACCGACGACCCGGCGAAGGTCTTGGAGACCGGCCACCAGGTCGCCGCGTACCTCTTCCGCGACGAATACGTCGGCGTCGGGGGCCTGGACGTCACCGAGCGGGAGCTGAAGGCCCTGCGCGAGGCGACCACGATCATGGCTCTGAACCGCGTGGAGCTCGACGGACACCTGTCCAACGTCGGCCCGTGCTGGTTCTTCCCCGTTGCCACCAGCGTCGTGTTCGGCTTCGACGAGGCCGAGGGCCGACGAGTCGACGAGCTGTACCACGGGGGCTGGTTCAACGAGGCCCGGCGCCGCGAATCGGTACTCGCCCACACCGCCCTCGGCGGCCGGCTCGTCCACGGCTGCCAGGCGTCCGCCGACATGGCCGGCGGCTGCGTGCTCGCCTACGGCACCGATCTGGCGGGCTTCCACCGCGAACTGGACTCCCTCCGCCACGACTGGATGGACCAGGTCGCGGCCATGGGACACCGGTGACACACGGCCCACCGTGCGGGAGCCGGGCCACGGCCCGGCTCCCGCACCGCGCTGCCGGACCGGCAGAAAGGGAACGGATGACGCACGAGATGCCGCACGACACAGCCCTGGTCGACGCGAGCGTCAACGCCCGCGCCTGGAACCACATCGCCGCCCAGGGCGCCCCCGAGGGCACCGAGCCCGGCCAGGTGCCCGAGCGGATCGAGTGGACCTGCTGGCCCGGACGGGGGCCGAGAAACGGCTTCCTCGGTGACCTCACCGGGCTGCGAGTGGCGGAGCTGGGCTGCGGCACCGGCGAGCACACCGCCTACGCCGCCGCCCACGGGGCCCGCCTCGCCATCGGGGTCGATGTCGCCGCACAGCGCATCGACACCGCCCGCGCCCTCTTCGGCCACCTGCCCGCCCTGGCTTGGCGGGTGGGCGACGCCGCTCAGGTGCTGGCCGGGCTGCCCCACCTAGACGTGTGCTTCTCCATCTACGGCGCCCTCTGGTACGCAGACCCCGCCCAGCTCCTGCCCGTCACCGCGAACCGGCTGCGCCCCGGTGGGCTCCTCGCCTTCTCGGTCAACGCCCCTCGCCCCCGTGAGCTGCCCGGCCGCCGGGTGGACAACCTCACCCTCGCCGACGGCGCCCGGCTGCCGGTCGTCCACTACGCCTACGACGCCGTCACCTGGTGCCGTCTCCTTGACGGAAACGGCTTCGCCGACACCGAGGTGCTGCCCGTTGAAGGCCCCGAGGGCAGCCCGTACCGCACCCTGGTCATCCGTGCCCGCCGCACCGGTTGAGCCGGTCATCTCCGGGCGAGCTCCGAGCCGGCCTCTTCCACGAGGGCCGGCCGCCGGGCCAGGGCCCGGGCCGCCAGCCAGGCCACCGCACCGGCGCAGGCGGTGGCTGCTCCCGCCCCCGCGAAGGACGCCTTCGGTGCGCGCTCCAGCAGCGCGGGCAGCACCAGCATGCTGCTTATGCTCGCCACGTGCAGCTTGACGGAATCGGCGGTGAACACCCGCAGCCGCTGCGGCCCCGGCAGCGAGCCGATCTCCGCACTCAGGCTGATCGAGGCCAGCGGCACCAGAGCGCTCGCCGCTGCGGCGAGCGCCGCCACCTCCACCAGGCTGCTGCTCAGCGCGAACGCAGCCAGCAGCAGCCCGCGCCCCACCCACACCAGGCAGTACGCCGCCGGGAACCGGCCCGGCAGAGCCACGAGGGCCACGTTCCCGGTCAGCAGGTTCCCGACCACCGCACCGATCCCCATCGCGGATAGCACCACCGCGTACGCACCAGCCCCCGCGTGCAGCTGGCTGGTCAACCAGATCGGAATGCCGATGGTCAGCACGGTGGAGCAGAACTCCCCGACGCCGCTCACCACGAGCGCGCATCCGATCCGCGGGTGGGCCCGCAGGACCGCCAGCGCCCGGGGAGCCTCCGGTGTGTCGGCAGGCCCGGCCTTTTCCTCGCGGGACGGTGCCGTCGGCGAGAGCGGTGCGGCCGTACGGCCGAGCCAGGCGAATGCGATGGCGGAAACGGCGAAGGTGGCGGCGTCGATAAGGAACAGCTGCTCGGCGGGCAGGAAGGCCAGCAGCACCGCGGCCGATCCGGGGCCGAGGAACCAGGTGAGCCGGTTGGATACGTCCATCAGGCCCGTCACCTGCCGTACCTGCTCCTTCTTCACCATGCCCGGCACCAGCGCCGCAAGGCTCGGACCGGTCAGTGCGTCGCAGATCCCGACCAACACGATGACCACCAGCACGCCGGCCAGGCCGAGCGAAGGCCACAGCCAGGGCATCGCGCCCACGATGACCACCTGCACGGCCTCCACCGCGGCCAGCGCGCGGAACGCGGCGAACCGTGCGATCAGCTTCCGGCCGAAGGCGCCGATCAGCAGGTGCGGCACCGACTCGACCACCACCACCAGCCCCATGGCGACCGCGCCGGAGCGCTGCCAGGCCGTCCACGCCAGCGCGAGGGTGAAGAAGCGGTCGCCGAAGACGGACAACGTCTCGGCGAGCCACAGCACCAGGACCGGACGCTGCCGCAACAGGCTCAGGTAACTCACCCGCGCGACTGTAGAGGCCCGGCAAACATCAAGAAGCGTGTTCGGCCGCTCCTCCCTCCAAGGCATTAACTGCCGCAGTCACGTGCTGGAAGGCGACATGACGGTGCTGGCCGCCGGCCTGCTCCACAAAGCGACCCAGAAACTGGACGAAGGACTGCCGCGCAGCTGCGGCCTGTTAGCCCCTCGCCGCCGGCGTGTAACGCGGCAGGGCGCCGACGCTGAGGTTCATTCTGAACTGGCCAGTAAGTGGTGCTGAACGGTTAAGCCCTTGTGCCTCCGGCGGGTCCTCTCTCGGAGGGGGGAAGGGCACGTCGTTCGGCTGCCGCGCCGTCGTGGTTGCTGTGAGGGAGCGGGGTTCCCTCCTCGGTCGGCCGTCCCAGCAAAGCGCACCGCGCCACAGGGGTACGGAGTCGTTCGTCCGGGTCCTCCACCTTTCCTCGTACCTCAGAAAGCCGGAGGCTTCCGGGCGCTCCACACCGCACCCCTGCGACACGGCACACGGAGCAGCGCCGTCCGACCGAGGAGGGAACCCCGCCACCGGCCCGTCGTGGCCGAGGCCGGACCCAAGGGCAGTTGCGCCGCGCAAACCCCCAGGTCAGAGCTTGTCTCACACCATTAAACGTGGTTTAATTAATGGTGCCGGAAGGGGAGGGCAACCCCCGACCGGCACCGGTAGGCCGACCGGCCGCCGACCACCTCTCTCACCAGGAGAATGAACGTGAGTACCACGAAGGCCCCCGCGAAGCTCGAAACCATCCGTGCTCTGCTCGCCAAGGCGGAAGACCCCCGCACGCCGGAGTCGGAAGCGGAGTTGGCCCGGAAGCGGGCGTTCGAAATGATGGCGAAGTACGGCGTCGAGCAGGCGATGCTCAACGACTCCAACCCGGCCAGCGATGCACCGACTGACCGTCAGATCGTTCTGGACAACCCATGGGCGATGGAGCGAGTTCGGCTCATCAACCGCATCGCGCTCGCCCTCGGTTGCCAGCTCATCCACCTTGGCCGGGACGGCAGCGGCCCGTCCCGCCGAGTGCACATCTTCGGGTACGCGAGCGATCTTCAGCGCGTGGAATTGCTCTACACCTCCCTTCTTCTCCAGATGAACAGCGGACTGGCGGCTCAGTCGGTCCCGCCGGGGCAGGGTGCGCGCGCCTGGCGTCGGTCCTGGCTCCTCGGCTTCATCAACCGGGTGGGCGACCGCATCGAGGAGGCCGAGCGCGGCGCACGCGAAGCGGCCAGGGGTGAGACGACTGCTACCGGCCGCAGCGCGGCCCTCGTTCTCGCGGACCGCAAGGCCGTCGTTTCGCGCAACTACCAGCAGGCATACCCCCGGTCTCGTAAGGGCGGCACCACCACCATCACCGGCAACGGGTACGGAGCCGGATGGGCCGCAGGGAGCCGCGCCGACATCGGCGGTAGGCGGATCGGTCGCACCGCGGCCGGGTCCATAGCCGCGTAGCTGCACCGAGGTCGGGGGCGGCCATCCGCCGCCCCCGGCCACCCCGCCCACGACTTACCCCAGGAGCATGATCGTGCCTGCTCGACAGCCGCCCGCCACCCCCGCACTCCGCCGGAGTGACTGCGATCACGCAGTGGTCAGTTGAGTCGAACCCCGGAACATGGTTTAATTAATGGTGTCGGAAGGGGAGGGCAACCCCCGACCGACACTCCCACCGCCGGGCCGACCGGCCCGGCGGTCCCTCTCACCAGAAAGACCGAGTGCAATGAGCGCTGCCATCACCCAAGCCGGCGTCGAGGCCACCCCTGCCCAGTGGGAGACCGCTTCGATCGCTGACCTCCTCGCCCACCCCGGCAATGTCCGGGGCGATGTCCAGGTCCCCGATGTCCTCCTCGCCGACATCACGGCCAACGGCGTACAGGAGCCGCTCTACATCGTTCGCACCCACGGCGACGTGCCCCAGGTGATCGACGGGTTCCTGCGGCTGGCCGCCGCCGTCGCCGCAGGGCTGGAGACCGTACCGTTCACGCCCCGCCCGGTCATCAGGATCGACCAGCTCACCCCGCACCCCAAGAACGCCCGCGAAGATCTCGATATCAACCCGGCATTCGTGGAGTCCCTCCGCGCCGAAGGGTGCCGCATCCCGGTCAAAATCCAGCGACTGGATGGGGGAGTGCTCCAGGTCAACGACGGCAACCGCCGCTACTTCGGGAGCAAGGAGGCGGCTCTTACTCACCTCCCGTACGAGTGGGACGACGAGGACCGCGACGCGGCGGACCAGTTCCTCGACATGATCACGACCGCCCAGCACCGCAAGGGTCTCAATAAGTCGGAGATGACCGCCGCCATGTTCAGCGCCGCAGAGGCAGGCGCGCAGGTCGGCCGGATCGCGAAGGCTTCCGGAGTCCGTCAGAAGGACGTGAAGGCCGTCGTCCGCGTCAGGTCCAACAAGGCGCTGAACGCCGCCGTCGCCGACGCCGCCGACTATGAGTGGACGTTTGATCACCTGGGCGCGCTGGCAGAGTTCGCCGACGACGCCGAAGCCCTCGCCGCTATCACCGGGGCCGCTGCCAGGAGGGGCGCCGACGCCGACGACGTCGACTGGGCGATAGCCATCGAGCGGACCAAGCGGGACAAGCGGCGGAAGGCCGAGGCGCACCGGGCTGAGCTGGAGCAGGCCGGGCAGCGCATCCGGGAGGCGGCAGAGCTGTCCGAACGGGCCACCCCGGTATGGAGGCTGAGGACCACGGACGGCGAGCGCATCAGCTCCGAGAACCACGCGGAGTGCAAGGGACAGGTGTGGGTGCTGGAAGGGGCCGACGACGAGAAGTACAAGCCGTACTGCACCTCACCGGTCCTGTACGGCCATGCCGCCCCCGGCGGCGGCACCGGAGGCGCACAGGCCAGCGCCGACAAGGAAGCCGAGAAGGCCGCCCGCGCCGCCGTCAAGAAGGGCAACATCGAATGGGACGCCGCAGAGGGCAGGCGCCGCCAGTGGGTCGCGGACCTGGTGAAGCGCCGCAGCCTGCCCAAGAGCACAGCCAACGACCTGGTCGGCCACATCAACAGTGCCTTGATTGACGGAACTTGGGGGGTCGGTGGCGACCTCAACAGCGACGCGACGACGAAGACCCTGGCCACGCTGCTCGGCCTCACCACCGACCAGGCCAAGGACCGGAGCACGTTCACCGATCACGTCTCCAAGGACCCCCGCCGTTCCGTGCAGCTCCAGTTCGCCGCCATCGCGGCGGTGCGCGAGAGGAGCGCGAGCCGGTACGCATGGCGGACGGACGAGATGCGGTTCAACGACATCCGCAGGGCCACCGGGCAATGGTTCAAGGTCCTCGAAGCGCTCGGGTACTCGCTGACTCCCATCGAGCGGTCCGTCGCGGACGACGAGCCGTACGACCCGAACAGGCCGAAGCGCGCCGCACTCCCCGCCAGCAGCGACCAAGCCGCCGAGCCCGAGCCCACCGCTGACGAAGCCGCCGCGTAACCCTCAGCCGTACGACGCCGGGGCGGAGCTTGCCGCCCGCCCCGGCACCCAGGAGCCTTCAGTGACCCGCACAGCACCGTTCGAGACCCCCGCAGACGAACACGGCTGCGGCTGTGTCCCCGCCCCCGCCGAGCCCGACCCCGGCACCACGGCCGACACAATGCAGGCCCGCGCGATCGCGGGCGGGCTGGCCGAGTTCGGCATCGGCCCCGCCCGGTGGTCCGCCGCGTACGACCACGAGACCGCCGCCGTCATGCTGCGCGTGGAGACCCCGCGCGGGCTGTACGCCCTGGGCATCCCCGCCCCTGGCCAGCCCTTCCCCGTCCACCACCGAGGCCAGCGCATCGGGGCTCTGGACTGCCGCCGCACCTACGGCACCGCCGACAGCTACACGGCCGCGCTGTTCGCGGCCTTCCTGCGAGACCGCGCGGCACTGGAGATTCCGGGGCGGGGCGTTTGCCCCGCACCACTAAACATGGTTTAATTAATGGTGTTGGAGGGGGAGGGCAACCCCCTCCAACACCGGGCCGCAGTCGGCCCGACCACCCCGGCCGTGCGCGGAGGGCAACCCGCCCGGCCGGGTGTTCATCACCTCTCACCAGCAGGAGCACCCGCAATGCGCAGCGCAGCCATGCGTTTTTCCGTCCCCGCCACGGCGGCGAACCGCGTCCGCCAGCTCGTCGAGGCGACCAACACCCGCGCCGCCGTCCACCAGCTCACCGCCTACTCGCTCGACATCTCCGTACCGTTCCTGGCCGAGTACCGCGACCCCTTCGACGGCCGCCTGATCGGGCAGCGCCCCACGGTCGAGGTCACGATCTTCGGCGAGGTCCCCCGCCACCACGGCTGGACCGTCGTGGCCCGCCTGGACCACGACGAGGAGGGAGAGACGATCGTCAGCCTCTTCCCCGGACTGCCCGAGCAGGAGGCCGCCGCCGTGCGCGAGTACCGGGCCGTGGCGAACGTCTGCCACGGCTGCGAGATCGCCCGGCACCGCACCGCCACCTACTTGGCCCGCCACGAGAGCGGCGAGATGCGCCAGCTCGGTACAACCTGCGTGGAGCCGTACACCGGGCTCCCGATCAAGGGGATTGAGGCGCTGTGGCGCTTCGGAACGTTCAAGGATGCCGACTGGGACGAGCCCGGCAGCCTTCCCGGTGACCTCCGTCTTCCGGTGGCAGAGGTCCTGCGGGTGACGGCCGCCGTCGTGGCCCAGGAGGGCCGCTTCTACAGCCGGTCCGAGCAGTGGAAGCACAGCGTGCCGACCGCCGACTTGATCGAGTCGTACTTCTTCGACCGTAAGGCGCCCATGGAGTGGCGCGCGGCCATCGACGCCGACGCCGAGGCGGCCCGGACCGCCGCCGCCGTCCGGGAGTGGGCGGTGCAGGGGTACGGCAGCCCTTCGGACTACCGCCACAAGGTGGGCCAACTGGCCAAGGCCGAGACCGTCGACCCGCGCCACCTTGCCACCCTGGTCTCCGCCATCGCGGGGTGGCACCGCGACCAGGAGCAGGCCGCCAACGAGGCGGCGGCCCGCAACTCGCAGCCCAAAGGAGAAGTAGGGGAGCGCATCAGCTTCATCGCGGCCGTGACCGCCGTGGTCGAGCTGGAAAGCCGGACGTACGGCTACCACACACAGCGCCGCCACCTGATCAAGTTCCAGGACCCCGAGGGCAACGTCTACGTCTGGTTCAGCAGCTCCGCCCAGGTCCCAGGCCGGGGCGACGAGGTCCAGGTGACCGGCACGGTCAAGGAACACAGCACCTACGGCCAGACGGCACAGACCGTGCTCCAGCGGTGCAAGGTCACCGAACGCGAGCTTGCCGCCGCCTGATCTCCCTACCGGCCGGGGCGGTCAGCGCACCGCCCCGGCCCCCGAACCCCGCCAGCAGCAACAGGAAGTACAGATGACCCCCACACAGGAACTCACCCGGATACTCACGGCCGCAGGCCACGAGGTGAAGGCCGAGGCCGGGACCGGCGCGATCACCGCACGCCTTGACGGATGCGGCTGCACCGTGTGGCTCAGCGAGCAAGGCGGATTCGGATGGTGGGCCCGCCTCCACGAGCCGACGGTGACCGGGCCGCAGACGCTCTACCTGTCGGAAACCGCCGACGCCGACGCTGACACCACCGCTGTGGCCGCCGCCGTCATGGAGCACGCCAATCACCACGCAGTCCGAGCCACGGGCGCGGAAGGCGGTCACCGCCACGAAGGGGGCGGTCGGAAGTGCGCCTTCACCCGCTTCGCCGGGAAACTGGGAGACCTGTTCCGGCCCGGCCTGACCGTCGCATATTCCTGCTCGTGTGGGGCCACAGCCAAGATCACCGGCCCTGAGTGGTACTGCCAACGTATGCTCGCCGTCGTACAGAGCCACCGGTGCGTCACCGAGGGCACCGGGCAGGACTGACCCTCGGCCGGTCGCGGGGCCGTGGTGCAGGCGGCATCGAGCCGCCCGCACCACGCTCCGCCCGCCGCCTCCGGTTCGGCCGGAGCCGGCATTCCCGCAGTGCCACAAAGGGCGTCCCGACGGGACGGCTCAGTGCGGCCCGGCTCGCAGCCGGCCGGAGCGTCCAAGCCGCGGGCGGGCCTTCCCGCTCCGCCCGGACGCCGGCCCAAGGGCGCGTCCTACGGACGCGGCAGCGCCACTCGTCGCGCTCCGCGCGATGCCTACCGTCGCCGTCGGGGGCCCAGCATGGCGGGCGACCGCACCGACGCGCACTGCGACGAGGGCATCGTCGGCGGCGGAGCATGGAACGTTCACACCTTGGGGCGGCAGCAGGAGCCCCGTCCAGCCGGCACGGGGTTCAGGGACCTCCGCAGGCGTACGCCGTGCGGTTCCCTGGAAGTGCTCAGCCACGTGCTCCCTCTTACCGTCGCCCTATGGACTTCAACATCACGGCGGAGGAAGAAGCTCTTGTCCTCCGCATCGATGAACGTCTTCGCGCCGGTGATACCCCGACCGAGGAGGACCTCTTGGTGGAGCTGGGCGACGAAGTCCGGGCGCAGGTCCAGAGCCTCGTGCGTAAGGGCTGGCTTGGCGCCGGCCAGTCGCTGGAACTGTCCGATCTGGCCCGACGAGCGCTCGCCAACCGCCATGACGCCGGCGGATTCCTGGAATGACAGATTTTGTGCCTCCGGCGGGTCCTCTCTCGGAGGGGGTGGGGGCTCGTTGGTTGGGTGGCGCGTCGTTGTGGTGCGGGTGAAGGCGGGGTTCCCTCCTCGGCCGGACACCCCAAGGGGCGTACCAGGAACCCGGTCACGGCGTCCAGGCCGGGCCGCTGCGCGGTCGCTGCGCGAGCCAGGACACCGCGCCCGGAACCCTGGTACGGCGGAGCTGTCCGACCGAGGAGGGAACCCCGCCCAGGCCCGTTGTGGCCGGTCCCGGCAGGGCGGGCGCGGGCCGGTGGCACAGAAAAAGAGCAGGTCAGAGGACGTACCCGGGTTGACCCAACCCCGATAACATGGTTTAATTAATGATGTCGGAAGGGGAGGGCAACACCCCGACCGACACCCCCGCCGGGCCGACCGGCCCGGCGGCCCTCTCACCAGACAGGAACGACCATGGACACCTGCCCCATCACCCCCGAGCCGCACCCTGAAACCGTCGTGATGACCTGGTACGGGGACGGCGTGATCGCCGCGACGTCCGACAGCCACGAATCGGCCGAGGCTCTTCACGGCAACGACTTCAGGTACGACCCGGCCGAGCGCGCTTTCGTCCTGCCTCACAACGGCGACAGCAGCCAGCAGGCCCGCCGCGTACAGACCGTCGGTCAGCAGCTCGCCGACCACGGCATCGGCGTCATCATGCGCCACCGGCCCCGCAACACCTGACGACCGCCCCGCCGTCCGGAGGAGGGCAACACCTCCGGACGGCAGGCGGCCCGAAAGGGAAACGGACACCCCTGCGGGGCGGCGCAGCAAAAGTCCGGTGCGTTCACCGCTGCTGGCCGCCTCCGCCGCAGGCGGCTCCGCCGGCCACCAACGGGCACCGGACCGCAGCGGACGCGCCCCGCGGGGGCGCGGCAGCCCCTGTCGCCGCGCAGGCGCGACGACCCGCGAGCCGCTCGTCCCTCACGGCCCGCGCCGGTGGTGCAGCGCCGCTGCCAACGCACGGTCCGCCTTGCGGCCGGACCACAAACTCTCACCAGAAAAGACCAGTTCAGTGACTATTGCGATCACCCACACCCGCCGAGAAGGAACCCTGATCGAGGGGACCAGCCGGGGGGACGGATCGGCCGAAATCCTGCGACTCCGCGAGTACGGCCGCACCCGGCGCCAGCCCTTCCGCTGGAGCAGGAACCTTGACTGCTGGTACCTCCCGCACAGCCGCGACCACGCCACCTACACCCCCTCGCTTGAACTCCTCGCGCAGCGACTCCGAAACGCGGGCTTCGAGGTCACGCTGACCATCGACAACGCCGACCTCCGCGCGGTCGAGAAGTGGCAGCGCGGCGGGTCCGCCAAGGGGTTCTTCTCCCGCAACCCGTCGGATCCGGAGCTGGAGATCGAGCATCAGGAGCTGACCGAAGAGATCGAGCACTGGGAGGCGGTCATCAAGGACGCCGAAGCCAGGGGCTTCAAGGTCTGGTCCAGGGCGGACTTCACGCGCGGAGACTTCGTTCTCTACCGGGGCACCTGGTACGAGGTCCTGCGCGTCAACGCGAAGTCGGTGACGGTCCCGCACATCCACAACGGCACCGGCAAGCGCATCGTCCGCGCCACCGGCAACCGGCACGACGGCTGGACCTGGACCGCCCCCTACGACGACGTTTCCGGGCGCAAGAACGCCGACGAGATGCAGCCGCCCCAGGCCGAGGCGTCCGAACAGCAGGAGCAGGCCGAGCAGCCCATGCCGGCCGAGGAGCCGGTACCGACGGAGAAGCCGACCCCCGTGGAGGCCCCCGCCGCAGGTGCGAACTGGCAGGAAGGCATGGCGCTGGTGCTGATCACCTCGAAGAACTCCCGGAGCTCCCGCAAGCGCGCCTTGTGGGCGATGACCCGCCGCAAGGCGCAGGCCGTGTGCGGCGACCCCCGCACCTCCGGCCGGTCCTACATGCTCACCTGGACCGACCGGCCCGGCGTCGAAGGCGTCGACTGGGAATGGGTGCCCGACAACGGGAGTCTCGACCCGGTCGTTTCGGACCTGGGCGTCACCCCGCGCCGTGAATGGACCGCCGCCGCGCAGGCCCCCGCCGAGGCCGCGTAACCACGCCCCCGCCCGCCTCGGCGGCCGAGCGTGCCGGGGCGGGCCCCTCTCTCACCAGAACAAGGCACCACCATGACCACCCAACTCCTCGAACGACCCGCGACCGTCACCGTCCCCGAGACCGAAACGGGCGGGCTCATCCTCCCCGCCACCGAGGGCACCACCACCGTCCCGACATCCCGCGTCGGCGCCCCCGACATCCAGTGCCGATACCCCGTGATCATTGGCGAAGACCAGGTCATCGGCCGCACGTACAGGTGGCACCGGGACTGGTTCGTCCTCACCACTGCGGGCGAACGCAACCTCCGCCGCCCACCGAAGGGGACGCCGGGCACCGAGATGGCCGCCGCCCACCTCGCGCAGCAGTACGCCGCCGGACGGATCGGCGCCGTCCCCCTGGACCAGGTACGTGCCGAGGCGCCCCAGCCGCTCTGCGGGCCGGTGCCTCTGCTGCACCCGCGGATGCCCGTGACCGATCGCAACATCAAGAGCGCGTTGATCGCGTTCGCTGGGCTCGCCGTACACCACTGGCGGGCGGTCCACACCGGATTTCCGGGCTCCGACAACCACTGGTACCTCTCCTGCGAGCTGTGCCCGTGGGAGGGCCCGAAGTTCTGGAGCCACCTGCGCGGGCGCAACGGCGCCCCGCCGAGCGCGCACCGCCACGAGGGCGGGTGTATCGGCAAGGACAAGGTCCGCGAACTGATCACCGCCTACCAGCGGTAGCCCGACCCCCGGGGGGGGCGGCGCCGAGCCGCCGCCCCCCGGTTCCCTGAACGGAATCACCATGCCGCCCCGCTACAGTCCCGAAAGCGTCGTCATGGCGGACACCCCGGCCGCCATCCTCGAATGGGCCGCCCACCACATCGAAGCCCTGTGCCGCGAGGTCATCGACCGGTGGAGTGCCGAGCCCGGCCGCACCGCCGCTGACACAGCCCGCGCCTTCCGTGCCGCCGCCGTCCGCGCTGACCAAGATCACGGCGCACAGGGCCTTCTATCCCCTCAACCGCTCCCTCTGCACATCGAGTCTTCGAAGGCCAGCACCATGAATGAGACGAAGGAATCCCACAGCACCACCAGGACGCCGAACCGCCGAGGCGCCGCCACCCCCAGCCGGGACGGCGTCCACCGGATCAGCGTTCCCCTCCACCCCCGCCTCAGTGCTTCCGAGCTGATCCGCGTACTCCTCGCCGCCCCGGTGGAGACCGACCTGCACGCCCTCAACCCCGTACAGGTCCGATCGCTCATCGCCGACGTGCTCACCCAGCACGGCTACGACGTGCTCGACCGGTCGCCGTACTCCCCCGGCTGCGACCGCCACCAGGACGCCCGCCGCGCCATCCGCCGCGCGTACGGGCCGCGGTTTGTCGATGCCCCCGACGAACAAGCCGTCCTCGCTGATTCTCTCCGCGATGTCCTCGCCGCCGCCCGGATCGAGGCACCGTGACCGCGCCGCTCACCGAGCCGACCGGCGCACGGGCGCGACAGACGTACTACTGGCGGGTGCGCAACGCACGGACGCGCGCCCTCGCGAAGCAGAGCGCCGCGCAGACGTGGCACCTTCAGCCCGGACACCCCGGTGGCGCGTACTGCGACCTCGGGCACGAGCCCGACCCGCCCGCACATCACACACCGACCCTGCTCACCCGCAGCCGGCCCGGCTGCCGGGACGAGCAGGAGTTCCGGGGCGGATGCCTCGCCTGCGGCTGGGAGGGCCCTGTCCACCGTGGTCACGGGTACGGTGACGGCGACAACACCGCGATCGAGGACGCCCACGATCACGCGTTCCCCGGCTGGCGAGCCCTCCCGGCTGTTGCCCAGGCCCAGGGGGAGTGGGCGCTGGCCCGCAGTGATCGCCTCTGGCGTCACATCGCCGTTCGCTACCACCCGGCTGGATCGGTGCTGGCGCGCCGCTGTTGGTCCGGGTCCGCTACCGCAAGGAGCCACACGACCCGCCGTACAAGAGGCGTCCTCGGTACGAGCTGCGCGTGCACCAGGAAGACCAGCAGGCAACGGCCGCCCCCGCGGAACAGAAGACGCTCTTCTGAACGGCCACGGCCCGGAACGCAGTGGCCCCGCCAGCCCCGGAAGAAGGTGGTTTAATTTCCTCGTCGCGGCCGGAGCGGGCAACCTCCGGCCGCCACCCCGGCCCGCTTGGTGGCCGGGCCTCCAAACATGAGTGACGGCCAGCGCACAAGGGCAACAAGGCGCCGGCCGTCGTGTTCTCTCACCAGAAAGAACCCCTCCATGCTAAGCGACCACGACGCCGCTCGTCCCCAGCCCGGCGACCTCGCCCACCTCAAGGCGGGTAACAGCATCGGCGCCGGACCGGACGACCTCTTCGTCATCGTCGACGACGTCCCGCCCCGCGGGGAACACCTCGTACTCAACCGCCCGGACGGCCATCCGGACCGAGACGACTGGGCCGCCGCCCTCATCCCGGCCGACATCGCCACCCTCACCCGGATCACCCCCGAAGGCACCCGCACCTGGGCACCAGCCCACGACCCTGAGGCCAGCTCATGACACCGCCGGCCCCTGCCGACTCCGAGCCCGGACAGGAGAACGTCTTGCACAGCGACAACGGCCGCACGCTCTATTCGCGCGCCGACCTCCAGGAGGTACACCAGCTCAGCGAATCGACTCTGCAAAACCTCTGGAGCGACCGGGAGAACAACGGTCACCCTGACGCCGAGATCATCGGCGGCGTCATGCACTGGGACGACGCCGATTGGAGCCTCTGGTACCAGGAACACCAGCGACAGCGCGCCGCCGCCGTCACCAAGAACCCTCCGGACCTCGCTGGCGACCCGGAAGAAGAAGTCGGCCCGGCCGGGGCCGCCCGCATCTGCGGCTACGCCGACACCAGCACCGTTTCCCACAACGTGAAGAACCCGCCCGAGGGCTGGCCGGCGCCGTCCAGCTACGACCTCCTGCCCAGCGGACGCCAGCGGCCCAAGTGGAAGCGGTGGGAGCTGTGGCGGTACGTCGCGGACCGTAAGGGGCGCGGGCACGCTGGCGGGCGCCCGAAGGGCCGCCGCGGGCTGGCGTACCCGTACCAGGGAGACGAACGGCTGACCCTCGCTCGACAGGCTTTGAAGGAGAACCCCGGGGCGACGAACGCCGAGCTGATCACGCAGCTTCAGGGGAAGACGGAGCGGACGTACTCGCGTCCCGTCTGGAACCTGATCCTCAAGTCCGCCCGCGAACACCCCGAGGACTGACCATGTCCGAAGCACGCTGTCCACGCTGCGGCGGCCCGCTCGGCGACCGGCCGGCACGTTCCCGGTTGACTACCGCCCGCGAGGTCTCCATCTGTACCCCATGCGGTACGGAGGAAGCCGTGCGGCAGGCGGATGGGAAGTCCCCCGTGCCGTTCGGGGAGTGGCCCATCGAGAACTGAAAGGCAGCGGAACGCCCCGCACCCTAGCTCACTAGGGTGCGGGGCGTTCTCGTGGCGTACGGCTGCCCGTCTCAGGCCAGGGTGTCCGTCCGACCGACGCACGCGATACGAAGCATCCGCAGCCGTGCGATGACCTGCCGGTGCACACGGTCGTCCGCTCCAGCTGCGCGGATCGCACGGTAGACCAGGTGGTGCAACTCCGTGATCGTTGCCGCAGGCAGAACGAAGACACCGGAGATGCTGAGGCCCGTGTCGATCTTGTGCGAAAGCGTGCGGCGGAGGTTGCCCCATGCCTCCTCGACTGGTTGCTTCTCCTCCGGTGCGGCGCGGAATTTCTCCAACTCCAGGATCAGCTTGTGGGCGTGCTGGTCAAGGGCGGCGCACAGGCGGCGCACGCGGACGAACACCTTCAACGAGGCGCCGAGAACACCCAACGTCACGGTGGCCATGACCCCGACGAATACCGTGCTGTACGGGCTGTTCGTCCGGGCGTGCTGCAACAGCAGGAGAACACCGACGAGGCCGCACGCATGGACCGCGACCCGCAGGGGTGCGGCGCGCCGCAGCCGCCCGCGGAGCCGCTCATACGCCCAGCTCGAAGGCTCGACGCCGGAGCCATACAGGGAGTGGTATCCCCACACGAGGAATAGCAGCATCGTCGCCATGACGCGGTCGGACGGGGCCAGCAACAACGCCACGGAGAGCACGAACACGGCGGTAAGGGCGACGTAGGCAACCAGCGGTGCGGCGGTTATCCGTTGTTGGGACTTCCGAGGTAGCTCCTCGATCATCGGCCGCAGTAGCCAAGAGGCCGCGATGCTAGCGACGACGCCGAACCCGAGGCTGAAGGTGAGCAGCACGAGGCCGGTCGTCCCTGTGAGCACCACGGTGAACTGGAACGTGATGGTGGCCACGATCAGGGCGCACGCCCAGGCAGCCTGCCAGGTCGTGGAGTGACCGCGTATCCACTTCGCTCCCCGTCGCGTGGCCGCAGCCGGATCGAGAGCGATAACGCGCTGGTTTGACCGGTTCATCGTGCTCCCCGTGGTGCTTGGCTCCTCGCTGCCTTCTCCCATAAGGCTTCGGGTGACCGCTATCGCCAGCCGGCCCGAGGCCCAGACGAGCAGCCAGGTAACAGTCCTATTCAGGAAGCGCATTTTGCCAAAGTCACAGCTCGATACGAGAGGAGCTGTCCGTTCCTTCCCAATCGCTGCATCCGTGAGTCTGCGCTGACTGGGCAGTGAAGGAACGCATTGTCTGGTGACATCCGGATCTGCCCAGCCTGACCTTGCATCTTCGGCTTGCTGGCGCCGCCAGCCTGCTGCCGGGTGTGTCATGTGGTGCCCGTTAGGCCGGGTGGGTTGCGGTGGTCGATGATGTCGCGGGCGAGGTCGAGGACGGGGCGTCCGGTGGTGTAGGCGTGGGAGCGCAGCAGGAGCAGGGCCTGGTCGAGGGGGAGGTGGAGGCGCACGGCGAGCATGCCGGAGGCTTGGTGGATCTCGGCGCGGTGCAGGGTGGCGAGGTCGGTGGTCGGATCGCGGCGGCCGTCGGCGCCGGGCAGCAGGGCCAGCAGTAGGAAGGTGGCGGTGTCGGTGAAGGCGCCGGTGTCGAGCTGTTGCTGGAGGGTGAGGGGGCCGGGGCGGGTGCGGTAGCCGGTGAAGGCGCCGAGCCGGACGGCCCCGATGGCCAGCGGGAAGGCGAACAGCGCGCGGACCCCGGCCTCCAGGGCCTCGGGCAGGAAGGCGGGCCAGCGGGTCTCTGGCAGGCGGTCCAGGTCGGGTCCGTAGATGGCCCGGCCGTGGCGTAGGCAGTCCAGGGTGGGGCCCTCTCCGAGGGTGTACTGCAAGTCCTCCAGGGCTGTGCCGAGGCGGTCGCCGGGCGAGTGCCAGATGAGTTCGGGGGCGTGCCCGCCGGCGCGGGCGGAGATGGTCACGCAGGTCAGGCCGAGTGCCTGGGCGCAGCGGTCGGCGGGCAGCAGGCCCAGGCCCGGAGGGCTGCCCAGGGTGTCCAGGAGGGCGGTCATCAGCGGGCTGGTCGGGGGATCGCGCGGTGAGGGCATCTGCCTGGCCGTTCCGGTGTGGTCGTGGGAGGGCGGACGTCAGCCGGTGCTGACCGTGCCCGGGCAGCGGGCGGACTTCTATGCGGGAGGTGCGGTGAACTGTTCGGGCTCGGCCTCGCCAGTGATGACCTGGTGGGAGAGGTCGGTCAGCAGGATCTGGTGGTGGCGGGCACGGGCGCGCAGGCGGATAAAGGCTTCGTCGGGGGTCAGGTCGAGGCGTTCGGCGAGCATGCCTTTGGCCTGTTCGATGACCACGCGGGTGCCCAGGGCGCCTTCGAGCTGTTCGTTGATGAGGGTCTGGTCGCGGATGGCGCGGTATTGCAGGATGCCGATGGTCGCGGCGTCGGCCAGAGCCTGGGCCAGGCGCAGGTCCGCCTCGGCCAGGGGGCGGGGGCGGGTGCGGAAGAGGTTGAGTGCGCCGATGGCGCTCTCGCGCAGCCGCAGGGGCACCGCGGCGGCCGCGACGAAGCCGCGTTCGACAGCCCAGTCGGTGAAGCGGGGCCAGTGCTCTTCGGCCTGGTGGGTGTCGAGAGGGGTGTCGGGGACGGGGGCACCGGTGTGGATGCAGTCGCGGCAGGGGCCCTCCTGCCATTCGATCTGCGCCAGCTCCAGGCGCCGGGTGTGTTCGTCGGAGGCGGTGGCGTCGACCATGCGGCCCTGGGTGTTCAGCAGGATGACCCCGGCCGCGTCCACCGGCAGCAGGCGGGTGGTGCGTTCGGTCAGGGTGTGCAGGAAGTCCATCACGTCGAATTCGGCGACCAGGGTGTCGGCGAGTTCGACGAACACGGAAGTGATCTCCTCTTCACGGGAGACCCGCTCTTGCTCGGCGGGCATGAGATTCCCTCCCGATCCTTCATTCGGGGAAATGGCGTGGTTGCGCCGGGCGGGGTCAGGGTCCGGCGACGGCCCGGTGCGGGGCCGTACCTGCAGCCTGGCACCGGCACGGGCCGTCGCCAATCCCTGGGTACAGCTTTCGGCAGCGATGCGCACGCACGCCGGAGCCGTCGCGGAGCGCACTGCCCGGCGGCCACCGTCGCCGGACTTTTCCGTCTGGCGCTGTCCCCGTGCGTCGGCGCGGACGGCACGTCATACACACCCCGGCGAGCCGCCGGGGTGTGTGCCGCGATCAGGCTTCCGTGCGTCGGCGCAGGGCCGCTCGCTGGATCCGCATGAGCCGGCAGTGCTCGTCCAGCAGCCGCCGGTTCTCCTCGATCAAGAATCGGACCGTTCTTCGTAACTCGGCCGCCCGTTCCCGAGTCTGCTGCGCCCGCTGCCGTACAGCCTCCACCGCCATACCCCGACTATTCCAAGGCGGCGCTGCTCTGTCGACCACGACCGCGGACTCTGCGGCGACTTCAGCGCCGTACCTCGCCTTCGCCCGCGCGGCCACCACCGGTCGGACGGAACCGGGTCTTGGGGTCGGGCGGGGTGGCATGTCAGGCGGGGCGGGACGTGGTCGGCGAAGGCGCGGCTCAACCTTTCGATGGCGTCCGGAGGCAGGGCGTGGTCCACCACTCCGGCATCCACAGCGGCCTGCGGCATATCGGGGAAATCGGCGGTGCGCCGATCCTGGACGACCACCGTTCCGCTGCGGGCCTTCACGGCGCGGGCACCCTGCGCGCCGTCGCGGCCGGTACCGCTCAGCCCGAAGGACCCACCCGTTCCCCGTAGGAGGCGGCCACGGAGGCGAACAGGCGATCCGCAGCGGGCCGTACGCGGTTCACCGGCGGGCTCTCTTCCAGGTGCAGCGTGCCGTCCGCGCCGATGAGCAGGTGCCGGTCCGGCGGCGCCAGGTAGACCCGCCCGGCGGCAGTCCGCTCGCCGTCCTCGGCCAGGGTGACCGGCACCCGCGTGCGGCGTTCCAGGACCCTGTCGAGCACCGTGCGGTGATGCCGGGACAGGTGCTGCACCACCAGGACCGGCACCGGAGGCCCCGCCGTGAAGGAGCCGAACAGCTCCAGCAGGGCCAGCACTGCGGTGAGACGGTCCGTCGTGCTCAGGTCATCGGGGCTGTCAGGAAATACAAACGGCCGAAGTCCGCTTTGCGCCACCGGACCGGCGTACGCTCAACAGGCATCCGCGGACACCTCCACCGGCGCGATCACGGTGCGGACGGGGGCATCCGGCGGCCTCGGCGAGGGAGGTCAGGCCATGCCGCCAGCGGGCATTTCTCCGGCCCCGGACGGCCGGCTCCCCACCTCATCGCGTACCGGCCCTGGACCCCGGACGGCCGCGATCAGCCGTCGCTGTGTGCAGAGCCCCGGAGCCCGGTGCCGGGTGCGCAGGGAAGTGGTATAGCGTGCGCCTCCCCACTTACGCCGATGCGCTGCTGCGCATCTGGCACACCGATGACCCGCCGGGCCTGCGGCTGTCCGGCCAGATCGACCTGACCAACCAGACCGCGCTGATGGGCCACCTGCTCGCCCTCAACGGAGCACCCGCCGACGTCACCGTGGACCTGCGCGAGGTGACGTTCTTGAACTTCGCCGCCCTGCACGCCCTGGTCTCCTACGCCGAACTGCTGGGGCCCGGCCGGCGCCTGGTCCTGCACACCCGCACCTCCGTCGTCGGTCAGATGCTGCTGGCCTGCGGCTGGGACCGGCCCGAACTGCGCCTGACCCTCCTGGAGGAGACCAGCGATGAGTGACCCGCAACCACTCTCCCGGCCCGGCGGCACACCCCACGCGCACCACCTGCTGCTCTACGGCGGCGACGAGCAGTTTCTGGCCGCCGCCCTGCCCTTCACCCGCGACGGGCTGGCCGCAGGGGAGCCGGTCTTCATCGCCACCAGCCGGTACAACACCGCCCTGCTCAAACAGCATCTGGGACCGCGGGCCGAGCAGGTCTCCTTCGCCCCGGCCCACTGGCATCGCACGCCTGCCCAGGCGCTATTGGCCTTCCACGACCAGGCCCGCACCTTCCAAGGGCCCTCGCGGGTGCTGGGCGAGCCGCCCTGGGCCGGCCTGAGCGACGACCAGGCCCGCGAGTGGATCCGCTACGAGTGTCTGCTCACCCTCGCTCTGGCCTCCACCGGCGCCTGGCACCTGTGCCCCTACGACACCCGCACCCTGCCGGCCGGGGTCCTGCACGCCGCCCAGCTCACCCACCCGACCCTGACCACCGGAACCGCCCACCGGCCCAACCCCGCCCACATCGCCCCCGAAGAATTCAGCGCGGCCTGCGACAGCGTGCCGCTGCCCGGCCCGCCCGCCCACAGCGAACAGTTCCGCTTCGACGGCCCCCAGCACCTCGCCCAACTGCGCGAGTTCACCGCCCGCCTCGCCCGCACCGCAGCCCTGGCCCCCGACCGCATCGACAGCCTGCTGATATGCGTCGACCAGGCCGCCACCACCGCCGTAGGCCACGGCGCCGGCGGCGGCCACTGCCGCATCTGGACCACCACCGACGAAGTGCTCTGCGAAGTCACCGACCCCCACGGCACCCTGAACACCGCCCTGGCCGGATACCTGCCACCCGCCACCGCCCACCTCGACGGCCGCAGCCTGTGGATCATCCGCCAGCTCAGCGACGCCACCGACATACGCAGCAGCACCAACGGCACCACCATCCGCATCCGCATGAACCGACGCCGCCCCACCACACCACCCTGACGGCGCGCCGATGCGTCACCAGATAAGCCGTCCGGCCTCCAGACGGCCGCCCGACTGCGCCTGATGGTCTCCCGCCAGACCACCCACGCCACCGACATGGGATGCCGTCACTCCCTGGAGGCAGCTTCCGACTGACGCTGTCGCGTCGCTCGACACGAAGTCACAGGACTGTCGTGCTGAGCAGCGCCCGTTGCAGTTCGACTTTGCGGGCGGCCCCGCCGACTACGTGGGTGACGAACGTTCGGAGTGCGGGCTGCCGGGACGTTGTGTGAAATTCGATCTTGCGGATTCCGTGCGCTGGTGCGGCAGGCGAGGGCCTGTTCCTTCGAGCGCGCGGCGCCTTTCCGTGGCCTCTTTCTTCATCAGGTCGTCGGTGCGCGTGCTGTGCCAGATGGTGCCCTCCCACTTCACGTACTGAGGGTCACGGTCACGGAGGAGGACGGGCTTGAGGTGGCCGTGGAAGAGGAGGGTGCGGCCCTGGTTCCGGCGGAGCCGGCTGAACCACATCGCGCTCTTTTCATGTCGGGCGAGCCGGTTCGCTGCGAGGGCGGGGAGGGTGCCGCGGACGCGGCCGGGTGTGTAGGTGGTCAGGGGCCGGCTGGGCGGGCGCCAGGAGTCGGCGAGGGCCCAGTGGGCGACGGCGTCGCCGCTGCGGTCGGGCGGGTTGTAGGGGTAGGTGACGCGGCTGGCGACCTCGGCGAAGAACCGGGCCTGCTCGGCTTCGGTGCCGCCGGCCAGCCGACGCCAGTGGGGCGAGGCGATCAGCGGTGCCAGGGCGACGGCTTCGGGGTAGACCGCGGCGAACAGCCGCGAGGTGCTGTAGTCGACTTAGTCCTGCTTCTTCCGGTCGAAGGGGATCAGGACGTTGATGCGGTCGTCCCAGGTGTCCCAGGAGCCGAAGGGCGACGGGCGCCCATCCGGAGACCAGATGTGCGCGCAGATCATGAGGGCGGTCAGTACCGCATCGTAGGTGGCGGCCCAGCCGTAGCGCCGCAGGAGCAGCAGGTGACGCCGCTGGGCATCGATGATCTCCGGGAACCGGGTGAGGTCGACGGCGGGATGGTCGACGGCCCGGACGGCTCCATCTCCGGCAGCGGCTCGGCGCCGATAACAGCGAAGTCCGGCGCCGCCATCAAATACGAGGCCAGCACCACCGATTCCGCCCCGCCGGCCGACCGCAGCCGCACGGCCGTCCCGGCCAGCGCACCACCTGATGTCCGTCGTCGTCGAAGGGCAGCCAGTCGCCCGGCCGCAGCACCGAGCTCTCACCCGCGGTCATCGGCTCACCCCCGACGCGACCAGGGAACCGCCGCGCAGGGGCACCGAGACATCCACCGTCAGCTCGTGCGACCACAGCAGGGGGAACAGCACCGGCAGCACGGCCAGGGGCTCACCCGCCTCCGCGGCCCCGTCCATCAGCGGCAGCGGTTCGGCGAACACCTCTCGCAGCCGCGAGGCGGCCGGCTCCACCCAGTGCCGGGGGTGCCGGTAGCCCGCCAGCCACCGAACGTTGCGGACCAACCGCATCCGGGGGCGCCCAGCAGCCGGAACTCCCATCCCACTTCGGTGCAGGCCGCCGCCGTCGCCTCGACTTCACCACGTCCCGCGGGCCGCGACGGTCGGCCGGGCGGCAGTCGATGACCACGGCCGTCCCGTCGTCGCGGCGGGCGAAGTAGTCCGGCGCGTGCGAGACCGGCCTCCCGTTCGCCGCCGCCCAGAACAGCCAGAACGGCTGCGAGGAGATCCCCACCACCGTCGGGTCGAAGTCCAGCAGCATGATGTGGTCGCGCTCCAGCCAGGACTCGTAGCCGACGTGCCCGCCGGTGGTCGCCGACCACCACAGGTCCGGCAGGTTGCGCTGCCGGCGGTACGACGCGAAGACGCGTACGGGAAGGGCGTGCTCGAACGGCACCGCCCAGGCCTCCGTCAGCGGGCGCCGTAACTCCGTCCTGTCCGGGGCGACGTACGCAACCTCGAACCCGGTCGCCGGAGGACCGGCAGAACCACCCGGCAGCACCTCTAACGCATGCACCACGTCCTGCTACCCAGCCCCTCAATGCAAGGTCACACTGACCGCTGCAAGATCAGATGCAGCTTAGAGCTGACGTATGCAGAGTCAAGCAGTACCGGACAGGAGCCCCTGCTTGCAGCGGCCCCTCTCGTACGCCCGCCTTGAATTTGAAGGACCAAGGTATCGTCACTTCGTGACGATACAATCAGCCAAGATGACCGAAATTGGCCGGATGTGCACAGGAGGTGAGCGGGCCGGTGGGGTGGGTGACCATGATCGGCCCGTCCGACGAGCAGGTTGAGTACCGCCTTACCGGCGGCCACGGCTGCGGGAAGTCCGTAGCGGTCGACGCGGCCCCCCTCGTCGCCGCCCTCGAAGCCAAGGCCGAAGCGACTGGTGCCCCCGTCGCCTCCTTGCTTGGCTCCCGCGAGGCCAAGCGTGCCTTCTTCCGCGCCCGCGGCCTCATACGCAGTAAGGGCACGGCACGGTTCACCGGCTTCGACGCCGTCGAAGTCGCTGCCGCCGCCGGACTCGATGCCCGCGACCTCTACGGCGACCAGGCTCTTCCCCAACCAGCCGCCGACGGACAGGTGGACTACCACCTCGATGCCAGCGAACGCCCCCTGGTCTGGATCGGCAACGGCCTTACCGAGTTCGACATCACCCCCGGCAGCATCCTCGCCGCCGAGCACTTCCAGGCCGCCCGACGCCTCATGCACGGCGAGGACCCTCGGACCGGGCAAACCCTCGTAGAACCCAAGCTCGCCATCGCGCCGGCCGCCAAGCTTCCCGCCGCCCCGCTGGCCCGAGCCATCCGTCGGGCTGCCGCCGCACGCAGCGTGAACCCCGTTTCCCTGCTGGATTCCAAACGCAAGCAGGACGCCTTCCGAAGGATGGAGAGCCAACTCAAGCGGTTCGGGGAATCGCACCGTGTCCCCGCCTCCACTGTGCTGAAGCTCGCCGACGCCGTCGGCATTGACGCCGTCGACCTGTACGGCGAGGACACGTTGGAGAAGGCCGTGGCCGCCGAGGCGGGCGGCCACTTGGACGCCCGTGCGCTCTTGCGCGCCGTCGAGGCCCGCGCAGCCGAGACCGGACAACAGCCCGGTGACCTGTTCACCGCCGCGTCCATGAAGCGCCGGTACGCCCAGACCGAAGGCGAAGGCGAACGCCGTCTTCGGGATCTGCCGATGGACGTGCGCGAAGCCGTCGCCATGGCCAAGGCGGCAGGACTCGCGCCCGAGGACGTGTGGGACGCCGAGGAGATCAAGTCCGCTCTCCTCGAAGGCCGAGTGCAGGTCGGCAACTTCGGTGCCGATGTCACCTTGGACCTCGCGAAGTCGAAGTCCGCGTTCCTCGCCTACGCGCCCGAGGAGGTCGCCGCCCAGGTCGAGGGCATCTACACGGCCGCCGGCCGCGAGTCCATCACCGCCCTGGAACGGTGGACTGCGTACGCCATGCGCGGCCACCACGGCGACGGTGATGAAGCGGAGACCGTGGAGACGAGTGGGTTCTCCGGATGGATGATGGTGCACCGCGCTGCCCGGCCCGTGGACGGCGCCCCGTACGGCGATCCTCACTTCCACCTGCACTTCACCCTGGCCAACATGGTCAAGGGGACCGACGGCAAGTGGTCCACCATGGCCGGTGGAGGCCGAGACCTCCACCGGCACACCCGCGCGACCCAGTCCCTCATGAACGCCCGTATCCGCAGGGAGCTGACCGACAAGTTCGGCATCGGCTTCCGCCGCGAGGAGCGGACCGGCGCATGGGAGATCGCAGCGATTCCCGAGGCGACGATCCGCCTGTTCAGCAAGCGCGACAGCCAGGTCCGGGACCTGCTGACGAAGCTGGGCATCGACTACGACAGCGCCACGACCCGCGAGCGCACTGCGGCCTCCACCGCGTCCAAGGCTGCGAAGAACGGCGAAGCCGCCGGCGTCGGGGACGATGTCCTTCGCGCCTATTGGCAAGCCGAGGGGCGTGTCGCCGGTGACGACCCCGACGCCATCGCCGCCAGCGCGATGGAACAGGACCGAGCGGACCAGAACCCGTCCCTGGACGAGCTGTGCGCCCAGGTCTTCGACCCGAAGACAGGCCTGACCAGCCACTCCAAGGAGTTCACTCACGCCGCAGCCATCGCCGCCGTGCTGGACGCTCTCCCGTACGGCGTCGCGGACGCCGGCGAAGCCGAACAACTCACCGCTTCCGTTCTCCGGCACGCCGGGTACGCAGTCCAGCTCAACCCGAAGGGTGCCCAGCACTTCACACACGCCGACCGGTACACCACCGCGGACGTTGTGGCCGCGGAAACACTGATCGTCTCCGAGGCAACGAACCGGCTCGGCACACAGGCCGCCGTCGTCAGCCGCGACACGGCCGACATGACCTTGTCCACCGTCGAGGCCCAGCACGGTGGCGGTGGCACCTTCGCGTTCTCCGACGAACAGCGCGCCGTCCTCAATCGGCTGCTTACGGCCGGGCACGGAATCGACGCAGTCGTGGGCATCGCCGGAGCGGGCAAGACCACGATCATGGACACCGCCCGGCAGGCATGGGAGGCCCACGGTCTCGTCATCGCCGGCGCGAGTACAGCTGCCGTCGCCGCCGCGAACCTGAAGGCTGAGGCGGGCATCGAGTCCCGCACCCTCGCGTCCTGGCTCACCGGCATCCGTAACGGCGGCCCTGGCCTCACCGGCGTGGACGTGTTGGTCGTGGACGAAGCCGCCATGTGCGATGACCGCGACATCGCCGAGCTCCTCACCCACGCCGCGGAAACCGGGACAAAGATCGTTGGCATCGGTGACCCCAAGCAGCTGCACTCGCCCGGCATCGGCGGCAGCTTCGCCGCCGTGCACCACATCGTGGGCGGACTCAGCCTCAACGAGAACTTCCGACAGAAGGACATGGTCGAGCGTCGGGCCCTGGAGCTGTGGCGCGACGACAGCCGTGTGGAAGCCCTCCGGACCTTCGCTGGGACCGGCCGCGTGCACGCCCTCGCGGACAAGGACACCACCCTCGCCGCGATGCTCACTACCTGGGCCGACAAGCGCGCCGAGCACACCGACGACCACACCGCCGTGCAGCAGCTGCTCATGCTCGCCGCCACCAACGAGCTCGTGGAGGAGCTGAACGCCGGGGCCCGCGCCCTGCGGAAGGAGAACGGCGACCTCGCCGGTCCCGAGCATGGCTACGCGCTGCCCGGCGGCGGCGAGCTGATGCTGTCCGTTGGAGACCAGGTTCTCCTTCGGACCAACGACTACCGGGGCAAGATGAGCCGAGGCGAAAACGAAGATGTTCTGAACGGGCTTCGCGGAATCGTGCGGGCCGTGGACGAGCAACGCCGGGTGCTGGTCGAGTGGCGCGAGAAGACCGCCGACGGCCACCGTGACGTGGGCGAATGGGTGGATGCCGACTACATCGCGCAGGGCGGACTCAGCCTCGGATACGCGATCACCGGCCACAAGTCGCAGGGGCTCAGCGTCCAAGAGGCCCTTGTCTACGGCCCGGGCGCGCAGGCGAATGCGCTCTACACGATGATGAGCCGCGACAAGGAGGAGGCCCACCTCTTCCTGCCGCTCTCCGTCTATGAGAGTGATGTCGACCGTGCTCGTCACGGCGACGCACTCACCGAGCAGGAACAACTTGACCGCGCGGTCGCGGGCCTCATCCGCGAGATCGAGAACGGCACCGAGGAACGCATGATCCTCACCGAACTGCCGGGGAACGCGGTCCCTGCCCACGTTCGCCAGGCCGAAGCGGATCTTCCGACCCCGCGGGCACCCGGTACCGGAGAACCGCACGACGCAGACACCCCCGACGAGGACATGGGTACCGAGAACCGACCGGTCCCTGCACCCGCGGCGGGGCGCGAGGAGTCGACCGCGTCTCCGGTACCCACGCCGGCGGCCGATCGCCCATACGCTCAGCTGACCACTTCGGCCTTGCGCGACGCAGCGCGCAAGGCCACCGTGGCAGCGCGCGCCACCAGCGCGGCGGCCGATAAGGCGGAGGCTGCCGCCGATCGCGCTGAACAGCAGGCTGCTGCCGGGACAGGTCCGAACGTGCTCGCGCTCAGTCGTCGACAGCAGGACGTTGCCCAGCGTGCCGCGGCGATCCGCGAAGCCCGAGCATTGGGTGGCACGATCACGGAGTGCACTGACCGACTCCATCACACGCAGGCCCGTATCCAAGGACTCGAACAGCAGCTGGCCGCGACAGGCCGCTTCGGGCGTCCGGTTGTCCGTGGAGAAGACCGGACTGCGGTCGAGGCCGACCGTGACGAGTTGCTCCGTACGCGCGACGAGGACGCGCGGGGGGTGGAACAGATGAACACGCGGATCCACGAGGCCACCCAGCAGGCCGGGCCGGTCAGCGAACACGAAGCCGTGCTCACCGAAGCGGACCTGCCACAGGAGAAGAAGGCTGCACTCCTCCGGCGGGCCCAGGAGAAGGACAACCAGGCAGCCAAGCAAGTCCGGGCTGAGGCCTCCAAGGCGCGCAACACGTCCAACGGCGCGGCCTATCGCGTAGCTGGCCTTCGGGATGAGCTGTCAGTGCGGGCCGCAGGAAAGGCGCCTGCGTCGAGTGGTGCGCCCCTGAACCAGCATGGTCGGGGTGGGGTTGTTGTCTCCCCCTACACCGGGCAAGCCGACGCGCATGTGCATCAGTCTCACGATGGACCGAGCTCGCCACCCGTTGGCCCACTCCTGTAATGACGGTAGCGAAGACGCGCCGCGCCGCACAGGGCGCCAGCTTCACGCGCTTGGTGTTCGACGGACGGCAGCGACGTGAAGCAGCTTGTCTGCGATCCTGGGTAGGACATAGCACAGCCGTTGCCCTCCTTCCCGAAGCGGAGGAGGGCAACGGCTGCGTCGCTGGGGTCAGATCCAGGGTGCTTCGAGCCCGCTCAAGAACTGGGTCCAAACGTCTTTCGGAAAGAGGAGAGCGGGGCCTTCGGCGGCCTTGGAGTCGCGCACGGCGACCTTGTCGTCCACATTGGTTCGGCGGGCGAGTTCTACGCAGGAGCCCCCCTCCTGAGTGCTGTAGGAGGACTTCTGCCATTCGTCGGCTGCGGCCACATCGGGGGCCATGAGGTTGGTGTTGATGGCTACATCCACCTTCTTGCTAGTTCTTCCAGAAACTGGGGCGTTTCCCCTGGTCCCAGGGCTTCAGCGCGCATGGCGTCGAACTTACGCACGTGCGCCCAGACCTCGGTCTCCTTGTCCACGACGTTCACCGCACCGACGCCGTCCGCATGGACAGTGGTCGGGAACGGTGGATCGAACTCCAGTAGCGTGAAGTCACCCGTTGCCCGGTAGGCCGCCTTGGACGAAGGAAGTATCTGTACGGTCACGTTGTCGAGTTTCGCCAACTCCGCGATCTCTTCGTACTGCTCGCGCATGGTCCCGCGGTCGCCATAGACGTTGCTCACCGCAGCCTCGCCCATGATGACGGACAGCTCCACGGGGCTTTCGCCGCGGGTGATGAGTTCCTTGCGCTCCATCCTGAGCTGGATGTTGCGCTCGACGAACTCTGTAGTGGTTTCTTCGACGGGCTTGGCCGTCTCGAACAGGGCGCGCGCGTAGCGTTCCGTCTGGAGTAGCCCGTAGATCAGGTTCGGCTGCCACGCCCGCATCGTGCGGGCGCCCTCTTCCAGCCCTACGTACAGCGCCATGCCAGATGGCATCACACTGCGAAACGGTGACCACCACTCCTTGCTGAGGGAGTCGTGGTGCAGGTTCAGAAGGAACTCGATGTCCTTCTCATCCTTCACGCCGTAGCTCTCCAGCAGCGCGCGGAGCTGCACTCCGGTCCGCAGTTTGGTTGTACCGTTCTCTAGCTTCGACAGGCGGGTCTTGTCGAACGGCATGTTCGTGCTCGCCTCGGCCAGCGTGAGGCCAGCCTTCTCGCGTAGGCGCAGCAGTTCCTGCCCGAGCTGGATACGTCGGAGGGTGGGTCCCACCTTCGCTGCCACGTACTTAGCCTCCCCGATTCCTGTGTCAGCCGCCAGCGCTCGTGTGCCGGGGCTGGGCATCGCTGTGTCAGTTCTTGCCACCGCTGTTACCGCTGAGAGCGATGCTGTGCCGAGTCTGGCAGTGGCTGTGCATGTTGCAAACCCCCTTGTGTCAGCAACCAAATATGCCAACTTTTTTGCAACTCGACTTTGAGTTGCATCGTAACTTGCCGTTGCAGCACGCTGGTTGAGCTTCGCCAGAAGGCAACGTCAGCCCGAGGCGAGGAGTCCGTACGCATAGGTGACTTCCCCTCTCGCCTCGTGGTCCTTCCTTTCGCGCGCCGGCCTGTTCGGTCCTAAGTGAAGCGGAGGTTCGGGCACGGAGCGGAGAGCGGCGGGGGTGCTACCGCGGGATTGCCTGCGCCCCCACAAGAGCTGTGGAGGACTGAACCATGAAAGTTGCTTCGCAAGACGAACTAGCGATCAGTGAGCGCTCCTCGGCCTCTGCGGAGAGCCGCCTCCTCGACTTCATGGCGATGTCGTACCAGCCCACCAGCCACGCGGTCGGCACCCCTCCGTTGCCCCGGGTGGATGCTCATGAGGTTCGGGACATGCGCCACGACGGAACTGCTCGTCTTCGTCAGTGGGCCATCCGTGACGAGGTGGTCGCGACTGCGGACTACGTGATCGGCGAACTGGTCGCCAACGCGGTCCTGCATGGCGCCGTACCGGGCCGCGATGTCGCCCTCACCCTCTCGCGGTACGAATCGGCGATCGACGTCGCGGCGACGGACGGGAGCCCGGTCCTGCCGCGTCTGCCACACGCTTCCGCGGCCGGCCAGGACACGTACGAGAGCGGGCGGGGGCTGCTCCTCGTACGCAACGTGACAGCGCACTTGGGGGGCACATGGCGCTTCACCAGGTGGAACACGGGAAAGGTCGTCACCTGCACCCTGCCCTGCGATCCTGTCGGTGACCATCGCGACCGGGTGGCGCAGTTCTATGACGCTGCGCGGATCTCTGAAGCGCTGGTGTACCTGGGGCAGCCCGGCCTCTACTACGCCGACCCGGGCACGTGGCACCGAGCGCACAAGGTGGTGCGGGCGTCGCTGGCCACGCTCGCCCCTTTCGCGGAGTGCCGCTTCCGGGACCTGCCGAAGGCGGACCCCGCGCGCTACGAGATTCGCGCCTTCCTCGACTGGGTCCGTCGGCTGCGCGCCGATGACGCCGTCAAGACGCATCACCTGCTCGCCGCTGTTTCCCGGCTGCTCGACCTCGCCGAGGACGCTCCGCGGCGGGCGTGATGAGCCGAACCGTTTCGGTAGCCGCCGGAGCAGCGCCCTGTCCGCCCGCCGCCACGGCGACCCCACCCCTGACCAGAGGACCAGGACATGCCCCCGACCGACCAGCACAGCACACCGCCTTCGTGCCAGCACCGGCCGCTGTGCCCGACCGCTGACGGGGCGGACCGGGAAGCGGCGCACATCGTGGCAGCCCACCCCGAGCAGGGCTGGAGCTTGCTGTGCAATGGCGTACTGGCGTTCGAGGATACGGGTGAAATCCTCCCGAACGGGCAGGTCATCGCGCCGCACCGCCGGATGGTCGGGACGGGAGCGGAGGCGTGATGATTGGTTTCTCCTGGGGCGGCCGGCCCGTCCCCCGCTGGCGCCGTCACGCTTTACGCGCCCGCGGTCTCGACGATGCCGCACCGGGCACAGCACCGGCAGGCGACTATGTCACGGTCGACTGGGGGGACCGCCGGAACACGGAGTCGGACCCCGTCGTCACGTGGTGGGCGTCGCACAGCGTGTCCGTGCCCGGTGAAGCCGAGGAGACCCTGTCCGGAGGGCGGGTAGCGCACGCCATGCACGCGGTGGACTGGCTGCACGCCCAGGCCAAGAGGCTGAAGCTGCGCCCCGGGCACCCCGCGGAGATGTTTATCGGCGCCCTGGGGAGCGCCGACGTACGGCGCGAGTTCGCCGACCGCCTGGCCGGGGACTGCACCGGCTACAGCATCGCGGTCACCGCAAACGGCGTGCGCACCACCTTGGCGATCGGCTGCACCGTAGAGGCGGCCACAGCATCTGCTCCCGGTGCGCTGGTGGTCACTTTGGTGAGGGAGGCCGTATGAAGGCCGAGCCACTGCTGAACGGCCGGTGCTGGCGCGGGTGTGAGCCGACCGCCGCGAATCCCGCCGTCTTCGTCGGACCGGGGGACTTCTGCGGGCTGTACGTGCCGCTGTTCCTGTGCGGCCGGCACCGACAGCGGTTGCAGGAACGGTCCGGGTCCGCCATCGCGGGCTGCTCGTTGTGCGAGGCCATCGACGTCCCCGTGGACCGAGTCGGCGAGAACACCTCGGTGCTGACCTCCGTACGCCGCTGGCCCGACGGGCGAAGCGTGGTCATCCAGTGGGTTGCCGATGTCGCGCTCTACGGCTGCCTCCCGTGCCAGGAAGCGGTCCAGGAGGCCGTCTTCAAGGCCGCCTTCCGCGACCGCGGCCGGTACGCCGGCATTGCACGCCGCCCCCCTATTTCCGCGGCCTGACGCCGCCCGCCCATCGCCGTCCGCTGTGGCCGGCGCCCGACTTGCAACGGAGACCCGATGCCCCCGCCCCCCGCGCCACGCCCGCGCACCGTCTACTCCGCGGTGCTGCTCGACCCCCAGGACTTCGTGCTGGTGGTGCACCACGAAGACGCGCCCGAAGGCGTCTACGATCTGCCGGGCCTTGCCTCCGGCGAAAACGGCACCGGGTGGATGGGGCTGGCAACCGCGGTCAAGAGCGCCACCGGGCTGGACATCATCGTGGGCCGGCTGCTCGCCACCGATTGGACCCCCGCCGATCCGGCCACCGGCACGCCCGTCCTGCGCCACCGCGTACGGTTCTGCGGCCGCGTGCCGCACAACCCGCGGATCGTCTTGGGCGACGGCATGAATCACTACCGGTGGCTGGCCCCCGTCAAGGTGCCCGACCACTGCGGGGCCGCCGCGCGGCGCATCCGGTGCGCCCTCGCGGTTCAGGCCAGCGGGGAACGGATCGACCCGCGCGAGACCTCGTCCGTCGCCGCGTTCACGGAGGTGTAGGCGATGCCCCTCACGATTCACGAGGACTTCGCTGCGGAAAGACCGGAGCCGGCCCGCCCGCCGCGCTACCGCATCAGCCTGGGCCAGCCCTCTCACCGTCAGGCGGTCAAAGCCATGGTGAAGGCGCGCACGAACTGGATGCGCCACCACGGGCTTGCGACCGACCCGGTAGAGCCTCCGGTCGTGACCTTGCTGCAAGCCGGTGTCACCGTCGGGGCGCAGGTCTGGGTCCTGCACGAGGGGACGCTGCTGCGGGGCGCCGCGGTCACCACGATCGACCCCACGGTGAACTTCCAGTGGCACCAGGACCCCGACAGCGAGTCCCTGTGGCTGCAAGACATGTACACCGACCCCGACGCCCAGCCTCCCGCGCCGGAGTCCCGCTACGACGCCGAGCGCCAGATCGTCGTCGGCGGGATGAGCCTGGGGGCCTACTCCACCATGGCCCGACGACGGGGCACGCCGGTCCCGGAAACGGACGACCGTCCCGGGGGCGGTGCCGACTCGTGGTGGTAGACCACCTCGTCGCGCAGGCCGGGCGTCCGCGTCCGGTCTGCGTGGTCGCCCGCGACGACGACGCCTCCCTCAACCACGTCGTCCAGGATCTGTACGCCCTCGGCGCCCCGGTGATCCGCTTCGACCTCGCCAGCTTCCCGGACCGCGTCACCCTCGCCGCCCAATTGGCCGGCGGGCACATCGTGGGCACCCTGGAAGCCGACGGACGCCGCGTACAACTGGAGGACATCGGCGCCGTCTTGTGGTGGCACCCCTCCCGCCCCCGGATCAGCCCCGAGGGCCTGGACGAGGGACAGGCCGAGTGGCTGAGCCGGGAGGCGGCTGCCGGGCTGGCCGGCACCCTGGCCGCCCTGGACTGCCTGCACGTCAACCACCCCGTCCACACCGACGCGGCCCAGAACAAGCCCTACGCCCTGGTCCAGGCCGCGGCCGCCGGGCTGCGGGTGCCCCCGACCTGGATCGGTAACGACGCGGCCGACGCGCGCCGGGCCGTGGGCGATTTCGGCCAGACGGTGTGCAAATCACTGGTGGCGCCGGGAGTCGAAACCGCCGACGGCCCGCTGGCGTTCTACACCAGCCCGGTGGCCCCCGGTGATCTCGATGAGGGCGTGGGCACCGCGGCGCACCAGTTCCAGCAGCGCATCCACGCGATGTACGAGATCCGGCTCATCGTCGTGAACGGGCACCTGTTCGCCGCCCGGCTGACGGCGCTCGCCCGCTCGACGGACTTCCGCGCCCACTACGACGAGCTGGTCTACGACTACACCGACGTGCCCGGCGAAGTCCGCTCCGGCGTGCATCGGCTGATGCACCGCCTGCACCTGTGGTACGCGGCCCTGGACCTGCTGGTCGACACGCAGCACCAGTGGTGGCTGGTCGATGTGAACCCGGCCGGGCAGTGGGGCTTTGTCGAACGCCACCTTCCCGACCTGACCATCTCCGCCCGGCTCGCCGCCGCGCTGGCCGACACCCGCATCCGGCGGCGGCGCGTCCCCGCCTCCCTGCCCGAGTGCACGCCCTAGGAGTCCCATGTCCCATCGAGGCGTGACCTCGCGCGCCAGCCCCGGCTCGGCGGGCTAGGGCCTGCCCGACGCCGAACGGCCAGAGCCTGGCCGTTCGGCCCGCCGTCCCGAGGAGCCGCCGCCGTCACCGGCGCTGCTCCTCCGCGAGCGGCCTTGCCTCGTGCGTCGGCGAGAGCGGGCCGCGCCGCGGCCTCCCGGCAGTCGCACGCCGGGAGGTGCTGGCCGTCCGTCTGGGGAGCCGGATCGGCAGGCCGTGCCGGGGCCCTGAGGGGCGCCCTGGCACCGCGCGGTACCCAACAGCCCTGGCCGCGGGTGAGCGGCCCGCGGCCAGGGCCCCCACCGACATCGCATCAGCTTTCAAGGAGCAGGCCATGACCAACGACCTCATCATGATCAGCGCCAACGTGGAGCAGAACGGCTTCGGCAACCGAGAGACGCGGCTGAAGGTATGGCGCCGCCTGCGCCCGTACCGGCCGACCGTGGTGTGGCGCCAGGAGATGCCCGGGGCGGCCGACCACGCTCGGGCCGTGATGTACGAGGCGGAGGACCCCGAGGTCGGGGTGGGGCTGCGCGGCTGGCTCGGTGAGCGCTCGGCCACTGCTGTCTTCGCCGACATGGCCGTGTTCGCGCCCGTCGCGGAGTTCCCCAACCCATCGCTGATCATGCAGAATCCGCCGACCGCCGTGGGCCTCCAGCTCAGGGGCGCCGGCCGCCAGTCCAGGCCCGTCATCTTCACCGCCGGGCACTTCTCCTACGCCGTCCCGGTGCAGCGGGAGATGGAAGCCGGCTGCCTGTCGACCTTCGCCGACCGGACGGTCCGGATGCCCGACGGCACTCTCCGCAAGGCGTACATGATCGCCGGTATCGACGGCAACAGCTACCCGCACCAGGCTCAGGACACGCCCGGCGACGTGCCGCTGCCGCACCTCGGCGACATCGGCGACGAGCCGCACCGGGCCCACCGCAGCCGCCGCGGCCCGGACGGCACCGACCGCATGGACACCGACCCACACGCCGTCCTGGGAAAGGCCGGTGTGGTCGATGTAGCCCATCACCTGGCCATGGCGAAGGGCTGCGGGACGGGCCTGGCGCCGACCATGCCCGCCAGCGACACCCACGGGCCCGCCACCCGCGTGGACTGGGTGTGCGCCAGCCGCCCCCTGCTCCCGGCCGTCTCCGGCTGCGAAGTCATCGACTCCGAAGAGACCTCCGATCACGACTTCGTCGTGACCCGCTGGGACCTCGACGCGCTCCTCGATATCCTCCGCCGCCCCGTGCCCCAGCCGACCTCCGCTTTCGAGCTTGCCCGGGAGAGCTGAAATTCGCCGCAGGCCCTTCCCCCGCGGGAGGCCCTGCGGCACGCTCCCCACGCTGAGCCGCCCCGGGCCCGCCCTGCGGTGGCCCGCTGACCTGGAGAGATGATGTTTCTGAACGCACCCACCTATCGCACCGTCGAGGGCGCCTACCTCGACTTGTTGCGACTGGCCTGCCAGGGCCCGGAGTACCGCATCACGGCCCGAGGGAACAACGCCCGGGAGATCATCGGCGTCAGCTTCCGCCTGACGGACCCACGCCAGCGGCTGCCCTACATCGCCGCCCGCAAGGTCAACGTGATCTTCCAGTTCGCCGAAGCGCTGTGGTACCTGGCCGGCCGCCGGGACCTGAAGATGATCGGTTACTACGCGCCGTCCATGCGCTACAACTCCGCCGACGGCATCACGCTCGGCGGGTCCGCCTACGGCCACACGCTGTTCAACCACGCCGACGGGGACACCGAGGCCCCCTTCGACCGGGTACTGGAGCTGCTGCGCACCGAGACCGACAGCAAGCGCGGCTACCTTCCGGTGTTCTCGGCCGCCGAACTGGCCACCCCCAACAACCCCGACGTGGCTTGCCTGTCCGGCCTCCATTTCCTCATCCGTGACGGACACCTGCACATGGTGTGCAACATGCGGGCCAACGACCTGGACTGCGGTCTGCTGTCCGATGTTTTCTCCTTCACGATGATCCAGGAGTACGCCGCCCTCCAACTCGGCGTCGAACTGGGCCAATACATCCACACGATCGGCTCGGCGCACGTCAACGACCGCAACGCCACCCGGGTCCAGCGGGTCCTCAATGAGGCTGACGTGCGCCACACCCACTTCACCTTCCCCACGATGTCGGCCGGGACGGGCCCCGACATCATCGAACGGCTCCTGGCGCACGAGGAGCTGCTGCGCACCAACACGGTGAAGTACGGCGCCGACGAGGTCGCGCGCCTTGACTTGGACGCCTACTGGCAGCAGGCGGTGCTCCTGTTCGAGGTGTACCGGCAGCTCCGGCACGACCTGGCCGATGCGGTCGGCCGCGACGTGCTCGACGCACTGCACCCCGGCCTGCGCTGGCTCCTCGGGCACAGGTGGGCGGCCTGCGCGACCACGGAGGGCCGCCGATGAGCCGCAAGCCACCGCCCGGCGCAGTGGTCGAGGGCATCGACTTCGACCGCTGGGCCGTCATCCTGTGCAAGCCGGACGCAGTCGAACGCGGCCTGGTCGATGCCGTCCTCGAACGGGTCGAAAGCGTCGGCATCCGCGTCCGCGCCCGCACCGACATGATCGCCGCCCCGTGGCAGGCCCACGTCAGCTACCGGGACCTGCTGGCCGACCCGGGGCGCTTCCCGGCGGACCTGCCCGCACGCATCGACGCCGCGTACGCGGACAAACCCGTCACCGTCGCGCTCGCGCACGGCGGGCCCCGCCTCCACGCACGGCTGCGGCGCCTGATCGGGCACACCGACCCCACCAAGGCAGCGGTCGGCACGATCCGCGGCGACCTCGGCGCCGACAGCGTGCTGGCCGCCGCCGGGGAAGGCAGGCTCGTACGCAACTTGGTGCACACCAGCGACGATGCCGATGCGGCCCGCCGCGACTTCGGCACCTGGTACGGCCCCGGACGAGCCCTGACGATCTCGGACTTCACCCGCTGCTCGGTCATCCTGTGCAAGCCGGACGCAGTCGAGTGCGGCCTGGTCGATGCCGTCCTGCACCGGATCGCCGCGGCCGGCTTCATGATCACCAGCCGTCAGGAAGTCACCGTGCAGCCGTGGCAGGCCCACGTGCACTACTGGGACCTGCTCGTGGACGCCGACTATCTCCCCGACCGGGACATCCCGGCCTGCCTGGACCAGGAGTACGCCGGCCGCCAGGTCACCGTCGCGCTCGCGTACGGCGAGCCCGGCATCCACGCCCAGCTGCGGGATTTGCTCGGGCACTACGACCCCACCAGGGCCGCGGCTGGCACGATCCGCGGCGACCTCGGCGCCGACAGCCTGGCGGCCGCGCTCACCGACAAGCGACTCGTACGCAACTTGGTGCACACCAGCGACGACGCCGATGCGGCCCGCCGCGACTTCGGCACCTGGTACGGGGCCGCACGCCGAGGCCTCCTTGCGCCGGATCTCCCGGCGCAGAGTGCGCCTGCCGACCTCATCTACCCCTGGAGTCTGTGATGAGCACCCCCACCCTGGGCGCCCGCCGCGCCCTGCCGATCCTCTCCCCGGACCAGATCAGCGGGATGAAGCAGGAACTCGCCGACGTGATCGAGTACCGCAAGTCAGGGCTCTCGCTGAACTGGATCGTCGGCTGCCCGCTCGACTGCGGATACTGCGTGCGCCACCTCTTCCAGAACTTCGCCATGAAGGTGCCCCGGCGCCTGCTGAGCGACGAGGACGCCGTGACCCGGCTCATCGGCCACCGCTACTTCCGCCCGCACAAGACGCCCATCCAGCTCCTGAACCGGGCCACCGACCCGATGCTCCCCGCCGTCAAGCCGCACCTGTTCAACGTCCTGCGGCAGCTCGACGGCCAGGGCCTCACCAACCACGTCCTGATCATCACCCGGTGGCGTGTCGGTCCCGAGGACTGCGCCGTCCTCAACTCCTTCACCAACCTGCGCCTGACCGTCCTGGTGACACACTCCCGCATCCAGGACGAGCGGATCGAGCCGGTGGACAGCAACATCGCCGCAACCAGCCTGCGCACCCTCTACGAGCACGCCGACCGGTACCGCACCGTCCTGTACTGGCGGCCCATCGTCCCCGGCCTCAACGACTCCGCCGCCGACATCGAGCGGGCGCACGAACTGTCCCAGCACGCCCACGCCACCGTCTTCACCGGCCTGTTCTTCCGCGACGAGATCGCCGCGTACTACCAGGCGCACGGCCTGGCCATGCCCTACCAGGACACCGCCCGGCGCAAGATCCTGCCCGAGGCCGCCGAGCAGCGCATCCTCGACGCCATCGGGAAGGACCCTTCATGGGGGGCGCTGTTCCGCAAAACCTCCTGCGGCGTCGCCTACGCCCACGGGGAGGCCGACTACAACGGGCACTACGGCATCCGCGAACTGTGCGACATCTGCCCGCCGCAGCAGATCGCGAAGTGCCAGGCCGCATGGGTCAAGCCAGCGCTGACGACCGTCACCCAAGAGGCGCGCGGACTCGGCGCGAGCGGGCCTGTCCAAGTCAACGACCGTGCCATCGTCGTTGAAGGACTGGACGAACCGCCGCGCTACTACCTTCAGCACGGCTTCGGCTACCAGTGCCACGACCGAGCCAAGCCCCACCATCACCGCCAGCACGGCCGCGCCCCCATCGGCTGGACGGCGGAGGACGGAAAACCAGCCGCATGAACTTCTCCTCCTGGCCCCCGCTGTTCGTTGTCGACGTCGAGGGCAACGGTGGCAACCCTCCCGACCTGGTCGAGGTCGCCGCGCTCCCCGTACGGGCAGGGCAGCCGGATACGAGCACCGCCGGCGCGTGGCTGACCAAGCCGCGCCGCCCCGTCACGCCGTTCGCCGCAGGCATCCACGGCCTGACCAACGAACACCTGGCGGACCAGCCGAGCTGGGAGGAGATCGCCGACCAGGTCCACACACTGCTCGGTACGTCGTGGATCTGCGCGCACCACGCACACGTGGACTACAAGGTGCTCTCCGCGCACCTTCCCCAGTGGCAGCCGGCCGGAGTGCTCGACACACTCCGGCTGGCCAAGACCACCTACCCCGGCCTGGCGAAGTACAGCCTCGACGCCATGATCACCCACGTGCAGCCGGAGCTGAGCGCCGCGCCCGCACAACGCCACCGCGCCACGTACGACGCCTACGCTACGGCGCAGCTCCTCATCGCCATGGCCACCCACTACCGCACCTGGGACCAGCTCGTCGCCGCAGCCGTACCGCCCGGCCTGCCCGGAGCCCCCGAGCCAGAACAGGAGCCCACCCTGTGGTGAACCCGCCGGCCACCACCCGCATCGGCGTCATGGGAGCCCACTCCACCGGCAAGGCGGTGCCGATGCGTCGCATAGAGACGAAGCTGCGCGACCGGGGTATACCGGCCGCGCGCACCGGCCGCCACCTGCGGCGCGCAACCCGTATTCCGCTGCCCACGATGCAGGACGACACGGTGGAGACCGCCAGGTGGGGTCACCCCCGACACCTTCAAGCTGGCACAGAAGGAGGTCACTGTCGCCGCAGTACAAAACGTCCTCAACATCCACGACCGGTACGACCCGGTCGAAGAAGAGCGCCGGGACAAGAAGATCCCCTACGTCCCCTACCGCCCACTCGACGCAGGCGCTGCGGCCCCGGGCGGGCACGTCACCACCACCCTGTCCTGGCTGCTCGCCCGCGGCCCGCACATCGCCCCCATCCCGGGAACCGGCAACCCGCGACACCTCGAAGCCATCGCACAAGCAGCAACGGGGGAATCTGGACATGACGCCAGTCGCGGCTGCCCCGGGCACCCCTCGGCGGCACACCCCGTACGCGAACTGACGCCCACCGATCATCAGCGTGAGCGTCGGGGCAACCGGCTTGGCCCTCGCCTGCTTCCCTGGCGACGCGTTCGTTCTGCCGACCGGACCGGTCCTAGGCCGTTTCTGATGGCTCTTGCTGGCCTGGGTGGACCAAGCGCTGCTCTGGGCAGGTGCCGGGTATGGTGCGGCGACATGAGCTGACCGATGCGCAGTGGCGGGCGATTGAGCCGTTGCTGCCAGCCAACGGCAGGCTCAGGGGGCAGTGGTCCGATCACCGAATGGTGGTGAACGGGGTGCTGTTCCGGGCCCGTACCGGGGTGCCCCTGGCCGGACCTGCCGGAGCGGTACGGGCCCTGGCAGACCGTTTACGAACGGCATCGGCGCTGGTCGGCGGACGGCACCTGGCAGCGCAGCCTGGCCGAGCTGCAGATCGAGGCCGATGCTGGCGATCCCGACGGCGCTCTGGCCCGCGAGCTGGAGCAAGAGTGGGCGGTGAACATCGACTCCACTTCCTGCCGGGCCCATCAGCACGCGACCGGGGCCCGGCACCGGCTGCCGCGGGAAGGGGGCGGGGCGCGTGTGGAGGCCGATGGACGGCGGACGCTGGGACGCTTACGGGCCGGGATGACCACCAAGGACCACCTGCTGGTCGACGACCGGGCCCGCCCGCTGACCTGGCTCACCTCACCGGGCCAGCGGGGCGACAGTCTCATGCTCCTGCCGGTGCTGGAGACGCTGCGCATTCGCCGCCGCGGGCCCGGCCGGCCACGCCGTCGCCCGGGCCGGGTGCGCGGCGACAAGGCGTACTCCAGCCGCGACAACCGCGCCACCCTGCTCCGCCGGGGCATCAAGGCAACGATCGCAGAGCCGGACGACCAGCGGGCCGACCGCCGCAACCGTGGCCGGGCCGGCGGCCGACCGCCCAGTACCGGCGGCGCAGCGCGGTCGAGTGCTGCGTCAGCAAGTGGAAACAGTTCCGAGCGGTGGCCAGCCGCTACGACAAGCGCGACTACATCTTCAACGGCACCTCATCGTCACCGCGATCGTCATCTGGCTCCGCGACACCATCCAAGAGCCATCAGAAACGCCCTAGGGGTGTCGGCGGGTCCCTCCGGGGAGGGGAAGGGGGAGGCTCCGTCATAGTCGGCGGAAGTGGTTCCCGGCCGTTCGGGTGGTGACAACGGCGCGGTGGTGGTCATAACTGGCTCCTCGGCCTGGTCGGATGTGTCCGGTGCGGCCTGGGTTCTGGGCCAGCAGGGAGGGGGCTGGGAGGATGCGAGGCGGCACGCTGTGTGCGGCCGCGAGTGGCCGTCAGGTGGGGAGACGGTGCGGGCCGCAGCCCGCTGGACTGGTCTGCGCTCCGATACCGCCGCCCGTGCGGGAGGCGTTGGCCATGGTGCGACCGGCCTGGTCCGCTGGGGTATCGGGCGCCACGACGAGCAGGTCGCACCGGCCGGTGCCGAGGGCGAGCAGACATACGCTGTTGCGGTGTCCCATCCCGATGGACCGGCTGATGTGGATCACCCGTCGGCCGAGCACCAAGCGGTGGGGGCCGGGGTTCCACATCGAGTTGTCGACGGTGACCCGGGTGATACGGCCCCAGCGGGGGGCCAGCGCACCCAGCAGGGGCGGCAGCTCGGCGGCGAGATGCCGGCTGCGCGGCCACCACGCGCCGTCGATGCGGTGCAAGCCGGTGCCCTGGGGGAGAACGGCGAGCCGGGCGGGAAGGGACCGTTGAGGGGTGGTCGGGGGCACGCTGGTGGGGGTCATAGCGTCAGCCTCTCTCCGGACGGTTCGTGCGGGGTGGGCGTGGGCCGCCGGGGGGCGGTGACCGCGCATTCGTCGTGGTGGGGCCGGCCGGCGACCGGCCACGGCCGTGGCGACTCCATGGCACCGGGGGTACGGGTGGTGTCGACCGTGAGGTGGAGTCTGGTGCCGCCGTCGGGCGTGTCGGGGTAGCTGCGTTGCTCGGCACCTGCGTAGTGGTCGCGCAGTGTCTGGGCGACCAGGCGGGCCGCTTCGGGGGTCGCCGCCTCGATGCGGACATCGGCGTGACCGGGTGCCGCCGTGGGCCCCTGGGCGGCCTCGGCGGATCGCGGACGGTCAGTGGTGCGCTCCGGGCGGTCGGTCAGTGGGCGGTGGGTCATGAATATCTCCTTCCGGGCCGTACGGAGGCGACGTCGGGGGCGCGGTGATTTGTAGGCGCGGCCGGAGAGGAAACCTCCGGTGCGGTGCGGTCGTGAAGCCGATGCCGAGCAGGACGTTGCTCGGACGTCGCAACCGCCAAGGTGTCTTGCCGTGCATGCGGCAGACCGGGCCTACCTGCTAGGGGCCGGGGCCGTGCGGACGGCTCCGCCCTCGTTCTCCCACTCGACTGCGCCGGGCGGCACATTGCGGGTACCCGCCGTTCGGCGGCCAGACGCAACGGTCGGCGGACCGACGGTCTTCAACAGGCCGCTTGCGGTGAGGGCGTTGTGCGGATCGGCGGCAGCGAGCATGAGGGCCGCCGCACGGTCCGGGGCGGTTTCGGGCGGCACGATCAGCAGGTCCCAGCGCCCCACGGTGTACGAGGCGAGGAACAGCTCGTGCGGGTCCTGTTCGGCCCCGAACGCTCCCACCCGCACCACGTGGCCGTTGACGGCCACCTTGCGCGGGATCACCGGCCAGCAGGTCGGGTTTACCGTGACGCTGGTGATGCGGCCCCACACGAGGTCCAAGATGGCGGTGAGAGCCGGCAGTTCGCGTACCAGATCGCGGGAGCAGGGCCACCAGGCGCCGTCCAGCGGGCCACTGCGGCGATCCGTCGGTGTCAGACGTAGCCTGGCTGTTCGGGGGCCGGTGGAAGCAGTCGTTGTTTCGTCGAGCACGGTCATGGCTCGGTCCCACCTGAGAGGCACCACGACGGACGACGTCGTCTGCCTGGGGGTCGTCGTTCTCCGAGAACGACGCCAGCTCTGAGCCAGTGTGCGAAATGCTCTCGGTGACACCCAGTCTACCGCGTCCGGCGAGTGACCGGTCTGGATGGACGTACCGGCTTGCTCACATCGGCCCTGCTTGGCTGAGGCCCTGTTCGGCGCGCGCGGGGAGCGCATAACGCAGGATGCGGCCCCAGGTGGAGGCGTACTGCCGGTACAACGGGCCGGTGACGTACGGGATTCCGTACGTCGCGCAGGCCCTGCGCACCTGGTGGGCGATCTCGGCGTAGCGGTTGCTGGGCAGGTCGGGGAAGAGGTGGTGCTCGATCTGGTGGCTGAGGTTGCCGCTGAGGATGTGGAAGAGGGAACTGCCCTGGAGGTTCGCCGAGCCCTGGATCTGCCGGAGGTACCACTCACCCCGGCTCTCGCCCTCGATCTCCTCCTCGGTGAAGGTGCGCACGTCACCGGGGAAGTGCCCGCAGAAGATGACGGTGTGCGCCCAGACGTTGCGCAGCGTGTTGGCGGTGAGGTTGGCGAGCAGGCACGGCACCGCGGACGGGCCTGCGAGCAGTGGGAAGAACACGTAGTCCTTGGCGAACTGGCGCAGGGCCTTGCGGGCCAG
Organism: Streptomyces monomycini; assembly: GCF_022271435.1. Taxonomy (GTDB): domain Bacteria; phylum Actinomycetota; class Actinomycetes; order Streptomycetales; family Streptomycetaceae; genus Streptomyces; species Streptomyces monomycini. The sequence goes on along the minus strand of NZ_JAFIQY010000029.1, from coordinate 3,092 downwards.
CCCCGCGGCATCGGCGACGAGGCGCCGGGGGCTCTTTCGGCCTGCGATGGCGGCGTCCGCCTCCAGGTCGTACAGCGCGATGCCCCACTCGAAGACCGGCGCGAGGAGGGCGGCGTAGAGCGGCTGGAGGAGGTGGGCCGGATGCCAGCGCTGGTCGGCGCTCATGCGCAGGATCGTGTAACCGAGGTCGCGGTCGCGCCCGACCACGTTGGTGTAGGTATGGTGCAGGTGGTTGTGGGTGTGCTTCCAGGCTTCGGCGGGGGAGGGGAAGTCCCACTCCCAGGTCGTGGAGTGGACGGCCGGGTCGCCCATCCAGTCCCACTGCCCGTGCAGGATGTTGTGGCCCAGCTCCATGTTCTCCAGGATCTTGGCGGTGGTCAGCATCCCGGTGCCCACGAGCCAGGCGGGCGGCAGCAGGGAGACGGCGAGAGCGGCCCGGCCCCCTGCCTCCAGCCCGCGCTGCACGGTGATCACGGTGTGGATGTACCGGGCGTCGGCGGCGCCGCGACCGGCGACGACATCGGCGCGGATCCGGTCCAGCTCCGCTCCGAATTCTTCGATCCGCTCGGGAGTCAGGTCGGGGACGGTGGTCGCCATGGTGGCTCCTTCACATGTCTAGATGTCGAGGACGAGTGGACTTGCCGCGGTGTACACACAGCTCTGGACCAGCGACCCCGGCTCGCCGTGCACCTCGCCGGTCCGCAAGTCGCGCACCCGGCCGTGCAGAAGCGGCAGGAGGCAGCCGAAACAGACGCCGCGCCGACAGCCGTATGGCATGGGCACGCCCGCCTGTTCGCCGGTCACCAGCAAGGGGACAGCCGGGTCGGACTCCGCCTCGATGCCGCTCCGGGCGAACCGGACGTGGCCTCCGGGGGTGCCAGGTCCCGGCGGGCGGGGTGGGGTGAGGCGGAAGCGCTCGGTGTGCAGCCGTGCGGTGAGACCGGCTGAGCCCCAGTGCTCCTCGATCGCGGCCAGCAGACCGGGCGGACCACAGGCCCAGGTCTCGCGGGCGTGCCAGTCCGGGCAGAGCCCGGTGATGTCGGCGACGGTCAGCCGGCGTGCCGGTGGGGCCGCTTCCGCAGGGCCGGCGTGGGATGCGCGGGTTCGGGTGTGCCGTTCGCGGAAACGGAACCACGGCAACCGTGCTGCCATGTCCCGCAGTTCGACGCGGAACAGGCCCTCCTGCGGTGTGGGAGCGCTGTGCAGGAGCACAACGTCCAGGCAGCCGGGCTGTCGGGGAAGGTGCCTCACCAGCGTACGCAGCATCCCCATGAGCGGCGTGATGCCGCTGCCCGCCGACACCATCAGCATCCGGCGTGGCGGCGGGTCGGGGAGTACGAAGTCGCCCTGGGCCGGGCCGAGTCGCAATACGGTGCCGGGCTGGATGTGGTGGACCAGGCGCGGGGAGACCCGGCCCCGCGGGTCCGCCTTGACCGTGATGGTCAGCGCCGTACCGGGTCCGCCGGGCGGGGAGGTCAGTGAATAGGTGCGCCAGTGCCGCACGCCGTCCAGTTCGACACCGACGGGCAGGTACTGCCCGGCCCGGTGCCCGGCCCACCCGCGCCCCGGCCTGATCACCAGGGTGGCGGCGCCGGGACCTTCCGGCCGCACCGCGACGATCCGGCCCGCCGGGTGGCGCGCCGACAGCAGTGGGTCGATCAGGCCGAGGTAGTCGTCCGGTGCCAGCGGGGTGGCCAGCAAGGCCGCCACCGACAGGATCCGGTCGGTGAGCCGACCGGCGAGCAGCGAAGACGTGGAGGGAGACATTGACAGGTTCCTCCCGTTGTCCCGAATGCGACCATGCGAGCAGCCGGAGCGCTGCGCACATCTACGTGTTTCTCTGGCCGTGCTCGGCCCCCGCCCAGAAAAACACAGGCGCCCGGCCGCGAGGAGGGAATCCCGCCAGTAGGCGCGGCGTCCCGACTCCTGTTCCCGGCCGCGAAGGACGTTCGCTGTGTACGGGTCCCACCACGGCCTGCGCGTTCAATACCGGTGACCTGACATCCAGCACACTGTGAACGTCCGAATGATGCGGCTCGGCCGGGGGTCGGTGGCCGGGACCGTCGGTAGAGCCGTGTTCGGCATCTCCAGCACAGTCCACGGGTGGGGGGTGCGGCGGGCGCCCGCTCAGCGGCGCAGGCGGCAACCGGCCATCTGCGCCATGCCGTTCTCGCCATCGCGCCGTACAGCCGCTTCTGAGGCACCAAGCTGCGCACAGCGCGGCGCGGCATGCGGGCTGCGGGACAGGGCGCCTCGTCATGGCCACCGCCGTCGAAGCGTAATGGCTGGAGCAGATACTGCGGGAGCCGAGATACGAGCACGTCTCCCGCCGGACGGCAGCTTCATCTGACTCCAACATGCTTTCAAAAGCCCCCCGTTCTGTAGGCAACCTGCCGAGTTAGATACCCGGTTTTACTTCCCGAGGAAGAAACATGCTGGGCATCGAACCGCTCACCGACCGATGTCGCGGTTTGCCTGCGGCTACGCATGTGTGTATCGGAGTGAGCCGGTTTAACCGCTAACTCAGCACACCTTGCCGGCGGAGACCGGCCGACTCGGCTCTGACGCGCTTCGGCAGCGTCCACTTCTTCGTACCGGACACGGCGGCCACATACACCCTGGAATCCCTGGGCAACGCACCGGACCGCGCCGGACACAAGGCGACAGGGCCAATACCTCCACAACAAAATAACCACCGCGCTGAAACGAGGCTTATCGGCATTTCCACGAGGACGAGAGGTTCCGCACCGCGTGTCTGGTCTGGACGCCCCGCACCGGGTGCTGAGCCACAAACTGCTGCAAGGCGCCGCTCCGAGTGAGGAGCAACTGCGGAGCGCCGCACGCTACCTGCTCGATGAGCTGCCGCTGTTCGCTGGTGCACGCTTCGTCGGTAGCCGGTGGTGTCAGGGGCGTGTGGGGCCGGGGTCTGTGGGTGGGGGCAGGGTGGAGGTGCCGTCGATGATGCCGCGGGCGAGGTCGGCGAGGCGCAGGTGGTGGTGGCGGGCGTGGGCGCGCATTCGATGGAAGGCGGTGTCGGGGTCGGTGGGGTGGTGGGCGGTGAGGAATCCTTTGGCCTGTTCGATGATGGTGCG
>NZ_JAFIQY010000028.1 GCF_022271435.1 Streptomyces monomycini | reverse complement strand
CTGGTTCAGCCGCCTGCGCATCCGCTGGGAAACCCGCGACGACATCCACGAAGCATTCCTGAAACTCGCCTGCTCACTCATCTGCTGGCGACGCCTGCGTCCCACATTGCGTTAGGAGCTCTAAGCCGTTGCCCGCCGGACTTGGTAGTTCCAACGTGTGAGCGACCGGACGACGGTTTCAGAGCCGATGGGGTTGGCGCTGTGCACGAAGACCGTTCCGATGCGGAAAGGCCGTCCGTCGAAGGCTGCTTCTTCCATGAGCGTCACCACAGGCATGATGCTGTCGTCGCCGCCGAGATCGTGGTCCAGCCAGAGTTCGTCGATGAGACTGTCGCGGTGCTCTTGCAAGAGCTGGACACCTTCATGACTGGTGCGGGCGATCCGGGTGGCCCACGGTAGCGGTCGCAGGTCGTCAATGCCGAGGATGACGGGCGTCGGTGCGGCTGGTTGCTCTTTCACCTGACCATCATCACAGTCGGGCGACCACAGGAAGCACGGAGGACAGCGAGGACGGCGCAGCCGGCGTCGCGGTCAGGTCGCACAGCACGGTAGCGGCTCTGGCCGCAACCTCCGTGCGGCCGGCGTCGAGATGAGGCGTTCGAAGCACTGCGGGAGGCGGAGTACGGATCGGGCTGCGGCAAGGCGTCGTACGGTTCATCGAGGGCTCTTCTCCGGGGGTGATGCGTTTCGGCCGATCCGCGGCACGGCCTGCTTGGCTTGCAACGGGCCGGAGCAACAGCGACGACCTCCACGATGTCCCGGTACGCATCCGGCAGCACCGCCACGGCCAGGTCCTCCCGCCACGGCGGCACCGTCACCACCCCGTTCCGGACTTCCGCTTACAACAACACGCCGACCACGTCAGTAGCAGGCCGGCAGGCGTGTCGGTGTCGGGCGGCTTTCCGTGAGGTCGAAGGGGGCGGGGGGACGGCCGGCCCAGATCCGGCGCGAGGCGTGCTCGGGGTAGGGAGCGGTGTGCGATTCGGCGGCCAGGATGCGGGTGAGCTGCTGGTCAGGGTGGTAGGCGGGCCACCCGGGGACACCGGTGGCGGCGAACCGGACCCACGCCTGCCGGAGTTCCTGGGACACCGCGACGGCTTCGGGGGTCGGCTGGTCACCGAGGAGCTGCTTGCCGGTGGGGCTGTCCATCGTGCCGAACGCCAGGGGCACGTCGAGGCTGTGACAGGCACCCAGGTCGCCTCCCAGCGCCGGGGAGGCGAGAGCCAGCTCGAACAGGTACGAACTGCCGCCGGCTGCGGCATTCGCCTCGGCCAGCAGCAGCGACGGCATCCGGAAGGTGGCGTCGGAGAACACCGTGTCCAGCAGTTCTTCCGAGGTGGCGCGCGGGTGGGCGGCGCGGTAGGCGTCCGGGCCGCCCGGTGCGGGGGCGAGCAGGTCCAAGGCGGTGCGGGCGTCCTCGTCGGTGAACGTGCCCAGCCGTCCGGTCATGACGCTGAACAGCCGGAATTCGTCGCGGGTATGACCGGCGAGGAGTTCGATGCCGCTCGCACCACCACTGGACCATGCGGCCCAGGGCGTTTCGCTCAGGACTTCGCCGTCGACCACGGGGCACATGGCGATACCGACGTGGGCGAGCCGCCCCCAGCTCTGCTGGTAGCGGGGGAGGTCGGCGCCCAGAGAGGTGACCTCGTCTGCCAGGCGTTGCGGGGCGATGTCGCTGAGGGCCGCGGCGGTGGGCGCGGTCCCGAGCCGGTCCGCGAGCACGGCGGCGACCTGTTGGGCGAGCGCGGGGGTGCAGTGGAAGCCCGGCACCGAGTGGGTGATGGCCCGGCGGAACAGGGGGCGCGCCGGCTTCATCGTCAGCAAGGCGGCGACCGATCCTGCCCCGGCGGACTGTCCGGCAACGGTGACCAGGTCGGGGTCGCCGCCGAAGCGGGCGATGTTGCGCCGTACCCAGTGCAGCGCCGCGATCTGGTCGAGGAAGCCGCGGTTGGGCGGGGCGCCGTCGAGCAGGGCGAAGCCCTCCGCGCCCACCCGGTAGTTGACGCTGATCACGACGAGTCCGGCCTCGGCCAGTGCCGTCGGGTCGTACACCGGGTCGCTGGAGTCTGCCGTCATGTAGCCACCGCCGGGAAACCACACCAGCACCGGCAGCCCCGCCGCTGACGGGTCCGGGGTGCAGACGTTGAGCGTCAGCCAGTCGGTGCCTTGCGCTGAGGGTGCGTGCACCGGCGTGGACTGCGGCCCCAGGGGCCCGAACCGCGCCGCCTGCCGTGTCCCCTCCCAGGGCCGGGGCGGGGCTGGTGCGGCGAACCGGAGCCGGCCCACGGGCGGCTGTGCGTACGGGATGCCACGGAAGGTCGCGTGCCCGCCTCGCCGGCGGCCCTCCAGTACGCCCTCCGTCGTACGCACTCTTGGATGCTCAGACATGCTGCCGCCCCTCCCCGGTCGTCCGGTCGTCGCGTCGCAGGGTCTCAGCGTTATCGGCCAGATGTATTATGTCAACTGTATGAGAACGCGGGAGGACCGCGACTCCGGGACGAGCAACCACAGAGAGGCCGAGCATGCCGAAGCAGGTGGACCACCGCGAACGCCGCGAGACGATCGCCCGGGCACTGTGGCGAGTGGTCGAGCGGCGCGGCGCGGTACATCTGACGATGCGCGAGGTCGCGCAGGAGGCCGGCCTCTCCCACGGGGCGGTGCAGCACTACTTCACCTCCCGCGAGGCGATGCTCACCTTCGCGATGGACTTCGCGGCCGAACAGACCGCACTGCGCGTCGGCCGGGGCGTCCAAGAACTCGGCGACCGGCCGCACCCCCGCGCCGTGCTCCGGCTGATGCTCACCGAAATGCTCCCTCTGCATGCCGACGCCCGCGCGACCAGCCGGATGAGCGCGGCCTACGTCCTGGAGGCGCTGCATGACGAGAGCGTTCACGCGCGGGCGCGCGACGGGATGCTCCAAGGGCGCGCCGCCGTGGAGCGGCTGGTCCGCCAGGCCATCGCCGAGGGGCACATCAGCCCCGACCGCGACCCGGCGACCGAGACCAACCTGCTTCTCGCCCTGACCGGCTTCACTCCCCTGATCGAACTGAACGTGCTCGACCCCCAAGAGGTCCTCACCACGGTCGACCACTACCTGGACCGGCTGTTCACCCGAGAAGAGCACCGCCCGGGGACGCCCCGAGGAACCGGTACGACAAGCTGCCTTCCCGAACCCGGCGCCACCGCCGGACGGAATGTCCGTGACTCCGGTGCCCGGTGACGACCGCCAAGTGCCGGTGATGAGCGACGACCGCCGCGCCGCCTTCCTCTGTTACCCGCCCACCGACCGTGCCAACGCCTGGCACATGACCTTCGACGGCTTCCGGACCGCCCTGGAGCATGCCTTCCCCAACGCCTTCACACGCCTCAAGGCCACCAGCTTCCAGGGAGGCGGTCACCTCGCATTCGAAGTAGCGACCCCGGACAACCCCGGCCTGCGCGGGATCGCCCCCCTCCCCGTCGAAGAGTGCGGGTGCATCACCCTCACCGACGCATCACCCACCGACGCCGCCCAGATCGCCCACTGGCTGCTCCACTGAACGGCCGTAGGGTTACTGATCGTGCGCTCAGCGCATCGGAGTCTCGTCCAGGTACTCCAGAACTCCGATCCAGCCCTTCATCGGCGTATATCGTGACGCAGCTCCGCTTCCGCGTGGCGAGTAGCCGGTCCGTCTCGCATACGCGCGACGCAGACGTCGGTGACCAGGCGCTTGCCTGGGCCGTAGCTGCCTCACCTGGGCGTCATGGTTATCACGGGCGGCAGGTAAGCTCTGGTCACGTGACTGCCAAGCCCCGCATTCCGAATGTCCTGGCCGGCCGCTACGCCTCCGCGGAGCTCGCCGTCCTGTGGTCCCCCGAGTACAAGGTCAAGCTGGAGCGCAAGCTGTGGCTCGCGGTGCTCCGTGCGCAGAAGGACCTCGGGGTGGAGGTGCCGGAGGAGGCGCTCGCCGACTACGAGCGGGTGCTGGACGACGTGGACCTGGCCTCGATCGCCGAGCGGGAGAAGGTCACCCGGCACGACGTGAAGGCCCGGATCGAGGAGTTCAACGCCCTCGCCGGGCACGAGCAGGTCCACAAGGGCATGACCTCGCGTGACCTGACCGAGAACGTCGAGCAGCTGCAGATCCGGCTGTCGCTGGAGCTGATGCGCGACCGTACGGTCGCCGTCCTGGCGCGGCTGGGCCGGCTCGCCGGTGAGTATGCCGAGCTGGTCATGGCGGGGCGCTCGCACAACGTCGCGGCGCAGGCCACCACGCTGGGCAAGCGCTTCGCAACCGCCGCCGACGAGCTGCTGGTGGCCTACGGGCGGCTGACCGACCTGCTGACCCGCTACCCGCTGCGCGGCATCAAGGGCCCGGTCGGCACCGCACAGGACATGCTGGACCTGCTGGGCGGCGACGCCGCGAAGCTGGCCGAGCTGGAGCAGCGGATCGCCGGGCACCTCGGCTTCGGACAGGCGTTCACCTCCGTCGGGCAGGTCTATCCGCGCTCGCTGGACTACGACCTGGTCACCGCGCTGGTACAGCTGGCCGCGGCGCCGTCCTCGATCGCCAAGACGATCCGGCTGATGGCCGGCCACGAACTGGTGACCGAGGGCTTCAAGCCCGGCCAGGTGGGCTCGTCCGCGATGCCGCACAAGATGAACACCCGCTCCTGCGAGCGCGTCAACGGCCTGATGGTCATCCTGCGGGGTTACGCCTCGATGGCCGGCGAGCTGTCCGGCGACCAGTGGAACGAGGGCGACGTGTCCTGCTCGGTGGTGCGCCGGGTCGCGCTGCCGGACGCCTTCTTCGCGCTGGACGGTCTGCTGGAGACGTTCCTGACCGTGCTGGACGAGTTCGGCGCCTTCCCCGCCGTCGTCGCGCGGGAGCTGGACCGCTATCTGCCCTTCCTCGCCACGACCAAGGTGCTCATGGGTGCCGTACGGGCCGGGGTGGGCCGTGAGGTGGCACACGAGGCGATCAAGGAGAACGCGGTCGCCGCGGCGCTCGCCATGCGCGAGCAGGGCGCGGAGCGCAACGAACTGCTCGACAAGCTGGCGGCGGACGACCGCATCCCGCTGGACCGTGCGCAGTTGGACGCCCTGATGGCCGACAAGCTGTCCTTCACCGGTGCCGCCGCCGACCAGGTGGCCGCCGTCGTGTCGCGGGTCGAGGAGATCACCAAGCAGTACCCCGAAGCCGCGGCGTACGCGCCGGGCTCGATCCTGTGAGGCCCCGCTGAGATGGGATTCACTCCCGAGGAACTGCAGGCCGCGCGCGGCCGCCTCGTCCCCGACGTGGCGGCGCCCGGCCTGCGGGTGCTTTTCTGTGGCATCAATCCTGGGCTGATGTCGGCCGCCACCGGGCACCACTTCGCCCGCCCCGGCAACCGCTTCTGGCCCGTACTGCACAGGTCCGGGTTCACTCCCCGGCTCCTGAAGCCCGCCGAGCAGGAGGAGATGCTGGCGTACGGCATCGGCATCACCAATGTCGTGGAGCGGGCGAGCGCGCGGGCCGACGAGCTGAGCGCCGAGGAGTTCCGCGAGGGCGGGCGGCAGCTCGCCGAGAAGGTGCGGCGGCTGCGCCCGGCGTGGCTCGCGGTGGCCGGGGTGACGGCCTACCGGGTGGCTTTCGACGACAAGCACGCCAAGGTCGGCCCGCAGGACCGCACGATCGGTGGCACCCGCATCTGGGTGCTGCCCAACCCCAGCGGGCTCAACGCGCACTGGCCGCCGGCCGCGCTGGCGGAGGAGTACGGACGGCTGCGCGCGGCGGCTTTCGCCGACGAGACCGACGAAGCCGACGAGACCGAGGGAACCGAGGAATCCGAGGAAGGTGACGCGCGGGACGTGTGAGTCGCGCGTTACGGGTAAGGCGTGCGTTGTGTGTAGGGCGCACGGGGTGGTGGGGCCGTGCGGAGCGTTTAGCCCGTTCGGGAACGTTGCGCCGGGTGGATACGGCCAGTGAGCCGAAATGCCGCCCGGCGTTCCGTTAGCCCCATTCGTGTCGCTCCTATGCTGGTTATGCCGATTTCGACCTTTACGTTGATACTCGGAGTTACCGATGTGCCGCTCAGCCCCTAGCGACAGGACGAGATGACTACCGGTCAGCCTCAGCCGCCGCGCGTCCGGCGGAACAAGCGGTCGGACGGAGGAAGAAACTCCGACACCGACCGGCTGCTGCGCACCCTGCTGCGCCGACGCAAACACCAGCTCAGTGTCGAGGAAGTCACCGTCACCCCCGGACCGCAGGTACGCCGCGCGGTCACTGCGGCCGCCCTCGGCAACATGATGGAGTGGTTCGACTTCGGGGTCTACGCCTATCTGGCGGCCACGATGGGCAAGGTCTTCTTCCCGTCCAGCTCCCCCGGCGCCCAGCTCGTCTCCACTTTCGCCACCTTCGCCGCCGCCTTCCTCGTGCGGCCGCTCGGCGGTCTGGTCTTCGGGCCGCTGGGCGACCGCATCGGACGGCAGCGGGTCCTGGCCGCCACCATGATCATGATGGCGATCAGCACCTTCGCGGTCGGCTTCCTGCCCGGCTACGACTCCATCGGCTTCGCGGCGCCGCTGCTGCTGCTCCTGTGCCGACTGGTGCAGGGCTTCTCGACCGGTGGTGAGTACGCCGGTGCCACGACCTACATCGCCGAATACGCCCCGGACAAGCGCCGCGGCTTCCTCGGCAGCTGGCTCGACTTCGGAACCTTCGTCGGGTACGCCCTCGGCTCGGGCCTGGTCACCGTGCTCACCGCCGTACTGGGAACGGACGGTCTGGAGAGCTGGGGCTGGCGTATTCCCTTCATGGTGGCCGGCCCGCTCGGCCTGATCGGCCTCTACATGCGCATGAAGCTGGAGGAGACTCCGGCCTTCAAGCAGGAGGCGGAGGCCGCGCGGCAGGAGGCCGAGAACGCGAGCTCCGGCGACACGCCCGTCGAGGAGGCCCGGCAGTCCGGCAAGGGCCGGCTGAAGGAGATCTTCACCGGGCACTGGGAAGCCGTGCTGATCTGCATGGGACTGGTGCTGCTGTACAACGTCACCAACTACATGGTGACGTCCTACCTCCCCACCTTCATGACCGAGACGCTCGGCGAGGACGCCACGACCGCCCAGCTGCTGGTCCTGGGCACCATGGTCGTCGTGGCCCTGACGATCACGACCGTGGGCCGTACCTCGGACCGGTGGGGCCGCCGGCCGGTGTTCATGGCGTCCAGCATCGCGCTCGTCGCGCTGGCCTATCCGGCGTTCCTGCTGATCCGGGGAGGCGGCATCCTGCTGCCGGCCTTCGGGTGCCTCATCCTGGGCCTGCTGCTGGTGTGCTTCGCGGGCACCTCCGCCTCGACGCTGCCGGCGCTCTTCCCCACCCATCTGCGCTACGGGGCGCTGTCCATCGCGTTCAACATCTCCGTTTCGCTCTTCGGCGGCACCACTCCGCTGGTCGCCTCCGCGCTGGTGGAGTCCACGGGCAGCCACATGATTCCCGCGTACTACCTGATGATCGCGGGTGTCATCGGCTTCATCGCCGCGTTCTTCCTGCACGAGACGGCGGGCAAGCCGCTGCGCGGCTCGGGGCCGATGGTCGAGACCCCGGAACAGGCCCGCGAGCTGGTGGCGCACAGCCGGACCGAGGCCGGGCGCCAGGCCCGGGACATCTGGATCCGGTTGCGCCACCCCTGGGCGCACCACCGCGACAAGCAGGGCGATCAGGACAAGTAGAACAAGGAGGATAAGGGGGGTGATCCGGGCCGGCAGCTCGGAGCCCGGTACGGGGGTGGCCGCGCCGGTACGGCCCGCGCGCGGCCCCCGCACGCCACGGGCCCGGAACGGGTGGCGGTGGCGGTGCAGTCGGTCCACACCGGGCCGGCGGCGCCGGCACCGCCACCCGTTTTCCGTGCTCAGCGCACCGCATCCGCCCGGCCCACCGCCGCCAGCAGCTGGAAGACCGGCATCCCGGGCCCGCCCTCCCCCAGACCGACCGCGATCCAACGCCCTTCGGCGCACCAGGTGTGCACCCGCGGGACCTGGCCGCACAGGACGTCGAGCGGCGGCCGGACGGGCATCCCCATGGCCACCCGCTCCAGATGGCCCGCGAGGTCGAGCACCTCGGGCTCGCCCCAGCGTAAGCAGAGAGCCGATATGAGTCCCTCCAGCTCGGCGCGGTACTCCTCGGCGGTCTCCGCGACGTCCGCCGGGTCGGCGTCCCAGAGCTGGTCGTCGCCGCGCAGCTGGGCGACGTGGAACCCCGGACCGCTCTGGACCATGGCGGAGCGGACCGGCTCGTCGGGGAAGTCGCGGCCGCGGAGGAGGTCGATGGCGGTGAGATGCTGTGCGGTGGTGGTCGTGTGCGTCATGCCGTCAGTAAACCCCCAGGGTCTGACAATTGGCTCCGCGTCAGGCCGGCGGCGGCCCCCGGCACGGTGCCCGGGACTCGCCGCACACCGGCTGACCGGCTACGATCCGCCACACACGCAATGCGAGGGAGACGGACGTTGGGGCGGCTAACCGGCGGGGACCCCTCCCTGCTGCGACGGATCAACTCCACGGTGGTGCTGCACGCGCTGCGCGCCGCCGACTCCCCGACGCTCACCCACCTCGTGGAGGTGACCGGGCTGTCCCGGCCCACCGTCGAGGGCGTGGTCGAGGGCCTGATCGAGACCGGCCTCGTGGTCGAGGCGCCCGCCGACGAGGGCACCGCCCGCCGCCAGGGCCGCCCGGCCCGCCGCTTCCGCTTCCGTACCGAGGCCGGGCATCTGCTCGGCATCGAGATCGGCCCGCACCGGGTGGCCGCCCTGCTGTCGGACCTCGGCGGGCGGGTGCTCGGCTCCGCGCAGCGGTCGGTCGAGGAGTCGGCGTCCGCCGACGAACGGCTGGAGAAGGTACGGGCCGCGGTGGCCGAGCTGCTGCGGCGGGCGGGCGTGGCCCGCAGTTCGCTGCGCGCGGTCGGCGTGGGCAGCCCCGGCATCGTGGAGGCGGACGGCACCGTACGGCTGGGCACGGCGCTCCCGGACTGGACCGGTCTGCCGCTCGGCGACCGGCTGCGCCGCTCCTTCCGGTGCCCGGTCCTGGTGGAGAACGACGCGAACGCCGCCGCCGTGGCCGAGCACTGGAAGGGCGCGGCCGCCGCTTCGGACGACGTCGTGTTCGTCCTCGCGGGGCTGAGCCCGGGGGCCGGCGCGCTGATCGGAGGGCGGCTGCACCGCGGTTTCGGCGGTGCAGCCGGGGAGATCGGCGCGCTGCACCTGCTGGGACGCGAGGCCACCCCGGAGAAGCTGCTTTCCACAACCGGGCAGCCGCTGCACCCGCTGGACGAGGCGCAGGTGGCGCGGGTGTTCGCCCTCGCGCGCGACGGTGACGCGCGGGCCAGGGACGCGATGGACCGTTTCCTTCAGCGGCTGGTGCACGACGTCGCGGCGCTGGTGCTCGCCCTCGACCCCGAACTGGTGGTTGTCGGCGGCTGGGCCGCCGGCCTGCACGACGTACTGGAACCGCTCCGCGCCGAGCTGGCTCGTTACTGCCTGCGGCCGCCCCGGGTGACCCTGTCCATGCTCGGCGAAGCGGCGGTGGCCACGGGCGCGCTGCGGCTCGCGCTGGATCACGTGGAGGCCGAACTGTTCGCGGTGGACGGAACGGTCACGGCGCGGCGCTGACGGGCGCGGGCGAAGCAGACGGGCGAAACGGATGGGCGGGGTGGATGGGTGGGCTGGGGCTTAAGGGCGGGGGCGGAGCCGAAAGCCGGAAAGCGGGGGCGGAGCCGAAAGCCGGAAACCTGAACACACGGCTGGGTGAGCCTGGACGTACGGCTGCGTGAGCCGGTCCGTACAGCGGAGTGGGCCTGGACGTACACCCAGGTGGGGCCAGGCCCACTCCCGGGCCGATCCGGGGGATACCGCACGCCACGCGGTGCACAGTGGGGTGGTCGAGCCGTACCGGCCGCACCGGCGCACCGCGGGAACCGTGATCGCCGCGGCCGGTCGATGGAGCAGCGGAAAGGATCGTGCGACCGATGGTGTCGTGGGTGACCAGTGCCTTCGTGGGATTCGCGAGGGCGTGTGCCGTGGTGATCGTCGTCCTGTCGGTCCCGGCGGTGTGGGCCGCCGCCGTGGCGCTCGGCATCTGGTGGGGTGCGGCCAACCCGTGGTCGTGGGTGGCGCCGCTCGTGCTGGTCTGCGGGGGCACGCTCGCCCTGTCCCGTCCGGTCTGCCGGGCGGTCCGCTTCCTCGTCGCGAGGTGGACGGCCACCGTCGTGCCCGCCGGATACCGGCAGGCGGAGCCGGTGGTCCGTATGTCGACCGGCTTCTGGTGGAACGGCTTCTCCTACGAGCGCACGCGACGGGACGCCCTCCTGGACCAGCGGTGGCGCATCCGCTGGAACGATCCGGCGAACTGGCGCGACCTGCGCTTCACGGTCCTCGCACCGTTCACCACGGGTGTCGTCTCGGCCGTCCCGCCGGCCGGGGTCGCGGCGGCGGTCCTCGGGTTCAGCCAGCCGACGCCCGTCGCGCGCCTGATCGGGGTGGCCGGCTCCCTCGTGGCCGTCGCGAGCGCCCCGTACGCGTGGCGTTCCGTACGGCCGGTGGCCGTCCGCTTCCTGGGCCCTTCACGGGCGATGGCGCTGGCCGACCGGGTGGACGAGCTGACCGCCCAGCGCGCGGACACGACGGTCGCGCAGGCCGCCGAGATCCGGCGGATCGAACGGGACCTGCACGACGGGGCCCAGGCCCGGCTGGTGGCGCTCGGACTGTCCCTGGCGACCGCGGAGAAGCTGATGGCGACCGATCCCGACCAGGCCAAGGCGCTGATGCGGGAAGCCCGCGTGGGCGCCACCGCGTCGCTGACCGAGCTGCGGGAGCTGGTCAGGGGCATCAACCCGCCGGTGCTCAACGAGCGGGGTCTCGTCGATGCCGTACGGGCTTTCGCCCTGGACAGTCCGCTGGAAGCGACGGTCAGCGCAGGGCCGGAACTGCGGCTGGATCCGCCGGTAGAGTCCGCGGTGTACTTCGGGATCGCCGAACTGCTGACCAACGCGGTCAAGCACGCCCACGCGGACCGGGCCCGGATCACCCTCGTCCGGGACGAGTCCGGCCTCGTCGTCGCCGTCGAGGACGACGGCGGGGGCGGAGCCGTCGAGCGGGCCGGCGGCGGACTCGCGGGGCTGCGCCGCCGCCTCGCGGTCTTTGACGGCACCCTGGAGATCACCAGCCCGGCGGGCGGCCCGACGCAGGTGAGGATGATGGTGCCATGCGCATCGTTGTAGCCGAAGACCTCTATCTCCTGCGGGACGGGATGGTGCGCCTCATCGAGGCGTGCGGGCACCAGGTGGTGGCCACGGCGGCCACCGGACCGGAGACGCTCGAAGCCCTGCTGACGTGGCGGCCGGACGTCGCCGTCGTCGACGTCCGGATGCCGCCGGCCCAGTCGGACGAAGGGCTGCGCGCGGCCCTCGCCGCCCGCCGTGAGGTGCCCGGCCTGCCGGTCCTGGTCCTGTCCCAGCACGTCGAACAGCTCTATGCCCGCGAACTCCTGGCCGACGGGGCCGGCGGTGTCGGCTACTTCCTCAAGGAGAGCGTGTTCGACGCCGACCAGTTCATGGACGCCCTGGAACGGGTGGCCGGCGGCGGGACCGCCATGGACCCGGCCGTCATCGCCAAGCTTCTGGCCAGCGGCTCCTCGCACCGGCGCCTCGCGGAGCTGACCGAACGGGAGCACTCCGTGCTCGGCCTCATGGCCGAGGGCCTGTCCAACCAGGCCATCGGGCAGCGGCTCTTCCTCAGCGAGAGCGCCATCAGCAAGTACACCACCTCCATGTTCGGCAAACTCGGCATCACCGACGACGACAGCAACAACCGCCGCGTCCTGGCCGTCCTCACGTATTTGAACAGGCCCTGACCTTGTCATCTATGGTCCGGCGTCGAACGAGGCTCGAACTTGATCCGTGATTATCAGTTCAGCGGAGGTGAGGGCGGCGGACGGCAGGCTTGTGCCGGCCGTGGGTGTCTCGCCGTGGCTGCGGCCGGACGTCAACACGTGCAGGGCTGCCTGTCGACATCCTCGGCCGGCTTCGTTCAGACCGAGACGGATCAACACCCAGCAGGAACACCGTCTCCTGGTCACGCTCCAGCTCGATGACCCACGGCGATGGCGTCCCCTCTGGAGCGGTCAGCACGTAGTTGCGGCAGATCCCGTGAAAGGAAAGGGTCGAGATCGAGTCCGCGATCGGGTCTCCCGGATGTGAGCCCCTCAGCAGGGCGACTGTCTCGCCGACAAGATCAGGGCAGACATCAGCCAGACGCAACGGGCTTTTCTCGGGACTGCGGGACTCCATGCCCCGAAGCATGTCAGGTCCCCCCAGCCCACCGGCTCGACCGAAGCGGCAGTGCACACGTTGAACGACAAGCTGACCGTTCTCCCCGGCAGGCCTCTGGGCCGGTCCCCGGCGTGACGCGGGGGCGTTGTCAGACCCCCCGGCTAGTGTGCTGACAGTTGCTCCGGAGACCGGCCGGGCAGGTGTCACGCGGCCGGTCACGGGGCCGAACCGGGGAGAGCGCGATGAGCGAGGGTCAGGAGTCGGGCACCTATCCGTCGTCCGCCGGGTATGCGCGGGTCAACGGCCTGGATCTGTACTACGAGATCCATGGCACGGGGCAGCCGCTGGTCCTGCTGCACGGCGGACTGCTCACCATCGACCTGACCTTCGGCGGCATACTGCCCGCGCTCGCCGCGACGCGGCAGGTCGTCGCCGTCGAGTTGCAGGGGCACGGGCACACCGGCGACATCGACCGGGACCCTACGCTCGCGTACCTGGCCGACGACGTGGTGGGGCTGCTGGACCATCTCGGGATCGGCCGGGCGGATTTCTTCGGGTTCAGCCTCGGCGGCCTGACCGCCCTCCAACTGGCGCTCACCCGGCCCGCGCGGGTGGACCGGCTGGTGCTCGCCTCCACCCACTACCGGCCCGACGGCTACCACCCGGAGGTCCTCGACCCACGGGCGCGGGCGGGCTCCCGGCGGATGCCCACCGAGAGCGACTTCCAGGAGATGTACGAGGCCTACGCGAAGGTCGCCCCCGATCCCGGCCGCTTCGAGGCGTTCGCCGAGAAGCTGCAACCGACGGTGCACGCCTTCGAGGGCTGGCCCGCCCGGGCCCTGGCCGGCCTGGAGGCGCCTGTCCTCCTGCTGGTCGGCGACACCGACTTCGTGCGGCTGGAACACGCCGTCGAGATGCACGAGCTCATCCCCGGCTCACAGCTCGGGGTGCTGCCGGGGACGACCCACAGCGACCTGCCGCGGCGCGCCGACCTCGTCGTACCGCTGGTGCGGGCCTTCCTGAGACCGCCGGCCGACGCGTCACCGGCCGGTACGGGGGCAGGTTCCGATGACCGATGAGCCTCTGCGACGCCTCCGTTCAGCCGCGTCCGGTGTCGATCACGCAGAAGCGGTTGCCCTCGGGGTCGGCCAGGACGACGAAGTCGGCGTCCTCCGGGTAGCGGTCCCAGTCGACCCGCCGGGCGCCCAAGGCGACCAGGCGCTCGACCTCGGCGGCCTGGTCGGCGGCGTCACCGGCGTACAGATCCAGGTGGACCCGCGGGTGCTCCTGCGCGGGCGTCCCGCTCCGGCCGATCGACACCTGGACACCGGTGCCTTCCGCGGGCTTCAGCACCACCCAGCCGTCCTCCGCCTCCTCGCGGGGCTCATACCCCAGGGCCTCCGCCCAGAAGGCGGCCGCACGCCGCACGTCCGAAGCACCCAGCACGACCGACCCGACTCTCAGCATGGGCCGATTATCGCGCGGCAACGCTCCGGAGGCGGCGTCGGCCTCCCGTACGGCCCGTACGGCCCGTACGGCTCAGGCCTTGCCGTCAGCTCGCGAGGACGGTGACGCCCGTGTCGGTCTCGTTGTCGCCGAAGGTGAGCCGGCAGGTGTCGGCGCGGTAGGTGGACAGGGCCACGGCCGCGGTGCGGCCGCCCGCGAAGTAGCGGGTGGTGACGACGAGGACGGGGGCGCCGGGCAGTCGGTCCAGTTCCTTGGCGTCGTCCGCGCGGGCCGAGCCGAGTTCCACGGCACGGTCCTGGCCTTCCAGTTCGAGCTGCTGGAGCTCGCGCAGGACGGTGCGGGCGCGCGCCGGGGCGTCCACGGCCGCGCCGACGGCGGCCTCGGCTTCCGGTACGCAGCGGGCCGGGACGTAGAGCTGCTCGGCGGCGACCGGCTGGCCGTGCGTGACGCGGCTGCGGTGCACGACGTGCACCTGCTCGCCGGGCGTCAGTTCCAGCAGACGGGCCACGGCCGCGGGCACGTTCCGCGACGCGACGGCGTCGACGGGCTGCCAGTCGTCACCGGGCGCGCCCGGCCAGGTGTGGTGGGCGGGGTCGACGGCCACGCCCACGCGGGGCGGCGCGACGGTCGTGCCCACGCCGCGACGGCGTTGCAGCCGGCCTTCCAGTTCCAGTTGTTCCAGCGCCTGCCGCAGGGTGGCACGGGCGACGCCGAACCGCGCCGCCAGCTCGCGCTCGTTGGGCAGGATCTCACCGACCGAGAACTCCGAGTCCAGCGCCTCGCTGAGCACGGTCTTGAGGTGCCAGTACTTCGGCTCCGGCACCGTTTCGAGCTGCGTGGTCCCCACCCTGTCCTCCGCCATGGCCGTCTTCCCGGCGGAGGTGGTCCCCACCGGAGCGCGGGCCCGTCCCGAGCCCGCGCGTGCGCCCGGATATGAGCGCTTCTTTATTAAAGGTTGTTGCAGTATCCCTGTGACGATATGGCCGCCCCCACCCTTGGTCAAGACCAATCGACCGATCCGTTCACGGCCGGTGACCGGTGACCGTGATCGGCTAGCCTGCCGATCATGCTCACGCTGCTGCACACCTCGCCCGTCCACGTTCCGGTCTTCGACGCGCTGCGCGACGAGGACTCCCCCGGTACGGTCCTGCGGCATCTCGTACACCCGGACCTGCTCGACCGGGCCCGCGAGGAAGGCCCGGAGGCGGTCGGGACGGCGGTACGGGACGTGCTCGCGACAGCTGCCGGGGAAGGGGCCGCGGCGATCCTGTGCACGTGCTCGACCATCGGCGCGGTCGCCGAGGAGGCCGCGGTGGCCGTCGGTGTGCCCGTCCTGCGCGTGGACCGGCCGATGGCCGCCGCGGCCGTCGCGGCCGGATCGCGCGTCACCGTGCTCGCCACGGTGCAGAGCACCTTGCGGCCGACGGCGGACCTGATCGCCGAGGAGGCCGCACGCGCGGACAGCAAGGTCAGCGTCGTCACCCGGGTCGTGCCGGGTGCCTGGGACCTCTTCGAGGCGGGCGACCAGGAGGGGTGCGACGATGCCGTCGCCACGGCTGTCCGTGCCGCGCGGCGCGAGGCGTTCCCGGGCGGCGACGGGGAGCGCGCCGACGCGATCGTCCTCGCTCAGGCGTCAATGGCCTCGGCGGCGGAGCGGGTGGGTGACGGTGCGGCGGTGGATGACGGTGCCGAGGCGGGCGACGGCCCGGTGGGCGACGCCGCGGCGGGCGGTTCCGGACCAGACGGTCCCGGAGCGGACGGTGCTGAGGTGGGCGGTTGTGGAACAAACGCTTCCGGAGCGGACGACGTCCGGTCCCCGTACGGAATCGTCCTGTCCAGCCCGCGGCTCGGCCTGCGCGCAGCGGTACGACAACTGACGGGTACCGCGTAGCCTCCGCCGGCCCCGGGACGTACCCGAGGCGCTCACCCTCGTCAGTCCGATCGGCCCACCCCGGCAAGCAACGCCAACTTGTCCGGGTTACGGACGATGTACACGGTCTGGATCCGGCCGTCCACCACATCGACCTGGAAGACCGTATCGGGCCGGCCCGCGGAGAGCACCACCAGTGCGACGCCACCGTTCAGCTCCCGGAGGACGTACTCGGCCGACGGGACGCCGGCCCGGGCCACGCCGAGCAGGAAGCGGCCGACCTTGTCCGCCGTCTCGATGATCCGCAGCGGCGCCTGGGCCTTGCCGCCGCTGTCGCCGATCAGTCGTACGTCCTCGGCCAGCAGGGCGAGCAGGCCTTCCAGGTCGTCGCCCGCCGCTGCCGCGAGGAAGCGCTCGGTCAGGTCGCGCTGCCGGGCCGGGTCGACCTGGAAGCGCGGGCGGCGCTCTTCGACGTGGCGCCGGGCGCGGCCCGCGAGCTGGCGCACCGCCGCCTCGCCGCGCTCCAGGACGGTGGCGATCTCCGCGTACGGGTAGCCGAACGCCTCGCGCAGTACGAACACCGCGCGTTCCAGCGGTGACAGCGTCTCCAGCACCACCAGGACCGCGAGGGTGACGGACTCGGCGAGGACGGCGCGTTCCGCGGTGTCGGTGGCCGTGGCGCCGAAGTCGGTGGCCAGGGGCTCGGGCAGCCAGGGGCCGACGTACGCCTCGCGGCGCGCCTGGACCTGCCGCAGCCGGTCAATGGCCAGCCGGGTCGTGACGCGCACCAGGTAGGCACGCGGCTCGCGGACCTGTTGCCGGTCGGCGGACGACCAGCGCAGCCATGCCTCCTGCACCACGTCCTCGGCGTCGGCCACCCGGCCGAGCATCCGGTAGGCCACGCCCAGCAGGACGGGGCGGTGTTCCTGGAAGACGTCGGTCGCGGAGTCGGTTCGCACGCCTTCATCCCAGCGGCCCGGCCGGGCGTTGTCCAGCAGGAACGTCCGTGAGGTGGCCGGTTCGGACGTGATGTGCGGCACCGGGCGGAAGAATCGTGTCCGGACCGCCCGCTGTGCCGCCCGCCCCGCCGTACTCTGCAAGCCTCCCGGAGTTCACCGCCCGTTCGGCGGTGAGGCATCGGGCGCCGGTACGAACGGGAACGTCACCAAGATCGGTCGTCTTACGGGAGGTTTCACATGGCGCAGGGATCCGGCAGAGCCGTCAACCGGCGGTCGGTGCTGCACGGCGCGGCGCTCGGCACCGCGGTTCTCGCCCTCCCCGCCGCCGCGAACGCCGCGGGCGCGGGCGGTTCCGGAGCGGGCGCCGTACCCCGTACCGGAGTGGCGCCGGCGCAGGCGCGTGCCGGGCGGCCGAGTGCCCCGTGGGGCGTGCAGACCGGGGATGTGACGGCCTCTTCCGGGCTGGTGTGGGTGCGGTCCGACCGGCCGGCCCGGATGCTCGTGCAGACGGCGGCCACCGAGTCGTTCCGCAACGCCCGTACCTGGCACGGTCCGGTGCTGGGCCCCGGTACGGACTTCACCGGCACCACCGCGCTGCACGGCCTGCCGTCCGGCGAGCAGGTCCACTACCGGGTGCTGCTGGCCGACCCGTACGACTACCGGCGCACGGGCGAGCCGGTCGCCGGCACGTTCCGTACCGCCTCGGACCGGCGCCGCGACGGTGTGCGCTTCACCTGGTCGGGCGATCTCGCCGGGCAGGGCTGGGGCATCAACCCGGAGCGCGGCGGCTACCGGATCTACGAGGAGATGCGCCGCCGCGATCCGGACTTCTTCCTGTGCAGCGGCGACAACATTTACGCCGACAGTCCGATCGAAGCCAGTGTGCGACTGCCCGACGGCAGGATCTGGCGCAATGTGACCACCGAGGAGAAGTCGAAGGTCGCCGAGACGCTGGCGGAGTACCGCGGTGCCTTCCGCTACAACCTGCTGGACGCGCACCTGCGCCGCTTCAACGCGCAGGTGCCCACCATCATCCAGTGGGACGACCACGAGGTACGCAACAACTGGTACCCGGGCCAGATCCTGGACGACGCCCGGTACACGGAGAAGGACGTGGACGTGCTCGCGGCCCGGTCGCTGCGGGCGTTCCGGGAGTACTTCCCCATCCGTACGCTCCGGTCGGACCGGGGCGGACGGGTCTACCGGGTGATCCATCACGGTCCGCTGCTGGACGTGTTCGTGCTGGACATGCGCACGTACCGGAACGCCAACTCCCCGAACCGGCAGACCGACGACCGGCAGGGCATCCTCGGCGCCGAGCAGCTGGCCTGGCTCAAGCGGGCGCTGTCGCGGTCCCGTGCCGTGTGGAAGGTGATCGCCTCCGACCTGCCGCTGGGACTCGCGGTCCCGGACGGCGGGACGAACTTCGAGGCGGTGGCGCAGGGCGATCCGGGCGCGCCGCTGGGCCGGGAGCTGCAGATCGCCGAGTTGCTGCGGCACATCAAGCACCGCCGCGTCACCGGCACGGTCTGGCTGACCACCGATGTGCACTACACCTCCGCCCAGCACTACGACCCGTCGCGCGCCGCTTTCCAGGACTTCGCGCCGTTCTGGGAGTTCGTCTCGGGTCCGCTGAACGCGGGCGGCTTCCCGGCCGTGCCGCTGGACGGCACCTTCGGTCCGGCCCAGCCCTTCGTCAAGGCGCCGCAGCGGGCGAACGTCTCCCCCGCCGAGAGCCCGCAGTACTTCGGGGAGGTGGACATCGACGGGGAGAGCGGCGAGCTGACCGTGCGGCTGCGTCAGGAAGGCGGGCAGGTCCTGTTCAGCCGGTCGTTGCAGCCGGGCCGGGTCGGACAGCCGGACCGGTAGCGAACGGGAGCTGCCGCCTTTTGCCGCGATTGCGTCCTTTACCCATCGGTCACAGAGCGTTCGCGATCAGGCAACACCCGTGGGCAACGCTGGTCTGCATGACTGACGCGACATCTGCCAAAAGCACCCGCCGCCACCACTGGCGGCGGGACCTGGTCGAGCTGGCGGCCCTGTTCACCGCGGTGTCCGTGGCGGACGCGGTCGCCAACGCCATCGCACACGGCCCGTCGGGTCCGGTGCTGCTGTGCTGCTCGGCGGCCGTCCTGATCGCCACGGCCGGGTTCCACACCTGGTGGTCACGGCGCCACGACCACGCGCCGCCGCCGACCGATACGGGCGCCGCAGCGCCCACCGCTCCGGCCGTTCCCGAAGGGGAGCGGCAGGAGACGGCGCTGTGGCGGATGCGGACCACCGTACGGGACGAACCGGGCAGCCTCGCCGCGCTCTGCACGGCGCTGGCCGGGCACCGGGTGGACATCCTCAGCCTGCAGACGCACCCGCTGTCGGACGGGACGGTCGACGAGTTCCTGCTGCGCGCGCCCGTACCGCTGCCCGCCGCCGAACTGACCCGGACGGTCGCCGCGGCGGGCGGCTCCCGCACCTGGCTGGAGCGCGCGGACGCCCACGACCTGGTGGACGCCCCCACCCGGATGCTGGGGCTGGCCACCCGTACGGCCCTGGACTCCGCCGAGCTGCCGCTCGCGCTGCGCCAGTTGCTGGGCCGCTGCACCATCCGTTCGGTGCCCGCGGCAGCCCTGAACGGGCGCCCGGCCGCCGAACGGGTGCCGGACGAGGGTCTGCTCGAAGAGCACCGCATGACGTTCCGTGACCCGTCCGGGGGATCCGTCACCATCGAACGCCCGCACCTGCCCTTCACGCCCACCGAGTTCGCCCGGGTACGGGCGCTCGTCGAGCTGGACGCCCGGCTCGGCCGGCGGGTGCCGCCGCGCCGCGACGTGCTGACCCTGCCCGAGGGCAACGCCCTCACCGTCCGCCGCGCCGACGCCTCGGACCTGGCCGCGGCCCGTGAGATGCACGACCGCTGCTCGGCCCGGACGCTGGCGATGCGCTACCACGGCCCGGTCGCCGACGCCGAGCGCTATCTGGACCACCTGCTCAGCCCCCGCTTCGGCCGCACCCTCGCGGTCGAGACGGCGTCCGGGCGGCTGGTGGCCCTCGGCCACCTGCTGTGGGACGGCGAGGAGACGGAGGTCGCGCTGCTCGTCGAGGACGCGTGGCAGCAGCGCGGCATCGGGTCGGAGCTGCTGCGCCGGCTGGTCGGCATGGCGGCCGACGCCGGCTGCGCGAGCGTGTACGTGATCACGCAGGCGTCGAACACCGGCATGGTCGCGGCGATGCGGGGCCTGGGGCTGCCGCTGGACTACCAGATCGAGGAAGGGACGCTGGTGATCAGCGCCCGCCCGAAGGGGCTGCCGGGCCGAAGGGAGTCCGTACGGCCGCAGGCGGCGGCCCGCGTCGTTCCGGAGGCCGGGCCGCGGGCGACCTGACGGCGTGACCGCGAGGCGCCCGGGCCCGCGAAGGAAAGGGGGCCGGCCGGTACGCGAGCGCTCGTACCAGCCGGCCCCGGCGGTACGGAAACCGGTGCGGATCGGTGCCGTACCTCAGTGGCCTTGGGCCGTTCTGTCAGTGCCGTCCTGTCGGTGCCGTTCTGTCGGTGCTGTACTGCTCAGCTCGTCCCGCGGTCCTCAGCGGTTCCCCGAGGACCCGGCGTGCTGCTGCTCAGACCTGCTCCCACAGCGACGGCGTGTTCGCGGGCTCCCAGCCGGGCTGCGCCTGATGGCCCTGGAGGCAGCGGTACGTGGTGCCGTCGTACGTGACCTGGGCGCCCGCCTCGTAGACGGTGCCGGCGGCCCAGGTGGTCTCGCCCGGCTGGCCGGGGCCGGGGTTCTCGGAGCCGCTGGTGCCGGTCTTCAGCGTGAGGCCGTAGCCCTGGAGCAGCGGGTTGATGGGCTGGTAGAAGGTCGTGCCGCCGGAGCGGCAGTTGCCGGACCCGCCGGAGGTGACGCCCTGTGCCTGGCTGCCGGAGATGAAGGAGCCGCCGGAGTCGCCCGGTTCGGCGCAGACCGAGGTCCTGGTCACGCCGCTGACGGTGCCCTGCGGATAGGTGACGCTGGTGTTGTGCTGCTGGATCGTGCCGCAGTGCCAGCCGGTGGTGGAGCCGGAGCGGCATATCGAGGCGCCGACCGCCGCCTGGGTGGAGCCGGCGACCCGTACGTTCTGGCCGCCCTGTCCCTTGACGTACGGCGTCGAGGTCCAGCTGCTGTTGGCGGCGACCCAGGCGGTGTCCCGGCCCGGGAAGGTGGACGCCTGGAAGCTGCCCTGGGCGGCCTGGTTGTACCCGGTGGTGGAGGTCCCGGCGCGGCCGCAGTGCCCGGCGGTGGCGAAGCCCTGCTGGGCGCCGCGGGTGATCGCGAAGCCGACGGAGCAGCGTCCGCCGCCCATGTAGTACGCGTCGCCGCCGCGGATGTCGTAGAGCGGACGGGGACGTTCGGCGGTCGCGCCGACACTGACGAGGCCACGGTCGGCGCCGCTCGCCGCGACGAACGACCGGGCCGCGGCCGGGTCGGCGGCGCGCAGCCGCACGGAGTTCGTCCGCACGTCGACGGCCCACGAGGACGCTTCGGGAGCGGCCCGGCGCGCCGACGCGCGGTCCAGCTTCGCCTTGGCGGCGTCGAGTTGGGCCAGGGTGTGCGGTACGTGGACGGCGCGCGCGCCCGCCGCCCGTACGGCTGCCAGGCGTGCGGCGTCGGTGGTGGCCACGGTGAGGGTGGCGGACTCGGTGCCGCTGACCCAGGCACCGGCGAAGGAAGCGCCCAGCGCGTGGTGCAGGCGTCCGGCGACCGCGCCTGCTTCCGCCTCGTTGGCCAGCCGGCGTTCGGCCTGGGCACGGTCGAGGCCGAGGTCGCGTTTCATCGCCTGGAACACGGCGTCGGACGTGGCGCTGACGGACAGGGTCTCGGCGGCCGAGCGGTGGGGGGCCTGCGGGGACGCCGGGTCCGCCCGTACGGTCTGGGCCGTCGCCGAGCCGGGCAGTGCGGTCAGCACGAGGGCGCCGACGGCGGCGATGACGGCACACGCGCTGGTTCGGGCGTGTCTGTGGCGCATGGGGGAGGTCTCCTCGGTCTCGGGGGGGGTGGAGGTGCCGAAAACGTAGGTGGCGTGTGCCGGCCCGGAGAAGATGTCAGTTGTCCTTCTGCCGGGTGTTATGGATGGTGGGCGGGGCTCATGGGTAGTCGGTGGCTCTCGGCGGCCATGGGCGGCCCGGAGCCACCGCCCGGCCTTCCGCGCCCCCAGGCGGCCCGGGGTCGGCCGCGTCCCGGTGGTCGGCCGGGTCGCCGTGTTCGGCGAGCCACCGCGTGTAGCTGTCGCTGCGCGCGGCGGCGTCGGCGTGGGCGGCGCGTGCCTGGGTGACGACTTCGGTGGCGGACTCCGCCGCGGGGGTTCCCGGATGCCAGCCCACGAGGTGGCGCCAGGTCAGGGGCGTACCCGCCAGCGGTCTGGTCACCATGCCGGGCGTGGGGGGCAGCGTCGCGCGGCACAGGCCGGCGGCCCGGCCGACCTGTACGAGGTGGACGCAGGACGCGGTGTCGGTCTCGTAGACGCGGGTGGGGGTGAAACCGGCGCGGGCACAGGCGAGGGTGAAGCAGTCCGCGAAGCAGCCGTCACCCGGTACGTCCGCCCAGGCTTCCGCCGCCAGTTCCGCCAGGCCGATCTCCCGCCGGCCGGCCAGCGGGTGGCCCTCGGCGAGCATGACGAAGACCGGGTCCACCGCGACCTCCCGCCAGCTGAGCCGTTCGGACTCGGGGGCCGGGGCCTCCCCGCACGCCCCGATCAGTGCGAAGTCCAGCCGCCCGGCGGCGACGGACGCAGCGATCTCGCGTTCGGACCAGGTGGTGAAGGTGGTCACCGGGACGCCCGGACGGACCGTCGCGAGCCGGTCCACCAGCCCGCCGAGCAGCGGGCCGTGGGTGCCGCCGAGCCGCAGACCGGCCACGGCGCCGCCCGCGCTGGTGAACCGTACGGCCTCCTGCTGGAGCTCGCTGATCGCGGGCAGCACCACGCGGGCGCGTTCGAGCACGAACTCGCCCAGCGCGGTGGGCCGCACGCCGAACCGCCCGCGGTCGAAGAGCCGGCCGCCCAGGGTGCGCTCGATGCGTTTGAGCTGAGCGCTCAGGGCGGGCTGGGCGAGGCCGAGCCGGGCGGCGGCCTTGGTCAGGCTGCCCGCGTCGGCAATAGTCCGGATCGTCTTTAAATGCCGCAATTCCAGGTCCATTCTGTGAGCTTGGTGCGCCGCTCCGGGCGGGAGCAAGAGTCCGGTCCGGACCAATGACGGCCGCTTCACCAGGCGCGGCGGCCGGTGCCGCGGCCCTCCGCTCCCGTTCGCCCTGCGCGGACGCGGCGCCCCGACAGGAACGTACGGCGTGCTGGTGATGACGTACCGGGGGCATCCGTACGAGGATGGGGCGCATGTCCCACACCACTGCTTCCGCCAACGCGCCCCTCCCCCGCCAGGTCGCCGACGCCTATGTCGACGCCCTGGTCGACCTGGACCCCATCACCGGTACCTTCCTCGGTGTCCCGGAGAGTTCGAGCCGGCTGCCCGACTTCTCGCCCACCGGCCAGGAAGCCGTGGCCCAGCTGGCCCGTACGACGCTGGACCGGCTCGCCGAGGCCGAGCGGCGGCCGGGCGGGGACAGCGAGCTCGAACGACGCTGCGCCCGGCTGCTGCGGGAGCGGCTGACCGCGGAACTGGCGGTGCACGAGTCGGGCGAAGGGCTGCGCACGGTGAGCAACCTGCACACGCCGCTGCACTCGGCACGCGAGGTCCTGATGATCACGCCGGTCGAGACGGAGGACGACTGGGCGGCCCTCGCCCAGCGGCTGCGGGCGATGCCCGCCGCGCTGGAGGGCTACCGCGCCTCGCTGGAGGCCGGCCTTCAGCGGAACCTCCTCGGCGGGCCGCGGCAAGTGGAGACCGTCATCGGCCAGTTGGACACGTGGATCGGTACGGACCGCAGCTGGTTCGCCGACCTGACCGAGCCGGGCCCCGCGGCGCTGCGCGCCGAACTGGACGCGGCGGCGGCGCTGGCCACCGGCGCGCTGGTGGAGCTGCGCGACTGGTTCCGTGACCGTTACGCGCCGGCGGTCGAGGGCGCGCCGGACGTGGTGGGCCGCGAGCGCTACGCCCTCCTCGCCCGCTTCTTCAACGGCGCCGACCTGGACCTGGACGAGGCGTACACGTACGGCTGGTCGGAGTTCCACCGGCTGCACGCCGAGATGGTCAAGGAGGCCGAGAAGGTCCTGCCCGGCGCCAAGACCCCGTGGGAGGCGCTGTCCTGGCTGGACGAGAACGGTGAGGCCGTGGTGGGCGTCGAGGAAACCCGCCAGTGGCTCCAGGCGCTGATGGACCAGGCCGTCGAGGCGCTGGACGGCACCCACTTCGACCTGGCGGAGCGGGTCAAGCACGTCGAGTCGCGGATCGCGCCGCCCGGCGGCGCCGCCGCCCCGTACTACACCGGCCCGTCCCTGGACTTCTCCCGCCCCGGCCGCACCTGGCTGCCGACGATGGGCCAGACCCGCTTCCCGGCGTACGACCTGGTCTCGACCTGGTACCACGAGGGCGTGCCGGGCCACCACCTCCAGCTGGCGCAGTGGGCACACGTCGCCGAGGACCTCTCGCGCTACCAGACGACGGTGGGCATGGTCAGCGCCAACGCCGAGGGCTGGGCGCTGTACGCCGAGCGGCTGATGGACGAACTGGGCTTCCTGACCAGCGCCGAACGCCGGCTCGGCTATCTGGACGCGCAGATGATGCGGGCGATCCGCGTCATCATCGACATCGGTATGCACCTGGAACTGACCATTCCGGCTGACTCGCCGTTCCACCCGGGTGAGCGCTGGACGCCGGAGCTGGCCCACCAGTTCCTCGCCCTGCACTGCAGCCGTCCCGCGGACTTCGTCGAGAGCGAGATCATCCGCTACCAGGGCATGCCGGGCCAGGCCATCGGCTACAAGCTGGGCGAGCGTACGTGGCTCGCGGGGCGCGAGGCGGCGCGGCAGCGGCACGGCGCGGACTTCGACCTCAAGGCGTGGCACATGGCGGCGTTGTCGCAGGGCTCGCTGGGCCTGGACGATCTGCTGGCCGAGCTGTCGCGGATCTGAGGGGGCCGGCGCCGCGGGTTTCCCGCTGTTCCGGGCCGGAGCTTTCCGGCCCGGAACAGCGGGCCGCGGCCCCCGCACTCATCGGTCCCCGCAGTCATCCGTACCGCATTCCGCTCGCCCGGCTCATTCGCCGGCGGCATGGCCTTCGTCAACGGTATGGCCTTCGCCGGCGGTACGGACTTTGTCGGCGGTGTGAATCTCGTACCGCCAGAAATTCCGGTGCCGCCAGAATTCCACCGCCGACAGGGTGTTCACGGAATGCCTGCGCAGTCGCGCGGCCTGGAATCCCGCGCCGGGCAGCGCTCCGATCACGGCGAAGCACCGGAGCATCGGCCACATGCTGCGGGAGATGTCCTCGACGCCGCGCACCGAGAATCCGGCTTCGGCGGTCAGGCGTTCCAGTGTGCCGTAGGTGAAGCGCTGGAACGACGGCATCGCGGCCCAGTCGTTCAGCTCCCGGAACACCTCGGCCGCCGGTGCCGGCATCCGGGTGGCGGCCTCCCGGGCGTACTCGAACATGACGAGCCGGCCGCCGGGTTTGAGCACCCGGTGGAACTGCTCCAGCACCGCCTCGGCGTCCGCCGCGTGCACCAGTGTCTCCATGGTGTAGACGGCGTCGAAGCTTTCGTCGGGGAAGTCCAGGGCCGCGTAGTCGCTGTGCGAGAAGGTGAGCAGGTGGTCGAGGCCGCGGCGGCGGGCCCGGCGCCGGGCCTGGGCGACATGGGCGTCGAGCAGGTCCACGCCGTGGATCCGCAGCCCGAATCGGCCCGCCAGCCGGCCGGCCACGTCACCCACACCGCATCCGGCGTCGAGAACACGCGCGCCCGCCGGTTGCGCGAGCGTCTCCCCCATGCGGTCTTCCATACGGCGCAGCGCTTTCGACCAGGCCCACGGGGAATCCGTCTCGCCGTAGAAGCCGAAATGCTTGGTGCCGTTCAGAAAGAGGCGGTATCCCAGCCGGGAACCCGGCTGACGGTAATATCGGATGACTTCGCGTACGTTGCTCACGTTGCTCACGTTCAGCACCATGCCAGCCCGGTTCCGTCCGGTACATCGCTTCGGTGCCGGAACCCCCCTTCTGGGGTAGCGGAGGAGGTGATGATCACCGGCAAAAGCCTTGATCCGCCGGGGATTTCACTGCTAGACACCTCCCATGACCGGCTATTCCCCTGACGCCACCGACTGGCGCATCCTCGACGTCCTGCAGCGCAACGGCCGCGCGGGCTACGCCGAACTGGCCCGCGCCGTGAACATGTCCGCGAGCGCGGTGACCGAGCGGGTACGGCGGCTGGAGGAGGCCGGAGTGATATCCGGGTACGCCGCGGTGGTCGATCCCGCGGCAATCGGGCTGTCGGTGCTGGCCTTCGTCCGGCTGCGCTACCCGAACGGCAGCGACGCGCCGTTCCACGGCCTGCTGGAGAGCACGCCCGAGATCCTGGAGGCGCACCACGTCACGGGCGACGACTGCTTCGTCCTGAAGGTCGCCGCCCGCTCGATGAAGCACCTGGAGGAGGTGTCGGGCCGGATCGGGGCGCTGGGCGCGGTGACGACCAGCGTCGTGTACTCCTCGCCGCTTTCCCGGCGTCCGATCAGCGCCTGAGGGGCGCTGCGGGACACGGCGCCGCGTCCGGCCGTCCGGTCAGTCCGGCACCCGATGGCGTATGGACGACCCCGCGCGGTCCTTGACGACCTCCAGCTGGGCCGGGATGCGCTGCCGGAGGTCGGCGACATGGCTGACGATGCCGACGCTGCGGTCCCGTTCGCGCAGCGAGTCCAGGACGTCCAGCACCTCGTCCAGGGTCTGTTCGTCCAGGCTGCCGAATCCCTCGTCGATGAAGAGGGTGTCCAGGCGGGTGCCGCCCGCCTCGTCGGTGACGACGTCGGCGAGCCCGAGGGCCAGGGCCAGCGACGCGAAGAACGTCTCACCGCCGGAGAGGCTGGCGGTGTCCCGCTCGTGGCCGGTCCAGGCGTCGATGACGTGCAGACCCAGGCCGGAGCGGCGCGCGCCGCCGGCCCGTTCGTCGGAGTGCACAAGTGTGTAGCGGCCGGAGGACATGCGGTGCAGGCGCGCGCTGGCGGCGGCCGCGACCTGTTCCAGGCGGGCGGCCAGGACGTAGGACTCCAGGCGCATCCGCCGTTCGTTCTCCGCCGACGTACCGGCGGCGAGGGCAGCTAGGCGGGCGATGCGCTCGTACTCGGTACGCAGGGGGGCCAGCCGGAGTGCGTCGGACTGGGCCCGCGCGCTGAGGCGGTCGAGTTCGGCACAGCGTTCCTCGGCGGCGGCACAGGCCGCGCCGGCAGTACGCAGTCTGCGGCTCGCATGCTCCAGGTCGGCGTGCGCCTGGCCCGGGTCCGCGGGCGGGAGGCCCGCTGCGGCGACCGCTTCGGGGTCGGCCAACGCGGCTTCCACTGCGGCTGTTTCGGTTTGGTGGCGGTCGAGACGCTGTTGCAGGGCGTTCCATTCGGCGTCGCTCAGCAGCGCGGCCGACGCTTCCTGCGGGGTGTCGAAGCCGGCGCGGTAGGCGGCGTCGGACAGCTGGGCGTCGGTCTCCTTGAGGCGCTCGGCGCACGCCTCGGCCGTACGGGCCGCGGCTGCGGCCTCGGCCAGCAGCGCGACCTGCCGCTCCAGGCGGCGGGCCCGCTCGGCGACGCTCGCGAAGCCACCGCGGGCCTCTTCCAGCACACTGTCGAGCGAGGCGAGTTCACGGTCGAGGGCTTCACGGTGGGAGGTGCGCGCGGCAGCGCGACGCTCGGCCTCCTGCTGCTCGGTGCGGCGCCGCTCGTACTCCCGGTCGGCGCGGGCGGACGCTTCCCTGGCGGCATGCAGATCGGCTCCCGCCGCCCGCTCGCGCGCATACGTCTCCCGCAGCTCCTCTTCCGCGCGCGCGAGCTCGGCGACCGGGGTGTCACCGGCGGTCGCGGAGGCGGCGGCCCGCTCCTCCTTCAGGGACTGCTGAGTACGCTCGGCGTCCTGGCGCGCGGACTCGGCCTGCCGGTAGGCGCCGAGCGCCGCTTCCTCGGCCGTACGGTCCACGTGTCCGGCTCCGGTACGGGCCGGGGCGGGGTGCTCGGTGGCGCCGCACACGGCGCAGGCGGTCCCGTCCTCCAGCCCGGCGGCGAGTTCGGCCGCGATGCCGCGCAGGCGGCGGTCCTTGAGGTCGAGCCAGTGTTCATGGGCCGCCGCCGCACGCTCCCGGGCACGCAGCACGTCCTCGTCCGCGGCCCGCAGGCTGTCCGTGAGGTGGTCGCGCCGGCGCGCGGCCGCCAGCCGCTGCCGGGCCGGGTCGAGCTGCGCGTGCAGCTGTTCGGCGCGGGCCGCCGCCTCCTGGGCGGCCTCGATGCGCCGCTGGTTCTCCTGGTGCGCCGGTTCCCGGTTCGCGAGCCACGCGGCGGCGTCCACCAGCGTCTGCTCGTCGGCCCGCGCCTCCCGCTCGATCCCGGCGCGTTCCGCGGCGATCTCGGCGGCGCGGCTCTCGGCCCGGCGGGCCGCCGTCAGCGACCCGAGGTCCTGCCGCAGTGCGCGTTCCAGGGCGGCGAGCCGTTCGGCGTCCGCGCCGGCCAGGTCGGGCGGCAGCTGGGAGCGCCCGCGCCGCTCTTCGGCCTGCGCCGTCCCGTGCTCGCGCCAGGCCGCGTCGCGCAGTGCCAGGGCGGGGGCGACCTCGGAGGCCGCGCGGGCCCGCGCGAGCCGGTCCCGGGCCCGGTCCCGCTCGCCGGACTGCGCCGCCAGGTCCGCCGCGCGCCGCTGCGCCTCGGCGTACCGGCGCTGGAGGCGGTCCCGCTCGCGCTCCTCGTCCGCCCGCGCGCGGGCGGCGGCCTCCGCCGCCTCGGCAGAGTGAACGGCGAGCCGGGCGATGTCGTGCCGCTCGCGCGCATTGGCCCGTGCGACGGCCGCCCGTACCAGTACGGCTTCGGCGAAGCCCGGCTCGCCGGGGCTCGGCGTCTGGGCGGCCTGAACGGTGGCGGCCGTACCGGAGTCCGGGCGCCCGTACTGTTCCGGTACGAGTGCGGTGGCGGTCGCCGTACCCCGGGAGGGCGCAGCCGTACCGGCAGCACGCGCCGCCCGGCCCGCATACGTACCTCTGCCTGTGCCCGTACCGCCACGACGGCCCGGAGCCGGAACCGCCGCCTCCGGTGCGCGTCCCGGGGCGGGGACCGAGGGGTCGACGAGGTCGGCCGGCTCCCCCGCCGCCTGGTCCATCCGGTGGACGAGCGCCAGCAGCCGGTCGTCCCCGGCGGACACCTGGTCGGCCGCGGCCTTGCGGCGGGTGGCCAGCTGGTCTTCGAGGGCGGCGAACCGCCGGGTGTC
Organism: Streptomyces monomycini; assembly: GCF_022271435.1. GTDB lineage: Bacteria > Actinomycetota > Actinomycetes > Streptomycetales > Streptomycetaceae > Streptomyces > Streptomyces monomycini. Next base: position 78,059 of record NZ_JAFIQY010000028.1, on the reverse strand, counting down.
GAAGAGCCGTCCCAGCAGCCGGGCACGGGCCTCGGCGTCGGCGCGCAGGAAACGCGCGAAGTCCCCCTGGGGCAGCAGGGCGACCTGGCAGAACTGCTCCTTGTTCATGCCGAGCAGCTGGCCGATCTCCTCGCCGATCTCCTGGTGGGACCGGCTCAGGGCCTTCCAGCGGCCGCCGTGGGCGGGGTCCGTGTCCGGCCCGCCGGTGTCGGCATCCGTCCCGTTGGTGCCCGTGTCTGCCCTGCTGGCGCCCGCGCCTCCGGAGCCGGTCACGTACTCGCGCAGCCGGCTCTGTGCCTTCTCGCGGGTCGTGCCGGTCCCGCGCTTCTTCGGGCGGGGCTGCTCCGGCAGCCGGGTGATCTCCAGCCGCCGTCCGCCGACGGTCAGTTCGAGGACCACCTCGGTCGGCGTCGACGGATCGGCGAGGTCGCTGCGCAGCGCCTGGCCGCTCTGCCGCGTCCCCGGCACGGTCCCGTACAGGGCGAAGCAGACGGCGTCCAGGATGGAGGTCTTGCCCGCGCCGGTCGGCCCGTGGAGCAGGAAGAGACCGGCCTGCGCGAGCCGGTCGAAGTCGATGGTCTGGGTCCGCCCGAACGGCCCGAAGGCCGTGACCGACAGCCGGTGCAGCCTCACCCCGCCACCTCCCGCAGCGCGTCGTCGGTGCGTACCTCGTCCAGAGCGGAGCGCAGCACGGCCCGCTCCTCGTCGTCCACGCCGCGCCCGGGCCGTACGTGGGCGACGAAGTCCTCGGCGATCTCCTGGTCACTGCGGCCGCGCAGCCGCTGCGCGTACGAGGCGAGGCTGCGGGCGGCTCCCTCCTCCGGTTCGAAGGCGAGGCTGAGGATGTGCGGGAAGCGGGCGGCGAGCCGGGCCATCGGTTCGTGCGGGCGGGCGGCGTCGGTCAGCGTCGCCTCCACCCACGCGTCCTCGTGGACGTCCAGCGCCGGGTCGGCCAGCAGGTCCTCCAGCTTGCCGCGGAGGCGGGCCAGCGGGCGGGGCACCGGGCAGTCCAGGCGCTCGGCGGTCACCGCGCCCGCGGCGTCCAGGTCGACCAGCCACATGGACTTGCGGTGCCGTTCCTCGGAGAAGGAGTAGGCGAGCGGGGAGCCGGAGTAGCGGACCCGGTCGGTGATCGTCTGGCAGCCGTGCAGGTGCCCGAGGGCCGCGTAGTCGACGCCCTCGAAGACGGCGGCGGGCACGGACTCCACTCCACCGACCGTGATGTCCCGCTCACTGTCGCTGGGCGCGCCACCGGTGACGAAGGCGTGCGCGAGCACCACCGACCGGGTGCCGGCGGGCCGGGCCGCCAGGTCGTCGCGCACCCGGTCCATGGCGGCGCCCAGTACGTGTGCGTGGTCGGCCCGTTCGGCCCCGAACTCGTCCTTGACCAGGGCCGGTTCCAGGTACGGGAGCCCGTACAGGGCGACCTCGCCGTACGCGTCGCGCAGGACGACCGGGGTGGCGCAGGCCGCCGGATCGGTCCGCAGGTGGACCCCGGCCTCCCGCATCAGCCCGGAGCCGACACCGAGGCGGCGGGCGGAGTCGTGGTTGCCGGAGATCATGACGGTGGGCACGCCCAGGCCGGCCAGCCGGTGCAGGGCGTCGTCGAAGAGTTCCACGGCGGCCAGCGGCGGTACGGCACGGTCGTAGACGTCGCCCGCGACGAGGACCGCGTCGACCCGCTGCGTACGGACCGTCTCGACGAGATGATCGAGGAAGGCGCGCTGAGCGGTGAGCAGGTTCACTCGGTGGAACGAGCGGCCGAGGTGCCAGTCGGAGGTGTGCAGAAATCTCACAGCAGCGCTCCGACCTGCATCTTCGTCCTTTCTCGGGCACCGGCTCGGCACCGAGTCGGTACGCACCTGCGTATCAGCACGACCGACTTTAGTCTCTGTGGGCCTCTTGTCCCTCACCGACCTCGTCAGGGGCTCGTGGGGGGGGCTGGTCATCGGTCGAGCCGTCGGCCTTCTCCGCGCTCCGGCTCCGGGGGCGGGGGGGGCGGCCGCGCGCGGTCACGGGATGTGATAGCCGCAGGTCGCAGCGTCAGCGCGCCGGCGCCGGGCGCTCGGCACGGTAAGGCTCAAGTTAGGGCCGCGTTATGCGCGCTTCCCAGGATGGACGCCATGGAGTCCTATGTGCGTCAGACCGAACCCCAAGCCTCTCGCGTGCTCAGTGGCCAGGACGTTCCGATCGCCGTGATCGGCCTCTCCTGCCGGCTTCCCCGGGCCCCGCACCCCGGCGCCTTCTGGGACGTCCTCCGCGAGGGGGTGGACGCGATCGGCGAGACGCCGCGCGACCGCTGGGACGCCGAGGCGTGGTACGACGCCGACCCCGACGCCCCGGGCAAGACGCCCACCCGCCGCGGCGGCTACCTGGACGAGGTGGGCGGGTTCGACGCGGCGTTCTTCGGCATCTCCCCGCGCGAGGCCGCGGCCATGGACCCGCAGCAGCGGCTGATGCTGGAGCTGAGCTGGGAGGCCCTGGAGGACGCCGGGGTCCTGCCCGCCGGCCTCCGGGACACCCGCACCGGCGTCTTCGCCGGCGCCATCGGCGACGACTACGCCACCCTCACCCGGCGCGGCGGGGCCGAGGCCATCGACCGGCACACCCTGACGGGACTCCAGCGCGGCATCATCGCCAACCGCGTCTCCTACACCCTCGGTCTCCACGGCCCGAGCATCACGGTCGACACGGCCCAGTCCTCCTCCCTGGTCGCGGTGCACATGGCCTGCGAGAGCCTGCGGCGCGGCGAGTCGGTGCTCGCGCTCGCCGGCGGCGTCAGCCTCAACCTGGTGCCGGAGAGCACGGTCGGCGCGGCGAAGTTCGGCGGCCTGTCGTCCGACGGCCGCTGCTACACGTTCGACGCGCGCGCCAACGGCTACGTACGGGGCGAGGGCGGCGGCCTGGTCGTCCTGAAGCCGCTGGACCAGGCGCAGCGCGACGGCGACCGCGTGTACTGCGTGATCCGTGGCGGCGCCGTCAACAACGACGGCGCCACGGACGGCCTGACGGTGCCCAGCGCGACTTCCCAGGAGGAGGTGCTGCGGCTGGCGCGGCACCACGCGGGCGTGGCCCCGTCCGAGGTGCAGTACGTCGAACTCCACGGCACCGGCACGCCGGTCGGTGACCCCGTCGAGGCCGCGGCACTGGGCGCGGCCGTCGGCACCGATCCCGGCCGCGACCACCCGCTGCCGGTGGGTTCCGCCAAGACCAACGTCGGCCACCTGGAGGGCGCGGCGGGCATCGTCGGCCTCCTGAAGGTCGCGCTGAGCGTCCACCACCGCGAGCTGCCTCCCAGCCTCAACTACGCCTCCCCCAACCCGCGCATCCCCCTGGACGAACTCAACCTCCGGGTGCAGACCGCGCTCGGCCCCTGGCCCCGGCCGGACCGTCCGCTGATCGCCGGTGTCTCCTCCTTCGGCATGGGAGGGACCAACTGCCACGTCATCGTGGAGGAGGGCCCCGCACCCGCCGAGCCGTCGCAGCCGGCGGACGACGGGGAGAGGGCCGTGCCCGTGCCCTGGGTTCTGTCGGGGAAGAGCGAGGGCGCGTTGCGGGATCAGGCCGCGCGGCTGTGTGACCTGGTCACGGCCCAGCCGGACCTCCGGCCGGCACAGGTCGGGCTGGCGCTGGCGACGACCCGTACACACTTCGCCCACCGGGCGGCGGTCGTCGCTGAGCGGCGGGAGGGCTTCCTCAGCGGGCTGGCGGCCATCGCCCGGGGCGAGGACGCGGCCCATGTGGTTCACGGGCACGCCGACAGTGCGGGAGACGAAGCCCGTATCGCCTTCCTGTTCTCGGGGCAGGGGAGCCAGCGGGCGGGCATGGGCGCGCAGCTTTACGCCGCGTACCCGGCGTATGCCGACGCGTTCGATGAGGTTGATGCGGCCTTGCAGGCAGAGGGGCTGGGCTGCTCGCTGCATGAGGTGCTGGGTGACGCGGAGGCGCTGAAGCGTACGGAGTATGCGCAGCCTGCCCTCTTCGCGTTGCAGACTGCGTTGTTCCGGCTCTGGGAGCATTTCGGGGTGCGGCCGGATTACGTCGCCGGGCATTCCATCGGGGAGATCGCCGCGGCCCATGCGGCGGGCATTCTCACGCTGTCGCATGCTGCGCGGCTGGCCGTCCAGCGCGGGCGGCTGATGCAGCAGCTGCCCAGCGGCGGCGGAATGCTCGCCGTCCAGGCCGACCAGAAGACCGTGCAGCCGCTGCTGGAGGGCGCCGAGGGAGTCGTCGCGCTGGCCGCTGTCAACAGCTCACACTCGGTGGTTCTGTCGGGTGATGAGGACACCCTGGCAGCGCTTCAAGGCGAGTTGGAAGAGCGCGGCATCCGTAGCCGGCAGCTCACTGTCAGCCATGCCTTCCACTCCCCCCACATGGAACCCATGCTCGACGAGCTGCGCGCCGTCACCCAGAGCCTGGACTTCCGTCCCGCGACCCTTCCGCTCATCTCCACCCTGACGGGACAGACCGCCACCCACCGCGACCTCGCCCATCCCGACTACTGGGCCGACCACGCACGCAACACCGTCCGCTTCCACCAGGCACTGACCACCCTCCACGAGCACGGCGCCACCGCCTACCTGGAGATTGGCCCGGACACCAGCCTCACCACCCACACCCAGCACACCCACCCCGACGCAGTCTCCACACCCTCCCTCCGCAAGAGCCAGCCCGAGTCCCACACCCTCACCACCGCCCTCGCCCACCTCCACACCACCGCCACCGCCACCCCTGACTGGCAGCGCCTCTACCCGAACACCACCCCTCGACTCGGTCTCCCCACCTACCCCTTCCAACGCCAACACCACTGGCTCAAGACGGCCGTTTCCGAAAGGCCGTCCGCGGCCGTCCCCGCGCCGGCGACGGGGCCTCGAAGCACCATCCCCGCGCCGCCCGAGAAGCTCTCCCTCGCGGAACGCCTCGCGGGTGTCTCGTCCGCGGAGTGCGAGCGCATTCTGTCGGACCTGGTGCTCACGAACGCGGCGACGGTGCTCGGCCACACGACGCCGGGCGGCATCGGCCCCAGGGAGACGTTCAAGGAACTCGGGCTCGACTCGCTGGGCGCGGTGGAGTTCCACAAGCGGTTGAGCACCGCCACCGGGCTGCGGCTCTCGCCGACACTCGTCTACGACTACCCGAGCCCGGCCGCGCTCACCGAACACCTGCGGGCCGAGTTCACGGGGGAAGCGGTTCTGCCGGACGGTCCGGTCACCGCGGGTTCCGTGGACGAGCCCATCGCCATCGTGGGGATGGCCTGCCGTTATCCGGGCGGGGTGACCTCGCCGGAGGAGTTGTGGGAGTTGGTCGAGGAGGGCCGGGATGCCATCTCGGCCCTGCCGGTGAACCGTGGCTGGAAGGTGGACGAGCTGTACGACCCGGTGCCTGGCCGCCCGGGGAAGACGTATGCCCGTAACGGTGGATTCCTGCACGACGCCGACGAGTTCGACCCGGCGTTCTTCGGCATCTCCCCGCGCGAAGCCGCCGCCATGGACCCGCAGCAGCGGCTGCTGCTGGAGACGTCCTGGGAGGCGCTGGAGCGGGCGGGCATCGACCCGTCGTCGCTGCGGGGTTCCGCGGCGGGCGTGTTCGTCGGTGCCATGTCGCAGGACTACGGGCCCCGGCTGCACGAGTCCGCCGAGGGGTACGAGGGGTACCTGCTGACGGGCAGCACGGCGAGTGTCTCCTCGGGCCGGGTGGCCTACACCCTGGGGCTGGAGGGCCCGGCGGTGACGGTGGACACGGCGTGCTCCTCGTCGCTGGTGGCTCTGCATCTGGCGGCCCAGGCGCTGCGCAACGGTGAATGTGGTACGGCTCTTGCGGGCGGTGCCGCGGTGATGGCGTCGCCAGGCATGTTCATCGAGTTCAGCCGCCAGCGGGGGCTCGCCGCCGACGGCCGCTGCAAGGCGTTCTCCGCCGGTGCCGACGGCACCGCGTGGGGCGAAGGCGTGGGCATGCTCGTCCTCGAACGCCTCTCGGACGCTCAGCGCAACGGCCACCGCGTGCTGGCAACCATCCGCGGCAGCGCCGTCAACCAGGATGGCGCCAGCAACGGACTCACCGCACCCAACGGGCCGTCCCAGGAACGCGTCATCCGCCAGGCACTGGCCAACGCACGCCTCCAGCCGGGTGACGTGGACGCGGTCGAAGCACACGGCACGGGCACCACACTCGGCGACCCCATCGAAGCCCAGGCGCTCCTCGCCACGTACGGACAGGAACGGCCTGAGGACCAGCCCCTCCGGCTCGGCTCGCTGAAGTCCAACATCGGCCACACCCAGGCCGCCGCAGGCGTCGCCGGCGTCATCAAGATGGTCATGGCCATGCACCACGGCGTGCTGCCCAAGACGCTCCACGTCACCGAGCCCAGCCCGCACGTGGACTGGAGCACGGGAGCAGTGTCTCTGCTGACCGATCACGCCCCGTGGCACGCGGAAGAGGACCGGCCCCGCCGCGCCGCCGTCTCCTCCTTCGGCATCAGCGGCACCAACGCCCACCTCATCCTCGAACAGGCCGCCGACGTTCCCGAGCAGGTCATCACCCGGCCGACCGGCGCCGTCCCGTGGGTCCTGTCGGCCAAGGACGAGACGGCTCTGCGCGCCCAGGCCGGGCGGCTGCACACGTACCTGGCCGACGGCCCGCCGCGGCACCCCGCCGATGTCGCGCACGCCCTGGTGGCCGACCGCGCCCTGCTGGAACACCGTGCCGTCGTCATCGGGGAGGACCCTGCGGAACTCCTCGACGGACTGTCCGCACTCGCCCGTGGCGACTCGTCGGCCGGTGTGGTCGAGGGCAGCGTGGCGGGCCCGGGCCGTACGGTCCTGGTCTTCCCCGGGCAGGGGTCCCAGTGGGACGGCATGGCGGAGGAGCTGCTGGACTCCCATCCCGTCTTCGCCGACAGCATCGCCGCGTGCGAGCAGGCTCTGGCGCCTTACGTGGACTGGTCGCTCACCGACGTGCTGCGCCGCTCGCCCGGGGCTCCGGGACTGGACCGGGTGGACGTGGTACAGCCCGCCCTCTTCGCGGTGATGGTGTCGCTGGCGGCGGTGTGGCGTTCGGCGGGCGTCGTCCCGGATGCGGTGGTGGGCCATTCACAAGGCGAGATCGCCGCGGCCCACGTCGCCGGGGCACTGTCGCTCGGTGACGCGGCCAAGGTGGTGGCCCTGCGCAGCCAGGCGATCCGGGCGCTGGCCGGGAAGGGCGGCATGGCCTCCGTACCGCTGCCCTTGCAAGAGACCGAGGCGCGCCTGGCAGGCTGGGGCGAGCGGCTTTCGGTCGCGGCGGTCAACGGCCCGTCGGCCACCGTGGTGGCCGGAGAGCAGGCGGCGCTGGCCGAGCTGGTGGCGGCCTGCCAGGCCGACGATGTGCGGGCCAAGACGATAGCCGTGGACTACGCCTCGCACTCGGCGCAGGTGGAGGAGATCCGCGAAACGGTGCTCCAGGCGCTGGCGGGCATCACACCGCGTTCGTCGGAGGTGGCCTTCTACTCCACGCTCACCGGCGAGCCCGTCGACACCGCGACGCTGGACGCCGACTACTGGTACCGCAACCTGCGGGGCACGGTGCGCTTCGAGCCGGCGATCCGGGCCCTGGCGGCCGACGGCCACCGGATCTTCGTCGAGAGCAGCCCGCACCCTGTTCTGACCATGGGCGTGCAGGAGACGCTGGAGCACGCCGCCGACGCGGCCGGAGACCCCGTTTCCGTCCCGGACCGGGCTCCCGCGGTGATCACGGGGTCCCCGGACCGGGCTCCCGCGGTGATCACGGGGTCCCTGCGCCGTGACAAGGGTGGTTGGCGTGACCTCCTGGCCTCCCTCGCCACCGTGCTCGTCGGCGGCGCCGAGGTCGACTGGAACGCGGTACCCGGCACTTCCGGCCCGGCCGTACGGGTGGACCTTCCCACGTACGCCTTCCAGCGCCGCCGTTACTGGCTCGACGCTCCGGCGCCGTCCGGTGACATGACGGGCGCCGGGCTCGCCCCCGCGGACCATCCGCTGCTGGGCGCCCTGGTGTCGCTCGCCGACGACGACGGGCTGCTCCTCACCGGCCGGCTGTCGCTGCGCGCTCATCCCTGGCTGGCCGACCACGCCGTGGCCGGTACGGTACTGCTGCCCGGCACCGGATTCGTGGAGCTGGCCCTGCGCGCGGCCGAAGAGGTGGGCTGCGACCAGGTGGACGACCTCATGCTCGAAGCGCCGCTGGTACTGCCCGAGCAGGGCGACGTCCAGCTCCAGCTGGCCGTGGATCCGGCCGACTCTTCGGGACGGCACGCGCTGCGCGTGTACGCGCGCCCGGTGGCCGACGCGTCGAGCGCCTCCGGCGCGGGCGCGGAGCCGGTGCCGTGGACCCGGCACGCGACCGCCACCCTCGTACCCGGCGAACCGGCTGCCGCCCATGTGCTGGGCTCCTGGCCACCGCCCGGGGCCGTACCGGTCGACATCACCTCGCGCTACGAGCACCTCGCCGTGCGCGGCTACGAGTACGGGCCGGCCTTTCAGGGACTCACCGCCCTGTGGCGGCGGGGCGAGGACGTGTACGCGGAAGTGCGGCTCGCGGAGGACCTCCGGGCCGACTCCGGTGCGTTTGGTGTACACCCGGCTCTGCTGGACGCGGCGCTGCACTCTGTGATCGACCGCGACACCGGTGCCGACGAGGGTCCCCTGCTGCCCTTCGTCTGGGACGGCGTTCGCCTGCCGGCCGCGGGAGCGACGGAACTGCGCGTCGCGTTCACTCCCGCGGGCCGGGACTCGGTCTCCATGACGGCCTACGACCCGGCCGGTGAACCGGTGGCCGCCGTCGGGCGGCTGACCCTCCGGCCGGTCGTCACCGAGCAGTTGGTGGCGGCGGGGCGCGAGGCCGGGGCGGGACGGTCGTTGTACCGGCTGGAGTGGGCGGCGATCCCGGCTCCGGTGGTCACCGGTGCCGCTGCCTTCCGGGAAGTGGGCGTGGCCGACGTAGCCGACTCAGCCCACGCAGCCGATGAAGGCGGCGAAGGCGGCGACATGGTGCTCCGCTTTAACGGCGGCGAGCTGCACTCCGCCCTCGGCGACACGTTGCGTACGGTCCAGGACTGGTTGGCGGATCCGCGTTTCACCGATGCCCGTCTGATCGTCACCACCCGTGGCGCCCTCGCCGCGCTGCCCGGGGAGGACGTCACGGACCTCGCCTCGGCAGCCGTCTGGGGGCTGCTGCGATCGGCTCAGTCGGAGCAGCCCGGCCGTATCGTCCTGTTGGACATCGACCGAGCCGACGGCAGCGCTGACAGCACAGGCATCACTGATAGCACAGGCAGCACTGACAGTATCGTCGATGACGGTGTCCTGGCGGCGGCGCTGGCCACGGGAGAGCCGCAACTCGCCCTCCGCGATGGCGACTTCCTCGTACCACGTCTGGCTCGGACGGAACCCGCCGCCGCAGAGGCCCCGGTACTGGACCCCGACGGCACCGTACTGATCACCGGCGGCACCGGAGGCCTGGGCTCCCTCCTCGCCCGCCACCTGGTGACCGAGCACGGTGTCCGCCACCTCCTGCTCGTCAGCCGACGCGGGCCCGCCGCCGACCACGCCACCCGCCTCCACGCCGAGCTCACCGCCCTGGGCGCCCATCCCACCATCGCCGCCTGCGACGTCGCCGACCGCGACGCCCTCGCCGCCCTCCTCGGCACCGTCCCCGCCGAGCACCCCCTGACCGCCGTCGTCCACACTGCGGGAGCGCTGGACGACGGCACCTTCCACAGCCTGACTCCGGAGCGGCTGACCCACGTCCTCCGGGGCAAGGCTGATGCGGCGCGGCACCTGCACGAGCTGACGCGGGACAGCGGTCTGACCGCCTTCCTGTTGTTCTCGTCCGTCGTCGCCACGATCGGTTACGCGGGCCAGGCCAACTACGCCGCCGCCAACGCCTGCCTCGACGGCCTCGCCACCCATCGCCGGGCCCAGGGGCTGCCCGCCACCTCGCTCGCCTGGGGCCTGTGGGAGGAGCCCAGCGGTATGACCGGGCACCTGGCGGAGGCGGATGTCACGCGGATGGCCCGCGCGGGCGTCGCGCCCCTGCCCTCGGAGGAGGGCCTGGCCCTGTTCGACGCGGCACTCGCTCGCCGGGAAGCCGTGCTCGTCCCGGCCCGGCTGGACCTGGCCGGTCTTCGGCACCAGGCCGGGTCGGGCGGAATCCCGGCCGTGTTCCGTGGCCTGGTACGTGGTCCGCTGCGCCGCGCCGCACAGGCCGGTGACACCGGTACGGCAGCCGGTGGCTGGGCCCAGCGGCTGGCCGCGCTTCCGGCGGACGAGCGTGAGCGGGCCCTGCTCGACTTCACACGCCGCGAAGTGGCCACCGCGCTCGGCCTCGGTGAGCCCGACGAGGTCACCGCCGACCAGTCGTTCAAGTCGTTGGGCTTCGACTCGTTGATGGCGGTGGAGCTGCGTAACCGTCTCACCTCCGTCACCGGCCTCAAGCTGCCCGCAACCCTCGTCTTCGACCACCCCACCACCCACGCTCTCGCCGCCCATCTCCACGAACGGCTCACCGGAGCCTCGGGGCCCGGCGCCACGTTCACCGCCACGCAGGCCGGCGCCGCCGTCGACGCGGACGATCCCGTCGTCATCGTCGGTATGGCCTGCCGCTATCCCGGTGGCGTCACCTCCCCGGAGGAGCTGTGGCGCCTGGTCGCCGACGGCACCGACGCCATCGGCGACTTCCCCGACAACCGTGGCTGGGACCTGGCCGGCCTCTACGACCCGGACCCCGACCAGGCAGGCAAGAGCTACACCCGGCACGGCGGTTTCCTCCACGACGCGGCGGCGTTCGACGCCGAATTCTTCGGCCTCAGCCCCCGCGAAGCCCTCGCCACCGACCCCCAACAACGCCTTCTGCTGGAGGCTGCCTGGGAGACCTTCGAACACGCCGGCATCGTCCCCCAGTCACTGCGCGGAAGCCGCACCGGCGTCTTCACCGGCATCATGTACAACGACTACGGCAGCCGGCTGAGCAGCGTCCCCCAGGAACTTGAGGGGTACCTGCGCAATGGCAGTTACGGGAGTGTGGCCTCCGGCCGTATCTCCTACACCCTGGGGCTGGAGGGCCCCGCGGTCAGTGTCGACACCGCGTGCTCCTCGTCCCTGGTGGCCCTGCACCTGGCGGCCCAGGCACTGCGCAATGGCGAGTGCACCATGGCTCTGGCGGGTGGTGTGGCGGTGATGGCCACGCCCAACACCCTGATCGAATTCAGCCGCCAGCGCGGTTTGTCCGCCGACGGCCGCTGCAAAGCCTTCTCCGCCGACGCCGACGGCACCGGCTTCTCCGAGGGAGTGGGCCTGGTCCTGCTGGAACGGCTGTCGGACGCGCGGCGCAACGGTCACCAGGTGCTGGCGACGGTTCGCGGCAGCGCCGTCAACCAGGACGGCGCCAGCAACGGACTGACCGCCCCCAACGGGCCGTCACAGGAACGTGTCATTCGCCAGGCCCTGGCCAGCGCCCGTCTTCAGCCGGGTGATGTGGACGCGGTCGAGGCGCACGGTACGGGCACGACACTCGGCGACCCGATCGAGGCCCAGGCTCTCCTCGCCACGTACGGCCAAGAGCGGTCCGAGGAGCAACCGCTCCGGCTGGGCTCGCTGAAGTCCAATATCGGCCACACCCAGGCCGCGGCGGGCGTCGCCGGGGTCATCAAGATGGTCATGGCCATGCGTCACGGCGTGCTGCCCAAGACCCTGCATGTCGCTGCGCCCAGTCCGCACGTGGACTGGAGCACGGGAGCAGTCTCCCTGCTGACGGACAACACCCCGTGGACCGTGGCGGAGGACCGGCCCCGCCGCGCCGCCGTCTCTTCCTTCGGCATCAGCGGCACCAACGCCCACCTCATTCTGGAAGCCGCGCCGCACGACATCGTGGAATCCGAAGGGCCCGCGGACGAGTCGGCGGACGGCGGTGTGGTGCCGTGGTTCCTGTCGGCAGACAGTCACCAGGCACTGGAGGAGCAGGCCACGCGGCTGCGTGACCTGGTCACGGCCCAGCCGGATCTCCGGCCGGCACAGGTCGGGCTGGCGCTGGCGACGACCCGTACACACTTCGCCCACCGGGCGGCGGTCGTCGCCGAGCAGCGGGAAGACTTCCTCGCCGGTCTTGACGCACTGGCCCGGGGCCAGGCCGCCGGGCATGTGGTCCAGGGCCGCGCCACTGGCCGGACCGCCAAACTTGCCTTCCTGTTCTCGGGGCAGGGGAGCCAGCGGGCAGGCATGGGCGCGCAGCTCTACACTACGTACCCGGCCTACGCGACAGCCTTCGATGAGGTTGATGCGGCCTTGCAGGCAGAAGGGCTGGGCTGCTCGCTGCATGAGGTGCTGGGTGACGCGGAGGCGCTGAAGCGTACGGAGTATGCACAGCCTGCCCTCTTCGCGTTGCAGACCGCGTTGTTCCGGCTCTGGGAGCATTTCGGGGTGCGGCCGGATTACGTCGCCGGGCATTCCATCGGGGAGATCGCCGCGGCCCATGCGGCGGGCATTCTCACGCTGTCGCATGCTGCGCGGCTGGCAGTGCAGCGCGGGCGGCTGATGCAGCAGCTGCCCAGCGGCGGCGGAATGCTCGCCGTCCAGGCCGACCAGGAGACCGTGCAGCCGCTGCTGGAAGCCTCTGAGGGAGTCGTCGCGCTGGCTGCCGTCAACAGCTCCCACTCGGTGGTTCTGTCGGGTGATGAGGACGCCCTGGCAGCGCTTCAAGGCGAGTTGGAAGAGCGCGGCATCCGTAGCCGGCAGCTCACTGTCAGCCATGCCTTCCACTCCCCCCACATGGAACCCATGCTCGACGACCTGCGCGCCGTCACCCAGAGCCTGGACTTCCGCCCCGCAGCCCTTCCGCTCATCTCCACCCTGACGGGACAGACCGCCACCCACCACGACCTCGCCCACCCCGACTACTGGACCGACCACGCACGCAACACCGTCCGCTTCCACCACGCCCTCACCACCCTCCACGAGCACGGCGCCACCGCCTACCTGGAGATCGGCCCGGACACCAGCCTCACCACCCACACCCAGCACACCCACCCCGACGCAGTCTCCACACCCTCCCTCCGCAAGAACCAACTCGAACCCCACACCCTCACCACCACCCTCGCCCACCTCCACAACACCAACACCGCCACCCCCGACTGGCAGCACCTCTACCCGAACACCACCCCTCGACTCGACCTCCCCACCTACCCCTTCCAACGCCAACACCACTGGCTCGCTGTCCCCGCCTCTCCCGGCAATCTCACCGCAGCCGGACTCACCGACGCCGAACACCCCCTCCTCGGCGCGGCGGTGGAACTGGCTGGCGGGGAAGGGCATCTCTTCACCGGGCGGCTGTCGACCACGGCGCATCCCTGGCTCGCCGACCACGCGGTACTCGGAATGCCCCTCCTCCCCGGTACGGCCGTACTGGAACTCATGCTGCTGGCCGGAGCGCGGCTCGACACGCCAGTGGTGCAGGACCTGACCCTGGAATCTCCGGTGGCTCTCCCCGAGGGCGTCACCGTCGACGTCCAGTTGGTCGCGGGAAGCGAGGACGCGTCGGGAACGCGGTCGATCCAGCTGTACTCGCGGCAGGGGGAAGGCGCCGAATGGCTGCTGAACGCCGCTGGTGTCCTTGCGCCCGCTGCGCCGGCCACCGTGCCCGAGTCGGCCGAGGCGACCTGGCCGCCCGCCACAGCCGTTCCCGTCGACCTCGACTCGGCCTACCACCGGCTTGCCGAGCACGGTTACGACTACGGTCCGGCCTTCCAGGGACTGTCCGCCATGTGGCGGCTGGGTGACACGACGTTCGCGGAGCTGCGGCTTCCCGCAGAGGACGCGGCGAGCGGTTTTGCCCTGCACCCCGCTCTGCTGGATTCGGCGCTGCACCCGATCGCCCTGGCCGGTCTCGATCTGGCGGACGACACACTCCTGCGGCTGCCGCTGGCCTGGTCCGGCGTCACCTTGCACCGCACCGGGGCCACCGCGCTGCGGGCCCGGCTGACTCCGGCCGGGAACGACAGCATGGCCGTGGAGATCGCCGACGACTCCGGCAGGCCGGTGCTGTCCGCGGTCTCCCTGTCGGTACGCGCCACGGATGCCCGGCGTCTGACCGCCGGCCTCGGGCTGCGTGACTCCCTGTTCCGGCTGGACTGGCAGACGATTCCCATGCCGTCGGCCGGCACGGCGAACGACGCCACCGTGTACGTCGCGGAGTGCGCGAACGGCACCGGGCACCCCGATGAGCTGTCCTCGGTCCTCGGCCGAACGCTCGCCGCCGTCCAGGAGCATCTGGTTCAGGAGGTCCCGCAGCCGCTGGTCGTGGTGACACGGGATGCGGTGACGTGTGAGGCCGTCGATCCGGTCGCCGCGTCGGTGTGGGGTCTGGTGCGGTCCGCGCAGTCCGAGCACCCGGAGCGGTTCGTCCTGCTCGACCTCGACGCGGACACCGAAACCCCGTCGGCCGAACTGATCTCGGCCGTACTGGCCACCGGCGAGCCCCAACTCGCCCTCCGCAACGGCGAACTCCTCGCACCACGCCTGGCACGGACCGAACCCACCACCACCCACACCCCGGAACTCAACCCCGACGGCACCGTACTGATCACCGGCGGCACCGGAGCACTCGGAACACTGCTCGCCCGCCACCTGGTGACCACCCACGGCACCCGCCACCTCCTCCTGGCCAGCCGCCGCGGACCCACCGCAGAACGCGCAGCACAACTCACCGACGAACTCACCGCACTCGGCGCCCACACCACCATCACCGCCTGCGACGTCACCGACCCCGACGCCCTCACCAACCTCCTCTCCCACATCCCCGCCCAACACCCCCTCACCGCCGTGATCCACACCGCCGGCACGACCGACGACGGAGCGCTGGGTTCCCTGACGCCCGAGCGGCTCGACACCGTGCTGCGCGCCAAGGCCGACGCCGCCTGGCATCTGCACCGGCTCACCCAGGACGAGAACCTGGCCGCCTTCGTCCTCTACTCCTCCGTGGCAGGCACCCTGGGCACCTCGGGGCAGGCCAACTACGCTGCCGCCAACGCTTACCTCGACGGTCTCGCCGCTCATCGCAGGGCTCAGGGGCTGCCCGCCATCTCGCTCGCCTGGGGCATGTGGGACACGGCCGACGGTATGGCCGGCGAACTGGGCACCGGAGACCTGGCGCGTCTGGAGCGGATGGGCATCGCCCCGTTCGACGCGGCGGAGGGCCTGGCCCTCTTCGACGCCGCGCTCGGTTCGGGCCTTCCGGTACTCGTACCCGCCCGCCTGGACACGGCCGGCCTCCGTAAGCGGACGGACGGCGTCCCGAGCCTGTTCCGGGGACTGGTACGCGCCCCTGCCCGGACAGCCCGGTCCGACGAGCCCTCGTTGCTCCAGCGCCTGGCCGCCCTGCCGACGGACCGGCAGCGGAGTGTCGTGACGGAACTCGTCCGCGATGCCGTGGCCGGAGTTCTCGGCCATGACACGTCTCGCTCCGTCGAGACGGACCGGGAATTCAAGTCGTTGGGCTTCGACTCGTTGATGGCGGTGGAGTTGCGTAACCGTCTCAACACCGTCACCGGCCTCAAGCTGCCCGCCACCCTAGTTTTCGACCACCCCACCACCCACGCCCTCGCCGCCCACCTGCACGACCAGCTCACCGGAACGACAGCAGCCCCCGTCGCCATACCTGCCACCACCACATTCGGCGACGACGCCGATGACCCCATCGTCATCGTCGGCATGGCCTGCCACTACCCCGGCGACGTCGCCTCCCCCGAAGACCTCTGGCACCTGGTCGCCAACGGCACCGACGCCACCACCGACTTCCCCGACAACCGCGACTGGAATGTCGACGCCCTCTACGATCCCGACCCCGCCCAGGCAGGCAAGAGCTACACCCGCCGTGGTGGCTTCCTCCACGACGCCGCGGCGTTCGACGCCGAATTCTTCGGCCTCAGCCCCCGCGAAGCCCTCGCCACCGACCCCCAGCAACGCCTTCTGCTCCAGACCGCCTGGGAAACCCTCGAACGCGCCGGCATCGACCCCACCACCCTGCACAGCACTCCCACCGGCGTCTTCACCGGCGTCATGTACAGCGACTACGCGTCGAGGCTCCGTCACCTGCCGGCCGAGCTGGAGGGCTACCTCACCAGCGGCAGCGCGGGCAGCGTGGCCTCGGGCCGGGTGGCCTACACCCTGGGCCTGGAGGGCCCGGCGGTGACGGTGGACACGGCGTGCTCCTCGTCCCTGGTGGCTCTGCATCTGGCGGCCCAGGCGCTGCGCAACGGCGAGTGCACCCTCGCTCTGGCCGGTGGTGTGACCGTGATGGCCACGCCCACCACCTTCATCGAATTCAGCCGCCAGCGGGGGCTCGCTCCCGACGGCCGCTGCAAGCCCTTCTCCGCCGATGCCGACGGCACCGCATGGGGCGAAGGCGTCGGCATGCTCGCTCTCGAACGCCTCTCGGACGCGCGGCGCAACGGCCACCGCGTGCTGGCCACGATCCGTGGCAGCGCCGTCAACCAGGACGGTGCCAGCAACGGACTGACCGCGCCCAACGGGCCGTCCCAGGAACGCGTCATCCGCCAGGCACTCGCCAGTGCCCGTCTTCAGCCGGGCGACGTGGACGCGGTCGAAGCACACGGCACGGGCACCACGCTCGGCGATCCCATCGAAGCTCAGGCTCTCCTCGCCACGTACGGACAGGGGCGGGCCAAGGACCAGGCGCTTCGGCTGGGCTCGCTGAAGTCCAACATCGGGCACACCCAGGCCGCGGCGGGCGTCGCCGGGGTCATCAAGATGGTCATGGCCATGCACCACGGCGTGCTGCCCCAGACCCTGCACGCCGAGGAGCCCAGCCCGCACGTGGACTGGAGCAGTGGAGCAGTCTCCCTGCTGACGGACAACACCCCGTGGCCCGTGGCGGAGAACCGGCCCCGCCGCGCCGCCGTCTCCTCCTTCGGTATCGGTGGCACCAACGCCCACCTCATCCTGGAACAGACACCGGAAGCGCCTGTCGTGGCGCAGGCCGAGGAGACCACTGGTGTAGTTCCTTGGGTTCTGTCGGGGAAGAGCGAGGACGCATTGCGTGACCAGGCCGCGCGGCTGCTCGACCTGGTCGCGGCCCAGCCGGACCTCCGCCCGGCACAGGTCGGGCTGGCGCTGGCGACGACCCGTACACACTTCGCCCACCGGGCGGCGGTCGTCGCCGAGCGGCGTCAGGACTTCCTCAGCGGGCTGGCGGCCATCGCCCGGGGGGAGGACGCGGCGCATGTGGTTCACGGTCACGCCGACAGCGCGGGAGACGAAGCCCGTATCGCCTTCCTGTTCTCGGGGCAGGGGAGCCAGCGGGCGGGCATGGGCGCGCAGCTCTACGCCGCATACCCGGCCTACGCGACAGCCTTCGATGAGGTTGATGCGGCCTTGCAGACAGAAGGGCTGGGCTGCTCGCTGCACGAGGTGCTGGGTGACGCGGAGGCGCTGAAGCGTACGGAGTATGCACAGCCTGCCCTCTTCGCGTTGCAGACCGCGCTGTTCCGGCTCTGGGAACACCTGGGCGTACGGCCCGCCTATGTCGCCGGGCACTCCATCGGAGAAATCGCCGCAGCCCACGCCGCCGGCATCCTCAGCCTGTCGCACGCTGCGCGGCTGGCCGTCCAGCGCGGACGACTGATGCAGCAGCTGCCCAACGGCGGCGGAATGCTCGCCGTACAAGCCGACCAGAAGACCGTCCAGCCGCTGCTGGAAGCCGCTGAGGGAACAGTGGCGCTCGCTGCCGTCAACAGCTCACACTCGGTGGTTCTGTCAGGTGATGAAGACACCCTGGCAGCGCTCCAGAGCGAGTTCGAAGAGCGCGGCATCCGCACCCGGCAGCTCACTGTCAGCCACGCCTTCCACTCCCCCCACATGCAACCCATGCTCGATGAGCTGCGCGCCGTCACCCAGAGCCTGGACTTCCGCCCCGCAACCCTTCCGCTCGTCTCCACCCTGACGGGACAGACCGCCACCCACCACGACCTCGCCCACCCCGACTACTGGACCGACCACGCCCGCAACACCGTCCGCTTCCACCACGCCCTCACCACCCTCCACGAACACGGCACCACCGCCTACCTGGAGATCGGCCCGGACACCAGCCTCACCACCCACACCCAGCACACCCACCCCGACACTCCGAGCGCACCCACCCTCCGCAAGAACCAACCCGAACCCCACACCCTCACCACCACCCTCGCCCACCTCCACACCACCAACACCGCCACCCCCGACTGGCAGCACCTCTACCCGAACACCACCCCCCACTCCGACCTCCCCACCTACCCCTTCCAAAACCAACACCACTGGCTCACCGCCCCGGAATCGTCCGGTGAAGCCACCGACTTTGGGCTCGACTCCACCGATCACCCGCTTCTCGGTGCCGACCTGGAACTCGTGGACACCCGCGAACACCTCTTCACCGGCAAGCTGTCCCTGCGCAGTCACCCCTGGCTGGCCGAGCACACCGTGCATGGCGCGGCCGTGCTTCCCGGCAGTGCCTACGTGGACCTGGCCCTGTGTGTCGGAGCCCGTACCGGTCATGCCGTACTGGACGAACTCACCCTTGAAGCGCCGCTGGTCGTGCCCGACCGTTCCCCGGTTCACGTGCAGTTGCTGCTGAGCGAGGCCGACGACGCGGGCCACCGGCGGCTGACCGTCCATTCCCGGCCTGGTGGCCAGGACGCGGCCGGCGCGGCCTGGGTGCGGCATGCGGTCGGCAGCCTGCGGCGGTCGGAGCCCGAGGAGCGGGAGGTTCCCGTTGCGGGTGGTTCCTGGCCTCCGGCCGGGGCGGAGCAGGTACCGGTGGAAGAGCTGTACGAGCGGCTGGGAGCGCGCGGGCAGGACTACGGTCCCGGGTTCCGCGGTGTGACGGCCGTCTGGCGCGCCGAGGACGAACTGTTCGCCGAGGTGAGGCTTCCGGATGCGGTGCGTGGCGAGGAGGCACGGTTCGCGGTCCATCCGGCGCTCCTGGACGCGGCTCTGCACCCGCTGGGCCTGCGCCCCGCGACCAATGCCGGTACCGATGACGGGGTCGACAGCAACAGCCTTCGGCTGCCGTTCGCGTGGAGCGGTGTGCGGCTGCACGCCACCGGCGCCACGGCGGTCCGGCTGAGGGTCGCGCCGTCGTCGGCGGACTCCGTGGCCCTGACGCTGACGGACGCCAAGGGCGCGCCGGTCGTCTCGGTGGAGTCCCTGGTTCTGCGCCCGTTCGACCCGGCGCAGTTGCGCTCGCCCGCCGTGGGCCACCGTGACGCGTTGTTCGCGGTCGACTGGGTGCCGGCTGTACCGGGGGCCGTCGAGGCCACGCCGGAGCACGTCGTGGAGTTCTTCGATTTCGGTACGGAGGCCACTGGGCACCCGGCCGCGCACCGCAGTGCGCAGGAAGCCCTGGCAGCCGTACAGCGATGGCTGGCGGAAGACCGGGGGGACAGGGCGCGCCTGGTGTGTGTCACCCGCGACGCGGTGGCTGCCCGGGGGAAGGACGGTGTGGCCGGCCTGGACGCCTCTCCCGTGTGGGGTCTGGTGCGGTCCGCGCAGTCCGAGCACCCGGAGCGGTTCGTCCTGCTCGACCTGGACGCGGACACCGAAACCCCGTCGGCCGAACTGATCTCGGCCGTACTGGCCACCGGCGAGCCCCAACTCGCCCTCCGTAACGGCGAACTCCTCGCACCACGCCTGGCACGGACCGAACCCACCACCACCCACACCCCGGAACTCAACCCCGACGGCACCGTACTGATCACCGGCGGCACCGGAGCACTCGGAACACTGCTCGCCCGCCACCTGGTGACCACCCACGGCACCCGCCACCTCCTCCTGGCCAGCCGCCGCGGACCCACCGCAGAAGGCGCAGCACAACTCACCGACGAACTCACCGCACTCGGCGCCCACACCACCATCACCGCCTGCGACGTCACCGACCCCGACGCCCTCACCAACCTCCTCTCCCACATCCCCGCCGAACACCCCCTCACCGCCGTGATCCACACCGCCGGCACGACCGACGACGGCACGGTGACCTCCCTCAGCCCGGAGAGCCTGGACGGCGTACTGCGGGCCAAGGTGGATGCCGCCTGGCACCTGCACCGGCTCACCCAGGACGAGAACCTGGCCGCCTTCGTCCTCTACTCCTCCTTCGCCGGTGTCCTGGGCAACGCGGGCCAGGCGAACTACGCCGCCGCCAACACCTACCTGGACGCCCTGGCCGCCCACCGCCGGGCGCTCGGCCTGCCGGGAACCTCGCTGGCCTGGGGCCTGTGGGAGGAGGAGAGTGACCTCACACGGGTCCTGGCCCCGGCCGAGCGGGCCCGGCTCGGGCGTGAGGGTGTCATGCCGATCGGGTCGTCCGAAGGGCTGGAGCTGTTCGATGCGGCGCTCGCCCTCGACACGGCGGTGCCGGTGCCCGTACGGCTGGACCCGGCGGCGTTGCGGCGCCGTGCCACGGCGGGGAGCCTTCCCCCGCTCCACCGGGGGCTGGTGCCGGCCGCGGGGCCCGCGGCGGCCTCCGCCTCCGCCGCGCCCGCCGCGTCCGTGGATGCCGGGGCGGAGCTGCGGCAGCGGCTGTCGGGCGTGGACGAGGGCGAGCGTCACCGTCTCCTGGTCGAGTTGGTGCGCGGTCAGGTGGCGGGCGTCCTCGGTCACACGTCGCCTGCCGCCGTGGCCACCGAGCGCGGTCTGATGGACATGGGCTTCGACTCGCTCTCCGCCGTCGAGCTGCGCAACCGGCTCGGTACGGCCACCAGGTTGCGGCTGTCCACGACCTTGGTCTTCGACTACCCGACTCCGGTCGCGATCGCCGGGCACCTGGTGGAGCGGCTGTCCGCGGAGATGCCCCGGGCCGAGCTGTCGTCGCTGGAGGCCTTGGAAGCGGCGGTCGAGGAGATCGGAGCCGACGAGGAGCGGCGGTCGCGGCTGACGGTCCGGCTGGAGGCGCTGCTCAACAAGCTCGCCGGGGGCTCCGCAGGACTCACCGGGCCCGAGGGTTTCCCGGACGGATTGGAAGCCGCCGCGGACGAAGACCTCTTCGAGTTCATCGACAGTGATCTCGACCTCGACTGAGCCGCCGGTGGGGCCGTCCGGCCGTCCCGGACGGCCCCACCGGAATCCACGAGAGGAAAAGCACCCGTAAGTCTGCGGTTAGCCTTCCTTGTCACCCTGGGCGGAGCAAAGCACCCGCCGTGCGCGGGCGCGCTCCCCCAGGGTGAAGGAAGGCTCGATGACGTCCGTGCGGACCCCCGTCCCGTTCACGTTCACGGAGATCAAGGGACTCGATATCGACCACAGCTACCGGGACCTGCTGGAACACGGGCGCCCGGTGTGGGTGACTCCCCCCTTCGGGGAGGACGCGTGGCTGGTGAGCCGGTACGAGGACATCAAGACGGTGCTCGGCGACAAGCGGTTCAGCCGGTCGGCCGCGCAGGACCGGGACGAGGCCCGGGTGGCGCCGCTGCCCATCAGGGGCAGCATCATGGGCCTGGACGCCCCGGAGCACGGCCGGCTGCGGCGCCTGATCTCGCAGCCCTTCTCCAACCGGAACGTCGCGCGGCTGCGCCCGCGGATGGAGCGGGTCGCCGAAGAGGTGCTGGACGCGATGGCCGGCGAGGGGGCGCCGGCGGACCTGATGGCGTCGTACACGGTGCCGTTCGCGGCGCGGAACATCTGTGAGCTGCTGGGAGTTCCCTACGAGGACCAGGGCCGCTTCCAGGGGTGGATGCAGTCCTTCTTCGGCCGGACGGACCTGCCGGACGACGAGATCGCGGCGGAGCTGGGGCTGCTGCGCGACTATGTGCGGGAGCTGCTGGCCCGGCGCCGCGCCGAGCCGGGCGAGGACCTGATCAGCGCCATGCTGGAGGCCGCGGAGGACGGCTCCTACTCCGAGGACGAGCTGCTGGACCTGGTGTACGTGCTGCTCGTGGGCGGCTACGACACCCCGGCGTCCCAGCTGGCCTCCTGCTTCTACGTCCTGCTGGCCCAGCCCGAGCAGGGGCGGCTGCTGCGGGACAACCCGCAGATCCTGCCGCAGGCCGTGGAGGAGCTGCTGCGCTTCGTCCCGCTCGTCTCGCACGTGACCTTCGCCCGGTACGCGACCGAGGACGTGGAGATCGGGGGCCAGGTCATCCGGGCCGGCGAGGGCGTGCTGTGCGCGACGCCCGCCGGGAACAAGGACCCGCGGGCCTTCGACGACCCCGATGTGCTCGACCTGCGGCGGGCGGCGAACGCGCAGCTGTCCTTCGGACACGGCCTGCACCACTGCACCGGTGCCGCGCTGGCACGGGCGGAGATGGAGGTGGCGATCGGGTCGCTGCTCGGCCGCTTCCCCGACCTGCGGCTGGCGGTGGCGCCGGAGGAGGTGCGGTGGCTGAAGGGCATGCAGATCCGGACGCTCGCCTCGCTGCCGGTCGCGTGGGGGCCCGGCAACTGAGGTGAGATGCGGTACGCAGACGGAGTGAGCCCCGAAGCCGATGCTTCGGGGCTCACTCCGTCCTGCGTGCGCCTCAGCCGGCGTCCATGCCAACCATGCCGTCCGCGCCGTCCGCGCCGTCCGCGCCGTCCGCGAGCAGGATCGCCTGTGCCGGGCACAGGTCGGCGGCCTCCTGGGCGGCCTCCCACTCGCCGGAACCGGGATCTCCGTCCAGGACCACGACATAGCCGTCGTCGTCCTGGTCGAAGACGGCAGGCGCCGCGAAGGCGCACTGTGCGGCTCCGATGCACAGTTCCCGGTCGGCGGTGACCCGCGGCTGCGCCGGACGGCCGGCGGCGCTCACCACGTCACCGGCATTTCCTGGACGCCCTGCACCGTGCCGCTGCCCAGCGGACGGGCGGCCAGCTGGTCGGCGGGCACGGCCAGGCGCAGGTTCGGAATGCGGGTGAACAGGGTGGAGAAGGCGATCTCCAGTTCCAGGCGGGCGAGGCTCTGGCCGAGGCACTGGTGGATGCCGTACCCGAACGACAGGTGGCGGCGGCCGGTGCGGCCGATGTCGAAGTCCTCCGCGTCCTGGTGGACCCGGTCGTCGCGGTTGGCCATCGTCCCCGACAGCAGTACTCCGTCGCCCTCGCGGATGGTCCGACCGGCGATCTGGATGTCGGCGGTCGCGACCCGCGCGCCGGCCAGGTCGGTGACGGCCACACAGCGCAGGACCTCCTCCACCGCGGCCGGTACGGCGGCGGGGTCGGCCTGCATCCGGGCCAGTTGCTCCGGGTGGTCGAGCAGGGCCAGGGTGCCCAGCGCGATGGTGGAGGCCGTGGTCTCGTGTCCGGCGACCAGGATGACCAGGGCGATCTGTACGAGGTCGGAGTGGCTGAGGGTGCCGCCGGCGACCTCCTCCCGGGCGAGCCGGCCGATGAGCCCGGGGCCGCTCTCAGTACGCCGGCGGGTGGCCAACCGGTCGAGGTAGCCGATGAGTTCTTCCCCGGCCGACTGGGAGTCCTCCCGGGTGGTCGCCTGCAGAAGACGGCGGGATGCCTCCTGGAAGAACTCCAGGTCCTCGCCCGGCAGCCCCAGCACCTCGGAGATCACCCGGGACGGCACCGGGAGCGCGAAGTCGCGCACCAGGTCGGCGGGCGGGCCGAGGCGCAGCATCCGGTCGACGTAGTGGTCGACCACGTCCTGGATCACGGGCCGCAGCTCGGCGACCCGCCTGCGGCTGAAATCCGGGTTCAGCAGCCGGCGGTGTTCGTCGTGCTCCGGCGGGTCCATGCCGATGAGCACCAGGCGCCGGGCGACCTCGGCCTGGAAACGCGGCGCCAGGGCCGGGTAGTCGGGGCGCTGCCGGTCGGCGGATATCCGTTCGTCCGCGAGCAGTTGTCGCGCCTCGTGATATCCGGTGACGAGCCACACCACGCGGCCGTCGAAGAGCGTGACCCGGGACAGCGGCGCTTCCTCGCCGAGTCGCCGGTAGGTCTCGGGCGGCTGATACGGGCACGTCCTCGGCTGCGGAAAGGGCGGTGCGCCGGACAGGCCCCGCTGGGCGGTGATTTCCATCGTGATCCCATCGTCTTCAGGTGCGCGGGCACGGGTTTCCCTGCGCAGGCCGGGAACGGGTCTCCCGGCAGCCGGACGCAGGCCAGGAACGCACATCCCTACGGCTGGTTGCAGGCCAGGAACGCACATCCCCGCGGCTGAACGCAGGCCGGGAACGGACATCCCTGCGGCTGGACGCAGGTTAGGAGTCGTCGCCGTTCCCCTCAACCTCGCGTAGTCCGGGCATTAGCGCCGCGTAATACCGAGGACCGCGGAAGCGCCGCGTTAGCCGGGCGGAAGCCACGTTGCGGAGTATGACCCGGGTAGAAAGGAGCAGGTGGTGGATACTCCACGGATCCGAATTCTCTCGGTGGGAACGGCATTGCCCGGGCCGCCGGTCGACAATGCGGCACTGGCCCGCACCTTTGGAATGGACGCGCTGTGGGAACAGTGGGTGGATGCCTTCATCGGCACCCGCCAACGCCATTTGGCGGTCGACATCGCGACCGGTGAGATCGGCGATTCGCTGTCCGGGCTCGGTACGGCGGCCGGCCGCAGGGCTCTGGACACGGCCGGTGTCCGGCCCGAGGAGGTGGACCTCGTCGTGATGGCGACGGCCACCCCGGAGCAGCTCATGCCCGCCACGGTCAACGTCATCTGCGACCGGCTCGGCATCAACGACGTCCCCACCTTCCAGTTGCAGTCCGGGTGTTCGGGCGCGGTCCAGGCCCTGGATGTCGCCCATCAGCTGCTGCAGACCGGCCGGCACCGTACGGCCCTGGTCATCGGTGCCGACGTGCTCGCCAGGTTCTACGACTGCGACGCGAAGCTGGCGCAGCTTCCGCCGGAGCAGCTGGTGAACTACGTCCTGTTCGGGGACGGCGCGGGCGCTGCCGTGCTCACCAACGAGCCGGGCGCGGGCCGCTGCGAGCTGGCGTCCGTCCGTACCCGCCTGACCGGCCTGGACCGGGTGGCCGGGGCGACCCTGGAGTGGTTCGGCCCGGTGGACCGTCTCTCGGACCGGCCGGCGGCCACCGAGGACTACAAGGCCATCGAGCGGTACGTGCCGGAGATGGCCGAGGAGACGCTGCACGAGCTGCTGGACGACCTCGACTGGCGCGCGGACGAGGTCACCTACCTCCTGCCGCCGCAGCTGTCCGGCGTGATGACCCGGCGCATCGTGGAGCGGCTGGACCTGCCGCAGGCCCGTGAGGTCTCCTGCGTCGACGAGACCGGCAACAACGCGAACGCCCTGGTCTTCTTCCAGCTCGAACGGGTACTGGAGCGGATCGCTCCCGGCGAGCGGGCGCTCGGCGTGGCCATCGAGTCCAGCAAGTGGATCAAGTCCGGCTTCGCGCTGGAGGGGGTCTGACGGGGATGTCCACCGCAGCCGTACCCACCGACGAACCCGCGCCCACCGGCACCGGCGAACCGGGGCCCACCGACACCACCACCCCCGCGCCCGCACCCACCACGCCTGCCGACGAACTGCTCGCCCTGCACCGCTCCGGCCGCCTGGCGACGGAGTACCCCCGCCTCAAGACCCTGCTGGCGCAGCTGGACGAGGACCGCTCCGCGCGGGCCGCCCAGCTGCTGGCCCGTGTCGACCCGGACGAGGTGCTGCGGGCCCACCCCTCGCTCCCCGCGCTCACGGTCGCGATCACCGGGCACGGCACGCTGTCCGCCCTCGTCCCGGCCCTGGCCCTGGAGGGCGCCCGGCACGGCATCGTGCTGCGGACGGTCGTTTCCGACTTCGACTCGTACGTCTTCGACCTGGCGGACCCGGGCAGCGCGCTGCACGCCGCCTCACCCGACCTGGTGCTGTGCCTGCTCGATCCCATGGTCGTCCGCGACGAACTGCCCGCGCCCTGGCGCCCGGAGGACGTCGAGGCCGTACTGGCGGAGAAGACCGCCCTGCTGGAAGGGCTCGTCTCCCGCTTCGCCGGCTCGGGCAGTGGCACCCTGGTGCTCAACACCCTGCCCCTGCCGCGCGACCTCGTGGCCCAACTGGTCGACCACCGCTCCCGTGCCCGGCTGGGCGTGCTGTGGCGGGAGGCCAACATCCGGCTGCTGCGCCTGGCGGAGACCCGTCCCGAACTGGTCGTACTGGACCTGGACCCGATCGCCGGCGAAGGCGTCGAGGTCACCGACGCCCGGCTCAGCGTCTACGCCAAGGCCCACCTCTCGCCCCGGATGCTGTCCCGGTACGCCCGGGAGGCCGGTCACCTGGCCCGGCTGGCGGCCGGGCAGACCAAGAAGTGCCTGGCGGTGGACCTGGACCAGACACTGTGGGGCGGTGTGCTCGGTGACGACGGGCCCGAGGGCATCGAGGTCGGCGACGGTCCGCGCGGCGCGGCGTTCGCGGCGTTCCAGAAGGTGGTCGGGCAGCTCGCGTCACAGGGCGTACTGCTGGCCGCCGTGAGCAAGAACGACCTCGGCCCGGTCCGCGACGTTCTCGCCAACCGTACGGAAATGGCCCTGCGCGAGGAGGACTTCGTCCGCCTGGCCGTGAACTGGCGGCCCAAGCACGAGAACCTCGCGGAGCTCGCGGCGGATCTCAACCTCGCCGTCGACAGCGTGGTCTTCGCCGACGACAGCGCCTACGAGTGCGGCCTGGTGCGCCGGGAGCTGCCGGGGGTGGCCGTCGTCCAGCTCGACGAGGAGCCGGCGCGGCACATCGGCAAGCTGCTGCGGGACGGCTGGTTCGACACGCGCGAGCTGACCACGGAGGACCGCGCCCGCCCCGCGCTCTACCGCAGCGAGGCCGAGCGCAAGGACTTCCTGCACACCTTCGACTCCCTCCAGGACTACCTGCGCGAACTCGGCGTACGGGTGGAGATCGGCCCGGTGGCCGACGCCGACGTTCCCCGCGTCTCCCAGCTGACCCTGCGGACGAACCAGTTTAACCTGACCACCCGGCGGCTCCAGCCGGCCGAGGTGCGGGCCCTGGCCGAGGGACCGGCCACTCAGGTCCTGGCCGTGCGATCGGGCGACCGGTTCGGCGACAACGGCCTGGTCGGGGCGGTTTTCCTGCGCCGCGAGGGCAGCACGGTGCACATCGACAACTTCCTCCTGAGCTGCCGGGTGTTCGCTCGTGGTATCGAGCAGGCCGCGCTGACCACGGTGCTGAGCCGGGCGCGGGCCGACGGGGCGCACGAAGTCGTCGGCCACTACCGCGAGAGCGCCAAGAACGCGAAGGTCCAGGACTTCTACCCGGCCAACGGCTTCGCGCGGACGGGCGGGGCCGGGGACGTGGGCGAGCGGCCGGACGAACGCGAAGACGAGCAGCCGGACGCGCACACGAGCGAGCGTCCGGGCGAGCAACCGGACGCGTCCGCGAACGTCCGTACGTTCCGGCACGACCTGGCCGGCATCCCCCCGCTCCCCGACCACCTGCAACTGACCGATACCTCAGAAGGACACACCCCGTGAACTCCATCGACGACTTCGTCACCCTGATCCGCGACGACCTGGGGCTGGACGTCGACATGACCGACGTGGACCGGCCCCTCGACCAGGTCGCGGGCTGGGACTCGCTCCACCTCATCGCCCTGCTCACCCGGCTGGAGCACAGCACGGGACACTCGCTGTCCCTGCCCGCCGCCCTGGAGGCGTCGTCGCTGCGCGGCCTGTACGACGTGGCGGTGACCGGGTGAAGCCGGCTCCCTTCCCGCGCGAGCGGCGGCACACGCTCTACTTCCTCGAAGAGAACCGGGCGTTCGCCCCGGTCTTCCTCGACACCGAGGTCGACATGGGGCAGGTCCGGCGCCACCGCTCGGACGCCGCCGCGGACGGCCGGCGCTACTCGGTGGTCAGCTACGTGCTCCGTGCGGCGGCCCCGGTGATGGCCGCGCACCCCCAGGCCAACGGCGCGATCGGCGGCGGGCTCTTCCCGCGCACCGTCACCAGCGGCACCGCGAGCGCCAAGCTCGTCATGGACCGGCGGCTCGGCGGCCGCCGGGTGGTCCTGGCCGCGGTCCTGCCGGACCTCGGGCGCGCGGACCTGGACGGCATCCAGCGGCAGGTGGACCACTACCGCGACGGCGACCCGCAGGTCATGCCAGAGTTCGACGGTCTGCGCAAGCTGCACCGGCTGCCCGTGCCCCTGGGCCGTGCGCTCTTCCGCCGGGCGACCCGGCCGCTGGCGAAGCGGGTGACCCGCACGGGCACCTTCGCGGTCAGTTCACTCGGGCACGGCGCCGTCGACGGCTTCCACTCGGTGGGCGGCACCACCGTCACGCTGGGCGTGGGCCGCATCCTCGACCGGCCCGTGGTACGGAACGGCGAGGTGACGGTGGCCCCGGTGATGCGTCTGAACCTGGCCTTCGACCACCGGGTCGTCGACGGGGCCGAAGCCGCCGACATCCTCGGCGAGATCAAGGACCGGCTGGAGAACTTCCCGGGCGAGACCGGAGGCCGGGCCGAGGACTCCTCCGGCCAGGCCCGTGACCGCCTGGAAACCCCCCTTGGCGAGGGCCGATGAACGACGTCACCGAACTCAAGCAGTACGTGGGCGCCCACGCCCTCTCGCAGTCGCTGCCCCCGGAGCACTTCCACAAGCTGCTTGACCGCGTCCGTACCGACGAGGGCGGCGCACCGGGGTCCTGGGCGGGCGAATGGTGCCGGGCCGGCGAGCGCCTGGAGCAGGAGGGGCACCTCCTGGAGGCGGTCCGCCACTTCAACATGGCCCGCTTCCCTTACGTCGACGGCCCTGCGCGCGCCGAGGCGCTGGAGCGCTGCGTCAGCGTCTTCGACCGCTGGCGCAAGGAGACAGGCGGTATCGAACGCCTCGACGTGGACACCCCCGAAGGCCGGGTGGGCTGCTGGACGAGCGGCCTGTCCGACACCGGCCGCAAGCCGCTGCTGATCTTCATGGGCGGCATCGTCAGCATCAAGGAACAGTGGGCACCGCTGCTGGGCCGGCTGTCCAAGCTGGGCTTCGCCGGGCTGGTCACCGAGATTCCCGGTGTCGGCGAGAACGGTCTGCCGTACCACAAGGACAGTTGGCGGCTGCTGCCCCGACTGCTGGACGCGGTACAGGGCTCCGCGGACGTGGCGAACACGTACTGCATCACGTTGAGCTTCAGCGGCCACCTGGCCATGCGCGCCGCGCTGGAGGACGACCGCATCCGCGGCGTCATGACGGTGGGCGCCCCCGTCAACGACTTCTTCACCGACCGGGCCTGGCAGGCACAGCTGCCGCGGATCACCGTCGACACCCTCGCGCATCTGACGGGCGTCGCGTCCGCGGACGTCGGCGAACACCTGCGTGACTGGGCGCTGAGCGATCAGGAGTTGCGTTCGCTGCCCGTTCCGCTGGCCTACGCGGCGAGCGCGCGGGACGAGATCATTCCGGCCGGTGATCCAGGGCGGCTCCGCCGCACCGTGCCCGACCTGCGCATCGTCGAGTACGACGACGTGCACGGGGCCCCGAGCCACCTGCCGGAGATGCAGATGTGGGGCTTCCACTCGATCCTGCGCATGAAGGGCGGCCACCTCCTGCCCCGCGCGGCCCTGCGCTACGCGCTGCTGGCCGGCCGGCTGCGCCGCCGTCCGGCTCCCACCCCCGCCTGACCCACCACCTCCTCCTGCCCCACTCCCCCCGTTGGGCCCGTACTCCCCCGAGAGGCTGACACCGTAATGGCGAGCGAGAAAGAGCTTCGCGAATATCTCAAGCGCGCCACAGGCAATCTCGCCGTGGCCCGGCAGCGCCTGCGCGAGGCCGAGGCCGACCGGCACGAGCCGGTCGCCATCGTGTCGATGAGCTGCCGCTACCCCGGCGGCGTCGCGTCCCCCGAGGACCTGTGGCGGCTCGTCGACGACGGCACCGACGCCATCGACGGCTTCCCCACGGACCGCGGGTGGAACCTGGACGACCTCTACGACCCGGACCCCGACCAGGTGGGCAAGAGCTACACCCGGCACGGCGGATTCCTCTACGGGGCAGCCGAGTTCGACCCCGAGTTCTTCGGCCTCAGCCCCCGCGAGGCCCTCGCCACCGACCCCCAGCAGCGCCTCCTGCTGGAGACGTCCTGGGAAGCCTTCGAACGGGCCGGCATCGTGCCCCAGTCATTGCGCGGAAGCCGCACGGGTGTCTTCGCCGGGGTGATGTACAACGACTACGCCTCACGGTTGTCGCCCGTACCGAAGAGCTTCGAGGGCTACCTCGGCTACGGCAGCGCGGGCAGTGTGGCCTCGGGCCGGGTGGCCTACACCCTGGGCCTGGAGGGCCCGGCGGTGACGGTGGACACGGCCTGCTCCTCGTCCCTGGTGGCCATGCATCTGGCGATCCAGGCACTGCGCAACGGCGAGTGCACCCTCGCCCTGGCCGGTGGTGTGACCGTGATGGCCACACCCAACACCTTCATCGAATTCAGCCGCCAGCGAGGCCTGTCCCCCGACGGCCGCTGCAAGCCCTTCTCCGCCGACGCCGACGGCACGGGCTGGAGCGAGGGCGCGGGACTCGTCCTGCTGGAACGCCTTTCCGACGCACGGCGCAACGGCCGCCCCGTTCTCGCCGTCATCCGTGGCAGCGCCGTCAACCAGGACGGCGCCAGCAGTCAGCTGACGGCGCCCAACGGCCCCGCGCAGCAGCGCGTCATCCGCCAGGCCCTGGCCAGCGCCCGTCTCCAGCCGGGTGATGTGGACGCGGTCGAGGCGCACGGTACGGGCACCACGCTCGGCGACCCGATCGAGGCCCAGGCGATCCTGGCCACGTACGGTCAGGAGCGGTCCGAGGAGCAGCCGCTCCGGCTGGGCTCGTTGAAGTCCAACATCGGCCACACCCAGGCCGCGGCGGGCGTCGCCGGCGTCATCAAGATGGTCATGGCCATGCGTCACGGCGTGCTGCCCAAGACCCTGCACGCCGGCGAGCCCAGCCCGCACGTGGACTGGAGCACGGGAGCAGTCTCCCTGCTGACGGACAACACCCCGTGGCCCGTGGCGGAGGACCGGCCCCGCCGCGCCGCCGTCTCCTCGTTCGGCATCAGCGGCACCAACGCCCACCTCATCCTCGAAGAGGCAGCACCCGCTGAAGAAGCGGTGGATGAGAAGCCCGCGCAGGGGGTGCGAGATGTGCCCCTGCCGTGGATCGTCTCGGGACGCAGCGAAGCGGCGGTACGGGAACAGGCCCGTACGCTGCACCAGCGGCTGACGGAGCTGCCGGAGGCCACGCCGGCCGAGGTGGGTCATGCGCTGGTGCGGACACGCACGCAGTTCCCGCACCGCGCGGCCGTGGTGGGAGCCGACCGCGAAACGCTGATGACCGAGCTGGCGGCACTGGCTTCCGGCGACGGCACGGTGGAGCGCGCGGCCGGTGAACCGGGGAAGCTGGCGTTCCTGTTCTCGGGGCAGGGGAGCCAGCGGGCGGGGATGGGGGCGCAGCTTTACGCCGCGTACCCGGCGTATGCCGACGCGTTCGATGAGGTTGATGCGGCCTTGCGGGCGGAGGGGCTGGGCTGCTCGCTGCATGAGGTGCTGGGTGACGCGGAGGCGCTGAAGCGTACGGAGTATGCACAGCCTGCCCTCTTCGCGTTGCAGACCGCGCTGTTCCGGCTCTGGGAACACCTGGGCGTACGGCCCGCCTATGTCGCCGGGCACTCCATCGGAGAAATCGCCGCAGCCCACGCCGCCGGCATCCTCAGCCTGTCGCACGCTGCGCGCCTGGCCGTCCAGCGCGGACGACTGATGCAGCAGCTGCCCAACGGCGGCGGAATGCTCGCCGTACAAGCCGACCAGGAAACCGTCCAGCCGCTGCTGGAAGCCGCCGAGGGAGTCGTCGCGCTCGCCGCCGTCAACAGCTCACACTCCGTGGTTCTCTCCGGTGACGAAGACACCCTGACAGCGCTCCAGAGCGAGTTCGAAGAGCGCGGCATCCGCACCCGGCCCCTCACCGTCAGCCACGCCTTCCACTCCCCCCACATGCAACCCATGCTCGACGACCTGCGCGCCGTCACCCAGAGCCTGGACTTCCACCCCGCAACCCTTCCGCTCATCTCCACCCTGACGGGACAGACCGCCACCCACCACGACCTCGCCCACCCCGACTACTGGACCGACCACGCCCGCAACACCGTCCGCTTCCACCACGCCCTCACCACCCTCCACGAACACAGCACCACCGCCTACCTCGAAATAGGCCCCGACACCAGCCTCACCACCCACGCCCAGCACACCCACCCCGACGCTCCGAGCGCACCCTCGCTGCGCAAGAACCAGCCCGAACCCCATGCCCTCACCACCGCCCTCGCTCACCTCCACACCACTGCCACTACCACTCCTGACTGGCACCAGCTGTACAACACCACCCCCCATTTCGACCTCCCCACCTACCCCTTCCAACGCCAACACCACTGGCTCGCCGCCCCCGCCACCCCCGGCAACCTCACCGCAGCCGGACTCACCGACGCCGAACACCCCCTCCTCGGCGCGGCGGTGGAATTCGCCGACGGGCAGGGTCAGATGTTCACGGGGCGGTTGTCGCTGGCGGCCTACCCCTGGCTCGCCGACCACGCCGTGCAGGGGTCGGTGCTGCTGCCCGGTACGGCGATGGTCGAGCTGGCGCTGCTGGCGGGTGTCCGGCTGGGGACGCCGGTGGTGGAGGATCTGACGCTGGAGGCCCCGCTACGGCTGGACGGCGTCGAGGTGGACGTACAGCTCGCCGTCGGTCCGCAGGAGGATTCCGGGCGGCGGCCCGTGCGGCTGTACTCCCGCAAGGCCGAGGGCGCCGAGTGGGTCCGGCACGCCACCGGCACGCTCGCGCCCGTACCGCAGGACACCGTGATCGACTCCGGCCGGACCGGTGCCGCCTGGCCTCCCGCCGGGGCGGACGCGATCCGGACCGACGATCTCTACGAGCGGCTGGCCGAGCACGGCTACACCTACGGTCCGGCGTTCCAGTGTCTGCGGCGTGCCTGGCGGCAGGGGGACGAGCTGTACGCCGAGGTACGGCTGCCCGGGGAGGCGGCGGGTACCGTCGCGTCGGACGACGAGGGCCTGTTCACGGTGCATCCGGCGCTGCTGGACGCCGCGCTGCACGTACTGGCACTGGAGTCCCTGCCCGAGGCGGGCGAACCGGCCGTGTTCCGGTTGCCGTTCGCGTGGAGCGACGTCCGGCTGTTCGCCGCGGGTGCGACCGGGCTGCGGGTGCACCTGGCGTGGACCGCGCCCGACACGGTGGCGCTGACCGTCTCCGACGAGGCCGGGAACCCCGTACTGACCGTCGGGGCCCTGGCGGTGCGTCCCTTCTCGGCCGAGGCACTCACGGCCGCACCGACCTGGCCCGACGGCCTGCACGGAGTCGATTGGACGCCTCTGCCGGCCCCTGCCGCGACGTCCGCGGAAGCGCCTGCGGCCGTGGGTAACGATCCCTGGGAACTGGCCGGAACGGGCGCGCGCTACGCGGAGTTGTCCGCCGTGCCCGACGGTGTCCCGGCGGTCCTGGTGTCGTACGCCACGGAGCGCGGCGAGGAGGTTCCCGCGGCGGTGCACCGGATGACCGCCGAGGCGCTGACGACCGTCCAGGAGTGGCTGGCCGGGGAGCGGTCCGATGCCGCCCGGCTGGTCGTCGTGACGTCCGGTGCCGTGGAGGCCGGTGAGGGCGACCGGGTGCGGGACCCGGCGGCCGCGTCCCTGTGGGGTCTGGTGCGTTCGGCGCAGACCGAGTACCCGGGGCGCTTGCAGATCGTCGACATCGACGGCAGCGCGGAGTCCCGTGCGGTGCTGGCGACCGCTCTGACCCGCGGTGAGCCGCAACTCGCTCTACGGCGAGGGCAGTTGTACGTACCTAGACTGGTCAGGCTGGGCAGCGGCCGGGACCAGTTGGTGCCGCCTTCCGGCGCCGAGAACTGGCGGCTCGACGTCACCGCCAAGGGAACGCTGGAGAACCTGGCGTTGGTGCCGTGTGAGATGCCGCCGTTGGAGCCCGGCCAGATCCGCATCCGCGTCCACGCCAGCGGCCTGAACTTCCGCGACGTCCTCATCGCCCTGAACATGTACCCCGGCGACGACGCCGTCATCGGCGGCGAAGCCGCCGGCATCATCACCGAAACCGCCCCCGACGTCACCACCCTCCACCCCGGCGACCGCGTCTTCGGCCTCTTCCCCCACGCCACCGCCACCCACGCCACCACCGACCACCGCCACGCCACCCACATCCCCCACCACCTCACCTACACCCAAGCCGCCACCCTCCCCGTCACCTACCTCACCGCCTACCACGCCCTCCACCACCAAGCCCACCTCCAACCCGGCCACAAAATCCTCATCCACGCCGGCACCGGCGGCGTCGGCATGGCCGCCATCCACCTCGCCCACCACACCGGCGCCGAAGTCTTCGCCACCGCCCACCCCACCAAATGGCCCACCCTCCACCACCTCGGCCTCGACAACGACCACATCGCCAACTCCCGCACCACCGACTACGAACACCACTTCCGCACCACCACCAACGGCCACGGCCTCGACACCATCCTCAACACCCTCGCCGGCGAACACACCGACGCCTCCCTCCGCCTCCTCCACCCCGGCGGCCACTTCCTCGAAATCGGCAAAACCGACCCCCGCGACCCCCACACCATCGCCACCCAACACCCCCACATCCACTACCACACCTTCGACCTCCAAAACGACACCACCCCCGACCACATCCACCACCTCCTCACCCAAATCCACCACCACCTCACCCACCACCACATCCCACCCCTGCCCACCACCACCTACGACATCCGCCACGCCCCCCAAGCCTTCCGCCACCTCCAACAAGCCCGCCACACCGGCAAACTCGCCCTCACCCACCCCCAACCCCCCAACCCCCACGGCACCACCCTCATCACCGGCGGCACCGGCACCCTCGCCACCCACACCGCCCGCCATCTCGCCACCCACCACGGCGCCGGACACCTCCTGCTCGTCAGCCGACGCGGACCCGACGCCGAAGGCACCGCGCAGCTCGTCGAAGAACTCGCCGCACTCGGCGCCCACGCCACCGTCGTCGCCTGTGACGTCACCGACCGCGACGCCCTCGCCCGCCTCCTGGCCGACATCCCCTCCGAACACCCCCTCACCACCGTCGTCCACACCCCCGGCGCCCTCCACGACGCCCCCCTGCACACCCTCACCCCCGAACAACTGCACCGGGTACTGCGGCCCAAGGTCGACGCCGCCTGGCACCTGCACGAGCTGACCCGCGACCTGGACCTGAGCCACTTCGTCCTGTTCTCCTCGGTCGCCGGCACCCTCGGCAACGCGGGCCAGGCCAACTACGCCGCGGCCAACGCCTTCCTGGACGCCCTCTCCCAGCACCGGCGCGTCGAGGCCCTGCCCGGTACGTCCCTCGCGTGGGGCCTGTGGGGCGAGGAAAGCGGGATGACCGGCCACCTGGACCAGGCCGCCCTGTCCAGGATCAGCCGTACCGGGGTCGTCCCCATGACGCCGGAGCAGGGGCTGGAACTGCTGGACGCCGCCCTGGCCACCGGACGGCCGGTGGCCGTACCGGCTCCGCTGAACCTGTCCGCGCTGCGCCGCCAGGCCGACGCCGGGTCCTTGCCGGTCCTGCTCAGCGGCCTGGTCCGGGCTCGGCTGCCGCAGGTCGCGGCCGGCGCCGCGGGCACCACGGGCGCCCCCTCCGGCGACGCACCGCTCGCCGCACTGGCGGGGCTGCCGGCTCCCGAGCGGAAGCGGGCGCTGCTGGACCTGGTACGGACCCATGTCGCGAAGGTGCTCGCCCACGCCGAGCCCGAATCGGTCGAGGCCGAGCGCCCGTTCAACGAGATCGGCTTCGACTCCCTGACCGCGGTGGAACTCCGTAACCGGCTGGGCGCGGCGACGGGCCTGCGGCTGTCGGCGACCCTGATCTTCGACCACCCCACCCCGGCCGCGCTCGCCCGGCACCTGTTCGACCTGCTCGACGACCGGCCGGAGCCGGCGGCTCCCGCAGCTGTGCGGAAGGCCGCGGGCACTACTGGGGACACGGCCGACGCGGGTGACGAGGCAATCGCGGTGGTGGCGATGAGCTGCCGTTATCCGGGCGGCGTCGCCTCGCCCGAGGAGCTGTGGCAGCTGCTGGCCGACGGGGTCGATGCCATCGCGGAGTTCCCGGCCGACCGTGGCTGGGACACGTCCGGCCTCTACGACCCGGAGCCCGGTACGCCCGGCCGGACGTACACCCGGCACGGCGGCTTCCTCTACGACGCGCCGCTGTTCGACGCCGAGTTCTTCGGTATGAGCCCGCGTGAGGCGACCGCTGCCGACCCTCAGCAGCGGCTGCTGCTGGAGACCTCCTGGGAGGCGTTCGAGCGGGCCGGCATCGACCCGGCGACCCTGCGCGGCAGCGACACCGGTGTCTTCGCCGGGACCAGCTCCCAGGACTACACGGCGCTGCTGGACGCCGCTCCGGAGGAATCCGGCGGCTACCGGCTGACCGGCAGCTCGGCCAGCATCATTTCCGGCCGGGTCGCCTACACCTTCGGGCTGGAGGGTCCGGCGGTCAGCGTCGACACGGCGTGCTCCTCGTCCCTGGTGGCCATTCACCTGGCGGCCCAGGCACTGCGCAACGGCGAGTGCTCGCTCGCCCTGGCGGGTGGAGCGTCCGTACTGGCCACGCCGACGCTGTTCGTGGAATTCAGCCGGCAGCGGGGGCTCGCCGCCGACGGCCGCTGCAAGGCGTTCTCCGCCGACGCCGACGGCACCGCCTGGGGCGAAGGCGTCGGCATGCTCGTCCTCGAACGCCTCTCCGACGCCCAGCGCAACGGACACCCCGTGCTGGCAACCATCCGCGGCAGCGCCGTCAACCAGGACGGCGCCAGCAACGGACTCACCGCGCCCAACGGGCCGTCCCAGGAACGCGTCATCCGCCAGGCACTCGCCAACGCACGCCTCCAGCCCGGCGACGTGGACGCGGTCGAAGCACACGGCACGGGCACCACACTCGGCGACCCCATCGAAGCCCAGGCCCTCCTCGCCACGTACGGACAGGAACGGCCCGAGGACCAGCCCCTCCACCTCGGCTCCCTCAAATCCAACATCGGCCACACCCAGGCCGCCGCAGGCGTCGCCGGCGTCATCAAGATGGTCATGGCCATGCGCCACGCCACCCTCCCCAAAACGCTCCACATCACCGAACTCACCCCGCACGTGGACTGGAGCTCGGGAGCGGCGCGTCCGGTGGCCGAGACCACGCCCTGGCCGGAGACCGGACGTCCCCGGCGAGCAGGCATCTCCTCCTTCGGCATGAGCGGCACCAACGCCCACCTCATCGTCGAACAGGCACCGGAAGCACCGGAAGTACCGGAAGTACCGGCACTTGAGGCCCCGGCCGTGGACGGCACGGCGGCACCGGCTCCCGGGGTGGTGCCCTGGCTGCTGAGCGGCCGCTCCGCCGAAGCGCTGCGGGCGCAGGCCAGGCAGCTGCTCACCCACCTCGAAGCGGTCCCCGATGCCCCGGACGGGGATGTCGCCCACGCCCTGGCGACGACCCGCGCGGTCTTCGAGCACCGTGCGGTCGTGGTGGCGGCGGACCGGCAGCAGGCGTGCGCCGGGCTCGCCGCGCTGGCGGCGGACGGGCCGGCGCCCATGCTGACGCAGGGCCTCGCCGCATCCGGCCATCAGCCGGTCTTCGTCTTCCCCGGGCAGGGGTCGCAGTGGGCGGGCATGGCCCTGGAGTTGCTGGAGAGCTCCGCGGTCTTCCGCGAGCGGATGCGGGAGTGCGCGGAGGCGCTGGCCCCGTACACCGGCTGGGACGTGTTCGACCTGCTGCACGGCAAGGACGGCGCGACGATGGACACCGCCGACACCGTGCAGCCCGCCCTGTTCGCGGTGATGGTGTCGCTGGCCGCCGTCTGGCGTGCGTACGGTGTCGAGCCGGCCGCCGTCATCGGCCACTCCCAGGGGGAGATCGCCGCGGCCTGCGTCGCGGGGGCCCTCACCCTGGAGGACGCGGCCTGCGTGGTCGCCCTGCGCAGCCAGGTTCTGGACGCCCTGCGGGGACGCGGGGGCATGCTGTCCGTACCCCTGCCGCAGGCGGAGGTGGCGGAACTCCTCCAGCACTGGGACGGCCGGCTGTCCGTCGCGGCGGTCAACGGCCCGCGGTCGACGGTGGTCTCCGGCGACACCGACGCCCTGCACGAGCTGCATCAGCGCTGCACCGAGCGGGACGTACGCAGCAAGGTGATCCCCGTCGACTACGCCTCGCACTGCGCCCAGGTGGAGGACGTCCGCGAACGCCTGGCCGAGGTGCTGGCCTCCGTCTCCGCGCGGCCCGCGGACATCCCGTTCTACTCGACGGTCACCGCGGGCGGGACCGACACCACCGGACTGGACTCCGACTACTGGTTCCGCAACCTGCGCGGGACCGTGCGGTTCGAGGAGACCGTCCGCGCGCTGGTGGCCGACGGCCACCACACCTTCATCGAGATCAGCCCGCATCCGGTGCTGACGACGAGCCTGCGGGAGACGGTGGAGGAGCTCGACATCCGCGGCGGCGCCACCGTACTGAGTACGCTGCGCCGCGACGAAGGGGGCCCGGCCCGGCTGCTGTCCTCGCTGGCGGAGGCCCATGTCCGGGGCCTGCCGGTGAACTGGACCGCGGTGTGGCCGAGGGGCCCGCGCAGCGCCTGCGACCTGCCGACGTACCCCTTCCAGCGGAGCCGCCACTGGGTGCGGCCGGCCGCGCACCGGACGGAACCCGCACAGCTGGGACTCCGGACGGCGGGCCACCCGCTGCTCGGCGCGGCCCTGCCGCTGGCGGACGGTGCCGGCCTGGTTCTCACCGGCAGCCTGTCGCGCACCACGCTGCCCTGGCTGGCCGACCACCAGGTGGCCGGTACCACGCTGCTGCCGGGGACCGCGTTCCTGGAGCTGGCCCTGCACGCCGCCGAGGAGGCGGGCTGCCCGGGCGTCGAGGAACTGACCGTGCTCGCCCCGCTGACGCTGTCCGACGAGACCGCCGACGTCCAGCTGACCGTCGGCGCCCCGGACGAGGACGGGCTGCGGCCCTTCCAGATTCACTCGCGTCCCGGAAAGGCCGACGCCGACCAGCCCTGGACCCGGCATGCCACCGGCACCCTGGGCACGGCGGACCGCGCCATTTCAGAGCGGACGGAGCAGGCGCTGACGGAGTGGCCGCCGCCGGGCGGTGTCCCGGTGGCGCTCGACGGGCACTACGCCACCCTGGCGTCACTGGGATACGAGTACGGACCGGCCTTCCAGGGACTCTCGGCGGCATGGCGTGCGGGCGAGGACCTGTACGCCGAGGTCGCGCCGGCCGAGGAACTGGCGGAGGCGGACACCTCCGGGCTGCACCCGGCCCTGCTGGACGCGGCCCTGCACGCCCTCGGCCTGGACGCTGCGGAGGCGCAGGACGGCGTACGGCTGCCGTTCGCCTGGCACGGTGCCCGCCTGTACGCCCGGGGCGCCCGGGCGCTCAGGGTGCGGCTCCGGCCCGCCGGTGCGGACGCGGTGGCGCTGACCGTCTGTGATCCGGCCGGGCAGCCGGTCGTCTCGGTGGAGTCGCTGGTCCTGCGGACCGTCGAACCCGGCCGGCTGGCCGGTGGCCCGGACACGTCCGACGCGATGTACCGCGTGGAGTGGACCGCGGTGTCCGAGCCGTCCGGGAGCCCCGAGCTGTCCGGGGACGACAGCCGTTGGGCCGTGGTGGACTCCCCGGCCCTGGCCGATGCCCTCGGTGCCGAGTCCTGCGCCACCCTGCGGGAGGCCGCCGACTCGGTGCCCCACGTGGTGGTGGTCGAGGGCCTCGCGTACGGCGACGGTGACCTCACCCCGGCCACGCACGAAGCGACGCACCGGGCCCTCGGCCTGATGCAGGAATGGCTCGCCGACGAGCGGTTCGCCTCCTCGAAGCTGGTGTTCCTGACCCGCGACGCGGTGGCGGCGGCACCGGGCGACCGGATCGGCGACCTGCCGCACTCCGCGGTGTGGGGGCTGCTGCGCACGGCCCAGTCGGAGCATCCCGGGCGCATCGTGGTGATCGACCTCGACGGCAAGGGGGAGGTGTACGGGAAGGTCCGCGCCGCCGTGGCCGCCGGCGAGCCGCAACTCGCCGTACGGTACGGAGAGTTGTCGGCGTCCCGGCTCGTACGCGCGACGGTGTCCGAGAGCCTGGAGCTGCCGTCCGGAGCATGGCGTCTGGAGAACACCGCCAAGGGAACGCTGGAGAACCTGGCGTTGGTGCCGTGTGAGATGCCGCCGTTGGAGCCCGGCCAGATCCGTATCCGCGTCCACGCCAGCGGCCTGAACTTCCGCGACGTCCTCATCGCCCTGAACATGTACCCCGGCGACGACGCCGTCATCGGCGGCGAAGCCGCCGGCATCATCACCGAAACCGCCCCCGACGTCACCACCCTCCACCCCGGCGACCGCGTCTTCGGCCTCTTCCCCCACGCCACCGCCACCCACGCCACCACCGACCACCGCCACGCCACCCACATCCCCCACCACCTCACCTACACCCAAGCCGCCACCCTCCCCGTCACCTACCTCACCGCCTACCACGCCCTCCACCACCAAGCCCACCTCCAACCCGGCCACAAAATCCTCATCCACGCCGGCACCGGCGGCGTCGGCATGGCCGCCATCCACCTCGCCCACCACACCGGCGCCGAAGTCTTCGCCACCGCCCACCCCACCAAATGGCCCACCCTCCACCACCTCGGCCTCGACAACGACCACATCGCCAACTCCCGCACCACCGACTACGAACACCACTTCCGCACCACCACCAACGGCCACGGCCTCGACACCATCCTCAACACCCTCGCCGGCGAACACACCGACGCCTCCCTCCGCCTCCTCCACCCCGGCGGCCACTTCCTCGAAATCGGCAAAACCGACCCCCGCGACCCCCACACCATCGCCACCCAACACCCCCACATCCACTACCACACCTTCGACCTCCAAAACGACACCACCCCCGACCACATCCACCACCTCCTCACCCAAATCCACCA
The DNA here is from genome assembly GCF_022271435.1 of Streptomyces monomycini. GTDB lineage: Bacteria > Actinomycetota > Actinomycetes > Streptomycetales > Streptomycetaceae > Streptomyces > Streptomyces monomycini. The sequence continues at coordinate 37,128 of NZ_JAFIQY010000028.1, read as the reverse complement.
CCACCTCACCCACCACCACATCCCACCCCTGCCCACCACCACCTACGACATCCGCCACGCCCCCCAAGCCTTCCGCCACCTCCAACAAGCCCGCCACACCGGCAAACTCGCCCTCACCCACCCCCAACCCCCCAACCCCCACGGCACCACCCTCATCACCGGCGGCACCGGCACCCTCGGAGCACTCCTGGCCCGGCACCTGGTCACTCAGCACGGTGTCCGGCACCTCCTGCTCGCCGGCCGACGCGGACCCGACGCCGACGGCGCCGCGCAGCTGTCCACCGAACTCACCGCCCTCGGTGCCCAGGTCACCATCGCCGCCTGCGACGTCGCCGACCGCGACGCCCTCACCGGCCTGCTGGCCGGCATCCCCTCCGAACACCCCCTCACCACCGTCGTCCACGCCTCCGGTGCCCTGCACGACACCCCCCTCCACACCCTCACCCCCGAAGAACTCGACCACGTCCTCCGCCCCAAGGCCGACGCCGCTCTCCTGCTGGACGAGCTGACGCGCTCGGCGGACCTGGACGCGTTCGTGATGTTCTCCTCGGCAGCCGCCACCGTCGGTTCGCCGGGCCAGGCCAACTACGCGGCGGCCAACGCCTTCCTGGACGCCCTGGCGCACCGGCGCCACCGCGAAGGCCTGCCCGCCGTCTCGATGGCCTGGGGCCTGTGGGAGGACGCCTCGGGGATGACCGGGCACCTGGCGGACACGGATCACGGCCGGATGGCGCGCGGCGGCGTCCGCCCGCTCGCCGCCGACACCGGTCTGGCGTTGTTCGACCGGGCTCTGACCGGCGCCGATCCGGTGGTGGTACCCGCCCTGCTGGACACCGCCACCCTGCGCGAGCGCGCCGCGGCCGGCACCTTGCCGGCGCTGCTGACGCGCCTCTTCCGGGCCCCGGTGCGCCGGGCGGCGCAAGCGGGCGGCGCGGCCCCGGCGGCCGGCTGGGACCGCAAGCTGGCGGCCCTGCCGCCGGAGGACCGGCACCGCGCACTCCTCGACCTGGTCCGGGCCCATGTGGCCACGGTGCTCGGATATCCGGATCCGGGCACGGTGGACGACCAGCGTCCGCTGAAGGACGCCGGCTTCGACTCGCTGACCGCCGTCGAACTCCGTAACCGGCTCGCCGAGGCGACCGGGCTGCGGCTGCCGACGACCGTCGTCTTCGACCACCCCACTCCCGAGGACCTGGCCCGCCATCTGCTGGCGCGGCTGCTGCCCGAGGAGCCGTCGGTGCCCGACCCGGCCTTGGCCGAACTGTCCCGTGTCGAGGCGGTGCTGGCGGGCGCAGTGCCCGTCGACGACGCCGTACGGCGGGAGGTCGTCCAGCGTCTGGAGACGCTGGCCGCCACCTGGGGCCGTACGCCGGAGCCCGCGCGGCGCTCGGCGGCCCAGGAGATCGCGGAGGCCACGCCGGACGAGCTCTTCGCCCTGATCGACAACGACTACGGCCCTTCGGCCCCCTGACGCCGGCCCGGCCGACGCCGGCAAGGAGAACACCACGATGACCAACGAAGAGAAGCTGCTCGCCTATCTGAAACGGGTGACGGCCGACCTCCAGGAGACCCGGGAACGCCTGCGGGAGACGCGGGAGGCGGCCTCCGAACCGATCGCGATCACCGGCATGAGCTGCCGTTTCCCGGGAGGTGTGGACACCCCGGAGGAGCTCTGGCGCCTGCTGGAGTCGGAGTCCGACGCCATCAGCGCCTTCCCCGGCAAGCGGGGCTGGGACCTGGAGGCCCTGTACCACGCCGATCCGGACCACAAGGGCACCACCTACGCCACCGGCGGTGGCTTCCTGCACGACGCGGGTGACTTCGGGGCCGACTTCTTCGGCATCAGTCCCCGCGAGGCCACCGCGATGGACCCGCAGCAACGGTTGCTGCTGGAGCTGGCCTGGGAGTCCTTCGAGGGCGCGGGCATCGTGCCGGCGACCCTGCGCGGCAGCCGTACGGCCGTCTTCGCGGGCGTGGTCGACCAGCGTTACGGGCCGCCGCCGCACGAGGCTCCGGAGGAGTCCGAGGGCCAGCTCATGACCGGTACCGCCAACAGCGTGGCTTCCGGCCGGGTCTCCTTCACCTTCGGGCTGGAAGGGCCGGCGGTGACGGTGGACACGGCGTGCTCCTCGTCCCTGGTGGCCATTCACCTGGCGGCCCAGGCACTGCGCAACGGCGAGTGCACCATGGCCCTGGCCGGCGGTACGACGGTGATGGCCACCCCCAGCACCTTCATCGAGTTCAGCCGTCAGCGCGGGCTCTCCCCCGACGGCCGCTGCAAGGCGTTCTCCGCCGACGCCGACGGCACCGGACTGGCCGAGGGCGCGGGGCTGTTGCTGCTGGAGCGGCTGTCGGACGCCCGGCGCAACGGACGCCGCATCCTGGCCGTGATCCGCGGCAGCGCCGTCAACCAGGACGGGGTGAGCAACGGGCTCACCGCGCCCAACGGGCCGTCCCAGGAACGCGTCATCCGCCAGGCACTCGCCAACGCACGCCTCCAGCCGGGAGATGTGGACGCGGTCGAGGCACATGGCACCGGCACCACGCTCGGCGACCCCATCGAAGCCCAGGCGCTCCTCGCCACGTACGGGCACGAGCGGCCCGGGGACCGGCCGCTCCACCTGGGTTCACTGAAGTCCAACGTCGGACACACGCAGGCCGCCGCGGGCGTCGCCGGCGTCATCAAGATGGTCATGGCCATGCGCCACGGCGTGCTGCCCAAGACACTGCACGTCAGCGAGCCCACCCCGCACGTCGACTGGGACGCGGGCGCGCTCTCCCTCCTCCGCGCCGCCACCCCCTGGCCGGCCGAGGAGGACCGGCCCCGCCGCGCCGCCGTCTCCTCCTTCGGCATCAGCGGCACCAACGCCCACCTCGTCCTCGAACAGGCACCGCCCGCCGACGGCACGGCGGACGGGCCGCCCCCGCAGGACGTACCCCTGCCGTGGATCGTCTCGGGGCGCAGCCGTACGGCCGTACGGGCCCAGGCGCGCCGTCTGCACCGGTACCTGCTCGACCGGCCCGAGGCCTCGGCCTCCGACATCGGACTGTCCCTGGCGGCCACCCGGACCCACTTCCCGCACCGCGCGGCCGTGATCGGGCGGGACCGGAAGGAGCTGGCCGGCGCTCTGGAGGCGCTGGCGCGGGACCGCGGAAGCTCCTCGGTGGTCCGGGGCACCGCCGCGGGCGCGGGCGGGACCGCGTTCCTCTTCTCCGGCCAGGGCAGCCAGCGGCCGGGCATGGGAGCCGGGCTGAGCGAGGCGTTCCCGGTCTTCGCCAAGGCCCTGGGCGAGGTCTGCGACCATCTGGACGTCCATCTGGACCGTCCGCTGCGGGACCTCCTCTTCGCCGCGCCGGACAGCCCGGAGGCGGCGCTGCTGGACCGTACCCGCTACACCCAGCCGGCGCTGTTCGCCCTGGAGACGGCGCTGTACCGGCTGCTCACCCACTGGGGCGTCATCCCGGACCGGCTCATCGGGCACTCCGTCGGGGAGCTGACCGCCGCGCACGTGGCCGGTGTCCTCGACCTGCCCGACGCGGCGGCGCTGGTGGCCGCCCGGGCGCGGCTGATGGACACGCTGCCCGCGGGCGGAGCCATGATCGCCGTGGAGGCCGAGGAGGACGAGGTCCGCGAGCGCCTGGCGGGACTGGCGGAACCGGTGGACATCGCCGCCGTGAACGGTCCCCGGGCACTGGTGCTGTCCGGTGAGCGGGAGGCCACCGAGCGCGTCGCCGGTCACTTCCGGGAGCTGGGACGGCGTATCAAGCCGCTGCGGGTCAGCCACGCCTTCCACTCACCGCTGATGGAACCGATGCTGGAGGAGTTCCGGGCGGTCGCCGGGACGCTCACCTACCACCCGCCGTCGATCCCGGTGGTCTCCAACGTCACCGGCCGGCCGGCCGGGGCCGAGGAACTGTGCTCCCCCGACTACTGGACCCGGCACATCCGCGCGGCCGTCCGTTTCCACGACGGCCTGCGCCGGCTGAGCGAGGACGGTGTGACCACCTACCTCGAACTGGGGCCGGACGCCGTGCTGACCGCCCTCGCCCAGCTGTCGCTGCCCGCCGGGCAGCACGTGTTCGCCCCCGTCCTGCTCAAGGACCGGCCCGAGGCCGAGCGCCTGGTGGACGGTGTGTCCCGGGCGTGGGCGAACGGCACGGAGGTCGACTGGGACGCCGTCTTCCCGGGCGCCCGCCACATCGAGCTGCCTCCGCACGCCTTCCAGCGCCGCCACTACTGGCTGCCCTCGGCCGCCGCACGCGGTACGCGGCGGCCGGACGGCGCCCAGGCGGGGTTCTGGGACGCGGTGGCCCGCCAGGACCTGGCCGGGCTGGCGGAGTTCCTCGGGCTGGAGGAGGAGCGCCGGTCCGCGCTGAGCGAGGTACTGCCGGCCCTGTCCGCCTGGTGGCTCCGTACGGCTCCGGAACCCGCCGCCGAACAGGAGGAGCTGCCCGGCCGGACGGCGGACGCCGCCAAGCAGCGGCAGCTGGCCGAGAGCCTGGCCGGCTCCACCGTCGCGGAGCAGGAGCTGGCCCTGCTGGAGATCATCCGTACCCACTCGGCCGCCGTACTGGGGCACGCGGAGCCGGGGGCCGTCGCGGCGGACGCCCGGTTCATGGATCTGGGGTTCTCCTCCTTCACCGCGCTGGACCTGCGCAACCGACTGTGCGAGGACACCGGGCTGCTGCTGCGGCCGGTCGTCGTCTTCGACCACCCCACGCCGGTGTCCCTCGCCCGATACCTGCGCACCGCACTCGGTGCGCGGAACGACCAGGAGTGACTGATGACTTCGAACAACACCCGGCGCACGGTGGTGGTCTGCGGGGCGGGCCCGACCGGGCTGATGCTGGCCGCCGAACTCCGGCTGGCCGACGTGGACGTGGTGATACTGGAGAAGCGGCCGGGCGGCACCGACGACCGCGAATCGCGGGCGCCGGGCGTCTACGCGCGCACGGTCGAGATCTGGGACCAGCGGGGCATCCTGGAGTCCTTCACCGGCAGCCGCACGGGCCGGTACAGCCACTTCGCGCTGCTGCCGGTGGGTGTGGACCTGGGCGTGCTGGACAGCCCGCACGCGGTCATGCTGCTGCCGCAGGCCCGCATCGAGCGGGTGCTCGCCGAGCGGGCGGCCGCGTTGGGCGCGGAGATCCGGTACGGCCATGCGGTCACCGGCCTGCGGCAGGACGAGGAGGCCGTCGAGATCGAGGTGACGGGTCCGGACGGCCCGTACCTGCTGCGGGCCGCCTACGCCGTGGGCTGCGACGGGGGGCGCAGTACGGTCAGGGCGCTCACCGACGTGGACTTCCCCGGCACCGACGCCACCGCGGACGTGCTGCTGGCGGACGTCTCCGGCATCAGCCGCGACCTGCCCGGCCTCAAACTGCACCCGTTCCCCTTCGTCCGTACCGGGCGGGGCTGGATGGCGGTCTCGGCGGTGGCCGTGTCGCCCTCGGGCGAGGACGTCCTGCGGTTCATCATCGGCGACTCCTCCCGGCCGCCGGTGCGGCGCGCGGAGGCACCGAGCTTCGCGGAGGTGTGCGAGGCGGCGGCCGCGGTCGCCGGCATCGACCTGTCCGGTGCGACGCCGCACTGGGTGAGCCGGTTCGGCAACACCACCCGGCAGGCGGCGCGTTACCGCATCGGGCGGGTGCTGCTGGCCGGTGACGCGGCCCATGTGCACCCGCCGTTCGGCGGGCAGGGGCTCAACCTCGGGGTGCAGGACGCCGTGAACCTGGGCTGGAAGCTCGCGGCCGAGGTCCACGGCCGGGCACCCGCGGGCCTGCTGGACAGCTACGAGCGCGAGCGCCACCCGGTGGCCGCCCGCGTCCTGCTCAACACCCGCGCCCAGAACGCGCTGATGGCGCCGGGGCCCGACATCGACGCGCTGCGCACGGTCTTCGCCGAGTCCCTGGAGGCGCCGGAGGTCAACGAGCGGCTCGCCGGGGAGCTGAGCGCGGTCGACGTACGGTACGACCTGGGCGACGCGCACCCGCTGGTGGGCATGCGGATGCCGCACCGCGAGCTGACCACCCCGGACGGGCGCGGGACCAGCACCCTGCGGCTGCTGGAGCGGGCCCGGGGCGTCCTGCTGGACCTGAGCGGCGATCCCGGTCTGAAGGGCGCGGCGGACGGCTGGGCGGCCCGGGTGGACACGGTCGCCGCCACCGTCACCGCAGTCGCCGCCACGGGCGGTACGGACGGGCCGCACGGTACGGAGGACGACCTGGCCGCCGTACTGATCAGGCCGGACGGCCATGTCGCCTGGGCCGCGCCCCGCAACCGCCCCGTGGACCTCCGGGCCCTGGAGGCCGCTCTGCACCGCTGGTTCGGCCCGGCCTCCGCCGCCGACGCCCGGTGAGCGGACCCGCCGCACCCCCTGCCGAACCCCCTGAACCAACCGCATTCCCCACCCCGCGTTTTCCCGTACCGAGAGGAACCGACATGCCGCTGATCGACCCCTTCACCGCCGCCGTATCGATGTGCTCCGCCTGCGCGGCCAGCATGGACACCGAGCCCGCGACCGTGACGGAGGAACCCTCCGACGACTGCTTCACCCTCACCGGCCTGAGCGAGACGGTCGACCTCGACTACCGGGCCGTCGAGGAGTCCGGCTTCCACGCGGGTGACCGCAGCACCCACACGGACGAGTTCTTCGACGCCGACGGCGCCTCGGTGGGCCATCTGCTCGGGCACAGCTGGAAGGTCCTCAAGCAGGCCGACGGCCGGCTGATGGCGTTCTACCGCGAGGAGATCGACCTGCCCGACGGGCAGATCCAGACGGCCGGCTGGATCGATGTGAACGCCATCCTCGCCGGGGAGTGGCAGGCGCTCCACGCGGTGGGGACCGGCGGCCGGTTCCTCGGCAAGGTCGGGGTACGCGAGCTGCGCAGCGAGGTTCTCCGGAAGCGTTTCCGGGCAAACCTTGTGTTGTGCGGTGCGGTGAGCCGCTGAGTTCCCGGGGGCGGCGGTGCGCCGCCGCCCCCGCTCGCTCCCGTACACGGCACGCCCGTACGTGGCACACCACCGGCTCCGTACTCCGTACCGAACCATGTGGTTCGGTCCGTACCCGTACCGCATGCTTTGCCGCGGTTCATTGACCGTCTTGAGCACGGCTGGCTACGTTTTCACCAGTCGGTCCGGGCACGGCGCGAAACGGCGCCGCATTCTCCGGCCAGAAACTTGGAGTAGCACGTGCGGTACAGGATTCTGGGAAAACTTCACGTCATGCACGACGGCGAGCCGGCCTTCCTTTCGGCCCACAAGAAGGAGGTCATCCTCGCGGCGCTGCTGGCGAGAGCGAACCGTGTGGTGCCGATCGACGAACTCATACCGGAAATCTGGGGTGACCGGTCACCGCTGCGGGCCACCACGACCGTACACGTCCGTATCTGCGAACTCCGCAAATTTCTGCGCTCGTGCGGAATGCCGGAAAGCCCGGTGATCACGCGCTCGCCCGGCTACTTCATCCGCGTCGAGCCGGGTGAGCTGGACGCCCAGGTCTTCGCCGGCCTCGCCGCGCGGGGGCAGGAGGCGTCGCAGGCCGGGCGGCACCACGAGGCAGTGGAGGCGCTGCGCGGCGCCCTGGACCTGGTCGGCGAGGACTCCCTGGTGGGGCTGCGCGGCGGTCCGATCGTCAACGGTTTCGCGAACTGGCTCGACGAACTGCGGCTGTCCTGCACGGAATCCCTGCTGGAATCCGAGCTCGCGCTGGGCCGCCACCGTGACACGGTCAGCCGCCTGCAAACCCTTTTCGCCCAGCACCCTCTGCACGAGGCGTTCCACCGTCAGCTCATCATGGCGCTGCACCGCTGCGACCGCCGGGCCGACGCGCTGCGGGTCTATCAGCTCGCCCGGAACATTCTCCAGAAGGAACTCGGCCTGGAGCCGTGCCTGGCGACGCGGCGCGTTCACCATGCGGTGCTCACCGCGGACGAGGATTTCCACGCGAAGGCGGCCGCGTAACCGTATCGGGCTCCGGCGGAATGTCCGCCGGGACCGAAAGGCGCGGCATTCCCGGGGCGGACGGCCGGCCCTTCTCCAGCTGGTGCAGCGCCTCGGCCAGACAGGACCGCCCGGAGACGTTCAGCTTCCGGTACACGGCGGTGAGGTGCTTCTCCACGGCCCGCTGGGTCACCCCGAGTTCCGCCGCGATCTCGCGGTTGCTCAAACCGCGGGCGGCCAGCCGGGCGGCGGTGAGCTGCCCGCCGGTGGGCCCGGCGGGCACCGCGGCCCAGGCGGTGGGCGGGCTGCCGGTGCGGGCGGCGAGGTCCGGCACACCGCATTCTCCGGCGAGCACCGTGCCCTCGCGGAGCAGGGCGGTGGCCCGCCGGTCCCCTTCCCGGGCGCGCCGCCGGCCCAGTTCCAGCAGGGCCCGGGCCAGTTCCAGGCGGTTGTGCGAGGCGCGCAGCACCTCCACGGCCTCCGTCAGCAGGACGGTGCCGGGCGCGCCTTCGCTCAGGGTGCCCCGCACCCTGAGCGCCCGGCCGAGTGCCGCCGGGGCCCCCCACGCCCGGGTGCGGTCGCACGCTTCCCGGGTCAGTTCGTCGGCGGCCGCCCGGTCGCCGAGGCGGTGCAGCGCGAGAGCTGCCAGGGAGCGCCAGGGGAAGAGGGCCGAGTCGTGCCATCCGGCCTGTTCCAGGCGCCTGCCGCAGGCGAGGAAGTGGTCGGCGGCCGCCGCCGGGTCGCGTCGGAGCCAGGCCTGCTGGCCCCGCAGCATCCGGTGGCTGACACCGCGGTAGACATCGGTGACGTCCGGGCTCTCGGGGCCGGCGCCCTCGTCGACGAGACGGTCGCACAGGCGGGCGTCCATGGTCTCGATGGCGACCATGGACAGCGCGATGGTGGCCGCGGTGTTCGACGGCCAGCAGTCGACGGCCAGTTGCCGCGTCTCCAGCGCGAGTGCCCTGGCCCGCGTCATGTCCCCGGAAGACAGCAGCACCAGGGACCGGCCGGTGCCCGCCATCACCCTGGGCACCAGCGCGTTCTGTTCCACGGCCCGGTCCAGCAGGGTCTGCGTCCAGGCCGGCAGGTCCTCCAGCGCGTCCGCCGACAGGAGGATGAGGAGCAGCAACGGCAGCGTGGTGTACGTGACTTCGGGTACCGGTGGCTCGTGGGCCAGGATCCTGCGGGCGAGCCGCAGCGTGTCCGCGCGCGTGACCTGTCCGGCCGCCATCGCGTCGTGCAGCATGACGGTCGCCAGTTCGCGTTCCGCGACCGTCGACAGGCGCGGTTCGGGCCCCAGGTCCCGCAGCCGCCGCACCGCCCCCGCCAGGCGTTCCGGGGTGGTGGGCTCCGCGCAGTGCAGGCGGGCCCGCAGCCGCAGGGACAGCTGGTGCTCCACCTCCTCCGGGGCGCCGGGGACCAGGGCGGCCTCGACCGTGCGCAGCAGGTCGGCCGTCTGCGGTGGCGCGGTGTCGAAGACGGGCGGTGAGATGCGGGTCAGCGCCACGGCCCGCTGTCTGGCCGAAGGCAGCAGGGGCACCGCCTGCGACGCGTGGCGCGCGGCCATCCAGGGGTCGTAGACGCGTTCCACGCCGGCCAGGTCGACCAGGACGGCGGCCCGGTCCTCGCCGTCCGTGGACGTCTCGCGCAGGGACCGCCGCAGGTAGCACACCGCCTCTTGCGGCGCGCCGCGGTCGAGGGCGGCTTCCGCCGCGGCACGCAGCACGGTGACGGCCCACCGCCCGTCGCGGGAGGTGTCCGGGTGCGCGGCCATCAGGCGGGCCGCGACCTGTTCGGCGGGGTGTCCCGTACGGTGCAGCAGCACCGCGGCGTCGCCCATGAGCCGGTGCAGGTCCGCCGCGGCGACGGTCTCCCGCGCGGCTTCGAGGACGACCTGGTGCAGGAAGGCCGGCGGGCGGCCGTCTGTGTGCGGGGCGAGCAGGCCCAGCCCGCGCAGGGCCCGTTCGGCGACGGCGCAGCCCACCGGGTCCAGTCCGGCCAGCGTGCCCACCAGTGACCGGTCCGCCTGTTCGGCCAGTACCGCGAGGGCTGTGGCGAACTCGGTGAGGGGCGACGGCAGTTGTCTGATACGCAGGGTGAGGTGGTCCCTGAGCGGGGGCGGGCAGACCCGGGCGACGGTCCCGGCGTGTTCGGCGGACGGCCGCAGGCCCGCTCGGTGCAGCTCGTCGCCGAGGTGGACGGTGAGCATCGGGTTGCCGCCGGCGGCACGGTGGCAGGCGTCCGCGAACGCCTCGTCCGCCGGTTCGCCGAACTGCCGCTCCACCATGGCTCGTACGGCCTGCCGGGACAGCGGGCGCAGCCGTAGCACCGTCGCACTGCTCTCCAGGACGTCCCGCACCAGCGGGGTGGCGCCCCGGGGGTCTCCGTCGGCGAGGGTGGCCACGACGGTGACGGGCCTCACCAGGGGGCGCTTGGCGACGTACGCGAGCCAGCGCAGCGACGCCTCGTCGGCCCAGTGCAGATCGTCCACGGCGATCAGCAACGGCGCGTCCGCGGCGATGTCCTCCACCTGGGCGCGCAGTCGCCGCAGTACGGGGTGGGGTACCGCCTCCTCCGGCGACGCGGGGTCGTACAGGAGGCGGCCGTCCGCCTGTGCGGGCTCGAAGAGCTGGTGGACCACGCCGAGGGGGAAGTCCCGTTCCGACCAGGCGGCGTCGGCCCGCAGTACGCGTGTCCCGCTGTCCTCCGCCCGTGCCGACACCTCGTCGAGCAGTTCGCTCTTGCCCGCGCCGAAGCCGCCGACGACGACGGTGAGGGGGCTGCCCGCCCCGGTGGCCGCGTCCGGCGTGCCGGTCAGCGCGCGCAGTTCGGCTTCACGTTCCAGCAGCACGCGGATCAGCCCCGCACCGCGGGCGAGCGGCGGAGCGCGGCCCTGCCGCCGACGCCGAGCTTGCGGTAGGTCCTGGTCAGGTGCATCTCCACCATCCGGCGGGACACCGAGAGGTGCTCCGCTATCGCTGTGTTGGTCATACCGTCGCGGACGAGTCCGGCGATCCGCGACTCGGCCGCGGTCAGCCGCCCGCCGGCCGGGGTGCAGCCGTCGTCGGCGCGGGGTTCGGGGGTGTCGGCCTGCGGGAGGACCGGGGCGGGCGAGCCGATGAGCTGCCGGAGGCGGTGTGCGCGGCGGGTCGAGGACCATTCGGGGGGAGGGTCCTCGGCGAGCAGCCGGGCGGCCTCGGCCCTGGCCGCGCGGGCCCGGTCGCCGCCGGCCGCCAGGGCCAGGGCGAGCAGCCCGTTGCCCCGGGCGCTCCTGGTCCCCCAGGTTTCGGCGGCCGCGTGCTCCGCCGCCGCCAGTCGCTCGGCACCGGGCCGGTCTCCGCAGCCCAGCCGGGCGGCAGCGGCGGCGGCCCGCCACGGCACGACGGCGGGGTTGCGCCACCCCCGGGACAGCAGCGACTGCCCGCACTCCGACAGGTCGGCCAGCGCCGCCTGGTGGTCACCGGTCCGCAGCCCCAGCCGCCCCCTGGCGTAGAGGAACATCGGCCACCACAGTCCGTTGACCGACCGCGCGGGGAGGTCGGCGGCGGCCGCCAGCCGGGCGTCGTCCACCTCGTTCCGCTCCAGGTGCAGCATGACGCGCAGGGCCACGGCGAGCGGCCGGGTCTTCACCGGCGCGGAGCCCGTCGGCGTCGCCCAGGCGATCTCCGCGAGGTCGCGCTCCGTCTCCTCCAGCCATCCCCGGCGCAGAGCGACGGCCGCGCGGATGTTCAGCGCCGCGACGACGGCGGTGCGTATCCCCTCGGTCCTGGCCTCGGCGACGATGTCGTCCAAGTGGGCCATGGCGTCGTCGTACGCGTCGGCCAGGCCCAGAGTGAAACAGGACGCGAGCCGCACGGTGAACAGCCGCGGGTGGCCGGGGACGTGGCACAGCGCGGTCCGCGCCAGCTCCCGTACCCTGCCCGGCGGGAGAGCCATGGTCAGAGCGGTACGCAGCGCCAGCGCGCCCGTCTGGGCAGGCCCGCGGGGCTCTTCGGGCAGGGGCGCCACCAACGGGATGTCCACCGCTTCCTCCCGGGGCGCGGCGTCCTCGATCAGCCAGTACAGGGCCTGGTAGGCGGCGCGCTCCGCGTCCTCCGCGCCCGGGCGGGCCCAGGCCAGCGCGGTTCCGTGGCGCACCGTCGCCGCGTTGCCCCAGGCCGTGAGCAGGTCGGCGGCGCGCAGCCGGGCCGTGTGCGGTACGCCGTGGTCGGGGCTGCTGAGCACGCCCCACAGTGAGTGGTCGCCGCTGTCGGGGGTGCCGGTGACGGATGCCGCGCCCCGGTCGACGAGCAGGTGCGACCGGCCGTGGACGTCGAGCGGTTCGGCCAGGGCGCGTTCCAGGTAGCGGACGGCACGGTCCGGGTCCGTGGTGCGGCAGCGGGCGGCCGACCCGGCCAGCGCGGCGACCGCCCAGTCGGCGCCGTCCGGCGGGGCGCCGAGCAGCAGTTCGGCGAGGGTGGATTCGGGGAGGGCCGCGCGGTGGCCGAATACGGCGGCCCGGGTGTGCAGCGCGGTCCGCTCCTGGTGGGTCATCCCGGCGAGTACGCAGTCGGCGACGCTCTTCGGGGCGCGGGGGTGGTCACCGTCCAGCACCAGGCCGGACCGGGCCAGCCGGCGCAACGCCGGGCCTGCCGACAGGGTGTGCAGCCCGGCCAGGTCGCCCAGTTCGGCCGGGCCGAGGTGCGGCCCGCACACGGCGATCACCCGGAGCAGGGCGGTGAGTTCGGCGGAGAGCCCGTCCACCTGCCGGGCGGTACGGGCCTGGACGCACTCGGCCGCGAGCCCCGGCAGTCGGGCCGCTGTCGGGGCGAGTCCGTCCGCCCGGAGCGTTTCCAGCACGCTGTGCAGTACGGCGGGGCTGCCCTCGCAGGCTGCGGCTGCCGCGTCGACGAGTTCTTCCTCGGCCGGGCCCCCGCAGGCGGTGGCGAGCACGGCGGCCACACCGTCCCGGGTCAGCGGACGGAGGCGGAGCCGAGTGGTGTCCGGGGCACCGGCCCGGGCCCCCGTGGCGCGGCCGGCCGTCCCGGGGCCGGTGAGGGGAAGGGTCCCGGACGTCCCGGCGACGAGGATCGCCATGGGGACGTGGCGGACCCGCCGGAGCATCGATTCCAGCCACTGCCGCGACTGCGGGTCGCACCACTGCACGTCGTCGACGGCCAGCAGCAGCGGCCGCTCACGGGCGGCGGCGAGGAACGGCTGGCACAGTCCGGGCAGCGGGGTGGTGGAGACCTCGCGGTCCGCTTCCGGGCCGAGCCGCACGAGGAGTTGGGAGACGACGCCCCGGGGCAGGTCCGCCTCCGCCGGAGAGCCGTGCGCGACCGGCACGGCGCACCCCGCCGCACGGGCCCTGGCGACCGCGTCCCGCAGCACCGCGCTGCGGCCGCTGCCCGGAGGTCCTTCGACCATGACCACCGCGGGCCGTCCCGCGAGCAGCCCGTCGACGGCCGCGCGGACGGCGCGCAGTTCCGTGTCCCGCTCGACCAGCAGCACGTCCGGGGTGCCGGGGTGCTCCGCCGTCCCCGTCATGTCGTCGCCTGGTACGGGGAGCGGTACACGGACAGCGAGGACGGCGATGACGGCGACGCGGGCGATGACGCAGGCGGGGACGCGGGCCGTGCCGTGGACGGCCCCGGACGTACGGTGCGCAGCGCGAGCGCGCCGGGCAGTCCCGCCCGCCCCGCCAGGCCGAGTTTGCGGTAGACGGAGGTGAGGTGCATCTCCACGGTCCGCCGGCCGAGGAACAGGGTCTCCGCGATCTCACGGTTGCTGGCGCCCCGCGCCGCCGACCCCGCCACCTGCCACTCCGTCGGGCTCAGCCGGGCCAGGGCGCCGGCCGTCCGGCGGGCGCCGCCGCCCGCGGTGGCCAGGACGCCGAGGGTCTTGGCCGTCAGGGCGGACGAGCCGCAGTGCCGCGCCGTCTCGTACGCGTCCCACAGCCGCCGGTACGCCCCCTCGGCGTCACCGCGCCGTGCCAGGGCGCTGCCCAGCAGCATGTGGGCCCGGGCCCGGTCCAGCCGCGCCTGCGTCCGGGACAGCTCGTGGACCGCCTGCTCCAGCAGGGCGACGCGCCGGTCGCCGGTCGCCGCGATGCCGGCGGTGAGGAGGGCCAGGCCGACGGCGTGGCGGGTGCCCCAGCGCCGGGCGGGTTCCAGGCCGGCGTCGGCGAGTTCGGCGGCCTCACCGGTGCGCCCGAGCCCTGTCAGGGCCGTGACGGCCAGGGAGCGCCAGGGCCCCCAGGCGGGATTGGTCAGGCCCGCGTCGTCCAGCCACCGTCCGCAGGCGCGGGCATGGGCCAGGGCGCCTTCCAGGTCGCCGCGGTGCAGCCGCTCCTGGGCCCGCACGGTCAGGTAGTAGGGCTCGTCCAGAACCGAGTACTGCAGGTGACGTTCGGTCACCTGGTCGAGCACCGGCTTCGCGGCATCGGGCCCGAACCGTTCCAGCTGCACCCTCGCCCACGCGGCGAGCGGGGAGGCGGAGCAGGTGCGCTGCCCGGGGTGGCGCATGCCCTCCAGCGCGGCGCGCGCGTCGGCGGTCGCGGCAGGGATGTCCCCCAGCCGGTGGCGCACGGTCGAGCGGGCAGCCAGCAGCGCCCAGCGGGGCACGCACCCGGCGCTGTCGGCCAGGGCCCGGCCGAGCATTTCCAGCGTCATGCCGGGCTCGTCGGCCAGGTAGCAGACCAGGGCCGCCTGGACCCGCATCCAGTCGGGCACCTCGGTCTCCCCGGCCCGTACGGCCCGGTCCGCCAGGTCGGCCACGGTACGGGCGGAGGTTCCTTCGACGGCGCCCAGCAGAGCTCTGGGGAGCAGGCCGGCGGCGCCGTCCGGCGCCCGGGCGGCCGCGTCCCGTACCCGTGTGCCCAGCGCCTCGGAGGCCGGTCTGTCGTGCAGGGCGGCGAACAGGAGAGCGGCCTCGGCCCTCCGGCCCAGCTCGCGGTCGGCCGGGCCGGTGTCCGATGCGGACGCCTCCCCCAGCGTCCGCCGGGCGTGGGAGAGGACGTCGAAGGCCGCCGAGGGGTTGCCGGTGGCCACCGCGGTCGTACCGAACTGCACGGCGGCCAGGGCATGCAGCCGGGCGTCGGCGGTCTCGTGCAGCAGGCGTTCCAGGACGTCCAGCGCGGCCGACGGGTCGGTGGTCACCAGCGCCGCGGCCAGCTCCAGTCCAGTACGCACCCGGCCGTGCTCCTCCCGCTCGTGCGCCAGCAGCAGGCGCAGGCAGGGGACGGCCTCCGCGGGGGCACCGGACCACCGGGCCTGCTCGGCGGCGTCCCGCAGCACGCCGAGCATCCACGCCTCCGTGAGCCGGGGCAGGAACAGCAGGTGCGCGGCGACGTCGTGCGCCGGGCAGCCTTCGTCGTTGAGCAGCCGGGCGGCGCGGGTGCGCAGGTCCGTCAGTTCCTCGGGCGGTGTGGTCGCCAGCACGATGGCGCGCAGGCTCTCCGGTTCGCCGATCGGCGGGACGTCACCGTAGCCGCCGAGGATCTCGGACGCCTGCCAGGCGGACACCCCGGCGAGCGCTCCGACGCGTTCGGGCGTGGCCGGGTGGCCGTCGGCGGCAGCGGCGGGCGGCGGGGTGCCGGTCCAGCCGAGGACGGCGGCCGCGCGCAGCACCCGGCGCCGCTCCTCGGGCAGCCGTCCGAGGTGGGCGCGGACCACGGCGGTACGCGCCTCGTGCCAGCCCTCGTCGGCATGGCCGACGGCGTCGCCGGCCGGCGGCGTCCCGCGGCGGCGAAGGCGCACCAGCAGGTGGCGCAGGAGCAGGGGGTTGCCGCCGGTGAGGGCGGCGCAGCGCCGGACGAAGGCGGGGTCGGGCGGTGTGCCGAAGGTGCGTCCCACGACCTCGCCCACGGCGGCCTCGCGCAGCGCTTCCAGGGTGACCAGGCGGGTTCCGGGCTGGCGGACGAGCGTACCGAGCGCGGCCCTGGCGGAGCCGGTGCCGTGCGCGCCCCAGGCCAGGACGATCAGCAGGGGCAGGCCCTCCGCCTCTCGCGGGAGGCGTTCCAGCCGGCGTAACGACCGTTCGTCGCACCACTGCGCGTCGTCGACGACGAGCACTCCCGGGCCCCGCCCGATCGCGTCGGCCACCGCCTGCCAGGTGCCGCTGCCGCCGGACGGCAGGCGCTCCGCGTCCGGGAGCAGGCGTCGCAGCGCGCCGTGTTCTTCCTGGCTGTGCCGTTCCTCACAGACCGTGTCCAGCACGGTGGCGCCGCGCAGCCGGGGGTCGCGACGGAGGGCCCGCAGCAGGCTGGTCTTGCCGGTGCCGGCCGCGCCGCGCACCACCACGCGGCGGGCCGTTCCGGTGCGGGCCTCCTCGGCGGCCTGGACCAGGGCGGCCAGTTCGGCATGACGGCCTGCCGGCCGGCCGCCGGCCGAGGGGCTCCTCGGTCGCATTCGGTCCTCCGGTCGATCAGATGATCTTGGGTTCGCGCATGGTGCGCCGCCCCCCTTGCCAACCGCTTGCCGGATCCTTGCCGTCTGCCCGTAAGGGACCGGAAGCCGGGTTGGAGCCCGCCTTTTTCCATGGAAAGATCCACTTCGGCCGGTGGTGCGCGGCACGGCACCCTCCGGCCACACGCATTTCTCGTACGTGCCGGATTGGGACCGGACATGCCCTCACACCCGGCGGCCACCGCCCCGGACGAGCCTCTGCTGAGGGTTCTGGGCCCGGTGTCGGCCCGTCATGGCGGACGCACCCTGACGCTCGGCCCGCCGCTCCGGCGGGCGCTGCTGTCCCTGCTGCTCGTACGCCTGGGCCGGGTGGTGCCACAGGATCTGCTGGTGGAGGAGTTGTGGCCGCGGGAACCGCCGGCCCGGCCCGTCGCCGCGCTGCAGAGCCATGTGTCCCACCTGCGGCGTGCGCTGCGCCCCGTGGCCGACGCGGCCGGTCCCCCGGTCCTGCTGCACCGCGCGTCCGGGTACGTCCTGGAACTGGAGCCGGAGCAGACCGACGTCCACCGCTTCGAGCGGCTGGTGGCGGCCGGGCGCCGACGGCTGGAGCAGCGGGATCCGCGCGGCGCTGACCAGCGGCTCGCCGCGGCGCTCGGGCTGTGGCGGGGCTCGCCGTACGCGGAGTTCGACGCCTACCCGCCGCTACGCGACGAGCAGCACCGGCTCGAACAGATCCGGCTGACCGCCGTGGAGGCCCATGCCCAGACCCGGCTGACCCTGGGCCGCCCGGCGGAGGTGGCGGCGGACCTGGAGCCGGAGGCCCGCGCCCATCCCGCCCGGGAGCGCCTGGTCGGCCATCTGATGCACGCCCTGCACCGGCTGGGGCGGCGGGCCGAGGCCCTGGAGGTGTACGAGCGCACCCGCGGCCACCTGGTCTCGGAGTTCGGCGTGGACACCGCGGCCGAACTCCGCCGTACGAGGGCCGCGATCGTACGGCAGGAGCCGGGCGACGACGGCCCGGCCGGGCCACCCCGTCCCGTACGGGATGCCGAGCCGCCTCCGGCCACCGCGGGCGATGCCGCACCGGCCTTGCCCGAGTCCCAGGCGCGGCCGGACGGCGGACCGGCGGCGGACGGGCGCGAGGCCCCGGCACCGCCCGCCGAAGGGCCGGCGGCGGACGAGGGCCACGACGCCGGATGCCCGGCCGGCGCGTTGCCGTTCACCGGACGGCACCGGGAGCTGCGCAGACTGACCACCGCGGCGCTGGCGGCGCGGGACGGCCACGGCCAGGTGACAGGTGTGTTCGGCCCGGCCGGCATGGGCAAGACACGGCTGCTGCTGGAACTCGCACCGTGGCTGGAGGACACCCCCGCAGGCGGGGACGGCACCGCGCCGGAAGGGGTGTGGGGGCACTGCTTCCCCGGCGAGGGCATGCCGCCGTACTGGCTGTGGACCCAGGTCCTGCGACGGTTGTCCGCCACCCGCTCCGCGGCCTTCGACGAGGCGGCACGGCCCTTCGGCGCCCTGCTGGGCCCGCTGCTGCCAGAACGGACCGGCACGCTGGGCGAGCGGCCGGGCTTCCCTTCCGACTGGGAGCACGCCCGCTTCCTCGTCCACGACGCCGTCTGCGAGATCCTGCTCACCCTCGCCGGGCAGCGCCCGCTGGTGCTCCTCCTGGAAGACCTGCACTGGGCCGACTCCGCGTCCCTGGACCTGCTCAGGCTGCTGAGCACCCGCGGGCAGGGGCACCCGCTGAGCATCGTGCTGACGGGCCGCGAGTTCGAGGTGGAGTCCGACGCCACACTGCGCCGCACGCTCGCCGAGATCCTGCGCGGGCCCTGGTCCGGGACCGTACGCCTGGACGGTCTCTCCCGTGAGTCCGTCGCCTCCCTGGTCCGGGCCCAGGCCGGCCGGGAGGTCCCCGCCGAGGTCGTCGAGGTGCTGCACCGGCGCAGCGGGGGCAACCCGTACTTCGTGGCGCAGTTGCTGTCCCTGCTGGGGGACGCCCGGCGGCTGCACCGGCCCGATGCGGTGGAAGTCCTGCTGGCGCGCGTCCCGACCGGTGTACGGGAGGTGCTGCACCAGCGGTTCGCCGCGCTGCCCGAGCCGGTGCTGGCGGTCCTGCGGCTGTGCGCCGTCATCGGCTCCGAGGTCGACACGGATCTGCTGCACCGTGTGGCGGACGCGGACGAACCGGTCGGCTCGGCACTGGAGTCGGCGATGGACGCCGGGCTGCTCGACGAGGACCCCCGCCATCCCGGACAGCTCCACTTCGCGCACGCCCTGGTACGGGAGACACTCGTCGACGACCTGGGAAGCGAAGCCCGCCAGCGGCTGCACGCCAGGGTGGCCGAGGTGCTGGCCGCCCGCGGCCACGGCCGGATCACTGGGCAGGAGACCGAGCGCGTCGCCCACCACACCTGGCAGGCCAGGAGCATCCTGCCCGCCGGACGGATGCTTCCGCGCCTGATGCGCGCCGCCGAACACGCCGAACAGCACCTGGCCTACGAACAGCGGGAGACCTGGCTGCGCCGGGCGATCCACCTGAACGGTTTCCTGCCTCCGGACCGGCCGGCGACCGTACGGCTGGAACAGCAGCTGCACATCCAGCTCGGCCAGGCGCTGGCCACCACCCGCGGCTACGGCCACCCCGAAGCGGAGCGGGCACTCGCGCACGGCCGGGCCCTCAGGGCGGTCACCCGGACCCCCGAGGACCCCTCGGTGCTCTGGGCCCTGTGCGCCGCCTACCTGGTCACCGGGCGCTACGAGGAGTCCCGTGAGTTCTCCGGCCTGCTGCGGGAGATCGCGGAGCAGCGCGGGGAGCCGGTGGCGCTGCTGGGCGCCGCGTACGGGGAGGGCATCGTGCTGCACGTACGCGGCCTGCTGCCGGAAGCGCTCACCGAACTGGAACGGGCCGTCGGACTGGCGGACCGCTTCGCACGGGAGGACCACGCGCTGGCCCGCACCTTCCAGCACGACCCGCGGGTCTCCTGCCGCTCCTACGACGCCTTCACCCACTGGCTGCTGGGCGACCACCGCGCCGCCGGGCGACGCCGCCGGGAGCTGCTGAGCCTCACCGCGAACGGCAGCCGGCCCTCCGACCGGTCGTTCGCCCTGTACGTGGACGCGGTGGTGGCCGCCTGGGAGGGGGACGCGCGGACCGCCCACCGCTCCGGCTCCGAAGGCGCCCGCCTGGCGGGGGAACACGGCCTGCGGTACTGGGAGGCGATGCTCGGCCTGCTGGACGGCTGGGCGCTGAGCCACCTGGGGCAGGCGGACGACGGCCTGTCCCGGATGCACTCCTGCCTCACCGAACTGGACGGCTCCAGAACGCATTTGCGCCAGGCCCTCCACCTGGGGCTGCTCGGCCAGGCACAGCACCACGCGGGGCGGCCGCAAGAGGCCGCGGCCACCTTCCGGTCGCTGCTGTCCGCCGTCGAGAGCCATCAGGAGCAGGCGTACTTGAGCATGGCGCTGCCCACCACCCGTCTGCTTCACGAGTTGCTGCACTGAGCGTGGGCTCTTCCGGTGGTCCTGACGGGCAGGCGCGTCCGCGGTCACGGCCGGCAGACCCGTCCGGCAGCCCGCCGGAGCGCCCGCCTCCGGACCTCCGGACCTGCCGAAGGCGCCGGTCCACCCACCGGCGCCTTCGGAGAACGTCGGCGCGGCGTCAGGACTTCGCCGCCTGCTGCCCCTGCTTCGCCGCCTTGTCCGTGATGTCGACCGTGTCCTTCGCCGGGGGCGCGGTCACGTTCACGTCCGTACCGAAGTCGCTGAACTTCAGCGTGGTACTGACGCTGGTCCGCGCGCCGCTGCTGCCCTGCTTGCCGCTCTGCGGCTTGACCTCGACCTTCTCCTGGCGGAGCCGGCCCTGCGCGTCCAGCCAGATGTCGAGCGGCAGCCGGTCGCCGAGCTGCGTCCTGAGCTGCTTCGCCTGCTGGGCGTTGCCCTTGGCCAGCTCCGCCACGTCGACGGACACCTTGTAGTGCGTCGTGGCCGTACCGTCGACGGTCTCGGTGCCGACCTTCGTGACGTCCTTGTCGCTGATGCCCTTGGTGTAGTTGAAGGAGGACGTCGGGTCCTCGTACTGCGAGCTGCCGCCGTTCTGCTGCATCAGCTTCTTCAGATCCACCTTCAGCCACGACTTGCCCTGCGGCAGCTGCTGCCGCTGGGCGGCGGGCGGCTGCTGGTAGAGGGCACCGTCCACCGTGCGCTGACGGATCTGCTGGTTGCCGGTCCGCAGCACCATGTCGCTGCTGCCGTTGCCGAGGTCCACGACCCCGGACCCGCGGACCTCCGCGTTGTTGCCGCCGCTCTGCGCCCGCGTGAGCAGCGTCATTTTGGCGGTCTTGGCGGCGGTGGTCTTCTGGTGCGCGGCCCGTACCGCCTGCGGGCCGTCCGCCGCGGCGCTCTGAGAGGCCGACGCCCCGTCCTGCTTACCGGGGTCCTTGCCCGATGCCTTGTCGTTCCCTCCGCCGCAGCCGGTGACGAAGGCCAGGGACAGTGTCCCGGTCGCCGCCACCGCTAAGAGACGCGGACGGTTGCTCACAGTTCGCACGGTTCTCACTGAGACCTCCTGGTCGCCATCCCGTACAGGCCGACGGTGTCGTTGCGGGTGCCCCGTGGCGCACGGATGAATCACGGCGTCTTGCGGACGGCGGGGTGCCGGTCACCGGCCGCCGTCTCCTGCCGCGCCCTCCTGTCGCGCGCCCTTGCCGTGCCCCCTTTCGCGCCCCCTGTCGTACCAAATAAGTCGACAGCGGCGAAAGAATCGTTCTTTCCCAGCCTCCACCCTTCGGAATCGAGCCAGCCCCGCATATGGCCTGAACATGGTCGAACACGCCTTCCGCAATTGACGGCGCCACATGCCGCGGGCAGCCTTTCCCTTACTGCCACAGCAACGGGATGGGGACGCAAGTGACCGTCAACGGTAATGGCCAGTCCGCCGACGAACCGTACGTCATCACCGGCCGGGGGCAGGACGCCGCCCCCAAGAACGCCTTCTCCTTGTTTGCCGACGTCAACTACAACGTGGGAGGGTCCCGCACCAAAATCCTCGTCATTCCGGCGAACGGCACGGCGAACAACTTCAGCGATTACGGGTTCGACCAGAGCGACGACGGCGTGAGCAGCGTCGTCAACAACACCGGCCGGGACAACATCCTTTTCACCCGCACCAACCAGGGCGGCTCGCAGTTACCCGTACCCGCCGACTCCTCGGTCGCCGACCTGACGCGGATCCCCCTCTCCGGGAGCCCCACCAGCACCTGGAACGACCAGGCCCAGTCCGCCCTCGCCTTCAACAAACCCGTACCGCTCCCGGTGTTCACCGCGCCGAAGCCCAGCGCGCAGACCCAGGAGCGCCGGCAGGCGGTCCAGGGCAACGCGGCCCCCGACGTCCAGCAGGTGCTGCTCTACCAAGGGGTGACGCTGCTGGGCACCTGCCCGGTCAAAGACAGCACGTGGGAGTACACCCCGGACACCGACTGGCCGCTCGGCCAGCACGACCTCTCCGCCATCGCGGTGCGCGACGACGTCCTGTCCGGCAAGGCGCCGCTGCGGTTCTACGTCGTCCTGCCGACGCCCGTCGTGGACATCCGGTCCCCCCAGGACGGCGCCGAGGTGGACAGCGGCGCCAGCATCGACGGTGTCGCCTTCAACGCCGACACGGTGACGCTCGCCGAGGGCGCCGCCCAGCTCGGCACCGCCAAGGTGACCAGCAACCTGTGGAGCTTCGCCCGCGAGGGCGGCTGGTCGGCCGGGAAGCACAGCGTGACGGCGAAGGCCGTACGCGGCAGCCAGGAATCCGCGCCGGAGACCGTGAATTTCACGGCGGCCAACAAAAACCTCACGGTGGAAAGCACCTTCAACTCCTCCTGGCAGGACTGGCAGACCCACAAGTACATCTACTCCTACGACGTCACCATGTACGCCGGTGACACCGATGTGAAGCACTGGCATGTCGGCTTCGGCCAGCTCCCGGACGGCTCGGTTCTGGCCCCGGAATTCGAGGCGAGTTTCTGGGGAATGGTCATCAGTGACGGCTCCGACGGAAACGTCGTCCTCGGCTCGCCTCCCGAGGGCGTCCACATCGTCCCGGCCAAGGGCCATCTGACCCTGCGCGTCCTGGTGCTCATTCCGACGCAGGACGAGGCGTACAAGAAGCTCTACGGCCTGTTCGCCAAGTCTCTGGCCGAATAACGGCCGCCGCCTCGACAGGCACGAATACCGCGGGGCCCCGGGCGCATGGTCCGGGGCCCCGCGCTCGCGTGCCTCGCGCACCGGGCAGGCCGCGCCCGCCTGCTCCCCCGCCCCGCCCGCGAGCGGTCATCGGCCCTTCCCCGCGGCGCGGCTCCCGGCATCGGGGACGGTGCTCGCGTACTGGGCGGCCTGAATCTCGTAAAGGGAGCGGTAGTGACCGCCGTCGAGAGCCATCAACTGGGCGTGGGTGCCCTGCTCGATGAGGCGGCCCTCGTCGAGGACGTAGATGAGGTCGGCGGTCGCGGTGGCGGCGAGCCGGTGGGTGATCAGCAGGACGGTGGTGCCGTCGTCGGTGAGGGCCCGCAGGGCCTGGAACGCCTCGACCTCGGCCCGGGGGTCGAGCGCGGACGTCGGCTCGTCCACGACCAGCAGCGGGGCTTCACGGTAGTGCGCGCGAGCGGCGCCGACGCGCTGCCACTGCCCGCCGGAGAGCTGGGTGCCGCGCTCGAAGCCCTTGACGACCAGGCTGTCCCAGCCGTGCGGCAGGGAGGTGACGACGTCGGTCGCGTCCGCTTCGTCGGCCGCCCGCTCGACGCGCCACTGTTCCAGCCGCTGTTCGCTGCGCCCTATGTGGATGTTGGCGCGGGCGGTCATCGGCCAGTGCGGGAAATCCTGGGCCAGCAGCGCCACCTGGCCGAAGACGGCCGCTCGGTCGGCGTCGCGGGTGTCGGTGCCGTTCCACAGCAGGCGCCCGTCGCTGGGCAGGTACAGGCCGGCCACCAGTTTGGCCAGGGTCGACTTGCCCGAACCGTTCTCCCCGACCAGCGCCACGACCGTGCCGCGGGGAATCGTCAGGTCCACCTTGTCCAGGGCGGGTGAGGTGGCGCCGGGATAGGTGAACGACACGTTCTCCAGGCGGACCTCCTCCAGCGGCCCGGTCAGCGGGACTCCCCCGGCGGGAATGGCGTGCCGCTTCGCGGTGCTGCACGCGTCCTCCCAGTCCTTGAGGTACATGGCTTCCTCGTAGAGGCGGTTGAACTGCATGACCAGGGACATCAGGCCGGCGCTGGACGTCCGTACGGCGATCACGGCGGTCCCGGCCACGGCCAGCGGCATACCGCCGCCGGTCAGCAGCAGCCACAGCGCGCCGTAGGCGCCCAGGGACGCCAGGCCCGAGGCCGCCGAGGCGACGGTCTGGGTGCCGGCCTCGGCGCGGGCCAGCCGCTGCTGCTCGCGCTCCACCGTCCTGGACATGTCCGCGTACGCGTCCACCAGCAGCCGCCCGGCACCGTGCACCCGGATCTCCGCGGCGCACGCCTGGTCGGTGAGCTTCTGGGTGATGACGGAGATGGCGCGACGGTGCTCGATCCAGGTGTGCCGGGACTCGTACTGGCGGCGGGCCGAGAGCACGGCGCCCCACCCCTTGGGGGCGGCCACCAGGAACAGCATCAGGACGAGCAGCGGGTGCAGCATGAGCAGCACACCGGCCGCGGCGAGCAGGCCGATCAGCGCGTTGAGGACCAGGATCGAGGACCCGAGCATCATCCGGATGGAGTCGGTGCCGAACCGGCCGGCGTCGAGCGTGCGGTGGACCTGCTGGTCCTCCAGGGCGGCGAGTTCGACGCGGATCACGCCGTGGTAGAAGCGGGCCGTGCACACGCGCTCGATCTTGGGCTCCAGTTGGCCGGACGCCGCCGTGGACACCGCCGACAGAAGGGCCGAGAGCACCGCGACGACAGCCACGGCCACCAGGGCGGGCAGCGCCTGGCGCAGCCGCTCGGGCGTGGGCCCGGCCGCGAACAGTGCCACGAGCGCCTGATTGGTGGCCACCAGGGTGAAGGCCCGCAGGACGCCTTGGCCGGCCTCCGCGCCGAGCAGCAGCGTCAGCGCGACGCGGTCCTCGCGCCAGGCCGCCTTGGCGACGGCGCGCATCATGGCGGGGAACTGGCGGGCCATCGACCACAGTCCCATCCGCAGGATCGGCATCTCGTGCCGCGTGAACGACAGGTCGTAGCGCAGGGCGCCGCCGAACAGCACCCGCTCGCTCTCGGAGACGGGCAGCCGGGTCCGGGGCCGGACGCCGCGCCTCTTCACCGCGTCTCCGGCCACGCGGCATGCGCGGTACGGCTGCGGGGGACGCGGGCGGTACGGGTGCGCGGGCGGGCCTGCGCGGGGCGGGCCGGGGCTCCGGCTGATCCGGTCGTCACCGTCACGGTGTCCCTCATGGCTTCTCCTCCGGCTTGTGTCGTCGTGCCTCGTGCTATGCCCCGTCCGGCCCGCCCCGGCACGCCCGGCGCCTGATCCGGTCGAACCCCGCGGCCACCCCCGCCGCTCGGGACACCCCGACCGCCACCCGCCCCGCCGGGTAATACGATTTCCAGCCACGACCACTTTTCACCACGACCACTCTGAGCCACGACCGCTCTTCACGATGTCCAACGGGGGTTCTCTTCACGTGTTCGGGATCGTCAGGCCCTGCACCCACCGCCTGTCCAACGGGCTCAAGGCCGAATGGATGGCCCACCTGTGTGGGCTGTGCCTCGCTCTGCGCGGTGACCACGGGCAGTTCGCCCGGGTGGTGACCAATTACGATGGCTTGATCGTGTCCGTCCTGACGGACGCCCAGGCCGGCCGGGCGGCGGCGCAGCGCCGTACCGCCGGGCCCTGCCCGCTGCGCGGCATGCGGACCGCCTCGGTGGCGAAGGGTGAGGGCGCGCGGCTGGCCGCTTCGGTCTCGCTGGTGCTCGCCTCGGCGAAGATCCGCGACCATGTCGCCGACCGGAACGGGCTGTTGCGCCGCCGCCCGGTGGCCGCCGCGGCACGCAAGGTCGCCGCCGGCTGGGACCGGGCGGGAGCCCGTACCGGCGCGACCCTCGGCTTCGACACGTCCGTCCTCGTCGACGCCGTCGACCGCCAGGTGGGCATCGAGCAACTGGCGGGTCCCGGCACCCCGTTGACCGTCATCACCGAGCCCACCGAGACGGCGACCGCCGCCGCCTTCGCCCACACCGCGGTCCTCGCGGGCCGTCCCGGCAACGCCGCACCGCTGACCGAGGCCGGCCGGCTCTTCGGGCGACTGGCCCACCTCCTCGACGCCGTGGAGGACCGCGCCGCGGACGCCGCCGAGGGCGCCTGGAACCCGCTGACCGCCACCGGCGCCTCCCCCGCCCAGGCCCGCCAACTGTGCGACGACGCGCTGCACGGCATCCGCCTGGCGCTGCGTGACGTGGAGTTCACCGATTCCGCGCTGGTGCACGTCCTGCTCGTGCACGAGCTGCGACGGTCCGTCGACCGCGCCTTCGGTACGGCGTCATGCTCGCACCAGGGGCACGGGGCGGGCCCGTACGACGGTGGGGCCGGCACTCCGTACGGGCAGCCGCAGCCCCCGCAGCAGCCGTACCCCGCACCGCCTTCGTACGGCCAGACCGCGCCCGGCGGCCCGTACGCCCACGGCCCGCAGCACCTCAACGGCCCGCAGAACCCGTACTCGGGCGGGCCGGTGGCGCCGGGCGGGCCGGGTGGTTACGGGGGTTACGGGGGCCATGGCGGTTCTGGAGGTCATGGAGGCCAAGGCGGCTCCGGGGGCCATGGGGCCTTCGGGGGCAACGGCGGCCACGGCGCCCCTCCTCCGCCGAAAAAGCCCCGCGGCCTCCTGACCGGCTGCGCGGTCGCCATCGGGCTCTGCTGCACCTGCCAACTCTGCTGCGCGGAGGAGTACGAGGGGCCGTGGTCGCGCAAGAAACGCGAAGGCTGCTGCCGGGACTGCGACTGCTGTGACAGCTGCGAATGCTGCAACTGCTGTCCGGACTCCTGCTGCCCGGATTCCTGCTGTTGCGACGGCTGCTGCTGCGACTGCTGACCCGCACGACGCCCCCCGTCCCCA
Organism: Streptomyces monomycini; assembly: GCF_022271435.1. GTDB lineage: Bacteria > Actinomycetota > Actinomycetes > Streptomycetales > Streptomycetaceae > Streptomyces > Streptomyces monomycini. Next base: position 10,718 of record NZ_JAFIQY010000028.1, on the reverse strand, counting down.
CCGGCCCAAGTCCCACCCAACCCCGCCCCGCCACTTCCCACCCCGCCCCGTCACGTCGACACGGCGCCGTAACGACGTGACGGGGCCGGCACGTCGTACCGATGCCGTACCGACGTCGTACCGCTACAGACGGAACAGACGAGACGAACCGAACCGCACCCCCCGGCCACGATCACGCCCCCAGGCCACTGATCCGGACACGCCCCCTGAAAAACCTCGACACTCCCACCCCCCTGGTCCTTTCCTTGCGCCAACGGCTCATCCACCCCGTACTGGAGGCTGCATCCGTGACGCGCACCAGGCGATCCGCCCCTGAGGGCCAGGCCCCGGCCGGCCCCCGGGCCGACCACGACTTCCTGCGCAAGCTGGGCTACACCCCCGTACTGAAACGGCGGATGGGCCCGTTCGCGAACTTCGCCATCTCCTTCTCGGTGATCTCCGTCCTCTCCGGCTGCCTGACGCTGTACGGGTTCGGCCTGGTCACCGGCGGCCCCGCGGTGATGATGTGGGGCTGGATCGTGGTCGGCGTCATGGTGATGTTCGTCGGCGCCGGGCTGGCCGAGGTCACCAGCGCCTACCCGACGTCGGGCGCGCTGTACTTCATGGCCGACCGGCTCGGCGGCAAGCGCTGGGGGTGGTACACCGGCTGGCTGAATCTCCTCGGCCTGCTCGGCGCGATCGCCGGTATCGACTACGGCTGCGCCCTGTTCGCGGGCGCGTTCGCCGGTCTGCAGTGGGGCTTCGAGCCCACCCCCGGGTCACTCATGGTGATCTACGTCTGCATCCTGGCACTGCACGCGACACTGAACCTCTTCGGCGTACACCTGGTCAGCATCCTCAACACCGTCTCCGTGTGGTGGCACCTGGCCGGGGTCGCGCTCATCGTCGGCGTCCTGTGGCTGGTCCCCGCCCACCACCAGTCCCCCTCCTTCGTCTTCACCACCTTCGTCAACGGCACCGGCTGGAACAGCACGCTGTACGTGGCGCTGATCGGCCTGCTGCTGGCCCAGTACACCTTCAGCGGGTACGACGCGTCGGCGCACCTGAGCGAGGAGACCACCGGGGCGCAGGTGAACGCGGCCCGCGGGATCGTACGGGCCATCCGCTGGTCCTGGGTCGCCGGCTTCTTCCTGCTGGCCGGGCTGACCTTCGCCATCCAGGACTACACCGGCGTGCAGAACACCCCGACCGGCGTGCCGCCCGCGCAGATCTTCCTCGACGCGCTCGGCGTCAGCGGGGCGAAGGCGCTGCTGCTGGTGGTGATCGTCGCGCAGCTGTTCTGCGGCAACGCGGAGGTGGCGGCCACCTCCCGCATGGTGTTCGCGTTCTCCCGCGACGGCGCGCTGCCCGGCTCCGCCTGGTGGCGGCACGTCTCCCCGCGCACCGGCACACCGACCCGGGCCGTCCTGCTCTCCGTGGCCGTCGCCGCCGTCCTCGCCCTCCCCTCCCTCTACTCCTCGGCGGCCTACGCGGCCGTCACCTCCATCAACGTCATCGGCATCACCCCGGCCTACGCCATCCCCGTCTATCTGCGCCTGCGCCACCGCCGCACCTTCCGGCCCGGCCCGTGGAACCTGGGCCGCTGGGGCGTCCCGGTCGGCCGGGTCGCCGTGCTCTGGGTGGCCTTCGTCACCGTCCTGTTCCTGCTCCCCCAGTCCCACCCCGTCTCCCTCGCCACCTTCAACTACGCGCCCGTGGCCCTGCTCCTCGTCCTCACCCTGGCCACCGCCTGGTGGGCCGTCGCGGGCCGCCGCTCCTACCACCTGCCCGACCCCGGACACGAGCCGGAACCCGGACCGGCAGCCCCACCCACCACGCGGCAGACCAAGCCACCAATTGACCAAGAATCAACCAAGCCACCGATAAATTGACCGGCTTGCCCCTCCCCCTGGTAAAGGCTCCCGGCGCCGGGTAGTCAGCACGTCATGGCCAACGCATACGACCAGACCAGCCGGATGACCAAGCCCCTGCCGCCGCTGCGGACGGTACCGCTCGACGGGAGAGGGCCGGAGGACGTGGTGGTGGACGCGGCCGGGCGGGTGCTCACCGGTTTGGAGGACGGCCGCGTACTGCGGCTGGACCCCTTCCCGAAGAGCCCGGGCAACGAGCCGACCGGCACCACCCCCGCCGGCGCACCCCGCGCCGAAGTCGTCGCCCGCACCGGCGGCCGCCCACTCGGGCTGGAACCGCTGCCCGACGGCGGAGTCCTGGTGTGCGACGCGCGCCGGGGACTGCTGCGCGTCGAACCGTCCGACGGTACGGTACGGACTCTCGCCGACACCGTCGACGGCTCCCCGCTGCGCTTCTGCAGCAACGCCGCGGCAGCCGCCGACGGCACGGTCTACTTCAGCGTCTCCAGCCGCCGCTACCCCCTGGAGGACTGGCTCGGCGACATCCTGGAGCACACCGGCACCGGTCACCTGGTCCGGCTGCGCCCCGGCGGTACGCCCGAAGTCGTACTGGACGGCCTCCAGTTCGCCAACGGCGTCGCCCTGGCGCCGGACGAGTCCTACGTCACCGTGGCGGAGACCGGCGCCCGCCGGCTGTCCAGGCTGTGGCTGACCGGACCACGGGCCGGACAGCACGACATACTCGCCGCCGACCTGCCGGGCTACCCCGACAACATGTCACGCGGTCCCGGTGGTCTGTTCTGGGTGGCCCTGGCCGGGCCGCGCTCCACCGGCCTGGACCGCCTGCACCGCACAAAACCGGCACTGCGCCACGCCGCGTGGAGCGTGGCCCGGCGCGTCCGCCCCCGGCCCGGCCCCCTCACCGGCGTCCTGGCGGTCGACACCGCCGGCCGCATCGTCCACGACCTGCGACGCCGCAGCCCGGACTACCGCATGGTGACCAGCGTCTGCGAACACGAAGGCCACCTGATCCTGGGCAGCATCCACGAACACGCACTGGCCGTCTGCGAACTCCCCGGCGCGTCACGGGATTGAACCCTGCCCGCACGGGCACCCGGGACATCCAGGTTCCCACGTGCGGACTCGGACAACAGGGGGCCACAACAGCCGCCCCCGCAAGCCCGCCGCCCCAAGGCGCCGGGCCGACTGACGTGCCGCCACCGCGTACGGGCACGGCCCGGTACGCGGCTCCGTGGGGAACCTGCGACGAAAAGACGAAAGAAGACAACCTTCCGACAATCCCCGCGAGGTAAGGCAGCCATGAAGTGGTGGGAAAAAGCAGCGTGCCTGGACGAGGACCCGGAACTCTTCTTCCCCGTAGGAGTGACGGGCCCCGCCGCCCAGCAGCAGGCGGACGCCAAGGCAGTGTGCCGCCGGTGCCCGGTGGCCGGCGCCTGCCTGGAATGGGCCCTCCAGACGGGCCAGAACTACGGCATCTGGGGCGGCACCGACGAGGAGGAACGCCGCAAGTTCTCTGGCCTGCGAAAACGCCGGGCGGCCTGAAGGTCGGCAGCGCTGTGGGGCTTCTCTGGGACTTTGCGCACCTGCCGAGACCGACTCTCCCCTGGGCCAAGGCCGGTCTCGGTGCCCCAATCCGGCCTATGCGAAGACCGCGTCGATGGCTGCTGTGCCCCGTGCGCTGGCGCGGGGCAGGAAGTGGGAGTACGTCCGCAGCGTAAAGCCCGGGTCCGAGTCCCCCAGCCACCGCGCCAGGGAGACGACGGACTCACCAGCCTCCAGTTCCTCGGAAGCATAGAAGTGGCGCAAGGCATGAAAGCCGTGCTCCCTGGACGGCTCCCACACACGAGAACGCCCTGGGCGGCCCTCTTGCAACGGAGCGATGACACCTGCTCTGGCCAAGGCCGGCTTCTACACGTAGATGTTGAAGCTCTTGCGGTCGATGGCGCCGCGCCTGCGCCCGGTTACCAAGAGGTCGAACGCCCTCGGCCTCCGATGCTTCACCTCCACCGGCGTCTCGGGCGGACGCGGGTCGGCCCATGGCAGCGGCACCGGCAGCGGCACCGGCAGCGGCACGAAAGGTACCAGGTGCCACTGAATGTCCCGAGCCACGCTTGACGGCAACGGAACGTCCCGGACCTTGCGGCCCTTGGGGAGTGCGAAGCACAGGCTGGAGCCCACACGCTTGACCTGGCGCCGGACGTGGACGACCTCTTTGGCGAAGTCGATGTCCTCCAAGCTCAGCCCGAAGGCTCCCCCTGGCGCAGCCCGAGCCCCGCTCCGAGCACGACGAGCAGCCGGGGTAGCGGTCGGGCATCGTCGCGCGAACGGCCGGCACACGCTCAGGCGGCCATGCCTCGACCCTGCCCGGTGTGGCCGTCGGCGGGCCGACCGTGCCGACACGACATGGGTTGCGTGTGAGGCGGCGGTCCTCGACGGCGTTCTGAAGAACACCGGAAAGGGTCGCCCAGACCAGCCGGATCGAGGTCGGACCGAGAGCCTGCTCAAGCCGCTTCATCCAGGTGCGCAGGACCTGCGCACCCTCGCGGGTCAATAAACTCGCCACGCCCGGCCTCCGCCTGGGATTGAGCGAGCCAGGTCTTAGCGTCCTGAAGCGCGTCAAATGAGCGGCTCCTGACGCCGGGTATGCCTTTGACGCGGTAGCGCGTGCACTTACCGTACAACGCTGTGCGCTCACGCTTGCCGGTCTCCGGATTGGGACGCTTCTTCAGCCAACGGTCTTCTATGTAGCCAGACACGTATGACGCCTTTCCGTAGGGGATGGGTGCAGTGCCGCCGGATGAGCAACGGATCAAGAACTGGGTACTGGGCCGGACTGAAACTGCAGACCGGTCACCTAAGGACTCAGTACAGTAGCGGTTCGCGAGTCCGCCTGTTCCTGTTCGTGCACCCAGGCATCAACAGACTCCACGCAATATATGACTCGGCCACGGGGGCCCATCCGGAAGCTCGGCGGCCCCTGCCGTCGATGACGCCAGACGTAGAGCGTGTGAGGTGAGAGACCTAGGTATTCGGCGGCGTCTTTGACGTTCATGAACGCCGCTTGTGCGGCACGGGTGGCAGGAAGAGCAGGCAGCGAATGTGTGGGCATGGATGATTCCTCATGTGCAGGTGGGCTGAGGCGCCAGACGATGGACAGCGTCAGGACTGCAGCAGGGCTGCGGGTTCGATGGAGCATGAGCAGGCTCATTGCGTCCTCATCTCCCTTGCGACATCCTCCACTGCGTCCGCAAGGGCATCACCGAATAGTGCAGCCGTCGCGAACTCCTCTATGGTCGCGACGATCGCCGGTTTGGCTAACCGGCGATTCTCGGCTATGTTGCGCTCCTTCACTGGGGCGCCCCTGATCCAAAATCGCCTGACCCTCATTTCGCGGATCACACGTTGTCTGCCTCCAGAGGAGGAAGTCGTGGGCAGTTATTCGCAAAGCCCGGAGGGTGTGATCCCACAGAATGAACTCCTCACATGTCGCCCGGAGAGCACTGACGAGCCCTATTCAGCCAGGGGGGTCGTACGTTGACATGACCCCCGGGAAGGTTTCCAGCTCTTTGCGGGGCCCTCCTCGTCTGCCGTGGGCGAATGGGTCAGCCGGTGACCTACCCGCGACGCAGGAAGTAAGCACGAAGTTCGGGCGCCGACGCCCTAGTTAAAGTGCGGACGACAGCCGACACGGCGTGGCGGGTGTGGATCTACTACGGCGACGCTGCGCGGTTGAACACGAATGTTCTGCAGTCCGTCTAATAGGACTCCGTTAGGTCTTCCTATCAGCGCTGATCACGAGCATGTTGGGTGTGCGGATGCACCTGAAGTGGGCCGTGTCCGGACCACGTTGGCGTTGTAAGTGGCTGATGTGTTCGCGTCTGTGCCGCGCAAAAGGCGACTGCTACCTGCGGGGACTGGACTCATGCTGGACGGCCGCCGCACATCGATCCAGGCGATGGCCGCGCGCCTGCCGGACGACAACGAGCAGAACGTGCAGCAGTTCGTGAACCAGTCGACGTGGGATCCGGTGCCGGTGCAGCGGCGGATCGTCGAGCGGACGCTGCCGCTCATCCACCCGACGGCCTGGGTGATCGACAACGTGTCGGTACCCGAAGACGGACAGATGTCGGTCGCCGTGGCTCCGCAGTACTGCGGAGCGTTGGGCAAACGGGCGAACTGCCAGGTCGCGGTCAGCGTCCATGCCGCGACCGACACGGCTTCCCGCCCGCTGCAGTGGCGGCTGTTCCTGCCCGAGGAGTGGGCGTCGGACACCGGCCGCCGGGCCATCACCCGCGTCCCGCCCGAGGTCACGCCCCGCGAGAAGTGGCGGCTGGCTCTGGACATGCTCGACACACCGGCCGACTGGGGCATCAGACCCCCGGTCGTGGTGGCCGACGCCGCCTACGGCACCCACGCCCACCTGCGGACGGCGCTGTCCGAGCGTGGGCTGGCCTACGTCCTGGCCATCCGCTCGGATACGAGCGTCCACCCCTTCGAGGCAGAGCCTGTCGCCCCGACGCGCAACGGTCCTGTCGGATGCTGGCCCCAGCCGCGATACCGGCAGGCCGCACCATCGGTGGCTGCCCTGGCCGTCAGCCCCGGGCAGGAAGCATTCGCCCCTCTCACCTGGCGAGGCGGCTCCCGAGGAGAGTTGCGTTCCCGCTTCGCCGCCGTGCGTGTCCGCCCGGCCGGCAAAGCCGTCGAGCGTCCGGTCAAGGCCGCGGCCTCGGCCTCGGCCGGACAAGGCTGGTGGGACGGGATCCTGCCCGACTGCTGACTGCTGACTGCTGACTGCTGACTGCTGACGGAATGGCCCGCCGACGCCGACGCACCGACCGGATTCTGGCTGTCCAATCTGCCGGCCGACATCCCGGTCGCCGACCTGGTCCGTCTGGCCAAGGTCCGCTGGCGCATCGAACACGACTACCGCGAACTCAAACGCGGCCTGGGCGTGGACCACTTCGAAGGGCGTTCCTGGCCAGGGTGACACCACCACGTCACCCTCGTGACCGCCGCTGCGCGGCGTCGTAGTCGACGACGCACACGATGACGTCAGCTACGCACCAGAACGTAAGCATCCAGGCGAGGGCGGTGCGCGGTGGCGTGTCACGCTGTCAGCCGACGTCCAACTCCCTATACAGGCGCCTGAACTCGCAGAAGCTCTCCGCTCCGGCCATCAGCACCACGCCGTCCCACAGCCGCCCGGCCGCCTCGCCCCTGGGGGCGGGGGACACGACGGGGCCGAAGACCGCTCCCACCCCGTCGACGGAGAGCACCGGCGTGCCGACGTCGGTACCGACCAGGGCGATGCCCGCCTGATGCGAGGCCCGCACCACGGCGTCGTACTCCCCGGTCATCGCCACGGACGCGAGGTCCGCCGGGAGTCCCGCGGCGGCGAGCGCGGCCGCCATGCCGGGCCAGTCCTGCTGTTCGTGGAGCCGCTGCCCGAGGGCGTCGAAGTACCGGCCGAGCGCCTCGTTCCCGTGGCGCTCGCGGACCGCCGCGCACACCCGGCCGTGCGCCTTCATGTACTCCCCGTACAGCCCCTCGGGGTCCTCAGGGTCGACGGCGAGGCCTTCGTTGAGCACGGCGAGGCTCATCACCCGCCACCGCACGGCGATGTCGCGCACCCGCTCCACCTCGCGCAGTCAGCACGAGGTGATCTAGGCGTACGGGCACACGGGGTCGAACCAGAAGTCGACACCCACGCGACGCCGGTCCGAATCTTTGCCGACGGTCGCCCAACCAATCGTACCCCTACGGCAGTTGTGGCCGGGCGGAACGCATGAAGGGCCTTTCTGAACACCTCACAAGGGAAGACTGTTACCTCCCCCACCTGCCCTTGCGTGAACGATTGTTGATGTGCTAACAATCCTCCAGAGATCGAATAGCTCAAGGCCCTGGGACGCCGGATCAGGTACCCATACCTGATGCGCCTCGCGTCTCGCTTGAGTACTCCTGGACGGCACACGACAAGAATTGGGCACCACGGGCAGAATCCCTCGCCCGGAGAATCCCGAAGGCCCTACCTGAAAGGAAACGCATGTCGAAGAACCCCCAGAAGGATTCACCACCCGGCGAGTTACCGGACGCGCTGCACGTCCTCCGCACCCGCAGCGTCGTCCGCAACTACGCACCCGAGCCGGTCGACGCCTCCGTGATCGACCAGCTGCTCGACGCCATGCTCGCGGCCCCCTCCGCCTCCAACAAGCAGGCCTGGTCCTTCGTCGTCGTACGTGATCCGGCGTCCGTGCGGCGCCTGCGGGCCTTCTCCCCCGGCATCATCGGGACCCCCGCGTTCTGCGTCCTCGCCTGCGTCGACCAGAGCCTGACGAAGCATCACTCTCCGGCGGCCGCGGAGAACATCCACGCCACCAGCAAGCTCTGTGTGGCCATGGCGGTGGAGAACCTGCTCCTCGCCGCGCACGCCGTCGGCCTGGGCGGATGCCCCGTGCACAGCTTCCGCAAGGACGCGGTCGGCGCGCTGCTCGGCCTTCCCGAGCACATCGAGCCGGTGCTGATCGTGCCGATCGGCCGGCCCGCGAGCCCGCCCACCCCCTCCGAACGCCGCGACAAGAAGGAGGTCGTCAGCCATGAAGTCTGGGGAAACCACTCCGCCACGACCCCGGCCGTCTGAGGTGCCGAACCGGCCGTCCGCCGCGCCGGACCGGCTGCACGAGGACGTCGCCCTCCTCGCCGCGTATCTGCTCAGCAGCGCACGGGGGCTTCTCGCAGAGCCGCCCGAGTACGGCGTGTACCGCTGCCTCGACGGCGCTCGGCGGGCGCTGGAGACCCTGGACCAGAACGGCGTGAGCACCCCGGAACTCAGCGCCGTTCGCCGCCGCCTGGACGACCAGATGTTCAGTCCGATGGGAGGCGATGAGCTGCTTCCCGGAATCCTTGACGACGTATGCATGCGCCTGGTCGACGCCCTGAAGAATATGAAATCCGCGTGAACAGAAGTGGAATGAGAGATTCCCCCGACATGCTGAATACCGTCCCCCTCGGCGACTCCCACGGCATGCAGTCAGAAGCCCTCGGTGAGAAGTCCGGGCGATTATGGAAGATGGGTGAGCACGCCCTCATCGGGATAAGCGCAGGCAACAGCTACTTCAGTCAGCGCCGGCTCACGGCTCTGCTGCAGTGGGCCGCGCACCATTTCAAGATGACGGACGTCGTCTATGTCGATACCCACATCGACGACATGCAGATCGCGGACGGCCGTGACCCCCGCGAGGCCGCCAAGTCGGTGAAGCGCACGCTCAAGGACGTACGCCGCCGCATCCATCGGGCGACGGAGAGCCTGGGCCCCGAAGTCGCCCGCTTCCGCGTCCGGCCCCTCTCCGAGATCCAGGACACCCCCGAGTACCAGGCCGTACGCGCCCGCGTGGACCAGGCCGTCCAGTACGACGAGCCCTTCGCCGCGGCCTGCCGGGACATGGTGCGCGCCGTCGTCACGAACCGCCCGGACGGCGAGGGGATCTCCGACGCGCACCTTGAGGCAGGCATGAAGTACGTCATGGCCGAGGCACCGCTGTTCGTGGACTCCCCCGGCGTCTTCGGCGTCTCGACCTCGGTGCTCTGCTACCACATGCTCACCCCGGTCACCGTGCACTTCGCCGGTGGAGACACGGAGTACCAGGCCGCCACGGGCCAGGGCTACGTGGTCGTCCGGCCCGGTGAAGGCGAGGAACGGGGCGGGCCGGTCGCCGCTTGAGGTGCCGGTAGCGGGCGATGCGGGCCGGCCGGCGCGAAGCTCCGCCGAGGCGATTTCGTACACCTCGGCGGAGCGCCGGCACACCAGGCCCGGGGCCTCCGCCTAGGGGCTCTCGTTTGGATCAGCGAGCGGACCAGAGGAAGATGCCAGCGATGTGCAGTCCGGCCAGGCAGATCGTGGCGGTCTTCTCGTAGCGGGTGGCGATCCCGCGCCACTGCTTCAAACGGTTGATGCACCGCTCGACGGTGTTGCGCTGTTGGTATGCCTCGCGGTCGAAGGCTGGTGGCCTGCCGCCCCGGCTGCCCCGCCGCAGCCGGTGGCCACGCTGGCCGGCCGGGACCGGGACCACCGCCCGGATGCCGCGTTTGCGCAGGTGGTCACGGATCGCACGGAGGAATACGCCTTGTCCGCCAGCACCACGTCCGGCCTCGTACGCGGGCGGCCACGCCGCCGGGGAACGCTCAAGCGGGCCATGACCGCCGCGAAGGCGGGTGCGTCCCCGGCCTGCCCGGCGGTGAGGACGAAGGCGAGGGACGGCAGCGGCCGTCGGCGACGAGGTGATCTTCGTGGTCAGTCCGCCGCGGGACCGGCCGATGGCGTGGCCGGCCGGCTCACCGGCCGGAGCCCCTTTTTGCGGGCCCCCACCGCGTGCTGAGGAGCCCGAACGACCGTGGAATCCACCGAGACGGCCCAGGTCAGGCCCTCGTCGGCGTCGGCCTGGGCCATCAACGCGGTAAACACCCGCTCCCACGTGCCGTCCACGGCCCACATCCGCAACCGGTTGCAGACACCTCTCCAGTTGCCGTACTTCTCCGGCAGGTGCACCCACTGCGTGCCGGTCTGGAACTTCAAGGCAATCGCGTCGATCACCACTCGGTGATCGCGCCAGCGACCACCCCGCCCCGGCGCCCGGTCCGGCAGCAACGGCTCGATCCGTGCCCACTGCACGTCGATTAACGGCATACCTGGACCAACGACCAACCGATCCAAACAAAACTGCCTAAGAGCTCCTAACGCAATGTGGGACGCAGGCGTCGCCAGCAGATGAGTGAGCAGGCGAGTTTCAGGAATGCTTCGTGGATGTCGTCGCGGGTTTCCCAGCGGATGCGCAGGCGGCTGAACCAGTGCAG
>NZ_JAFIQY010000027.1 GCF_022271435.1 Streptomyces monomycini | reverse complement strand
ATCCCCGACGCACGCACGGCCCCCATTGGACACCAGAGACGGAAAACCTCGGCTCTCGCCCGCTCCCCGCTCACGCATAACCGCTGGTCACTCGTGACCAATTGGACACGGAACGGGGGAACCTACACGGCAGCTCCACCGTGAACACCGCTCCCCCGCCCGGCCCGTTGGCCACGCGCAGCGTGCCCCCGTGCAGCCGTACGTTCTCCATCGCGATGGCCAGGCCCAGACCGCTGCCGCCGGAGCGGGCGCGGGCGGCGTCGGCCTTGAAGAAGCGGTCGAAGACGTGCGGAAGGACCTCCGGGTCGATGCCGGGGCCCTGGTCAGCCACGTCGATACGGAGCCGTCCCGACGTCGTGGACGCCGTCAGCCGTACGGGGGCGCCGCCGTGCCGCAGCGCGTTGCCGACCAGGTTGGCCACGACCACGTCGATACGGCGTGGGTCGAGGCGGACCCGCAGGTCCTCCGGGAGGCCGGTCTCGACCTGGTCCTGCCAGCCGCGCAACTGGAGCGTCTTGCGCAGGGCGACGGCGACGTCGATCTCGTCCAGGAGCAGGTCGGCGGCGCCCGCGTCGAAGCGCGAGACCTCGATCAGGTCTTCCACCATGCGGGCGAGCTTGCTGGTCTCGTCGCTGATCAGGCGTACGGCGTCGGCGGTGTCCGGGTCCAGCCGGGCGGCGTCCTCGTCCAGGACCTCGGTGACGGCGGACATGGCGGCCAGCGGGGTGCGCAGTTCGTGGGAGACGTCGGCGGCGAAGCGCCGCGCGTTGGCCTCCATGCGGCGCAGTTCGGCGTCGTCCTTCTCCAGGGCGCGGGCCATCTCGTTGAACGTGACGGTGAGGTCGGCGAGTTCGTCGCGGCCGGTCACCGGGGAGCGGGTGTCCAGTTCGCCGGAGGTGATGCGTTCGGCGGCTTCGCGCAGACGGCGTACCGGCAGCAGTACGCGGCGGGCGGCGAACAGCGCGGGCACGACGGCCAGCGCGAGCGCGGGCAGCGCGCCGGCCTGGGCGGCGGTGACCAGGGCGGAGATGTCGGCCTGTTCGTCGTCGAGGGCGAATTCGGCGTAGACGACGAGGCCGGAGGGCTTGGTGGCGCCGGGTGGGGTGGAGGGGGAAGAGGAGGAGGGTGCGCCGGGGGTGCTGGTTGTTCCGGATGCGTGTCCTTGGGCGTCCGGGGCCGTGAAATCCACCGGCATCCCGATCGCGAGCCACGGCTGCCCACCCCGGTCGACGCGCTGGAAGATGGGCGCGTGGTGCTCGCGCACGGCGGCGCGCAGACCGTCGGTGACCGCGCTGCCGGCCGCCCGGACCCCACCCGCAGCCGCTCCGCCGCCCGCCGGGGTCCCGCCCGCAGCCGCTCCGCCGACCGCCCGGGTCCCGCCCACAGCCGTCCCGCCGCCCGCCCGAACCGCCCCCGCGGCCGCCCCGCCCCCCTCCATCGCCGCCCCACCGGGACCCGCGCCCCACGGCCCCGGCACCACCGGCGCGTCCTCGTACTGCGCGTACGTGCGCCAGTTCCGGGACCCGCCGGCCCGGTCGAGCTGGACGACGAGGTTCTGCAGGTCCTCGCGTTGCGGCGGGAACGGCAGGTCGGGGCCGAGGGACTGCAGCTGGGCGCGCAGGTCGTGCACGGCGGTGTTCTGCGTGCGGGCCAGTATCGCCGTACGGGCCTGCCGGAAGGTGAGCGCCGCGGTGATCAGCGCGCTGAGCGCGGAGACGACGAGGAAGCCGACGATGAGGCGGGTGCGCAGCCCGCGCCACCGGGTGTACACGGCGCTCAGCCGACCCCGGCGCCGCGCCGACGCGGCCCCACCCTGCGCCGACGCGCTCCCGCCCCGCGCCGACGCGCTCCCGCGGGACGCCCCGGTGCTCACAGCGGTCCGAAGCGGTAGCCGAACCCCCGGACCGTCTGGACGTACGTGGGCACGCGCGAATCGTCCTCGATCTTGGCGCGCAGCCGCATCACGCACGCGTCCACCAGCCGCACGTCCCCGTAGAAGCTGTGCTCCCAGACCTGTTCGAGGAGCTGCTGGCGGCTGAAGACCTGGCCGGGCGCGTCGGACAGGAAGAGCAGCAGCTTCAGTTCGGAGGGGGCGAGGACGAGTTCGTGGCCGTTCTTGGCGACCAGGAGGGCGGCGCGGTCGATGGTCAGCGCGCCGTACGCCGTGCAGGAGGCGCGGGACGACGAAGCGGCGGCCGCGGGATCCGCCTGCCGCGTCCCGTCTCCGCGCCGCTCCCCCGCCACCCGCCGCAGCACCGCCCGCATCCGCGCCTGGAGCACCTCGCCGCCGGCGGGCTTGACCACGTAGTCGTCCGCGCCGGCCTCCAGCCCCACCACCATGTCGATGTCGTCGCCGCGCGCCGACAGGATGATGATCGGGATCTGCTGCGTCTCGCGGATGCGGCGGCACACCTCCAGGCCGCTCATGCCGGGCAGCATCAGGTCCAGCAGCACCAGCTCCGGCCGGAAGCGGTCCAGCGCGAGGAGTCCGGTCTCGCCGCTGGCCGCCGTCTCGACCTCGTGCCCGCGGCGGCGCAGCGCGAGATGGACGCCCTTGCGTACGGCGGGGTCGTCCTCGATGAGCAGCACACGGGTCATGGGGCGGGTTCTCCGAAGCGGTGGCCGGGCGGACGCTCGTCGAAAGCGTACGGCGGGGACAGGAGCTGACCATGATGCGTGCTGTTCATGACGTCGTGTCTCGCATGGTGTGAGGAATCGATGACGGACGGGGCGAGCCGCTGACGGCGGCTTCCGTACGGGGGCGGCCCTGCCACGCGGACCCCGCGCACGACAGCGGCTGCCCCGGCCACGCCCGCCCCGCCCCACCCCGCCTTCGGGCCCGCTACCCCTCCACCAGCTCTGCCTTCAGCCGCTTCTTGTCCGGCTTGCCCACGGACGTGAGCGGAATCGTGTCCACCTGGTGCACACCGCTCGGCGCGTACATCGCGCCCTTGTGCGCCACCACGAACGCGGTGATCGCGGCGGGGTCGACCGTGCGCCCCGGTGCGGGGACGACGGCGACGTGCACCTTCTCCTCCTCGTCGGCGGTGCGGACGCCGAAGACCGCGCAGTGCGCAACGTCCGGGTGGGTGTGCAGCAGGTCCTCCAGCTCTCCCGGGTAGACGTGCCCGCCCACCACGATGACCATGTCCTTGACCCGGTCCATCAGGTAGAGGTAGCCCGCCTCGTCCAGGTAGCCGACATCGCCGGTGCGTACCCAGCCGTCGCGGATGACCTGCGCGGTCAGTTCGGGCTTCTTCCAGTAGCCGGTCATCATGCCCTCGGAGCGGACGTACACCTCGCCGCTGGTGTCCGGCGGGAGGCGGTGGCCGTCCTCGTCGCGGATCTCGACGGTCACGCCGGGTACGGGCCGGCCGACGGTGATCTGGCCGCCCTGCCCGGTCCTGCCGTGCTCGTCGGGGCTCATCTCGGTGAGCAGCAGGGCCTCGGACTGGCCGTACCAGCCGTAGAGGACCGGGCCGAGGAGGTCGAGGCCCTGCCGCAGCCGGGCGGGAGAGGCCGGGCAGCCGCCGTAGGTGATGCGGGTGAGGCTGCTGAGGTCGGTGGTGGCCAGATCGGGGTGGTCGAGCAGGTGGTAGAGGAGGGGCGGCAGCAGCCACATGTGGGTGATGCGTTCGCGGGCGACCGCGGCGAGCACCGCGCCGGCGTCGAAGCCGTCCTGGAGGACGACGCTGCCCCCGGCGGCCAGCGTCATGTCGGCCAGCTGTCCGGCCAGATGGGCGAGCGAGGTGCAGGCGAGCAGGCGGGGCGGGTCGCCTGCGGAGGTGAAGGAGTACGCGACCGCTTGCGCGTACGGGCGGTGCGCCATCTGGATGCCCTTGGGGACACCGGTCGTGCCGCCCGTGTAGCGGATGCACCAGTCGTCGTCGGGACGGGCCGCGCTCTCGACCGTACGGCCCGACGGGCGGGCGGCTGCCGCGGCGGTCAGGTCCTCGGCGTCCAGTCCGCAGGGGGCGCCGGGGTCGCCGGGGGCGAGCAGCAGGACGTCCGGCGCGGCGCCGTCCAGATGGGAGAGCAGTTCCGCGGCGGGCTTGGCCGATTCCGGACCCACGAGAAGCAGGACGGTCTCCGCGCTCTCCACGACGCGCGCCTGGGTTTCCGGTGCCTGCCCCTCGTACAGCAGGACGATCCTGGCGCCCAGCAGATTGACCGCGTACCGGGCGGACAGCGCTTCCGGCCGGTTGCCGGACAGCATCGAGACGGTATGGCCGCGCCCGATGCCGCGGTCGGCCAGTTCCGCCGCCGTACGGTGCACGCTGTCGTGAAATGCGGCGGCGGTGATGTTCCGCCCGTCGGAAGTGGTCAGCACCCGGCGTTCCGGGTGGTCCGCCAGTTCTCGCAGGATGTTTTCGACGTAACTCGTGAACGCTGTCATGAGCTGCGCCTCCTTGTCGTACAGCGCACCGGCGCGCGGCGCGTGGGCGGCGCGGAGTGCGTGCGGATGGGGATGAGGAAGGGGAAGGGGAAGGGGCAAGGGGAATGCGTACGGACGGGGAGCGCGAAGGGCGCGAGCACGACGTTAGGCGGGATCCCTCATGCCTTCCAAGACCAATTCCGGCATGTGGCGATACCCGGGGAGGCATGAGAGGGCGAGCGGGCCGGGGGCGGAGACGCTCCGTGCGCGCGGAGCGCCCGGCAGCGGTACGGAAATCTCGTCGCCACGCGTTGTCATACCTTCGGCCATTTCTTTCTCCCCCGTTACGGTGAGGAAAGGAACGGGCCCGCCGATTAGCCTGGACGGCTCGTCACTCCATTTCCGCACCGCGGCATTGCGGTATCGCGGTATCACCTGGAAGAGAGCCTTTCGTGCGTTCCAACATGCTGTTCGGAGGCGTGTACGGAACGGTGCTCGCCAGTGCGCTGCTGGCCGCCCTGCAGAGCGAGGGAACGCCGTTCACGCCCGTTTACGACGCGCTGTGGGTATTGGTCACGGCCGCCACCGCGGCGCTCGCGCACGGCTACGCCCACCACATGTCCACCCACCGCGGCAACAGAGCGGGCCACCGCTGGTACGCGCTGGGGCACCGGCTGATCGACGAGTGGCCGCTCGTGGTCGCCTCGCTCCCCACCGTGGTGCTGCTGCTGGCCGCCGGGGGCTGGGGCTGGCCCGAAGGGCCCACCACGGCGGCCGGGCTCGCGCTCAACGCCACGCTGCTGTTCGGCTGGGGCACGGCCGCCGCGCTGCGGATGGGGTACCGCAGGCGCGGGGCCGCGCTCATCGGGATGGCCGACGCCGCGCTCGGGCTGCTGATCGCGGTGGCGAACGCGCTGATCAAGTGAGGGGCGCCCGGGCCTCACCCGTCACTCAGGCGCCCGGCCCCGCCCCCAACGACGCCTCCGCCGCCGCCAGCACCTCCGTCACCCGCAGTCCGAACCGTACGTCGCAGGGGTGCCGTTCACCGGTGCGTACGGCGGTGAGCAGCGCGTCCACGGCGCGCCCGTACGCCACGTCCGGGCCGTCCTGGCGGCTCGGGAGCGCGGTGGTGCCCGAGGTGCCGTAGAGCGTGACGGAGACTCCGGAGGCCGCGCGCGGGGCGGTCAGGCTGAGGGTCGCCGAGCTCGCCGCGCCGCCCGTGTGCCGCAGCGTGAGCAGCACGGTGTCGCCGGGCCCCCGGGTGGCCGTGACGTGCTCCGCGTCCCCGAGGACGGGCAGCAGGAGGGAGAGCGCGTGCGGGCCGACGTCCCACAGGGCGCCCTTCTCACGGCGCCAGGGGGAGTCCACGTACGGGCTGTCGCTGTCGGCCGCGAAGACCGAGCCGAGCCAGTCGGCGTGCGCGGTGAACCAGCCACCGGCCGCGGCGGCCTGGTCGGTCCACTCCCCCTCCGCGACGCCGAAGCGCGCGGTGAAGAACACGACGGAGGCGACGCCCGCCCGGTCGGCGGCGTCGGCCACCGCACGCGCTTCGGCGACGGTGGTGGCGACGGGCTTGTCCAGGAGCAGGTGCCGGCCGGCGTCGGCGGCCCGTACGGCGAGGTCCGCCTGGACGGACGGCGGCAGCGCGACGGCGACCGCGTCGGTGTCGGCGAACAGGTCCTCGGGGGTCGCGTACGGGCGGGCGCCGTGGCTCGCGGCCAGTTCGGCGGCGGCTTCCGGGCGGCGTCCCCAGACGCCCGTGAAGGAGACGCCGGGGTGCGCGGCGAGGGCGGGGGCGTGGACGCGCTGTGCCCAGGGGCCGGTGCCGAGGAGTCCGATGCGCAAGGTCGTCGTCATGCCCGCCAGTGTGCCCCGCCGCGCAAGGACACCTCTGTACGCCGGGCCGCCCCGCACGCCCATCCCCGCCCCGGCCGACGCCTCCGGCACTCCCGCATCCGTGCACCCCCGCATCCCGCATCCCGCGCGCGCACGTTGCGCGCGTCGTGGCGCGCCGCGCACCGGCCCGCAAGGCCCGGCCGTGCCCGTTCTCCGTGCGGAAGTTCTCCGTGGCCGGGGCGTCCCGTTTTCGGTGGGAATCTCGTGCCGATGGCGGGGCACTTCGGGACGGATGACGTAGCAGAGGGCCATCCGCAAGAATTCGCCGCATCTTTCGTTGTCCGGCTCCCGGGACCGCAGTACAAGGAGAGGACTCCATCGAGGAGAACCCCCACAGTGCACCGCGAGACCCGAGAGGCCCGGTGACCCGCAATGCCGATCGAGTTCCACACCGCCGTCTCGAACGAGCCGGAGGAGCAGCAAGTCGTCTTCACCGCCGAAGAACTGGCCGTACAGCAGCCGTCCGAGGGGCCGCAGGGCGACGCGGCCAGGGCGACTGCCGACGGCCTGGAGAACGTACGGGGCTACAACCGTCCCGAGGGCACGCCCGAGCAGCTCTGGCAGCCGCCGACCGCGGTGCTGCCGGACATCGGCGAGGCGTCCTTCGGCCCGCCCCCGGTCGCGGCCGAGACCGTGCACGGCCCGGACGACCGGGTGCAGATCACCGACACGTCCGTGTACCCGTGGCGGGTGCACTGCTCGCTGCTGATCACCGCGGCGGACAACTCCCGCTGGATCGGCACGGGCTGGTTCATCGGCCCGCACACGCTGGCCACCGCGGGGCACGTCGTCTACATCAAGAACAGCGGCGTCGCCGGGCGCGACGGCTGGGTCAAGAGCATCAACGTGATGCCGGGCCGCAACGGCAACACCCTTCCGTACGGCGTCGTGACCAGCACCAGCTTCCGTACGGTCAACGGCTGGGCCAACAACGGCGACGAGAACTACGACTACGGCGCCATCATCCTGCCCAGCAACCTCGGCAACACCACCGGCTGGTTCGGCTTCGGCGTGTGGTCCGACGCGGACCTGCTCAAGACCGTCGGCAACATCTCCGGGTACCCGGGCGACAAGCCGGCCGGTACGCAGTGGTACGACGCGCGCGGCGTCGCCTCCGTCGGTCCGCGCAAGGTGTACTACGACATCGACACGGCGGGCGGCCAGAGCGGCAGCTCCGTCTACCACTTCTACAACGGCGGCCGGTACGGCATCGCGATCCACGCGTACGGCGGCGCGGTCACCAACTCGGGTACGCGGATCACCACGCCGGTGTACAACAACTACGTGGCGTGGAAGGCGTGACAGGCCGCTCGGCAGGCCTGACCGACCGGCAGTAGGAAATGAAAGGTCCCGGTATGGCGGTGATCTCCGGAGTCGTGGTGGACGCGGACGGCCGGCCCGTCCCGGACGCCCGGGTGTACCTCGCCGCGGGCCCCGGGTCCTTCCCGGACGTGGCCGCGCTCACGGACGACGAGGGGCGCTTCACCCTCTCCGCCGGCACCGACGGCGGCTACACCGTCGAGTGCCGGTCGGAGCGGGGCGGCGCGTCACAGGTCGCCGGGACCGCGGTCACGGTGCGGGGCGGATCGGCCGACCCGGTCGAGATCCGCCTCGCCTGAACCGGGGCCCGGGGCCGGTCCGGCCGGTCCGGCCCCTGCCCAGGGATGATGGAGGGCATGAAAGCGCCCTCCGCCTACGCTCCCTGGCTCACCCCGCTGTACGTCGGCGCTGTCCAGCTCGGCGCGTACGCCACCGCGCGGCTTCCCGCGCGGGAGCGCGCCGAGCTGCTGCGCGCGCACTCCACCAACGTCGACAACCTGCGGGCGGGCCGCTGGCGGACGCTGGCGACCAGCGCCGTGTTCGTGGAGAGTCCGCTGCCCGTCCCGTACGGACTCGCGCTGCTCGCGGCGCTCGGCACGGCCGAGGCGGCGTGGGGCACCCGGCGCGCCGCCGCGATGTTCGCCGCCGGGCACATCGGCGCCAGCATGCTCGTGTACGGCGGGCTGCGGGCGGCCCGCGCGCTGTCCCACAAGGCGGTCACGCCCGACACCGAGCGGGCGGTGGACGTGGGCGCGAGTTACGGCTTCTACGCCACGGTGGGCGCGCTCGCCGTCTCCGTACCGCACCGCGGCGCGCGGGCGGCGGCCACGGCGGGGATGCTGGCACTGGGCGTCGGTCCGCTCCTGGACCGACGGCGGGACTTCACGGACGCGGGGCACCTGGCGGCGCTGCTGCTGGGCATGGGAGCGGGCGCCGCGTTCAAGATCCGCCACCGCGTGGCCGTCCCCCTGCGCCTCCCGTCCCGCGCCACCCCGCGCAACCGTCGTACGGCCGCCCCGCCCCGCCGCCGTACGGCCGCCCCGCCGCGCCGTCCGTTTCGCGCCGGTCCGCAGGCCGCGTGAAGGACAGATCACCGGCTGTCTGATTGAATGGGGTCATGGCCAGCCTTACCGACACCGCGACGGGTCGCAGCGACCTTGAGCCCTTCTGGCCGTCCCGGCAGGGACATCACTTCGACCGTCTGTGTTGCCGCGCGCACTGAGCGCGGGCCCGCACACGCCTCCCAGACGCCTTCCAGCGCGTCTCCAGCCCTGCCCGCGCGCACGACGTCCACCGACGCCCCTCTGCGCGAAAGAGCTGACGATCATGACGAACGTCCGTACCCTGCCTGCCACTTCCGCCGCCGCCGCGACGGCCACCGCCTCCCCCGTCCCCGCCGTGCCCGGCAGGCAGCGACAGCGCCTGCGCGCCGTGGCACCCGACGAGCTGCCGCCGGTCGCCGAGCTGCTCACCTCCGGCGCGACCTGGCTCCCCGCGCCTCAGCACAGCCTTCCGGCGCTCCCGGGGCAGCCGGCGATGGTCGGCTACCTCGTGCTCGTCCCGGCGGAACAGGTGCCGGCCGCGGCCGTACCGCCCGTGTCCGCCGGGGAGCCGGACCCCGCTCCGGCCACGACCGGTGACGCGAGCGTCCGTATCGACCCCGAGCAGCGGACCGTGCACGTCCACGGCCGGGCCCTGGACCTGACGTACCTGGAGTTCGAGCTGCTCGCCCACCTCGTGGCGCACCCGCACCGGGTGCACACCCGCGACCAGCTGGTGACCACGGTGTGGGGGTACGGGCACGTCGGGGACGGCCGTACGGTCGACGTCCATGTCGCCCGGCTGCGCCGCAAGTTGGGCGCGGGCCTGCGCTCGTCGATCGTGACCGTACGGCGCGTCGGCTACAAGTACGTACCGAGCGCCTGACCGGCGGTCACGCGGTCTCCATGCTGCCGGGCCGGCCCTCTGACGGTGCCGTTGACGGCCGCGCGGGCGCGTTCCGCCAGTGCGCGCCGGTCGTGCGCGCCGGAGTGCGGGAGCAGCGGCGGGTGCACGGTGACGCGGACCGTCAGGCCGCGCGCGCCGACCACCCGCCGCACGGAGGACAGGAATTCCTCGTCGCCGAGGAAGCCCGCGACCGTGCTGGGCAGCCCCTGCTGTTCGTAGGCGATGGTCACCGGCCGTACGGGGGCGCCCGCGTCCAGCGCCGCCTGGAAGGTGGCCCGCCGGAAGGCGCCGTACGCCACCGAGCACCAGGTGGTGGCCTGCGGGAACGCGGCCACCGACCGTCCGGAGCGCAGCAGTTCCGCCAAGGAGGCCACGGTGGCGGGCAGGTGCCGCGGACTGTCCCGGTCGATGAAGCGGGTCCCGGCGCGGCGGGCGAGGGTGCCGACCAGCGGCCAGTCGCCGATCTCCCGCTTGGCGAGCAGGGTCACCGGCTCGACGGCGAGCAGGGCGGGGATGTCCAGCCAGGAGATGTGGTTGGCGACGACGAGGGTGCCGGAAGGGGACACGGCCGGGACCGAGAGGCCCGCCGTGTCCGTCGCCGCGTCCACGACGATCCGCACGCCGATCGCGCCGAGCACCGCGCGCGCGTGCGCCCGCAGCCTCGCCGGTTCGGCCGTCCGCTCGCCGTCCCGCAGCGCCCGGCCCGCGGCGTGCGCGAAGGCGGCGCAGCGACGGGCGGCCTCCGTGAACGGGACGCGTGGCACGGCGTGGGCGGCGCAGCCCGTGGTGCACTCGGACCGTACGTCCCAGGTACTCACGCCCGGCTCCCGGACGGTGTGTCCCGCCGCTCCGAAGCGTCCCGCCCGTCCGGCAGGCCCCCCAGGAAGAACCGGCGGTACCGGTCGCCGAGCCGCTCCATGTCCAGCACCACGAAGAAGTCGGCCACCCCGAACTCCGGGTCGTACGCGGGCGGCCCGCACACCCACGCGCCGACCCGCAGGTAGCCGCGGAGCAGCGGCGGCAGGAGTGACACGTGCGGCCGGGCGTCCGGTCCCGGCCCTTCGGGGCGCCATGGCCGGTGCGGGGTGACCCGCAGTCCGGGCGGCGCGGCGTACCGGGTGCGGCCCAGCTCCCAGGCGGCGGCCGCGGCCACGCCCCCGTCCCCCAGCGGTACGGAGGCGCAGCCCGCCAGGTAGCGGTGCCCGGAGAGCAGGGTGTAGCGGGCCAGCGCGGCCCACATCAGGTTGATGACGGCGCCGCCGCGGTGGTCCGGGTGGACGCAGGACCGTCCGGCCTCGATGAGCGAGGGGCGCAGCGCGGCCAGTGCCGACAGGTCGAACTCGCCGTCGGAGTAGAGGCGGTCGCCGCGTCCGGGCGGCACCAGCCGGTAGGTGCCGACCACGTCGCCGGTCGCGGTCTCGGTGACGATCAGGTGGTCCGCGAGGTCGTCGACGGGGTCGATGTCGTGGCCCGCCAGGGGCGAGTGCAGGGTGGCGCCCAGTTCCTCGCCGAAGACCTGGTGGCGCAGGCGCTGGGCGGCGCGTATCAGGCCGGGGGTGGCGGCGATCGAGGTCGCGTACGCGGCCGGCGGTGCGGCCGGTGCGGTGGTCGGCGTGACGGCGGGCTGGGGGGCTGCGGACACGGTCGCGGGGACGCTCATGGGGCTCTCCGTCCGGGGAATTCGAGACGTGGTGAGGCCGGCAGGGGTCGCGGATGCGGGAGAAGGGGGAAGGCGGAGGGGAAGGGCCGGGGCGCCGGGTTCGGCTGGGTGCCGCGGGTACCGGCCCGCGGCTGCCCACCATGGTGGGGCTGGCTACACCCCACTGTGGGGGCGGAGCCCAGTGACCTGGTCTTCTCCACCCGGCAGACTGTTCCCGTGCCCGACGTCCGGGCACGTGAAGCGCAGGGAGCGTACGGATGAGGGTCCGCCGAACACTGGTTGCCGCCGCCCGGGGGGTGGGGCTCGCCGCCGTCTCGCTGGCGGGATCGGTCCTGCTCTTCTCGCTCACCCTCGTCTCGCTCACCCTGCTCATGGTGGGCCCCGGCTGGCTGACCACCCCGCCGGTGGTACGGCTGACCCGCCGGTTCGCCGACCACCGGCGGGCGTGGGCGCACAGCTGGACGGGCATCCGCATACCGGCCGACTACCGGCCGTCGCCCGGCCCGCAGCCCGGCCTGCCGGGTATGGCGCAGCGCTGCCAGCACGTGCTGAGCGACCCGGCGACCTGGCGGGAGCTGCTGTGGCTGCTGGTGGACATGGTGGCCGGGTTCCTCACGGCGCTGCTGCCGGTCCTGCTGATCGCGTTCGGTATCGAGGGATTCGTCATCCCGGTGCTGGTCTGGAGCGGGGTGGACCTCGGCGGCCAGACGTACGGGTTCCTGTACGCCTCGGACCCGGTGCAGGTGGCCCTCATGCCGGTGCTGGGCGCGGCGGCACTCGCCGCGTCCCGCTTCAACCCGAAGCTGCTCGCCCTGCACTTCCGCCTCGCCGCGGTGTTCCTCACGCCGCCCAAGGCCGAGCTGGCGGCCCGTGTGGCGCGGCTGACCGAGACCCGGCACGACGCGGTGGACGCCTCGGCCGCCGAACTGCGCCGGATCGAACGCGACCTGCACGACGGCGCGCAGGCCCGGCTGGTCGCCATGGGCATGGACCTGGGCACCATCGAGGCGCTGATCGAGCGGGACCCGGCCAAGGCCAAGGAGCTGGTCGCCCGCGCCCGTACGTCCTCGGCGCAGGCCCTGACCGAACTGCGCGACCTGGTCCGCGGCATCCACCCGCCGGTGCTGGCCGAACGCGGGCTGGACGACGCCGTACGGGCCCTGGCCCTGCGGATGCCGCTGCCGGTGGAGGTGACCGGACGGCTCCCGGGCCGCCTGGAGGCGCCGGTGGAGTCGGCCGCGTACTTCTCGGTGAGCGAGCTGCTCACCAACACCGCCAAGCACGCGGACGCGGCGCGGGCGTGGGTGGACCTGGAGTACGCCGACGGGCGGCTGCGGATCACCGTGGGGGACGACGGCCGGGGCGGCGTGGTCCTGGCGCCCGCGGGCGGGCCCGGCCAGACCGGCACGGGGATGCCCGGCCAGGCCGGTACGCACTCCGGCCTGCACGGACTCGAACGCCGACTCGGTACATTCGACGGCATACTGGCCGTCAGCAGCCCGGCGGGCGGTCCCACCCTGGTGACGCTGGAGATTCCGTGCGCGTTGTGCTCGCCGAAGACCTCTTCCTGCTGAGAGACGGTCTGATACGGATGCTGGAGGCATTCGACTTCGAGATCGCCGCCGCGGTCGACAGCGGTCCCGCCCTGACGCGGGCGCTGGCCGAGGAGCAGCCGGACGTCGCGGTCGTCGACGTCCGGCTGCCGCCGTCCTTCACCGACGAGGGCCTCCAGTGCGCGCTGGCCGCCCGTCGCGCCCGGCCCGGACTGCCGGTGCTCGTCCTGTCCCAGCACGTCGAGCAGCTGTACGCGCGCGAGTTGCTGGCCGACGGCACGGGCGGCGTCGGCTACCTGCTCAAGGACCGGGTCTTCGACGCCGAGCAGTTCATCGACTCGGTACGACGGGTGGCGGCCGGCGGCACGGCCATGGACCCGCAGGTGATCTCCCAGCTGCTGTCCCGGCGGTCGCAGGACCGACCGATGGCCCGGTTGACGCCACGCGAGACCGAGGTGCTGGAGCTGATGGCCGAGGGGCGCTCCAACACGGCCATCGCGGCCAAGCTGGTCGTCACCGAACGTGCCGTCGCCAAGCACACCTCCAACATCTTCGGAAAGCTGGATCTGCCGCCGTCCGACGACGACAACCGCCGGGTCCTGGCGGTGCTGGCCTATCTGGACCGCGGCTGAACCCGCCGGCCCTGGCGGGCTCCTGTAGCACACCTCCGAGGATCGCTGGAAGCTCATCCGGCCACCGCGTACGCTGACGATCCGTACGCAGACCCGTACGGACCGCGAGCGAGGAGTTCACCGTATGAGTGCCGCAGCTGACAAGGAGTGGCTCTACGCCCTCGACATCTCCGACGCCACCTGGCAGCGCGCCCCCGGCGAGTCCGAGGAGGCGGTGGAGATCGCCTTCCTGGAACAGGGCGCGGTGGCCATGCGCAATTCCAAGGAGCCCGACGTGGTGCTGCGGTACACCGAGGCGGAGTGGCGCGCGTTCGTCCTGGGCGCGCGGGACGGGGAGTTCGACCTGGACGTCACACACCGCCCGGGATAGTCCGTACACGGGCGCGGGCGGGGCGTGCCGCCGCCCGGGGCGCGTGGTGACTGACCGGGGCGCGTGGTGATTCAGGTGACCATCCCAGCATTCACTCGTTTCACCGAACGTGGAGCAGCAGCAGGCAACAGCACCCCGTCCGGACGGCCCGCGCCCCGGGTCCGGTGGCGTTCCCGCCGCCTTCGTCGGTGTCGACCAGGCGGAGGCGGCCCTGGTCGAGCACTACCCGCGGCTGACGCGCCTGGCCTACCTGGTGCTGCCGCCCACGCTGGGGCGCAACCGGCGCGTCCTGACGGCGCATTCGGTCGTCCAGCGCGCGCTGCCGCGCAAGGGCGTTCCCGCACAGCCGCATGCTCTGCCGTCCCAGCGCCGCCCCGGCCGGCCGGTCACCGACCCCGGTTACGCGCTGGTTCGACTACGGGTGCTGCGCGCGTCCCTGGCCGCCGAACACCCCCGGGTGCGGCTGCCGTTCGTACGCCGCGAGGTGCCCGTACCCCCGATGCCGCCGCTACTGCCGCAGGTCTGGGGGCTGCGGTTGTTCCCCCGTTCCGGCGGCATGGACGAACTCACCCTGCAACGCGCCCTGTCGGCGCTGCCCGCGGCGGCCCGCGCGGCGTATGTGCTGCGCGCGCTGGAGGGCCTGGGTGACACGGACGTGCGGGCGGTCCTGGAGGCGGCCGGGGCCGAGGACGTGCAGGGCGCGCTCGCCGCGGCGTCCGGTGCGGCTCCGGCGGCGGGCGGCCGGGACCGGGCACTGCTGGAGTCCGCCGAGTTCGACCCCTGTTCCCTCCAGGCCCGGCCCACCGACCTCCTGCGGCGCCGCCGGCACGCGCGCGCGGCGCTGGCGGGGGCGGCGGCGCTGGTGTGCGGTGCGCTGCTGACCGTGCCGGGTGACGGGCGGGGCCCCGATGGCGCCGCGGCTCCCCCGTACGCCGAGAACGCGGCAGCGCAGGCCGCCCTGGACCCCGCCCAGGTGACGCGGGCCGCCGCCGGTACGTGGCGGAACGCGACGCGGCGGGGCCTGTCGGCATGGCCTGCCCGGGGAGACCGTACGCACGACCGGGCGCTGCTGCGGCGCGCGCTGGCCGTGTGGGCCAGGCCCGGCCCGGACGTACAGGTCTCGGCCACCCCGGGCACCGCCAAGGGCCCTGCGGCCGGCCCGCCACAGCTGCTCTACGCGGGTGTGGCGGACCGTGCCGCGGTGGTGCTCCTGTACGACGGACTGCGCGTGGTGCGGTATGCGGAACCTGCCGACGGCTCCGAGGGGACGGGCAGCGCGGTGCTGGATCTCGCCCGTACGGACGGCGCGGACGACTCCTCCGCCACCGCCCTGGTGCTCAGCCGTACGGACAGCAACGTCCGCTACCTGACCTCCCCCTGGACCGGGCGCACCGAGCTGACCGACCTGCTGGAGCCCACCGGCGCGGCCCGGCCCCTGCCCATCGGCGAGGACGGCACGACCGGCCCCGTACCGTCCCCCGCGCGCGCCACCACCTGCACCGTCTGGCAGGCCCTGCGGATGGACGGCCACCTCTTCACCGACCTCGGCGAACTGCTCCCGGCCCGGCTGACGTCCGGAGCACCGGACCGGCCCGGCGACCCGGACGGACCGGACGGCGGACCGCAGGCGCGTACCGCCTGGGCGCGCACGGCGTGCCACCTCGGCGGGCTGCGCGGCCGGGGCGTCCGTGCGGTCAACTCCTGGGCGTTCGCGCAGCAGCAGTTGCCCGCCGGGGTCGGGACCGCGACGTGGGTGTGCACGCGCGCCGAGACCTGGCGGGGCGCGGGCAGCCGCACCTTCGCGCAGGTCCAGACGCCACCTACGGGCGAGCGGGGGCACGCACCGGGCACGGTGGTGGCGCGTTCCGAGGGCGGCCCGGGATGCGGCCCGCGCGAGCCGTGGGCGCTGGCCGGGGTGTTGTGGAAGGCGCCCGGCGGACAGTGGTGGCTGGTGGCCGCGGGCAGCGGACAGCTCACGGAGATCAGCGCGAGCGGCGGGATCACCGGCCGCGCGACGGGCCCGCAGCTGGCCGTACCGGCCGCGGCGGGTGCCCGGGCCGAGCTGTCGGGGCGGCTGCGGAGCGGGGAGCGGGTGCGGGGGCTGCGGTAGCCCGACGGGGCGCGCGGCCCCGCGGAATTTCCGGCCCGAAGCCTGTTGCCGATCCCGTACCCGCCAGTACATTGACGCCATGTCTAATACGGCCTCGTTGCGGCCCCGGCCGGTCGCCTCCGAGCACACCCCGCTGAAAGCACGCAACGTCGCCTTCGACTGGGCGGACACCCCCCTGCACTGGATCCCCGGCGACCCGGACAGCACCCACACCATCAACGTGCTGCACCTGCTGCTGCCCGCCGGTGAACGCTGGTTCGTGCACGTCTACAAGCAGGTGCTGCCGCAGATCCGGGACGCGCGGCTGCGGGAGGACGTGATCGGGTTCATCGGCCAGGAGGCGATGCACTCCCAGGCGCACGACGACGTGCTGCCGCACCTCAAGCGGCTGGGCCTGGACCCGGCCCCGTACACCGCGCAGGTCGACTGGCTCTTCGAGAAGCTGCTCGGCGACCGTACCGTGCCGCCGGGCCGGGCGAGCCAGTGGTGGCTGATGGAGCGCGTCGCGATCATCGCCGCGATCGAGCACTACACGGCGTTCCTCGGGGACTGGGTGCTCAACGCGGAGGCGCTGGACGCCAGGGGCGCCGATCCGACGATGCTGGACCTGCTGCGCTGGCACGGCGCCGAGGAGGTCGAGCACCGCTCGGTCGCCTTCGACCTGTTCATGCACGTGGACGGCGGATACCGGCGCCGGGTGCGGACCTGGGCCACCGCGTTCTCCGCGCTGGTCTTCCTCTGGCAGCGCGGCACCCGCTTCTTCATGGCGAACGACCCTTCCCTCGCGGACGGCAGGGCCAGTTTCAGGGAGTTCTTCCGCGCGGGGCGGCAGGGCGTACTGCCCGCCCCCGGCGCCATGGCCCGCTCCATCCCCCAGTACCTCAGCCGGACCTATCACCCCTCGCGGTACGGCAGTACGGAGCAGGCCGCCGCCTACCTGGCCGGCTCCCCCGCCGCGACCGCCGCCGAGGCCCGCCCGGCACAGCATCCGGCACCACATGCGACGCAGCAGCCGACACAGCACCCGACAGGAGCCGCCTGAGATGCCGTCCCTCCCCCGGATACGTACGGTCCTGGTCGCCGCCGGAGCCGCGCTGGTCGTCCAGCGGGCCCTGCGGCGGCGCATCGGCCGGTCGCCGCTGTGGCCGATGCCCGCGCTGGAACAGCCCGTCTCCGGCCAGGGACGGAACCGCTCAGGTCCCCTGCACCTGCTGGTCGTGGAGCGCGCCGAGGAGGCCGAGGGCGTCGTACGGCTGCGCCTGGAGGGTGACGGCCTGCCGGGCTGGGAGCCCGGGGCCCACCTCGACGTGGTGCTGCCCTCCGGCGCCGTACGGCAGTACTCGCTGTGCGGCAGCCCGGCCGACACCGGCTCGTACACGATCGCGACGCGGCTGATCGAGGACGGCCGGGGCGGATCGCGCGAGGTGCACGAGCAGTTGCACGAGGGCACGACCGTCGAGGTGCGCGGGCCGCGCAACCGCTTCCGGCTGGAGGAGTGCCACGCCTACCTGTTCATCGCGGGCGGCATCGGCATCACGCCGATCCTGCCGATGCTGCGGCAGGCCGAGTCCGAGGGCGTGCCCTGGCGGCTGGTGTACGGCGGGCGGTCGCGCGCGTCGATGCCGTTCCTGACGGAGATCGAGAAGCTGGCGGGCGCCGCGTCGGACCGGGTGACGGTGGTCGCCGCGGACGAGGACGGGCTGCCGGACCTGGCGGGCGCGCTCGCCGACGCCCCGCCGCACGCCGCCGTCTACTGCTGCGGCCCCGATCCGCTGATGGACGCCGTGGCCGGGCTGCTGCCGCAGGGGGCGCGCGGGCTGACCCTGTACACCGAGCGGTTCGCGCCCGTCGCGGCGTTGGCGCCGGGCGAGAACGCGGAGTTCGAGGTGGAGCTGCGGCGCACCGGCCGCACGGTCACCGTCCCGGCGGACGGCAGCGCCCTGCGCGCCATTCGCGAGCAGGCCCTGCCGAACCTCCCGTACTCCTGCGAGCAGGGCTTCTGCGGCACCTGCCAGCAGCGGGTGCTCTCCGGCGAGGTCGATCACCGCGACGAGCTGCTGACCGACGCCGAGCGGGACGACTCGATGCTGATCTGCGTCTCGCGGGCGCGGGGGGAACGCCTGGTGCTCGATCTCTGACGTCCGTCCGCCGGGCCGGGCCGGTCCCCGCCGTCCGGCCCCCGGTCGCTCGATTCCGCGGTGCCTCCCCGGTGGTTAGGGTGTGCCCATGACCAACGGGGCGCGCCGCAGGATGGGTGTCGAGGAACGACGTGAGCAGCTGATCGCCGTGGCGCTCGGCCTGTTCAGCCACCGGGCACCGGAAGAGGTCTCGATCGACGAGATAGCCGAGGCGGCGGGCATCTCCCGGCCGCTGGTCTACCACTACTTCCCGGGCAAGCAGAGTCTGTACGAGGCGGCGCTGCGCCGGGCGGCCGACGAACTGGCGGCCCGTTTCGTGGAACCGCACGAAGGACCGCTCGGCGTCCGGCTGCTCCGCGTGATGGAACGGTTCTTCGACTTTGTCGAGGAGCACGGTCCCGGCTTCTCCGCGCTGATGCGCGGCGGCCCGTCCATCGGTGCGATGGAGGGCGTGGGGTCCGGCCGGACGAGCGCGATGATCGACGGGGTGCGCCAGGCCGCTTACGAGCAGATCCTCTCCCACCTGGGAGTGGAAGAGCCCGCTCCGCGCATGGAGCTGGTGGTCCGCTCCTGGATCTCGCTCGCCGAGACCACCGCGCTGATCTGGCTGGACAGCCGCGCCATTCCGCGCGGCGAACTGGAGCGCCAGCTGGTGCACGACTTCGCGGCGCTGGCGGCGGTGAGCGCCGCGTACGACGAGGAGATGGCCGCGGTCCTGGGCCGGGTGCTGGCCGACGAGCCGTCCGACGGGCCGTTCGGCGATCTGCTGGCCCGGCTGATGGCGCTGGCGCCGCAGCCGTCCTGAGAACCTGACGGGGAAGACTCCTGCACGGGCGGTCCGGCCAGTGGTTGTTGTGGTTCTGGCCAGGGGGGACGCTCGTGGAGGGGGCCGGGGCTGGGGCCGGGGCCGAGACTGGGGCTGGTTGTTGGTGCTCCTCGTTGCCGGTCTTCTCCGCCGGAGTCTGTCTCGCTCCAAGGCGCCGGAGGCGGGCTGTGCGGCCGGGTGAAGCCGGGGCGGATGGGCGTTCAGTGCCGACCTTAGATATCCGTTAGGTCGGCACGGCAGGGTCAGGGACATCCGCTGGGGGGCGGGCCCTTTGCAGCGCTCCCCTTTTTCGGTCCTCGCTCGTCTCCGTAGTGGTGTCTGCTCGGCACGGATCCGCCGACAGGCCGTCTGCCGAGCCGAGCCCCTACCTGGACCACGAGTCCTCGTGCCGCCGCTGGAGGCACGGCCGCTCGTGCAACGCACCCCTATCGAAGGACTCAACCGTGACGTCAACTCTGCGCGCCGCACTCGCGCGCTTGCTGGCAGCTTCGCTCGCCGTGCTGGCCTTGGCCGGTCTGACCGCCCCCGCCGCCCATGCCGACACCACGCGCCCGCGTGAGCAGATCATCTGGAACGTCAGCAGCCTTCTGCAGGGGGACATGAATGATGCCTACAGTCGCTACTGGAACATGATCGGCGCCTTGCGGAACGCCGCCGGCCATTACGTCGGGAACGGCGTCGGCGCCACCGAACGCCTGCGAGCGGACGGGGCGCGCGCCGTCGAGGTCCGCCTCATGGACGGCGACCGGGGCGTCGCCGCCCTCTACGTGCGCTCCGACAACCTCTACCTGATGGGTGTGTGGACGCCCAGCTCGCAGAGTGGTTCCGTGTCCGGTCTGGTCGGCTTCCGTGACCAGCGCGCCGAGATGCAGGCCATCCTGCAGCGCAACGGCACTCCGGCCCCGGTCACCGACTTCGGCTTCAACTCGAACTACGACGCGCTCGGCAGCGACACGCGCGCCACTGTGGGAATGAACGGCTACACGATCGCGAACGCCGTGCGCGCGGTGAGCGGATACAACAACCACATGACCCATACCGCGCAGACCGGCTTCCAGGCCAGCCTGATCATCCTGATTCAGGCCGTCTCCGAGGCAGCCCGTTTCCAGGACATCGCCATCACGGTGGGCAACAACATCCGCAGTGGCAGGTCGGGGTCGGACACACGGCTGTCGCTCGGCCAAGTGAACCTGGAGAACAACTGGGGCGGCATTTCGGAGTGGCTCCACTCCGCCCTCAATCCTGTGCCGGGCACGACCCTCGCCATCATGAACCTCAACGGCACGGACTACCACAGCCTGGAGGAGTACACCCGGCGTTACCACTACACCCTGGCGCTGGGAAGCCACTTCTGACCCTGCCCGGGTGCCCGGCGCGGCAGCACCGCGCCGGGCACCCGGCTCCGAGACGGACGAGCCCGTTCCGGTACCGCTGGGGCACAATCCGCGCATGGACATGATCACCTTCCGCCGCGCCGCGGACACCGACGCCGACGTGGCCGCCCTCGTCGCGCTCTACGACGGCGCCGCCCGCTGGATGCAGGGCCGCGGCATCAGCCAGTGGACGCCCGGCGAGCGGGACGCGGAGCACTTCCGGCTGCGGATCAAGCAGGACGAGGTCTGGTTCGCCGAGGTGGGCGGGGAGATCGCCGGGGCGTGGGAGCTGTGGTGGGAGGATCTGCCCGCATGGGGCCCGCAGCCGCCCGTCGCGGGCTATCTGCACCGGCTGATGGTCGACCGCGACCGGGCGCCGGCGGGCACCGGCCGCGCGATGCTGGCCCGTGCCGAGCGGCGGATCGCCGAGGCGGGCCGTCCGTTGAGCCGCCTCGACTGCAAGTCGAGCAATCCGCGCCTGCGGCCGTACTACGAGAGTGCGGGCTACCGGGTCGTCGGCGAGCAGCGGGCGAAGGAGGGTTCGGACGGGAGCCGGTACACCGTCACGCTGCTGGAGAAGCAGGTGCCCGGACCTGGGGCGTAGGCGCGGGCGCAGGGAGCGCACAACCGGCGCACTTCACCAGCGCGCGCTGGTCCGCCGCGCAACCGTCGCGGGTTGTACGGCCCTTTGTCCGGCGCCGCCAGGGCTTTCGGACAATTCCCGGACGGCGCACAGTGGTGTCACCGGGGCCTGAGGGCACGGGATCACGGGGGCCCATGGAGTCCGCTCCGGCGGACGGATGGGGGAACCATGGGGGACGATCCACGGGGGAAACAGGCCCCGGAACCGCCACTGGCGGATGGGCCGTCCATGGGCAGGGCGGCCCATGGACGGCCCCACAACGCGGCGGCACCGCGGGGCGGCCACGCGGGGCGGCCGCCCACAGGCAGCCGCCCATGAGCAGCGAGGCCGTTCACCGCGCGGCGAACACCGCGACCGTACGCGCCGGGACGCCGAACGTCCCCGTCCGCTTCTCGTACGAAGCCGTCTTCACCACCGGGTCCGCGCCGCGCGCCTGCACGCGGTGCAGCCCGTACCGCTTGCCCGCGAGCGACGGCAGCCGCTGAAGCTGCCGCTGCGGCGTCGCGTTGAAGACCACGATCAGCTTGCCGAGCCGCATGGTGACGACGCCGGGTGTCTCTCCCGTCCCCGACAACGGGAAGGAAAGCGCTTTCTGTACGGCGTCGGCGCTGTCCAGCCCGAAGGCCGGTTCGGTGGCGTGGATGCGGAGCAGGTCGCGGTAGGCGGCGGAGGTGGCGGCGATCTGCGGGCAGCCGGGGCGCAGGGCGGGGTCGGCGAGCAGCGGCCGGGCGTACGGCCATTTCTCCTTGTTGTCGGCGGCGGGCGGCAGGCCGCGGCCGAAGCCGTTGCCGTCCCGGCAGTCCCAGTGCAGGGCGTTGAACCAGTCGCCGCTGTCGTGGGAGTTGCGGTCGAGGGACTTGGAGCGGAGCAGATCGCTGCCCGCCTGGGAGAGGGCCGGGCCCTGGGAGAGCGCGGCGGTGGCCAGGGCGACGACCTGCATCCGGGCGCGGTCGGTGGCCGAGGTGCCCTGCGGGAGTTTGTAGGCGAGGGCGTCGTACAGCGTCTCGTTGTCGTGGGCGTCGGCGTAGGCGAGGGCGTCGCCGGGGGCGGCGGCGTACCCGGCCGGGCTGCCGTTGTAGTCGACGTCCGATCCCTTGACCGTGCGGCCGGAGGTGTCGGTGAAGGAGTAGTCGGCGAGGTTGCCCGTGAGGCCGACCTTGAGCAGGTCCTGGTAGTGGAGCAGGCGCGCGCGCTGTTCGGCCGGGGTGCCGTTGGCGGGCGAGGCGTTGGGGTCCGTGGCGAGGCCGGAGGCGAAGCCCTGGACGCGCGGGTCCGGGTCGAAGGGCCCGCCGCCGCGTACGGCGTCGCGCGCGCGGTCGTTGAAGGTGGCGATTCCAGTCCCGGCCATGTTCCGCTGGGTGGCCTGCACGAAGCGCGCGTCGTCCGCGACCTCGCCGAAGTTCCAGCCTTCCCCGTACAGGACGATCGCCTTGCCGTCCACGCCGTCCTTGGCGGGGGTCAGCGCGTCCAGGGCCTTGCGTACGGCGAGGATGTTGGCCTTCGGGTGGTGTCCCATCAGGTCGAACCGGAAGCCGTCGATCTTGTACTGCCGGGCCCAGGTGACGATCGAGTCGACGACGAGCCGGCCCATCATCCTGTGCTCGGGCGCGGTGTTCGCGCAGCAGGTGGAGGTGGCCACGGAGCCGTCGTCCAGCAGCCGGTGGTAGTAGCCGGGCACGATCCGGTCCAGTACGGACAGCGCGTTCTGGCCGCTCGCGGCGGTGTGGTTGTAGACGACGTCCATGACGGCGCGCAGTCCGGCGCCGTTCAGGCCCTGCACCATGCGGCGGAATTCGCCGGTCCGGGCCCGTGGCGAGTCGGGGTCGGAGGCGTACGAGCCTTCCGGCACGGTGTAGTGGAACGGGTCGTACCCCCAGTTGTACGCGTCGCGGGCGGCGGTCTTGCCGACGCACTCCTGCTGCCGCTCGGAGTCGGCGGGCAGCGCCGCCAGGTCGCAGTCCGGGCGGACTTGGTCGGAGCGCCGTTCCGGGATGGTCGCGATGTCGAACGCGGGCAGGAGGTGGACGTAGGAGGTGCCGGCGTCGGCGAGGGCCTTGAGGTGCCGCATGCCGTCCGAGCGGCGGTCGGTGAAGGCGAGGTACTGGCCGGGATGGCGCGAGGTGCGGTCCGCGACGGAGAAGTCGCGGATGTGCAGTTCCTGGATGCGGGCCCGGTTCAGCGGCACCGCGGCGGGCTTCTTGAGCCGGTCCCAGCCCTTGGGCGCGAGGCGCGGGTCGGCGAGGTCGACGACGAGGCTGCGGGTGGAGTCGGCGGTCAGAGCGGTCGCGTACGGGTCGGTGACCTTGTTCGTGACGAAACGGCCGGCGGTGGGGGCCCAGACGGTCACGACGTACCGGTACGGCTTGCCCGCCCAGCCGCGCGTGCCCCGCGCCTGCCACACGCCGCTCGCGTCGTCCCGCCGCATCGCGACCGTACGGCCGTCGAGTTCCAGCGCGACGGTGCGGGCGGTCGGCGCCCAGACGGAGAGGGTGGGACGGCCGCGCCGGAAGACCGGGCCGAGCGGCGCCGTGGCCGCGGCCGGGCCGTACAGGTCGTCCAGTACGCCGGGGATCTGGACGCCGGTGCTGACGCGCCGCCCGTCGGCGTCCGGCTGGACGGCGACGAGCCGGTCGCGCAGCGCGGTCAGGGTGAGCTTCCGGTCGCGCGGGTCGACGGCGAACGCCGGGAAGTTCCTCAGATGCGGATACGCGGCCTGCTCGTCCGAGGTCAGGGCGCCGGGCGTGAGCCGTATCCGCCGTATCCCCTGCCCCTCCCCTTCCGCCCCGAACTCCAGCTGGGCGTCCGCCCGCCGGGCGCCTTTCCAGACCACGGTGTCGCGGTCGATCCACTGGGCCGCCGCCGTGGCGGGAGCCGGTGGCGGTGCGGCGTTCGCGGGGGGCGGGGCGGGCAGGACCGCCGCGCACAGGGCCATGGCCACGGCTGCGACGGTACGGCGGAGGGTGCGCCTCACGTAAGGACTCCTTCAGGACGTTCGGTACGTGCGAGGCGGGCCGGGGGTGGCTGGCGTCCCCGGCCCGCCGCCGCCTCAGGCGTCGGGCCTCGGGCCTCGGGCCTCGGGCCTCGGGCCTCGGGCCTCGGGTGCGGGTCAGCCGCAGCTACGCGCGCCGACGTGCAGCGCGAGCGCTGTGTTCGGGGCGAGGGTGGCGGTGAAACGCCCGTCGCCGTCCACCGTCACCGGTTTGCGGCTCTGTACGTCGCAGTACGTGCCGGCCGGCAGCGCGGTCTGGAACGTACGGGTCAGCGCGCTGCCCTCGTGGTTGACCACGGCGTAGCCCTTGTCGCCGCGTCCGAAGGCGATGGCGTCGTTGCCGTTGTCCCACCAGTGGGTGACGGGCGCGCCGTGGGTCGCGTTGCGGAAGCCGACCATGGCGCGGATCTCGGGCCAGTTGTGCTGGCACTTCCACCCGTCCTGCCAACAAGCTTGCACCGCGCCCCCGTTCGGGGGCCCCGCGTCATGGTCGGAGAACTCGTACCCCGAATGGACGTCGGGCGCTCCGTACGGCCAGGCCAGCATGAAGACGTTGGCGAGGGTGTAGTCCGCGCCGTCCTTGTAGCTGAGCGTGGAGCCGTTGCGCTCGGTGTCCCAGTTGTCGACGAAGACACCGGACTGCGCCGAGGGCAGGTAGGCCCAGCCCTCGCCGAAGTTCTTCAGATAGGCCAGCTTCTCGTTCTGGAACACGCGCTTGAGGTCGCGGCCGTACCGGAATTCCTGGACGTCACCGTTCCCCAGGTACTCGGCCGGGGAGACGGCTTCGCCCTCCCCGTAGATCGCTTCCTGCTTCCAGTAGACGGAAGGATTCTTCAACTGCCGCTTGATCGCGGCGAGATCCTCCGCCGGCATGTGCTTGGCCGCGTCGATCCGGAAGCCGTCCACACCGAGCGACAGCAGGTCGTTCAGGTACGCGGCGATCCGGGACCGGACGTACGGCTCGCCGGTGTCCAGGTCCGCCAGGCCGACCAGTTCGCAGTGCTGCACGTTCCAGCGGTCGCGGTAGTCCGTGATCGGCCCGGTGCAGTCGTCCATGTCCTGGCGCTGGTAGATCCCCGGGTAGTCGTACTTCGTGTACGACGAGCCGCCGGTGCCCGTGCCCGACCCGGCCGCCATGTGGTTGATCACCGCGTCCGCGACCACCTTGACCCCGGCCGCGTGACAGGCGTCCACCATGTTCTTGAAGGCCGCCCGGTCGCCGAGCCGCCCGGCGATCTTGTAGCTGACGGGCTGGTAGGAGGTCCACCACGCGCCGCCCTGGATGTGCTCGGTGGCCGGAGACACCTCCACATGGCCGTAACCGGCGGGCCCCAGTGTGGTCCCGCACTCCTTCGCGACCGACGCGTAGCGCCACTCGAAGAGTTCGGCGGTGACGTCCTTGGCCCCGGGCGGCGCCGCGTGCGCGGGCTGCGGCGGTGGGGCGAGGACGGCCGCCGCCGCACCGGAGAGGAACGCGAGCACGGCGGCCACGGGTCTGCGCGCGGGTCGCCTGTGGCGGGTGGGGGCCATGGTTCCTCCTGAGGGGGTGGGAGGTGTTCAGCCGTTGTTCTATCCGCCGCGCCTGATTGGTGCAAGAGTTTGCGCAAGGGATTGCAACGGCGCTACGGCGATACGCCGTGCCGGCACCACGGCGCGACGGCGGTCCCCCCCACCAAAGCGCGGCGCCCGGCGGGGTGTACAGCCCTGAGGCCGCACACCCTGCCGGGCGCGGATGTCGATGGTGCTCCCGATGGGGCGCCGGTACCGTCGGTGGCATGGGGGATGACATACAGCGCCGGGACGTCGACGAGAAAACCGTCACGAACGTGTTCAGCGCGGAGGTCAACCACGGACTGGTGATCCAGGCCGGCTCCTTCGAGGGCGACCTCCATGTGCACACGCCGCCGGAGCGGAGCGCCGAGCAGGAATCCGCCATGGCGGAGATGTGGCAGCGCCTGGCAGCGCAGGAGGATGCCAGGCGGGAGGCCGAGTGGCGCAGGGAACGGGAACGTCAGCGTCGGCGACGCAGCCAGGACATCGCGAGCGCGCTGCACGCCCAGGAGGAACGGGTGCGGCCCGTCAGGGTGGTGGTGCACGTGGTGACCACCGTACTGATGCTCGTCCTGCTCATGTTCGGGAACTTCTCCGCCGTCTCCTTCGCCGGAGTCGCCCTGTGCATCGCCGGTGCGGCCGTCGCCCGCTTCGCGCCCACTTCGTTCCTGGAGAAATTCCTCGGCAAGGGGTGACCCCGGCCCCGGGCGGACGGCCCCCGGAACGCGGAAAGTCCGCGCCCCGGTGGGTCGGACCGGGACGCGGACTCTCGCGGCACCTCATCGGCGGAACGTTCCCCCACCGGCCGGCGAAGAGCGCTCAGCGATCAGCGGTAGAAGATCGGCATGATCGTCTCACTGTCGTCGCACCACACCTCGTGGTACCCGTTCGCCTGGGCGCCCCCGATCTCCTTCGCCTCGCACTCCCCCTTCGAGGGGTACTTCTCGGCACCGGCGGGAATCCAGCCGTCGCCGGGCGGCGGGGCGGCGGAGGCGGTGGTGGCGGTCAGCGGGATGGCCA
Source organism: Streptomyces monomycini (assembly GCF_022271435.1). Taxonomy (GTDB): domain Bacteria; phylum Actinomycetota; class Actinomycetes; order Streptomycetales; family Streptomycetaceae; genus Streptomyces; species Streptomyces monomycini. The sequence continues at coordinate 87,302 of NZ_JAFIQY010000027.1, read as the reverse complement.
CCGCCGCGGCACCGACGGCCAGCCCCACACCGATACGCGTACGCCACGACTTCATCATGATCTCCTAGCTGGTCCGTGAACTCTGGTCCGCAACGTTCCGAGCTGCCCCGACGGGCCCCGGCGGCTACGCGTGGGCGCTGATCACACCACCGGTGCTGAGCACGACAGGCACACCGTTGGCGACGAGCCCGGCGTCCTGCTGGTTCGCCTCGACCGTGCCGTACACCGCGCCTCCCCTGCCGAGGATCTGCGCGCGGTAGTGCAGTTCGCCGACCTTGGTGACCTTGGCCGTCCAGCCGCCCGCCAGCTTGAAGGTGCCCGGCCCCTGCTGTCCGCCGCCCATCCAGGAGTGCACCTTGCCGTCCAGCGACAGCACGACGAACATGTCGTTGGCGTCCAGCCCGGCGTCACGCTGCTTGGTCTCCAGCGTGGCGAGGACGTCACCACGGGCGACGATCTTGGCCCGGTAGTGCTGGTCACCGAGCTGCTGGATCTGCGCCTTGCTGATGCCGTCCGCCAGGGTCACGGTGCGGGCCGGGGCCCCCGCCTTGGGCCGGGCGGCCTGCGGGCCCACGGCACCGGCCTTGCCGTCCGCCGTGGAGCCGGCGCCCGCCTTGGCTTCGGACCCCTGCGACCCTGCGGACGACCCCGCGTCGCGGGACTCGGCCACCGTGCCCATGTCCGTCTGCCCCGCGGCCTTCGTGCCGGTGGCATCCGAGCCGGAGCAGGCGGTCAGGGACAGGCCGGCCGCCGCGACCAGGGCCGCGGCGGCGACGGGCGGTGCGGACGGTGGTGCTGGCGCTCATTGCGAACCCCCGGGGCAATCGGTGACGTGGTGTCTGCTCGGTACGTCACCCACTCTGTCCGGGGCCACTAGCGCAGTACTGCCGCCCCGCTAACACCCGGCTAACACGGCTGCGACGAGCGGCGGGGTGCCACGCCGGGCCGCGGGACCCGACCGCGCGGACAACCCGACCGCGCGGACAACCTGACCCGAACCGTCGTTGACCGCGCCCCGCACCGGCAGTTGCATGGAACGCGCCTCTGACGCCCCGCGGAAGGACGGTGAGTGCGATGGCCAACGACGCCCTCGACCGCAAGTTCAGCATCCTCTTCGACTGGTTCGACCGCACCGAGGACGGCTGGCTCACCCACGAGGACTTCGAGGTGATGGCCGGGCTGTTCCTGGCGGTGGCCCGCCCCGAGGACCACGAGAACCGGGCCGCGCTGCGCGAGGCCTTCGGCAGGTGGTGGGAGATCCTGCGCGACGCCGGCGGCACGGACGACGAAGGCCGGGTCGGCCGTCAGCCGTTCATCGACCTGATGCGCTCGCACGTCACCGACCCGAAGACCTTCGAGCACGTCGTGCTGCAGATCGTCGACGCGCTCATGCAGGCCCTCGACACCGACCGCGACGGCGTGCTCACCACCGACGAGTACATCCGGATGTACGAGGCGCTGCACATCCCCCCGGAGACCTCGGGCCCGGCCTTCCAGCGGCTGGACCGCGACGGCGACGGCGTCATCAGCCACGCCGAGTTCCGCCAGGCCATCGAGGAGTTCTACCTCAGCCCGGACCCGGACGCCCCGGGCAACTGGCTGCTCGGTTCGCCGCTCGGCGGGTGAGCGCGGTCTTCACGGCCTTCAGGGCCTGCAGGGCCTGCACGGCCTTCAGGGCCTGCACAGCACCGCGCGCGTCCGGCGCCGTCGGTCCGACCTCTCACGCCCCCTCACGCACAGTCAAGAACACCCCCCGCACCCGCTCCCCCGGCCCCTCGGTCCACGTCGCGCTGATGTGGCCCGTCGTGGACCCGCCGTCGCTCTCGTCCGGTGTCAGGACGCGGTGGACGCGCAGGAGCAGGGGACGGGTGGAGCGGACGAGGATGTCGGTGGCGGACGGGCTTTGAGTCACGGCGGCAGGGGCCTGTACGGCGCTGTGGCCGGTGCCCATGAGCCGTGCCCGGACGGTGGGGTCGAGGGTGTCGCTGACGCTCTGGGCGTGGGCCTCGGCCTGGCCGGTGAGGAGGGCGAAGAGCTGGGCCACCAGGACCGGGTCGTGGGTGCCGTCGTACGCCCAGCGCTTGCCGAGTACGCCGTGTTCCAGGGTGCCGATCAGTGCGTGGTCGGCGCCGGGCAGCGGTGCGCCCCGGTAGGTGAGCGGGACGTGGTAGCGGACCGGTGCGGCACCGGAGGTGTCGGTGGCGACCATGAACTCCATGCCGACCTCGCCCTCCGGGTCGTCCAGCCGGAAGCCGCCGGCCGTGGTCAGGTCCGGGGCGGCGCCGTCGCCCGCGTACCAGGGCTGGGCGGGGAGCCAGCGGGCGAGGAGTTCCAGCTTGGTGGGCGAGAGGGTGGTGTGGTGGATGACGGCCATGGTCCGGCACCTTCCCGTCGAGTGGCAGCGGTGATCACGCGATTGTGTGGTCATCCTGCCATCCGCGGCCGTGCGCGCTACCCCGCCGGCTCCGGGAGCCGGGCGGTCGATCCCCGTACCACCAGCTCCGGCTGGAAGACGAACTCCGTGTGCCGGTCGGGCGGCCCGTCGCCGTCCGCGCGGGTGCGGATCTCCTCGATCAGCGCGTCCACGGCTGCCGAGGCCATCGCCCGTACCGGCTGGCGCACGGTCGTCAGCGGCGGGTCGGTGAAGGCGATGAGCTGGGAGTCGTCGAAGCCGACGACGGAGATCCGGTCCGGTACGTCGAGGCCGCGCTGGCGGACCGCCCGTACGGCGCCGAGGGCCATCAGGTCGCTGCCGCAGACGACCGCCGTGCAGCCCGCGTCCAGGAGGGAGGCGGCTGCCGCGTGGCCGCCCTCGACGCCGAAGAGGGTGTGGCGGGTGAGGTGTTCGGCCGCCTCCTTCCGCAGGCCGAACTCCTCCTTCAGCGCCGCTGCGAAGCCTTCGGCCTTGCGGCGCGACGGGACGTAGCGGACCGGGCCGACCGCGAGGCCGATGGTCCGGTGGCCGAGTTCGGCGAGGTGGCGTACGGCCATACGGGAGGCCGCCCGGTCGTCCGGGGAGACGAAGGGGGCGGCGATGCCCTCGTGGTGGCCGTTGATGAGGACGTACGGGAGGCCGCGGTCGGTGAGGCGGTTGTAGCGGGCGGGGTCGGTGGTGCTGTCGGAGTGCAGGCCGGAGAGGAAGATGATGCCGGTGACACCGCGGGCTTCGAGCTGCTCGACGAGTTCGTCCTCGGTGGCGCCGCCGGGGAGCTGGGTGCACAGCACGGGCGTGTAGCCGTGGCCCGCCAGTGCCTGTTCGATGAGCTGCGCGAAGGCCGGGAAGATCGGGTTGGTCAGCTCCGGGACGATCAGGCCGACCAGTCCGGCACTGGCACGCCGCAGCCGTACCGGGCGTTCGCCGCCGAGCAGGTCGAGGGCGGCCAGCACCCGCTGCCGGGTGCCGCGGGCCACGCCCGCCTTGCCGTTCAGCACCCGGCTGACGGTCGCCTCGCTGACCTGGGCCTGCGCGGCGATGTGCGCCAGCCGGGGGCCGTTGCCCCCGGCCGGCGGCGCGTCGGGGAGGTCGGTCACGCTTCCCACCACACGGCGGTGTCCGCCGGGAGGATGAGTTCGTCGTCCACGGTGCGGAGCTCGCCGGAGGAGAGCAGCGGGCGCCAGCCGGCGTGGGCGGGGGCGCGTACGGGCTCCGGCGTGGTGTTGACCGTGCAGACGAAGCCGCCGGGGCGGCGGAAGGCCAGGACACCTTCGGGTGCGTCCAGCCATTCGACCTCGTCGCCCGCGCCGAGCCCGGGGTGGGAGCGGCGCAGCCGGAGGGCCGTACGGTACAGCTCCAGCATGGAGGCCGGGTCGCCGGTCTGCGCGGCGACGCTGAGCCGCGCCCACTCCGGCGGCTGCGGGAGCCAGCTGCCGCCCGTACCGAAGCCGTACGGGGCCGTGTCGCCGGACCACGGGATCGGCACCCGGCAGCCGTCGCGCAGCCCGTCCTGGCCGTCGCCGCGGAAGAACGCGGGGTCCTGGCGGACCTCGTCAGGCAGGTCGGTGACCTCGGGGAGGCCCAGTTCCTCGCCCTGGTAGACGTAGGCGGAGCCGGGCAGGGCGAGCATGAGGAGGGCGGCCGCGCGGGCACGGCGCACGTCGCCGCCCAGGCGGGTGGTGTGCCGTACGACGTCGTGGTTGGACAGGACCCAGGTGGTGGGGGCGCCCACGGGCCGCATGGCGTCGAGGGAGTCGTCGATGGCGGCGCGCAGTGCGGCGGCGTCCCATCCGGTGCCGAGGTAGTGGAAGTTGAACGCCTGGTGGAGTTCGTCGGGGCGCAGGTAGAGGGCGGTGCGGTCGGCGCTGGGGGTCCAGGCTTCCGCGACGCCGATGCGCTCGCCCGCGTACTCGTCCAGGACCTTGCGCCAGGAGCGGTAGATCTGGTGCACGCCGTCCTGGTCGAAGAAGGGCAGGACCTGGTTGCCGAGGAGTTTGAGCTGGTCCGTGCGGCCCATGTCGGGCAGGCCGGGGGCCTTGACCAGGCCGTGGGCCACGTCGATGCGGAAGCCGTCCACCCCGAGGTCGAGCCAGAAGCGCAGGATGGAGCGGAACTCGTCCTGGACGGCCGGGCTGTCCCAGTTGAAGTCGGGCTGTTCGGGGGCGAACAGGTGGAGGTACCACTCGCCGTCCGCGACGCGCGTCCAGGCGGGGCCGCCGAAGACGGACTCCCAGTCGTTGGGCGGGAGTTCGCCGTTCTCGCCGCGGCCCTTGCGGAAGTGGAAGCGGTCGCGGAGCGTCGAGCCGGGGCCTTCCTCCAGCGCCTGCCGGAACCAGGCGTGCTGGTCGGAGCAGTGGTTGGGGACGACGTCCACGATGACGCGCAGGCCCAGGCCGTGCGCGTCGCGGATGACGGCCTCGGCGTCGGCGAGGGTGCCGAAGGCCGGGTCGATGACGCGGTAGTCGGCGACGTCGTAGCCCGCGTCGGCCTGCGGGGAGGAGTAGAACGGGCTGAGCCAGACGGCGTCGACGCCCAGGTCCTTGAGGTAGGGCAGGCGGGTGCGGATGCCCGGGAGGTCGCCCATGCCGTCGCCGTTGCCGTCGGCGAAGCTGCGCGGGTAGACCTGGTAGATCACCGCGTCGCGCCACCACTGGGTGGCACCGGGTGCGGTCGCGTCCGCGGCGTCGGCGGGCGCTCCGGTGGCGTGGTGCCGGTTGGTCTGCTGGGTCATGTCATCCCTTGGTGGTGCCGGAGGTCAGTCCGGCGACGAGGTGGCGCTGGGCGAAGGCGAAGACCAGGCCGGCCGGGACCGCGATGATCACGGCGGCGGCGGTCATCGAGCCCCAGTCGTTGACGTACTGGTTGACGAAGGTCTGCAGACCGCCGGCGAGGGTCAGGTTCTCCTCCCCGGTCATGAAGGCGGAGGCGTACGCGACCTCGGCCCAGGCCGTCACGAAGGTGTAGAAGCCGGTGACGGCCAGGCCGGGGCGGGCCAGCGGCAGGACCAGGCGCCAGAAGGTGCCGAAGGGGTTGAGACCGTCGACGCGTCCGGCTTCGTCGATCTCCACCGGGATGGTGTCGAAGAAGCCCTTCATCATCCAGGCGCAGAACGGGACGGCGATGGTCAGGTACGTGACGACCAGCCCGGCCGGCTGGTTGAGCAGGCCCAGGCTCGCCATCAGGTTGTACAGCGGCACGATCAGCACGGCGACCGGGAACATCTGCGTGATCAGCAGCAGCCACATCAGCGGGCGCATCCCGGGGAACCGGAAGCGGCTGACGGCGTAGCCGGTGGTCGCCGCGACGAAGACGCCGAGGACGGTGGTGATGCCGACGACGACCAGCGAGTTGCCGAACCAGGTCAGGAACTGGGTGTCGGCGATCACGTGCCGGTAGTTGGCGAAGGTGAAGTGGGTGACCAGCTCGGTGGAGAAGGCGTCGTTCTTCGGTTTGAAGGAGGTGATGAGCAGCCACAGCGGCGGGAAGACCGCGACGACGGCGGCGATCAGGAGGGTCGCGTGCAGGCCGGCGGAGGCCAGCGGACTGCGCCTGTTGCGCGAGGACTTGGCCATCACCACACCTCACCCTGCTTGCGCAGCGAGCGGCGGTAGACCACCGCGATCAGGGACAGCAGGAGCAGGATCAGCACGCCCCAGGCGGCCGAGCCGGCGAAGTCCCGCGGGCTGTCGACGAAGGAGAGCCGGTAGGCGTACGTCACCAGGATCTCGGTGGCGTCACCGGGGCCGCCCCGGGTGAGCAGGTAGATCACCGGGAACATGTTGAACGTCCAGATGGTGGAGAGCAGGATCACGGTGCTGCTCACGCCGCGCAGACCGGGCAGGGTGATGTCGCGGAACCGCTGCCAGGCGTTGGCGCCGTCCATCTCCGCGGCCTCGTACAGCTCGCCGGGGATCGACTGGAGACCGCCGAGCAGCGCGACGAGCATGAACGGTACGCCCAGCCACACGTTGACCGCGATGACCGACAGCTTGGCCCAGGTCGGGTCGTTCAGCCACGGCACCGCGTCGATGCCGCCGCCCGCCAGGAGCTTGTTCAGCAGGCCGTTCTTCTCGTTGTAGAGCAGCCGCCAGGTGAAGACGGAGACGAAGGCGGGGATGGCCCAGGGCAGGATCAGGGCCAGCCGGTAGAAGGTGCGGCCGCGCAGCGTGCGGTTGAGCAGGTTGGCGAGGGCCAGACCGATGGAGAAGGTGAGGGTGACACAGGCCACCGTCCACAGCACGGTCCAGCCGAGGCGGCCCCAGAAGACGTCGTCGCCGAGGATCTCGGTGTAGTTCTCCAGGCCGGTGAACTGGTAGGTGGCCGGGATGTGGTTCATGCCGATGTTGCGCTCGACGTTGGCCTCGTTGGCGTCCGTCAGCGACAGGTACAGGCCGCGGACCAGGGGGTAGCCGATGATGACGCCGATGACGAGGACCACCGGGGCGACCATGGTCCAGGCGTACCAGTGGGTGCCCAGGGCTCTGCGTACCCGGCCCGGCGGCGCGGCGGCGGCAGCCTCCTTCCGCCGGGCCCGGGCCATCCGTGCGGTGTCCGTCACTTGTAGTCCTTGAGGAGCTTGCGGTAGCTGTCACCGACGGCCTTGGCGGCCTGCTCGGGGGTGCTGGCGCCGGTGAGGACCTTGTTCATCTGGACCTTGATCGGCTCGAAGAGGGCGTTGCCCTCGGCGATCCAGGGGCGCTGGACGGCCTTGTCGACGGCAGGCTTGAAGAAGGCGACCATCTCGTTGTTCTTGACGGACGGCACCTCGTACACGGACTTGCGGGTGGGCAGCAGGCTCAGCTGTTCGGTGGTCTGCTGCTGGATCTTCGCCGAGCTCATGTACTTCGCGAAGGCGTAGGACGCCTGGAGGTTCTTCGAGCCCGCGTAGACGGAGAGGTTCCAGCCGCCCTGCGGGGAGCCCTGGGAGGCGCTGCCGCCGGGTACGGGCGCGATGCCCAGGTTCTTCCGGTCCTTGAACTCCTTGCCCGCGCGGACGCCTTCGAGGTCCCAGGGGCCGCTGACGGCCATCGCGACGCTGCCGTCCTTGAGGGCCTTGAGCTGGTTCTCCTGGCCGTCGGTGGCGTCGGTGACGGCGGCCTTGGCGTCGACCAGGTCCTTGATGGCCTTGAAGGCCTTGACGCCGGCGTCGTCGTCGATCGTGACGACCTTGTCGCGGGCGTCGACCAGGTCGCCGCCCTCGCCGTAGAGGTAGGGCAGGAACCAGTACGGGTCGTCGCCGCGCAGGTACAGCGCGGTGGCGCCGGTCTTCTCCTTGATCTGCCCGGCGGCGGCGGTCAGCTCGGCGAAGGTCTTGGGGACCTCGACGCCGGCCTGCTTGAGCAGCCGCTTGTTGTAGAAGAGACCGAGGGTGTCGGTGACCTGCGGCACCGCGTAGGTCTTGTCCTTGAATCTGGTGCTGCCGAGCGCCTGCGGCAGGTAGTCGGCGGTGTCGTCCAGGGCCGGGGTGCCGTCCAGCGGGGCGAGGTAGCCGAGGTTGGCGAAGTCGGCGACCCAGGCGACCTCGGTGCGCATCACGTCGGGGGCGCCGGCGCCGGCCCCCGCGGCGTTCTTGAACTTGGCGTTGGCCTCGCCGAACGCGACGCTGACGTACTTCACGTCGACCTTCGGGTGCTCCTTCTCGAAGCTCTCGGCCAGCTTCTTGTACGTCGCCTTCTCGGCGTCGTTGGAGGTGTCCCAGAAGGTCACGGTGCCCGACAGCTCGCCCCCGCTCTGCCGGCCGTCTCCGCCGCCGCCTCCGCACGCCGTCGCCGCCATTGCCAGACCCGCGACCAACGCGGTGGTCGCCATGCCACGCCGCATGTGAACTCCTTAAGGGAACGCCCGAGATGGCGTCGGAACGCCTTGCCCGGCCGTTCGGAACGCCTGTGATGGCGGACAGGAACGTAACAGCGCCGACATGAATTCGAAAGACCTTGCGGTAAATTTCTGCAAGGAGACAGGAAGGCGTTACAGGGGGCGGCGCCCGCGCACACCGCGCCCACCGCACCCCGGCAGGCCGCTCACCAGGGCTCCGAGCGCCCGCGGGCCCGTCACCCCGCCGTGCTCCGCGCGTTGAGCCCGTAGACGACCGTCCGACGATCGATGCCTGGACCCTGCAAGACGATGCATGGACGCTCTGCCCCGAATCGCCCCACTCTCGAACAGGGATGCCAGATGACCCAGGAGCTGACCTCGACCGACCCCGGCCACGCGGCGGCGGAGCCCGGCGGGCGCCCCGGCTGGTGGCGCGACGCCGTCATCTACCAGGTGTACGTCCGCTCCTTCGCCGACTGCGACGGGGACGGCATCGGCGATCTGCGCGGCGCCCGCGAACGCCTGCCCTACCTGCGCGAACTGGGCGTGGACGCGGTCTGGCTCACCCCGTTCTACGCCTCCCCGCAGGCCGACGGCGGGTACGACGTCGCCGACTACCGCTCCGTCGACCCGCTGTTCGGCAGCCTCCAGGACGCCGACGACCTCGTACGGGCCGCGCACGCGCTGGGCCTGCGGGTGATCGTCGACATCGTGCCCAACCACACCTCAGACCAGCACCCCTGGTTCCGGGACCCGGAACTGGCCCGCCGGCGCTACCTCTTCCGCCCCGGCAAGGGCGCCTCCGGCGAGCTGCCGCCCAACGACTGGGAGTCGGTCTTCGGCGGGCCCGCCTGGACCCGTACCGAGCGCGGCGACTGGTACCTGCACCTGTTCGCCCCGCAGCAGCCCGACCTGAACTGGGACGACCCGGACGTGCACGCCGAGTTCGAGTCGGTCCTGCGGTTCTGGCTCGACCTCGGCGTGGACGGCTTCCGCATCGACGTCGCCCACGGCATGGTCAAGGCCCCCGGCCTGCCGGACATCGGCCACAAGGAGCAGGCCAAGCTCATCGGCAGCCAGGTGCTGCCCTTCTTCGACCAGGACGGCGTCCACGAGATCCACCGCGCCTGGCGCCGGCTGCTGGACTCCTACCCCGGCGAGCGCATCGGCGTCGCCGAGGCGTGGGCCCCCAGCCCCGAGCGGCTCGCCCTGTACGTCCGCCCCGACGAGTGCCACCAGGCGTTCAACTTCCAGTTCCTGACCGCCGACTGGTCCGCCGCCTCACTGCGCGCCGTCGTCGACGCCTCCCTCGCCGCGACCGCCTCGGTCGGCGCCACCACCTCCTGGGTACTGTCCAACCACGACGTGGTCCGGCACACGACCCGCCTCGGCGGCCTCCAGCGGGCCCGTGCCGCCACGCTCATGATGCTCGCGCTGCCCGGCTCGGCCTACCTGTACCAGGGCGAGGAGCTGGGCCTGCCGGAGGTCACCGACCTGCCCGACGAAGTGCGCCAGGACCCCGCTTTCTTCCGCGGCGACGGACAGGACGGGTACCGCGACGGCTGCCGCGTCCCGATGCCCTGGTGCGGCGACTCGGCCGCGTACGGCTTCGGTCCCGGCGGCAGCTGGCTGCCCCAGCCGCGGTCCTGGAAGGACCTGTCCGTACGGGCCCAGACCGGCGACCCGGCCTCCACCCTGGAGCTGTACCGCGCCGCGCTCGCCCTGCGCCGCGCGCACCCGTGCCTCGGCGACGGGGACCTCGCCTGGGCCGACGCCCCCGACGGACTGCTGGCCTTCACCCGTACCGGCCGCCCGGGCCGTACGGAGCTGCTGTGCACCCTGAACACCCTGGACCGCGCCGTCGAACTGCCCCGCCCCGGGCGGCTGCTGCTCTCCTCCGCGACGGTCCCCGCCGACGGCGCCACCGCCGTCCTGCCGGGCGACTCCTGCACCTGGTGGGCCCTCTGACGGGCGGCTCCCGCGCACCGGACGGGCCGCCCGGCGGCACGGCCCGCCGCCGAGCGGTGCGGGCAACGTGGGCAATCCGACAGGCGACCGGTACAGTCCCCTCCATGACCGCCCGGCTGGCCGACATCGCAGCGCAGGCGGGTGTCAGCGAGGCCACCGTCAGCCGGGTGCTCAACGGAAAACCCGGTGTCTCCGCCACCACCCGCCAGTCCGTGCTGGCCGCGCTCGACGTGCTCGGCTACGAGCGTCCCGTCCGGCTGCGGCAGCGCAGCGCCGGGCTGGTCGGCCTGATAACCCCGGAACTGGAGAACCCGATCTTCCCGGCGTTCGCCCAGGTCATCGGCCAGGCGCTGACCCGCCAGGGCTACACCCCGGTACTGGCCACCCAGACGCCGGGCGGCTCCACCGAGGACGAGCTGACCGAGATGCTGGTGGACCGCGGCGTCGCCGGGATCATCTTCGTCTCCGGACTGCACGCGGACACCTCCGCCGACATGCAGCGCTACGAGCAGCTGCGCGGCCAGGGCGTGCCCTTCGTGCTGATCAACGGCTTCTCCGACAAGGTGCAGGCGCCCTTCGTCTCGCCGGACGACCGGGCCGCGATCCGCCTCGCCGTCACCCATCTGGCGGCACTGGGCCACCAGCGGATCGGGCTGGCCCTGGGGCCGAAGCGCTTCGTGCCCGTCCAGCGCAAGATCGAGGGCTTCCTGCACAGCATGAACGAGCAGCTCGGCCTGGGCCGGGAGGCGGCCCAGGAGCTGATCCAGCACTCCCTGTACACCCTGGAGGGCGGGCAGGCCGCGGCCGGCGCGCTGCTCGCCCGCGGCTGCACGGCGGTGGTCTGCGCCAGCGACATGATGGCGCTGGGCGCGATCCGGGCCGCCCGGCAGCAGGGCCTGGACGTGCCCCGGGAGGTCTCCGTCGTCGGTTTCGACGACTCCCCGCTGATCGCCTTCACGGACCCGCCGCTGACCACGATCCGGCAGCCGGTCACCGCGATGGGGCAGGCGGCGGTGCGCGCCCTGCTGGAGGAGGTCGGCGGCACCCCGGCGCCGCACAGCGAGTTCGTCTTCCACCCGGAGCTGGTCGTCCGCGGTTCCACCGCTTCGGCGCCGAAGACCGTCCGGGTCCCCGGCCAGGGCGGTTCCGCCGCCACGGACGGCAGCCGGGCGGGTACGGACGGAGAACGGTGCGGCCCGGAAGGCAGCCGGGCCGGTACGGACGGAAGCTCCGCCTGAGAGGTCCGGCGGTGTCCGGTACGGACCGGTCCGTCCCTGCCGAAAGGCAGAGCCACCCCCGACCGGGGTGGGGGACGCGCCTCCCCCTAAGGTGCTAGGCGGGCCTCCGCAGGACCCGACCGGAGGGTGATCGGCCGCCGACCCCTTTCTGGCAGACTGTCTGCCTATGGGTGAAGCGCATGTGAAGACTCTTGACGGCCGTACGGCCGTGCCGCCACCCACCGAGGACGAAGCGCCGAGTGCGCCCTCCGGTGGCCGGCTGGCCCGCCTGCGCTCTCCCCGTACCCCGCGGCTCTGGTTCGAGATCCTGCTGATCGCGGTCAGCTACTGGGTGTACTCCCTCATCCGCAACGCCGTGCCCGAGCAGAAGGCCCAGGCGCTGAAGAACGCGGACTGGATCTGGCAGGCCGAGCAGACCCTCGGCATAGCGGTGGAGAAGACCGTCAACCACGCCGTGGACTCGGTGACCTGGCTCATCGTCTCGATGAACTATTACTACGCCACGCTGCACTTCATCCTGACCATCGGTGTGCTGGTCTGGCTCTACCGCTGGCACCCCGGCCGGTACGCGGCCGCCCGCCTCGCGCTCTTCGCCACCACGGGCGTCGCCCTCGTCGGCTACTACTTCTACCCGCTGGCCCCGCCCCGCCTGATGAACGGCGGCGGCTTCATCGACACCGTCATCGTCCACCACACCTGGGGCTCGATGGCGTCCGGCAACCTGGCGTCGATGTCCAACCAGTACGCGGCGATGCCGTCCATGCACATAGGGTGGTCGCTGTGGTGCGGCGTGATGATCGCGCTGATCGCCAAGCCGGTGTGGGCCAAGGTGCTGGGCCTGCTCTACCCGACGACGACCCTGGTCGTCATCGTCTCCACCGCCAACCACTTCTGGCTCGACGCGGTGGGCGGCATCCTGTGCCTCGCCTTCGGCATCGGCCTGGCCTTCGCCTGGTACGCGGCACTGCCGCACCGGCTGCCGCGGCGGGTGGCCACGGCCTGAGGCCACGGGCCCGCCCAGCGCAGGCCGCCCGGGCCGGCCGGACCCGGACCTGCCCGCCCCGGGCCCGTCCTCAGCCCGCCGCCCCGTAGAAGATCTCCTCCACCACCGCGCGGGCCCTGCGGGTCGTCCGCCGGTAGTCGTCCAGCATCTCCCCGACGTGCCCCTCCTCGTACCCGAGGTAGCGGCCCACCGCCGCCAGCTCCCGCGCGTCGGACGGGAACGTGTCGCCGGGACGGCCCCGTACCAGCATCGTGGCGTTGCGCACCCGCGACGCCAGCACCCACGCCTCGTCCAGGATCTGCGCGTCCTCCGTGGCCAGCAGCCCCGCGTCGCGGGCCGCTGCCAGCGCCGTGCGGGTACGGGTGGTGCGCAGCCCCGGCTCGTTCCAGGCGTGCTGCATCTGGAGCAGCTGTACGGTCCACTCCACGTCGCTGAGGCCGCCGCGCCCCAGCTTGGTGTGGGTGGTCGGGTCGGCGCCGCGCGGCACCCGCTCGGTCTCCATCCGGGCCTTGAGCCGGCGGATCTCCCGTACGGCGTCCTCGCCCAGGCCCTCCATCGGGTAGCGCAGCGGGCCGATCAGCTCGATGAAGCGCTCCCCCAGGTCGGCGTCGCCCGCGACCGGCTCGGCGCGCAGCAGGGCCTGCGACTCCCACACCAGCGACCAGCGCCGGTAGTAGGCGGCGTAGGAGGAGAGCGTGCGGACCAGCGGTCCGGTCTTGCCCTCCGGCCGCAGGTCGGCGTCGATCGGCAGCGGCGGGTCGGAGGACGGCAGCTGGAGCAGGCGGCGCATCTCGTTGGCGACGGCGTGCGCTGCCTTGGCGGCCTCCTGCTCGTCGGCGCCCTCGCGGGGCTCGTGCACGAACAGCACGTCGGCGTCGGAGCCGTACCCCAGCTCCCGGCCGCCGAAGCGGCCCATCCCGATGACGGTGAAACGGGTGGGCAGGGTGTCGCCCCACTGGTCGCGTACGGCGGCGCGCAGCGCGCCCGCGATGGTGGCGGCGGTCAGGTCGGAGACGGCGGTGCCGATCACGTCGGCGGCGTGGCCGCGGTCCGCCTCGGCCGGGTGGCCTTCGGTGCCGTACGCGCCGATCAGGTCGGCGGCGGCCGTACGGAACAGCTCGCGCCGCCGTACCCCGCGGGCCGCGGCGACGGCCTGCTCGGCACCCTCCGCACGGCCGACCGCGGCCAGCACCTCCTGCTCCAGCGCGGCACGGGAACGCGGCTGGAGCCCGTCCTTGGCGCCGAGCAGCGCGACCGCCTCGGGGGCGCGCAGCAGCAGGTCGGGGGCGAAGCGGCCGGCCGACAGGACACGGGCCAGGTTCTCGGCGGCGGCGCCCTCGTCGCGCAGCAGCCGCAGGTACCAGGGGGTCTTGCCGAGCGCGTCGGAGACCTTGCGGAAGTTGAGCAGTCCGGCGTCCGGGTCGGCGGAGTCCGCGAACCAGGCGAGCAGGACCGGCAGCAGGGTGCGCTGGATGGCGGCCTTGCGCGTGACACCGGAGGCCAGCGCTTCGAGGTGGCGCAGCGCGGCGACCGGGTCGGCGTAGCCGAGCGCTTCGAGGCGCTGGCCGGCGGCCTTGGCGGAGAGCCGGGTGCCGCCGGGCTCCAGGTGCGCGACGGCGTCCAGCAGCGGCCGGTAGAACAGTTTCTCGTGCAGCCGCCGTACCTCGCGGGCGTGCCACTTCCACTCCTTGCGCAGCGTCGCCACCGGTTCGGTGCGCTGGCCCATGGAGCGGGCGAGGCGCCGCAGGTCGGGCTCGTCCTCGGGCATCAGGTGGGTACGGCGGAGCTTGTAGAGCTGGATGCGGTGTTCCAGCGTGCGCAGGAAGCAGTACGCCGCGTCGAGCGCCTTGGCGTCCTCGCGGCCCACGTAGCCGCCGGACGCCAGCGCCGAGAGGGCTTCCAGGGTGCTCGGGCTGTGCAGCGTCCCGTCGCTGCGGCCGTGCACCAGTTGCAGGAGCTGGACGGCGAACTCCACGTCGCGCAGCCCGCCGGGCCCCAGCTTCAGTTCCCGGTCGACCTGGGCGGCGGGGATGTTCTCCACGACGCGGCGGCGCATCTGCCGTACGTCGGTCACGAAGTTCTCGCGCTCGGAGACCTGCCAGACCAGCGGGGTGACCGCGGCCACGTACTCCTTGCCCAGCTCTTCGTCGCCCGCCATCGGCCGGGCCTTGAGCAGGGCCTGGAACTCCCAGGTCTTGGCCCAGCGTTCGTAGTAGGCGAGGTGGCTGTTGAGGGTACGCACGAGCGGGCCGTTGCGGCCCTCGGGGCGCAGGTTGGCGTCCACCGGCCAGATCGTGCCCTCGGCGGTGACGTCCGAGCACACCCGCATCATCCGGCCCGCCAGCCGCGTCGCGGCCTGGAGCGCCTTGGCCTCCTCGGTGCCGTCGCGCGCCTCCGCGACGAAGATGACGTCCACGTCCGAGACGTAGTTCAGCTCCCGGCCGCCGCACTTGCCCATCGCGATGACGGCGAGCCGGCAGGCGGCGGCGTCGGTGGGCTGCTCCTCACCGGCGATCTCCAGCGCGGCGCGTACCGTCGCGGTCGCCAGGTCGGCCAGCTCCGCGGCGGTCTCGGCCAGGTCGGTCGTCCCGCACACGTCGCGCGCCGCGATACCCAGCAGGCACCGGCGGTACGCGGCGCGCAGCGCGTCCGGGCGCGGCCGGTCCCGGCCCCGCTCGCCCCAGACGCCCTCGGCCAGCGCCGCCTCGAACTCCGGCGTGGTCGGGTGCAGGTCGGCCGCCTCGTACGTGACCAGCGACTGCCAGTCGCGCGGATGCCGTACGAGGTGGTCGCCGAGCGCCTCGGACGCGCCGAGCACCCCCAGCAGCCGGTCGCGCAGCGGCTTCGCGGTGATCAGCGTGGACAGCAGCTTGTGCCGCTCGTCCTCGTCCTGCGCCTCCGCCAGCCGCACCAGCGCGGTCAGCGCCAGGTCCGGGTCGGCGGTGCCGCCCAGCGCCTCCAGGAGCACCGAGTCGTCCCGTACGGCGGCCAGTTCGGGCGCCTCCAGCAGCCGCCCCGCCGCCGACGGGTCGGTGAAGCCGTACCGCAGCAGCCGCGAGAAGGCGCTGCTGCGCCGCCCCTGGCCCTGCGGAGCGGGGTGCGCGGTCACAGGACCGGCAGCATCTTGCGCAGCTCGAACGCGGTCACCTCGGAGCGGTATTCCTCCCATTCCTGCTTCTTGTTGCGCAGGAAGAAGTCGAAGACGTGCTCACCGAGGGTCTCCGCGACCAGTTCGCTGCGCTCCATCAGCTCGATGGCCTCGCCGAGGTTCTGCGGCAGCGGCTCGATGCCCATGGCGCGGCGCTCGGAGTCGGACAGCGCCCACACGTCGTCGTCGGCGCCGGCCGGGAGCTCGTACCCCTCCTCGATGCCCTTGAGGCCGGCGGCCAGCAGCACCGCGTAGGTCAGGTAGGGGTTGGCGCCGGAGTCGATGGAGCGGACCTCGACCCGGGTGGAGCCCATCTTGCCCGGCTTGTACATGGGGACGCGGATGAGCGCGGAGCGGTTGTTGTGGCCCCAGCAGATGTACGAGGGGGCCTCGCCGCCGGCGCCCGCGGTGCGGTTGGCGCCGCCCCAGATGCGCTTGTAGGAGTTGACCCACTGGTTGGTGACGGCGGAGATCTCGCCCGCGTGCCGCAGCAGGCCGGCGATGAAGGAACGGCCGACCTTGGAGAGCTGGTACTCGGCGCCGGACTCGTGGAAGGCGTTGCGGTCGCCCTCGAACAGCGAGAGGTGGGAGTGCATGCCCGAACCCGGGTACTCCGAGAACGGCTTGGGCATGAACGTGGCCTGCACGCCCTGCTCCAGCGCGACCTGCTTCATCACCAGCCGGAACGTCATGATGTTGTCGGCGGTGGACAGCGCGTCGGCGTAGCGCAGGTCGATCTCCTGCTGGCCGGGGGCGCCCTCGTGGTGGCTGAACTCGACCGAGATGCCCATCGATTCGAGCATGGTGATCGCCTGGCGGCGGAAGTCCATGCCGACGTTCTGCGGGGTGTGGTCGAAGTAGCCGGAGGAGTCGGCCGGGCTCGGCCGGGTGCCGTCCACCGGCTTGTCCTTGAGCAGGAAGAACTCGATCTCGGGGTGGGTGTAGAAGGTGAAGCCGAGGTCGGAGGTCTTGGCCAGGATGCGCTTGAGGACGTAGCGCGGGTCGGCGTAGGACGGGGAGCCGTCGGGCATCAGGATGTCGCAGAACATCCGGGCGGTGCCGGGGGCCTCGGCGCGCCAGGGCAGGATCTGGAAGGTGCCCGGGTCCGGCTTGGCGATCATGTCGGACTCGTACACCCGCGCGAAACCCTCGATCGCGGAGCCGTCGAAGCCGATACCCTCGTCGAACGCCTGCTCCAGTTCGGCGGGGGCCACGGCCACGGACTTCAGGAACCCCAGCACGTCGGTGAACCACAGTCGTACGAAGCGGATGTCGCGCTCCTCCAGCGTACGGAGCACAAACTCCTGCTGCTTGTCCATGGCTCACCAATCCTTGCAGGTCAATCGGCCTGTCCCCACCCCATCGGGCAACGAGGTGTGGCACACCAGTATCACGTGAGGGGGTTACCGTCACATTACGCACCCTCGGCCGGGAACAGAACCGCCGGACCCGGGGCGACACCGGCACGTTTGCCCGGGGGCGGTGGGCGGTACTCCGGGAGAGGGCGGCCCGGATCGTCCCGCTTTGCCCCACTGGCACCCGGGGCCGTGCCGCCGCGCCGGGCCCGCCCTGGTCCGCGCCTCCCCCCGAGTGCCCGCCGACGGCCGAGGAGAACCCGTGAGCAAGCACTTCGACGTCACGGCCGTGACGTTCTACTTCGACTCCGCGTGCCCCTGGACCTGGCGCACCGCACGCTGGCTGGCGGACGCCACCGGGCGCCGGGGCATCCCGCTGTCCTACCGCGCCTTCGACCTGACCGACGGGGCGCCCCTGGACGAGTTGCCCGCCAAGCGCCGCCCGGCCGCCGCCGGGAGCCGCTGCCTGCTGCGGCTGGCCGAGGCCGCGCACGCCGACGGCCGGGACACCCTGACCGGCACGGTGTACGCCGCGTACGGCGCCGCGGTGTTCGACGGCGACGCCGACCCGTCGCCGGAGCTGGCCGAACGGTGCCTGGCGGAGGCGGGCGCCGCGACCTATGCCGACGTGCTGCACGACGCCGCGCTGGACCGGCCGGTGGCCCGGGCCCGCGAGCAGGCGCAGGAGTACTCCGGCGAGGACGCGGGCTCGCCCGTCACGGTCCTCACCACCCGCCGCGGCGAACGCGGCTTCTTCGGGCCCGTGGTGGCGCCCACGCCCACCGGCGCGGACGCCGACCGCCTGTGGGACGCGTTCGTGGGCGCCGCGTCCGTACCGCAGTTCTTCGAGCTGCGGGCGCGGCGGACGGCGAAGCCGTGAGCGCCTGCGATTCCACCGGCGCGGTTCGGCCGGCCGGCTACGTCACGACGTAGCTCCCGATCCGGTCGGTCACGACCGACACGGCCTGCCGGACGCTGAGCGGGAGGCCGCTGCCCGACTGTGGACGGCGGGTTCAGCGTCCGCGCTGCGGGCCCTCCAGGTCAGGGGTGAGCGACAGGACCGCCGTGGCCACCGCGTCCGGCGCGTCGGCCATCACCAGGTGTCCGGCCGGGGCGGCGACGGCGAAGGTGCCGCCGAGCTGTGCGGCCAGTGCCCGCTGCCGCTCCAGCCAGCGCAGTTCCCGCGGTGTCTCGCTGCCCTCGTACGCCGCCAGGACCGTCACCGGCACGCCGTGCAGCGGACGGTCCGGGCGCAGCGCGGCCACCTCGGCGGCCTGGTAGCCGTACATCGCGTTCTCCAAGGCGCAGGCGCGCAGCACCCGGCTGGTGCGGTAGGCACCGGTCTCGTACGGATCACGCGGATGGTCGCGCACGGTCAGGACGCGGGTGGTCAGCCGGCGCGCGGCCGGGCCGAGGGCGCGCGGCACCCCGGCCGCCGAGAGCACGGAGGCCAGGCCGCCCGCCCAGGCCGTACGGACGGCACGCGGCAGCAGCGGCCGTGGGTCCTCCTCCACGCTGCCGTCGGCGAGCACGATGCCCGCGGTGCGGTCCGGGTACAGCCGCGCGAACGCCTCGGCGTGGAAGGCGGCCAGGCTGTGGCCGACGACGGTGCACGAGCCGGGCAGCCCGAGCGCGTCCAGGACGTGGGCGATACGGGCCGCCTCGCCCACGGCGGTGGGCGGCTCCTGGGCGGGCGCGCTCAGCCCCAGGCCGGGCCGGTCGAAGCGGACCACCGTACGGTGCGGGGCGAGCCGGGCCGCGACCGCGTCCCAGTCGAACCAGCTCATGCCCAGCCCGCCACTGAGCACGCACACCGGGCCGCTGCCCTCGCGCAGCACGTGCAGCACCACGCCGTCCACGCGCAGCATGCGGCCGGGGGCGGGGACGCCCGGGAATCCCTTCGTGCCGTCTCTCGTGCTCTGCCGCCTCCGCCGCTCGCCGTCCCCGCTCATACCGGTTCCCCTTCCCTCCCCGTAGTGGTGCCCGCTCGCCCGACACACCACGCGAGCAGCCCGACGTACAGGGCGACGAACAGGACCTGGAGGCGCTGGCCGACGCCCAGCGCCCAGGTGCCGTGGCCTTCGGTGAAGGCCGCGATGGAGGAGAGCGTCCAGGCGGTGGCGGCCAGTTCGGCCAGGGTCAGCCACGGTGCGACACGGCCGAGCGGCGGCCACCAGCCGTACCGGCGGGCGGCCACGGTCAGCAGGACCAGCGCGGCCAGGGCGCCCACCATGGCCAGCGAGCTGCTGATCGCGTGCGCGGTGTGGGTGGCGGGCACCAGGCCCGCGGTCTCGCGGGCCGCGCACTCCGGGTCGCTGGTGGGCGCGCAGCTCAGCGGCAGCCGGGAGTCGACGGCGGTGGCGGCGCCGAAGAGGGCGAGCGCCGCCCAGCCCGCCATGGCCCAGGGGCGGCGAGGAAAGGTGCAGAGCGCGGCGACCGCACCCGCCAGTACCAGCAGTCCGGCGAGCAGGTCCGTCGCGCGGAACAGGCCGCCGAGCGGCTGGTCGGCGGCGGCCAGTTCGCTGACGTACGTCCGGACCGGGTCGAGGCCGGTGGACAGGACGACCTCCAGGACCCAGGCGGTGTACGCCACCGCACCGAGCAGGAGGAGTACGGGGGCGGCACGACGGCTCTTGCTCGGCTGCACGGGCATCCTGGGGGTCGGGCTGGGACGCCTGGGGCGTCTGGGAAGGTCAAGGATAGGCAAAGTCGGCGCGGATCGGGGTGCTCGGGAGCGGCATACCCCGCAGGGGTAGGGTGCTGGGCAGTGGTACCGGGAGGACCGTCGAGATGCCGTACGCAGTGCGAAGCCGGGGAAGCCGGGGGAAGGCAGCCGGGTGGTGCGGCCGCCTGCTGCTGTTCGCCGCGCTGATCGTCGGCATCGTCGGCATGCACACGCTGGGGCACCCGGTGGGCGGGCACGGTTCGGGGCCGCTGCCCGCGGCACATCAGGGACAGCCCGTCGGCGAGGCGCGCCCGGGCCCTGAGACGCAGCACGCGCTACAGACTGGACACGCACCGCCGGTACACCACCCGATACAGGCACAGTCGGCACCTCAGGCACACCACCCGATACAGGCACAGTCCGCGCCTCAGGTTCCGCCCCGCGCCCGGGGCTCCGCCACCGCCGACGACCACCACGCCATGAATCCCGGCGCGGTCTGCCTGGCCGTGCTCTCCCTCTGCGTACTCGTCCTCGTCCGTACGGGACGGTTGCTGGGCCGGCAGGCCGCCGACCTCCTGGCCGCCGTACGGGCCCGGCTGCTGCGCGGCCTGCGCCCCCTGCCGCCACCGGTCCCCCGCCACAAACACCTCGCCCGGCTCTCGGTCCTGCGCGTGTAGACGCGCGGCCCGGCCGCCGACGCCTGCGCGCGTCCGCGGCCCGGCTCACGCGCGCTCACCGCAACCGTTTCCCACCCTTACGAGGTGTTTCTCCACCATGCGTACGCACACCCGCCGCGCCGTGCTCGGCGCGGGCATCGCGGCCGCCGGCAGCGGCCTGCTCACCGCCTGCTCGTCGGGCTCCGGCACGGACGGCACGAAGGACGCCGGCCATTCGGGCCACGCCGGCGACCCGGCCGAGGCGCCGGAAGGTTACGTCTCCCCCGACGGCCCGGAAGTGGCCGCCGCCGAGGCGAAGCGGGGCCCGGGCCCCGTACGGAAGGTCGCGCTGACCGCCACCGCCGCCCGGCTCGACCTGGGCGGCCGTACGGTCGGCAGCTGGGCGTACGGGGACGACCTGCCCGGCAAGGAGGTACGGATCACCGCGGGCGACACCCTGGAACTGACCCTCGCCAACCATCTGCCCGAGGCCACCTCCCTGCACTGGCACGGCCTGGCCCTGCGCAACGACATGGACGGCGTACCGGACCTGACCCAGCGCCCCGTGAAGGCGGGCGGCTCGTTCACGTACCGCTTCGCCGTCAGCCACCCGGGCACGTACTGGTTCCACCCGCACTCGGGCGTGCAGCAGGACCGCGGCCTGTACGCGCCACTGATCGTCGAGGACCCGAAGGAGCCCCTCGCCTACGACAAGGAGTGGGTGGTCGTCCTGGACGACTGGGTCGACGGGGTGGACGGCAGCACGCCGGACGCGGTGCTGGCCGAACTGTCCAAGGGCATGGACCACGGCGGAATGGGCCACGGTGGGATGGGCCACGGTGGGATGGACCACGGTGGGATGAAGCACGGCGGGATGGATCATGGAGCGCACTCCATGGGCGGTCGCGCGGCGCCCTCCCCCGCCGGCCCCTCCCGCATGCTGATGGGCGCCACCAGCAAGCTGCTGGGCGGCGACGCGGGCGACGTGGACCACCCGTACCACCTGGCCAACGGCCGTACGCCGCAGGATCCGCAGACCTTCCGCGCGCGGCCCGGCGACCGGGTCCGCATCCGCTTGGTCAACGCGGGCGGCGACACCGCGTACCGCGTCGCGCTCGGCGGCCACACCATGACCGTGACGCACACCGACGGTTACCCCGTCACCCACGCCCCGACGGACGCCCTGCTGCTCGGCATGGGCGAGCGCTACGACGTGGTGGTCACGGTCAAGGACGGCGTCTTCCCGCTGACCGCGCTCGCCGAGGGCAAGAAGCGGACCGCGCTGGCCGTGCTGCGTACCGGCGGCGGGGCGGCCCCCGAGGAGTCCGTACGGCCGAAGGAACTGGACGGGCGGCTGCTGACGGCCGACCGGCTGAAGGCCGACGGGCCGGTGCGGCTGGCGGCGCGCAAGCCCGACCGGACCCTCCGGTTCGACCTCACCGGCTCGATGGAGAAGTACGACTGGGCCGTCAACGGCAAGAAGTACACGCCGGACCAGCGCTACCCGGTGCGGGCCGGGGAACGCGTACGGCTCTCGTTCCGCAACAACACCACCATGTGGCACCCGATGCACCTGCACGGACACGCCTTCGCGCTGCCGGACGGCGGGCCGCGCAAGGACACCGCGATCGTGCTGCCGGGCCGCCGGCTGGACGTCGACCTCGACGCGGACAACCCCGGCCTGTGGATGCTGCACTGCCACAACGTCTACCACGCGGAGTCCGGGATGATGACGGTCCTCGGGTACCGGAAGTAGGCGGTACGGGAGCGGGGCCGGCCGTCCGGCGGCCGGCCCCGCTCGCGCGCACTCACCGCGGGCTCACGCCTCGCCCCTGAGCCTCGCGCCTCACCCCTTGCCGAACGCGTGCGCGGGGAAGGCGCCCGCGGCCCTCAGCATCCCGGCGAAACCGTCGGCCAACTCGGTCAGCCGCGCGGTGGCGGCCGGGCCGAGGTGGTCGTACGGGGCCGCGTCCAGGCGGTCGGTGAGGGCTTCCGCCTCCCCGCGCAGGGCCGTGCCCGACTCCGTGAGGTCCCCCGCCCCGTCCAGCAGGCCACGCTCGCGCAACCCGTCCCGGGCGGCGGCCCACTGCTCGGCCGACCAGCCGCGGGTCCGCATGAAGAGCGCCGATGTCGGCGCCGTGCCGGTGGCGTTGTGCAGGACCAGCGCCTCGATCCCGGTCAGGCCGGCCACCGCCAGGGCGGCGAGGTGCCCGTCGCCCCGGTGCTCGCGCAGCAGCGTCGCGGCGTGCCACAGGGCCAGGTGCGGCTCCTCGGGCACGGGAAGGCCGGCGTTCGCGGCGTACAACGGCCGCGCCTCGCGGCGGCACGCCTCGGTGGCGCGCAACGCCAGTTCGGCGGCTTCGGCCATGTCGTGCGACGTGCAGGCGTCCTCGCCGAGCAGCCGCCGCAGCGCCTTGTCCATGCCGCGCTGCCGGGCCGCGACCACTGCCTCAGGGGTGGTGATCGTCCAGGCGGCGGGGATGTACCGCCGTACGTGCTCGTGGCTGAAGTTGTAGAACGTCGCCGTGACGGTGCCCGCGTCGACCGTCCCGAGCGGGGCCGCCCGGCCCGCGTAGTAGGTCATGGGTCCGGGTTCCAGTCCGAGCGCGGCGAGTTCGTCCTGGTGCTCCGGCGCGAAGTACCCGCACACGTGCAGAGGGGCTATGGCGTGGTGGCATCGGCGGCCCGCGCTCGCCTCGTACGCGGTCATGCCGAAGGCCTGTCGTGGAGGCAGCCGGTCAGTCCGGCCGCGGTCTGGGTGAGGTGCCGGGCCAGCACCTCGGCGGCGGTGTCGGCGTCGCGGGCCAGTACCGCCTCCTCCAGGCGCCGGTGTTCCTCGGCGCCGTTCCGGCCGGGATTGCGGTGCGCCGACCAGCGGCGGGCCAGTTCGCTCGCGGTCCACATCCGGTCGAAGGTCTCCAGCAGGGCGGGGTTGTCGCACCCTTCCAGCAGGGTGCGGTGGAAGACCCGGTGGGCCTCGGACCACGCGGCGCTGTAGTACTCCCCCTCCTCGGGCACGAAGGCCGGGGTACGGGCCAGCCGGTGGTGGGCGGCGCGTACGCGGGACTCCCAGTCGAGGTCGCCGCGCTCGACGGACAGGCGCAGCACCGCCGGTTCGATGGTCCGGCGAGCTTCCGCGATCTCCTGCCAGCGGCGGTCGGAGAAGGCCGGGACGGCGAAGCCGCGGTTGGGCAGCCGGTCGGCGAGGCCGTCACCGACCACCCGCACGAGCGCTTCGCGGACGACGGCCAGGCTCACGCTCATTTCCCTGGCGAGGTCCTGCGGCTTGAGGGGGTCACCGGGGGCGTGGTCTCCGCGCATGATCGCGTCCCGCAGGTGGACGTAGACCTGCTCGGAGAGCATCCGCTTGCCCGGCGCGACCGGGTCGGGAGTCGATTGATTCATGGACTCATCATAGATGAAACATCGGATAATCGATTATCGGTGCTATGGTCGATTCACAGTCGGGCAGCACACGATCGATTCACGGTCGGGCGGCGGCGCACCGCCCCCGACCACCACCTGCAACACGGCCCGACTTCGATACGGCCCGAGTTCAATACGGCTCGGCCTCGGCCCGGCCTCAGTACGGCCCGGCCTCGGTACGGCCCGACTTCAGTACGGCTCAGCCTCAGCACAGCCCGAAAGGAACAACGCGTTGCGCGCCAACGACCCCTTCGCCCGCCTCCCCGAGGCGGCTTCCTTCACCGTCACGAGCACCACCGTCACCGACGGCGCCGCCTGGGCGCCCGAGCAGCACGCCTCCGGCGTCCCCGGCGGGAAGGACCTCTCCCCGCAGCTGACCTGGAGCGGCGCCCCGGAAGGCACCAAGAGCTACGCCGTCACCGTCTACGACCCCGACGCCCCCACCGGATCCGGGTTCTGGCACTGGGCGGTCGCCGACATCCCCGCCACCGTCACCGAGCTGCCCGAAGGCGCCGGCGACGACACCGGCTCAGGCCTGCCCGAGGGTGCCTACCAGCTGCCCAACGACGCCCGCGCCGCCCGCTACATAGGGGCCGCCCCGCCCGCCGGGCACGGCCCGCACCGCTACTTCGTCGTGGTGCACGCCCTCGACGTCGAGTCCGTCGGCGTCCCGGCCGATGCCACCCCGGCCGTTCTCGGCTTCACCATGTCCGGTCACACCCTCGGCCGCGCGGTCCTGACCGCCACCGCCGAAACCCCTGCCGCCTGACGCTCCCGCACCCCGGAACTACAGAAGCGGCCCCCGGCCACAGTCGTGGTCGGGGGCCGCTCTCGCGGTGGTCCGGCGGGGCCGGGTCAGTTCACCCGGTCCGGCAGTTCCGCCGGTACGTCGTCGGCGTCCTCGCTGCTCGCGACGATGCGCGAGGACCCGGAGCCGCCGCGGTCGAGCAGCCCGGCGGTCACCGCGATGCCCAGGCCGATGACGGCCAGCACCGCGCCGACCAGTGCCGGAGAGGTCCAGCCCCAGCCCGCCGCGATGGCCACGCCGCCGGCCCAGGCGCCGCCCGCGTTGGCCAGGTTGAACGCCGAGTGGTTGGAGGCCGAGGCCAGGGTCGGCGCGTGCTGCGCCTTCTTCATGACCAGCATCTGCAACGGGGTGGTGGTCATGAAGCCGACCGCGCCCAGGATGACGACGCAGACCAGGGCCGCCCACTGCACGTGCACCGCGTAGGTGAAGACCACGAGGGTCACGGCGAGGGCGCCGAGCGCCCCGTACAGCGTGGGCCGCAGCGCGCGGTCGGTCAGCGGGCCCGCGGCCAGCGCGCCCAGCGTCATTCCGGCGCCGAAGAGCGCCAGGACCAGCGGGACGGACCCCTCGGCGAAGCCGGAGACCTCGGTCATCATCGAGGCGAGGTAGCTGTAGACGGCGAACACACCGGCGAAGCCGAAGACCGCGGTGACCAGGCCGAGGACGACCTGCCGGTTGCCCATGGCGCGGATCTCGTGGGCCACGCCGCCGTGCTCCGCTCGCGGCATGTGCGGCACGAGGCGGGCCAGCGCGGCCATCGCGACCAGGCCGATGGCGGCCACGACCAGGAAGGTCGCGCGCCAGCCGAGGTGCTGGCCGAGCAGGGTCGCGGCGGGCACGCCGACGATGTTGGCGACGGTCAGGCCGAGGAACATGGTGGCCACCGCGCGGGCCTGCCGGCCTTCCTTGACCAGCCGGGCGGCGACCACCGCGCCGACGCCGAAGAACGCGCCGTGCGGGAGCCCGGCGAGCAGCCGGCCGGCGATCAGCAGGCCGAAGCTGGGCGCCAGCGCCGAGGCCAGGTTGCCCACGGTGAAGACGGCCATCAGCAGCAGGAGCATCCGCTTGCGCGGGAGGCGCGACCCGAGGGCGGTCAGCAGCGGGGCGCCGATGACGACGCCGAGGGCGTAGGCGGAGACGAGATAGCCGGCCGTGGGCACGGACGTACCCAGATCGTCCGCGACATTGGGCAGCAAACCCATCATCACGAACTCGGTGGTGCCGATGCCGAAGGCGGAGACGGCCAGCGCGAGCAGCGCCAGGGGCATGAGAGACCTTTCGAAAACGTGCGTACGGTCCCGAGCACGGTGGTGCTGCGATGCGCTGGGCACCGGAGCACCGGAGCGGTCCGTGCGGCGCGCCGGGGCGCCGGGGGTTCCGTACGGCGTACGCGGCTGGATGTCCGTAAGTTCTTCTACGGAACAAAGTCTCTCAGCCCATTCATTCCGACGGGAGAACGGAATGTTACGGAGGAGCGGCGACGGACGGTCGCGGCGCCCCGGCCTAGCGGGCACTGCCTGCTCGGCCCGGGGCGCCGCGGCCGTCCGGGCTTTGTCAGATCTTGACCGAGGCGGCGAGCGGAAGGTGATCACTACCGGTCCGGGGCAGCGACCAGGAGGACACCGGGTCGATCCCCTTCATCATGATCTGGTCGATCCGCGCCATCGGGAAACCGGCCGGCCAGCTGAAGCCGAAGCCGTCGCCCGCCGCGCCCTGGGCCGAGCGCATCTGGGAGGTGACCGGGGCCAGCGAACGGTCGTTCATCGTGCCATTGAGGTCGCCGAGCAGGATGACCTGCCCGATGCGCTCCTTGGAGATCGCCTCGCCGAGGGCGGCCGCGCTGTCGTCGCGCTGGTTGGCGGTGAACCCCGCGTTGAGCTTGACCCGTACCGACGGCAGGTGCGCGACGTAGAAGGCGACCTGCCGACCGTCGGGCGCCTTGACGGTGGCGCGCAGCGCGCGGGTCCAGCCCATCTTGATGTTCACGGGCGCGGCGTCGGAGATCGGGTGCTTGCTCCACAGCCCGACCGTGCCCTGCACCGTGCGGTACGGGTACGCCTTGGCCAGCCCTTCCTTGTACGTGGGCAGCGCGTCGCCGGTCAGCTCCTCCAGGGCCACCACGTCCGCGCCGGACTTCACGATGTCCCTGGCCGTGCCCGCCGGATCGGGGTTGTCGGCGTCCACGTTGTGGGTGGCGACGGTCAGGTTGCCGCCGGTGCCCTTCTTGTCCGTGACCTGTCCGCCGAAGAGGCTGACCCAGACGACGGCGGGCAGCAGCAGCGCGACGATCGCCGTCGTGGAACGCCGCAGCACGGCGGCGATCAGCAGCACCGGGACGCCGAGCAGGCCGAGCCACGGCAGGAACGTCTCCAGCAGGCTGCCGAGGTTGCCCACGGTGTTGGGGACGTGCGCGTGCACGATCATCAGCAGCCCGAGCAGGACCGCCAGGACCGCGAGCACGATGCCCCGCCGCCACATGCCCTCCGGGCGCCACCAGTCGCGCAGGCGCCGTGTTCCGGAGGCGGCCCGCTCAGGGTCTTGGCCCTGCCCCGACTCCGTCATGTATGCCTGCGCCATGCCGCTGCCCTCACTGCCGTGCTCCGTACGCCCCACCTGTGGTCTCCGACCCTAGGCGATGGCCCGTAATGCGTTTTCTTAGAAGTGGAGACGGCGCGCTGACGGCTCGGGGTTCCTGCCGCGAGGGCCGTGGCAGGGGCTGTGACAGAACGGGCATAGTCCCGTCATGGAGCGGTCAGGTGACGTGCCTTCCGCGGCTGCTCGTCGCTCGATGGGGCGCTGCTGTCGGGCGGTTGACGACCGGATCTCTCCGACCGTCTTCGGAAGGTATCCGGACGATCTTCGGACGGCCCCTGGACGATCTTCGGACGCTCTCCGGACCACGGGCCACGGGCGGGCACCGGCCGGACGGCAGGCGGCACCGGCCCGGCGACGAGCGGCGCCGGCCGGACGTCAGCCCCGCGGCCGTACGCCGTCCAGCACCGTGTCGACGATCTCCTCGGCCAGCCCCTCCGGCAGGTCCGCCCACTCGTGCAGCACGGCCCGGGACAGCACCGGGCCGACGAAGAGGTCGGCGAGCAGGTCGATGTCCCGGTCCGTCCGCACCTCGCCGCGTTCCCTGCCGCGGCGCAGCACGGACAGCAGCACCTCGCGGCGGGCCTGTACCACCGTCTCGTGGTACTCCCGCCAGAGCGCGGGCTGCGCCTTGACGTGCGTGACGACGGTGCGCAGCAGCGCCGAGTTGCGCTTGGCCAGGCCGCGGATGCGCAGGAACTCGATGATGCCCACGAGGTCGTCGCGTACGGACACCCCGGCCGGCGGCGGCACGTCCGTGTCCAGCGAGCGCATCACGTCCAGCATCAGGGCGCTCTTGCCCGGCCAGCGCCGGTAGACGGTGGCCTTGCCGACGCCTGCCTCGCGCGCGATGCCCTCCATCGACAGCTCCCCGATGGAGACGCCGTCCTCGATCATGCGCAGTACGGCTTCGATGATCGCGGTGTCGGCGGCCGCGCTGCGGGGGCGGCCTCGGCGGGGGCTTTCGGTACGGGGGTCCGGGGCGTCCGGGGTATCCGGGGTATCCGGGGTATCCGGGGTATCCGGGGTATCCGGGGTATCCGGGGTATCCGGGCTGTCCGCGGCGTACGCGGCGCCCGGCGTACGAACCGCCGCCTGCGCCCCCGCCGCGACGTCCTCCCCGAACACGTCCTCCCCCGCCACGTCCCCTTCCGTCACGTCCTCCCCCGGCGTCCCGCTCATGTCCGTGCTTCCGCCTTTTCCTGCTTCGCCCGGTCCGTACCGCGCGCGTCGTTCCCCATCCTGCCCGGCAGGAAGGCGGCGACCACGACGGCGCCGAGCACCGCGATGGCGGCGGAGCCGAGCGCGGTGACGTGCATGGCGTGGATGAACGCCGCGGTCGCGTCGTCCTTCAGCGCCTGCCCGGCCGGGCCCAGGCTCCGGGCGAGCCCGAGTGTCGCCTCGATGGACTCGCCCGCTGCGTGCCGGGCGGTCTCGGTCAGGCCGGGGACGGACCGCAGTGTCCCTTCGATGCCGTCGCGGTAGACCGTGGACAGCAGCGAGCCCAGTACGGCGACCCCGAGCGTGCCGCCGACCTGCCGGAACGTGTTGTTGAGCGCCGATCCGGAGCCCGCCTTCTCACGCGGCAGCGCCTGCATGATCGATACGGTGACCGGCGGCATGATGTGCGCCATGCCGGTGCCCTGGACGAAGAAGAGCACTTCCAGCACCCAGATCGGGGTGTCGGTGTCCAGCAGCAGGAAGCCGGACATGGTGGCGGCGACCAGCAGCATCCCGACCGTGCAGACCACGCGTGAGCCGAAGCGGTCGACGACGTGCCGGGCCCGGGGCGCGAAGATCATCTGGGCGGCGGCCAGCGGCAGGATCAGCAGGCCCGCCTGGAGCGGCGTGAAGCCGCGCACGCTCTGGACGTAGAAGACGACGAAGAACGTGACCCCCATCAGCGCGAAGAAGACCAGCGCGATGGCACCGACGGCGGCCGAGAAAGCCGGCTTACGGAAGAGATCGACGTCGATCGACGGGTGATCGATGCGCTTCTCGTACAGCACGAACCCGACCAGGACGAGCAGTCCGCCCAGGACGGTGCCCAGCACCTGCGGATCGGTGAAGTCGGCGAGCTGGCCGCCCTTGATGATCCCGTACACCAGCAGCACCAGGCCGACGACCGAGAGCAGCACACCGACCGGGTCCAGCTTGCCCGGCCGGGGGTTCTTGGAGTCGGGCACCAGGAGGACCATCGCGGCCAGGGCGACCAGCACGATCGGAACGTTCACCAGAAAGACCGAACCCCACCAGAAGTGGTCCAGCAGCAGTCCGCCCGCGATCGGGCCGATCGCGATGGCCAGGCCCACGCCGCCCGCCCAGATGCCGATCGCCTTCGGCTGCTCGTCCCGCTCGAAGACGTTCATCAGGACGGCGAGGGTGGCGGGCATCACGAAGGCGCCGCCCAGGCCCATCACGGCCCGGAAGGCGATGAGCTGGCCGGGCGACCCGGCGACGGCGGCCAGCACCGAGCCGGCGCCGAACACCACCAGCCCGAAGATCAGCACCTTCTTGCGGCCCAGGCGGTCGCCGAGCAGCCCGGAGGTGAACAGCAGGCCCGCGAAGACCAGCGTGTAGGAGTTGATCGCCCACTCCAGCTGGCTCTGGGTGGCGCCGAGGCCGGTGGGGGCCGGGGTGGCGATCGTCTTCATCGCCACGTTGAGGATCGAGTTGTCCAGCACCACGATCAGCAGGCTGAGCATCAGGACGGAAAGGATCACCCAGCGGCGGCGGTGGATGTGCTCCGGCACGAGCCGGGGCGCGTCGGCTATGCCGGCGGGGGTCGATGAGCTGGCCATGTCCCCACCCTACGCTGATTCCGATACGGGCCCGTTCCGTATCGCAGGAGTGTCCAGGGCACCCCTGCGACGCCCCTTCCACTCCCCCCGCGGCACGTGCCAGCATGGAAGGGAGTCCGGAGACGCCGTCAGGGCGCTTCGAGATGACGAACAGGAGCCGTCGCCATGACGCAGCTTTCGCCTGCCCAGAATCCGCCCGCGGACGGGACGCCCGCACCCAAGACACCCGCACCCGGCGGACCCGCCGCCAAGCCCGCGTCCGACAGCAGCAAGAAGGCGCTGTACGGAGGGAAGAGCTCGCGCCGCGTGACCGTGCGCGACATCGCCGCCGCCAAGGAGCGCGGCGAGAAGTGGCCCATGCTCACCGCCTACGACGCGATGACCGCGTCCGTCTTCGACGAGGCCGGCATCCCGGTGCTGCTGGTCGGCGACTCGATGGGCAACTGCCACCTCGGGTACGAGTCCACCGTGCCGGTCACGATGGACGAGATCACGATGCTGTCCGCGGCCGTCGTCCGCGGCACCGAGCGCGCCCTGATCGTCGCCGACCTGCCCTTCGGCGCCTTCCAGGAGAGCCCGGTCCAGGCCCTGCGCAACGCCACCCGCCTGGTCAAGGAGGCCGGTGTGGGCGCGGTCAAGCTGGAGGGCGGCGAGCGTTCCGCCCACCAGGTCGAGCTGCTGGTCTCCTCCGGCATCCCGGTCATGGCCCACGTCGGCCTGACGCCGCAGTCCGTCAACGCGTACGGGGGCTACCCGGTGCAGGGCCGCGGCGAGGAGGCGGCCCAGCAACTGCTGCGCGACGCCAAGGCCGTGCAGGACGCGGGGGCCTTCTCCGTCGTCCTGGAAGCCGTGCCGGCCGAGCTGGCCGCCGAGGTCACCCGCTCGCTGCACATCCCCACGGTGGGCATCGGCGCCGGCATCGGCTGCGACGCCCAGGTCCTGGTCTGGACGGACATGGCCGGTCTGACCAGTGGCCATGTGCCCCGCTTCGTCAAGCAGTACGCGAATCTGCGCGAGGTCCTGGGCAGCGCGGCCAAGGACTTCGCGGAAGAGGTCGTCGGCGGCACGTTCCCGGCGCAGGAGCACAGCTTCCGCTGACGGGACTCCGGTGGCGGCGTCTTCCCGGCGCCGCCGCCGGTACGCCGCCGGTACGCCGCCGATCCACCGTCGGTCCGCCGCCGACCCGCCGCCAGCCCGCCGCCTTCGGCCCTGCACGGCCCCGCACCGCTCCCACCTGGGCTGTCGGTCAGCTGTCGGTCGTTTGTCAGTGGGGCCTGCCATCGTGGGGGCATGACGCGAAAGACGACATCCAACGGCGCGGGGAACGCCGTCGAAGTGCGGGGGCTGGTCAAGCACTTCGGCGAGGTGAAGGCCGTGGACGGGGTGGATCTCGATGTACGGGAAGGCACCGTGCTCGGCGTGCTCGGGCCGAACGGCGCGGGCAAGACGACGCTGGTCCGCTGCCTGTCCACCCTGCTGGTCCCGGACGCCGGCACGGCGACCGTGGCGGGCTTCGACGTGGTGCGCCAGCCGCGTGCGCTGCGCCGCACCATCGGCCTCACCGGGCAGTACGCCTCGGTCGACGAGAAGCTCTCCGGCCGGGAGAACCTGTACATGATCGGCCGGCTGCTGGACCTCTCCCGCAAGGACGCCCGCGCGCGGGCCGACGAGCTGCTGGAGCGGTTCTCCCTCACCGAGGCCGCCGGCCGGGCCGCCGCCAAGTACTCCGGCGGTATGCGCCGCCGCCTGGACCTGGCCGCCTCGATGATCGGCCGGCCCGCGGTGCTGTATCTGGACGAGCCGACCACCGGCCTCGACCCCCGCACCCGCAACGAGGTCTGGGACGAGGTCCGCAGCATGGTGCGGGACGGCGCGACGGTCCTGCTCACCACCCAGTACATGGAAGAGGCCGAGCAGCTGGCCCATGAGCTGACGGTCATCGACCGCGGCCGGGTCATCGCCGAGGGCGAGGTCGACGAGCTGAAGACCAAGGTCGGCGGCCGTACGCTCCAGATACGCCCGGCGCGGCGCGACGAGCTGGACCGCATGGTCGGCGCCATCGCGCAGGCCGGCCTGGACGGCGTCGCGGGCGCCACCGCCGACCACGAGGACGGCGTGGTCAACGTGCCGATCGTCAGCGACGAGCAGCTGTCCGCCGTGGTCGGCATGCTCGGCGAGCGGGGCTTCACGATCTCCGGCATCAACACCCACCTGCCCAGCCTGGACGAGGTGTTCCTGGCCATCACCGGCCAGAAGACCTCGGAGGCCGGCAGCGGCGGCCCCGAGGACGGGCCGCGGGACCAGCAGGACGTTCAGGACAAGCAGTTCGAGGAGGTTCCGGCATGAGTGCCGCGACGGTGGCGGCGCCGGGCAGGCCGCAGCGGCCGGGTGCCGACGAGGGCCGGATCGGCCCGCGGGCCCATCTGCGTCACACGGGCGCCCTGGTGCGCCGCAACGCGATGCAGATCAAGAACGACCCGGAGTCGATGTTCGACGCCCTGTTGATGCCGATCGTCTTCACGCTGCTGTTCGTGTACGTCTTCGGCGGCGCGATGGGCGGCAGCCTGGGCGGCGACCGTTCCGCGTACGTGAACTACATCATCCCCGGTCTGCTGGCGATGGGCGGTCTGAACATCGCCATGTCGGTCGGTTCCGGTGTCAACGACGACTTCAACAAGGGGGTGATGGACCGCTTCCGCACGATGCCGATCGCCCGCTCCTCGGTGCTGACGGCGAAGATGCTCGTGGAGTCGGGGCGGATGCTGGTCTCCACCGTCATCCTGCTGTCGCTGGCGTTCCTGATCGGTTTCGACCTGCGGACCGGCCCGCTGGAGCTGCTGGCGGCCGTCGCCCTGGCGCTGCTCTTCGGCTCCTCGCTGACCTGGATCTTCATGCTGCTCGGGCTGACCATGAAGACGCCGCAGGCGGTGCAGGGAGTGGGCTTCATGGTGCTGATGCCGCTGCAGTTCGGCTCCTCCATATTCGCCCCGCCCACGACGATGCCGGGCTGGATGGAGGCGTTCACCAAGATCAACCCGCTGTCGAACCTGGCGGACGCGGCCCGGGCCCTGATGAACGGCCAGGGCGCGGTCGCCCACCCCGTACTGATCACCCTGGCCTGGACCGCCGGCATCACCCTGGTCTTCGCGCCCCTCGCGGTGAACAAGTTCCGCAAGAAGACCTGAGAATCCTGACGCGTCACCTTCGCCCGGCTCGCGTCAGATGAGGGCGGTGGCCTCTTCGAGAGAGAGGCCGCCGCCTTCGGCGTACGCCCGTTCGTAGGCGGCGTCGTCGCCGAGCGCCGCGCGCGCCTCCGCCTCGGCCGCCGCCCGGTCCTTCCGGATGATCCGCTGCGGCCGGTGCGAGCGGGAGCGGAGCGCGTCGTACGCGCCGATCAGCCGGGCCGCGTCCGGGCCGCCGGCCGCCGCGCCCCGTACGCCCAGCAGCGCCCGCGCCCCGGTCAGGAGTTGGATCACCGGCAGGTCGGGCGCGACGATCTGCGTCAGTTCGTCCTGGAACAGCTCCATGGCCGACCGGATCCGGGGCAGCATGTCGGCGGCGTACTTCCCCTCCTCGATGTCCAGGGAGACCAGGGACATGGCCAGCACGCCCTTGAACATCTCCGGCCCGCGCTGGCCGAACGCCTTGCGCACCTCCTCCAGATGACCGCGCGCTTCCTGGAGCCGGCCCGCGCACGTGAGGTGCATCGCGAGCGTCAGATGGGCGAACGACACCGCGTCCCGGCCGCTGTTTCGCTCCTTCGCCCGCTCCAGCACCTCGTACAGCAGCCGCTCGCCGGCCGCTTCGTCGTCGTCCTCGATCAGCACGCTGCCCAGCCGGGTCTGGAGCAGCAGCACCTGGCTGCGCGCCCCGAGCTCCTCGGCGTAGCGGATGGCCGCCCGGTAGTCCTCGGCGGCGAGCGCGTACTCGCCGCGCCCCTCACGCGACTCGCCGCGCCCCGCGATGGCCTCCGCCGCGCCCCACGCGTCCCCGAGCCGCACGAAGATCTCCAGGGATTCGTCGGCGTCCCTGCGGGCCTGGGACAGGCCGTCCGGCCGGTCGTTGAAGATCTTGGAACGCAGCTGGAGGACGAAGGCCAGCTCCCACGCGTAGCCGTACTCCCGGCAGGCGCGTACCGCGTCCTCCGTCATCTGCGCCAGCTCGTCGAACCGGCCCGTCAGCAGCACCGCGTAGTACCACATCACGCCCGGCAGCTTGCAGGTCTGCGGCAGACCGCTGCGGTAGGCGGCCAGGATGCCGGTCAGCTCGTCCCGCAGCTCCCGCTTGCGCAGCACCTCGATGTCGCTCTCGACGCTGGCCAGCCCGACCAGCCGGGCCTCGCGGCGCGCCTCCTTCAGCTGTTCGGGGTCCATCGGCGGCGGCGCGTCGATGGGCCGGGCGTGCAGCACGGGCGCCGGTTCGACGGGCAGCGCGAAGGGGTCGGGGCCGAGGGCCGCCACGGCGGTCGACCAGGCGCGGGCGTCGGCGCGGTGGTCGCGCAACGTCCAGAACCACTGGAGCGAGAGCAGCAGGCACAGAGCCTCGTGCTCGTCGTGGGCGGCGACGGCCCGGCGCAGCGCGGTGCGCAGGTTGTCGTGTTCCAGCTCCAGCCGGTCCAGCCAGGCGCGCTGCTCGGGGCCGCGCAGCAACGGGTCCGCGTTACGGGCGAGTTCGCGGTAGGCGACCAGGTGACGCCGTTCGGTCGCGGGCCGCTCCCCCGCCTCGTCCAGGCGCTCACCGGCGTACTCCGAGACGGTCTCCAGCAGCCGGTAGCGCATCCGCCCGTCGCCGTCCTGGGCCGCGACCACCAGCGACTTGTCGATCAGCGAGCCGAGCAGGACGGCCACGTCGCGGGGCGCCACCCGGGTCCGGGAGCCCGCCATGCCACCCCGCCTGTCCGCCCCTTCCAGCCCGTCCGCCCCGTCCGGCCCGTCCGGCCCGTCCGCCCCTTCCAACCCCTTCGGCCCGTCCCCGCAGACCTCCTCCGCGATGTCCAGATCACAGCCGCCGGAGAAGACCGACAGCCGGCGCAGCACGGCTCGTTCGGTGGCGTCGAGCAGGTCCCAGGACCAGTCCACCACCGCACGCAGCGTCTGCTGCCTGGGCAGTACGGTGCGGCTCCCGCTGGTCAGCAGCCGGAACCGGTCGTCCAGCCGGTCGGCCAACTGGCGCGGGCCGAGCAACCGCAGCCGGGCGGCGGCCAGTTCGATGGCGAGCGGCAGCCCGTCGAGCCGCCGGCAGATCTCGGCACAGGCGACCGGGTCGTCCTCGACACGGAACCCGGGCCGCGCGGCGGCCCCCCGGTCGGCCAGCAGCCGCAGCGCGACCGGGTCGGGCAGCGGTTCCACCGGCCGCACCGCCTCCCCCGGCACGGCCAGCGGCTCCCGGCTGGTGGCCAGCACCGTGACGCCGGGGCACTCGGTCAGCAGCCGGTCGGCCAGGTCGGCGGCGGCGCCGATCACATGCTCGCAGTTGTCGAGGACCAGGAGCATCCGCCGGTGCTCGCAGAACTCGGCGAGCTGGGCCATCGGGTCGTGCGCCGACCGGTCGGAGGCGGCGCGCAGTTCCTCGGCGGTGGTGCCGCGCAGCACGGTCTCGCGCGCCCCGAGAGCGGTGAGCACCGCCTCCGGAACGGTCTGCGGGTCGTCCACGGGCGCCAGCTCCGCGAACCACACCCCGTCCGTCCAGGCGTCCGGCGCCGCGGCCGCAGCCGTCTCGGCGCTCTCCTGCGAGAGCCGCGTCTTACCCGCGCCGCCGGGGCCCAGCAGGGTCACCAGGCGGTGGGCGGCCAGGTCGGCGCGGATCGCGGCCAGGTCGTCCTCCCGGCCCACGAAGGAGGTCGGCCGCGACCGCAGGTTGCCAGGCCGGGCGCCGACCCCATTACGGGCTCCGGCCCCCGCTGACGGGCTCACGGCCGTCTCCATGCCCCGCCGACCGGCACGTCCACCACCGGAACCCGAAGCCGCCATGCCTGAAGCCGGTACGCCCGAAGCCGGCACGTCCAAAGCCGACGCACCCGAAGCCGGCCCGCCCGCTTCCGCCGCCTCCGCTTCCGCCACCCCTGCTCCCGCCACCTCCGCCCGCCCCGCGGAAGCACCCTCCCCCCGCAGCAACTCCCCATGCAGGCCCCGCAGTTCGAGGCCGGGCTCGACACCCAGTCGATCGACGAGGGCAGCCCGCACCGAGGCGTACGCGTCGAGCGCCTCCGCCGTGCGGCCAGCGGCTCGCAGGGCGCGCAGGCGCAGGGCCTGGAGCGGCTCGTCCAGCGGATGGTCCGCGCACAGGGACGCCAGCGCGGGCAGCGCCTGGCCGGGACGCCCGAGGGCGACCTCCGCGGCGAGCCGGTTGCGGCGGGCGTCCAGGTGGCCGCGCTCGGCGCGCGCCGCCTCGCCCGCCGCCTCCGGGAGGTCGGCCAGCGCCGGGCCGCGCCAGAGCGCGAGGGCGTCGTCGAGCAGCACGGCGGCCTTGACCGGATCGGCGCCGTCCAGGGCCTGCGCCCCTTCGGCGGCCAGCTCCTCGAAACGGTGCAGGTCCACGTCGGACGGGTCGGCGCACAGCCGGTACCCGCCGTGTACGGAGGCGATCGCGTCCCGGCCCACGGACCGGCGCAGCCGCGCGATCAGGGCCTGCAACGCGCCGTTCGCGTCGGCGGGCGGCTCCGGGCCCCAGACGTCCGCGATCAGCAGGTCGGCGGTGAGCGCGCGCCCGGGCCGCAGCGCGAGCGCCGTGAGCAGTGCGCGCAGACGCGAGCCACCGAGGGCGACGGGCGTGCCGTCGCTCCGGTGGGCCTGGGTGGTGCCGAGGATTCCGTAGCGCACCGGCCCATTGTCCTGTACGGGCGGCCGCTTCACGCGCCACGCTCCGCACACGCCACGTCGATCTCGACGACGACGCCGCGCTCGACCCGCCGATAAGCCCCCTCGCTCCGGCTCTCCCCGCCACCACCCGGCCCCGTACGCGCCCTCCCGCCGTCCAGTCCCGTATGCGCCCTCCCAGCGCCCGGCCCCGTACGCGCCCTCCCGCCCCGATCTCCCACACCATCCGGGACACGGTCGGAGAACCGCTTCGGGCACCGCTCGACCGGCCGCAGCCACCGCTCACCGGGCACCGGCTCAGCCCCCCGGTATCCCACGATCGCCACGTGGATCGACCGGACCCGCCCCGTGATCCGGGGCGCGCCGTACCTCTTGTCCGCCGCGTCGCCGTGCAACGTGACCGTCCGCAGCAGTCCCCGCTCGTCCAGGCAGTCCGCCCAGACCGCCGCGTCCGCCTCCGGAACGCTCTCGAAGACCAGCGGCCACGCGACCTCGTCCCCCACCGAGAACGCCGTGCCACAGCACTCCATCTCCCAGTCGCGGTGGAACACCCGCACCGTCCGTACCGCGTCCGTATCCGTCATGGGCCCAGACTGCCCGGAACCTCCCGCCCGCCGCCTATCGTTTTCCGTGCACGGCCGCCCCGCCCGCGGATACGGTCATGGCTGCCCGTAACGGCATCACACACCGACACGCACACCGACACCGAGCCCCACGGCAACACCCAGGAGCCCCGCACCATGACCACATCAGCCCAGCGCACCGACCGCCGCGTCAGCCCGGTCTTCCTCGCGCTCGTCGCCGTCATGGCGGTGTCGGGATGGGCCGTCTGGACGGGACGCCTCGCGGCGAGCCCCGGCTTCGCCGTCTTCCTCTTCGTGGTCTCCGGCTGGATCGTCTCGCTCTGCCTGCACGAGTACGCACACGCCCGCACGGCGCTGCACAGCGGCGACATCTCCATCGGCGCCAAGGGGTACCTCACCCTCAACCCCCTCAAGTACACCCACGCGCTGCTCAGCATCGTGCTGCCGGTGATCTTCGTGATCATGGGCGGCATCGGCCTGCCGGGCGGCGCGGTCTTCATCGAACGCGGCCGCATCCGGGGCCGCTGGCGGCACAGCCTGATCTCGGCGGCCGGTCCCCTCACGAACATCCTCTTCGCGGCCGTCGTCTCCGCCCCCTTCTGGCTGGGCGCGATGGACGGCGTCCCGCAGCAGTTCCGCTTCGCCCTCGCGTTCCTGGCCCTCCTCCAGGTCACGGCCGCCATCCTCAACTTCGTCCCGGTCCCCGGCCTGGACGGCTACGGCGTCATCGAACCCTGGCTCTCGTACAAGATCCGCCGCCAGGTCGAGCCCATCGCCCCGTTCGGCCTGCTCGCCGTCTTCGGCCTCCTGTGGATCCCCGGCGTCAACGCCGTCTTCTTCGACGCGGTCGACGCCATCCTGCGCGCCCTGGGCATCACCAACTGGGACACGTACTTCGGCCAGCAGCTGTTCCGCTTCTGGCAGGGGGAGCCGCAGGTGCCGTAGAGGGGCGGAGCCGGGTGCGGCGTGACCGTACGGGGCACGCCGCACCGGTCCGTACGCGGTCAGCCGGA
Organism: Streptomyces monomycini; assembly: GCF_022271435.1. Classification (GTDB taxonomy): domain Bacteria; phylum Actinomycetota; class Actinomycetes; order Streptomycetales; family Streptomycetaceae; genus Streptomyces; species Streptomyces monomycini. The sequence continues at coordinate 48,982 of NZ_JAFIQY010000027.1, read as the reverse complement.
CACCGGCCGCTCCGGCGAGTCCAGCCACACCCGCTCGCCGTCACCGTCCACGGTCAGCCCGAAGCGCTCGAATCCCGGCCGCCCCTGCCGCTCCCACCAGCGGTACGCGACGACCACCTCGTCCCACAGTTTCCGGGGCCCGTACTGGTACACCTCGAATTCCCGGCGCCCCGGTACGTGGTCGACCGTCGCCCATGAGGTGACTGCCGTGTCCCGGAGCCACAGCGTGCAGGAACCGTCCGCGTACGGCTCTTTCCACGGAAAGGCGTCCGGCACCTGCACTCCGATGGCGAACATGACATGCCAGTCCCCGACTTCCTCCGGAGAAAGGGAAGTCGTACTGCGCGTTCCGTCCGCCGGCCACGCGCGGCCCCCGAGATATTCCCGTACGTGTTCGCGTCCGACGCGTTGGGCGCGGAGCCGCATGAACGCCGACGACCCCACGAACCGGCCCGCCGCCGTACCGTCCCCGGACACCGTGAGGCGGACCACCGCCTCACCTCCGTAAACCGGCCCCCAGGGAGCGACGATGACGCCACCCGACTTCGTCTGCGCGACCCACGGGCGGGGCACGCTGCCGATGGAGCACGTGGCGATCACCCGGTCGTACGGGCCGCTCCCGGCGCATCCCTCGGCCCCGTCCCCGACCACCGTGACCGGCTCGAACCCCGCCGCCTCCAGGCGCCGCCGCGCGTCCCGGGCGCTGCCTTCGTCCACCTCCACGGTCACGACATTCCCTGCCCCGACCCGGTGCGACAGCAGAGCCGCGTTCCAGCCCGTACCCGTGCCGATCTCCAACACCCGGTGGCCCTTTTCCACGCCCAACGCGTCCAGCATCGAAAAGACCATCGTCGGCATGGAATTGGAGCTGGACGGAACCCTGCCCTTCCCGGCGCCGGTATACGCCCCGTCATCCCACTGCGTGGTGATCGGCGCATCCCGATAAACGGCCGCCCACCACGTAACGGGCTCCTCGTCGCGGACCACCCTCTCGTCCTGCCGATTCATGCCACCCCGCCCGGGCCAGATCACCCCGGGCACGAACAGATGACGCGGCGCGGCCTCGTACGCGGGCAGCCAGTCACTCGTCAGCGTGCCCTTTTCCATGAGTACAGCGGCGAGCCTTTCCGGGCCCGCCGCCATGTCGTCGTGCACGGTCACCGGCCCTCCGCCGGGCCCTGGCCGTCATTCGTGTTGCCGCCCTCGTCGGAGCCGCCGCCACCGTGCTTGTTGCCGCTGTCGCTGTCGTCCTGCGGGTTGCCGCTCATCGCGGGCCAGTGGCGGGGGTGCCGCCGGATCTCGTGACTCGCTTCCACGGCCACGAAGACGAGCCCCGCGGCCCGCGCCCCGGTACGACGCTCACCCTCCGCGACGCAGCGGGCGCAGCCTTCCCTGGGGGCGGGGTCGATGTCCCCGGCGAAGGGGTCGAGCAGGTGGACGGGGCGGTCGAGGGTTCCTCGGTGTTCGTTCATGGGGACACCATGACGCGTGCGCACAGGCGCGGCCCAGACACTCCACGTAGCAGTCCGGCGCGGACGCTCACGCAGCCACCACGGGACGTGGTAGTCAGCCGTTGACCCCCAGGTGGGAGGCGAGAGTTCGCATGTCTGCGGTGAGTGTGCGCATCCGAGTCCTCAGCACCTTCTCGACCACGCGACGCGCCATCGGCTGATGCCGCATCCACTCCGGGTGTGACCGGTAGATGCCCATGAGTATCTCGGTGGCGTCATGGTGAGCACCGCTCCGGCTGTGGGCCTGGGCGACGTCCAGCCGGTAGCGGCCCCACACATTGCTGGTGGGAGTGCCGTGTGCCTTGAGGCTGTCGGGGTGGAGGGGCCCGGTGTCCGCTCGCCGCAGGACGCCCCGCGCGTCCCCCTTCAGTGACAGGTCTTCGATGACCTTGATCTCCGCCGTGGCCGGTCCGAACGGTCCCCAGTGGGTCCGGAAGTCGATATGTTCGCGGCCGATGGCCTGTGCGGCGGTGGCGGCCATTCTGCGGGCGTCCTTCGCCTCCGCCTTCCGGTTGTTGCGTACGGCAGCGGCGGCGACGCGGAGCAGCAGTTCGCCCCAGACGGCCAGCTCCTCCGGCGTCGCCTTCGAGATCCTGGGCTCCACCGCGTCGGCGGTGTCCGACGCCAGGTCTGCGCATTCGGCGAAGCGGTCCTGTCGCAGCAGGAGCCAGCACATGCCGATGACGCCGACGGCGGCTGTGGGCGTCGCTCCGATCTCCCGGGCGTCCCGGATGCCTGCGACCAGCGCTTGGTACGCCAGGTCGTACTGCCGGACCTGGGTCAAGTACTTGCCCGTAAGGAACAAGGCGCGGGCACGGGTCACCAGTGCCTGGCGCCGCTGATCATCTCCGTCGGCCGCGCGCACACTCCCTCCGGCAACGGAGAGGATGCCGGGCAGCCGGCGCGCGACCGAGTCGTAGCGGTCGGCTTGGTAGAGGGCGTGTGCTTCGTCGATGTCCTGGAGCAGCACGCCGCGGGCCACGCCTTCTTCGGGCGGCCCGGTCGCGTCGAAGAGCCCGACGGGCGGCATCAAGTGGCGGCGGAGATCCAGCAGCTGCTGGCGGCTGGGGCCGTCGTCACGTATGGGTTCGGGGCTGGCAGGCGGGGCGAACAGTGCCGCTGTGTCGACGTTCAGGGCTTCCGCGAGCTGCGCCAGCGTTTCGACGCGGGCCACGCCGCCCTGCTCCAGCTTGCGTACGGTGCCCGGGGAGACTCCGGCCGCCTCGGCCAGCCGCTCCTGGCTCCACCCCAGGCGACGGCGGTGTTTGCGGAGGTTGGACGAGATCTCCGGAGACATGGCATCACCTACCTCTGGCACCAGGGTAGGGGCTCTTGCCCGTGGTGGAGGACGGGTGGACCGAGGGCGCCTCGGTGTTCGTGCATGGGACAACCTGTCGCCGCCGCGCCACGCACAACGCCCGCCCCGTGTCGGCCTCTTGCCGGCCGCGTGTCGGCCACTATGGAGTCATGCCGGAAAACACCGGGGCTCGCGTCCGCCGCTTCCGGGGTGAGCATGCACAGGAACGTGAGGACGTTCCCGACCCCTTGCCGCTGCTGCGCCTGGACGCGACACGCGGGGCCGAGTACGTCCAGGCCATCCGTGAGGCGTCCCAGCGGCTGATCTTTCTGGACAACGAGTTGACGGGCATGCCCGTCGCCGAGGTGGCGGCGCGCACCTTCAAGAGCGTGCACAAGCGGCTGGGGCACGGCGACTACGACAGTACGTACGAGCGAGACATCAGGTCGGCGGCGAGCGAGCTGGCCGAGGTCGCCGGCTGGGTCCTCTTCGACGCCGAGCAGCACGACGCCGCTCGCCGCTTCAACCGTGAGGCGCTGTTCCTGGCCAGGCTGTCGGGTGGCCGGTCGATCAAGTTGCTCATTCTGCAGAACATGGCGATGCACGCAGGCTGGCTCGGAAGGCACCGCGAGGAGCTGGCCCAGGCGAGCCGGACGTTCGAGAAGGCGCACTCGCTGCTGGAGTGCGACGGCACGTCGGACGACCCCGCCTGGTCATGGTGGATCATGCCGAACGAGATCGACGGGCATCACGGGCACGCCCTCCAGACAGCGGGCGACCACGCGGGCGCCGTGCACTTCCTCCAGCTCTCCACGGAGCAGCGAGGCGGGCCCGTGGTCGGCCACCGGGGCATGGCCCCTGCCCGGCTGCTGGACTGCCTGCTGCACCTGCACGCATGGCGGGACGCCGAAGAGCTGGCACTCGGGACAGTGTCTACCGTCGGCGAGACCGCGTCCGCACGCACCCTGCGCCTCTTGGACGAAGCCGTACAGAACGGGCTCACCTCAGCGAAAGCCCCCTCGCGACTCCGCGACACCCTCAAGCATCTGAACGACGCCGTGCACGCGGACCCGTATGCGCTCTGATCCCTGTGCGCGTGTACGGCACATCGCTGCGCCGAGGGGGATCACCACCTGACGCGGCTACGGCAAACCCTCAGCCCGCCGCCGGTGCCCCTTCCCGCCGCTCCCGGTCCATCTTCGCCTTGCGTACGTAGAACCACGCCATGTTGCTGGAGATGCCCGCCATCAGGATCCACACGATGCCGAGCCAGCTGCCCTGGACGAAGGAGACGACGGCCGCGGCGACGGCGAGGGCGCAGACGACGAGGGCGAAGACGGCGAGGCGGGGCATGAGGTCGGCTCCTGTGCGAGGGGTATGGGGGTTTTCCTCCAGTGTCCAGTGTCCACCATGGGGGCGGAGGCGTGGCCTCAGGCCCCGGTGGCCGGGACGTACGGGCGGGGGCTCAAGGCCAGCGGGCCCAGGTGGGGAGGGCCTGGGGGGGTCCCGGGTGGGGCGGGGGCGGCCCGGCGGCCGCCCCCATGATCAGTCGGTCAGCTCTCCCGTGACGTAACGCCGCGCCTCGCGGCGTCCCGTGTAGCGGGTCCTGCGGTTGCCGGCCTTGACGTACTCCTGCCACTCCTTGCCGCAGCCGCGGCGATGGCAGCCCGCGCAGCAGGTGGAGCCGGACAGGATCATGCCGGAGTCCTCCCACCGGCAGCGGGTGTCCGCGGGCCTCCGCGCCGGGTGCGGCGGCAGGTCGCAGGGGCCGTGGCGGTGGTCGTGGACGGGGCGGGGGCCATGTTCCGCGTGGCGTATCCACAGGGGTTTCGTCTTGTCCGTACGGGACATCGCGTTCCTTCCGGAACCCGCCGCCCGTGCCCCCGGGCTGTCCGGGCGGGCGGCCGGGACAACCACCGCATGGATCACGCTCCTTCCCTCGCCCGCCGTACCGGGCGCACAGCCCTCCACGGAAGTGGACAGCCTTGCAGGATATCGAAGAGCGCTGAATACGGGCAAGGGAGGAGCGCCGGCAGGCCGGCCCGGCCCGTGGCTACACGTCCGTGAGCCGCAGCCCCGCGTGCGCCTTGTAGCGCCGGTTGGTGGAGATCAGGTTGGCGACCAGGGACTCCACCTGGTGCGCGTTGCGCAGGCGGCCGGCGAAGACGCCGCGCATGCCGGGGATGCGGGCGGCCAGGGCCTGGACCTGGTCGGTGTCGGCGCGGGACTCGCCCAGCACCATCACGTCGGTGTCGATCTCCTCGGTCTCCGGGTCCTGGAGGAGGACGGCGGAGAGGTGGTGGAAGGCGGCGGTGACCCGGGAGTCGGGGAGCAGGGCCGCGGCCTGTTCGGCGGCGCTGCCCTCCTCCGGCTTGAGCGCGTAGGCGCCCTTCTTGTCGAAGCCGAGCGGGTTGACGCAGTCGATGACGAGTTTGCCGGTCAGCTCTTCGCGGAGGAATTGGAGGGTCTTGGCGTGGCCTTCCCACGGGACCGCGACGATGACGATGTCGCTGCGCCGCGCGCATTCGGCGTTGTCCGCGCCCTCGACGCCGTGGCCCAGTTCGCCGGCGGCGGCCTGGGCGCGCTCCGCCGCGCGCGAGCCGATGATCACCTTCTGGCCGGCCCGGGCGAGCCGGTAGGCCAGGCCGCGCCCCTGGTCGCCGGTGCCGCCGAGGACGCCGACGACGAGGCCGGACACGTCGGGGAGGTCCCAGGGGTCCCTCTTGAGCGCCTTCTTGGCTTCGGTGGCGACATTCACGGGCTGCGCGCCGTTGCCGGTCGTCGCGTCGTCAGGAGTAGTCATGACAGCGATACTGTCACGCCTTCACGCTGCCCTCGGTGAGCCCCGTACGCCAGTACCGCTGCAGGACGGTCATCAGCACCATCAGCGGCAGTACGGACAGGAACGCGCCGCCCACCGTGTACTGGTACAGCTCCGGCCGGCGGTCCGCGTACCCGGTCCAGGAGGTCAGGCCGAGCTGGATCGGATACAGGTCGGAGTCGGCGAGCATGACCAGCGGCAGGAAGTAGTTGTTCCAGATGTGGACGAACTGGAAGAGGAAGACGGTGACCAGGGCCGGGGTCATCAGGCGCAGGCCCAGGCCGGCGAAGATACGGGCCTCGCCCGCGCCGTCGATGCGGGCCGCTTCCAGGAGCGCGTCGGGTACGGCGGCCGCCGCGTAGATCCGGCAGAGGTAGACGCCGAAGGGGCTCACGATGCTGGGGAGGAGCACGGCCCAGTAGGTGTTGGCGAGGCCCATGGTGCTGAAGAGGAAGTAGAGGGGGAGGGCGAGGGCCGTACCGGGGATCAGGACGCCTGCGAGGACGAGGTTGAAGACGGCCTCGCGGCCCGGGAACGGGAACTTGGCGAGCGCGTAGCCGGCCGCCGCGGAGAGCAGGGTGGCGGCGAGGGCGCCGACGCCCGCGTACAGGAGCGAGTTGGTGAACCAGCGTACGTAGATGCCGTGGTCGTAGGTGAGGACGTCCCGCAGGTGTTCCAGGGGGCGCGGGTGGGCGAACCAGAAGCCGAAGGTGCCGAAGAGGTCGGCGCTGTTCTTGGTGGCGGAGACGGTGAGCCAGTAGACGGGGGTGAGGAAGTAGAGCGCGGCGACGGTGAGGAGTGAGGCGGTGATGATGCGGTAGCGGAGGGGTGGGCGGGTGGCGGCGGCCCGGGTGGAGCGGCGTGCGGGGCGGGCAGGACTTCCGGACGGCCGTACGGAGGCGTCGCGAGCCGCGGAGGCGTCATGGCCGGAGGCGTCGTGGCCGGAGGCGTCGCGCCCGGCGGCCCGGCTCATCGGCCGCTCCCGTCGCCGCGCTGCCCGACCAGCCGCAGGAAGCCGAACGACAGCACGCAGGCGACCAGCGCCAGCAGCACCGCCTCGGCCGCCGCGATGTGCTGGTTGTTGCTGACGAACGCCTCGCTGTAGGCGTGCAGGTTGGGGGTGAAGCCGGAGTCGATGGTGGCGGCGAGGGGCCGTAGCACCATCGGTTCGGCGAACAGCTGGAGCGTGCCGATGATGCTGAACACGGTGGTCAGCACGAGCGCGGGCCGGATCAGCGGGATCTTGATGTGCCGGGCGAGGTGCCAGGCGTTCGCGCCGTCGATGCGCGCCGCCTCGTACAGCTCGTCCGGTACGGCTTTGAGCTGGGAGATCAGTACGAGCATGTTGTAGCCGGTGAACTGCCAGGTGACGATGTTGGCGATGGACCACAGGACGGTGTCGCGGGCGAGGAAGTCCACGTGCAGGCCGAGCGATCCGGCGATCTCCACGAGCGGGCTGATGCCCGGTACGTACAGGAAGCCCCACAGGATGGAGGCGATGACGCCGGGGACGCCGTACGGCAGGAAGAACGCGCTGCGGAAGAACGGGATGCCGCGCGCGCTCGCGCTCTCCAGGAGGAGGGCGAGAGCGGTCGCCAGGGCGATCATCAGCGGTATCTGTACGACACCGAAGAGCAGGACCCGGCCGAAGCCGGTCAGGAAACGGTCGTCGGCGAGCGCGTGCGCATAGTTGGCGAGGCCCGCGAAGACCTCGCGCTCCTGGCCGCCGAGGCCGAGCGGGCCGGTGCGCTCGGTGCGGTGCAGGCTCTGGTGGACGGCGTAGCCGATCGGGGCGACGAAGCAGAGGAGGAAGAGGGCGAGAAAGGGCAGGACGAAGGCGGCTGCGGCGCGGGCGTTGCGGGCTTCGGTACGGGTGAGCCGGGGGTTACGGGAGTTACGGAAGTTACGAGAGTTATGAGGGTGACGCGTGCGCTGTACGCGCCCGGTGGCGGGCCGGCCCCGGTCCGTTCCGCTCACCCGCCGCTCTCCACCTTCAGGCCCTTGCCCCGCAGGTCGGAGACGGTCTGCGCCTGTACGGCGCGGAGCACGGAGCGGAACGATCCGCCGCTGCCGAGCGCCTCGGTGAACGCGTCGCCGAGCCGCTGGTAGAGGGTGTCCACGCCCGGCCCCCACTGCCAGCTGGTGTCGACGTGCGCGCCCGCGTCCGCGAAGACCCTGCTGTACGCCTGCCCGCCGAAGAAGTCCTGGTGCACGTCGAGGTCGGCGGTGGCGTAGCCCTTCTTCGCACTCGGGAAGCCGTAGCCGCCGTCGATCAGCAGCGCGATGGACTTCGGGTCGCTGTTGAGCCACAGGGCGAAGTCCAGCGCGTCCTTGGGGTAGGAGGTTTTCGCGAAGATCGCGGTGGTCGAACCGCCCCAGTTGGCGTGCGCGTCGGCGCCCTTCCGCCACTGCGGGAGGGGCGCGGCCCGCCATTTCCCCTTGGTGCCGGGCGCGTTGCCCGCCAGCAGCGCGTCGCCCCAGCTGGCGCCGATCCAGGCCGGGATGGCGCCGGTCTGGATGTCCTTGTACCAGGCGTTCTGCCGGTCCGGGATCGTCTTGACGAGCTTGCGCCGGACCAGCGACTCCCAGTAGTCGGCGACCTTGCGGGTGGGTTCGTCGTCGATGTGCACGGTCCAGGTGTCGCCCTGGGCGGCGTACCACTTGGCGCCCGCCTGCCAGGCCAGCCCGGCGAAACGGTTGCCGTTGGCGGGAGCGAACGTCTCGATCCAGGCACCCTGCCGACGAACCGCCTTCGCCGCCTCCTCGTACTCGTCCCAGGTCTGCGGGAACTGGATGCTCCACCGGTCGAAGAGGTCCTGGCGCAGGAAGAGCCCCATCGGGCCGGACGCCTGCGGAACGGCGTAGACGCCCGTGCCGAACACCGACTGCTGCCACTGCCAGCCCACGAACCGGTCCTTGTAGCGGGCGACGCCGAGCGCGGACAGGTCCATCAGGGCGTTGTCGAGCAGGAAGCCGGGGACGACGGGGAACTCGATCTGGGCGAGGTCCGGCGGGTTCCCGGCTTTGACGGCGGCGTGCATCTTGGCGTACTGGCGGCCGTCCACGGCGGACACCGTCTCCACCTCGACCTGCACCTCGGGGTGCCCGCTGTTCCACAGGTCCACCGGCTTGTCGATGCCCGGCACCCAGGACCAGAACGACAGCGTGATCTTCTGGCCCTTCTTGCGCTCCTGCGGAGCCGCGTCGCCGTCGGCGCCGTCGCCGCACCCGGCCAGCGTGAACCCGGCGGCGGCCGCGGCGGCCCCGCCGAGCAGGGCCCGGCGGCGGAGGCGACCGGGCCCCCGGCCCTGTCCCCGGCCACTCTCCCGGCCGCTGTCGTACGTCCCGGTGCTCATACCAGCTCCTCCACGGGGATGCGGCGGAAGGTGATCGTCGAATAGGCGCTGAAGTCGCCCGTCTCGTAGAGCAGTCCGACGGTCGCCGCGTCGATCCGTACGAGGTCGGAGTAGGCGGCCGGGAGTCCGTCGACGGTGTGCGCGGGATGCCAGGTCAGACCGCGGTCACGGCTGGCCCGTACGGTCATCAGGGCGCGGGCGTCCGGGTCGGCGGGGCCGGAGAAGAGCAGCACGTCGGGCTCCCCCAGGTGCAGCACGCTGCCTTCGACGACGGGCCCGACCAGGCCGGCCTGCGGACGGAACGGCCTGATCAGGCGCTCGCCGGCGTCCGCGGGGGCGGAGTGGGCGTCGGCGCGGTTGCCGGGGGCCGGGGAGTCGTTGCGGGTGGTGAAGTAGAGGGTGCCGTCGGGGAGTTCGGCGGCGGTCGTCTCGTTGGCGTTGATGTAGCCGTTGGGGTTGCTGTCCGTGTAGCCGATGCGCCAGTTCGCGCCGCCGTCGTCGCTGAGCAGGACGTGGCCGCCGTTGTAGCGGCCCTCGGTGCCGTTGTCGCCGGAGACGGTGGGGGCGATGGAGTGGTTGGCCGGGACGACCAGGCGCCCGGCGTGCGGGCCGCGCCGGAGCTGGAGGGCGTGTCCGGGGGTGGTGGCGTACCAGCGCCAGTTGGCGCGCTTGACCTGCGCGGTGATCTCACGCGGCGGGCTCCAGGCGGCGCCGGTGTCGTCACTGTGCTGCACCCAGACGCGCCGCCCGTCGGCGGCGGACACCAGGCCGCGGCGGATGCGGTCCTCGGTGGCCGTGGCGGCGCTGCGTACGTGCACCAGCAGGACCCGGCCGCCGTCCAGCACGACCGGGGCCGGGTTGCCCACGGTGCCCGTGCCGTTGCGGGCGACGGTCTGGAGCGGGCCCCAGGTGCGGCCGCCGTCGGTGGAGCGTTTCAGCACGATGTCGATGTCACCGTGGTCGGCGGCGCTGTGCACCCGGCCCTCGGCGAAGGCGAGCAGGACGCCGGGGTCGGTGGCGGTGCCGGGACCGGGATCGGTGGCGGTGCCGGAACCGGATCCGGGACCGGTGGCGGTGTCGTCGAAAGCCGCGGGGCCGGTGCTGACCACGGCCGGGATGCGGAAGCTCGCGTAACCCTCGGACCCGGCACGGAACGGAACGGAAGTCTGGTGAGCCATGGGTCCTCCCCCGGCAGACCGGACGTAGGACGTCCTCTGTCAGCGTGACCATAGGGAGCCCCCAACTGGCCGTCAAGGCACGGCACACGGATGGCGCGGGCCGCCACCCGACTGCGTCGCCACGGCACGCACGGCACCGGAAAGCCGCCTTCCGGACACCTGGCGTCCACCCCGTCCGGCCGCTGTCCGCCCGGAATTCCGTTGCCCGCCGCCCCGGCGCCGCCGCACGATGGTGCGTTGTGACCGAAGAAGATTCTTCCCCTCCGCAGCGTTCCCGCCGGGCCGCCGCCCTGCTCCCCGACCTGGCGCCGTGGCGCTCCTCCGCCGACTTCCGCCGGATGTGGTGCGCGGGCGCGGTGACCGTGTTCGGGTCGTTCCTCACCCTCGTCGCCGTGCCGTTCCAGCTCAAGGAGCTGACGGGTTCGACGCTCGCGGTCGGCGCGGTGGGCGCGGTGGAGATCGTGCCGCTGATCGTCTTCGGCCTGTACGGCGGTGCGCTCGCCGACGCCATGGACCGCCGCAAGCTCATCCTGTGGACCGAGGCGGCCCTCGGGCTGCTGTCGGTGCTGCTGCTGGTCAACAGCCTGTTGCCGGACCCGCTGATCTGGCCGCTGTACGTGATCGTGGCGGCGACCAGCGCGCTGACCGGGCTCCAGCGCCCGGCCCTCGACTCGATCGTGCCGCGCATCGTCCCGCACGAGCAGCTGCCCGCCGCGTCCGCGCTGAACGCTTTGCGCTGGCAGATCGGCGCCATCGCCGGGCCGGCGCTGGCCGGTGTGCTGCTGGCGTACGCGGGGCTGCGATGGGCGTACGCGATCGACGCCGTCACATACGCGATATCCGTGCTGCTCGCGGTCGGGCTGGCGGCCTCCCCCGCCTCGCACGACGCCGAGAAGCCGTCGCTGCGCGGCATCTGGGAGGGCGCGCGCTACGCCTGGAACCGCAAGGAACTGCTCGGTACGTACGCCGTCGACCTGACCGCCATGCTCTTCGCGTTCCCGATGGCGATCTTCCCGTTCCTGGCGGACGACCTGGGCGCGCCGTGGGCGCTCGGCCTGATGTATGCGGCGCTGCCTGCTGGATCCTGCCTGGTCAGCCTGACCAGCGGCTGGACCTCACGGGTGCACCGGCACGGTCGGGCGGTGCTGTACGCGGCGGCGGCCTGGGGGCTGGCGATGACCGCGGCGGGCTGGGCGTCGAACGTCTGGCTGGTGCTGCTGAGCCTGGCCGCGGCCGGGGCGTGCGACATGGTCAGCGGCATCTTCCGGTCCGCCATGTGGAACCAGACCATCCCCGACGAGCTGCGCGGCCGGCTGGCCGGCATCGAGCTGCTGTCGTACTCGGTCGGGCCGCAGCTCGGCCAGGTCCGCTCGGGCGGTATGGCGGCCGTCACGTCCGTACGGACGTCGGTGTGGGCGGGCGGCGTGCTGTGCGTGGCCGGGGTGGTGGGGCTGGCCGCGGCGCTCCCGAAGCTGCTGGCGTACGACGCGCGGACGAACGAGCACGCGGTGCGGATGCGTGAGATCCGTACGGCGCGAGCGGAGGCGGAGCGGACGGAGCCGACCCCGGCGGCGTGACCGGGGCCGGGGCCCCGCCCCTACTCCTGGCTCTTCCCCTGCCCCGGGCCCTGCCCTTTCTCGTGCCAGCGGGGGTCCGTCTCCCACTCCACATTGCGTTCGCGGGCGGTCTCCATCGCGTGGGCCGCCTCCTCGCGCGTCGCGTACGGGCCGAAGCGGTCGGCGGCGCGGCACTCGGGGCCCTCTTCGACCGTTCCGTGCTTGAGGCAGTAGTACCACTCGCCGGCCTTGCCGGCCGTCCGCCTCTTGAACAGCGCCATCACGGCCTCCTGTCTGCGACACCTGTGCCGCCATCCTGCCCGATGGGCCACGGATACACTCGCTGGCATGTCTGGCCAGTCGCTTCTTGTCCCGGGGACGATCTCCCCCACCCGCCCCGTCCCCGCCTCCGTCCCGCGCCCCGAGTACGTGGGCAAGTCCGCGCCCACCCCCTATACGGGCCCCGAGGTGCAGGACGCGGAAACGATCGAGCGGATGCGCATCGCGGGGCGGATCGCCGCCCAGGCGATGGAGGAGGCCGCCAAGCTGATCGCTCCGGGTGTGACCACCGACGAACTGGACCGGGTCGCCCATGAGTTCATGTGCGACCACGGCGCCTACCCCTCCACCCTCGGCTACCGCGGCTTCCCGAAGTCCCTGTGCTCCTCGGTCAACGAGGTCATCTGCCACGGCATCCCGGACTCGACCGTCCTGAAGGACGGCGACATCGTGAACCTGGACGTGACCGCGTACATCAACGGCGTGCACGGCGACAACAACGCCACGTACCTGTGCGGCGACGTGGACGAGGAGTCCAAGCTCCTGGTGGAGCGGACCCGCGAGTCCCTGAACCGCGCGATCAAGGCGGTCAAGCCGGGTCGCCAGATCAACATCATCGGCCGGGTCATCGAGTCGTACGCCAAGCGCTTCGGCTACGGGGTGGTCCGTGACTTCACCGGCCACGGGATCAACTCGTCCTTCCACTCCGGACTGATCGTGCCGCACTACGACAGCCCGCACCACACCACCGACATCAAGCCCGGCATGACCTTCACCATCGAGCCGATGCTGACGCTGGGCACCCACGAGTACGACATGTGGGAGGACGGCTGGACGGTGGTGACGAAGGACCGCAGGCGCACCGCGCAGTTCGAGCACACCCTCGTCGTCACGGAGACCGGCGCGGAGATCCTCACTCTCCCGTAGCGCTCGGCGCCCGTAGCACTCGCCGCCCAGGCCCCCGCGGACCCCGCTTCCGTGCCGCGGGGGCTTTCGTCGCGGGGTTTTTACCGACATGATGTCGGGTAGGTTGCCGACAGCCCGTCGGAAACATGAGCGACGCAATGTCGGCATGTTGCCGACAGCACGTCGGAAACGTTACCGACACACCGTCGGGAACGGGTTGACTTAGGTAAGCCTAACCAACCACAATCTGTTCCCGTACGCACCCCATCGGTCCCCGGAGGTCCGCCTTGGCCGCGCCCAGCTCGACCCCGTCCGCGCACGCCGCCGCATCGGTGCCGTTCTCCACCCTGATCCGCACCGCGTCGCACGAGCAGCACACGGAGGCCGAGAACTCGTCCTTCATGGGCGACCTGCTCGGCGGCAAACTCGGCGTCACGGCCTACCGGCGCTACACCGAGCAGCTGTGGTTCGTCTACCGCGCGCTGGAAGGCGCCGCCGAGGCCCTCGCCGGGGACCCGGTCGCCGGACCGTTCCTCCGGCCGGAGCTGGCCCGTACGGCAGAGCTGGAGCGGGACCTCGCCCACCTCGGCGGCCCGTCCTGGCGTACGGGCCTGGAGCCGCTGCCGGCCACCGCCGCGTACGCCGACCGCGTCACCGAATGCGCCGTCCGCTGGCCCGCCGGTTATGTCGCGCACCACTACACCCGATACCTGGGCGACCTCTCCGGCGGCCAGATCATCCGCGGCACGGCCGAGAAGACCTGGGGCTTCGCCCGCAAGGGGGACGGCGTGCGCTTCTACGTCTTCGAAGGGATAGGCAACCCCGCCGCCTTCAAGCGGGAGTACCGCGAGCTGCTGGACGCGCTGCCGGTGGACGACCTGGAGAAGCAGCGGGTGATCGACGAGTGCAAGCGCGCCTTCGCGCTGAACACGGCGGTCTTCCGCGAGCTGGGGGCCGCGTTCCCGCTGAGCGCGTGAACGGCCGGGCGTGAGCGGGCGGGCGTGAGCGGGCGGGCGTGACCGGCTTCCCCGCTCCGGCTCCCGTCAGGGCGCCGTCCTTACGGGCAGCACCCGGCCGCCCAGCGCGATCGTGCCGTCCGCGTGCGGGCGCGTCAGGATGCGGGAGCCGGTGCCCTGGCGGACGTCCAGGGCACGCCCGAGTTCGTGGGTGAGAGTGAGCGCCGCGGCCCCCGTGGCCTCGTCCTCCACGATGCCGTCACCGCGGCGGGGGAAGTAGCGGGCGCGTACCGTCCCCGCGCCGCGGTCCCGCCACGCCCAGACGTAGAGCGGGCCGTCTCCTGGCGGCGGTCCGGGCAGCGCCTCCACGTCCGCCACCGTCGCGCACTCCCGCGTACGGCGCCCCGTGGACCACTCCGGGCGCCCGCGCACCCAGACGGCCTCCCCTTCGTACGCGACCGGCACCTCGCCGGCCGGCGGGTGCAGCGCGGCCACCGGCTGCCCGAGGTGCCGCAGCAGCCACGCCGTACCGACCAAGGGGTGTCCGGCGAAGGGCAGCCGCACGCTGGGGGTGCGGATGTCGAGCGTGCCGGACCGGCCACCGCCCGCACCGTCGAGGAAGACGGTCTCGCTGAAGCCGAGGTCGGCGGCGAGCGCCTGGCGCGCGGCACTGTCCGGTACGGCTGCTCCGTTCCGGACGACGCCCAAGGGGTTGCCGCCCCGGCCGTCCGTGCCGCAGAAGACGCGTACGACGTGCAGTTCGGGGGCCTCTGGCGCTGTCATGACCGTATTCCATCGCGCGTGCGGCGGCAGCGGATCACCGGGGGCGCGGGAACGCCGAAGTACCCGCCGCGCGGAGGCGTGCGCGGCGGGTACGGCCGGCCCCTGGGCCCGGGGCGCGCCTGTGTGGGGTGTGGGGAGGCGGCCCCTGGGGTGCGGAGCCCGGGGATGCGGGGGTCCGGAGGGCGGGTTACAGAGCGGTGCGGCGGCGTACGGCGTAGGTGGCCGCGCCGCCCGCGACGATCAGCGCACCGGCCACGCCCGCCAGCGCGCCGTTGGGCACGGTGGCGCCGGTGGCCGCGAGCGAGCCGCTGCCGGCGGCGCCGCTGCTGAAGCTCGCGGTGCCGCCGCCGGTGCTCCCGGATCCGCCGGTGACGACCGAGGAGCCGGACACGCCGCCCCCGGCGGGAAGTTGGGCCTCGGGGTCGACCGTCACGGCGGCCGTCACCGGGTCGAGGGCCTGGCCGGGCTGGTACATGGAGTCGAACGCCTTGGACCCGGCGGCGGTCAGCGTCGCGGGCACGTTCTTGAGGGTGACGACACCGTTCTTGGCGGTGAGGGCCCCGGCCGGGATCTTGAGGTCGGCCACGGCCATGCCCGGCGTGTCGGTGACCTTGCCGGTGGCGCGCGCCTTGGCCGATACGTCCGCGACCAGCGTGCCCTTGGTGCCGCTCGCCGTGACCTTGAGGTTGCTGAACTTCAGGTCCAGGACGCCGCCGTGGCCGGTGAAGCGGACCGAGCCGTTGAACTGCGCGGCGAGGGTGGTCTTGGCGGCGTCGTACGTGCCGTGGCCCTTGGGGAAGCGGTAACCGGCCGCGGAGGTGACGGCGCCGCCCGCGAGTTCGGCCTTGCCGTGCGCGATGGGGCCGGTGATGTACTCGCGGAAGGACTGCTTGACACCCCAGTCGAGGGTGCCGTCGAGCACCTTGCCGGAGGCGGGGGCGGGCGCGGCGGCACCGGAGGCGCGGCCGGCGGCCGACTTATGATCCGAGGAGCCGGAACCGGTACCGGAGCCCGAAGCCGAGTCCGGCCCCGAGCCCGCGTGCACGCCCTGCTTACCGCCGGGCTCACCGCCCGCCTGCTCCCCCTCCTTGCCGCCCTTGCCGCCCTTGCCGGTCTCGCTGCCCTTGCCGTCCTCGCCACCCTGACCGTTCCCGCCCGGCGCGGGCTGCGCCGGCTTCCCTGGCGTGCTCGCCGGGGTCACCGTCAGCGTGGCCGGGTCGAGTTCCTGGCCCTCCTTGTACATGCCGTTGAACGCCTCGGCGCCCTTGGCGGTCAGTTTCACCGGGATCTTCGCGAACGTCATCGCGCCGCCCGTACCGCTCCCCGGCCGTACCGCCGAGAGGTCGAGCGAAGCCAGGGCCACGTCGTCCTGCGTCGTGCCCGCCGCCGTGACGTCCGCGGTGATGGCACCCGACGTGCCCTGCGTGGCGACCTTCAGGTCCGCCAGCCGGATGTCGAAGCCGTGCATCTTCGAGGTGAAGCGGACGCTGCCCTGGAAGGTGGTGGCGACGGCGTGGGTGCTCAGGTCGTACGTGCCGGTGCCGTTGGTGAAGGTGAACGGGCCGTTGTCCGGGGCCTGCCGTGCGCCGTCGGCGGTGGTGATCTCGCCGTGCGCCATGCCCTTGACGTACGTGCGGAAGGATTCCTTGACGCCCCAGTCGAGCGTGCCGTTCTTCAGCTGGATCTTCGGCGCTGCCGTGCCGTTGGCGGGGGCGGCCGTGGCGACGGACGGCAGGCACAGGGCCGCGGTGGTGGCGGCGGTGGCGATGGCTGCCGCGAGGGCGAGCGGGCGGCGTATGGCGGCCATGGTCGGTGGCTCTCCTTGGGTGGGGGTGCGGTGGGGGTGTGCGGTGGGTCAGTCCTGCGGGGGCGCCGAGGGGGCCGTACGGCGGCGGCGGGCGCGCAGGACGGGGAAAGCGGCGACGGCGACGAGCAGCACGCCGGCCGCGACGAGGAGGACGACGGTGCGGGTGGAACCGGTCGAAGCGGGCGCGGTGGGCGCGGCCTGCTCGGCGGCGGCCTGCTCCACCTGCTTCCCGTCCGCCTTCCCGTCCGCGGCGGCGGCCCCGGGGTCGGTGCCGAGGTCGGGGAGGGCGGGCAGCGTGGCCTTCTTGTCGACGGCGACCGCGAGCGAGACGGGGTCCATGTCCGTGCCCTCCCGGTACAGGCCACCGAACGCCTTCGCGCCGTCGGCGGTGAGCCGTGCCGGTACTTCGGTGAGCTTGATCAGGCCTTTCTCCGGCGTGAGCCGCTTCGCCTCGAAGGTGGCCAGCGGGGTGCGCCCGGCGGTCGTACCGTCGTGGGTGACGTCGGCGGCGAGGGTGCCACGGCCGTCCCGCACCGTGACCGAGACGGCGGTGAGGGTCAGGTCCAGGTTCTCGCCGGTGAAGTGCAGCTTTCCCGTGAAATCGGCGTCGAGGGTGCCCTTTTCGGCGTCGTACGTGCCCTTGCCGCGCGGGAAGCGGAAGAGTGCGCCGCCGTCCTGGGCGCCGTCGGACAGCTGCCACCTGCCGTGGGCGATGGCGCCGGTGACGTACTCGCGGAAGGTACGGCGGACGCCCCAGTCGACGGCGGCCTCGGTGAAGGTGCCGCGCCGGGCGTCGCCGCCCTCGGCGCTGTCGCCATCGCCGGAAGGGGTGGCTTCCGGGCTGGGCTCCGGGCTCTGCCCGCGGTCCGCGCGTACGTCGGCGGACAGGCTCACCGGGTCGAGCCGCGTCCCTGCCGTGTAGTACCCGGCGAAGGCGCGCGCGCCCTGCGCGGTCAGCTTCGCCGGGACGTTCGTCAGCGCGATGGGCGTGCCGCCGCCCCGGGTGTCGACGCCGCCGAGGTCCAGGGTGGCGAGCGGCACCCGGGCAGCCGTGGTGACACGGCCGGTGCCCTTCTCCTTGCTGGTCATGTCGGCGAAGAGGGTGCCGCGGCCGTCGGCGACGGTGACCTGGGGACGGCTGATGGTCAGGTCCATCTCGTACGAGCCGTCCGGCTTGCGGTGGCCGGTGAAGTGGACGCCGCCGGAGAAGCCGGCCGTCAGGGCGCCGCTGTCCGGGTCGTAGCCGCCGGTGGCGGAGTGGAAGCGGAACCGGCTGTCGCCGACCGTGGCGGCGCCGCCGTTCACGGTCCAACTGCCCTGCGCGATGGGCCCGGTGACGTACGACTGGAAGGAGGATTTGATGCCCCAGTCCAGCCGGCCTCCCGCGACCGTGCGGGCCGCCGCCTGGGCGGGGGCCGCGGGCAGCGCGGGGAGCAGCGTGCCCAGCAGTGCCACCAGGAAGGCGGCGGCGAGCACGCGGGCGCGGCCGTGTGTACGGCCGCCGGCCGGTCTGAACGGCAGCATGGAGGACCCCTCCAAGGGCTAGCGATTAAGGTAAGGCTAACCTAAGCTAACCGCGACCGGAGCGGAACCCCGGGAGTCGACCTGACTCCCGCCCGCACCACCGGTCCCGGTCAACTCACGCACACAGAAAGGCGGGACAGTGACAGCAACCTTCCGGGAGCCGGTCCGCCGGCGCCTGTCACGCCCCGCCGCGGCCCTCGCTGCCACCCTGGCGCTGGCCCTCGCGCTCGTCGGCTGCGGCGGCGGTACGGACGCCGCCGCTCCCCCGGCGAAACCCGCCGCCCGGACCGCCGCCGACCGCGTCGAGCCGCTGTCCGGTCCCGCGCCCCGGCCCGCGCTGCCCGCGACCGTACGGTCCGCCGACGGCCACGACGTGACGGTGCGCAAGGCCGACCGGATCGTGCCGCTCACCGGCTCCCTCTCGGAGATCGTCTTCTCCCTCGGGCTCGGTGACCGGGTCGTCGCGCGTGACATCACCGCCACTTTCGAGCAGGCGGCGAAGCTGCCCGTGGTGACCCGCGCGCACGACGTCTCGGCGGAAGGCGTGCTGTCGCTCAAGCCCGACGTGGTCCTCGCCGACACCACCACCGGACCGGCGGAGGCCGTCGGCCAGATACGCGACGCCGGTGTCCCGGTCGTCACGTTCACGCCCGCGACGCAGCTCGCCGACGTGGACACCCGGATCGACGCGGTCGCGGCGGCCCTCGGTGCCCGTACGGCGGGCGACGCCCTCAAGACCCGGACCGACCAGCGGATCGAGGCCGTCCGCAAGAGCGCCCCGCACGGCGGCACGGAGGCGGCCGACCGCCCCCGGGTGGCCTTCCTCTACCTGCGCGGCTCCGCCTCCGTCTACCTCATCGGGGGCGCCCGCTCCGGTGCCGGCTCACTGATCGAAGCGGCCGGCGGCATCGACGCGGGCAAGGAGTCGGGCCTGGAGAAGGACTTCACCCCGATCACGAGCGAGGCGCTCGCCAAGGCCGCGCCGGACGTCATCCTGGTGATGACCAAGGGTCTGGAGTCCGTCGGCGGCGTCGACGGGCTGGTGAAGATCCCCGGCGTGGCGCAGACACCGGCCGGGATGGACCGGCGGGTGGCCGCCGTCGACGACGGCGTGCTGCTCAACTACGGGCCGCGCACGGACGCCGTACTGCGCTCCCTGGTCCAGCAGTTCCACGCCAAGGGGAAGTGAGATGACGGCACTCCCTCGGACGGACACGGGTACGGGCGCGGGCATCAGTACGGGCGCGGGCACCGGCACGGACGCGGGCGCGCACTCCGGCACGGACTCGCGCCCCGACGCGGGCGCGCACTCCGGCGCGGACGCACACTCCGCCACGGACCCGGCCGCTGCCGCGAGCCCCCCGCCACCCCCGCACCGCTTCCCCCGCACCACCCTCCTGACCGCCGGCCTCACCCTCGCCCTGCTGGCCGGCTGTCTGCTCTCCGCCGGGCTCGGCGCGTACCGCATCCCGCTCGGCGACGTCCTCGGCTCGCTGCTGCACCATCTGCACCTCGGCGGCGCCGAGCTGGACCGGGTGGGCGAGAGCGTGCTGTGGAACGTGCGGCTGCCGCGCGTCGTGCTGGCCCTGCTCGTCGGCTCGTCGCTCGGCTGCGCGGGCGCCCTGATGCAGGGCGTGTTCGGCAATCCGCTCGCCGAACCGGGTGTCATCGGCATCTCGTCGGGCGCCGCGGTCGGCGCCGTCGGCGCGATCGCGCTGGGCCTCGGCTTCCTGGGCATGTGGACGGTCCCGGCCTGCGCGTTCGCCACCGGCCTGCTGACCGTCCTGGTCGTCTACACGCTCTCCCGCTCGGGCGGCCGTACCGAGGTCGTCACGCTGATCCTCACCGGCATCGCGGTGAACGCCTTCGCGGGCGCGCTGATCGGCCTGTTCCTCTTCTTCGCGGACAACGCGCAGGTCTCGCAGATCACTTTCTGGCAGCTCGGTTCACTGTCCGGGGCCGTCTGGCCCAAGGTGCTGGCCGTCCTGCCGTGCGCCGTCGCCGGGCTGGCCGTCGCCCCCTGCTACGCCCGCAAGCTGGACCTCCTGGCGCTCGGCGAACGCCCCGCCCGGCACCTCGGCGTCGACGTGGAACGGCTGCGCGTCGTCCTGATCCTGGTCGTCGCGCTGCTCACCGCGGCGGCCGTGGCGGTGGCCGGTGTCATCTCCTTCGTCGGCCTGCTCGTACCGCACCTGCTGCGGATGGCGGCCGGGCCCGGGCACCGCTTCCTGATTCCGGGCAGCGCCCTGGGCGGCGCGCTGGTGCTGGTCGTCGCCGACCTCGCCGCCCGCACCGTCGCCCAGCCCGCGGAACTGCCGCTGGGTGTCCTGACCGCCCTGTTCGGCAGCCCGTTCTTCTTCTGGCTGCTGCGCAGGACCCGCCGCAAGCAAGGGGGCTGGGCATGAGCCGGGGACGGATTCCGGCGCTCGGTACGTGGTTCGCGAAGCGCGCCCGTACATTGCCCGCGCCCGTCGCCGTCGGCACGGCCTACGCGCGGGCCGACGGTCTCGGCGTACGGCTGGGCGGCCGTACGGTGCTGGACGGCATCGATCTGGAGGTGACCGCGGGCCAGGTGCTGGCGCTCGTCGGGCCGAACGGCGCGGGCAAGTCCACGCTGCTCGCCGCGCTCGCCGCCGACCTGCCCGCCACCACCGGCGGGGTACGGATCGACGGCCGCCCGGCCACCGCCTGGACCGCGCCCGAACTCGCGCTGCGCCGGGCCGTCCTGCCGCAGTCCGCCGCGCTGTCCTTCCCGTTCACGGTGGCGGACGTCGTACGGATGGGCCGCGCGCCCTGGGCGGGCACTCCGGGCGAGGACGAGGACGAGGCGGCCGTCGCGGAGGCGATGGCGGCGACCGAGGTGACCGGCTTCGCGGGCCGGCCGTTCTCCGCGCTGTCCGGCGGCGAACGGGCCCGCGTCGCACTCGCCCGTGTCCTGTCCCAGCGCGCCCCGCTGCTGCTGCTCGACGAGCCGACCGCCGCGCTGGACCTGCGCCACCAGGAACTGGTGCTGCGGCTCTGCCGGGAGCGGGCGGCGGCGGGGGCCGCGGTGGCGGTGGTCCTGCACGACCTGGGGCTGGCCGCCGCGTACGCGGACCGGGCGGCCCTGCTGCACGGCGGGCGGATCGCCGCGCAGGGCCCGCCCGGCGAGGTCTTCGGCGCGGAACTGCTGAGCCGGGTCTACCGGCAGCCGGTCGAGGTGATCGGGCACCCGCGCACCGGCGTTCCCCTGGTCATGCCTTTGCGTGAAACCTGACCGGTTCGTGTCCGGGCGCGGCCGTTGCGTCCCGTAATGGCCGGTGGGGCCGGCCGTCCGCCAGGTCACGGTGCGGGCGCTGTTGCCGGTCCCCGCGCCCGCCCGCCTCCCCTCCCCCGGTAGGGTTGCGCCGAATCTCGCCACCCCGGCGGCCGCCCAGGCCGCCCCGGCCCCGGTCGCCCCGAAGGAGCCCGAGCCCCATGACACGCAGGTCGCCGTTCCGGGTGCCCGTAGCGCTGACCGCCGCGAGCGCGGCGCTGCTGACGCTGAGCGGATGCATGACCGTGCACGGTGAACGGGAGATGCTGCCGGCGGTGTCGAAGGATGAGGCCGCCACGGCGCTCCAGCAGTTCGTCGACGGCTTCAACACGTCCAACAGCAAGCTGGACCCGAAGGTGAACCCGACCTACGAGACGGACTCGCTGCTCGCCGTCGACCAGGCGCTCACCAAGGCGGGGCACGCGGTCAGCCCGCAGGGCAACCCCGAGTTCCCGCCGCTGAAGCTGACCAACCCGACGTTCACCGTGCCCAAGCAGGCGGGCTGGCCGAAGGTGTTCCTGGCGGACGCGGTCAGCAACCGCAGCAACGCGCGGTGGTTCCTGGTGTTCACCCGGAACGCGGTGGGCGCGCAGTGGAAGGCCAGCTACCTGTCCTCGCTGACCGACGACGAGATCCCGCAGTTCAAGACGGACCAGGACGGCTTCGCCGAGGTGGTGCCGGCCGACGCGAAGGGCTCCGGGCTGAAGGTCGCGCCCGGCGAGCTGGGCGAGGCGTACGCGGCGTACCTGAACACCGGCAAGGGCGACACCTTCGCCCCGGGGCCGCACACCGACCGGTGGCGGGCGCTGCGCGAGCGGCAGGGGCGGCAGCCGGGCTCCCGTATCCAGTACGAGGACCAGGCGTCCACGTACGCGCCGGTCGCGCTGCGCACCAAGGACGGCGGCGCGCTGGTCTTCTTCTCGACCTACTACCACCAGCAGAAGACGGTCTCCGAGGGGTCGCGGATCAGCATCGGCCCGGAGCTCAAGGGGATCATGGACGGTCCGGCGAAACCGTCCAGCCGGATGACGTTCACGACCCTGTCGGAGCAGGTGGTGAAGGTTCCGGCGGCGGGCGCCGACGGGAAGGTCGGCGTCCTGCACCGGCTGGAGGCGAAGACGTCCGCGAAGTCGCTGTAGGCGGGGCGCACGGGGCCCGGGCCCGGGACGCTGGGCGCGGGTCCGGCGGTCGTACCGCGGACCCGGTCACGGTACGGGCGTCAGCGGCCGATCGGCCAGGCAGCCGCTTCGTGGTCGTGGTCGGGCTGCTGGTCCGCGTACGCGGCGCAGGCGTCGGTGAGCGATTCCAGTAGCGTCAGCGGGTCCGGCACCGGCCGCTCGGGGCCGCGCAGCCAGGACACCGCGGGCTGGTCGCCCGGCAGCCGGGAGGGCGGCAGGAGGACGTAGCTGCCGCGGCAGTGCCAGCGCAGGCCCGGATGCTCGTCCATGGTCTCCGGATGGCAGTCCAGCTCGCAGGGCCACCACTCGTCCTCGTCGTCCGGGGTGCCGCGGGTGGCGGTGAAGAACAGCATCCGGCCCTGGCCGAGCGCCGCGCCGCTCAGCGCGACCGGGCCGACCTCGATGCCGGCCGCCTCCAGCCGCTCCAGGGCGCTGCGGCCCGCCTCGACGGGGACGTCCAGCACGTCGTGGGCGATGCCGGTGGCGGTGATGAAATTGGCCTGCGGATAAGCGCGCGCCCAGCCGGCGACCTTCTCGCGGTCGGTGCTGGCGACGGTCTGCCAGCCGAAGGAGACGGGGTGCCGGCCGGGCGTGGGACAGCCGATGCGCTCGCAGGAACAGCCGTAGCCGGAGGGGTGGGCGGCCGGGGCGAGCGGGAAACCGGCGTCGGCGACCGCCAGCAGCAGGTCCTCGCGGCCTTGCGCGGCCGCCGATCCCGTGTCCGTATCGCCGCCGTCCGAACCGCTCCTCGGCCGGCGAAGCCACTGGGAGAACCTGCTCTTGCGTTCCATCTATCCCCTCACTTCGAGCGGTGGTCTGGGATCAATGCTGCCACCATCCTCCTCTTCGGGTGACCGGAGTACGGATCCGGGGTGACCAGAGAACGGGCGAATCCCACCAATACGGTCGGTTTCCACCCCACTTCGTTCACTTTCCTTTACCTTTCACGCCCCCTGGGCGATCCCGGCACCTCACCCGGGAGTGCCCCCGGGTGCCGGTCAGCCGGAGGTACGCGGCCGCAGACCGGCGAGCACCATGTCGACCAGCGTGTCCACGAACGCGTACGTCAGCTCGCCGGTGCGCATCAGCCAGCGCTGGGAGAACGGGCTCAGCACCATCTCGGCCGCCACCCGTACATCCACCTCGGGCCCGATCTCCCCCGCCTCCTGGGCGGCCCGCATCCGGTTCACGTAGACCGCGATCCCGGGCTCCAGCAGCCGCTCGACGAAGCGCGCCGACAGCTCCGCGTCGTTCGCGCCGGCCGCCGCGAGCGCGCGGTAGGGGGCCTGCCACTTCTCGTCGTTGAATTCGTCGGCGGTGGCCCGCAGGACCCACTTGAGGTCGGCGGCGAGGTCGCCGGTGTCCGGCAGCCCGGCCTCGTACCCCTCGACGTCCTGGGTGAAGGCGTCCAGCAGGACGGCGGCCTTGGAGGGCCACCAGCGGTAGATCGTCTGCTTGCCGACACCGGCACGGGCGGCGATGCCCTCGATCGTGAGCTTGTCGTAGCCGACCTCGCCGACGAGGGAGAGGGCCGCGTCGAAGATGGCGCGGCGGGAGCGTTCGCTGCGGCGGGAGGCGTCGGGCGCCGTCTTGTTGGCCATGCCCGGAGTCTACCGACAGGTGAGGCGAGACGTATCGTCTTGACAAGACGGAGCGTCTCGCCCAGACTCGGCATCGAGCGAGACGAACCGTCTCGTCCTTTCGACGGACGAAGGAGACGACCCCATGAGCAAGGGAAGCGCGGGCAACATGCTCGGCGTCGGCGGCACCCGCAGCAAGCTCTCCCGCGGCGCGCTGCGCGGCGGCCGGGGCGGCAACGGCGTGGGCGGCGGCACCGACCCGATGGCGCAGCGGCGCGCGCTGCTGCGCAGGCTCCAGGAGCAGCGCGGCGCCGGAGAAACCCGCCAGGGGTGAAAACCACCCGAACGGATCACTGCGCAACGGGCTCCTCACGGTGGACCATTTGAGCGCGTACGCACCTCGTACGCCTCCGCGTCCCACCCACCGTGAGGAGCCTTCCTTGCGTACACCTCCGCGCGTCGCCCGTCCCCGGCGCTACCTGATGTGCCCGCCGGCCCACTTCAAGGTCAGCTACTCCATCAACCCCTGGATGGACCCGGACAAACCCGTCGATCTGCCGCTGGCGCTGGCCCAGTGGGAGGTGCTGCGCGACCGCTACCGCGCGCTCGGCCACACCGTCGAGGAGCTGCGGCCGCACCCCGGCCTGCCGGACATGGTCTACACCGCGAACGGCGCCACCGTCGTGGACGGCCGGGTGCTCGGCGCGCGGTTCGCCTTCGAGGAGCGCCGCGGCGAGGCCGCCGTCCATGCCGCGTGGTACCGCGACCACGGCTTCACCGAGGTGCGCGAGCCGGAGAACGTCAACGAGGCGGAGGGCGACTTCGCGGTCACCGCGTCGTGGCTGCTGGCCGGGCGCGGCTTCCGCAGCAGTCCGCTCTCGCACGCCGAGGCGCAGGAGTACTTCGGCCGTCCGGTGATCGGCCTGGACCTGGTCGACCCGCGCTACTACCACCTCGACACGGCGCTGTGCGTGCTGGACGACGCGACGGACTCGGAGGTCATGTACTACCCGGGCGCCTTCTCGGCGGGCAGCCGGGCCGTGCTGGCCCGGCTCTTCCCCGACGCCCTGATCGCCTCGCGCGCGGACGCGGAGGCGTTCGGGCTGAACGCGGTCAGCGACGGGCGGCACGTGCTGCTGCCGCAGGCCGCGGTGGGGCTCTTCGCGCCGCTCCGCGAGCGCGGGTACGAGCCCGTCGGCATGGACCTGGCCGAACTGCTCAAGGGCGGCGGCAGCGTCAAGTGCTGCACGCAGGAGCTACGCCCGGCCCTCCCGTAGCGGGAGCGGTCAGCCCTTCGGCCGCCGGTCAGCCCGCCGGCCGCTCCCAGGCGTCGCCCCATTCGGCGTCGCGGGCGGCCTTGTAGCGGTCGCCGTGCCGTTTGGTGACCGTGTCGCGCCGCAGCCCCTCCTCCGTGCACAGGTCCAGCAGGACCTGTCCCTTACGGAGCTGGGGCTTGCGGACGATGCGCGCCGGTGCGGCCGCCGCACCGTCCGCGCCGCCCACCACGTCCGGCCGCACCGCCGCGACATAGCTGAACTTCTCGTCCTCGTACGGCAGCGAGCCGCCCTTGACCTGGCGGTGCAGCGAGGAGCGGGTCACCCGGGCGGCCATGTGGCACCAGTCCTCGCCCGGCACGATCGGGCACACACCGCTGTGCGGGCACGGCGCGACGACGCGCAGACCGGCGTCGGTCAGCTGCTCGCGGGCCTCGCGGATGCGCAGATAGCCGTCCGGGGTGCCGGGCTCGATCAGGACGACGGCCGACGCCCCGGCCGCCGCGCCGACGACCGCGCGGCGGTCCTCGGGGCGCAGCTCGCCGAGCACGTACGAGACGGTGACCAGGTCCGTGCCCTCCGGGATCGCCATGCCCGCGCCGATGACCCGGCGCTGCCAGTCCGTGTCCGGCAGCACGCCGTCGGCCAGCTCGCGGCCCAGCTCCAGCGCCGGTTCGGCCCAGTCGTACACGGTCGTGCGGTGACCGTCCCAGGTGGCCGCGACCGCCCAGGTCGCGGCGCCGGTGCCGCCGCCGATGTCCACGTGGGAGGCGGGCGCCCAGCCGGGCAGCCGCGCCGCGAAGGCGTCCAGCGCGTGCCGTACGGCCTCGAAGGTCGCGGGCATCCGGTAGGCGGCGTACGCGGCGACGTCCGCGCGGTCCCTGAGGACCGGGGCGTCGGTCGGGGTCCGGCCCCGGTAGTTGGCGATCAGACGGTTGACGGCCCGCGCGGCCTGCGTGGGCGGCAGGCCGTCGAGCAGGCCGGCCAGTGCGGCGCGCAGTTCGTCGTGCATTCCCGCCATTTTACGGGGCCGGGGCGGGCCCCCGGACCCGTCTCACGGCGGGCCGGGACGCCCGGGCCCGGCCGGCCGCCGCCCCGGCCCTCCCGTTCCGTACGCCTGCGGTCCGCCGCCGGCCCGTACCGCCCGTGCCAGCCGGGTCGCGGCCGCCGCCCGGGGCCCGCTGCCCGCCTCGCGCCGCCGCGGGTGGACGGTGTTGGCCAGCAGCACCAGGAACGTGTCGGTCGCCCGGTCCAGCACCAGGCTCGTCCCGGTGAACCCGGTGTGCCCGGCCGCGCCGCGCCCCGCCAGCTCCCCCATGAAGTACGGCTGGTCCACGCCGAAACCGAGGCCCGGCGGGTCCAGCAGCAGCGCCACCGACTCCGCGCCGAGGATGCGCTCCCGGCCGTACGCGCCGCCTCCGAGCAGCGTCCGGCACAGCACCGCCAGGTCCTGCGCCGTCGAGAACAGGCCCGCGTGCCCGGCGACGCCGCCCAGCGCCCACGCGTTCTCGTCGTGCACCGCGCCGCGCACCATGCCCCGGTCGGCCTTGGCCCACGGCCGCCGCTGGTCCTCGGTCGCGGCCACGCCCGCCGGGGCCAGCGGTCCGAACGCCGTACTGGTCATGCCCAGCGGGCCGGTGATCCCGCGCGCCACGAGGGCGTCCAGCCGCAGGCCGGTGAGGCGTTCCAGGATCAGCTGGAGGGCGATGAGGTTGAGGTCGGAGTAGCGGTACGTGCTGCCGGGCGGCGCAGCGGGCGCCGCCGCTTCCGCCCACAGCAGCTCCAGTTGGGCCGTGCGCCCGTGGCGCTCGTAGAACGGCAGCTCCGGGCGCAGTCCCGAGGTGTGGGTGAGCAGGCCGCGGACGGTGATGCCGTCGGCGAAGCCGGGCAGCCAGCGGCCGGCTTCGGCGTCCAGGTCCAGCAGGCCCCGCTCGGCCTGCTGGACCGCCACGATCGCGGTGCACAGCTTGGTCAGCGAGGCCAGGTCGAAGACGGTGCCGACGCGCATCGGCTCCCGGTGCTCCCGGGGCAGCTCCACACCGCGGTCGCACTCGGGGTCGTACCCCGCGTAGCGCAGCGCCCAGCCCGCCGCCTCCTCGGCGGCGACCACCGGGCCGCGCCCGGCGAGCACCACGGCGCCCGCGCACCAGGGCGCGGGTCCCTCGGTCGCCTCCCGCACCCCGTGGACCAGGCGCCGCATCCAGGCGGGGTCCAGCCCCGCGGCGGCGGGGGTGCCGTGTCGCAGTCCCGTTGCGTTCAGAGCCTGGTCCTCTCGCCGGTCCCGGTGGCGGTCTCCTCCCTACGCTGCCACGGGCGGCACATTCCCAGGAAGCTCAGCAGCGCCAGTACGCCGCAGGAGAGCTGGACCACGGCCATCGGTACGGCGGTGTGCTCGCCCGCGATGCCGACCAGCGGCGAGGCCACGGAGCCCAGGAGGAAGGTGGAGGTGCCCAGCAGCGCCGAGGCGGAGCCCGCCGCGTGCCCCGAGCGCAGCAGCGCCTTGGTGTTGGCCGACGCCATGACCAGGCCCATCGCGGACATCAGGACGAACAGCCCGGCGGCCATTGGCCACAGCCCGACCTCGCCGAAGACGCCGCCGGCCATCAGCAGCAGCGCCGCCGCGGCGGCGGTGACCAGGCCCAGGCCGATGCCCAGCACCATGTCCAGGCTGACCCGGCCGACCAGCACCTTGCCGTTGATCTGGCCGACCAGGACCAGGCCCACGGAGTTGACGCCGAACAGCAGGCTGAAGGTCTGCGGAGAGGCGCCGTAGATCTCCTGGATCACGAACGGCGAGGCGGAGATGTAGGCGAACAGCGCGGCGAAGGCGAACGCGCCGACGATCAGGTAGCCGGAGAAGGCGCGGTCGGCGAGCAGGGTGCGCATGGTGTGCAGGGCCTCGCCGAGGCCCCCGGAGTGCCGCCGCTCGGGCGGCAGCGTCTCGTGCAGGCGGCGCCAGACCAGCAGGGTGAGCAGCACACCGACGACGGTGAGCACGACGAAGACGCCGCGCCAGTCGGTGACCTGGAGGATCTGCCCGCCGATCAGCGGCGCGACGACGGGGGCGACACCGGAGATCAGCATCAGGGTGGAGAAGAAGCGGGCCATCGCCACGCCGTCGTACAGGTCGCGCACCACCGCCCGGGCGATGACGATGCCGGCCGCGCCCGCCAGGCCCTGGAGCAGGCGGAAGGCGATGAGCAGCTCGGCGTTGGTGGCCAGGGCGCACAGCGCGGTGGCGATGACGTAGATCACCATGCCGGCGAGCAGCGGCCGGCGGCGGCCCCACTTGTCGCTCATCGGACCGACGACCATCTGCCCCAGGGCCATGCCCGCGAGGCAGGTGGTCAGGGTGAGCTGGACGGTGGCGGCCGGGCTGTGCAGCGCGTCGGTGACCTCCGGCAGGGCCGGGAGGTACATGTCCATGGAGAGCGGCGGCACCGCGGTCAGGCCGCCGAGAATCAGGGTGACGAGCAGGCTGGTGCGGCGGGACGCGGCAGGCGCCGCCGCCACGTCCCGCTCGGCTATCGGAACGCTGTCCTGGGGCTCCGTCGTTCCGGTGCCGGGGTCCGTCATGAGTGTCTCCATGGATGATTGATGGCTTGACCATGGTGTCATGCACGGAGAGACCCCCGGCGCGCTTTCGGCCAGGGCCCCAGGGCCCGACTTCCGCCCTCGTGTGTCAGGCCGGTTCGAGCCCCGGGCTGCCCGCCTCGGACACGAACGACCCGGCCGTGATCACCGGGGCCCCCGGCTTCGTCACCTTCGCCACCGTACGGAAGTCGGCCCGCGCCTTCTCCCGGTCCAGCGTGACGGTCACATATCCGCGCCGGGCGTTGTAGAACTTCAGGTGCGGGTTGGCCGCCATGTAGGTGCCCCAGTTGGCCGGCTTGTCCGCCCCGTCCTCGCCGCTGGCGATCGAGGTGGTCACGAACTCCACGCCCGCGGTACGCGACTTCTCGTCCCGGAAGTCCCGCTTGATGTCGAACGCGTAGTGCACGTGCACGTCGCCGGTCAGTACGACGAGGTTGTCCACGCCCGCCGCCTCGGCGCCCTTCAGCACTCGCTCCCGGGAGGCCGGGTAGCCGTCCCAGGAGTCCATGCTGAGCTTGTAGCCGGGGCCGGTGGCGTTGCGCCGCTCGGCGAAGGTGACCTGCTGCGGCAGCACGTTCCACAGCGCCGAGGAGGAGCGCCACCCGTCGACGAGCCAGCGCTCCTGCTTGCTGCCGGTCAGGGTGCGGGCGGCGTTCGTGGACTCCGGGCCCGGCGCGTGCCAGCCGTCACCGTACGCCTGGTCGGAGCGGTACTGGCGGGTGTCCAGCACGTCGAACTGGGCGAGCTGCCCGAAGTGCACGCGACGGTAGAGCTGGGCGTCCGGGCCGTTCGGGCGCTGCGGGCGGCGCAGCGGCTGGTTCTCCCAGTACGCACGGTAGGCGGCGGCCCGGCGCAGCAGGAACTCGCCCTTGGGGGCGTTGTTCTCGCTGACGTCGTCCGCGTAGTTGTTCTCCACCTCGTGGTCGTCCCAGGCGACGATGAACGGATGGGCGGCGTGCGCGGCCTGGAGGTCGGGGTCGGACTTGTAGAGCGCGTACCGCAGCCGGTAGTCCTCCAGCGTCACCGTCTCGCGGTTGAAGCGCGCGGGGAGCTTGCGGTCGGTGTACTTGCGGGCGCCGCCGACGGCGTTCACCGGGTACTCGTACAGGTAGTCGCCGAGGTGGAAGACCACGTCCAGGTCCTCTGCGGCCAGGTGCCGGTGGGCGGTGTAGTAGCCGTCGTGGTACGCCTGGCAGGAGACGAGACCCAGGCGCAGCTCCTTGTTCTGCGCCCCGCGCGCGGGCGCGGTGCGGGTGCGGCCGACCGGGCTGATCCAGTTGCCGGCGCGGAAGCGGTAGTAGTAGACGCGGTCCGGCGCGAGGCCGGTGGCTTCGATGTGCACCGCGTGGTTGAACTCCGGGTGCGCCTCACCCCGTCCGCGCCCTGCCGGCCGCCGGAACTTCTCGTCGTACGCGACCTCCCAGCGCACCGTCACCCGGGCCTTGGGCATGCCGCTGCCCGGCTCGTACGGCTTCGGGGCGAGCCGGGTCCACAGCACGACGGAGCCGGGCAGCGGGTCGCCGGAGGCCACCCCGAGCGTGAAGGGGTTCTCGGTGATCTTGCGGGCGTCGGCCTCGGCGGCGGCGTACGCGACGCCGGTGCCCGGCAGGTTGGCCGCGAAGGCCAGCGCCGCGGCGGCCCCGGTGCCGGTGAGGAAGCGGCGCCGGGCGAGGTGCGCGGCGGCGGCCCGCATCTCCTGGGTGTACGGGGCGCCCTGGGCACCCTGTGCGGGCCGCGCGTCCTGCTCGTACTGACCTTGACGGGCCATCTGCCCCTCCCTGGGCTGGTGTTGTCACCAGCGATTGGAGGGGCGGACGACGGCGATCCGCTGTCCCGGGTTCGACGCACACATGACAACCGGATGAGGACTGCGCCCGTATCGGACGGTCCCGGACAATCGCGGCGGACGGGCCGGCGGGCGGCCCGGAGCGCCGACAGGGCCGACAGCGCCGACAGGGCCGACAGCGCCTGAAGTGTCGGGCTCGCCCTCCGCCGCCGGATCGGCGTTTCCGTAGGATTCGGGACATGGCTGAACTGATGGTGCGCGACGGCACGTGGTCCTTCGACGGTGACCGGGTGTGGATCGTGCCGGGGCAGGAACGGGGCGTGCACCGGCTGCGGCAGGACCTCGGCGAGACCTCCGTACCGCTGGAGGCGCTGGCGGGCATCGCGTACGAACCGGCCCGCAAGGGCGGACGGTTGCGCCTGCGGCTGCGGGACGGCGCCGACCCGCTGCTGTACGTCACCGGCGGCAGTCTGCCGGACGACGCCAACCCCTACCAGGTGAGCGTGGACGCGGACCGTACCGGCGTCGCCGAGTACTTCGCCGACGAGGTGCGCCAGTCCCTGCTCCTCGACCAGGTGGTGACCGGGCCCACCGACCGCTACCTGCTGCCGGGCCCCGCCGTGCCGCTGTCCGCCGCGGGCGTGGACGGCGTGGCGACCTTCGACGGGGAGCAGGTGCACATCGACTGGCGCTGGTCCACCAGCGAGAGCAAGAAGCACGCGGGCGCGCGGGACTTCGCCCTCGCCGACCTGGCCGGGGTCGACTGGCGCCCCGCCTCCGGGCTGGAGTCCGGCTACCTGCGCTTCCGCCCGAAGGGCGTCACCGCGAAGCTCAGGCCGGAGCACGACCCGAACGCCATCGAGCTGTGGGGCTTCAAGAAGGAGAGCGGCCGCACCGCGCTGCTCGCGGCCGCGGTCGCGGCACGGCTGCCGCACCCGTCCGGCGGATCCGCGCCGACGGCGGCTGCCCCGGTGGCCGCGGCGCAGCCCGTACCGACCCTGGAGGCGGCGGCGGAACGGGGCTCCCAGGGCGGCGGCCAGGACCCCGACGTCCTGCTCCGCCGACTGCGTGAACTCGGCGAACTGCACCGGGACGGCATCCTGACCGCCGAGGAGTTCGCCGCGGCCAAGGCGGCGGTGCTCAAGGGGTTTCACGGGGCGGGGTGAACGGTTCGTCCACAGCGGCTCCGCGAGCCCGCCCCCGCGGGCGTGCGGGCCGCGCCTTACTCTGCCGCCATGACGTCACCCGAGACCCGCCCCGGCACCACTCCCCCGCCCGCGCCGACCGCCCTGATCACCGGTGCCGGTTCCGGCATCGGCCGGGCCGTCGCCCTGGCCCTCGCCGGGGCCGGCTGGTCGCTGGTGCTCGCCGGGCGGCGCGCCGACGCCCTTGCGGAGACCGCCCGCCAGGCGGAGCGGAACGCCGACGGCCCCGAGAGCCCCGCCGTGCTGTGCGTCCCGGCCGACGTGACCCGCCCCGACCAGGTGGACGCCCTCTTCGCCGCCGCTCGCGACCGGTTCGGCCGGCTGGACCTGCTGTTCAACAACGCCGGAACGTTCGGCCCGCCCGTACCGCTGGAGGAACTGGCGTACGACGACTGGCGCGCGGTCGTCGACACCAACCTCACCGGCGCCTTCCTCTGCGCCCAGGCCGCCTTCCGCGCCATGAAGGACCAGGACCCGCGCGGCGGCCGCATCATCAACAACGGCTCGGTCTCCGCGCACGCACCGCGCCCGCATTCCGTCGCGTACACCGCCACCAAGCACGCCATGACCGGCCTGACCAAGTCGCTCTCGCTGGACGGGCGTCCGTACGGCATCGCCTGCGGGCAGCTCGACATCGGCAACGCGGCCACCGAGATGACCGGGCGGATGCGGACCGGCATCCTTCAGGCCGACGGCCGTACGGCGGTCGAGCCGGTGATGGACGCGGCGGACGTGGCCCGTACAGTCCTGCACATGGCGCAGCTGCCGCTGGGCGCGAACGTGCAGTTCGCGACGGTGATGGCGACGGCCATGCCGTACATCGGCCGCGGCTGACCGGCACCCGGCCGCCGTCACCAACTCCCCACCCGCCGCCGCCAACCCCCCGACCGCCGCCGCCAACTCCCCACCCGCCGTCGCCAACCCCCCGCCCGCCGTAGCCAACTTTCCTCCCGCCGCCCAGTAGTTCCCGACTTCGGCGCGACGCGCTCCTGACAGACGGCGCGTCCGGTGGGACTCTTCCTGACGCACGTCCATCCGCACCGCTCATCTGCCGGGCCGCGGGACCCGCGGCCACGTAGTCGACGGCCGCGCGGTTCGCCATCGTGCGGCCTTGCAGAAGGAGTCACGCGTGAGACGAAACGTCAGCACCTCCCCCGGCACCCGTCGGCGCGGCGCGTCCCGTGCCGTCGCCTGCGCCCTGGCCGCCGCCGGCGCCCTGCTCGTCTCGGCTCTGCAGACCGGTGCGGCGGGCGCGGCCGGTCCGACGGGCGCGGCCGGTCCGGTCGGCGCGGACGCGACCTCGGCCCGTACGGGTACGGATACGGGTACGGGTACACCCTCCTCCGTGGCCGACTTCTGGACGGCGGAGCGGATGCGCAAGGCCACCCCGCTGGACCTGCTGTCGGCCGGGAACGACGGTCCGGCGCAACGGTCCGCCGCTGAGAAGAATCGATCCGCCGCAGCGGAGAAACGATCCGGCAGCACAGCGCACCCGACCGCCCCACCCGTCCAGCGCGGCACCGAGCGCACCGTACGCCCCACCCTCCCCGCCACCACCACGTCCACCCCCTCCCAGGCCCCCAAGGCCTTCCCGCAGGCGGGCGCCCCGTGGACCGGTGACGGCGCCGTGACCAACACCGCGGGACGGGTGTTCTTCACATACCAGGGCCGTACCGCCTCCTGCTCCGGCAACGCCGTCACCAGCGCGAACAAGAGCACGGTGCTCACCGCCGGGCACTGCGTGAAGCTCAACGGCACCTGGCACGGCGACTGGGTCTTCGTGCCCGGTTACCACGACGGCCAGGCCCCGTACGGCAAGTGGGCCGCCTCGAAGACCCTCAGCACGCCGCAGTGGACAGCGAGCGAGAACATCAACTACGACATCGGCGCCGCGGTCGTCGCCCCGGTCGGCGGGCAGCGGCTGACCGATGTCGTCGGCGGTCAGGGTCTCGCCTTCAACACCGGCTACAACAAGCCGATGTACGCGTTCGGCTACCCCGCCGCGGCGCCGTACGACGGCAGCGAACTCGTCTACTGCAGCGGCAACACCATCAAGGACCCGCTGTTCTCCACGGACCACGGCCTGTCCTGCAACATGACCGGCGGCTCCAGCGGCGGCCCCTGGTTCACCTCGTTCGACGAGGCCGGCGGCGCCGGCCTACAGGCCTCGGTGAACAGCTTCGGCTACACCTTCCTGCCGAACACCATGTTCGGCCCGTACTTCGGTGCCGATGCCGAGAACCTCTACGACGAGGCGCAGTCGAGCTGACCGGACCCCCGCGTACGGTACGTCCGGCCCGCGACCGGAACCCGAACCGGGCCGTCACACACGCCGTCCGGAGGGGCGCGCCCAGCGGCGCCCCTCCGGACGGCAGGTACCGCATCACGGGGTTGTTCCCCGGAGCTCTCATTTCCGGGGCTGCTCGACAATTCACGCACACGTTATGCCGAAAAAGGTATGCCCGCGGCGCCATTCTCACGCTTTTCATGCCCTTCTCATCGAAAACTCATCATCAACACCCCTCCGCCGGCCGCCATTACGCCGGAGCGGCACCCCCGAACCGATCATGCATTCCCCACCCACCACTGTCCGAATTTTTCCCTTGCGGAATGGAAGCCCCCCACTCCACGCAATTCGGTGCTAGCGTCCACCGAGCAGAAGTGCACTCCCTGCTCACTGATTCCTTGCCCGACCATCCGTCGCGAGGGGACTTCCATGACAGTGGCCGACAACAGTGCGAACAGCGGCCCGGCGCCCGCTTCCTCTTCCGCTCCCGCTCCCGCTCCCGCTCCCGCTCCCGCTCCCGAAGAAGTCGGCGCGATGTACGACCGGTTCGGCGACCTGCTCGCCATGGTGCTCGGCCGCAGCGCCCTGCACGTCGGCATGTTCGTCCCGCACGGCGAACGGACCGCGGCCGCCTCCCTCCTCGACCTGTCCGACCTCGCCCAGGACCGGCAGACCGCGTACCTCGCGGACATCCTGGCCGACGGCCTCCCGCCGGACCCCCGCCTGCTCGACATCGGCTGCGGCACCGGCGGCCCCGCCCTCCACCTGGCCCGGCGCACCGGCGGCCGGGTCACCGGCATCACCGTCAGCCAGGAACAACTGGCCCGCTGCGGGGAACGGCTGAACGCCGCCGCCGGTCTCGAAGGACGCGTCGACTTCACGTACGGCAACGTGATGCGGCTCGACCACGCGGACGACACGTACGACGCGGCCTGGTCCATCGACTGCTTCCCGCACCTCTCCGACCGGCCCGCCGGACTGCGCGAGGCCCGGCGCGTCCTGCGGCCCGGCGGCCGTCTGCTGATGACGGAGTTCGCCCGGCGCGGCACCGCCGTCCCCCCGGAGACCGAGGCGTTCACCCGGCTGTGGGCGTCCCCGCCGCCCACCCCCTTCGCCGCGCTTCTCGAAGAGGTCGAAGAAGCCGGATTCCGTATCGCCCGGATACAGAACATGACAGCGAACATCGCACTGTGCGGCGAGCTGATGCACGTGCTCTACCAGGAACAGCGAGACGCCATCGAGCAGCGTTTCGGAAAAGAGGCCGTCGCGCACACCGATCCGCTGATGGAACCGTTCCGTACATTCTGCCGGGACCACGTGGACTATTACCTGCTGCTGCTCGGCAAGCCGGAGAACTGACCGGCCCGCCCGGCCCCGGCAGCCCGTCCGCACCGATTCGAGAGCTGACTTCCCCCTATGGCCGCCAAACCGCCCTTCGGCCTGCCCGTTTCCCCGCCGTCCCCGCCTTCCGCCGCCTCCCCCACCCGGCCCGCGCCGATTTCGCCGCCCGCCCAGCGCACGCCCTCCCCCCAGGACATCACGCCGCGCCGACGGCCGCGCCGCCGCTGGGAGGTGTGGCGCTCACCCGAAGGCCAGCCCCGCTGGGCGCGCCCCGCCCTGCTCGGCGTCGCGGCCCTGGCCGCACTCCTGTACGCGTGGAACATCACCACCAGCGGCCTGGCCCCGTACTACTCCGTCGCCGCCCGCAGCATGACCGAAAGCTGGAAGGCCTTCCTCTTCACCGCCTACGACCCGTCCGCCACCATCACCCTCGACAAGATCGGCGGCTTCCTCTGGCCGCAGGCCCTCTCCGCCCGCCTCTTCGGCTTCCACGACTGGGCCCTGACCCTGCCGCAGTGCGTCGAGGGCGTCGTCTCCGTCCTCGTGCTCTACCGGGTCGTACGCCGCTGGCAGGGCCCCGCCACCGGCCTCCTGGCCGCCGGGCTGCTCACCCTCACCCCCGTCGCTGCCTCCCTGTTCGGCCACCCGATCCCCGACGCGGCCCTGATCATGTGCCTGGTCCTGGCCGTCGACCGCTACCAGCTCGCCGCCCGCGGCGCCCGCCTGCGCTCGCTGGTCTGGGCCGGCGTGTGGGTGGGCCTGGCGTTCCAGGCCAAGATGATGCAGGCCTGGCTCGTCGTCCCCGCGCTGGCCGTCGGCTACCTCGTCACCGCACCCGTCACGGCGCGCGCCCGGATCGGCCATCTGCTGACCGCCGGGGCCGTGCTGTTCGCGGTGTCGTTCTCGTGGGTACTGATGATGACCTTCACTCCGAAGGACGTACGCCCGTACGCGGACGGCTCGACGAACAACAGCGCGCTGTCGATGGTCTTCCAGTACAACGGCTTCAGCCGCCCGGCGGACAGCGGACCGGGCGGGCCGGGCGGGGCAGGCGGACCAGGCGGACCAGGCGGCTCCGCCATTCAGCCCGCGGGCCCCACCCACCACACCCACCACACCCACCCACCCGCCGCAGGCACACAGCCACACCCCCGACCGGCCGCCGGCGAAAAGCCCTCCGGCGCCTCCCGCAAAATGGTCAGCCTGGGCAGTGAGAAGAACACCTGGTACAAGCTCCTCACCTCCCGCTTCACCCCACAGATCGGCTGGCTGTACCCCCTCGCCCTGATCGGCCTGGTCCACGGCCTGGTGCGGCGCGGCAGGCGCCCCCGTACGGACCGGCTGCGCGGCGGCTACCTGATGTGGGGCGGCTGGCTGCTGACCACGGCCGTCGTTCTGAGCGTGGTCGACATCCCGCACACCGCGTACGTGGCGGGCCTGGCTCCCGCGCTGGCCGCACTGGCCGCCGCCGGAGCCGTCACCCTGTGGCGCGCCCACCGCACCGCCACCAGCGCCCCTGCACGCGTGCTCCTCCCCCTGACCGTCACCGTCCAGGCCGCCTGGACCTCCTCCCTCGCCGCCGACCACACCGACTTCGCCCCCTGGCTGATCCCGGCGATCATCACAGCAGCGCTCATCAGCATCGTGACCCTTCTCTCGTACGGCCGCGCCACCGGCCGCCGTCTGCGCCCCGTGGCCCTCACGGCCCTGGCCACCACCTGTGTCGCCCTGTTCGCCGCCCCGGCGGCCTGGTCACTGTCCGTACTGGACCAGCGGTACGCGGGCTCGTCCTTCGAGGCGCACGCCGGCCCCGGTGGCCAGAACGCCACGGCCGGCGCACCGGGCAGCGCGGTCTACGGGGGTGCGGGCGGCGCCTCGTACGACATGTCACCGGCCCCGCTGACCGCCGCCCAGAAGCGCCTGCTGGACTACGTACAGCGGCACAACGGCAACGCCACGTACACCCTCTCCGCCGACGGCGGCTGGGCCCGTTCCCGTGCCATCACCCACACCGGTCTGCCGATCCTGCCGCTGGGCGGCTTCGCCGGAATGGCCACCTCCGTCACCCTCACCGAGTACCGGCACCTGATCGCCTCCGGCCGGCTGCGCTTCGCCCTCCTCAACCCCACCACCCCCGCGTCCGGCAACGCCTCCGAGACATCCAAGATCAACGCCTGGGTCCGCACCACCTGCGCCAAGGTCGACCCGAAGACGTACGCGGCCTCCGCCGACCCATCACTCCCCGAACCCCTCTACGACTGCACCCACCCCCACTGACCCCTCTCGCCCCTCTCGCCCTTCTCACCCCTGCCACCCCTGCCACCCCTGTCACCCCTCTCCCCCTTCCCTCCCACCTCCCCGCACCCTCCCGCCCCTCCCCTCGTTGCCCGTGATGTGTCTCACGAGACGTGTGAGGCTTCCCGAGTCGGGTATCCGGCCCCGGGATCGCAGGACAGGCCACCGCTGTGAAATGGTAGAAATGCGGAGGAAAGCCCTGCAAACCCCTGCGGAGAGGAGACGCCATGTCGTCGAAGCGACGCCGTAAGAAGAAGGCCCGCCGGAAGAACGGCGCCAACCACGGCAGCCGTCCCCAGTCCTGAGCGGTCCGCCCGCCGGACTCCGGACATGCGAAGACCCCCGGGACACCGTCCCGGGGGTCTTCGCTGTCTCAGGGCGCTGCGTACCCGTTACGCGGCGTCCACGACGCCCGAATCCGCCACCTCGATCGTCGCGGAAGTGGCACCGGAACGGGAGCCCAGGCCCTCGATCTTCTTGACCAGGTCCGAGCCCTCGACGACCTCGCCGAAGACCACGTGCGCGCCGTCCAGCCACGGGGTGGCCACCGTCGTGATGAAGAACTGCGAACCGTTGGTGTTCTTGCCGGCGTTCGCCATGGAGAGCAGGAACGGCCGGTCGTGCTTCAGCTGGAAGTTCTCGTCCTCGAAGCGGTCGCCGTAGATGCTCTTGCCGCCGGTACCGTTACGGCGGGTGAAGTCGCCACCCTGGAGCATGAACTCCGGGATGACCCGGTGGAAGGGCGAACCGGCGTAACCGAAGCCGTGCTGGCCGGTGGCCAGCTCACGGAAGTTGCGCGCGGTCTTGGGCACGACCTCGTCGTACAGCTTGAAAATGATGCGGCCGGCCTTGTCGCCGTTGATGGTGATGTCGAAAAATACGTTGGAACTCATAGAGCCCATCCTTCCACTTCCCCGACCCGCCCTGACGCCCCAGGTCGACGCCGGCCGCCGGCCGCCCCACGTCGCGGGCACAAGAGAGCCCCGCCGCTCCGGTGAGGGAGTGGCGGGACGCATGAGCAGCCTGGCCGCGTAGGTCAGAGCGCGGCTCTCCGGGCAAACTCGACCAGCCCGGCGAAGGCGGCGGGGTACAGCATCAGGACCGGACCGTCCGGGTCCTTCGAATCACGGACCGGCACCATGCCGGTGACTGCGGCCTGCGACGGGGCCCACTCAAGGCAGGTCCCGCCATTGCCGCTGTAGGAAGACTTGAACCAACGGGGGGATTCGGTGGTCACGGAGTGTCCTTTCGTACCTGCTTGATCATGGCCACTGATACCGCAGCCTCGTCGCAGGAATCACGGAACGTAGGACATGAGCCCCGCCGCTCTCACGAGGGATCGGCGGGGCTCAGGGCTGGATGGGGCAGTAGCGCCACATCACGCAGCGGAGAACGCGCCGCCCTTGACGCCCTCGATGAACTCCGCGAACGAACGCGAGGGGACGGAGAGGACGGGGCCGTTCGGGTCCTTGGAGTCACGGACGGGAACTATGCCGGTGACTATGACCTGTGCGGGGGCCCACTCGACGCAGGAGCCACCGTTTCCGCTGTAGGAGGACTTGAACCAGACGAGAGTTTGAGGATCTGCCGTCACGAGATGCCCTTTCGTGCCTTCTGGATCATGGCTACTGATTCTGCTTGAGAGAGCGCTTCGACCTGTAGCTGATGGTAGGCCCTCACCAGCGGCAGCACTGAGGTGAGTTCCCTGTCCAAACGGCCGTGGGTCTCTGATTCGACGTAGGAAACCACGGAACGGTCAGGCATGGTCAACAGATTGACCAGTCGGTTGAACGGGCGGCGCTCACCTATGGCGTAGGGAGCCACCTGAAGAGCGGTGGACGGCTCGTCAGCGAACTCGGCCAGCCGATCCAACTGGGCCCCCATGACAGCGGGGTCACCGATCGACCGTCGAATGCAGCTCTCATCCAAGACCACGATCACCATGGGAGCCACGCGCCGCACCAGAGAAGCCTGCCGCTCCGCCAGGGACTCGACTCGCTCACATGCCTGTTCGGTGCTGATCGTGCCACGCCGCACGTTGCCGTCTTCCAGAGCTCTTGCATACTCCGGCACCTGAAGCAGTCCGGGGATCACCCCGACTTCGAACAGCCTGATCTCTGCCGCCCGGGCCTCCTGCCCCAGGTACTCCGGGAAGCCTTCCAGCAAGCTGCCGTTACGGATTTCCGCCCACGCGCGCTCGAATGACTCTGTGGTCCCCGCGAACCCAAAGGTGGCATCTACAGCGCGCGAAAAGCGCAGAGTTGGCGGTTTACAACCTGTTTCGACGGCCGAAACGTGTCTCCCCGAGTAACCCATCCGCTCTGCCAACTCGTCCTGCTTCCAGCCGCGCGCCTCCCGCGCGCCGCGCAAGCGCGCACCGTAGGCCGCTCGGGGAGACGCGTCCGGGTTCAACTGCTTCAGGTTTACCAATGTTCTCCCCGTTTTCAGAACGTTGAAGACAGGGCGACTGTAGGCCAACCTGGCCCCGTCGGTAGCGGTGCGGCTACGGAGAGGGATGAACCTCTCCCAAAATCGCACCCAGCCGCCCCCGGTACTCCACAATGACGGCCCGCTTGTCCGGCCGTACCTCCTCGCTGCGGAACGCCCCCAGGAACGGTGACCACAAGTGATCGACCCCGGCCCCACCCCCCACCGGGAAGACTTCGCCCGGCTCATGCGCTCGCGCGGACACGACGGCATGCTCCTCTCGCGCACCAGTGGCGGCAGTGACGCAGCCCTCAACACCCCCCGATCCGAAGGCGAGCACATGACGTCTCCCGCCCCCGTACCCACCCGCAAGGAAATCCAGATCACCGGCATCCGGAGGCACGTCGCCGAGTGCGTCACGTCCGTCAAGGACGGTTCGTGCGGAGCCTGTTCGAATACTTGGGACACCGCCGTGCACCTGGACGTGTGGATTCGCGCCCATGCGGACGAGTACGAGCACAAGAGGTTCGTGAAGCGTACGGAAGAGCCGGTCAACGTCTACACCAAGCCCGCCAAGGGGCAGCCGTGAGAGAGAACAGCGGCGCGTCAGTCACCCGTCGCTGAGCCGCCGATCACCCGCCCCCTGCCACAAGGGCCCATGGCTCCCCCAGGATCATGGAGGGCAGGGGACGGGACCAAGCCTTCGGCGATGCCCGTGAACGTGCCGGCCGGGAGGCCGCGCTCACGGATCCCGGTGAAGGAGCGCCGATGAACACGACCGCATCACCGGCCGCTCCGGTCCAGGTGCGCGCCGTCGGCCGGGCCAGGCCGCCGGGCCAGGCCCCGTCACGGCGAAGAGATCAGCACCGGCCGGTACCCGGTCCTCGACGTGGACGAGGCGTGGGAGGTGCGGTCCATGCTGGAGTTGCGGGCACCCGGGACGGAGTGCGCTTACCGCGAGGACGAGGACGGCCGGCGTACGGCGTGGCTGGTCCATCCGGACGGCTCGTGGGCGCGTGCCACCGGAAGCAAGGGGGAGCCCCCTACTGTCCACCAGAGCGGGCCCCGACGCCTGTGGGACGTCTTGGAGCGGATTCGCAACCGCCTCAACACCAGAGGCGGCCTGCCTGTTTACGGCGTGCCGCTGACCATCACGCCCGAAGGCGCCATCCATCTGTCCAGGGGGCGGTGGAACGCCACCATTTCCTGAAAAGCCGGAAGGCCCTCCGGCCTGGCAGCGAGCCAGGCCGGAGGGCCTTGTGACGGCTTGGCGGCGGACGAGTCGGCCTGTACGCCGGGTTTTGTCACCGAAGGGCCTTGCGGCCCGTCGGGAGACGGCCATCCATCTAGGGCTGCCGTTGCCGGCAGCCTCGTGCGGTCTACCCGCGGACTCGGGCGGGCCGCCCTCGGTCGTCCGCGCAGAAACACCGGGGTGTTTCCTCTTGACCTTGCTCCGGGTGGGGTTTACCTAGCCCTCCGAGTCACCTCGGAGGCTGGTGGTCTCTTACACCACCGTTTCACCCTTACCGGCGCCTTGCGGCACCGGCGGTCTGCTTTCTGTGGCACTGTCCCGCGGGTCACCCCGGGTGGGTGTTACCCACCACCCTGCCCTGTGGAGCCCGGACGTTCCTCGGGAGGATGCGGTGCATCCCCACGCGGCCGTCCGGCCGGCTCGTCCGCCGTGCGGACCATGGTACCTCCCGGCCGACGAGGGCTTGACCTTGTCGTGACGACAACGTTTTTACTGGGTGCAGGAACGTATCGGGAGGGGGCGTTACGTGGACGAGGGACGCGGTGGAAGCACCGGGCGGCGGTTACTGGCGTACGAGAAGCGGTGGATGGCCAGTCTGGGTCTGTGGGTGACGCGGCGGCGGGACGGTGTGGGCGCCGGGGAGCGTGCGCTCGGGTATGCGCGGGCGCAGGCGGCGATGTGGTACGGGCTGTTGTTCGTGTGCGTGGTGGAGACGGTCGGCGCGACGGTGCTGCTCGCGAAGCTTCCGGTCGCGCACTGGGTCATGCTGGTGCTGGACGTCTACACCCTGGCCGTGGTGCTGGGCCTCCAGGCTGCCGCCGTGACCCGGCCGCACGTCGTGGGGCCCGCCGGGCTGCGCGTCCGCAACGGCGCGCTGCTGGATGTGTGGATACCGCTGGAGCGGATCGTGTCGGTCCGCTACGACCTGCGGTTTCCGAAGACGGAGACGGCCGGGCGGGGGTCGCGGGGGCAGGACGAGGCACGGGTACTGGAGATGGCGGTGGGGTCGCAGACCTGTGTGACGGTCGAGCTGAGCGAG
The DNA here is from genome assembly GCF_022271435.1 of Streptomyces monomycini. GTDB lineage: Bacteria > Actinomycetota > Actinomycetes > Streptomycetales > Streptomycetaceae > Streptomyces > Streptomyces monomycini. Next base: position 6,455 of record NZ_JAFIQY010000027.1, on the reverse strand, counting down.
CCGGTCACCGCCGTGAAGCTGCTGGGGCAGCGGGTGGAGGCCCGTACCGTGCGCTTCCACGCGGACGAGGGGCGGGCCGCGGTCGCCGCCGTGCGGGAGGCGCTGGCCCGGCGGGAGGAAGAGCGGGAAGCGCGGCCGGCGGGGGCCGGGGCCTGATCACGCCGGTGTGAAGCGGACCGGGGCGCGGCCCGGGTCGGCTTCGGTGAGGCGGACGCGCAGGCGCCGGCCCAGCGGCAGCCGCGGGACCTGCTCGCCGCCCTCGATTCGGCCGATCACGGCCGGGTCGTCCAGGTGCACCGTGCCCCGGTCCGGCCGGCCGTCCTGGACGTCGACCACGTAGCCGTCGAAGGTCTCGCCCAGCCGGTCCCGCATCAGGGCCGCCTCGACGAGGTCGACGCACTCCCGCTCGACCCGGGCGGCCCGGCGGCCGCCCTCCGTCATCTCGGCGGGCAGGGCGGGCAGCGCCGTACGGACCCAGTCGGGCGGTTCCCTGCCGGCCGCCGCGGCCAGGCACAGTTCGGCGCCGTAGCGGTCGGCGAGGCGTCGCAGCGGCGCGGTGACGTGCGCATACGGGGCGGCGACGGCGGCGTGCCGGGCGTGTTCCGGGGTCGGCGGGTCGCCGTCGAAGACGGTGTAGCCGGCGCCGCGCAACAGGGCCGTGCAGTCCTGGAGGAAGGCGGCGTGGGTGGTGCGTGCGGGGTCGAGGGTGCGGACGAGGGCGGCGTACGAGGTGTGGTGCGGCCAGTCGACGCCGAGGGCGTGGGCGGTACGGCGCAGGCGGGCGACGGCGCCGTCCGGGGCGGTGGGGAGCGTCCGCAGGACGCCGGTGCCGGAGGCGAGCATCAGCTCGGCCGCTGCCATGCCGGTGAGCAGGGATATCTGGGCGTTCCAGGCGTCGGCGGGGCGCGGGGCGCGGTAGGTGAGGGCGTAGCCGTCCGGGTGCTCGACGGTCTCCTGCTCGGGGACGTTGAGGGAGATGCCGCCGCGGGCGGCCTCCCGTTCCTCGCGGAGGCGGCCGATCGTGCGGAGAAGGGAGAGGGGCTCCTCGGCGGCGCCGGAGTCGATGGCGTGCTGCACGCCTTCGTAGTCCAGGCGGGCCCGGGAACGGACGAGGGCACGGCGTACGTCCGTCGACCGCAGCGCGCCGTCCGCGTCGAGGTCGAGCCGCCACAGGACGGCGGGGCGGTCCTCGTCGGGGAGCAGGCTGGCGGCGCCCTCGCCGAGGACGGGCGGGTGCAGCGGGACGTGTCCGTCGGGGAAGTAGAGGGTCGTCACACGGCGGTGCGCCTCGGCGTCCAGCGCGCCGCCGGGGGTGACGAAGGAGGCCACATCGGCGATGGCGTAGTCGACGCGGTAGCCGCCGCCGGGGCGCCGGGACAGGTACATCGCCTGGTCGAGGTCCATCGAGCCCGGTGGGTCGACAGTGAACAGCGGGATGTCGGTCGCGTCGGTGGCGGCGGTGTCGGCGGGCGGGTGCGGCCAGCGCGCGGCACTGTCCGCCTCGGCCTGCGCGGAGGGCGGGAACGTCTGGGGGATGTCCAGCCGCGCCCGCAGTTCCCGTAGCGCGGCACGTACGGGCGCCTCGGCTGCGGCGGTCACGCGGAGGTGGCGGCGGGGCATGCTCTTGAGCGTAGGGCGGTTGGGGGGCGGGGGCACGTCAGGGTGGGGAGGGCTGAGGGGGGAGGGGGTGTTCGGAGGCGGCGGGAGGGCTGCGGCGGGAGTTCTGGGGAGGTAGCGGGAGGGGCGTCGGGGCGGGGCCCCCTCGGGCGGCGGTTCGTGCGTGCGGCGAACCGTAAAGTGGCGGGGCCAGTGCACAGAAGGCTAAGGAGAAGCGCGTGCTCGTGTTGTTGCCGCCGTCCGAAGGGAAGGCCGCGTCCGGGGGCGGGAAGCCGTTGGACCTGGGGGCGCTGTCGCTGCCCGGGCTGGGCCCGGCGCGGGAGGCGGTCCTCGAAGAGCTGGTGGGGCTGTGCGCGGCGGACGAGACGAAGGCGCAGGAGGTTCTGGGGCTGAGTGACGGCCTCAAGGGCGAGATCGCCAAGAACGCCGGGCTGCGCGAGGCCGGGACACGGCCGGCCGGGGAGATCTACACGGGCGTGCTGTACGACGCGCTGGGGCTCGCCACGCTGGACGCGGCGGCACGGCGCCTGGCCGGGTCGTCGCTGCTGGTGTTCTCGGGGCTGTGGGGCGCGGTACGGGTGGGCGACCGAATCCCGTCGTACCGCTGTTCGATGGGGGTCAAGCTGCCGGGCCTGGGCGCGCTGGGCGCGTACTGGCGGGCACCGATGGCCGAGGTGCTGCCCGCGGCCGCCGGGGACGGACTGGTCCTCGACCTGCGGTCGGCGGCGTACGCGACGGCCTGGAAACCGAAGGGCGAGGTGGCGGGCCGTACGGCGACGGTGCGGGTGCTTCAGTCGAAGATCGTGGGCGGGGTGGAGAAGCGGTCGGTGGTGAGCCACTTCAACAAGGCGACGAAGGGGCGGATGGTGCGCGATCTGCTGACGGCAGGGCGGACGCCGGACAGTCCGGCGGAGCTGGTCGAGGCGCTGGGCGATCTCGGGTACGTGGTGGAGGCCGAGGCGCCGGCGAAGGCGGGCAAGGCGTGGGCGATCGACGTGGTGGTGAAGGAGCTGTAGGGGCACGGTTCGGGCACCCCCTCCGTTGCAACATCCGCAACGATCGTTGCGGATGTTGTGTCACGGGCGCACTATGGGCCCGTGACTGACGCTGCCCCCTCCCCCGCCGCCCCGCCCTCCGTACTGGGCCTCGCCCCCGTGATCCCGGTCGTGGTCCTCGACGACGCGGCCGACGCCGTCCCGCTCGCCCGCGCGCTCGTGGCGGGCGGGCTGCCCGCCATCGAGGTGACGCTGCGTACGGCGGCCGCGCCGCAGGCGATACGGGCCATCGCCGACGCGGTCCCGGAGGCGGTCGTCGGCGCCGGTACGGTCCTGGCCCCCGGGCACGTGGAGACGGCCGTCGCGGCGGGTGCCCGCTTCCTGGTCAGCCCGGGCTGGTCACCGCGGCTGCTGGCCGCGATGAAGGCCAGTGGCCTGCCGTTCCTGCCGGGTGTCTCGACGGCGTCGGAAGTGGTGACGCTGCTGGACGAGGGCGTGACCGAGATGAAGTTCTTCCCGGCGGAGGCCGCGGGCGGCACCGCGTACCTGAAGTCGCTCGCCTCGCCGCTCCCCCGGGCCCGGTTCTGCCCGACCGGCGGCATCGGCCTGGCCTCGGCGCCCGACTACCTGGCGCTGCCGAACGTGGGCTGCGTGGGCGGTACGTGGATGCTGCCGGCCGACGCGCTGCGCGCCAAGGACTGGGGCCGGGTGGAGCGGCTGGCCCGCGAGGCCGCGTCGTTGCGCTGAGGGCGACGACGCGGCGGGGCGGGCCCGTGGGTGCTACGGCGTGACGATCGGGAACGACGGGTCCGGCACCGTCAGGTAGCCGAAGACGGTGTCCGCCGCCGGCTGGTCGTCGACGCGGACGCTGCCCGCCTTGACCGCCGCGTCGAAGTTCCGCCGGAACAGCGGGCCTTCGAGGATCAGCGAGTCGAACGCCGTCCGGGTCAGGGAGATGGTGGCCTGCGGCTTGCCCGCATACAGGTCCTTGCCGTCCACGTACACCAGAACGCCGTTGCGCAGCGTGGTGGTGCACTCCTGCCCGGTGTCCGTGAACTGCCACTGGAGGACGATCGCGGCGCGCTGTTCCTGTGCCGCCTTCGGCCCGTCCACGCTGCGGGCCATCGCCGCGAAGACCTGTTCCAGGGTCATGCTGCGGACCAGGTCGGGGGCGCCCTTGCTGGTGGGCTCCTGCGGACCGTGGCGCAGTTCGTCCGCGCCGGTCAGGTAGAAGTTGCGCCACGGCCCGTTCTCGGCGCCGTAGCCGAGCTGTGCGAAGGTCTTGATCTGGAGCGCCTTGGCGTCCTGGACCGCCTTCTCGGAGACGGTGGCGGGGTCGGCGAAGATGACGTGGTTGAGCAGTTCCACGACCCAGCGGTACGCGTCCTGGTCGCTCTCGTGCCCGTCGTACACCTCCTGTGCCTTCCGCACGACGGCCTCGGCGCCGCCCATCGCCGCCACGTACCGCGTGCCGGACTCCGTCGGCGGCAGGTTCCACAGATGGGCGGGATTTCCGTCGAACCAGCCCATGTACCGCTGGTACACGGCCTTGAAGTTGTGGCTGAGCGAGCCGTAGTAGCCCTGGTTGTACCAGTGCTCGGCGAGACCGGCCGGGAGGTGCTGGAGTTCCTCGGCGATCTCGACGCCCGTGTATCCGCGGTTGACGAGCCGCAGCGTCTGGTCGTTGAGGTACGCGTACATGTCCCGCTGATTGCTGAGGAATTCGAGAATGCTTTCCTTGCCCCAGCGCGGCCAGTGGTGCGAGGCGAATTCCACTTCGGTGTGCTCACCGAAGGTCTGGATCGCGTCGGTGAGGTATTTCGCCCAGGCGTGCGCGTCCCGTACCTGGGCGCCGCGCAGGCTGAGGATGTTGTGCAGGTTGTGGGTGGCGTTCTCGGCCATGCACAGGGTCCGCAGCTCGGGGAGGTAGATGTTCATCTCCGCGGGCGCCTCGGTGCCGGGCGTGAGCTGGAAGATCAGCCGTACGCCGTCGATGACGCGGCGGTGCAGCCCCGCCCGCCACGGGATGACGTCGGCGGGCGACCAGTCGTCGCCGGTGACGGCCTGGGCGCTGCCGATGTAGTCGGTCGGCGGCAGCAGGGTGACCTCGCCGGTGGAGACGGTCAGGCCCAGGCCCGAACCGATCTGCGCGTACGGGCTCTTGTCCAGCCCCGCCGCGTACATGTACTCGGCGCGGCGCTGCATCGCCGGACCCGCGTAGACGTTCTCGCTGACGGCGTGCTCCAGGAACCCGTCGGGCGCGATGACCGCGAGGTCGGCGGGGATCTCGTCGTTCCGCTCGGCGAACAGGCCGCGGGCGCCGCCGAAGTGGTCGACATGGCTGTGGGTGTAGATCAGCGCGCGGACCGGGTTCCGGTTCCCGGTGGTGTCGCGGTACAGCTTCAGGGCGGCCTGTGCGGTCTCGTAACAGGCCAGCGGGTCGATGACGATGATCCCGCGATCGCCCTCGATGATCGTCATGTTGGACAGGTCGTAGCCGCGCACCTGGTGGACGGCGCCCCGGGCACCGGAGGTGACCTGGAACAGCCCGGCCACCGCGGTGAGCCGGCCCTGGCGCCACAGGCTCGGGTCGACCGTCGGGGGCGCCTGCTCGTCGCCGTCGGTCAGGAAGTCGTACGCCGTGAAGCTCCACACCACCTTCTCGCTGTCCGTCCGGGAAGTGATCGCCGGTACGTCCGGCTGCGCCAGCAGCCCCCGCTGTGCGTCCTCGAAGTCCTGCGAACCGCTCTCCCGAAGGCGCTCCGCGGCCTTCCGGTTGGCCGCCGCGACGGACGGGGAAACCTCGACGGGCTCGGTGTACTCGCTGGGCATACCAACCTCCGTACAGGCATGCGGAATGCACGCATGGGGTGGGGGAAAAGGCGCTATCGCGCCGTGGCGTGCGAGCGACGTTATGAAACCGGTGTGCGGGTTACAAGGAACCAATCAAGCCAGCAGCGGGAACCGGTCCCGCACCGGAGAAAAGCGCAGGAATCACGCCAGACAAAAGGGGCTGGAAAAGACGGGCGGCAGACCGGCAACGGCCCGGAAAAACGGCCGTCGATACGGAAACCCGCCCGCGGCCCTTCTGGGGCGCGCGGGCGGGGAGACTCCTCGGGGACGCCTCAGGGGCGTACGGACCGCTGCGTCAGCGAAGATGCGCCGTCTCGTTCAACAACCGTACCGACGCGTTCCCGTCGGCGTAGTACGCGACGGCCGACAGGGACGCGGCGGAGAGTTCCATCCGGAACAGGGCCTCCGGCGGGGCGCCGAGGGCCAGCCGTACCAGCGTCTTGACCGGGGTGACGTGGGTGACCAGCAGCACCGTGCGGCCCGCGTACCGGGCCAGCAGCTTGTCGCGGGAGAGGGCGACGCGGCGCGCGACCGAGGCGAAGGACTCGCCGCCGGTGGGCGCGGCCTTGGCGGAGCCCAGCCAGGCGGCCAGGTCCTCAGGGTGGCGCTCCTGGACCTCGGCGAAGGTCAGGCCCTCCCAGGCGCCGAAGTCGGTCTCGCGCAGCCCCTCGTCGACACGTACGTCCAGGCCGAGGCGGGCCGCGACGGTCTCGGCCGTCTGCCGGCAGCGCTTGAGGGGCGAGCTGACGACGGCCTGGACGGTGCCGCGGGCGGCGAGCGCGGCGGCGACCGCTTCGGCCTGCCGGTGGCCGGCCTCGGACAGCTCCGGGTCGGAGCCGCCGCTGCCGGAGAACCGCTTCTGCGGTGTCAGCGCGGTCTCGCCGTGCCGCAGCAGGACGAGGGTGGTCGGCGCGCCCAGGTCGGCGGGCGCCCAGCCGGCCGGCGGCGCCTCGGGCCCGGCGGCCGCCTCGGTCTCCGCGGCCTCCGCCG
>NZ_JAFIQY010000026.1 GCF_022271435.1 Streptomyces monomycini | reverse complement strand
CGCCCCGCCCCGCCCGGCGCCCCGCGCCCCCCCCCGCCCGGCGCCCCGCACCCGCCTCGCGGCAGGGGCCCGAAAAGATCACGAATCGGGCTGTGCTTGACTGGAGACAGACCCTTTCGGTTGTCGTCGTGAAGAAGGTCCGCCCGTGAGTAGCCAGAAGTTCGCCACGCTCCGCTACACCGCCCTGCGTCTGGGGATCTTCGTCGTGTGCTTCGCGCTGGTCTGGGCGCTGGCGTACTTCCACATCATCCCGCTCGGCGTGGGCAGTTCCAACGCCGTGTGGCTGCTGCTGCTCGCCATCGTGATCTCCGCGCCGCTGAGCTTCGTGCTGCTGCGCAAGCAGCGGGACGCGATGTCCGAGCAGATCGTGCAGAAGGTGGACCGGCAGAAGGCCCGCATCGCGGCCAGCGCCCGCCAGGAGGACGGTCTCCTGTAGCCCGCCCGCCGGCGCTGCAAGGCGCCTCACAGCCGACGGATGCCCCGCCGAGGAGAACACTCCTCGGCGGGGCATCACGCGTTCCACCAGCCACTCCGGCCCCTCCCGCTGCTCGGGCCCAAAGAATTTCTTTGGGTTCCCCAAAGTTCAAGTGTTAACGTGTTCGACATGAAGACAGCAGCAGCGCACCACCACACCACGGGCGTCCCGCTCGTGGCGCGCCTGCACGTCGATCTTTGCCGCTGCATGTCCGCGGCCTGTTGCCGCCGCTGACTCCTTCACCGCAGCGGCCGGAGATCCCGTACGGATCGATACGGACCTCCTTTCTCCTGGCGCTGTCCGCCGTTTCCTCACCTTTCGACGCCTGTCTGTCCCCGGAGTGTGTCCGTTGTCCACCACGTCTTCCGAGACCGAGCGGTCGCCCGAGACCGCCAGAACCTCCCGCCGCATACCCAAGGTCCCCTTCTGGGCCCAGATCCTGCTCGGCCTGGTCCTGGGCGTGCTGCTCGGCTGGATCGCCAAGAGCGGTGACGTCTCCTGGCTCAAGACCACCCTCGACACCATCGGCAGCCTCTTCGTCCAGCTGCTCAAGCTGGCCGTGGCGCCGCTGGTCTTCTTCGCCATCCTGGTCTCGATCACCAACCTGCGGCAGGTCAACAACGCGGCCCGGCTGGCCACCCGCACCCTGCTGTGGTTCATGGTCACCTCGCTGATCGCGGTCGCCATCGGCATGGCGATCGGCCTGATCAGCAACCCCGGCGCGGGCACCGGCCTGACCCCCAAGGACGGCAAGCTCCCCGAGCACGCCGGTTCCTGGATCGACTTCCTGACCGGCATCGTCCCCAAGGACGTCATCACGCCGTTCACCGACCTGAAGGTCATGCAGATCGTCTTCATGGCGACGGTGGCCGGCATCGCGGCCCTGAAGCTGGGCGACCGCGCCGAGCCGGTGCTGCGCCTGAGCCGTTCCGCGCTGGAGCTGCTCCAGAAGGCCCTGTGGTGGGTCATCCGCCTCGCCCCGATCGGCTCGCTCGGCCTGATCGGCTACGCCATCGCGGACTACGGCTGGGACCTGATCAGCAAGTACGCGACCTTCACCGTCGACATCTACGTCGGCTGCGCGATCGTCCTGTTCGGCGTCTACCCGCTGCTGCTGTCGGTCTTCGCCAAGGTCAGCCCGCTGCAGTTCTTCAAGGGCGCCTGGCCCGCCATCCAGCTGGCGTTCGTCTCCCGCTCCTCGGTCGGCACCATGCCGCTGACCCAGAAGGTCACCGAGCGCCTGGGCGTCCCGAAGGAGTACGCGTCCTTCGCGGTGCCGTTCGGCTCGACGACCAAGATGGACGGCTGCGCCTCGATCTACCCGGCGCTCGCCGCGATCTTCATCGCGCAGATCTTCGACGTCGACCTGGGCGTCGGTGACTACATCCTGATCGCCTTCGTCTCGGTCATCGGCTCGGCGGCCACCGCCGGCCTGACGGGCGCCACCGTCATGCTGACCCTGACCCTGTCCACCCTCGGCCTCCCCCTGGAGGGCGTCGGCCTGCTGATGGCCATCGACCCGATCCTGGACATGATGCGGACGGCCACCAACGTCGCCGGCCAGGTCGTCGTGCCGATCCTGGTCTCGGCCAAGGAGAAGATCCTGGACCGCGACGCGTACGACCGTGCGGCCGGCGTGGAGCTGGAGGACGGCGTGGTCGCGGAGGCGGACGCGGAGCGGAAGGTGTCGGTACCGGCGCCTGCCGGAGCCTGAGCGCGGACACCGGCCGCGGGGCCGTGCCGGCCTGAACGCCGGACGGGCTGGGACCTCCCAGCCCGTCCGGCGTTTCGCATGCGGGAGTACGCGCCCTCGGTTCAGCCGGCCTTCGCCGTGTGCGCGAGGATCGCTTCCGCCAGTGGCCCCTGGACCGCCGGCGGCAGGGCGTGGCCCATGCCGGGGATCTCGACAAGGTGTGCGTGTCCGACGGCCTGGGCGAGGTGGTGCGGGTGCGGGGGCGGGAAGACCGGTTCGGCCGGGGCGTTGACGACCAGGGTGGGGATCCGGTTGGCGGCCAGGGCTTCGGTGCGCAGCATTCCCGAGTGGTCGGCGCGGGCCGGGGCGGTGGAGACGTCGTAGCGGCCGGTGTGCTCGATGATCCGGCGTTCCAGGGCGCGGTAGTGGCCGGGGTCGAAGGGGAGCTGTCCGCCGCTGAGGACCCGCCAGTGCTCGACGCGCCGGTCGAGTTCGGCCTCCAGGCCGTGGTCCTCGACGGGGCGGGCCCACATCTCCAGCACCTCCGGGGCGATGCCGGGCAGGTCGGCGACGGGGACCCGGACGCCGTCCGGGCGGGTGTACGGGGTGGTGCTCAGCGCGTTGGTGCCCATCAGGGTGGCGCTCAGGACCCGGTCGGGGTGGTCGGCGAGGACCAGTTGCGTCAGCATCCCGCCGAGCGACAGGCCCACCAGGTGCGCCCGCTCGACGCCGAGGCCGTCGAGGACGCGGACGATGTCCGACGCCAGGTCCGTGATGCGGTACGGCTGTTCGTCGAAGGACCAGGTGGAGCGGCCCGTGTCGCGGTGGTCGTAACGGATGACCCGGTGCTGGACGGCGAGCGCGTCCACGAACGGCTCCGGCCAGCCCAGGCCGGACGCCTGCGCACCCATGACCAGCAGCAGCGGGGGCGCGTCGGCCGGTCCGCGCTGGTCGGTCCACAGGCGTACGCCGGGGGCCGCTGCGACGAACCGCTGGTGTGCCTGGTGCATGGGGAGAGTCCTTCCGGCCGAATAAACGAGACGAGTCGTATCGTCTCGCTTGCGGAGCGATCGCGTCAAGAGGCGTCGGACAAGGCGGGAAAACGTAAACTTACTTGGCGGTAAAGGGGCGGGACGGAAGGGCAATCGGCGTGGGAGCTGTGAAGAGCAAGCGGATGCCGCGGGCCGTACGGGAGCAGCAGATGCTCGACGCGGCCGTGCTGACCTTCGCGCGGCGCGGTTACCGGGCGGCCTCGATGGACGAGATCGCCGAAGTGGCGGGAGTGTCGAAGCCGCTGGTCTATCTGTACCTGAACTCCAAGGAGGAGCTGTTCAGTGCCGTGATCCGGCGGGAGTCGGCGGCGCTCGCGGAGGCCGTACGGGCCGCGGTGGAGCCGGACGCGCCCGCCGACCGGCAGCTCTGGAGTGGGCTGAAAGGGTTCTTCGCACATACGGCCGAGCATCCGGACGGCTGGGCGGTGCTGCACCAGCAGGCCCGTACGCAGGGGGAACCGTTCGCGGTCGAGGTCGCCGCGATGCGGGCGGAGATCGTCGAGTTCGTCACCGCGATGATCGGCGCGGCGGCCCAGGAGGCGGGCTGCGGCCGGGAGCCGGCCGCGCGTGAAGTGTCCGGCCTGGCGCACGCGCTGGTGGGAGCCGCCGAATCACTGGCCGACTGGGCCAACGGCCGCGGCAGCGGGGCGGCGCCGGGGGAGCGCCCGTCGGCCAAGGACACGGCGGCGACGCTGATGAACTTCGCCTGGGCAGGGCTGGGGCGGCTGATGGACGGGGAGCGCTGGTCGCCGGGCGGGTGAGGAGGCGTACGCCCCCGGGCGTCATACGTCCGTTTCGACCCGCCCCTCCAGGTGGACGCGGGGCCGCCCGTCCGGGCCGCCGCGGAGCTGGAACGCGCCGCCGTCGCGCGTGATCTCGTACGCGTACGCGACGGTGGCGGGCAGCAGGACCGGGGAGCGGAATTCCGCCGAGATGCGCAGCGTCGCCGTACCCGGCAGCACCGCCTCGGCGGCGCAGCGCGCGAAGGTCCACATGCCGTGCGCGATGGCCCGGGGGGAGCCGAGCGGGCGGGCCGTGAGCGCGTGCAGGTGAATCGGGTTGTAGTCGCCGGAGACGGCGGCATGGCGGCGGCCGAGGTCGGCGGGCAGGCGCCAGCGGGCGCGTACGGGCAGCTCGCGGGGGCCGGGAGACGGGGGGCCGGGGCGCCCGGCCCCCGCGCCGCCCGCCGTCCGGTGCCGTGCCAGATACGTGCTCCGGTCGTGCCACACCAGCGCGCCCCCACGGCGCGCCTCGGTGGTCATCACCACCTCGGTACCGCGGCGGTGCGGTCGCAACGCGCCCGCGTACACCGTCAGTTCGAGCGTGTCGGTCGGGTGCAGCGGCGCGTACTGGGTGATCTCGATGCCGGTGTGCACCAGGCCCAGCATCGGCAGCGGGAAGTCCCGTGCGCTCATCAGCCGCGCGGCCAGCGGGAATCCGAGGATGTGCGGATAGGTGACGGGCAGCGGTTCGGTGGCGTCGTACCCGCAGACCCGGGCGTACGTGGCGGCCCGGCCCAGCCCGATGCGGACGGCGGGCAGGACGAGGCGGGTGCGCGGCAGTACGGCGTCCGGCCGCGGATGCTTGCCGAAGCCGGTCAGCACGCCTTTGGCCAGTACGGGCATGAGCCGCGGCGCGCGGGACAGGCCGGTGGTCGCGCCGCCCGGCACGTCGGCCGTCATCAGGCGCCCGGCCGGTGCGGCGCGGCCAGTGGGCGGTCCGCGCCGGGCGCCGCGCGGCGGGCGGTGACGGTCGTCCGGCGGCGGGTTCCAGGGGTGCGGAGGAGGGCCGGGGCCGTATCGGCGGGAGGAAGACGGTGCTCGGGCATTGGCCAACTCCTGGTCCTCGCGTAAATTTACTTCGAAGTAAGGTTACTGTCGGGTCAGGTGTTGGTCGAGAGCGCGAACCTGCGGGCCGCGCGCCGCCCCCGGCCGCCCAACGGGCCTGCTCCTCCGGCCCGTTGGAGTCCGCCGGCCGCTGTGCCGCGCCGGCCGCCGCGCCGCGCACACCCTGCGACCACCGTGAGACGAGGAGCCGCTCGTGTCCAGTCAGCAACGGCAAGGCGGGCCACCGGCGCCCGCTCCGGCGGAGCCCCGCACCCGGGTGCGGGACGGGGCCGTGCGGGAGGTGTCCGTACCGCCGCTGGTGGCGCCGGTGCGGACCGGTTCACTGGGAGACATCCCCTTCGACAACGCCGCGCAAGCGCCCGGCGAGGCCGTACTGGCGCGCAAGAAGGCGGGACGGGACGCCGGGGGCGCGTGGCGGGACGTGAGCGCCGCCGAGTTCGCCGCCGAGGTGCTCGCCGTGGCCAAGGGCCTGATCGCGCACGGGCTGCGGCCGGGCGACCGGCTGGCCATCATGGCCCGTACGACGTACGAGTGGACGCTGGTCGACTTCGCCGCGTGGGCGGCCGGCCTGGTCACCGTGCCCGTCTACCCGACCTCCTCGGCCCACCAGGCGCACTGGATCCTCCAGGACTCGGGCGCGGCGGCCTGTGTCGTGGAGAGCGTCGCGGAGGCCCGGCTGGTGAGCGGCGTCCGGTCCGGACTGCCCGGACTGCGCCACCTGTGGCAGCTGGACACCGGCGCCGTACCGCAGATCGTGGCGGCCGGACGGCCGGTCCCGGACGCGCTGGTGACCGAACGGCGGGCGGCCACCGGCCCGTCGGACATCGCCACCCTCGTCTACACCTCCGGCACCACCGGCCGCCCCAAGGGCTGTGTGCTGACCCACGGCAACTTCTTCGCCGAGGTGGACAACGCCATCGAACTGCTGCACCCGGTCTTCAAGTCGGTCAGCAGCGAACCCGCCTCCACGCTGCTCTTCCTGCCCCTGTCGCACGTCTTCGGCCGGATGGTCGCGGTCGGCTGCCTGCGCGCCCGGGTACGGCTCGGCCACGCGCCCAGCATCCGTACCGAGGACCTCCTCGCCGACCTGGCCGCCTTCCGCCCGACGTTCTTGCTCGCGATCCCCTACGTCCTGGAGAAGGTCTACAACACCGGCCGCGCCACGGCCGAGAAGATGGGCCGGGCCGCCTCCTTCGACCGCGCCGCCGCGATCGCGCGGCGCTACGGGGAAGCCGTCGAGGCCGAGGAGCACGGCACGGGCAGCGGCCCCGGGGTGGCGCTGAAAGCGGCCCGGCGGATGTACGACCCGCTGGTCTACCGCCGTATCCGTGCCGCGCTCGGCGGCAAGGTCCGCTACGCGATCTGCGGCGGCTCCCCGCTCGGGCGGCGGCTCGCGGCCTTCTACGCCGGCGCGGGCATCGAGATCTTCGAGGGGTACGGGCTCACCGAGACCACCGCGGCGGCCACCCTCACCCCGCCGCTCAGACCCCGGATCGGCACGGTCGGCCGGCCGCTGCCCGGCACCGCCGTACGGATAGCGGAGGACGGGGAGGTGCTGCTGCGCGGCGGGCAGGTCTTCAGCGGCTACTGGGACGCCGCGGCCGGCGGGCCGCTGCCGGCCGGGGACGTGGACGAGAGCGGAACGGGCGGGAGGGACGGCGGGGGAGCGGAGGACGCGGGCTGGCTGGCGACCGGCGACATCGGCGCGCTGGACGCGGACGGCTATCTGACCATCACCGGCCGCAAGAAGGAGCTGATCGTCACCTCCGGCGGCAAGAACGTCGCCCCGGCCCCGCTGGAGGACCGCCTGCGGGCGCACCCGCTGGTCGGCCAGTGCATGGTCGTCGGCGACGGCCGCCCGTACATCACCGCGCTGGTCACGCTGGAGCCGGACGGGCTGGCGCACTGGCGGCAGATGCGGAAGAAGCAGCAGGTGCCGTTGGCGGAACTGGTCCGTGACGAGGCGCTGCTGGCCGACATCCAGGACGCCGTGGACGACGCCAACCAGCTGGTCTCGCGCGCCGAATCGATACGCCGGTTCACCGTGCTGCCGGTCGACTTCACGGAGGAGGCCGGTCACCTCACCCCGTCCCTGAAGCTGCGGCGGGCCGCCGTCGCACGGGACTTCGGCGCGGAGCTGAAGGAGTTGTACGCGCCGGAGGCCCCGTACTGATGCTCCGTTAACTGACCGCCGGGTAACCTCGTATGCGGCCCGGCCGGTCCGGCCGGCCCGGCAGACCGGAACCCCGTGTCACCTCTGTGGGGGAAGTGGCACGGGGTTCCTCCTCGTATGCCTGCCGCTGCCGGCTCAGCCGCAGTTGCCGCCCGCCGGCTTCCCGGCGAAGCGGCCCGCCAGCCAGTCGGCGGCCGGTACGGCACCCGCGACCGCGCCGACGACGTGCTCACCCAGCGGGATCGGCGCCCACCGCACCTCGGTGCCCTTGGCGCACCAGTCAGCGCGCAGCTGCTTGCCGACGCCGTACGGGATCAGCTCGTCGAGCGTGCCGTGGTAGAGGTACACCGGCGCGTCCGGCCTGCGCGTACCGAGGTCCGACTCCCGCAGCCGCTGCTGCCAGTCGGCCTCGTACAGCGGGTTCTTGACCGTGACGTCGGAGATCTTCTTGAAGGCCCCGGCGATGGCGTCGATCGCCACGCAGTTCTTCTTCATGAAGCCGACGTGGTGCCGGCCCTTGTCGTTGAGGTATTTCGCCAGGTCCAGCTCCGGGAACGCGGCGTCCTGGCCGACGGCCGCCATCAGGATCAGGCCCGCCCCGACGTTGCCGTTGTTGAAGTCGGCGACCTTGAGTAGGTCGGCCGGGACGCCGCCGGTCGCGGTGCCCCTGACCTTCAGTTCGGGCGCGTACGTACCGTGCAGCTCGGCCGCCCAGCCGGAGGCCTGGCCACCCTGCGAATAACCCATGATCCCGACCGGGGAGTCCGGGGTGACGCCCGCCCGCACGGCACCGGGCAGCCGCTGCGCGGCGCGTGCCGCGTCCAGGACGGCCTGCCCCTCGGCGCGGCCGACGGTGTAGGTGTGCTCGCCGGGCGTGCCCAGGCCCTCGTAGTCGGTCACGGCGACCGCCCAGCCGCGGGCGGTGAGCTGCTGGATGAGGTTGGCCTCGACGGTGGTGCCCTTGGGGAAGCCGGCCGAGGGCGCGCAGTGGTCGGCGAGGCCGACCGTCCCGACGGCGTACGTGACCAGCGGGCGCGGCCCGGTGCGGCCGTCGTCCGGGACGATGACGGTGCCGGAGACGACGTTCGGGGTGCCCTTGGCGGTGGTCGAACGGTACTCCATGTGCCAGGCGCGGGTGCGGGTCGGCTGGCCCGGGAGCGGGTGGAAGGAGGTGGGGGAGGAAGCCACGACGTCGCCGGGGCGCGCGGCCGCCTGCGGGGCCGCCGGGGCGGACGGTGCGGTGGCGGTGGCGGTGGCGTTCGTGAGGCCGAGCGAGAGGGTGAGCGCCGTGACGGCGGTCACGGCGGTGGTGCGCAGCGCGCGGGACGCACGCCGGTCATGGGGGGTGTGGGGCACCATGCGGCTCTCCCAACGGTCCGGAGGACGGGGTACTTGGGGTGACCGTAGTGACTCCCGGGTAAGTACGGCGCTGACCAGGACGCTCAGCTTTGCTGACCCCAAAGGGCAGCGGCGGGCGGACGCAGCCGGTACGCGCCCGGCGTGGTCCCCGTCCACCGCCGGAACGCCCGGTGGAAGGCGGTGTCCTCGGAGAAGCCGAGCCGCGCCGCCAGCTCGGCGATCGGCTCCCGGCCCGCCGCCAGCGAGCTGATCGCCGCGTCCCGGCGCACCGCGTCCTTCAGGCGCTGGTACGAGGTGCCCTCCTCCTGGAGCCGGCGGCGCAGCGTCGCCGGGCTGACCGCCAGCCGCGCCGCGATCTCGGCCGCCTCCGGCAGCCGGGCCGGGCCGGTGGCGCGCAGGGCGAGGACGAGCGTGTGCCGTACCCGCTCGGTGACGGTCGTGCCGTACTCGCGGCGGCTCAGCAGGTCGGCGGGCGCCCGCCGCAGCATCGCCGTCAGCGCCGCCTCGTCCCGGACGACCGGCGCCGCCAGCCAGCGGGCGTCGAAGGCCGCCGCGGTGTGCGGCGCCCCGAAGCGCACCGCACAGCCGAAGAGCAGCTCGTACTCGGGCGCGTGCGCGGGGGCGGGGTGGGCGAAGCGGGCGTGGCGCAGCGGGATGCGGCGGCCGACGAGCCAGCTGGAGAGCCGGTGCCAGATGATCAGCACGGACTCGGCGAGGAAGGTGGCTTCGGGGTACGGGCGCAGATCGGTACGGATCGAGAACTCGGCGGGAGTGGGGGCGGGGGTGGAGGCGGGGGTGCTACCGGGGCTGGCAGCGGTAGCGGTGACGGGGCCGGTGGCGCTACCGGGGCCGGAGGCGCCACCGGGAGACTCCACCGTCGCCCCGGGAGACCCCACCGTCACCGTCATCTCCGGCCCGCCGGGGAACAGCCCGTAGAACCGTACGGCCCGCTCCAGCGCCGTACCGAGATCAGGGCAGCCCAGGCAGGCGAGGCCCATCATGGCGAAGGTGCCGCGGCGGCTGGGCAGCGGCCCGAGGCCCAGGAACTCGTCGTCCGTCGCCCGGTGCACCTCCCTGACCAGCCGGGCGAAGCGGTCGGCGGCGACCCGCGCCCGCTCGTCCGCGAGCAGCAGGGGCGAGATCCGCGCCGCCTGCAACAGCGGCACGACGTCCACACCCCTCCGCCGCGCACCGCTGAGTACGGCCCGCACATGGTGCACCGCGATGGTCGGCCCGGTCATGAATCTGCACGGTAGCCGCGGGGGCCGAAGAGGTCAGGAGGGCCGGAGCGCCGAAAACCCGCCTGCCCGCTTTCGTGCGGCGGGGTACGGAAAAGGCAGGAGCCCCGTCCCCTTCCCCGAAAGGAAGGAGCGGGGCTCCTTGGGTACTGCTAAGTCGACCGCGATCGGTCGGACCGGGCAACTCAGACCGGCGTGACGTTCTCCGCCTGCGGACCCTTCGGGCCCTGCGTGACGTCGAAGTTCACCTGCTGGTTCTCCTCCAGGGAGCGGAAGCCAGAGGCGTTGATCGCAGAGTAGTGAACGAAGACATCCGGGCCGCCGCCGTCCTGGGCGATGAAGCCGAAGCCCTTTTCAGCGTTGAACCACTTCACGGTTCCGGTAGCCATAAGCCCTCCTTGGGCCAAAGGGTTGCCCTGCTCCAGAACCTGCAAGAAGTCTGAAAACTACAAAAGCCTGCGGCGTCACATGCTCCGCAGGCTCTGTACTGCAAGGGAAACCAAACTGCAACTTGCGCTGAGCGTAGCACGCGGCGCTTGGAGGGCGGAAGAGCCAAAGATCACGTTTACCCGGGCGGTGCAGCGGCCACAGGCGGCCCCGCCGCATCGTCCGGCACCCTCCGGGTCTAGCCTCCGCATGTGGACAATTCAACCGTTGGAGACGCATCCGCAGGAGCCGCAGCCGACCACCGTCGGAGCCGGCCGCGGGTGGGCCACATCCAGTTCCTGAACTGTATGCCCCTGTACTGGGGCCTCGCGCGTACGGGCACGCTGCTCGACCTGGAGCTCACGAAGGACACCCCGGAAAAGCTCAGCGAACAGCTGGTGCGCGGCGATCTCGACATCGCGCCGGTCACCCTCGTGGAGTTCCTGCGGGCCGCCGACGACCTGGTCGCCTTCCCCGACCTGGCGGTCGGCTGCGACGGTCCGGTCATGTCGTGCGTGATCGTGTCGCAGAAGCCCCTGGAGGAGCTGGACGGGGCGCGGGTCGCACTCGGCTCGACCTCTCGTACGTCCGTACGACTGGCCCAACTGCTGCTGGCCGAGAAGATCGGCGTCACTCCTGACTACTACACCTGCCCGCCCGACCTCGGCGTGATGATGCAGGAGGCGGAGGCCGCCGTGCTGATCGGGGACGCGGCGCTGCGCGCGAACCTGCACGACGCGCCGCGGCTCGGCCTCCAGGTGCACGACCTGGGCCAGATGTGGAAGGACTGGACGGGGCTGCCGTTCGTCTTCGCCGTCTGGGCGACCCGCCGGGACTACCTGGAGCGCGAGCCCCTCGTCGTACGCAAGGTGCACGAGGCGTTCCTGGCCTCCCGGGACCTGTCGCTCGAAGAGGTCGGCAAGGTGGCCGAGCAGGCCGCACGCTGGGAGACCTTCGACGAGCAGGTGCTGGAACGCTACTTCACGACACTGGACTTCCGTTTCGGCCCGGACCAGTTGCGTGGCGTGACGGAATTCGCCCGCAGGACCGGAGAATCGACCGGCTATCCGGCGGATGTCCGGGTCGACCTGCTGCAGACCCCGCAGGGCTGACTTCCGTTTCCGGCGGCGAATTCCGCGCGTACGGGCCGCGTACGGGCCGCGTAGGGAACGTGTACGGAACGCGTACGGGTCGCATATGGGCGCGTACGGGCCGCGTGCGGATCACCTGCCGGACACGTGCAGAATCCGCGGGAAACGCGGGCGGAAGGTGTGCGCGAGTGGTATGTGAGCTGTGCGAGAGGCGTGCGAAAAGTGCACGAAAGGCACGGACAGCGCGTACCGAGTTGTGCGGAAGTCGTACGGGGGGGCGTACGGAAGTCGCACGGAAACGGCACGGAAGTCAGCCGGAAAGAGTAAGGAAGGCGTACGAAATGCCCGGTCGGCGCGTCAGGGGGCGGGCGTCGGGCCCGGCATCACGTTGCTGATCCATTGCATGGTTCCCTCGTCCATGCCACGGACATATCCCCGGGCGTTGTGACCGCCGCCTTCGATCACTTGCAGGCGGGTCTTGATCGGTCCCTTGCCGTATTTCTTCATGAAGGATTCCAGCTTGGCCCGGCCGCTCTCCTTGGTGCCGATCTGGAAGGCGAGGTGCACGTCCGGGGCCCCGGGCTTGGCGATCAGCTGCTTGGCCAGCTGCTCCGGGTCGTTGGCCCGCTGCTCCTTCTCGTGGCCGCGCCACAGCGGCGAGTCCGGCCGGGTGTCGGGACCGCTCGCGATCACGGCCTTGAACCGGTCGGGGTGCTGGAGCACCTGCTTGAGGCCCACGAAGGCGCCCGAGGAGGAGCCCATGAAGGCCCAGCCGTCCCGGGAGGCGAAGGTCCGGAAGTTGGCCTTGACCAGGTCGGGGACGTCGTCGGACATCCAGGTGCCCATCTTCGGCTGCCCCGGGATGTCGCTGCCGTCGTAGTAGTTCTTGTCGTCCGCGTTCAGGACCGGCATGACGACGATGAACGGCTTGCTCTTGCCCGACTTCGACCACTCGCTGATGCTGCTCTGCAACTTCAGGTCGGTTCCCATCCAGTAGTTGACCGGGTAGCCGGGACCACCGGGCAGCGCGATGAGCACCGGGAACGCGCTCTTCGCGTACTTCTCCTCGTAGTACTCCTTGGGCGCCCACACCCAGACCCGGCCCGTGAAGCCGGACTTCTTGCCGTGCAGCGTGGTCACGCCGATCTTGGTGCCGTCGTCCAGCGTGTTCGCCGTCGTGAACTGCGCCTGCGGCCCGGTGGGCATCCGCACCCCCGGCGCGGACCCGCCGGACGCCCCGCCCGTGCCGCCGGAACCGCCGGCGCCGCCACCGTCCGGGCGGGGCTGGTCGAAGGTCATCGGCTCGCCGTTGTCGGAGAAGACGTCGAAGGCGTTCAGTACGGGCACGGCGACCAGGCCCAGTACGACCACGGCAGCCCCCGTCAGCCAGAGCCGCTTCCGCCTGCCCGCACGGCGGCGCGGCGCGCGGTGCTCCCGGGCGGGGCCGTACGCGGGCCCGCCGTCGGACTCGTACCCGTACGCGGACCGGCCCCCAGGGCCGTTCGGGGGCTGCTCCCCGGGCTGGTGCTGCACGAAGGACTCCGGATGGGTGCGCTGCCCCGCAGGACAAGTCGGACGGTTGCTGGCGTTCCATCTCTTTGATGGCGAAAGCCGCTGTGCGGGTTCACCGGACCGGGCATGACCTGGGTCATAGGCTGTGCCGTGATCCGGGCCGGCAGGGGGAGGCGAAGCCATGGAGCCGCTGGGGGCGGACGATCCGCGCGTCATCGGTACGTACCGGCTGCTGGGCCGGCTCGGCGCGGGCGGCATGGGCCGCGTCTACCTCGGGCGCAGCGCCGGCGGCCGTACCGTCGCGGTGAAGTCCGTGCACGCGCAGTTCGCGGCCGACGACCGGTTCCGGGCCCGCTTCCGGCGCGAGGTGGAGTCCGCGCGCCGGGTCGGCGGCGCCTGGACCGCGCCCGTACTGGACGCCGACCCCGACGCGCCCGTCCCCTGGGTGGCCACCGGCTACGTGGCGGGCCCCTCGCTCACCCGCGCCGTCGAGGACTTCGGCCCGCTGGACGGCCCCGCCGTACGGACGCTGGGCGCCGGGCTCGCCCGGGCGCTGGCCGCCGTGCACGCCCACGGCCTGGTCCACCGGGACGTCAAACCGTCCAACGTCCTGCTCACCCTCGACGGCCCGCTGCTGATCGACTTCGGCATCGCCCGCGCCACGGACGGCAGCGCCGCGCTCACCGCCACCGGCGTCTCCGTCGGCTCCCCCGGCTACATGGCGCCCGAGCAGATCCTCGGCCAGGACGTCACCGGCGCCTGCGACGTCTTCTCGCTCGGCGCGGTACTGGCCTACGCGGCCACCGGCGCCGGCCCGTTCACCGGGGACAGCTCGGCGGCCCTCCTCTACAAGGTCGTCCACGGCGACCCCGACCTCGGCACCGCCCTCACGGGCGAACTCCGCGAGATCACCACGGCCTGCCTGGCCAAGCGCCCCGAGGACCGGCCCGCCCCGGAGGAGATCGCAGGACGGCTGGGCGGCGCGGAAGCGGACGGCGGACCGGCGCGCGCCGGCTGGCTGCCGGCGCCGCTGGTCGAACGCGTCAGCAGGCAGGCGGTGGAACTGCTGAATCTCGACGCGCGGGCGTACGGGGCGCCCGGCGTCCCTTCACACGGGGCACCGTCCGGCCTCGTCCCCTTCGACGCCCCGGCCGGCCCCGGCGCTTCCGCCCCCGCCGCCTCCGGACAGCAACCGACCTACATCCCGCCCCAGCCCCACCATCACCCGCATCCCCACCCCCACCCCCACCCCTCTTCCCACCCCTCCTGGCCAACCGCCGGCGCCGCCCCCACACAGCCCCCGCCCCCACCGGAAGCACCCGCCCAGCCCATTTCCCAGCCCACCTCCAGGGAACGCCGCCTCTCCCTCAAGGGAGTCCTCGGCAGCAGTACCCCGGGGCGCCGCCGGATGAGCTGCACGCTGGTCCTGTCCGTGGCCGGTGCGCTCGCCGCCGCGACGACCGCCGCGTTCGTCTTCCAGCTGCTGCCCGGCCAGGGCGAGGGCGGCGGCAGGGACGCGGCCGCGAAGCCGCCCGGCAGCGGGCAGACCCCGTCGCCCGGCGGTTCCCGGCCCGGGGAGCCGGCCGTCCCGAAGTCCTTCCTCGGCACCTGGACCGGCACGGTCGTCACCCGTCACAACATCCCCAACGGCACCATCACCAGCACCATCGCTCCCGGCGCCAAGGGCGAGTACGTCGTCCACACCTCGTACGACTTCCTGATCGCCCGGTGCGCCGCCAAGGCGAAGCTGGTGTCCGCCACCGCCACCACGCTGACCCTCCGGGAGCGCACGGACGGCAAGCCCGGGCCCGGCTGTACGGGCGCCGAGGCGGCCGTCACGTACACGCTCGGCAAGGACGGCACGCTCTCCTTCGCCTCCGACGACGAGGCGGGCGGCCGCCCCCGCGCCACCATGAAGAAGACCGGCGGCTGACCCCCGGGAGGAACCGCGGCCCCGCCCGCCGTCCGGCCGCCACGCCACCCGCCGTCAGTCGTCCGACCCGGCCGCCGCCAGGCCTGTCGTACCGCTGGCGTACGCTGGTTCGGTCGTTATGCCCGCCTCCGAAGGGACGCCCGGTGACCGAGAACGCCGACCTTCAGTCCGTACTCGACCGCGCCGCGGGGGGCGGGCGGATCACGCCCGAGGAAGCGCTGGACCTGTACCGTTCCGCGCCGCTGCACGCGCTGGGCGCCGCGGCCGACGCCGTGCGCCGCCGCCGTTACGCCGGTACGGAGCACATCGCGACGTACATCATCGAGCGCAACATCAACTACACCAACGTGTGCGTGACGGCCTGCAAGTTCTGCGCCTTCTACGCCGCGCCCAAGGACACCGCCAAGGGCTGGTCCCGCGACCTCGACGACATCCTGCGCCGCTGCGCCGAGACCGTCGAGCTGGGCGGCACCCAGATCATGTTCCAGGGCGGCCACCACCCGGACTACGGCGTCGAGTACTACGAAGAGCACTTCTCCGCGATCAAGAAGGCGTTCCCGCAGCTGGTCATCCACTCCCTCGGCGCCTCCGAGGTCGAGCACATGGCCCGGATCTCCAAGACCACCGTCGAGGACGCCATCCGCCGCATCCACGCCGCGGGCCTGGACTCCTTCGCGGGCGCCGGCGCCGAGCTGCTGCCGGAGCGCCCGCGCAAGGCCATCGCGCCGCTGAAGGAGTCCGGCGAGCGCTGGCTGGAGATCATGGAGACGGCGCACAAGCTGGGCGTCGAGTCCACCTCGACGATGCTCATGGGCACCGGCGAGACCAACGCCGAGCGCATCGAGCACCTGCGCATGATCCGTGACGTGCAGGACCGTACGGGCGGCTTCCGCGCCTTCATCCCGTACACCTACCAGCCCGAGAACAACCACCTCAAGGGCCGCACCCAGGCGACGATCTTCGAGTACCTGCGCATGATCGCCATCGCCCGGATCTTCCTCGACAACGTCGCCCACATCCAGGGCTCCTGGCTGACCACCGGCAAGGAGATCGGCCAGCTGTCGCTGCACTACGGCGCGGACGACCTCGGTTCGATCATGCTGGAGGAGAACGTGGTCTCCTCCGCCGGTGCCAAGCACCGCTCCAACCGCCAGGAGATCATCGACCTGATCCGCAAGGCGGGCCGCGTCCCGGCGCAGCGCGCGACCACGTACGAGCACCTGGCCGTGCACGACGACCCGGCCAACGACCCGGTCGACGACCGCGTGACCTCGCACATCTCCTCCACGGCCATCGAGGGCGGCACGGCACACCCCGAGCTGAAGCTCGTCGAGGCCAACTGAGGCGACTGAGAGAACCGAGACAGCCGTGCTGACGATCCACCGCGTGCACGGAGTCCGACGCGCCCCTGACGGCGCCCCGGACCCCGGGCACGCGGTCGTCGTCTCAGGCGACCGCATCGAGGCCATCGGCCCGTACGAGGAGCTGTACGAGCGGTACGGCGAGCGTGCCCGGGTGCGTGACTGGAACGGCACCCTGGCCCCCGGCCGCCACGAACCCGACGGCGCCGCGCTGCTCGAATCCGCCTACCACCCCGACCCGCGCGAGGCCGACGACCTGGGCACCGCCCCGCTCACCGGCGACGCCCTCACCGCCCTCGGCATGACCGACACCCGCTGGGGCGCGAGCGCCCGCAGGGGCGTGCAGCGGCTCCTCGCCATCGGTACGACATCGGTCTCCGGCCCCTTCACCCGCCCCGCCGTCCGCACGGCGGTCGCCCGCTCCGGCCTGCGCGAGCCGTCCGGACCGCACGTCCTGGCTCCCGGCGGCCCCGCGGACTTCGCGGTGTTCGCGGAAGACGGACGCTGCCTGGTGACGGTGCTGGGCGGCCGGTTGGTGTACCGGGGACGCTGAGGCGTCAACGTCGAGAAGCGCTCCCGTCACTTCGTGTGACGGTACTGTCGTATTCAGGACCGTAATCCGCACTCGCGTCCGCACTCGCGTCCACACTCGCGTCCACACTCGCGTCCATGGGAGCAGTGATGAGCACTGACCGGCGGCTGGAGAAGGCGACTCCGGAGACCTGGATGAACCCGCCTGGTGGGCGGTGGACGTTCGATCAGGTCAAGGATTTGGAGCTGCCCTTCGACTGGGAACTCATGGACGGAGCGATCGTGGTTCGGGGGATGGCGGAATGGTGGCACGACCAAGTCCGGGACGAGCTGTTCTTCCGCATCAAGCAGGTGAAACCCGACCTGTACGGCGTCAATGCCGAGCGGTGTCTGGTGCTCGACGCTCACAACACCGTCAAGCCCGACATCGTCGTCTTCGACAAGAGCGGGATCGACGTCGCCTCGTTGGCGGCCACGCCGGCCGGCATCGTGAAGCTCGCGGTGGAAGTGGTGTCGCCGGATTCCCAAGTCCGGGACCGGAGCAGCAAGCCCTTCCTGTAAGCCGAGGCGGGCATCCCGTACTTCTGGCGTGTGGAGCACGGTGCGGACGACAGGCCGGTAGTGCACGAGTTCTGGCTGCGCCGTGACGTGGGTGAGTACGTTCCCGCCCCCGAGCACCCTCGCCACGCCGAGAAACTGGAGACGGACCGGCCCTTCCCCATCGGCATCGACCTGGCGAGTCTGCTGGAGCTGTGAGTCCGGGCATCAACGATCCGTGAAGGCCGACGCGTCCTGCGTCAGGACACCGTCAACGAAACCGGAGTCGGCCCTTCCACCCGGCAAGATCTTTCCCGCGGGGACGGCCCATTCGGCCGCTCACGATGCTTCGCAGCAGACGCAGCACCGCTGGACCGCCCGGATGTTCTGAGGGGGGCATCGGGCCGTCCCCGACCAACGCCTTCCGGAGCCGTAAGGAACAATGGCCGGGTGACCCGAGCCTCTCTGGACAAGCAGCCGCAGGACGTCGCCGCGATGTTCGACGACGTGGCGGCGCGCTACGACCTCACCAACGACGTGCTGTCCCTCGGGCAGGCGCGGCTGTGGCGCAAGGAGGTGGAGCGGGCCGTCGCGGCGCGCCCCGCCGAGCGCGTGCTCGACCTCGCCGCCGGTACGGGCACCTCCTCGCTGCCCTTCACCCGCACCGGCGCCTACGTCGTCCCCTGCGACTTCTCCGTCGGCATGCTGGGCGAGGGCAAGAAGCGCCGCCCGTGGATGCCGTTCGTGGCCGGTGACGGGATGCGACTGCCCTTCGCCGACGACGTGTTCGACGCCGTCACCATCTCCTTCGGGCTGCGCAACGTCCAGGACACGGACGCCGCGCTGCGCGAGCTGTACCGGGTCACCAAGCCCGGCGGCCGGGTCGTCATCTGCGAGTTCAGCGAGCCGACGTGGGGGCCGTTCCGTACGGTCTACACCGAGTACCTGATGCGGGCCCTGCCGCCCGTCGCGCGCGCGGTGAGCAGCAACCCGGACGCGTACGTGTACCTCGCCGAGTCCATCCGCTCCTGGCCCAACCAGCCGGCCCTGGCGGCGCGCCTCCAGGGGGCGGGCTGGTCGAAGGTGGCCTGGCGCAACCTGACGGGCGGCATCGTCGCCCTGCACCGGGGGACGAAGCCGGGCGCGTGACGGGAGAAGGGGCCACGGGCACAGCGGTCCGGCGGCCCCCTCACCTGCCCCTCTTTCTCACAGCTCCAGCCGGTAGCAGTACCCCTGCCGCCCGGACGGCGTACGGAACGTTTCCGCGTGCCGCATCCCGAGCCGCCGGGTCACCGCGACGGACCGTTCGTTCCCGGCCGCCACCATCGCGACCACACTCCGTACCCCCGCGGCCCGCACCACCTCCAGCGCGGCCCGGGCCGCCTGCGTCGCGTACCCCTTGCCCCAGTACGCCCGCCCCAGCCGCCACCCGATCTCGGTCTCGCCCACCGGTCCCCAGTCGTGCGGCCAGGGCTGCGCGCCCGTGAATCCGATGACCGGTCCGGCCCCCGGTTCTCCCGCCTCGACCATCGAGTACAGGCAGTACCCGTACTCGGCGTGGTGCCTGCGCTGCCGGGCGGTCAGCTCCTGGTAGACGGAGAGTTCGGCGGTGGTGCCGCCGTGGAACTCCATCACCTCCGGGTGGTCGAACACCCGGTGCCAGTGCCAGGCGTCCTCCTCGGCGGGAACGCGCAGCGTGAAACCCGTTCCGGACGGTGTCCGTGGTGCCCCCAGCGGCTCATGCATGCACCGACCAACCCTTCAGTTCCTGATCACCTGTGCCCCCATAGACTGACGGGGCCCAGTGCCGGTCGGCACCCAGATATCGACTTCCGGGGAGATCCCGCCGTGACCGAGTCCGCGACTGATGCCGTGAGCGAGTCCGTGAGCGAGTCCGTGAACACCCCCCGCTCCGAGTACAGCGCGGACGTCATCGTGGTCGGGGCCGGTCCCGCCGGCTCGGCGACCGCGTACCACCTCGCCAAGTCCGGCCTGGACGTCCTCCTCCTGGAGAAGACCGCCTTCCCGCGCGAGAAGGTCTGCGGCGACGGCCTCACGCCCCGCGCCACCAAGCAGCTGATCTCCATGGGGATCGACATCTCCGAGGAGGCGGGCTGGCTGCGCAACAAGGGCCTGCGCATCATCGGCGGCGGCAACCGCCTCCAGCTCGACTGGCCGGACCTGGCCTCGTACCCGGACTACGGCCTGGTCCGCAAGCGTGACGACTTCGACGAGCAGCTGGCGCGTCAGGCACAGAAGGCCGGCGCACGCCTGTACGAGCGCTGCAACGTCGGCGCGCCGGTCATCAACGACCTGACGGGCCGTATCGAGGGCGTCCAGGCCAAGCTCGGCGAGGAGAAGACGCCGGTCACCTTCCACGCCCCCCTCGTGGTCGCCGCGGACGGCAACTCCACCCGTCTCTCCCTGGCGATGGGCCTGCACCGCCGCGAGGACCGCCCGATGGGCGTCGCTGTCCGTACGTACTTCACCTCGCCCCGCCACGACGACGACTACCTCGAATCCTGGCTGGAGCTGTGGGACCGCCGCGGCGCCGAGGACCGCCTGCTGCCCGGCTACGGCTGGATCTTCGGCATGGGCGACGGTACGAGCAACGTCGGCCTCGGCGTCCTCAACACGTCCTCCTCCTTCAAGGAGCTGGACTGGCGCGAGATCCTCAAGGCGTGGTGCGCCTCCATGCCCGCCGACTGGGGCTACACGCCGGAGAACATGACCGGCCCGATCCGCGGCGCCGCCCTCCCCATGGCCTTCAACCGCCAGCCGCACTACACCAAGGGCCTGCTGCTCGTCGGTGACGCGGGCGGTCTGGTCAACCCGTTCAACGGCGAGGGCATCGCGTACGCCATGGAGTCCGGCTCGATCGCCGCCGAGGTCATCGTCCAGGCCCACGCCCGCGCCACGTACGCCCAGCGCGAGCTGGCCCTCCAGCGCTACCCGAAGGTCCTCAAGGACACCTACGGCGGCTACTACTCCCTCGGCCGCGCCTTCGTGAAGCTCATCGGCAACCCGAAGGTCATGAAAATCGCCACCCAGCGCGGCCTGACCCACCCCGTACTGATGCGCTTCACCCTCAAGATGCTCGCCAACCTCACCGACCCCACGGGCGGCGACGCGATGGACCGCATCATCAACGGGCTGAGCAAGGTGGCACCGCGGGCCTGACGGTTCGCTGCCGGGTCGCGCGGCTCGAAGTCGAGCGGCCCGGCGCACGGCGGTGGGTCTCTCAGACGCTGACGGTCGCTCGTTGGGAGGGCAGGAGCGCGTATCCGCCTGCACCGGGGGCGGGTGGGCGCAGCGTGGATGCTCCGAGGAGCGCGGTGCCCGGGGTAACGCGCGGTGAGGGAGGTGCGGTGTGTCCGAGCCCGCAGGCCTTGGTGCTGAGGGGGCTGCGCACGCCCCGAGACCCGACCGGAGCCCCGACGCGTCGAGGTTGGCGCCGGCCCGCCTCGCGCCGCACCGGCTGCCCGAGATGGAGCGGCAGAAGAACGAAGCCTTCGCGCTCGCAGCCAAGACGGAGAGTCTTGGCCCGATCCGCGGGTGGCTGACCGTGTGGGCCGGTGAGATCGAGATCGAGCGCCGTCCCGAACTGCTGTCCCGACGCCGTGCTGCCGAACACGCCCTCCAGGCACTCGACCACGACGATCCGGCGTGGAGCGCCGCGCGGGACGAGCTGGTGGCCGCACTGCGAGAGGCCCGCGAGGCGACAGGGTGAGCCGGTCAGCGGCGTGTGCCGCTGCGCGCAACACCCCGCGCCACGCCCTGCTGCATCGAACGGTGTAGTCGTTTCTCGTCGTCGCGGACGAAGCGTCGGGATCTCCCCGGCCCGACCATGGTGGGAAAGCGGGCACCGGGGGAGGGAAGCGGCGTGGTGGAGACGCAGGTACGGGGGGCTGTGCCGGGGGCGGCTGGTTCGGGCGGGGTGGGGCGGGCCGGGCGGTTGCCGTTGCTGGACGTGTTGCGCGGGGTGGCGATCCTGGGGACGTTGATGACCAACGTCTGGATCTTCGCGGCGCCGGGCGCGGAGTGGGGCGTGCTGAACGGGAACGGCACCGCGGCGTCGTTCGGCGCCTCGTGGGCCGGGACCGTGGAGGGCGTCTTCCGGTTCGTCGCGGACGGCAAGTTCCTCTCGATGCTGACGATTCTCTTCGGCGTCGGCCTGGCCATCCAGTTCGGATCCGCCGCGAAACGCGGCCGTCCGTGGCCGGGCCGGTACAAGTGGCGGGCTCTGTTCCTCTTCGTCGAGGGCACCGTGCATTTCGTCCTCGTCTTCGCGTGGGACGTACTGATGGGGTACGCGGTCGTCGCCCTCCTGGTGGCCTGGCAGCTGACGCGCACGGCGCGCACGCAGCGGGTGCTGATGTGGGTGGCGGGCGGGGTGCACGGGGTGGTGCTGGGGCTGTTGACGCTGGCTGCCGTGGCCGGGGGCGGTTCCGGGGCGGATGCCGGGAGCGCTCCAAGTGCGGGCGTGAATCCTCGGGTTGTCGACCTGTACGCCGACGGGAGCTACCTGGAACAGATCGCCTTCCGACTCCAGAACGCGATCGCCCTGCGCATGGAACCCGTCATCTCCTTCGCGCTGCTCGTCTTCCTCTTTCACCTCGGCGTGCGGCTGTACCGGGCGGGCGCCTTCCGCCCGGACGCGCCCGGGCGGCGCATCCGGCGCCGTCTGTGCGGCTGGGGCCTGGGCCTCGGCGTCCCGCTCAACGTGGCCGCGGTGGCGGCCGGTCCGGACCTGGCCATGGTGGCCCGGTACGGGGCCGCCCCCGTCGTCGCCGTCGGCTACCTGGGCCTCATCGGCCTGCTCGTCGACCGCGTACGCCGGCCGGGCCCGCTGACCGCCGGGCTCACCGCGGTCGGCCGTACGGCGCTGTCCTGCTACGTCCTGCAGAACGTGCTGTGCGTCCTGGTCTGTTACGGACTCGGACTCGGCCTGGCCGCACGGTGGGCGGACCACGGGCCTTGGTGGGTGCTGGGCCTGTGGGCGGCGGTGTGCGCGGTACTGGTCAGCGGGGCAAGGCTCTGGCTGCGGCGCTTCGAGCACGGGCCGCTGGAGTCCGTCCAGAAGCGGCTGCTCCGGTCCTGAGGCGGGTGGGGGCCTGGACGTTGCGCAGCGCGGCCGGCCGGGGTGCCGCCGCCGTCCACTCCTCGGCCGTACGGCAGCGGGGGCAGCGGACCAGGGCCGACGACGGGGCCGGGGCCGTAGCAGGGGAACCGGTCGGGGCCGCGAAGGGGAGGCCGCAGATCTGGCACTCCTGGCCGGTGGCGCGCACGCGCCCCGGCCCCTCGGGGGGCCGGACGGGCAGGGGCGGCGGCAGCTTCTCGGTCAGGCGGTACTTCAGGAACGAGGCCGGGTGGCCGATCGCGCCGGGAGGGAGTGTCGAGACGAGCGAATGGACGACGTACGCGGCCGACACACCACGGTCGAGCCAGGCCGAGACGGCCGGGGCCAGGCGGTTCACGTCCCGTACGGAGAGCGTCAGGCGCTCGTCGGCGAGCCGCAGGCCGCAGAGGAGGTCGGCGGCCGGGGAGGGGATGAGGGCGGGGGGAGCGGCGGGGGGAGCGCCGGGGGTGCGGGGTGGCGGGGGCGCTTGGGGCGACGGGGGCACCTGGGCTGTTGGGGCTACCTGGGGCGGCGGGTTCACCTGGGCTGACGGGGCTGCCTGGGGCTGTGGGGTCACCTGCGGCGGTGGAGGCACCTCGTTTGCGGCGGGTGCCTCGGGTGTCTCAGGTGCCCCGGGCATCTCGGGGACCCCGGGAACCTCGGGTGACTTGGGCGTCTCAAGGGTCTCGGAGGCCGCAGATGCCTCAGTGGCCTCGGCCTTCTCGCAGGTCGCAGGTGCCTCGGGCTCGGGAGCCTCAGACAGCTCGGTCACCTGGATCGCCTCAGACCCCTCGATCGCCTCCAACGCATCGGGCTCCTCCGGCGCGACGGCCGTGTCCGTCCGTGGGGGCTCGGGGATGTCCACAGGCTGTGGGCGAGGCGGTGGTGGGGGCGAGGGCGCGGGTGGAGGTGGCGGCGGGGCCTGCCGCTGCTGCGGCGGCGTCGGATCGGTCGACCGTAAACGGTCTTTCGGGTTCTCGTAGTACGTGGTTCGGGTGACGATGCGCTGGCCGTCGATGCGGATCCGCTCCCGTACCAGGTAGCCCTCGTCCTCCAGCTCCTTGAGCGCCTTGCCGATCACGTACTCCGTCTCCTTGTACGTATTGGCGAGCTTCCGGATGCTGACGGTGGCGCCGTCGGGCATGGCCTGTACGCGTACGGCGTAGCCGAGGGCCACGGTGGAGATCATCGGGTTGAGGGCCAGGTGGTTGCCGACGACCGTGAAGCTGACCGTGTGGTGGTGCCGTACGTGGATCACTCCGGAGAACGGCCGAATCGCAGCGACGGAGCGGATGGGCGCGTTAGACTCAAGTCGAGTCATGGGGAAGGGCCTTTCTTCCTCTTGGCGATCATGGGGAAGGTCCTTGCTTCCTCTTGATCGGGCCCTCGGCATTGGGATCGCAAGTCCCGCCGGGGGCCATTTTTTTTGGGTTGTGGCGTGAACGTACAGCCTCCGGGCCCCGGTAGGCGAGCGCGTCACCTGATCAGGTGACAAACGGAAAAAGGGGACAGGGAGGGGAGGTTGGTCAGTTCTTTCCCGGTTCTTTTCAGGACCACACGGCACGCCGCGACGCGGCTCACCGGGTCGTGGAATCCCGTGTGCCGGTGAGCATGCCGTCAACACGGCCAACTCGGCCTCGGACGCCCGCCTCCAGGCTGTACAGTCCGGCCTGACCTGTCCCGCCCGCGCTCCAGGAACTGTGGGGCGGACCCCCGGGCCGCGAGCGGGAAAGGTCGAGAGGTGGAGTGGGGCGGGGCCTATTGCGTGGGGGGCCCGAACGCCATGAATGTGTCGCGGGCCATGACCGGTACGGACCGTACGTAATGCCGTCCGTTCACGACCTTGCGTTCCACTGAGCGGCGGCGGGGGCCGTTGAGGAGTTGGGAGCCCGCGGGGCAGGGGACCGTGGCGTAGATCCTGTTCATCTGGCCCTGAATCTGGGCCCGGCGCTGGGAGGTGGTCCTGGGGCGGTGGGCTTCCTCGTACAGGGCCCGGCTCTGCCGTTGGGCGGCGCGGCTTTTCGGAGTGTGGAATTGGAGTTCGTACGGATGCCCCGAATCGTTCGCCCGCCAGGCGGTGTTGATGGCCTTGTAACCGCGGGGGCGGGCCCAGGTGTTGGACCACCGGAGATTCGCGTTCTTCCACCTGGCCAGCAGTTTGGTGGAATCCTGGACGCCTTTGACGTAGGACTTGTCCGGCCACTGGAGGATGTAGCGGACGGAGTCGTTGATCCTTTCCAGCGCCTCGTCCGCGGTGGTGGTGGGGCTGCCCTGCATGGTGCGGGCGACCGCGCGTTTGACCGATTCCGGTGACCTCAGGCGGTCCTCGTATCCGACCACGGTGGCCTTGGTCCGGCGGGCGATGCTGCGTACCTGAGGGCTGATGGTGCGTTCGGCCTTTTTGGCACGGGCCAGGAAGACATTGACCTTGCGCAGGTCGGCGGCGTCGATGTAAAGCCCTTCCCAGCTCCAGCCGTGGTCCTTCTTCAGCTGCTTCCGCTGGGCCGGGGGCTTTTTGGCCGGCTGCTTCTTGGCGGCCTGCTTCTTGACCGGTGGCCGCTTCGCCGGGGGCCGCTGGGTGGTCGGCCGCTGTGCGGACGGCTGGTGCGTGGAGGGCTTCTTCGCGGCGGGCTTCCGGGGCGCGGTCTGGCAGGTGGCCGCGGGCTTCGGGTTGGGCCTCGGCGGGCGGCAGGCCGCCGTCGGCGCCTGGGGTGACTGCTTTCGCGCGGCCTGTTTTCTGGCGGCCTGCTTCTTGGCCGCCTGCTTCCGCGCGGCCTGCTTCTCGGCTGCTTGCCTCTCGGCAGCCTGCTTCCGTGCGGCCTGTTTCTTCGCCGCCTGCTTCCGTGCCGCCTGCTTCTTCGCGGCGGCCTGCTTGTCCCTGGCCTGTTTCCGGGCAGCGGCCTCTTTCGCGGCCTGTTTCCTGGCCGCCTGCTTCCTCGCGGCCTGCTTCTCGGCGGACGGTGCGGGACAGGTATTGGCGGGTTTCTGCTGAGGCTCGGCCGGCGGGCAGGCGGGGTCGGCGGCGGCCGGCACCAGACTGAGAGTGGAGGCAAGAGCGGTGGCCGTCACCGTCCAGGCGACGGCGCGCAAAGTATGGGCACGACGGATTTTCATTTAAGTAAGTGCTTCCTCTCGTCAGCCGCTGTCCGGTGCCACGGAAATGAGGGTGCGGGCATTACGGGGCGGAAGGGATGAGTACGGCGAGAGGTACAACTGGGACAGAGTCGTTACGGTAGTTGTGCCGAACGGGCGTCTCTTCATCGAATGGACGATGGCGTCTGGTCCGATGATCGGCCGTAACGTGAGGCATACGGGCACTTTGCTTGCGCAACGCGCGAGGGCCGCCGTTCCCGAGCGGTGGGAACGGCGGCCCTCGGCCGTGCGTGGGGGCGTCCTACAGGACGCGGACCGCGCCGGTCGGCTGGCTGTAGCTCAGCGGCTTCTCCACGATGCCGGTGCTGGAGTTCTGGGCACCGATGAAGTTGCCGTTACCGACGTAGACGCCGACGTGGTACGCGCTGCCCGCGCTGCCCCAGTACAGGATGTCGCCGACCTGGAGGTTGCCCAGGCCCACCTGGGTACCGGCGGTGGACTGCGGCTGCGAGGTGCGCGGCAGGTCGATGCCGATGGTGCGGTAGGCGGCCTGCACCAGGCTGGAGCAGTCGTACGCGGACGGGCCGGAGGCGCCGAGCACGTAGGACTTGCCCAGCTGGGCGCGGAGGAAGCCGACCAGGGAGCTGGTGCTGCCGGTCGCGCCGGTGACGGGGGAGTCGTCGGACGTGGCGGCCAGGGAGCGCAGCGAGGTGCGCTCGGAGGAGCGGGAGGCGCGCTGCTGCTCGGCCTTCTCCTTCGCCTTCTCCTCGGCCTGGCGGGCCTCTTCGGCCTTCTTCTCGGCCGCGGCCTTCTTGTCGGCCTCGTCCTTCGCCTTGGTGGCGGCCTCGGTGGCCTCGGCGGTGGCGGTGTCCTGCGCGGCCTGGCGCTCGTAGTCCAGCGCCATCTGCTGGGCGGTGTCCGCGCTCTTGGCCAGGCTGGTGGCCAGTGCCGATGTGATGGTCGGCATTTCCTGGGTCTCGGAGACGGGCTTCTCCGCGGCGCCGGCCGGCATGCTCGCGCCGGTCACCGCCAGGGTGATGATGCCACCGGTGACCCCTGCGCGCAGTGCCCGCGAGGACGCGGAACGGCGGGGCTTCCGGTGGCTGGGTATGACTGCGTTCGGGGACATGGCACCACGGCTATCAGGAGCCACAGGTTGCTGCCAACAAAGGTGGTGTGCGCCACACTTGACGCGTACGCGATGAATAAAAGGGACTTTTCGCCGGTCGGCGAGCGGGCGGCGGGCCGTCCGAATTTCGTGATCATGTTCTTACGCATGGCATTTACGGGCCGATGCGCGCCCTGGGGCCACTTATCACCTACTGATCCGCCACGCCAAGGCTTCCCGAAGGTCAAGCATTCAAGACAGCAAGCCGCGTGGGATAGGTCACTCGTGAGTGCCCGTTATGTTCCCGTGATGCCGCCGTGACGCGAGTGCTCGTGAACGCGGGCACGTACCGATGATCACGGGAGGGTCACGACGGTC
Organism: Streptomyces monomycini; assembly: GCF_022271435.1. Taxonomy (GTDB): domain Bacteria; phylum Actinomycetota; class Actinomycetes; order Streptomycetales; family Streptomycetaceae; genus Streptomyces; species Streptomyces monomycini. The sequence goes on along the minus strand of NZ_JAFIQY010000026.1, from coordinate 87,376 downwards.
TCGGGATGGTCACGGTGATCGCGGACCGGTCGCGCCGGCCGGCCGCCGACCGGCCTCCGTCAGTGGGCCCTGTGGCCCTAGCAGTTGGCCGAGGGCTGCGCCAATTTGCTTGCATCCCCCACCTCTTGATAGAGGCAACCCCACGCTGACCAGGGGCAACGTCGGAAAATGTCACCTCCAGTGATCATCTACGCGCTTGCTGTACGAAGATCGACGCTCATCGGACCAGATGACCGGGCGTCAGGTGGTGGAGATCACAAAGGCGTTGTCGCACCCCGTGTCGCAGATCACAGACCGGCGGGCATAAGATGCAGGCGGCTCGGGCTTGTGAACTGCCTCACATGGGCGCGATCTTCGTGGGGCCGGTGAGCGGGACCGGGCGGACCGCCATCCAGTCATCGTCGACTGAAGGGAGCGGGGACGGTGAACGCTTACGCGCCCATCCTCGTACTGGGAGCCCTCGGGGCAGGCTTTGCGATCTTCTCTGTCGTGATGGCCACGCTCGTCGGACCCAAGCGCTACAACCGGGCGAAGCTAGAGGCGTACGAATGCGGAATCGAGCCGACGCCACAGCCGGCCGGCGGCGGTCGATTTCCGATCAAGTACTACCTCACGGCGATGCTCTTCATCATTTTCGACATCGAGATCGTCTTCCTCTACCCCTGGGCCGTCACCTTCGACGCGCTCGGGCTTTTCGGGCTCGTGGAGATGCTCCTCTTCGCGCTCACCGTCTTCGTCGCCTACGCCTACGTATGGCGTCGGGGCGGCCTGGAATGGGACTAGGGGCCACCAATGGGACTTGAAGAGAAGCTGCCGAGCGGCTTTCTGCTTTCCACCGTCGAACAGGCCGCGGGCTGGGTGCGCAAGTCATCGGTCTTCCCCGCCACCTTCGGCCTCGCCTGCTGCGCCATCGAGATGATGACGACCGGCGCCGGGCGCTACGACCTCGCCCGCTTCGGCATGGAGGTCTTCCGCGGGTCGCCGCGCCAGGCCGATCTGATGATCGTGGCGGGCCGGGTGAGCCAGAAGATGGCGCCCGTGCTGCGGCAGGTGTACGACCAGATGCCGAATCCGAAATGGGTCATCTCGATGGGCGTGTGCGCCTCGTCGGGCGGGATGTTCAACAACTACGCGATCGTCCAGGGCGTCGACCACATCGTCCCGGTGGACATTTATCTGCCCGGCTGCCCGCCGCGTCCGGAAATGCTGATGGACGCCATTCTCAAGCTGCACCAGAAGATCCAGGACACCAAGCTCGGGGTCAACCAGCAGCAGGCGGCCCGCGAGGCGGAGGAAGCGGCACTCAAGGCGCTTCCGGTGATCGAGATGAAGGGGCTGCTGCGGTGAGCGACGGCACCAAGGGGACCGGCGGCACCAAGGGGGCCCCCGGGAACGGTGACACCAACGGCACTGGCGGTGTCAACGGGACCGGAGCGGCCAAGGGGGCCGACGGGGTCAACCCCGACCAGGACCTGAACGCGCAGAACCTCCCCGGCCAGCGCGGCGACCACGGCGAGGTCATCGGCACCCGCCGCGGCATGTTCGGCGCGAGCGGCGGCGGCGACACCTCCGGGTACGGCGGGCTCGTCCGGTCCGTACGGATGCCGGGCGCCACGTCCCGCCCGTACGGCGGCTGGTTCGACGAGGTGGCGGACGAGCTGGAAGGCGCGCTGGACGAGCAGGGGCTGGTCCCCGAGAACGTCATCGAGAAGACGGTCGTCGACCGCGACGAGCTGACCTTCCACATCGAGCGGGAGTACCTGCCGGCCGTCGCGCGGACTCTCCGCGACGACCCGGCGCTCCGCTTCGAGCTGTGCACCGGCGTCAGCGGGGTGCACTTCCCCGGCGACAAGGGCCGCGAGCTGCACGCCGTCTACCACCTGCGCTCGATCACCCACAACCGGCTGATCCGGCTGGAGGTGTCCGCGCCGGACGCCGACCCGCACGTGCCGTCCCTGGTGAGCGTCTATCCGACCAACGACTGGCACGAGCGCGAGGCGTACGACTTCTTCGGACTGATCTTCGACGGCCACCCGGCGCTCACCCGGATCATGATGCCGGACGACTGGCAGGGCTTCCCGCAGCGCAAGGACTACCCGCTCGGCGGCATCCCCGTCGAGTACAAGGGCGCCCAGATCCCGGCTCCCGACCAGCGGAGGTCGTACACCTGATGTCCACCAGCCATGCGACCCCTCGGGAGACGACCGAGGGCACCGTCTACACGGTCACCGGCGGCGACTGGGACGAGATCGCGGCCGCCGCGGCCCGTACCGACGACGAGCGGATCGTCGTCAACATGGGCCCCCAGCACCCCTCCACGCACGGCGTGCTGCGGCTGATCCTGGAGATCGACGGCGAGACCGTCACCGAGGCCCGCTGCGGCATCGGCTACCTGCACACGGGGATCGAGAAGAACCTCGAATTCCGTACGTGGACGCAGGGCACCACCTTCGTGACCCGGATGGACTACCTGACGCCGTTCTTCAACGAGACGGCGTACTGCCTGGCCGTGGAGAAGCTGCTCGGCATCACCGACGAGGTGCCGGACCGCGCGTCCGTCATCCGGGTGATGCTGATGGAGCTCAACCGCCTCTCCTCCCACCTGGTGGCCATCGCCACCGGCGGCATGGAGCTGGGCGCCACCACCATCATGATCTACGGGTTCCGGGACCGGGAACTGATCCTGGACATCTACGAGCTGATCACCGGCCTGCGGATGAACCACGCGTACATCCGGCCCGGCGGACTCGCCCAGGACCTGCCGCCCGGCGCGGTCGACCAGGTGCGCGAGTTCGTGAAGAAGATGCGCAAGAACCTCGTCGAGTACGACAAGCTCGCCACCGGCAACCCGGTCTTCAAGGGCCGGATGCAGGACATCGGCTACCTCGACCTGGCCGGCTGCCTGGCCACCGGCGCCACCGGACCGGTGCTGCGCTCCGCCGGGCTCCCGCACGACCTGCGCAAGACCCAGCCGTACTGCGGCTACGAGCACTACGACTTCGAGGTGCCGACCGCCGACACCTGCGACTCCTACGGGCGCTTCCTGATCCGTCTGGAGGAGATGCGCCAGTCGCTGCGCATTGTCGAACAGTGCCTGGACCGGCTGGCGCCCGGGCCGGTGATGGTCGGCGACAAGAAGATCGCCTGGCCCGCCCAGCTGGCCATGGGCCCGGACGGGCTCGGCAACTCGCTCGACCACATCAAGAAGATCATGGGGACCTCGATGGAGGCCCTGATCCACCACTTCAAGCTGGTGACGGAGGGCTTCCGGGTGCCGCCCGGCCAGGCGTACGCGGCCGTCGAGTCCCCCAAGGGCGAGCTGGGCGTGCACGCCGTCAGCGACGGCGGGACCCGCCCCTACCGGGTCCACTTCCGCGACCCGTCCTTCACCAACCTCCAGGCCATGGCGGCGATGTGCGAGGGCGGCCAGGTGGCCGACGTCATCGTCGCCGTCGCGTCCATCGACCCCGTGATGGGAGGCGTCGACCGGTGACAGACGTCAGTTTGGGGATGCCGCAGCTCCCCGCCCCCGACTATCCCGCCGAGGTCAGGGCCCGGCTCGAAGCGGACGCCAAGGAGGTGATCGCCCGCTACCCCGGCGCGCGCTCCGCGCTGCTGCCGCTGCTGCACCTCGTCCAGGCGGAGGAAGGGCACGTCACCCGCACCGGCGTCCGCTTCTGCGCCGAGATGCTGGACCTGACGACGGCGGAGGTCACGGCGGTCGCCACCTTCTACTCCATGTACCGGCGCGGGCCCGGCGGCGACTACCAGGTCGGGGTGTGCACCAACACCCTGTGCGCGGTGATGGGCGGCGACGCGATCTTCGAGACGCTCCAGAAGCACCTGGGCGTCGGCAACGGCGGGACCACCGAGGACGGCAAGGTCACGCTGGAGCACATCGAGTGCAACGCGGCCTGCGACTTCGCGCCCGTGGTGATGGTCAACTGGGAGTTCTTCGACAACCAGACGCCGGACAGCGCCAAGCGGCTCGTGGACGACCTGCGGGAAGGCCGGACCGTCGCGCCGACCCGGGGCGCGCCGCTGTGCACGTACAAGGAGACGGCCCGCATCCTCGCCGGGTTCCCGGACCGGCGGCCGGGCGCGGTCGAGGCGACCGGCGGCGCCGGGCCCGCCTCGCTGGTGGGGCTGCGGCTGGCCAAGGGCGAGGCCGTACCGGGCGCGGGCCCGGCCGCCGACCACGTCGTACCGCAGCGGGGCGCGGACCCCGCCGAAGCCGAGGGCGAGCGCGCCGGACGGGCCCCGGGCGAAGCACCGGCCACCCACCCCAGCTCACACGACGCGCCGCGTGACACCTCGGCCTCCGACCCTTCGCACCCGGCCGGGCCGACCGCCGAGGAGGGGGAGTGATGACCGTGGCAGCCGAGGTCAGCAAGGCCAACCCGGAGAAACTGCTCGCACCCGTACTGTCCGCCTTCTGGGACCAGCCGGACTCCTGGACGCTGGAGACCTACCTCCGGCACGACGGTTACGAGGGCATGCGCAAGGCCCTCGCGATGCCGCCGGACGACGTGATCGCGTACGTCAAGGACGCCGGACTGCGCGGCCGCGGCGGCGCCGGCTTCCCCACCGGGATGAAGTGGCAGTTCATCCCGCAGGGCGACGGCAAGCCGCACTACCTCGTCGTCAACGCCGACGAGTCCGAGCCGGGCACCTGCAAGGACATCCCGCTGCTCTTCGCCAATCCGCACTCCCTCCTCGAAGGCATCGTCATCGCGTGTCACGCGATCCGGTCGCACCACGCCTTCATCTACCTGCGCGGTGAAGTCGTACCCGTCCTGCGGCGGTTGCACGAGGCCGTACGGGAGGCGTACGACGCGGGCTATCTCGGCCGCGACATCCTCGGCTCGGGCCTGGACCTGGACGTCGTCGTGCACGCGGGCGCGGGCGCGTACATCTGCGGCGAGGAGACCGCGCTGCTGGACTCCCTGGAGGGCCGTCGCGGACAGCCCCGGCTGCGTCCTCCCTTCCCGGCGGTGGCGGGCCTGTACGCCTGCCCCACTGTCGTGAACAACGTCGAGTCCATCGCCTCGGTTCCCGCCATCATGAACAAGGGCAAGGACTGGTTCAGGACGATGGGCAGCGAGAAGTCCCCGGGCTTCACGCTGTACTCGCTCAGCGGCCACGTCACCAACCCCGGCCAGTACGAGGCCCCGCTGGGCATCACCCTGCGCCAGCTCCTCGACATGAGCGGCGGCATCCGGCCGGGCCACCGGCTGAAGTTCTGGACGCCCGGCGGCTCCTCCACCCCGATGTTCACCGACGAACACCTCGACGTGCCGCTCGACTACGAAGGCGTCGGCGCCGCGGGCTCGATGCTCGGCACCAAGGCGCTCCAGTGCTTCGACGAGACCACCTGCGTCGTACGGGCCGTCACCCGCTGGACGGAGTTCTACGCGCACGAGTCCTGCGGCAAGTGCACCCCCTGCCGCGAAGGCACCTACTGGCTCGTCCAGTTGCTGCGCGACATCGAGGCGGGCAAGGGCCGCATGAGCGACCTCGACAAGCTCCACGACATCGCCGACAACATCAACGGCAAGTCCTTCTGCGCACTGGGCGACGGCGCCGCTTCACCGATCTTCTCCTCGCTGAAGTACTTCCGCGCCGAGTACGAGCAGCACATCACCGGCAAGGGCTGCCCCTTCGACCCCGCCAGGTCGACCGCCTGGGCCGACACCGACGCTCACCTGGGGGTGAACGCATGACCGTCACCAGCGACGCCCCCACCGGGGCGGGCGGGGCGGCCGTACCGCCCGAAGACCTCGTCACGCTGACGATCGACGGCATCGAGATCTCCGTCCCCAAGGGGACGCTGGTCATCCGGGCCGCCGAACTCCTCGGCATCGAGATCCCGCGCTTCTGCGACCACCCGCTGCTGGACCCGGCCGGCGCCTGCCGCCAGTGCATCGTGGAGGTGGAGGGCCAGCGCAAGCCGATGGCCTCCTGCACCATCACCTGCACCGACGGCATGGTGGTCAAGTCGCAGCTCACCTCGCCGGTCGCCGAGAAGGCGCAGCGCGGCGTGATGGAACTGCTGCTGATCAACCACCCGCTGGACTGCCCGGTCTGCGACAAGGGCGGCGAGTGCCCGCTCCAGAACCAGGCGATGTCCGCCGGACAGGCCGACACCCGCTTCGAGGGCCAGAAGCGCACCTTCGAGAAGCCGGTGCCGATCTCGAAGCAGGTGCTGCTGGACCGTGAGCGGTGCGTGCTGTGCGCGCGCTGCACCCGCTTCTCCAACCAGGTCGCGGGCGACCCGATGATCGAACTGATCGAGCGGGGCGCGCTCCAGCAGGTCGGTACGGGCGAGGGCGACCCGTTCCAGTCGTACTTCTCCGGCAACACCATCCAGATCTGCCCGGTCGGCGCGCTGACCTCGGCCGCGTACCGCTTCCGGTCGCGCCCCTTCGACCTGGTGTCCTCGCCGAGCGTCTGCGAACACTGCGCGGGCGGCTGCGCGACCCGTACGGACCACCGGCGCGGCAAGGTCATGCGGCGGCTGGCCGCCGAGGACCCCGAGGTCAATGAGGAGTGGATCTGCGACAAGGGGCGCTTCGCCTTCCGGTACGCGCAGCAGCGCGACCGGCTGGAGCACCCGATGGTGCGGGACGCGCAGACCGGCGAACTGGTGACGGCGAGCTGGCCGGAGGCCCTGGAGGCGGCGGCGCGCGGGCTGGGCGCCGCCAGGGGCCGGACCGGCGTGCTGACCGGCGGCCGGCTGACTGTCGAGGACGCGTACGCCTACGCCAAGTTCGCGCGGGTCGCCCTCGACACCAACGACATCGACTTCCGGGCGCGGGCGCACAGCGCCGAGGAGGCCGACTTCCTGGCGGCGCGGGTCGCCGGACGGGGCCGTGACCTGGACGACGACGGGGCCGGGGTCACGTACGAGGCCCTGGAGAAGGCGCCCGCCGTCCTCCTTGCCGGTATCGAGGCGGAGGAGGAGGCGCCCGGCGTCTTCCTGCGGCTGCGCAAGGCCCACCGCAAGCGCGGCCAGCGCACCTTCGGGCTCGCGCCGTACGCGACGCGCGGCCTGGTCAAGGCGGGCGGCACGCTGCTGCCCGCCGCGCCCGGCACGGAGACGGAGTGGCTGGACGCGCTGGCCGGCCATGAGGCAGCAGGCGCGGAGCGCCTTCCCGTGGAGGGTGGGGGCGGGCGACGGGCGGGCGGACTCGAAGGCCCGGGCCGCAGCGCGGCCGAGGCGCTGCGCAGCGCCGGTTCGGTGATCGTCGTCGGCGAGCGGCTGGCCGCGGTGCCGGGCGCGCTGACGGCGGCCGTACGGGCCGCCGCCGCGAGCGGTGCCCGGCTGGTGTGGATTCCCCGGCGGGCCGGTGAGCGCGGCGCCGTCGAGGCCGGCGCGCTGCCGGGACTGCTGCCGGGCGGCCGTCCGGCGACCGACCCGCGCGCCCGTGAGGAGGTCGCCGCCGCCTGGGACGTCGCCGGTCTGCCGCAGCGGCACGGCCGGGACACCGGGCAGATCGTCGCCGCCGCGGCCGCCGGGGAACTGAGCGCCCTGCTGGTGGCGGGCGTCGATCCGGCGGACCTGCCGGATCCGGCGCGGGCCCTGGAGGCGCTGGACGCGGTGGGCTTCCTGGTGAGCCTGGAGCAGCGCCCGTCGGCCGTGACGGAGCGGGCGGACGTCGTGCTGCCGGTCGCGGCGGCCGTCGAGAAGTCCGGCACCTTCCTCAACTGGGAGGGCCGGGCGCGGCTGTTCGAGGCCGCGCTCAAACCGGACCAGATGACCCGGCGGCACCTGCTGCCGGACGCCCGGGTGCTGCACATGCTCGCCGACGCGATGGACGTCCGCCTGGCGCTGCCCGACGTACGGGCGGTGCGGCGGGAGATGACCGCGCTGGGAGCGTGGGGCGGCACGTACGCCGCCGACCCCGCGGAGACCGGGCGCGCGCTGCCGCGTCCCGAGCCCGGCGAGGCCGTGCTGGCGGGCCACAAGCTGCTGCTCGACCAGGGGCGGATGCAGGAGGGCGACGAGGCGCTGGCCGGTACGCGGCACGCGGCCGTCGCCCGGATGTCGCCGGTCACCGCCGAGGAGACCGGCGTCAAGGACGGCGACCTGCTGGCGGTCACCGGGCCCGCCGGGTCCGTACGGCTGCCGCTGGCGGTCACCCCGATGCCCGACCGGGTGGTGTGGCTGCCGCTGAACTCGGTGGGCGGCGGGGTGGCGGCCGACACCGGGGCGCGTCCGGGGGAGTTGGTGAAGGTGGCGCCGGTGGCCGGGGCAGGTGCGCCGTCCGGTGCGGCCGGTACGCCCGGTGCGGCGTCCGGCCCGGTCGAGGAGGTGGACGCGTGATGCGGGAACTGGCCCTGACCGGCCTTCCGCTGGCCCAGGAAGACCTGTCGATGTTCGGCCGCGACCCGTGGTGGCTGGTCGTGGTCAAGGCGGTCTTCTGCTTCGCGTTCCTCATGCTGACCGTGCTCTTCTCGATCGTCTGGGAACGCAAGGTCGTCGCGTGGATGCAGCTGCGCATCGGCCCCAACCGGCACGGCCCCTGGGGCATGCTCCAGTCCCTCGCGGACGGCATCAAGCTGATGCTCAAGGAGGACCTGGTCGTCAAGCGGGCCGACAAGGCGGTGTACGTGCTCGCGCCGGTCGTGGCGGCCGTACCGGCCTTCATGGCCGTCGCGGTGATCCCCTTCGGCCCGGCCGGCAACGAGATCTCGATCTTCGGCCAGCGCACCACGATGCAGCTGACCGACCTGCCGATCGGCGTGCTGTACATCCTGGCCACCGCCTCCGTCGGCATCTACGGCATCGTGCTGGCGGGCTGGTCCTCCGGCTCGACGTACCCGCTGCTCGGCGGCCTGCGCTCGTGCGCGCAGATGATCTCGTACGAGATCGCGATGGGCATGTCCTTCGCGGCGGTCTTCCTCTACTCGGGGTCGATGTCGACCTCGGCGATCGTGGAGTCGCAGCAGGACCGGTGGTACGTGCTGCTGCTGCCGGTCTCCTTCATCATCTACATCGTCGCCATGGTGGGCGAGACCAACCGGGCGCCGTTCGACATGCCGGAGTCCGAGGGCGACCTGGTCGGCGGCTTCAACACCGAGTACTCGTCGATCAAGTTCGCGATGTTCATGCTCGCCGAGTACATCAACATGGTGACCGTCTCGGCGGTCGCGGTGACCCTCTTCCTGGGCGGCTGGAAGGCCCCGTACCCGGTCAGCAGCTTCTGGGAAGGCGCCAACCACGGCTGGTGGCCGCTGCTCTGGTTCGTCATCAAGGTGCAGCTGCTGCTGTTCTTCTTCATCTGGCTGCGCGGCACGCTGCCCCGTGTGCGCTACGACCAGTTCATGAAGCTGGGGTGGAAGGTCCTCATCCCGGTCTCGATGGTCTGGCTGATGCTGGTCGCGACCGTACGGGCCCTGAAGAACGAGGGGTACGACTTCCAGCGGATCGTGATGTTCGTGGGCGGCGCGGCCATCGCCGTCCTGCTGATCTCGCTCGTCGCGGACTTCTTCCGGCGGGGCGAGAAGGAGGAGCCGGACCAAGAGCCGGCGTTCGACCCCATGGCGGGCGGCTTCCCCGTACCGCCGCTGCCCGGACAGACCCTGCCACCCGTGCCGCGACGGCGGCCCCGGCGTGAGCGGGAGTTGATTGTCAGTGGTGGGGTGGACACTGTCAGTGACGGAATCGGCAAGGACGGAAAGGGGGGCGACGGTGCCTGACTTCCAGAACCCCGTGGCCGGCTTCGGCGTGACCTTCAAGGCCATGTTCAAGAAGCGGCTCACCGAGCAGTATCCGGAGGAGAAGAAACCGACGGCGCCGCGCTTCCACGGCCGCCACCAGCTCAACCGGCACCCCGACGGGCTGGAGAAGTGCGTCGGCTGCGAGCTGTGCGCCTGGGCCTGCCCGGCCGACGCGATCTACGTCGAGGGCGCCGACAACACCGACGAGGAGCGCTACAGCCCCGGCGAGCGCTACGGCCGCGTCTACCAGATCAACTACCTGCGCTGCATCCTGTGCGGCCTGTGCGTGGAGGCGTGCCCCACCCGCGCGCTGACCATGACCAACGAATACGAACTCGCCGACCGGTCCCGCGCATCGCTCATCTACACCAAGGAGGAGCTGCTCGCGGGGCTGGAGGAGACCATGGTCGACAGCCCGCACGCGATCTTCCCCGGCATGACGGAGAAGGACTACTACCGCGGCCTGGTCACGGAAGCCGCGCCGGGCACGGTGCGTCAGGTGGCCGTGTCCAAGGGCGAGACGGCCGAAGGGGAGGGCGGCGCGGACACCGCGGCGCCCCAGGAGGCCGCGGCCACCTTCGGTCCCGACGAGCCCGCCGCCGGGGAGGTGACCCGGTGACGACGACCTCCCTGGCCGCCGCGGCGTCCACCGGCGAGGCGGTGCAGTTCTGGATCCTCGGCACGGTCGCGGTGATCGGCGCGCTGTGCACGATCCTCATGCGGCGCGCCGTGCACAGCGCCCTGTCGCTCGCCGGCACCATGATCGTCCTGGCGGTGTTCTACCTCGCCAACGGCGCGTACTTCCTCGGCATCGTGCAGATCGTCGTCTACACGGGCGCGATCATGATGCTCTTCCTCTTCGTCGTCATGCTCGTCGGCGTCACGGCGGCCGACTCCCTCAAGGAGACGCTCAAGGGCCAGCGCTGGCTGGCCGCCGCCTGCGGTCTCGGCTTCGGCATCCTGCTGATCGCCGGTATCGGCAACGCCTCGCTCCGGCACTTCAACGGCCTCGGCGAGGCCAACGCCGGAGGCAATGTGCAGGGCCTGGCGGCGCTGATCTTCACCAAGTACGTCTTCGCCTTCGAGGTCACCGGCGCACTGCTGATCACGGCGGCGGTCGGCGCGATGGTGCTGACGCACCGCGAGCGTACGGAGCGCGAGAAGACGCAGCGCGAGCAGTCCGAGGCCCGTATCCGCGAGGGCAAGCAGATCCCTCCGCTGCCCGCCCCGGGGGTGTACGCCCGGCACAACGCCGTGGACGTCCCCGGTCTGCTCCCCGACGGCACGCCGTCCGAGCTGACCGTCAACCCGACGCTGCGCGAGCGCGGACAGATCCGCGACGTCTCCGGCGCGGCGCTGGACGAGTTGAAGGCGCTGGAGCAGCGCTCCGAAGAGCGGCTGGGCCGCAGCGAGGAGGCGAAGCGGTGAACCCGGTCAACTACCTCTATCTCGCCGCCCTGTTGTTCACCATCGGCGCGGCCGGGGTGCTGATCAGGCGGAACGCCATCGTGGTGTTCATGTGCATCGAGCTGATGCTCAACGCCTGCAACCTCGCCTTCGTGGTCTTCTCGCGGATGCACGGAAATCTGGACGGGCAGATCATCGCGTTCTTCACGATGGTCGTCGCCGCGGCCGAGGTCGTGGTGGGCCTGGCGATCATCGTGTCCATCTTCCGTACCCGCCACACGGCCTCGGTCGACGACGCCAGCCTGATGAAGCTGTAAGGGGTCGTACACGTGGAGAACTTGATCGCCCTGCTCGTCGCGGCCCCCCTGGCCGGCGCGGCCCTGCTGCTGTGCGGCGGCAGGAGACTGGACCGGGCCGGCCACTGGATCGGCACGCTGCTCGCGCTGGGGTCCTTCGCCTTGGCCGTCCCCCTGTTCACGGAGCTGCTGGGCCGCGACGCCGAGCACCGCACCCTGCACCAGCACCTGTTCAGCTGGATTCCGGTGGGCGGCTTCCAGGCGGACGTGGCCTTCCAGCTCGACCAGCTGTCCATGACCTTCGTCCTGCTGATCACCGGTGTCGGATCGCTGATCCACATCTACTCGATCGGCTACATGGAGCACGACGAGCGGCGCCGCCGCTTCTTCGGCTACCTGAACCTCTTCCTCGCGGCCATGCTGCTGCTCGTCCTCGCCGACAACTACCTCCTGCTGTACGTCGGCTGGGAGGGCGTGGGTCTGGCCTCGTACCTGCTCATCGGCTTCTGGCAGCACAAGCCCAGCGCGGCCACGGCGGCGAAGAAGGCCTTCCTGGTCAACCGCGTCGGTGACGTCGGCCTGTCCATCGCCATCATGCTGATGTTCACCACCTTCGGGACGTTCGCGTTCGGACCGGTGCTGGGTGCGGCGGGCGAGACGTCCGAAGGCAAGCTGACCGCCATCGGCGTGATGCTGCTGCTCGCCGCCTGCGGCAAGTCGGCGCAGGTCCCGCTCCAGTCCTGGCTGGGCGACGCGATGGAGGGCCCGACCCCGGTCTCCGCCCTGATCCACGCGGCGACCATGGTGACCGCCGGCGTCTACCTGATCACCCGCTCCGGCGCGATCTTCAACGGGGCGCCGGACGCGCAGACCGCCGTCGTGGTGGTCGGCGCGGTGACGCTGCTGTTCGGCGCCATCGTCGGTTGCGCGAAGGACGACATCAAGAAGGCCCTGGCGGGCTCGACGATGTCGCAGATCGGCTACATGATCCTGGCCGCCGGGCTCGGCCCGATCGGCTACGCCTTCGCCATCATGCACCTGGTCACCCACGGCTTCTTCAAGGCGGGCCTCTTCCTCGGCGCCGGCTCGGTGATGCACGGGATGAACGACGAGGTGGACATGCGCCGCTACGGCGGCCTGCGCAAGTACATGCCGGTCACCTTCATCACCTTCGGCCTCGGCTACCTGGCGATCATCGGTTTCCCCGGTCTGTCCGGCTTCTTCTCCAAGGACAAGATCATCGAGGCGGCGTTCGCCAAGGGCGGCACGGAAGGCTGGATCCTCGGCGGCGCGGCCCTGCTGGGCGCCGCGATCACCGCGTTCTACATGACTCGGGTGATGCTGATGACGTTCTTCGGCGAGGAGCGCTGGCGCAAGGCGCCGACCCCGTCGCCCGCCGAACCGTCGGTGGAGCCCGCGGCCGAAACGAGGGGCGAGTACACCCCGCCGCACCCGCACGAGTCGCCCAGGTCCATGACGATCCCGATGATCCTGCTGGCCGTCGGATCGGTCTTCGCGGGCGGACTGTTCAGCATCAACGAGGCGTTCGTGACCTGGCTGGAGCCGGTCACCTCCGTCGACCACGGGCACCCGCCGCTGAGCGCCTCGGCGATCACCACGGCCACCATCGTGGTGATGGTCCTCGGTGTCGGGCTGGCCTGTCTCCAGTACGGGCGCAAGCCGGTCCCCGCCGTCGCCCCGCGCGGCTCGCTGCTCACCCGGGCCGCCCGCCGCGACCTGCTCCAGGACGACTTCAACCATGTCGTGCTGGTGCGCGGCGGCGGCGAGCTGACCCGCGCCCTGGTCCAGCTGGACCACTCCGTCGTGGACGGCGCGGTCAACGGCACGGCGGCGTCGATGGGCGGCCTCTCCGGCCGGCTGCGCCAGGCGCAGAACGGCTTCGCCCGCTCGTACGCGGTACAGATGTTGGGCGGTGCGGCCGTGCTGATCGCCGTGACCCTGCTGATGAGGGGTGTCTGAGCCATGTCGTTTCCCCTTCTGACGGCCACCGCGGCGGTCCCGGCGATCGGCGCGATCGCCACCGCCGCGGTGCCCGCCGCCCGGCGCACCGCCGCCAAGTGGCTGGCGCTGCTCTTCTCGCTGGCCACCCTGGTGCTGGCCGCGGTGGTCGCGGTCCGCTTCGAGGCGGGGGCGAAGGGCCCGTTCCAGCTGACCGAATCGCACTCCTGGATCAGGGACTTCGGGGTCCGCTACGAGCTCGGCGTGGACGGCATCGCGGTGGCGCTGATCGCGCTGACCGCGCTGCTGATCCCGTTCGTGATCCTGGCGGGCTGGCACGACGCCGATCCCCTGGAAGCCCCGGCGCCCAACCGGCGGTGGCGGCCCACCCAGGGCTTCTTCGCGCTGATTCTCGCCGTCGAGGCGATGGTGGTCATCTCCTTCGAGGCCACCGACGTCTTCCTCTTCTACCTCTTCTTCGAAGCCATGCTCATCCCGATGTACTTCCTCATCGGCGGCTTCGGGGACCGGGCCGGGGCGGACGGCGAGGAGCGCAGCGCGAAGCTGCGTTCGCAGGCCGCCGTGAAGTTCCTGCTCTACAACCTGGCCGGCGGCCTGATCATGCTGGCCGCGGTGATCGGGCTGTACGCGGCCACCGCCGACCAGCTCGGCAGCGGCACCTTCTCCCTGACGGAGATCGTCCAGGCCCGGGCCGACGGCAAGCTGGAGCTGGGCACCGGCACGGAACGGCTGCTGTTCCTCGGCTTCTTCTTCGCCTTCGCGGTGAAGGCGCCGCTGTGGCCGCTGCACACCTGGCTGCCCGGCGCGATGGGCGAGTCCACGGCGCCGGTGGCCGTCCTGATCACCGCGGTGGTCGACAAGGTCGGCACTTTCGCGATGCTGCGCTTCTGCCTCCAGCTCTTCCCGGAGGCCAGCAGCTGGGCGACGCCGGTGATCCTCGTCCTCGCGCTGATCAGCATCCTGTACGGCGCGCTGCTCGCGGTCGGCCAGCGGGACATCAAGCGCCTGGTGGCGTACGCGTCCATCTCCCATTTCGGCTTCATCATCATGGGCATCTTCGCGATGACGAGCCAGGGCCAGGGCGGCGCGACGCTCTACATGGTCAACCACGGCATCTCGACGGCGGCGCTGATGCTGGTCGCCGGGTTCCTGATCTCGCGGCGCGGCTCCCGGCTGATCGCCGACTACGGCGGGGTGCAGAAGGTCGCGCCGGTGCTGGCCGGCACCTTCCTGGTCGGCGGCCTGGCGACGCTGTCCCTGCCGGGCCTGGCGCCGTTCGTCAGCGAATTCCTGGTGCTGGTCGGCACGTTCAGCCGCTACCCGGCCGTGGGCATCGTGGCCACCGTCGGCATCGTGCTCGCCGCGCTGTACGTCCTGGTCCTCTACCAGCGGACGATGACCGGCCCGGTGAAGGCCGAGGTGCGGACGATGCCCGACCTCAAGGCGCGGGAGCTGGCGGTCGTCGCCCCGCTGATCGCGCTGCTGCTCTTCCTCGGTGTCTACCCCAAGCCGCTGACGGACCTCGTCAACCCGGCGGTCGACCACACCCTGTCCGTCGTCGACCGGCACGATCCCCGCCCCGACGTAGCCGTGAAGGCAGATGCGGAGGCCGCGAAGTGAGTTCCGTGGCGAGCGTCCACAGCCTGTGGACCATTGCGGCCGAGGCACCGGCCAAGATCCCGGCGCCGAAGATCGAGTATGCCCAGCTGGCCCCGGCGCTGATCGTCCTGGGTGCCGCGGTCGTCGGCGCCGTCCTGGAGGCGTTCCTGCCGCGGCGCAGCCGCTACCACGCCCAGCTGCTGCTGTCCGTGCTCGCGCTGGCCGCCGGGTTCGCGGCCGTGGTGGGCCTGGCGGCGGGCGGCTTCGGCACCACCAAGGCGAAGATCACGGCGATGGGCGCCATCGCCGTGGACGGTCCGGCGCTCTTCCTCCAGGGCACCATCCTGCTGGTGGCGCTGGTCGCCACGTTCACCTTCGCCGAGCGCCGGCTCGATCCGGCCGCGCACGGCAAAAAGGTGGACTCCTTCGTGGCGCAGGCCGCCGCGGTGCCCGGCGGGGAGGCCGAGAAGGCCGCGGTCAAGGCCGGGTTCACCACCACCGAGGTGTTCCCGATCGCGCTGTTCGCGGTCGGCGGGATGCTGGTCTTCCCCGCCGCCAACGACCTGCTCACCCTCTTCATCGCGCTGGAGGTCTTCTCCCTCCCGCTGTACATCCTGTGCGCGCTGGCCCGCCGCCAGCGGCTGCTGTCGCAGGAGGCCGCGGTGAAGTACTTCCTGCTCGGCGCGTTCTCCTCGGCGTTCCTGCTGTTCGGCATCGCCCTGCTGTACGGGTACGCGGGCACCGTCACGTACTCCGGCATCGCGCGGGTCGTCAGCGACGGCGCCAAGCAGATCGACCCGGCGCTGGCCGACACCATGGGCAATGACGCGCTGCTGCTGATCGGCGCGGCGCTGGTGCTCATGGGGCTGCTCTTCAAGGTCGGCGCGGTGCCGTTCCACATGTGGACGCCGGACGTCTACCAGGGCGCGCCGACCCCGGTGACCGGGTTCATGGCGGCGGCCACCAAGGTCGCCGCGTTCGGCGCGCTGCTGCGGCTGCTGTACGTGGTCCTGCCGGGGCTGAGCTGGGACTGGCGGCCGGTCATGTGGGGCGTCGCGATCGTCACGATGCTGGGCGGCGCGATCGTCGCGATCACCCAGACCGACATCAAGCGGCTGCTGGCCTACAGCTCCATCGCACACGCCGGGTTCATCCTGGCCGGTGTGATCGCCACCAGCAAGGACGGCATCTCGTCCGTCCTGTTCTACCTGGCGGCGTACTCCTTCGTGACGCTCGGCGCGTTCGCGGTGGTCACGCTGGTGCGGGACGCGGGCGGCGAGGCGACGCAGCTGGCGAAGTGGGCGGGGCTGGGACGGCGCTCGCCGCTGACGGCGGCGGTCTTCGCGGTCTTCCTGCTGGCCTTCGCCGGAATCCCGCTGACCTCGGGCTTCACCGGGAAGTTCGCGGTGTTCAAGGCGGCGGCGGAGAGCGGCGCGGGCTGGCTGGTCGTGGTCGGTGTCGTCTCGTCCGCCATCGCCGCGTTCTTCTACATCCGCGTCATCGTGCTGATGTTCTTCAACGAGCCGAAGGCGGACGGGCCGACCGTGGCGGTGCCCAGCCCGCTGACCATGACGGCCATCGCGGTCGGTGTCGTGGTCACGCTGGTCCTGGGCCTGGCCCCGCAGTATTTCCTCGACCTGGCGGGCCAGGCGGGGGTGTTCGTGCGCTGAGTGGTGCCGAGCCGGCCGGACGCACGGCGCACGGTCCACGGCCGCCGTCCGGTATCCCCGCGGGGATACCGGACGGCGGCCGTTGCGCCACTCGGGCGAAGGGGACCGGCGCGGCCTGAAGCACGTACGAGGAGGGCCGGCCGGAGTACACAAGGCGCGGGTCGGCGCGGGGGAGCGGCCGGGCTCAGCGGGAGAACAGCACCGACCGGACCAGGACCTTCGTCGGGGCGGCCTTGCCGGGCGGGACGACGAAGAAGGCGTCGCTGCTGCAGTCGTCGTCGGCGAAGAGGGTCACGGTGGCGTTCGTCCGGTTGACCGCGGCGTAGGCGAAGTCGGCACCGTCCGGCAGCTTGAGGGTGATGCACTGCTTGCCGGGCGGGTCGAACAGGGCCGCACGCTGGTTGAGTTCGTTGCCGGGGTTGAAACCGTAGGAGAAGACCCCGGCGGCGGCGTAGGCGGAGGTGGGGGTGGTCAGGGCGAGTACGGCCGCTCCGAAGGCGGCGGCGACGGAGGTGCGCAGGCGCATCTCGTGACTCCTCGTGGTTGTCGGTGTCGAGCAACTACTCGGAGTGAATATGGCTCAGCGTATGGCGTCTTTCCCGGCGCCGCCCCGGAAACACCCCTGGTGGCGTAGCGGGCCTGCGCCGTTCGCGGCGGCCCTGGGCCGTTCGCGCGGGTCCTGGGCCGTTCGCGCGTACTCTTCGTCGTCCGCGCCGGTCAGGCCCCCGGGCCCGGCCGGAGACTGATCAGCCGTCAGGTGCCGGGTGTGCCTGCGGACAGGCTCGGCATGCCCGGAAGCTTGAGCTTGCCCTCGGCCTTGGTGAAGGTGTCGGTGGGCCCGTCCTTCCAGCTCACCTTCAGCTTCCTGCCGTCGGCGCCCGGCTTGACGGTGCCCAGGGTGCGGGTGGTGTGGCCGCCCATGCACTTCAGGGCGATCACCGTGGGGCCCGCCTTCTCCACCTTGCCCTGGCAGGCCGACCCGGTGTCCGCGCCGAGTCCCAGCGAGGCGATGCCCCGGTAGATCACGAGGGTGAGGTGCGAGTCGCCGGTGGTGGCCGTCCAGGCACCGTCGAGGCCGCTGGTGCCGCCACCGGTCGAGCCGTCACCGGTCGGCCCGTCACCGGCCGGGCCGTCGGGAGCCTGTGAAGAGGTGGCGGCCGGTGCCGTGCCCGCTCCGCCCGCCGTGTCGCGCTTGCCGTCTGCGCCCCGGCTGCCGTCTCCGCTGCCGCCACAGCCGCTGAGCAGCAGCGCGGCCATGGAGGCCGTCCCGGCGATCTGCACTGCCTTGCGCACGTACGTCTCCTCCGTTGTGGGGCAGGGAGACGTGAGGCTAGCAACGCGGCGTACGGTCCGGGCCTGTGACGGACGGGGCCGGAGCGATTGCGGCAGCGCCGCTACGAGGTTGACGCGCTGCCGTGACCTCCGGGCGTCTCATCCGCCGCCGTCACCGCCGCCGCCGTCACCGCCGCCACCGCTGCCGGCGGCCTTGTCCTGGAGGACCGCGGACGCCACCGCGCGGGCGATCCAGTCGTCGCGGACCAGCGCCTTCAGACCGCGGCGCACGGCCCGCCGGTCCCGGCCCAGCTCCAGCTTGCGATCCAGTTGGGTGGCCGACACCAGAGCGGCCAGCACCCGGTCGCGCGGGTCCGTGAAGCCGCTGGCCAGCGCGCCCTTGAAATGCGCGCGGGCCGGTCCGGCGAGGTCCACCGGTCCGGCTGCCAGACGCTCGTAACGGAACACGCCGAGCGCGCGCCGGGACTCCCGGCGGACCGCGCCGCGCTGTTCCAGCCGCTGCCGGCACGCCTCGTCGACGCCGCGCGCCGCGGTCCGCACCCAGCGCTTGGCCTTGGCCTCGCCGCGCTTGCCGGGGACGGACAGCGTGGCCAGCGCCGCGTCCAGCACCAGGTCACCGAGGGGCAGCGGACTGCCCACCAGGATCCGGCCGCCGCGGCCCTCGGTGACCCGCCCGGCCCGGGCCAGCTCCGCGAGGGCGGCGCCGGCCAGGCCGTACCGCAGGTAGGACGGAGGGTTCAGCGGCTTGCCGCGCGCCGGGTCCAGGGCGAGGAGCAGCAACTCCTCGGGCAGGGTGGGCCCGCGGTCCGCGCCGCCCCACCCGCTCCCCGCCCCGTACCCGGTCATGGCGTACGCGCCGGCCGGATGCGTCCGGTGACCTCGCCCAGGCCGACCCGGGAGCCGTCGGGCCCGGGCGCCCAGGCGGTCAGCGTGACCTCGTCGCCGTCCTCCAGGAACGGGCCCTTGCCCTGGGTGAGTTCGAGGAGGCAGCCGAGCTGGTCCGGCTCCGGACCGGAGACCGTGCCGGACGCGTAGAGGTCGCCGGTGCGCAGCGAGGCGCCGTTGACCGTCATGTGGGTGAGCTGCTGGGCGGCGGTCCAGTACATGGCGGAGAAGGGCGGGCGGGCGACGGTCTCGCCGTTGATGTCGACCTGGATGCGCAGGTCGATGCCGCCCGGTTCGGCGTCCGAGTCGTCCAGGTAGGGCAGCACGGGCACGTCACGGGCGGGCGGTGCCGTACGGGCGTGGTCCAGCGCGTCCAGCGGCGTGATCCACGCGGACACGGAGGTCGCGAAGGACTTGCCGAGGAAGGGGCCGAGCGGCACGTACTCCCAGGCCTGGATGTCGCGCGCCGACCAGTCGTTGACCAGGCAGACGCCGAAGACATGGTCGCGGAAGCCGGCCAGGCCGACCGGCTCGCCGAGCGCGGACGGGGTGCCGACGACGAAGCCGATCTCCGCCTCGATGTCCAGCCGCCGGGAGGGCCCGAAGGTGGGCGCCGCGTCGGCGGGTGCCTTGCGCTGGCCGCTGGGCCGTACGACCGGGGTGCCGGAGACGACGACCGTGCCGGCCCGGCCGTGGTAGCCGATGGGCAGGTGCTTCCAGTTGGGGGTGAGCGCGTCGGCGTTCGGCCGGAAGATGCGGCCGACGTTGGTGGCGTGGTGCTCGCTGGCGTAGAAGTCGACATAGTCCGCGACCTCGAACGGCAGGTGCAGCGTCACCGCGTCCAGCGGGATGAGCAGTGCTTCGGTGGTGGCGCGCTGCGCGGGGTCGGTGACGGCCGTGCGGACGGCCTCCCGTACGGCCTGCCAGACGTCGCGGCCCGCGGCGAGCAGCGGGTTCAGGGTCGGTGCGGTGAGCAGGGCGGCGTGCGGCGAACCGGAGGTGGTGGCGAGTGCGTCGAGGTCGAGCACGTGGTCGCCGTGGCGCACGCCGATGCGGTGCCGCGTCGGCTCGTCCGCCGTACTGAAGACGCCGTAGGGGAGGGTGTGCGGCCCGAAGGGGTGGTCCTCGGGCAGGTCGAGCGGGTGGTGCTCGGACATGTACGGCTCCTCGCGTGGTCTCTCGCGTGCGTCGTCACCTGTGGCCGCGGACCCGGCCGGCGGGCCGGCGGGCTCTTTCGATCAGATTACGGCCCAACGGGCCGCGAGGGGATACCCGGCCGGACAGCGGGCACCGGCGCGGAGGTGGCCGGGACAGCGGCGGACCGAAGGGTGCATTGACAGAAGAGAAACAGAAGTGAGCGAAAGGAGTTGGCAAAGCGCCATAAAAGAGTTCGTAATGTCTGGAAAGACGGTACCGGGACGGTCAGTTCGGTTCTAACTTCCTTGCGGGGCGTGGCCGGGGCGGGACGCGCGCCGTTGGGGGGTCAGGTGGCTCGGAGCAGTACGGCGTTCGCGGTGGACCGGACCGTTCCGGGGCTCATCGTGAAGATCGGGGACTATCCGCTGCACCACGGCGGGGTGGGGGCGATCCGCAGTCTGGGACGCCTCGGCGTCCCCATGTACGCCATCACCGAGGACCGGTTCACCCCCGCCGCCACCTCACGCTACCTGCACGGACGCTGCGTCTGGCCGACCACCGGACGCGAAGACCCCCAGCAGCTCGTCGAGGTGCTGCTGCGCATCGGCAAGCGCATCGGCCGGCCCACGGTCCTGATACCGACCGACGAAGAGGCCGCCGTCCTGACCGGTGAATACGCCGACGTCCTCAGCGGCCACTTCCTGCTCCCCCGTACCGCAGCGGGCTTGCCGCGCCGCCTGGCCAGCAAACAGGGGCTCCACGAACTCTGCGTCGAGCACGGCATACCGTCACCGGCGTCCGCCTTCCCGGAGTCGCTGTCGGACGTCGAGCACTTCGCCGCGCGGGCGCGCTTCCCGGTCGTGGCCAAGAACCGCGAGGCGTTCCAGCGGCGCCGGCACCCCGCGGTCGCCGGCACCACCCTGATCACGGGGCCCGACCAGCTCGTCGGTCTGGCCCGCGACTGGGGCCCGCGGCCGGACGTGATCCTCCAGGAGTACCTGCCGCGGGAGGAGGCCGAGGACTGGATCGTGCACGCGTACTTCGACGCGGACAGCACCGCGCTGAGCCTGTTCACCGGGGTCAAGGTGCGGTCCTGGCCGCCGCACGCGGGCATGACGGCCTGTGCGTACGTCGTCGACAACCCCGAACTGGCCGAGCTGACCGCCCAGTTCGTCAAACGCGTCGGCTTCAGCGGCATCGTGGACCTGGACTGGCGCTACGACCGCCGGGACGGCGCGTACAAGCTCCTGGACTTCAACCCGCGGATGGGGGCCCAGTTCCGGCTGTTCGAGAACGAGGCGGGCATCGACGTCGTACGGGCCCAGCACCTGGACCTGACCGGCCGGAAGGTCCCGGAGGCGGAACAGCGCGCCGGACAGCGGTTCGTCGTGGAGAACATCGACCTGCCCGCGCTGCTCGCGTACCGCCGCAGCGGCTACACCACGCCGCACGCGCCGAGCCGCGCCACCGGCACCGAGCTGGCGTGGCTGGCCGCCGACGACCTCAAGCCGTTCTTCACGATGCTGGCCCGGTTCGTCGGCCCCGGGGCCCGGCATCTGGTCGCACTCCGCCGGGCGAGCAGACGCGCGCGGGCGATGAACGGGGGATCAGTACGGCCGTTCCCCGCAAGGGCAGTGGGGGGCACTGCCGGACCAGCAGCAACACCCTGGGGAGGGGAACGCACGTGAACACTCCGGTAGCAGTCGTCGGAGCCGGTCCGTACGGCCTGTCGACGGCGGCGCACCTGCGCGCGCGGGGCGTGCCCGTACGCGTCTTCGGCCGGCCGATGGTGAGCTGGCGCGAGAACATGCCCGCGGGCATGCTGCTCAAGTCGACACCGGCGGCGTCCACCATCGACGCCCCGCAGCCCGGGCACACGCTCCAGGACTTCTGCGACGCGACGGGCGGGCGGCGCTACGAGTCCGACTGGGACATCCTCCCCGTCGAGACCTTCGTGCGGTACGGCGAATGGTTCCAGGAACGGCTGGTTCCCGACCTGGAGCAGGTCCGGGTCGTCTCGGTCGACCGGCGGTCCGGCGGATACGACCGGCGTTCCGACGGATTCGAGCTGAAACTGGACAGCGGTGAACAGTTCCGGGCCCGCGCGGTCGTCGTGGCCACCGGACTGACCGGCTTCGCCCGGCTGCCGCGTGAGCTGGCCGCGGCGGTGCCGGACGGGCCGTCCCCCACCGGGCCGGTCTCGCACAGCTCCCAGCACCGCGACCTGTCGGCCTTCGCGGGCCGGGACGTGGTGGTGGTCGGCGCCGGGCAGTCGGCGCTGGAGAGCGCGGTGCTGCTCGCCGAGTCCGGCGCCCGGTCCGTACGGGTCGTCGCGCGCGGGCGTGCGGCGGTGGGCTTCGGCGCGCCGCCGGACCATCAGCCCAGGATGCGGCCGGAGACACCGTTCGGCAACGCGTGGTCGCTGTACGCGTTCACGTACTACGCGGGCGGCTTCCGCCACCTGCCCGCACCGGCCCGCCGCTACCTGGTCCGCCGGGTGCTGGGGCCGCTGGGCGCCTGGTGGCTGCGGGACCGCTTCGTGGGGCGCGTCCAGGTCACGGCCGGGCAGCGGATCGTCCGGGCCCGCGTCGAGGACGGCCGCCCGGTCCTGACGCTGCGCGCCCCCGACGGCCGCACCGGCGAACTGGCCGCCGACCACGTCCTGGCCGCCACCGGCTACCGCGTCGACCTGGCGGCGATGGACTTCCTCGGCCAGGGTCTGCGCACCGGCGTCACGGTGAGCGGCGGAGGGCCCCGACTGGACGCGGGCTTCGGCTCGTCCGTGCCGGGCCTGCACTTCACGGGCCTCCCGGCGGCGGCGTCCTTCGGGCCCGTGATGCGCTTCGTCTGCGGTACGGAGTTCGCGTCCCGGCGCGTGGCGGGGGCGGTGGCGCGGTAGGAGGAGCGGTACGGGGGAGAGCGCCGGCGTCTGAACGGGGGCGTGGGCGCGGCTCTGGGCGCGGCCCTGGGCGGGAGCCCGGGAGGTGCCCCCGAGCGGATGCCTGCCCGGAAGGGCTGACGAGCACCCCGCCGCGAAGTGGCCGGGGTGCGCCGTCCTGTCCGGAATCCACCGGTGTCCGAGGTGCGAGAAACGTGTTCGCCATGCGGACGCGGGCGGGTGTCGAACGGGCTCGCACACCGTTCGAGCGTCTCGGAGGGGCGGGCGCTCACGGTGATCCAACAGCGACCGGATACGCTGGCCAATGGTGGAGACAGCGACAGATCGACAATCCGTTTGATCGTCAGCAGACAGGAGTACCCCTCGTGACCGTCGTCGGGCCCTTCGGGCTGAGCGTGCGGGACCAGGCTCTTGAGGCCGATGTCCAGGCCGGGTTGGCGGCTGTCGAGGAGGGCCTGCTGGAGGCCACCAAGAGCGACGTGCCGTTCATCACCGAGGCCGCGCAGCACCTCGTCCGCGCAGGTGGCAAGCGGTTCCGGCCGCTGCTGGTGATGCTCGCCGCGCAGTTCGGCGACCCGCACACACCGGGCGTCGTCCCCTCGGCCGTCGTCGTGGAGCTGACGCACCTGGCGACGCTGTACCACGACGACGTCATGGACGAGGCGGACGTGCGCCGCGGGGTGGCCAGCGCCAACGCCCGCTGGGGCAACTCGGTGGCCGTGCTGACCGGCGACTTCCTCTTCGCGCGCGCCTCGCACATACTGGCCGACCTCGGTCCGGAGGCCGTCCGTATCCAGGCCGAGGCGTTCGAACGCCTGGTGACCGGCCAGATCCTGGAGACGGCGGGTCCGCGGGACGGCCGCGATCCGATCGACCACTACCTGGACGTGATCGCGGGCAAGACCGGCTCGCTGATCGCCGTCGCGGGCCGCTTCGGCGCGATGATGTCCGGCGCCGACGAGACGACCGTCAACATCCTGACCCAGTACGGCGAACGTCTCGGCACCGCCTTCCAGCTCGCCGACGACGTCCTGGACATCGCCAGCGACTCCCGCGAGTCCGGCAAGACGCCCGGCACGGACCTGCGCGAGGGCATCCCGACCCTGCCCGTCCTGCACCTGCGCGCCCTGGCCGACGGCGCACACGGCACCGACAAGGACCGCGAGCTGCGCGACCTGCTGGCCGGCGACCTGACCGACGACGCCCGGCACGCCGAGGCGCTGGCCGGGCTGCGCGCCCACCCGGCGCTGGAGCAGGCCCGCCGCGACACGGTGCGCTACGCCGAGGAGGCGCGGGCCACCCTGGCGCCGCTGCCGGAGTGCATGGCGAAGGCCGCGCTGGAAGGGCTGTGCGACTCGGTGGTGCACCGGGCGGGGTGACCTTCGGTAACCCCTAGGGTCCGTCTCTGTCTTTGGTCATACCGGTTCCCCCGCGCGGCCGTGGCAGCTCCACCCACGGGAGTACGCGAGTTGGCCCCCGGGGCTGACGCGTCCGGCTGGCCGGTTTGGTGGGATGGAGAACACCACGCCGCGGCGGAACGGGTCACAATGAGCCCGGGAGTGGGACGAGTGCGTCGCGCAGCAGGCCGCCGCTTACGACGGAGGTAAGGCACATGCCACGGAACCAACCGGCACAGGTCACCGACGAATGGGACGGGGACGGGGGGCGCTCCGCGAAGCGCCGCAGAATGATGCGGTACGCCGTCCCGGCCGCCGTCGTGGGCCTCACCGCGGCCTCGATCGGGCTGGTCCCGGCGTTCGCCGGCTCCGGCTCACCGGACCTGCCAAAGATCTCCGCGCAGGACTTGATAGCCAAGGTCGCCGCGTCGGACGTGCAGCAGCTGTCCGGCACGGTCCGTACGAACACCGACCTGGGACTGCCGTCCCTGTCGGGCGCCGGCGCCGGTGCGTTCGGCGGCGGCTCCTCGGGCCAGGGCGGCAGCGGTACGGGCGACAAGGACGGCAAGGGCGCCTCCGCGAGCCCGCAGAACCAGCTGATGGACCTGGCGTCCGGCTCGCACACGCTGCGCGTCGCCGCCGACGGGCCGGACAAGCAGCGGGTCTCGGTCGTCGGCAAGGCCGCCGAGTACAACCTCGTGCACAACGGCCGTGACGTCTGGGGCTACGACAGCAAGAGCAACACCGCGTACCACAGCACCATCCCGGCCGGAGCGGGCAAGGACGGCAAGCACGGGAAGCACGGTACGGACGGCTCCGGCAAGGCCGGCGACCTGAAGAACGCCACCCCGCAGGAGCTGGCCAAGAAGGCGCTCGACGCGGTCGGCGACAGCACCTCGGTGACCGTCGACGGCACGGCCAAGGTGGCCGGACGGGACGCGTACCAGCTCTCGGTCAAGCCGAAGCAGGCCGGCTCCACGGTCGACTCGATCCGGATCTCGGTGGACGCCGAGACCGGCGTACCGCTGAAGTTCACGCTCACGCCCAAGGGCGGCGGCGCCGCCGCGATCGACGTGGGCTTCACCTCCGTCGACTTCGCCAAGCCCGCGGCCGGCACCTTCGACTTCAAGCCGCCGAAGGGCGCCGAGGTCGTGGACGGCGACAAGGCCCGCGCGGAGCAGCGTGCCAAGGGCGAGCGGACGGCCGAGGACCTCCAGGGCATCCTGGGGCAGTACGGCCTGAGCGGCAAGAACGCCGCGAAGGGCAAGGGCGGCGTCGACGTCATCGGCTCCGGCTGGACCTCGATCGCCCACGTCAAGGGCGCCGGCTCCGGTCTCTCCTCGGCCAACGGCAAGGGTGCGTCCGGTGACGCGGCCAAGCTGCTGGACAGCCTGGGCGAGAAGGTGGACGGAAAGTTCGGCTCCGGCCGGCTCTTCAGCACCCGCCTGGTCAACGCCCTGGTGACGGACGACGGCTCGGTCTACGCCGGTGCCGTGGACAAGGAGTCCCTGATCAAGGCGGCCGAGTCCGCCAAGTGACGGTCGGGGCGCGGGGCGGGGCCGCACGGTCTTGCCCCGCGCCCGGGACCGCGGCGCGACCGGCCGCGCCCACAGCGGGCGACCACAGGTGTGACCACATGGGGGACCGATGACGCAGCCGTCCGCCGGTGACCGGGTGATCGAGACCCGGGGGCTGACGAAGACCTACCGCGGCGGACAACTCGCCGTCGACCGGCTCGACCTCGCGGTACCGCGCGGCAGCGTCTTCGGCTTCCTCGGGCCCAACGGCTCGGGCAAGACCACCACCATCCGCATGCTGCTCGGCCTGATCGAGCCGTCGGCGGGCAGCGCCCGGCTGCTCGGCGAGCCGATGCCGCGGGCCGCCCGCCGGGTGCTCCCCAGGGTCGGCGCCCTCATCGAGGGACCGGCCCTGTACGGCTTCCTCAGCGGGCGGGACAACCTGGTCCGGTACGACGCGGCCGACCCGGCCACGGACCCCCGCACCCGCGCCCACCGCGTGGACCACGCGCTGGAACGGGTCGGGCTGGCCGCCGCCGCCCGCAAGAAGGCACGCGCCTACTCGCTCGGCATGAAGCAGCGGCTGGGGCTGGCCGCGGCGCTTCTGCAGCCCCGGGAACTCCTCGTGCTGGACGAGCCGACCAACGGCCTGGACCCGCAGGGCATGCGCGAGATCCGCTCGCTCGTCAGGGAACTGGCGGGCGACGGCACCACCGTCTTCCTCTCGTCGCACCTCCTCGACGAGATCGAGCAGGTCTGCACGCACGCCGCCGTGATGGCCCGCGGCCGGCTCGTCACCCAGGGCACGGTCGCCGCGCTGTCCGCGGGCACGCGGGGGCGGCTGGCGGTCGGCACGCCCGACACCGCCGACGCGGTGCGGGTGCTCAAGGAACACGGGGTGACCGACCTCGTGACGGCGGAGGAGCGGGTGACCGGGGAACTCCCGGCGCCGAACGACGGGCCGCCCGACCTGGCGGAGGCCAACGCCGCTCTCGTACGGGCCGGGGTGCGCGTACGGGCCTTCGGCGTGGAGCGGGCGTCCCTGGAGGACGTCTTCGTGCAGCTGACCGGGGAGGGTTTCGATGTCGCGGGTTGAGATGGCGGGGGGCGCGGAGGCTTCAGAGGGCGCGGGCTCTTCCGGGGGCGCGGGTTTCTCCGGGCACGCCGGGGGCGCGGGGGCCGGGAGCGCGGCCGTACGCCGTGCGCCGCGGCCGCTGTGGTCGCTCGGCCTGCTGCGCAACGAGATCGGCACGACCTTCCGGCGCTGGCGCACCCTCGCGCTGCTCGCCGTCCTCGCCGCCGTACCGGTCCTGATCGGTGTCGCCGTCAAGATCGAGACGAGCGGTGAGGGCGGCGGGTCGGGCGGCTCCGGCGGCGCGGCGTTCGTCTCGCAGATCACCAACAACGGTCTCTTCCTGGTCTTCACCGCGCTCGCCGTCACCCTCCCGGTCTTCCTGCCGCTCGCGGTCGGCGTGGTCGCGGGGGACTCCGTCGCCGGCGAGGCGCACGCCGGGACGCTGCGCTACCTGCTCGTCGCCCCGGCCGGACGGACCCGGCTGCTGCTGGTCAAGTACGCGACGACGCTGACGTTCTGCCTGGCGGCGACGCTGGCGGTGGCGGTGTCGGCGCTGGTCACCGGCGCGCTGCTGTTCCCGGTCGGCGAGGTGACGCTGCTGTCCGGGACGAGCGTGCCGTTCGGCGAGGGGCTGCTGCGGGCGCTGGCGATCGCGGTCGTCGTGGCGCTGTCCCTGGTGGGCGTGGCGGCGATCGGCCTGTTCGTCTCGACGCTCACCAACAGCGGCATCGCGGCGATGGCCACCACCGTCGGCCTGCTGATCGTGGTGCAGATCCTGGACAACATCCCGCAGCTGCACGCGATCCAGCCGTACCTCTTCTCGCACCACTGGCTGTCCTTCGCCGACGTGCTGCGCGAGCCCGTCTACTGGGACCAGCTCCAGAAGAACTTCGGCCTCCAGGCGCTGTACGCGGCGGTCTTCGGCTCCGCCGCGTGGGCGCGCTTCACGGCGCGGGACGTCACGGCCTGAGCCGCGCCGCCCCGCGCCGTACGGTCACGGCCCGACGGTGCGGCCGGCCGTCAGAAGGTGAGCTTCCAGCTGTCGATGTAGCCGGTGTCCTGCGGACCGAGGTCCTGCACCCGCAGCTGCCAGGTGCCGTCGGCCGGCTCGGCGGACGCGTCGACCGTGTACGTGGTGATCACGTTCGGCGCCGAGTCCGAACCGCTGGAGTTCTTCAGCCGGTACGCCTGCCCGCTCGGCCCCACGAGGTCGATGGCCAGGTCACCGCGGTAGCTGTGCTTGATGTCCACGCCGGCCTGGAGGGTGGCCGGCGCGTTGCCGGTACGTCCGGAGACCGTCACCGGTGAGGTCACCGCGGCGCCCGCGTCCGGGATCTGCACGTCGTCGGTGTTCTCGAAGACGGTGCCGCCGGGCGGGGTCGTCGTACCGACGCCCAGCGTCCACACCGCGTGGGCGACGGCGTCGCTGTTGCGGTCCAGGGCGGTGTCGTTGATGTTCGACGACGTGTCGCAGGAGCGGTGGTAGCAGCGGTCGAAGGGCTGGCCCGCCGTACCGCCCCACTTCTGCGCCTGCGCGGCCGTCTTGGTGTAGTCGGCGCCGGAGAACAGGCCGCCCACGGGGATGCCGACGTTCTTGAACGGCGCGTGGTCGCTGCGGCCGTCGCCCTCGGTCTCGATCTCCGTGGGGACGTTCAGCGAGGCGTAGTACGCCTTGAACACGGCCTCGATGGCGCGGTCGTCGTCGTAGACGAAGTAGCCGGGGTTCGGAGAGCCGACCATGTCGAAGTTCAGGTAGCCGCTGAACTTCGACCGCTCCGTCGCGGCCAGCCGGCTCACGTAGTACTGCGAGCCGCGCATCCCCAGCTCCTCGGCGCCCCACCAGCCGAACCGCAGGTGCTTGGCGGGCTTGGCGCCCGCGCGGGCGACGGCCAGCGCGGTTTCGAGGACCGCGGCCGAGCCGGAGCCGTTGTCGTTGATGCCGGGGCCCGCGCTGACGGAGTCCAGGTGCGCGCCGGCCATCAGGACCTGGTTCGGGTCGCCGCCGGGCCAGTCGGCGATCAGGTTGTAGCCGGTGGTGCCGCCGGTGGTGAACTGCTGCACGCTGGTGGTGAAGCCCGCGGCGTCCAGCTTGCCCTTGATGTAGTCGAGCGAGGCCCGGTAGCCGGGCCGGCCGTGGGCCCGGTTGCCGCCGTTGGCGGTGGCGATCGACTGGAGCTGGCTCAGGTGCGCTTTGACGTTGGCCACCGGCAGGTCGGGGGCGGCGGCGGTGCTGACGGCGGGGGCGGCGGAGCGGGCGGCGGCAGGCGCGGCGGTGGCCGTACCGGCCGCCCCGGGTATCGCAACGATCAGGCCGAGTACGGCACCGGCGGCAGTCAGCCCGAGGCCGCCGGGACGAGGGCCGCCGCCGCGGCCAGATCTTCGAAAACGCCTGGTCGCGCAGGGCCTTGCGGCATTCCATGACATGAGGGGTCTCCGGATTCCGAACGTGGAGTGAACGGACCGTGCATGGCGCGAAGCTGATGCTCGGTGCGCCGCGCTCCGCTGGCAAGGCGGAATCCGGACACCCCGACCCGCATATCGTTCTGCGGCGGATCAGCGCTTGGCGGCACCCAGCTCCGGGACGGGTTCGGAGGTGGCTGCCGGGGCGAGTTCGGGGGTGGCTGCCGGGGCGGGCCGTGCGGCGGCCGTCTGGGAGGGCTGCGGGGCCTGCGCCGCGGTGGCCGGGGTCAGGGCCGCGGCCGTCTCCCCGACCACTTCCCGGGCCGTCTTCCGGGCCGTGGCCAGCGCCGTACGCGCGGAACGGGCGGCGCGCGCCGCGTCGTACGTCAGCATCACCAGCGCCAGCCAGACGAGACCGAAGCCCGCCCAGCGCTCCACCGGCATCTCCTCGTGGAAGACCAGCAGGCCCAGCGCGAACTGGAAGGTCGGCGCGAGGTACTGGAGCATCCCGAGCACGGTCAGCGGCAGCCGCACCGCCGCCGCGCCGAAGGCGATCAGCGGCAGCGCGGTGGCCACGCCACAGCCCATGAGCAGCAGCGTCTGCCCCACTCCGCCGGTCAGGAACCCGGACTCGCCGCGCGCGCCGAGGAAGGCCAGGATGCCGAGCGCAGGCAGGAACTGCATCGCCGTCTCGGCGCTGAAGCCCTCGATGCCGCCCAGCTTCACGCCCTTCTTCACCAGGCCGTACGTGGCGAACGTGAGGGCCAGCGCCAGGGAGATCCAGGGCACCTTGCCGTACGCCACCGCCATCACGACCACCGCGGCGGCACCGACGCCCACGGCCGCCCACTGCAGCGGCCGCAGCCGCTCACGCAGCACCAGTACACCGAAGGCGATGCTGACCAGCGGGTTGATGAAGTAGCCCAGGCTGGCTTCGAGCACGTGCCCGGCGTTGACCGCCCAGATGTACAGGAACCAGTTGACGGAGATGACCGCGGCGCAGACCAGCACCATGCCGAGCCGCTTGGGCTGCCGCACCAGCTCCCGCACCCAGGACCAGCGGCGTATCGCGGCCAGGATCACGACGGCGACCGGCAGCGACCACACCATCCGGTGGGCCAGGATCTCGGTGGGGGCCAGGTCGCCGAGCAGGTGCCAGTACAGCGGGAGCAGGCCCCACACCACGTACGCGGCCGTGCCGTAGACGAGTCCAGTGCGCTGTTCATTCTGGGGTTGCAAGGGGCCCTCCGGAGGAATGCTGCTCCATCTGCGCCGACGGTGGCGCGGGTCGCGTTCTGAAGGTAACGCCGGACGGCCCGGCTGTCATGTCCGTACCGGGATACGGTCATGACGGGTGGCGGTGCGCGGCGGACGAAAACGACGGTGCCCGTACGGGACGTCCGAAGACGCTCCGTACGGGCACCGGAAAGCCCGTGACCGGCGGTTCAGCCGACCACCGTCCAGGTGTCGTTGCCGGCCAGCAGGGAGGCCAGATCGCCCTTGCCCTTCTGCTCGATGGCGGTGTCCAACTGCTCACCCATGAGCGTGTCGTACACCGGGCGGTCCACGTTGCGCAGCACACCGATGGGGGTGTGGTGCAGCGTGTCCGGGTCGGCGAGGCGGGACAGGGCGAACGCGGTGGTCGGCGAGGCCTGGTGCGCGTCGTGGACCAGCACGGCGTCCGCGCCCACCGTCGCCACGTCGACGACCTTCAGGTCACCGGTGGCCGGATCCCGCACCACGCCCTTGGAACCGAGGCCGTCCTCGGCGAGCGCGCCGAAGCGGATCGGCTGCCCGTGCTCCAGACGGATCACGGCTTCCTCGGCCTGCTGCTTGTCCTTGAGGACCTCGAAGGCGCCGTCGTTGAAGATGTTGCAGTTCTGGTAGATCTCCACCAGCGCCGTGCCCGGGTGGGCGGCGGCCGCGCGCAGCACGCCGGTCAGGTGCTTGCGGTCGGAGTCGACCGTGCGGGCCACGAAGGACGCCTCGGCGCCGATGGCCAGCGACACCGGGTTGAAGGGCGCGTCCAGCGAGCCCATCGGGGTCGACTTCGTGATCTTGCCGACCTCGGAGGTGGGGCTGTACTGGCCCTTGGTCAGGCCGTAGATCCGGTTGTTGAACAGCAGGATCTTGAGGTTGACGTTGCGGCGCAGCGCGTGGATCAGGTGGTTGCCGCCGATGGACAGCGCGTCGCCGTCACCGGTGACGACCCACACCGACAGGTCACGGCGCGAGGAGGCCAGGCCGGAGGCGATGGCCGGGGCGCGGCCGTGGATGGAGTGCATCCCGTACGTGTTCATGTAGTACGGGAACCGGGACGAGCAGCCGATGCCCGAGACGAAGACGATGTTCTCCTTCGCCAGACCGAGCTCGGGCATGAAGCCCTGCACGGCGGCGAGAACCGCGTAATCACCGCAGCCGGGGCACCAGCGCACTTCCTGGTCGGACTTGAAGTCCTTCATGGACTGCTTGGCCTCGGCCTTGGGCACCAGCGAAAGCGCCTCGATCGACGAGGTCCCCTCCGCGATCGTCTCAGTCATTGATGGCCTCCTTAAAGACCTCCGCAAGCTGCTCGGCCTTGAACGGCATTCCGCTGACCTGGGTGTAGGAGCGGGCGTCGACGAGGTACTTCGCCCGCAGCAGTGTCGCGAGCTGGCCGAGGTTCATCTCCGGTACGACCACCTTGTCGTAACGCGCCAGCACCGCGCCGAGATTCCGCGGGAAGGGGTTGAGATGGCGCAGATGGGCCTGTGCCACCCGCCCGCCGTCCCGCCGCACGCGCCGGACGGCCGCGGTGATCGGCCCGTACGTCGAGCCCCAGCCCAGCACGAGGGTGTCGGCGCCCTGCGCGGCGGCGGCACCCTGTCCGTCGTGGACGGCCGCCTCCACCGTCGGGTCGTCGACCTCCAGGTCCGGGACCTCGATGCCGTCGATCTTCGCCTGGCGGGTGCGCACCATGAAGTTGTGGTTGGCCGGGTCGTAGGAGATGTTGCCCGTGCCGTCCTGCTTCTCGATGCCGCCGATCCGGTGCTCCAGACCGGGCGTGCCGGGCACCGCCCACGGGCGGGCGAGGGTCTGCTCGTCGCGCTTGTACGGCCAGAACACCTCGGTGCCGTCCGCCAGCGTGTGGTTCGCGCCGGAGGCGAACTGCACCCGCAGGTCGGGCAGTTCGTCGACCTCCGGGATGCGCCACGGCTCGGAACCGTTGGCCAGGTAGCCGTCGGACAGCAGGAAGACCGGCGTACGGTACGTCAGCGCGATGCGCGCCGCGTCCAGCGCCGCGTCGAAACAGTCGGCCGGCGTCTTCGGCGCCACGATCGGCACCGGCGCCTCGCCGTTGCGCCCGTACATCGCCTGGAGCAGGTCGGCCTGCTCGGTCTTGGTGGGCAGGCCGGTGGACGGGCCGCCGCGCTGGATGTCCACGATGACCAGCGGGAGTTCGAGGGAGACCGCGAGTCCGATGGTCTCCGACTTCAGCGCCACACCGGGGCCCGAGGTGGTGGTCACCGCGAGCGCACCGCCGAAGGCGGCGCCCAGTGCCGCGCCGATGCCGGCGATCTCGTCCTCGGCCTGGAAGGTCCGCACGCCGAAGTTCTTGTGCTTGCTCAGCTCGTGCAGGATGTCCGAGGCCGGCGTGATCGGGTACGAGCCGAGGTAGAGCGGCAGGTCGGCCTGCTGCCCGGCGGCGATCAGGCCGTACGACAGGGCCAGGTTGCCGGAGATGTTGCGGTACGTCCCCGTCGGGAACGCCTGGGTGGCCGGCGCGACCTCGTAGGAGACCGCGAAGTCCTCGGTGGTCTCGCCGAAGTTCCAGCCCGCGCGGAAGGCGGCGACGTTCGCCTCGGCGATGTCCGGCTTCTTGGCGAACTTCTGCCGCAGGAACGCTTCGGTGCCCTCGGTCGGCCGGTGGTACATCCACGACAGCAGACCCAGCGCGAACATGTTCTTGGAGCGCTCGGCCTCCTTGCGGGAGAGCCCGAACTCCTTGAGCGCCTCGATCGTCAGCGTCGTCAGCGGCACCGGGTGGACGTTGTACGCCTCCAGCGACCCGTCCTCCAGCGGGCTGACGTCGTAGCCCACCTTCGCCATCGGCCGCTTGGTGAACTCGTCCGTGTTGACGATGATCTCCGCGCCGCGCGGCACGTCCGCCAGGTTCGCCTTCAGCGCGGCCGGGTTCATCGCCACCAGGACGTTGGGCGCGTCGCCGGGGGTGAGGATGTCGTGGTCCGCGAAATGCAGCTGGAAGCTGGAGACGCCCGGCAGGGTGCCGGCGGGGGCCCGGATCTCGGCGGGGAAGTTCGGCAGCGTCGACAGGTCGTTGCCGAAGGTCGCCGTCTCGGAGGTGAACCGGTCGCCCGTGAGCTGCATACCGTCACCGGAGTCGCCCGCGAACCGGATGATCACCCGGTCCAGGCGACGTACCTCTTTACCGCCGTTTTTACCGCCGTCTGTACCGCCGTGTGTACCGCCGTTCTTCCCGCCGTCGGCGCCGGTCCCGGGAGCCTGCGGCTCCCGGGTGAGCGCTCCGTCGGCCTGCTCGGCTTGGCTGCTGACCTGGCTGGTCACTGCTTCGGACCTCCCTCGGGGCGGTGGCTCGGGACTCGTCGTGCCGACCGGTCGTCCCACGAACATCGTACGTGGGTAAGGGTCGCCTTCCCTGGGCCGATCACATGATGGACGTGGACATGAGACAGCACTCTGTCAGGAATTGTCATGAAACAACCGCCCCCCGGCCCCCTTCTCCAAGACGCTCGCGCCTAGGCCTTTGGTTCTACTCCTCAGGTCCCGGCCACCCCCCGGGGCCGCCCGCAGCCTGCGTGACCGACAGCGTGTCGGATTCTCAGGAACCGAGATACCGCAGGACGGCCAGCACCCGGCGGTGATCCCCGTCACTCGGCGACAGGCCCAGCTTGAGGAAAATGTTGCTGACGTGCTTCTCCACCGCACCGTCGCTCACCACCAGCTGCCGTGCGATCGCGGAGTTCGTCCGCCCCTCGGCCATCAGCCCCAGGACCTCCCGCTCCCGCGGCGTGAGGTTCGCCAGCACGTCCTGCTTACGGCTGCGGCCGAGCAGCTGCGCGACCACTTCGGGGTCCAGCGCGGTGCCCCCCTCGGCGACCCGGACCACCGCGTCGACGAACTCCCGCACTTCGGCTACCCGGTCCTTGAGGAGATAGCCGACGCCGTGACTGGATCCCGCGAGCAATTCCGTCGCGTACTGCTCCTCCACGTACTGCGACAGCACCAGCACCCCCAGCCCCGGGTTATCGCGCCGCAGCCGGATCGCGGCCCGCACCCCCTCGTCCGTGTGCGTCGGCGGCATCCGTACGTCCGCCACCACCACGTCCGGCAGCTCGTCCTCGGCCGCCAGCTCCCCGATGACCTTGAGCAACGCCTCGGCGTCACCCACCCCCGCCACGACGTCGTGCCCACGGTCGGTGAGCAACCGGGTCAGGCCCTCCCGAAGCAGCACCGAGTCCTCGGCGATGACCACCCGCACCCTGTCCTCCACGACTCTTCCCGCCCCCACGTCTTGATATGTCCCCACCCTGCTGCGCCCCCAGCATCCCAGCATCCGATCCCGGCCGCCCCCAGCCGCCCCGAATCGACGGGTGGGACTCCGGACGGGACGGGGCGTCATTCGGGATCGGCCAGGGGCTGCGTCGGATGGGGCGGGCGGTGACGGATGCCATTCCGGACGGGGTGGGAGGGGAGGAGAGGGGGAGCGGTTGAAGGCCGGGGCGAGTTGCGGTCCGGGCTGCCGGGCTGCCGGGCTGCCGGGCTGCCGGGCTGTCGGGCTGTCGGGCTGTCGGGCTGCCCAGGCCGACCGAACCGCCCGGACCACTCAGGTGGACCGGGCGCGGGCAGGTGGAACGGTCAGCCCGGCCCGGCCTGGTCCGGGCGGCCGGGTCAGGCGCGCCAGGGGAGGTCCGCCGTGATGGTGGTCGGGCCGCCCGGAGGGGAGTCGACGACCAGGAGGCCGTCGACCGCGCTGAGCCGCTCGGCCAGGCCCGCCAGCCCGCTGCCGGTCCCCGTGCTCGCGCCCCCCTGCCCGTCGTCCGCGACGAGCACCATGAGCCGGTCCGCCACCTGCCACACGTCCACGGAGGCGCTGCTCGCCCGGGCGTGCTTGGAGACGTTCTGGAGCAGTTCGGAGACGGTGAAGTAGGCGATGCCTTCGATGGCGGCGGCGGGGCGGTGGCCGAGGTCCACGGAGACCTTGACCGGTACCGTGCAGCGACCCGCCAGCGAGGTGAGGGCCGGGCCCAGCCCGCGGTCCGTGAGGATCGCCGGGTGGATGCCGCGCGCGAGGTCCCGCAGCTCCTGGAGGGCGATCTTCACCTCGCCGTGGGCCTCGCCCACCATCTTCGCGGCGGCCTCCGGGTCCTGCGCCAGCTTCTCCTTCGCCAGGCCCAGGTCCATCGCCAGCGACACCAGCCGGGCCTGCGCGCCGTCGTGCAGGTCCCGCTCGATACGCCGCAGGTCGGCGGCGGCGGTGTCCACGACCACCCCGCGGTCCGTCTCCAGCTCCGAGACGCGCGTGGCGAGCAGGGAGGGACCGAGCAGTCCGTGCACCAGGACGCGGTCCACGTGCGTCAGGCCGCGTATGACCCACGGTCCGGCCAGGACCAGCAGCAGGCCGAGTCCGCTGGCTGTCGCCATGCCGGTCGGGGAGTCCAGGTAGAGGCCGTCTCCCCGGCCGTTGCCCCACAGCTGGATGCCCGGCTGGTCGAGGTAGGCGGGGAACGTCCACTGCCACAGCGGGTAGAGGAACAGGGACCAGGCCACCGTCCAGAACGTCACCGCGAAGACGAAGGCGAAGGCCGCCCAGGGGAAGTGGAGTATCGAGTACAGGAGATGGCGCCAGGAGACGCCGCTCTTGAGCACCGCGCAGACCCAGCTCATCACCCCCGGCTTGGCGGCACGCACCGGTGCCGGGTGCTCCACGTCCAGATCCAGCAGGGCGCGCGCCCGGACACGCTCCAGGTTTCCGAACCCCCGGCAGCCGATCAGTCCGGCCGCGAGCACCGGTATGCCCAGGAACGTGATCAGCAGGCCCGCACCGACCGAGATCATGGTGACGGCGTAGCTGAACATGACGCAGGCCACCGGGAGGCTCAGGAGGAGGTAGAGGAACTCCCGCCAGGTACGGCCCGCGAACGGGGCTCGCAACGCCATGGGCACGCGCGAGGCTGCTGGTGAGGGGGAGTGGGGTCCGTAGGCGGTGTCCATGGTCGCGTCGTCCGTTCTGCCAGGTCCGGGTCGGCCTGCTGCCGGCGCCGTGCTGCCTCCGGCAGCGTCCAGCTGCTGCCGCGTCGACGGATCCGCTGCGTCCGGCTCTGTCGACCACCTCCAGACTCCGCGCTCGGCGCCTTCCGCACCATGAGGGAAAGCGCAGTCTTCACCCTGGGGTTTTCCCCACCCCCCTCGGCGGGCGGAGGCGCGGTCCCTCCGTTCCCCTGTTCCTGCTAGCCCCGCTCCTGTTCCTGCTAGCCCCGCTCCCGCTAGCCCCGCCCCTGCTTGCCCCGTCCGCGCGCCTTCCCACCGCCGCGCGCCGTCGCCCCCTGACCCGCGCCTTTGCCGACGGCCCGGCGGCCGTCCTCTTCCCCCTCCCGGCCCCGCCACGGCAGCTCGGCCGTCACCCGCGTCGGTCCGCCGGCCGGTGAATCGAGGACGAACAGCCCGTCCACCGACCCCAGCCGCTCCGCGAGCCCGGCCATCCCGCTGCCGCCGTCCAACCGCGCACCGCCCCGCCCGTCGTCCTGGACCTGGATCAGCAGCCGGTCCTGGGCGCGCCACAGCTCCACCTGCGCCGCCCGCGCGCCACTGTGCTTGGAGACGTTCTGGAGCAGTTCGGAGACGGTGAAGTAGGCGATGCCCTCGATGGCCGGCGCAGGCCGCTGCGCTATGTCCACGTCCACCGTGACGGGCACCGTGCAGCGACCCGCCAGCGAGGTGAGGGCCGGGCCCAGTCCGCGGTCCGTGAGGATCGCCGGGTGGATGCCGCGCGCGAGGTCGCGCAGCTCCTGGAGGGCGAGCTTCACCTCGCCGTGCGCCTCGTCGACCATCTGGGCCGCCGCGTCCGGGTCCTCCAGCAGCTTCTCCTTGGCCAGGCCGAGGCCCATGGCCAGGGCCACGAGCCGGGCCTGCGCCCCGTCGTGCAGGTCACGTTCGATCCGGCGCAGGTCGGCGGCGGCGGTGTCGGAGACCGTCGCGCGGTCCGTCTTCAGCTCGGCGATCCGCCGCTCCAGTTCGTCGGAGGGCGACAGCAGGCCGCGCACCATCATCCGGTCCACGTTGGTCAGTCCGCGCGCGATCCAGGGCAGAGCGGGCCAGAGCAGCAGGAGCGTGACGATCGTCAGCGGAAAGGTCAGGATCGACCACGGCAGCCGGATGAACGCGTACAGCGCGTGCCGCCACCCGACCGGGTCCTTCAGGCGCAGCCACAGCCAGGTGAAGAAACCGTTCCCCGCCGTGTGCAGCGGGCTGGGCTCGTCCACCCGCACACCCAGCAGACACCGTGCGCGGGCGCGCTCCAGCTTCCCGTACTGACGGCAGACCATCAGCCCCACCGCGAGCAGCGGCAGTCCCACGACGGTGACGGACAGCCCGATGCCCGCCACCAGCCAGACGGTCAGTACGGCGAAGGCCAGGACGCCCAGCGGGAAGTCGGTCAGGAGGTGGGCGACCTCCCGCCAGGTCGCGGGGGCCAGCGCGGCCCGCGGCGGCGGCAGGGGATCGCCGTCGCCGTGCCGGTGGCCGTGACCGGCGGTGCCCGGCACCGGGGCGGTCCCTCCGGAAAGGTGATCGTGGCGTCGATCGTGAGCGGAACGTGCGGTCATACGCCCTAGCTTGCCGGTCGCCACCCGTGGCGACCATGGGGGACATCGGTGCTCGGGGGTGGGGTTTTCCTCACCCCGCCACCCCGGACCACGGCGGCCACATCGGGCGCGGCTTGTGCGAAGGCGGGCGCGACAGCTTGGATCTCCGACATGAGTGAGCACCAGCAGGGACCGTACGGGCAGCAGCCGCCCTACGGACAACAGGGGCCGTACGGACAGCAGCCCCCCTACGGACAGCAGGCACCGAACGGACAACAACCGCCCTACGGGCAGCAGCCGCCCCACGAGGCGTACGGGCAGGGGCAGGCCCCCGGATACGGCGCGCCGGGGTACGGAGCACCTGGATACGGGGCACCTGGATACGGGGCGCCTGGATACGGCGCGCCGGGACAGCCGGGCCACCCCCCGTACGGAACACCGCAGGCGGGCGGGCCGCCCATAGGCATGCTGGCAGGCCGGGGGGCGCGGCTCGGCGCGCGCGCACTGGACGGGCTCTTCCAGACCGCCGCGGTCATCGTCGTCCTCGTGGTGGTCGGCATCATCCAGGCCCTGCTGCCGCGCGGTGCCGGAGCGGGCATACCGACGGCCCTGGCCGGGATCGTCGGCGTCGTCGCGGCGCTGTTCTACGAACCGTTCATGAACTGGAAGTACGGCGCCACGTTCGGCAAGCGGATCTGCGGCCTGCGGATCGCCCGGCTGAACGACGGGGCCGACCTGTCCTTCGGGCAGGCGGTGGGACGTTGGGCGGTGGTGTTCCCGATGGGGTTCGTGCCGTTCCTGGGGCTGCTCAACGTGCTGTGGTGCTGCTGGGACGAACCGTTCCGGCAGTGCTTGCACGACAAGGTGGCCGGCACCGTGGTGGTCAAGCGCGTGTAGACGCGGGTCAGGAGCTGCGGGGGCAGCCGAGGGCGGGTGGCCGGGAGGCGGCTGGCCCGAGGCGGGCTCCCCGGGCAGGTGCCGGGGCGGGTGCCCGGCGGCAGGTGGTTCCGGGGCGGGGGAGGCGAGTCGTATCGTGTCGCGGTGCGGTGCGGTGGGGTGGATTCCGGTTCCAGTACGGGAATCCGGTTCTAGTACGGGGGCGTGGTCGGCATGGTGAACGCTGAAGCCGGGCAGCGGGTGACGTTGCGACGGCTGGTACTGGCGGGCGAACGGCGGCGGGTCGACCTGGTCCTGCCCGCCCACGAGCCGATCGGCACGCTGCTGCCCGAGATCCTGCGGACGGCCGGCGACCGGACGGCGCACGAGCCGCTGACGTGCCGTCTGGTGACAGCGGGCGGAGCCGTGCTCGCGCGGAGCGAGACGCTCGCCTCCGCGCAGGTGGCGGACGGGTCGGTCGTACGCCTGGTACGGGATCCCGGCGCGCCCGCTCCCTCGGCCGGGCAGGGCGGAGCGGGCGATACGGCCGGCGGCCTGAGCGGACATGCCGAACGCGGCGGCCGCGTGGGCCGTGAGGGCTACGAGAGCCGTGAGGGCCGCACGAGGCATGAGGGCTACGAGGGCCGCGAGGGATACGACGGCCGCGGCGGGTACGTCTGGCAATGGGACGAGCGGAGCAGGACGCGGGCGGCGACCGTGGCCGCTGTACTGCTCGCGGTCGTCATCGGCCTGTTCGCAGGCGGCCGGTACGGGCTCGACCGGGCCGGACTGTGGCTCGGCCTGGCGGCGGTGGCCGCGGCCGGAGCCGGTTCGGCGGCGGCCGGCCTCCTGCCGTCCAGGAAGGCGCTGGGCACCGCACTGCTCCTGGTGGGCGGGACGCTCGGCGTGTTCGCCTCCTGGGGCGCGACATCGGGCGGCGCCGCGCGCCTGGCCGCTGCCGGGCTGACGGTGGCGGTCGTCCTCGCGCTGCTCGGGCTCTGTACGGGCCTGGGGCGGGGCGGACTCGTCGGAGCGGCGGCCGTCGCGGTCGCGGTCGGAGTGTGGGAGATCGGGCTGGCGGTCGCCGACCCGGCCCGTACGGGTGTCGCGCTGGGCGTGGTCTCGGTCCTCATCCTGGGCCATCTGCCGCGGCTCGCGCTGGCGTCGGCGGGGCTGACGCGTCTGGGCGACCACCACTCCGGAGGCGCGCCGGTCAGCAGGTACCGGGCCGCGGCGGCGCTGGGCGCCACCCACCGCGGGCTCCTCCCGGCCGCCGTCACCGCGGCCGGCTCGGCCGGGGCGGCCGGGGTGCTGGCCGTCGGCGGCGCCGGGGACGCGTCCGGTTCGGCGGACGGCTGGGCGGTGGCGGCCGCGGTGCTGCTGAGCGTCGTGCTGTTCTCGCGGGCGCGGGCCTACCCGCTGGTCCTGGAGGTCGTGGCGCTGCTGGTGGCCGGTGCGGTGGTCTGCGTACGGCTCGTCCTGCTGTGGGGTTCCGACGGCGGGAACCCGGCCGCCGCGCTGACCGTGTCGTGCCTGCTGATGGCGCTCCCGCTCGCCGCCCTCGCGGTGCGGCCGCCGGAGCGCGTACGGCTGCGGGTGCGTCGCCTGATGAACCTGGCCGAGCTGGTGAGCGTGGTGGCACTGATTCCGGTCGCCGCCGGGGCGTTCGGGGTGTACGGCGGTCTGCCGGACATGTTCTGACCAGCCGGCCGGCCGCGAAGGACCGGCCGGGTCGACGAAAATGAGCGGCCGCGACGGCCGGCCGGAGCGATCAGTCCGACCAGAAGGGGCGGCGGAGGGTTCATGTCGGGACAGACGGGGCAGTCAGGGCATTCGGGGCAGCCAGGACAGTCGGGGCAGTCAGGGTGGCCGGGGGAGTCGGGACAGCCGGTTACGGGTCAGGTGGGTCAGGCAGGACAGGAGGGGCAGTCTGGGCAGACGGGGCCGATGGTGCCGCCGATGCCTGGGTACGCGCCGGGGGCGGGCGGCGGCGCGATGCCGGGAGGCGGTGCCGTGGGTGGCGGGGCGGTGCCGACGGCTCCGAAGGGGATGCCCGGTGTCGTACCTGCGGCGCCCGTGCCGCTGTCCAAGCCGTTGCCCGAGGCGCGGTCCGCGACCGGTTTCGCGCCAGGGGTCGCGTCCGTACCCGTACCCGCCGTGCCCGTCATACCGGCCCGTCCGGCCGGCCATTTCGGTCCGACCGGTCCGGTCGGCCCCATGAACCCGGCCACCCCCACCCCCGTCCACCCCTCCACCCCCACCCCCGTCTCCGTCCCCGTCCTGCCGCCCGAGTTCGACGGTGTGCAGGCCAAGCCCCGGCACGGCGAGACCGTCGCCCGTAGGGCCGGGCGGGCGCTGCGGCGGGTGTTCGCCTCCTCCGCGGCGGCCGAGACCGAGGCCGTCACACGTGCCGCGCACGCCATCCAGCAGCCCGTGACCACCGGCCGCCAGCTGGCCGTCTCCAGCATCCGCGGCGGCGCGGGCAAGTCCACGGTCGCCGCCCTGCTGGCCCTCACGTACGCGCACTACCGCGCGGACCCGGTGCTCGCGGTGGAGGCCGACCCGGCGCTGGGCACGCTGCCGCACCGGCTGGGCGTACGGGAGGTGCGCTGGTCCGGCACCGATCTGGCGCAGATCGTCGACCCGTCCATGCTGATCACCGACCTGACCGGTTACCTCCTGCCGTTCACGGGCGGCGGCTGGCTGCTGCCCGGCAGCCAGGGCTCGATCGGTACGCGGCTGGACGTCGACACCTACCGCATCGTCATGACCTCGCTGCGCCGCCATTTCGCGACCACGGTCGTGGACTGCGAGACGCTGCCGGCCGAGGTGGCGCGTACCGCGCTGGTCACCACTCAGGCGCGGGTCCTGGTGACGCCGGCGACCGTGGAGGGCGTACGGGCGACCAAGTCCGTACTGGAGTGGATGGGCGGGGTGCACCGCGGGCTGCTGCCGACCGCCGTCGTCGTGCTCAACCACACGTCACCCGACGGGGGCATCGACGTACGCAAGGCCGTCGAGCACCTGGGGGCGGGCGGCGCGGCGGTGCTTCCGCTGCCGTACGACCGGCATCTGGCCGGCGGCGGTGCCGTCCGTACGGAGCTGCTGGGCGAACGGACGCGGGAGGCGGCGGCGCGACTGGCCGCCGAGGTGATGGACCGCGCGGTCTCGCGCGGGCCGGGCCGGCAGCGCGAAGGCTGAGCCGTCGCGCGCGGTGCCACGGGGGACGTGTGCGGTCCCGCCGGGACCTGTGAGGGGCCCATGGGGAAGGGGCCAGGTGGGGCGAAGTCGGGCCATAGCTGCCCGCCAGGTGACGCGACTGCTCACCTGGGGCGGGCCAGGGCCTAGACTCCCGTGCGTACAGATCGTCGAAGTCGTTGAACA
Organism: Streptomyces monomycini; assembly: GCF_022271435.1. Lineage (GTDB taxonomy): Bacteria > Actinomycetota > Actinomycetes > Streptomycetales > Streptomycetaceae > Streptomyces > Streptomyces monomycini. The sequence continues at coordinate 45,016 of NZ_JAFIQY010000026.1, read as the reverse complement.
AGAGCAGTCAGGGAGCGAGGGCGGACGTGCCGGACGCGACCGTACGCACCAGCCTTGCCGCGGACTATTTCCAGGGGTACTCGGTCGTCGGGCTCATCGCCGTGATCGGAGTGCTCTTCGTGGCCGTGGCCTTCGGTGCCGGGCGGCTGCTGCGGCCCGTGGTGCCCACCCCGGAGAAACTGCTCACCTACGAATGCGGCGTGGACCCGGTGGGCGAGGACTGGGCACACACCCAGGTCCGCTACTACGTCTACGCCTTCCTCTACGTGATCTTCGCCGTCGACTCGATCTTCCTGTTCCCCTGGGCGACGGTCTTCGCCGCCCCCGGTTTCGGCGGCGTCACGCTGGTGGAGATGTTCATCTTCCTCGGCTTCCTCGCCGTCGGCCTGCTCTACGCATGGAAGAAGGGCGTCCTGGAATGGACGTGACGAACGCGAAGCCGGCCACCGCGACGGGCACCGAACTGCCCGTCGTGTCCGCCGGCGGCACCGTCGAACGACGCAAGCTGGGCCCGCTCGCCCGCTTGGCTCCCGAACCCATGAAGGTGGTCCTCAACTGGGGCCGCCGCTACAGCCTGTGGGTCTTCAACTTCGGGCTCGCCTGCTGCGCGATCGAGTTCATCGCCGCGTCGATGGCGCGGCACGACTTCATCCGGCTGGGCGTGATCCCGTTCGCACCGGGCCCCCGGCAGGCGGACCTCATGATCGTCTCCGGCACGGTGACGGACAAGATGGCGCCCGCGGTCAAACGGCTCTACGAGCAGATGCCGGAACCGAAGTACGTCATCTCCTTTGGAGCCTGTTCGAACTGCGGGGGGCCTTACTGGGACTCGTACGCGGTCACCAAGGGCGTCGACCAGATCATCCCGGTCGACGTGTACGTACCGGGCTGCCCGCCCCGGCCCGAGGCGTTGCTCCAGGGCATCCTCAAGCTTCAGGAGAAGATCGCCCGCGAGTCGCTGGGCGAGCGGTACGGGGCCGCGGGCAACGGTGCCGCGGGCAACGGCGACGTGCCTTCCGGGCCGTCGGCTGCCGCGTTGCGCAGCGGGCTGGTGACGCCGCCCACGCCGGGGGCGTCGGCGGAGGCGGGGGCCGGGGCTGATGCGCCCGGGTCCGACGCGTCCGGGTCCGACGCGTCCGGGGCTGCGGCGTCCGGGGCCGTGCCGGCCGGTGGCGAGGCGTCCGGGGACGCGACCGACGCCGGTGGCGGGAAGCCGAAGGGAGCGGGGGACCAGTGAGCGACGAACAGCCTCCGGTCCCGTCGTCCGAGGACGCGCCCGCAGACGCGGCCGACGCCGCCCGGCCGCCGTCCGAGCCCGCCGAGCCGTCCGAGCCCGCCGAGGCGCCGCCCGTCGGGTGGCTGCCCGGTTCCGCCACCGGGATCTTCGGTCCCGGCGCGACCGCCGACGAGGCGTACGACCTGCTGACCGTCGATGTACCCGCCGAGGCCTGGATCCCGGCGCTCACCGCCGCCCGCGACGACCTCGGATGCAGCTACTTCGACTGGCTGAGCGCGGTCGACGAGCCCGGCACCGGCTTCCGCGTCTGCGCCCACCTCGCCGACATCGCCCGGCCCGGCCGCGTACGGCGCCTGGTGCTGCGCACCACCGTCCCGCACGAGGCGGCCGTACTGCCCACCGCCACCGAGGTGTACGCGGGTGCCGGCTGGCACGAGCGGGAGACGCACGAGATGTTCGGCGTGGACTTCACCGGCCACCCGTACCTGGAGCCCCTCCTGCTCCCCGAGAACTTCGAGGGCCACCCGCTGCGTAAGGACTTCGTGCTCGCCGCACGGGTCGCCAAGGCGTGGCCGGGTGCGAAGGAGCCGGGAGAGTCCGAGCACGGCGGGCCCAAGCGCCGCCAGATGCTGCCGCCCGGCGTGCCCGACCCGAACGAGTGGGGACCGCTGAAGGGCCAGCTGCCGCCTGCCCCGGCCAGGCCCGCCCGTGGCGCGCGCGCGGCCGGTGCCCGTGCGGCCGGTGGGGCGGCGGGGGAGCGGCCTGTCCGCCGCACGCGTACGGCGGGCGCGGGCTCGGCGAGCCAGCAGAGCGCTGCGGACAGCGCGCAGACACCGGCCACGGAGGCGGCCGCCGCCGCCGGAACTCCGACTGCCGCCCCGACTGCCGCCCCGGCCCCGGCTCCGGCCGCCCGGCCGGAACGCCCTGCCCGCCGGACGCGCAGCGCCAGCCAGGGCTCGGCCAGCCAGCAGCCGACCGGTCAGCAGGCAGACCCGACGTCCGATCAGACGGCCGATCAGGCGTCCGATCAGACGTCCGGCCAGCAGGCCGGTCGATCGCCCGATCAGCAGTCCGGTCAGGCGCCCGCCGCCACGGGCTCCTCGGACGCCCCCTGGCACCACGCCCGCCCCGCGTTCGAGGACGAGCCGAAGGCCGGTGAGAAGCGCGCTGCCGAAGCCGCACCGGAAGCGGTTCCCGCGCCCGAAGCCGCACCCGCCCCCGAAGAAAAACCCGAGCCGCCCAGCACCGACGACGGCACCGGCACGGGCACCGGCGACGGCACGGGCACCGGCGACGGCGACGGCCCCCACGACACCCCCGGCCCCAGCGACGCAGCGGAAGAAGGCGGGACCAGACCATGAGCGACGCCCTCGACATCGCCCTGCGCCTGATCGCCGTCTTCGTCGCCTTCCTGGTCTTCCCGCTGGTCATCGGCCAGACCGAGCACAAGGTCATGGCCCATATGCAGGGCCGCCTCGGCCCCATGTACGCGGGTGGCTTCCACGGCTGGGCGCAGCTGGTCGCCGACGGTGTGAAGTTCGCGCAGAAGGAGGACGTCGTGCCGGCCGGTGCCGACCGGCGGATCTTCCAGCTCGCGCCCGCCGTCGCGCTCCTGCCGTATCTGCTCGTGCTGGTCGCCATCCCGCTCGGCCCGGGCAACGTGGTCGGGCAGTCGCTGGACGCGGGTATCTTCTTCGTCCTCGCCGTGATGGGCGTCGGCGTCCTGGGCTCGCTGATGGCGGGCTGGGCGTCGGCCAACAAGTTCTCGCTGCTCGGCGGATTGCGTACGGCCGCCCAGCTCCTCGCGTACGAACTGCCGATGCTGCTCGCCGCGGCGTCCGTCGCGATGGCCGCCGGAACGCTCTCGCTGCCCGGCATCCTGGACGCCTTCCACTGGTGGTGGGTGCCGTGGCAGATCGTCGGCGGCCTGGTCTTCTTCACGGCCGGGCTGGCCGAACTGCAGCGCCCGCCGTTCGACATGCCGGTGGCCGACTCCGAGATCATCTTCGGTGCGTACACCGAGTACACCGGGCTGCGCTTCGCGCTGTTCCTGCTCGCCGAGTACGCGGGCATCCTCGTCCTGTGCGCCCTGACCTCCGTACTCTTCCTCGGCGGCTGGCACGGACCGTTCGGCGCCGACGGGCTCGGCTGGCTGTGGATGCTGCTGAAGACCGCGGTCCTCGCCTTCGGCGTGATCTGGCTGCGCGTCAGCTACCCGCGGCTGCGTGAGGACCAGCTGCAGAAGCTGGCCTGGACGGTGCTGATCCCGCTGGCCCTCGCCCAGATCGCCCTCACCGGCGTCGTCAAGGTGGTGATCTCGTAATGGCCCCGGAGAATCCGGAGAAGAAGTCCGGCTGGCCCGGCAGCGGTCTGGCCAAGGGGCTGGCCGTGACCCTTCGGACGATGACGAAGCGTTCGGTCACCGAGCAGTACCCGGAGGTCCAGCCCGAGCTGGCACCGCGCACCCGCGGCGTGATCGGGCTGTTCGAGGAGAACTGCACGGTCTGCATGCTGTGCGCGCGCGAGTGCCCGGACTGGTGCATCTACATCGACTCCCACAAGGAGACGGTGCCGCCCGCCGCACCCGGCGGCCGCGAGCGCAGCCGTAACGTGCTGGACCGCTTCGCCATCGACTTCTCTCTGTGCATGTACTGCGGTATCTGCATCGAGGTGTGTCCTTTTGACGCGCTGTTCTGGTCGCCGGAGTTCGAGTACGCCGAGACCGACATCCACAACCTCACCCACGAGCGGGACAAACTCCGCGAATGGATGTGGACGGTGCCGGAACCGCCCGCCCTCGACCCCGCGGCCGAGGAGCCCAAGGAACTCGGGACCGCCCGCAAGGCCGCCGACAAACTCGCCGCACAGGAAGCGGCCGAGCGGGCCGCGGCCCAACAGCAGGCGGCCGGGGAAGCGCCCCGGAACGCCGCCCGGGAACAGGAGGGGGAAGCGTGACGCTCGCCGCCGCAAGCCACGGTTTCCTCTCCCCGACCGGGGTCGAGATCGCCTTCCTCCTGGTCGGCCTCGTCACCCTCGGCGCGGCCGTGGTCACCGTCACCACCAAGCAGCTGGTGCACGCCGCCCTGTGGCTGGTGGTCGCCCTCGGCGGTATCGCCGTGGAGTACCTGCTGCTGACCGCGGAGTTCATCGCCTGGGTGCAGGTCCTGATCTACGTCGGGTCCGTCGTCGTGCTCCTCCTGTTCGGACTGATGCTCACCAAGGCGCCCATCGGCCGCTCCGAGAACGCCGACTCGGGCAACCGCTGGGCCGCGCTCATCGTGGCCGTCGCCTCCGCCGCCGCGCTCGTCTGGGTCGTCACGGACGCGTTCCGTACGACCTGGATCGACCTGGACGGCGCGGTCCAGGGCTCCACCGAAGCCTCCGGGCGCAGCCTGTTCCAGTACTGGGTGCTGCCGTTCGAAGCGCTCTCCGTCCTCCTCCTCGCCGCCCTCGTCGGCGCGATCGTGCTCTCCCGCAAGAACGACGACCGCGAGCGGTCCGACGGCAGCGAACGGCCCGGCTCCGGCAAGCAGTCCGGCCCTCGTGAGCAGTCCGGCTCCCGTGAGCAGCCCGGCTCCCGCGAACGGCCCGGTGACCGCGCACGTCTCAGAGAGGACCAAGGCTGATGCATCTCGCCTATCCCGCCGTCCTCGCCGTCCTCCTGTTCTGCGTCGGTCTGTACGGCGTCCTCGCCCGCCGCAACGCGATCCTCGTCCTGATGTCGGTCGAGCTGATGCTCAACGCCGTCAACCTGAACCTGGTGGCGTTCGACGTGTGGCTGCGCGACAAGCTGCACGCCGGCCAGGCCCTCACCCTCTTCACCATCGCCGTGGCCGCCGCCGAGATCGGCATCGGCCTGGCGATCGTCCTGCTCGTCTACCGCAACCGCGGCAGCTCGGACGTGGACCGCCTCCGCGACCTCGCCGAGCGCCCGGACGGCAGCGACCCGGACGACGGCAGCGACCCGAACGACGACACCCCCGGCCGGCCGCGGCCGGACCACCGGGCGGAGGCCGCCGCGTGACGACCACGACCACCGCCGTACTCGTACCCCTCCTCCCCTTCCTCGGGGCCCTCGCGGGCCTCCTCCTCGGCCGCCGGGCGCCTGGCTTCGTGCGCCCGCTGGCCATCTTGCCGACCGTCGCCGCGGCCGCCCTGGCCGTCGTCGTGGCCGTCTCGCAGGGCGGCGGCGCGGGCGCGGGGAAGGCTCCGGTGGACGCCGCGACCCGGCTCACCCCGACCGGCTCCGTCCCCATCGACCTCGCCCTGCACATCGACGGCTTCGCCGCCCTCGTCGCCGTCCTCGTGGCCGTCGTCGCCTGCTGCGTGCAGCTCTACTCGACCGGCTACCTGCGCGACGACCCGCGCTACCCCTCCTACGCCGCCCTGGTCTCCCTCTTCACCGCCGCGATGCTGCTGGTCGTCTACTCCGGCGACCTCATGGTGCTGCTGGTGGGCTGGGAGATCATGGGCATCTGCTCGTACTTCCTGGTCGGCCACTACTGGGAGACCGAAGCCGCCCGCTCCGCCTCCCTCAAGGCGTTCCTCGTCACGAAGCTGGGCGACGTCCCCTTTCTCTTCGGCATCTTCGCGCTCGCCGCCGACGCCGGCACGTTCCGGATCACCGGCATCCTCAAGACCGTGGCCGTCGGCGGCCTGGACCACCCCACGCTCATCGCGCTGCTGCTCCTGGCCGGTGTCGCGGGCAAGTCCGCACAGTTCCCGCTGCACACCTGGCTGCCCGACGCGATGGCCGGCCCGACCCCGGTCTCGGCGCTCATCCACGCGGCCACCATGGTCGCCGCCGGTGTCTACTTCGTCGCCCGTCTCCTCCCCGTCTTCGCGGCGTCCGCCACCGCGATGGTCGTCCTCGCCGTCATGGCCGCGGTCACCATGGTCGGCTCCGGTCTCGCCGCCCTGGCGCAGGACGACATCAAACGCGTCCTGGCCTATTCGACGGTCGGCCAGCTCGGCTACATGACCGGCGCCCTGGCCGTCGGCGACCGCGGCGCCGCCGTCTTCCACCTCCTGTCGCACGGCGCGTTCAAGGCCCTGCTCTTCCTCGCCGCCGGTGTGGTCATCCACGCCGCCGGCACCAACTCGCTGGCCGCCATGTCACGGATGCGCGGCCTCGCCCGGCGCATCCCCGACGCCTACTGGACGATGACGGTCGCGCTGCTCGCCCTGGCCGCCATCCCCCCGTTCGCCGGCTTCTTCTCCAAGGAAGCCGTCCTGGGCGCCGCCGAACACGCCGCCACCGGTCATCCGACGGCCTCCGGCACCCTCGCCGCCGTCCCCGCCGCGGCGGGCTGGACCGTCCTGCTCGCCGGACTGCTCACCGCCCTCCTCACCGCCGGGTACGCGGCCCGGCTGTGGCTGCTGGCCTTCCACGGCAAGGGCCCCGAACCCGCTCCCGACCACGGCAAGCAGCCGCTCGTCATGAACACCGTGCTGTGGGTGCTGTTCGTCCCCACCCTCGCGCTGGGCCTCGCCACCCCCGTCCTGCCCGACTGGTTCGACGGCCGCTCGCTGACCCCGACCCTGACCACCTCCGTCCTGGGCACCGGCGTCGCCCTCGTCGGCGCCCTGGTCACCTACGGTGCCTGGCGGCACACCACCGCTCTCGCGGCGCGCGTCCCGCTCGGCGCGGTCGCCGTGGACCCGGACGCCGCCCCCGCGGACTCCGAGGAGCGCGCCATCGCCACCCACGCCGCGGCTTACGGCGACAACGCCGGCGCCCCGGACCCCGCCGACCCCGGCCGGCTCCTCCTGGGACCGCTGCACCGCCCCGCCGCCGTCGGCTTCCACCTCGACGCCGTCTACACCGCCCTGTTCGTCCGGCCGGTGCGGGCCGCGGCCCGGCTCGTGCGCTTCCTCGACCGCGAGGTCGTCGACACGTACGTCAACGGCGCGGGCACCGCCTCCCGCTGGCTGGGAGCCGCCGTCCGCCGCGCCCAGACCGGCAATGTGCAGACCTACCTGGGCGCGCTGCTCGCGGGCTCGTTCGTCCTGGCCGTCGCCGTCGTCCTCGTCGCTACGGGCACGGGAGCCTGACCGTGAATCACACCGCTATGCAGCTTCTCCTCGCGGCCGTCGTCGTCCTGCCCCTGCTGGGCGCGGTCGCCGCTCTGCTCCCCGCCCCGCCCGGCCTCAAGGGCCGCGACCCCGGCCAGGCCGTACTGCGCCACGGTGTGACCGTCACCGGTGCCGTGCTGGCCGCGGCCGTCGCGCTCGCCGTCGGATTCGACCACGACCACCCGGCCCGGATGCAGGCCACCACCGACATCAGCTGGATCCAGGCGCTCGGCATCCGGATCCATCTCGGCATCGACGGCATCTCACTCCCCCTCCTCGTCCTGACCGCGCTGCTGACCTTCCTCTGCGCGCTCTACAGCTACTTCCACCTGCCCGCGGGCCCGTCCCCCAAGGCGTTCGTGGCCCTGCTCCTGGTCCTGGAGGCCGGCACCCTCGCCACCTTCGCCGTCCTGGACCTCGTGCTGTTCTTCCTCGCCTTCGAGATGGTCCTCGTCCCGATGTACTTCCTCATCGCCCGCTGGGGCGGTGCGCAACGGACGTACGCGGCGTGGAAGTTCATCCTCTACACCCTCCTCGGCTCGGTCGTGATGCTGCTGGGCCTCCTGCTCGTCGGCCTGAAGTCCGGCACGTTCGACATGGTGGCACTCGCCACTGACAACGGCCCGAACTCCCAGCTCAGCCACACCGTCCAGCTGCTCGCGGTGCTCGCGATCGGCATCGGACTGGCCGTCAAGGCACCGATGTGGCCCCTGCACAGCTGGCTGCCCGACGCGCACACCGCCGCCCCGACCGTCGGCTCGGTGCTGCTGGCCGGCGTCCTGCTGAAAATGGGGACGTACGGCTTCGTGCGCATCGCGCTGCCCATCGCGCCGGACGGCATGCACACCTTCGCCCCGTACCTCGCCGCCTTCGCCGCCGTCGGCATCGTCTACGGCTCGCTCGCGTGCCTGGCGCTCGCCCGGCGCGGCGCGAAGGGCGACCTCAAGCGGCTGATCGCGTACAGCTCGGTCGGCCACATGGGCTTCGTGCTGCTCGGCATCGCGACCATGACACCGACCGGCGTCAACGGCGCGCTGTTCGCCAACATCGCGCACGGCCTGATCACCGGCCTCCTCTTCTTCCTGGTCGGCGCCCTCAAGGACCGGTACGGCACCACCGACCTGGACCGGCTCGCGGGCCGCGCCGGCGCCGCCCTGTACGGGCGCGCACCGCGCTTCGGCGGCCTGCTGGCGTTCGGCGCCATCGCCTCCCTCGGCCTGCCCGGGCTCGCCGGGTTCTGGGGCGAGATGCTGGCCATGTTCGGCGCGTTCGAACCTGCCGCGGGCCTCAGCCGTCCCGCGTTCCTCACCTTCATGGCGCTGGCCGGCCTCGGCACGCTCCTCACCGCCGCGTACCTGCTGATCGTCGTACGGCGGGTGTGCATGGGGGGCAAGGAACCGGCGGAGGACGGCGGGGCCGGAGCCCTCGGGACCGCGGGCTCCGAGGAGTCCGGAGCCACCCGTACCGCCCCCGTGATTCCCGACCTGGCCCGCTACGAATACGCGGCCTGGTCGCCCCTCGCCGTGCTCACCGTCCTCGCCGGCCTGTGGCCCGCGGCCCTCCTCGGCCTCACCGACCCGGCCGTCCAGCAGCTCCTCGGAGGCGGTAAGTGATGAGTTCCGTGACCTCCCTCGTCCAGTCCGTCGACTGGGTCGCCGTCGCACCGCCCACCATCACTGCCGTCGTCGCCCTGGCCGTCCTGGTCGCCGACCTGTTCGTCCCGCGGCACCGCAAGCCGCTCCTCGGCTGGTGCGCGATCGGCGGCCTCGCGCTGGCCGCGCTCTCGCTGCTGCCCCTCGTGGCGGGGGACCGCCGTACCTTCTGCCTGACCACGGACCCGGGCGTGTGCAGCTACGCCGCCGACCACTTCGCCGTCGTCGTCCAGTTCCTGGTGCTGGCCGGCGCCCTGCTCACCGCCCTGCTGTCGGTCACCGCCGTCGAGGACCACCGGCTGCCCGCCGGCGAGTTCTGGTTCCTGCTGCTGTCCTCCGCGGCGGGCGCGGCCCTGCTGCCCGCCTCCCGGGATCTGGCGACCCTCGTCATCGCCCTGGAAGTGGCCTCGCTGCCCGCCTTCGCCCTCGTAGGGCTCCGGCGCGCGGACCGCCTCTCCTCGGAGGCGGCCCTGAAGTTCTTCCTGTCCTCGGTGGCGGCCACCGCGGTCATGCTCCTGGGCGTCAGCTTCGTCTACGCGGCGACCGGCAGCCTGCACCTGTCCCGCGTCGCCACCACCCTCACGGACCTGCCCGACCCGCAACTGGCCACCCTGGCCACGGCGGGCGTCGCCCTGACCCTCGTCGGCTTCGCCTTCAAGACCGCCGCCGTGCCGTTCCACTTCTGGGTGCCCGACACCTACGTGGGCGCGCCGCTGCCGATCGCCGCCTACCTCTCCGTCATCGGCAAGGCCGTCGGCTTCTCGGGCCTCATCCTGGTCACGGTCGAGGGCTTCCCCTCGTACGCGGACGTCTGGGGCCCGGCCGTCGCGGTCCTCGCCGCCCTAACCATGACCGTCGGCAATGTCGCCGCGCTGCGCCAGGCCCCGGAGCGCGCGCACAGCGCGGTACGCCTGCTCGCCTGGTCCTCGGTGGGCCAGGCGGGCTACCTCCTGGTGCCGATCGCCGCCGCCGGGTACGCCGACGACGCGGCGCACGCCATCGGCGCGACCGTCGCGTACGCCCTGATGTACGCGGCCGTGAACCTCGGCGCGTTCGGGGTCGCCGCCCTCGTGGCCCGTACGAGCCCCGCCAACCGCATCAGCGACTACCGCGGCCTCGTCACGCGCCGCCCACTGGCCGCCCTCGCCCTCGGCTTCTTCCTGCTCTGCCTCGCGGGCCTGCCGCCCGGCATCATCGGCCTGTTCGCCAAGGTCACGGTCTTCTCGGCGGCGGTGGACGCGGGTCTGGCCTGGCTCGCCGTCGTCATGGCCGTCAATGTGGTCATCGCGCTCTACTACTACCTCCAGTGGACGGCGGTGCTCTTCCGTACGGCGGGGGAGACGGCCGAGGGCGAGGTCGCGGCTGAGCGGCGCGTGAAGGTCGGCGCCGCAGCGGGTGCTGGGACCGGAGCGGTCGACGACGGGGCGGAGGGGGCCCGTGCCCAGGCCCCCGGGGCGGCCGGACCGGCCGACCTCCCCAAGGCGAAGGTCCCGGCTCCACTGGCCGCCGCGATCGCCCTCGCCGCCGTCCTCGGCATCGTCCTTTCCGGCGCGCCGCAGCTCGTCCTCCGGTTCGCCTCCGGCGCACTCCTCTGAGCGGGCCGGGCGGGCGTTCCCGGCGCATCTCCTGATCGCGGGCCGTTCCTGGTCGCTGTCCGCTCCTGACCGCGGTCCGTTTCTGACCGCTGTCCGTTCCTGACCGCTGTCCGCGCACGGTCCGGCCACCACCCGGCCGCTTTCCTTCCCTCCGGACGCGATCTCCGGCCACTCCGGAACGGTTCCGCGGCCGCCTGCTGTCCGGAATACGACCGCCCGCGACCACCCCCGCAGGAGCGCACGGAAGACACCCGTGCGCGGGCTCACTCGCACGGCCGTACGCCGTCCCCGCATGCACAAGGGAACTAGCACCCCTCATCTGGCGTTGACCAGACAGAAAGGGTCCACTGAAAAGTGGAGGAAACGTCAGCAAAGGGTTCCCCTGCCGCACCACCTGGAGGGCGTACCGTGCACCGCAGGCACAACGGGCTCAAGACCGCCGTACTCCTCGGGGGACTGTCCGCACTCATCATCGTCATCGGCGGACTTTTCGGCCGTACGGGCCTGATCGTCGCGGTCCTCGTGGCCCTGGGAACCAACGCCTACGCGTACTGGAACAGCGACAAACTCGCACTACGGGCGATGCGCGCCCGCCCGGTGAGCGAGTTCCAGGCACCGCAGCTCTACCGCATGGTCCGCGAGCTCTCCACGGCCGCGCGCCAGCCCATGCCCCGGCTGTACATCTCACCGACCCAGGCGCCCAACGCCTTCGCCACCGGCCGCAACCCCCGCAACGCCGCCGTCTGCTGCACGGACGGCATCCTGCACCTCCTGGACGAACGCGAACTGCGCGGTGTCATCGGGCACGAACTCAGCCATGTCTACAACCGCGACATCCTCATCTCGTCCGTGGCCGGAGCGCTGGCCTCGGTGGTGATGTTCCTGGTCAACTTCGCCTGGCTGATTCCCATAGGCCGCTCCGACGACGAGGAGGGCCCCGGCTTCCTGGGGACGCTCCTGATCATGATCCTCGGGCCGGTGGCGGCCTCCCTCATCCAGCTGGCCGTCAGCCGCTCCCGCGAGTACCAGGCCGACGCCTCCGGCGCCCAGCTCACCGGCGACCCGCTCGCCCTGGCCTCCGCGCTCCGCAAGCTGGAGGCGGGCACCCAGCAGCTCCCGCTGCCGGCCGAACCGCGGCTGGAGACGGCGAGCCACATGATGATCGCCAACCCGTTCCGGCCCGGCGACGGCATGACCAAGCTCTTCTCGACCCACCCGCCGATGCGTGAGCGCATCAGCCGCCTGGAGCAGATGGCGGGCCGTCAGTCCTGACACCGCCCGTCCGTCCTGTCACCGACCCGTCGGACACCGTCCGTCAGTTCTGATGCCGACCCGTCAGTCCTGACACCGGGCCGGTTCCCGCCGCCCGTACCGGGCCGGCCGCGACCTGGCCGTGACCGGCCGCAACTGTTTCCGACCACCGCAGCGTCTACCTGGAGGAAAGACACCACCACCGCACCACGCAGGTGCACGGAAGGCTGCCGACCATGAAGCTCATCCTCAACGTCATCTGGCTGATCCTGAGCGGCTTGTGGATGGCCATCGGTTACGTCATCGCGGGCATCATCTGCTGCATTCTGATCATCACGATCCCCTTCGGCGTCGCTTCGTTCCGTATCGCGGGCTATGCGCTGTGGCCCTTCGGCCGTACGACGGTGGAGCGGCGCGACGCGGGCGCGGGCTCGGTGATCGGCAACGTCATCTGGGTCGTCTTCGCGGGCTGGTGGCTGGCGCTGGGTCACATCGTCACGGGCGCCCTGCAGTGCGTGACGATCATCGGCATCCCGTTCGGCATCGCCAACTTCAAGATGATCCCGATCTCCCTGCTTCCGCTCGGCCGCGAGATCGTCCCGACGGACCAGCCCTTCGCCGGGCGTTACTGAGCCGAGGCCGACAGCCGGGCGCTCCCGGGCGTTCCCGGGCGCCCTGGACGGCCGGCCCGGCCCCGACCCGGCCCCGGCCCGTCCTCTCACCGCCGTACGAGCCCCCGAGGCGTCACGTACCGCTGGAAACCGAGCGGGGTGACGCCCGGGATGCCCGCGATCAGGTTCATCACCGCGCCGCCCTGCTGCAACGACGTCTCGACCGTGCGCTGGTGCGCGGCCTCGTCCGTCCACTCGCTGTAGTTGAAGACCCGGGTGCCGTCCTCGCTGATGTGGAAGTTCGAGGAGATGCCGCCGGACCCGGTCCGCGAGGTCTCGGCCGAACCCGGCTGCACCTCGCCCAGCAGGTCCAGCAGGCCGTCGACGAGCTGCTGCGCGGCCTCGTGCCCCGTCGTCTCGAAGGAGACGGCCACCACGCACCCCGGCTCCGGCTGCTCACCCTGCGGCAGCAGGCTGCGGTAGTAGCGGTAGCGCCGCGCCCCGCCCGCCTCGACGGCCTGTTGGGACGCCCCTGCCCGCCCCTCCTCCCACTGCCCGAAGCCGAGTACGGTGCGGCCGTCCGTACCGGTGAGGTAGACCTGCGAGACCAGCCCGTCCGGCAGCGGCGCCGCCCGCAGCGCCCGCGCGGCGCCCTCGGCCATGGCCTGCTGCCGCTCGGGGTTCTCCGCGTCCCACTCGCTGATCAGCACGGTGCCGACGCCGGCCCGCCGGATGTCGGGGAAGGTGTCCACCCGGAAGGCGTCCGGGTCCGGGGTGCCGCCCGGTGCGGTGTGGTGGACGTACTCGGCCTGCTGGGTGTGCGTTTCCGAAGTCATGCGAACAGCCTCCGACCTCAACCAAGATTGAGGTCAAGCGCCGGGTCTCGACATGCGCGCGGTGTGCGAGGGTGTCCCCTTCGAGGCCGATTCGGGACACGGGGGGTGGGCGTCGGTGAGGGAACGAACAGGCAGACGGGTCACGGCACTTCTGACGGCCGTCGCCGCGACGGTGCTGCTCGGGCCGGGCGCCGCCGCACCGTACGGGAACGGCGGGCGGCCCTCCTTCACGCTCCGCTCCCACGAGCCCTTCGTCCTCCCCGCGGACGATCCGGAGACCGGCCGCGTCGACGCCCGTGCGGCCGTCCCCCGCCTGACACCCGCCTTCGAGAACACCGGGGACGTCCCGGCGGCCCGCGGTGTGGTGCTGGCCGTGAAGGTCAGCAACGCGGTCTTCGACGTCGTCGGCGCCGCCGAGGGCCATGACAACTGCTACTACCCGGTGGGCGGCAGCTCGGTCTTCTGCGAATTCCCGGACGCCGTGCCCGTGGGAGCCGCGTACGAGACCGCCGAGCCGCTCCCGGCGGTCACCAGTGAGCACGTCACGGTCGAGGGGGCGTACCGCTACGCCGTCTGGCCGCTGGGCGACCCGCCCCCGTACGCCGAGGACTACAAGAGCTCCGGCCGACGCGGCTCGGAGCCCGCGCTCGGCCTGGTACCGGTCGCCGGCGACACGGTCGAGGGCGGCGGGGAACTGCGCTTCGCCTCGCCCTCGAACAGCAAGAAGGCGGACTGGAAGGTCAAGGGCGTCACGCTCCGCGGCAGGGTCGGGGAGTACGCCACCGCGGAGATGGCGAACATCGGCGACGGGGCCGGCGGGGTGCGCGTGGAGCTGCCGCCGGGGACGTCGTTCGCCCCGCTGACGAGGGAGGAGCGGGAGGGGACCCCCTCCGAGATCTCCACCTGCTGGCAGGACGACCTGGACGGACACATTCAGTGCGGCGGTCAGCCCAACTACGAGGACCTGCGCGTACGGATCGACCGGCGGGTGGACGGCGCCGAGGGAAAGGTCTCGGTACGCGAGCCCATCGAGGGGGACACCGACCCCACGAACAACACGGCACCGATCAGGCTGGAGATCACGGACACCGCTCCGCCCGGCAAGGCCGCCCCGCCCGTCCCGGCCGAACCCGGAGCGTCCCCCGCACCGGATGCTGCCCGGGACGCCGGCCGTCCCCGGAAGGCCGAGCTGGCCGTGGCCGCTGCCGCCGCCGCTCTCGCACTGGCGACCGTTCTGTTCACGCGCCGCAAGCGCGCCCGGCAGGCAGGCGACCCGGGATAGAGAAGGCGTGGGGGAACAAGGCGTGCGGAACAAGGCGTGCGGAACGCGACGGGGGCGCGGCGCCGAGACGGTTCTCGGTGCCGCGCCCCCGGTCGTTTCCGTCGCCGGGCGCACCGGCGGAACGCCGATGGACTACCGGTAGTTCACGTACTGCAGCGCGAAGTCCAGGTCCTTGCCCTTCAGCAGCTGCTGCACGGCCTGGAGGTCGTCCCGGCTCTTCGAGCTGACGCGCAGCTCGTCGCCCTGCACCTGCGCCTTGACGCCCTTCGGGCCCTCGTCGCGGATGATCTTGGCGACCTTCTTCGCGTTCTCCTGCGAGATGCCCTCTTCGAGGGAGGCGAAGATCTTGTACTCCTTGCCGGAGGCCTCCGGCTCGCCCGCGTCCAGGGCCTTCAGCGAGATCCCGCGCTTGACCAGCTTGGACTGGAAGATGTCGAGGACGGCCTTCACACGCTCCTCGGCGTTGGCCCGCATCTCGATCTTCTCGCCCGACCACTTGATCGACGCGTCCACGCCCTTGAAGTCGTAGCGCTGCGAGATCTCCTTGGCGGCCTGGTTGAGGGCGTTGTCGACCTCCTGCCGCTCGACCTTCGAGACGATGTCGAAACTGGAGTCGGCCATCTTGAGTTGGCTCCTCGTACATAGATCCGTCAGGGGTACGGCCCACCTGGGACCGCTACGCAAGCCTAGTCACCCCGAGCATGATCGGTCCGGGAAGAACCGAGTGGCGAACCACCCCCGGCCATCGGGTATGGTTTACGTCGTTGCCACGGAGCGACGCCACACCGGCGGATCTCCCGGCAGCAAAACCCATGGCGGTGTGCCCGAGCGGCCAAAGGGAGCAGACTGTAAATCTGCCGGCTCAGCCTTCCCAGGTTCGAATCCTGGCGCCGCCACAGGTCCGAAAAGGCCCTGGTCCGTGAGAACGGATCAGGGCCTTTTCGCTTGCCGGATTCTCGCCGTACGAGGGCCGGGGCCCCGCAGCGCGTACGCCGCGGAGCGGGGCCCGGACGGCTCAGTCGGCCGCGACCGCCCGGACGGCCTCGTCGACCGGAGTGCCGCCGCTGATCAGCTCCAGCGTGCGGCCGATCGTGCGCGGCTCGTCCAGGAGGGCGGCGAGTACGGCCGCCACGTCGTCCCGGGGGATCGCGTCGCGGCCGGTCGACTCGGCCAGCCGGACCAGGCCGGTGCCCGGGTCGTCCGTCAGGCGGCCCGGCCGCAGGATCGTCCAGTCCAGGCCGGAACGGGCGCGTACGTCGGCGTCCGCGGCGCCCTTGGCCCGCAGATACGCGGCGAACACCTCGTCGGTGCCCGCCGGCGGTTCCGTGTCGGCGCCCATCGACGACACGACCACGAAGCGCCGCACGCCGGCCGCCTCCGCCGCGTCCGCGAAGAGGGACGCGGCGCCGCGGTCCACCGACTCCTTGCGGTCGATGCCGCTGCCCGGCCCGGCTCCCGCCGCGAAGACCGCCGCGTCCGCCCCTTCGAGGTGCCGGGCGATGTCTGCGACGGTGGCCGTCTCCAGGTCGCAGACGACCGGCTCGGCACCGGCGGACAGCAGGTCCCCGGCCTGTTCGGGCCGGCGGATGATGCCCGCCACCTCGTCCCCGCGCCCGGCGAGCAGTCGCTCCAGCCGCAGCGCGATCTGACCATGTCCACCTGCGATGACAATGCGCATGATCCCGACCGTACGCCTGTCACCCGGCCCGGCGCGGCAGCCCGGGCGGCCGGAGGCGCATCGGGGCCCGGCCTCCTTCGCTCACCGCTGCGACTGACGCGGCAGTTCCAGCGCCACCACCGCCGCCGAGTCGCAGTACTCGCGCACCGCGCTCGTCCGGGCCACCACGCGTCCCTGGTGGACGACGATCCGGCTGTACGCGAGGGACAGCACCCCGGCGAGGCTCTCGCCCCGTACGGCCAGCAGTTCGGCGGGGAAGCCCGCTTCGACGCGGACTTCCGGCAGGCCCAGCGTCGCGCGGGCGGCCGTGCTGACCGCCCCGTAGGCGGTCTCGGGGCCCGCCTCGCCCATGGAGACCAGCAGGTACGCCGCCTCCAGGGGGTCACCGCGGCCCACCGGGTTCGCTGCGTCGCGCAGGGCGCCGCTGCCCGCCGCCACCCGGACGCCGGCCGCGCGGAGCAGCCGTACGGGCGCTGAGCGGGTCGCCAGGCCGCCCGTGGCCCCGCCGTGCCCCGGCTGGGCGCCCTGCCGCTCCAGGGCCGCACAGCCGCCCTGTGGCAGGCAGACGACCGTCACGCCGGCGGCCGCGAGCTGCTCGGCGGTGCGCGCCGCCACCTCCGGCGGCAGCGCCGACAGGCCCGCGCAGGGTCCGAGGGTCACGCCGGGCCGCAGCCCGCCCGCCATCGCGGCGAACCGGGCGAGGCGCGCGGGGTCGTCGCCGTCGGTGTGCAGGTCCACCGCGCAGCCGTGCTCGTTCGCCAGCTCCAGGACGGTCTCGGCGTATCCGGCGGGGTCGGGGTCGAGGTCCGGGCAGCCGCCGACCACCGTGGCGCCCATCTTGAGAGCGTCCCGCAGCATCGCCAGTCCGTCCGCGCCGGCCGCCCCGGTGAGCAGCCGCGGCACCGCGACCGCGGACAGCTCGGCCAGTCCGCGCAGCGACCGGCCCGCCTGGAGGACGGCCTCCAGCGACCGCAGCCCCTGGACGTCGCCGATCCGTACGTGGGCGCGCAGGGCCGTCGCGCCGTGGCCGAGTTGCAGCAGGGCCGCCTCGGTGGTGCGGCGCTGCACGGCTTCGAGCGTGTCGGCGACGGGGCCGGCGGCGTCGGCGGTCAGCGCGGTGTCGCAGTGCGCGTGCGGCTCGGCGGGGGCCGGGAGCAGCAGGTATCCGCCGAGGTCGACGCGGGAGCCCTGCGGGGCGAGGCTGCCCGCCGTGCCGACCGCCTCGATGCGCCCGCCGCTGAGCCGTACGTCCACCACGCGGCCGTCGGCGAGCCGGGCGTCGCACAGGACCAGGGTGCCTGCCGCGGCGCCCGTGCCGTCGCTGCCCGTGGCCCTCTCGGGCCCCGGCTGCGGCTGACTGCTGTCGGACATCGCGCTCCTCGAAGGACCGGGCGTGCAAGATCACGCAGCGTGGTCCGAGCCTAGGGGGCGCTCCGGGGAGCTTCACGGAGGCGCGAAATAGTCGTACCGGTGTGGTGCCGGGGGCGGCCGGGGCGGGGCTGCGGATACGGATTTCACCTTTGGCGGCAGGCCGTGTAATGTCTTCATCGCTCGCCCCAATAGCTCAGTCGGCAGAGCGTCTCCATGGTAAGGAGAAGGTCTACGGTTCGATTCCGTATTGGGGCTCTGATGTGTGAGGTATCCCGCCTTCGGGCGGGGTCCACTCGCATCACAGCGGTGTAGCTCAGTCGGTAGAGCAAGCGGCTCATAATCGCTGTGTCACCGGTTCAAGTCCGGTCACCGCTACTGACAGTAGCCGATTGTGGGGTCGGTCCTCCGATCGGCTACTCTTCTATGCGTTCATCCGTCCATCCGTCCGTCAAGGAGCACTCACGTGGCTGCCACCGACGTCCGCCCGAAGATCACGCTGGCCTGCGTGGAGTGCAAGGAGCGGAACTACATCACCAAGAAGAACCGGCGTAACGACCCGGACCGTCTTGAGATGAAGAAGCACTGCCCGCGCTGCAACTCGCACACCGCACACCGCGAGACGCGATAACACCAGGCTCGTCCGCGAGGCCGTCCCCAGTCCTTGGGGGCGGCCTCGCGGCGTTGTGGTGCGACGGCGGCGGCGCGCGGCGTGGTGCCGCCCCGCTGCGCCGGCGTGCCGGTATGGCAAGGTCAGGTTCTTTGCAGGGACCACTTCAGGGAGGTTGCGAGCCCATGGCGCTCGACCAGTCCTTTGTCGGGCGGAGCTACCCGGCCACCGCTCCTTACGAGGTCGGCCGGGAGAAGATCCGCGAATTCGCCGAGGCGATCGGGGACCCCGCGCCGGCGTACACCGACGCCGAAGCCGCCAGGGCGCTCGGTCACCCCGATGTGATCGCCCCGCCGACCTTTGTGTTCTCCATCACTTTCCGGGCGGCCGGACAGGTGGTCGAAGATCCGCAGCTGGGTCTCGATTACAGCCGGGTGGTGCACGGCGACCAGAAATTCGTCTACACCCGCCCGGTGCGCGCCGGCGACCGGCTGACGGTCACCTCGACCATCGAGGCGATCAAATCCATGGCGGGAAACGACATTCTCGATATCCGTGGTGAGGTGCACGACGAAGCGGGCGAGCACGTGGTGACCGCTTTCACGAAGCTGGTGGCGCGCGCCGCCGGGCAGGAGGGCTGACGCGATGACGGCGAAGATCTCTTACGACGACGTCGAGGCCGGCACCGAACTCCCGGCGCAGACCTTTCCTGTGACCCGTGCCACGCTCGTGCGCTACGCGGGCGCCTCCGGTGACTTCAACCCGATCCACTGGAACGAGAAGTTCGCCAAGGAGGTCGGCCTGCCCGACGTGATCGCGCACGGCATGTTCACCATGGCCGAGGCGGTCCGCGTGGTCACCGACTGGACCGGCGACCCGGGCGCCGTCGTCGAGTACGGCGTGCGCTTCACCAAGCCCGTCGTGGTGCCCAACGACGACGAGGGCGCGGTCATCGAGGTCAGCGCCAAGGTCGCGGCCAAGCTGGACGACCAGGCCCGTACGGTCCGGGTCGACCTGACCGCGACCAGCGCCGGGCAGAAGGTGCTCGGGATGTCGCGCGCGGTGGTGCGGCTCGCCTGAGCCGAGTGATCGTCACTGCACGGGGGCGGCCCGGCCGGAGCGGCGGACCGCCCCCGTACTCTTGAGCCCGTGCAGGAACTCACCGATGCTCCCCTCGCCCCGCTGACCACCTTCCGCCTCGGCGGTCCGGCCACCCGGCTGCTCACCGCGACCACGGACGACGAGGTGGTCGCGGCCGTCCGCGAGGCCGACGCGGCGGGCACGCCGCTGCTGGTCATCGGCGGCGGCAGCAACCTGGTCATCGGCGACAAGGGCTTCGAGGGCACCGCGCTGCGCATCGCCACCCGCGGCTTCGCGCTGGACGGCACCGGCCTGACGCTGGCCGCGGGCGAGAACTGGTCCGACGCGGTGGCCCGTACGGTCGAGGCCGGGCTCGCGGGCATCGAGTGCCTGGCCGGCATCCCCGGCTCGGCGGGTGCCACGCCCATCCAGAACGTGGGCGCGTACGGACAGGAAGTGTCCTCCACCATCACCGAGGTGGTCGCGTACGACCGCACGGTGGGCGAGACCGTGACCCTTTCGAACGCCGAATGCGCGTTCTCGTACCGCCACAGCCGTTTCAAGGAGCACCCCGGCCGGTTCGTCGTGCTGCGCGTGCGCTTCGCCCTGGAGGACGCGGGCGGCCTGTCCGCGCCGATCAAGTACCCGGAGACCGCCCGCACCCTCGGTGTCGAGGCGGGCGACCGGGTGCCGGCCGCCGACGCCCGCGAGACCGTGCTCAAGCTGCGGGCCGGCAAGGGCATGGTGCTGGACCCGGAGGACCACGACACCTGGTCGGCGGGCTCCTTCTTCACCAACCCGGTCCTCACCGAGACCCAGTACGCGGACTTCCTCGCCCGCGTCCAGGAGCGCCTCGGCGCGGACGTCGCCCCGCCCGCCTTCCCGGCGGGGGAGGGGCGCGTGAAGACCTCGGCCGCCTGGCTCATCGACCGCGCCGGCTTCACCAAGGGTTACGGCGACGGCCCGGCCCGCATCTCCACCAAGCACACCCTCGCCCTCACCAACCGCGGCGAGGCCACCACCGCGGACCTGCTCGCGCTGGCCCGCGAGGTCCGTGAGGGCGTCCGCGCGGCCTTCGGCGTCACGCTGGTCAACGAGCCGGTGACGGTCGGCGTCACCCTTTAGGACGCGCCGGAGCCCGGTGGAGCCAGGACGCGTCGGGGCTCGGAAGGCTCAGCCTTCCCCGAGCCACGCCGCCACCCCCGCCAGCAGCTCCCGCCGCACGCCCTCCGGCGCCCGCGAGCCCTCGATCGACTGGCGGGCCAGCTCGGCCAGCTCCGCGTCCGAGAAGCCGTGCGCCGCGCGCGCGATCTCGTACTGCTCCGCCAGCCGGGAGCCGAACAGCAGCGGGTCGTCGGCGCCCAGCGCCATCGGGACCCCGGCGTCGTACAGCGTGCGCAGCGGTACGTCCTCCGGCTTCTCGTAGACGCCCAGGGCCACGTTCGACGCCGGGCAGACCTCGCAGGTCACCCCGCGCTCGGCCAGCCGCCGCAGCAGCGCCGGGTCCTCCGCCGCCCGCACCCCGTGGCCGACACGGGACGCGTGCAGGTCGTCCAGGCAGTCCCGCACGCTCGAAGGACCGGACAGCTCGCCGCCGTGCGGCGCCGCCAGCAGCCCGCCCTCACGGGCGATGGCGAAGGCCCGGTCGAAATCGCGCGCGAAACCGCGCCGCTCGTCGTTGGAGAGACCAAAACCGATCACGCCGTGGTCGGCGTAGCGGACCGCGAGACGGGCCAGCGTACGGGCGTCCAGGGGGTGCTTCATCCGGTTCGCGGCCACCAGGACCCGTATCCCGAGGCCGGTGTCCCGGGAGGCGGCGCGCACCGCGTCCAGGATGATCTCCAGCGCCGGGATCAGCCCGCCCAGCCGGGGCGCGTACGAGGTCGGGTCGACCTGGATCTCCAGCCAGCCCGAGCCGTCCCGTACGTCCTCCTCGGCGGCCTCCCTGACCAGCCGCTGGATGTCCTCCGGGGAGCGCAGGCAGGAGCGTGCGATGTCGTACAGCCGCTGGAAGCGGAACCAGCCGCGCTCGTCCGTGGCCCGCAGCCTCGGCGGCTCGCCGCCCTTCAGGGCCTCCGGCAGGTGCACGCCGTACTTGTCGGCGAGCTCCAGCAGGGTCGACGGCCGCATCGACCCCGTGAAGTGCAGGTGCAGGTGGGCCTTGGGCAGCCCTCGGACATCGCGTACACGTTCCATCCCAGGATCTTGCCGTACGGGCCCGACGCGCCGGTAGGCCCTTTCCCGAACGAGCGCCCGCCCGAAAGCAGATGCGGGCCCCGGGGAAGCCCCGGGGCCCGCGCATCCGCCGCTGTGCGCTACTTGGCCTCGGCCAGCAGCTTCTGGACCCGCGAGATGCCCTCGACCAGGTCCTCGTCACCGAGCGCGTACGACAGGCGCAGGTAGCCCGGCGTGCCGAACGCCTCACCCGGGACGACCGCCACCTCGGCCTCCTCCAGGATCAGCCCGGCCAGCTCCACGCTGGTCCGCGGGCGCTTGCCGCGGATCTCCTTGCCGAGCAGGCCCTTGACCGACGGGTAGGCGTAGAACGCGCCCTCCGGCTCGGGGCACAGCACGCCCTCGATCTCGTTGAGCATCCGCACCATCGTCTTGCGGCGCCGGTCGAAGGCGACCTTCATCTCCTCGACGGCGTCCAGGTCGCCGGAGACCGCGGCGATGGCCGCCGCCTGCGCCACGTTGGAGACGTTGGAGGTGGCGTGCGACTGGAGGTTCGCCGCGGCCTTGATCACGTCCTGCGGGCCGATGGCCCAGCCCACCCGCCAGCCGGTCATCGCGTACGTCTTGGCCACGCCGTTGACGATGATGCACTTCTCGCGCAGCTCCGGGACCACGACCGGCAGCGAGGAGAACTCCGCGTCGCCGTAGACCAGGTGCTCGTAGATCTCGTCCGTCAGGACCCACAGGCCGTGCTCGGCGGCCCAGCGGCCCACCGCCTCGACCTGCTCGCGGGTGTAGACCGCGCCGGTCGGGTTGGACGGCGAGACGAACAGCAGCACCTTCGTACGGTCGGTACGGGCCGCCTCCAGCTGCTCCACGGAGACCCGGTAACCGGTGGTCTCGTCGGCCACCACGTCCACCGGCACGCCGCCCGCCAGCCGGATCGACTCCGGGTAGGTGGTCCAGTACGGGGCCGGCACGATGACCTCGTCGCCCGGGTCCAGGATCGCCGCGAACGCCTCGTAGATCGCCTGCTTGCCACCGTTGGTGACCAGCACGTTCGCCGCCTCGACCGCGTACCCCGAGTCGCGCAGCGTCTTCGCCGCGATGGCGGCCTTCAGCTCGGGCAGGCCGCCGGCCGGGGTGTAGCGGTGGAACTTCGGGTCGCGGCAGGCCTCGACGGCGGCCTCGACGATGTAGTCCGGCGTGGGGAAGTCGGGCTCACCGGCGCCGAAGCCGATCACCGGACGCCCGGCGGCCTTGAGGGCCTTCGCCTTGGCGTCCACGGCGAGGGTCGCGGACTCGGAGATCGACCCGACGCGGGCCGACACCCGACGGTCGGTGGGGGACTGTGCGGGAGGAGTAGCGCTCATGTACTGCATGTTCCCAGACCGCCGTCGGGGCGGGCACACGGGTTTGCGGGCACCACCTCGGGGCTTTCTGTTCGACGCCCGGCCGCGAACCACGTACACTCGCAGACCGTTGGCCCCCGACAGGGCGCGAACGGTCACGCACCTCGTGCAGTGGCCGGGATGCGGTAGGTTGGGGGAACCACAAAGGGTCGTAGCTCAATTGGTAGAGCACTGGTCTCCAAAACCAGCGGTTGGGGGTTCAAGTCCCTCCGGCCCTGCTACACGCACTCGTTGCCGAGTCGCGTGCACGCGTACGTACTGAAATGCACCGCCGTGCGGCTCTACCGGGCGCGGCACGGCCAACGACCCGGATTCAGGTGAGGACGAGTGACGGACGCCCTGGGCTCCATCGACATGCCTGAGCGCGGTCGTTCCGAAGACGAGGGCTCGGACGCGAAGAAGCCCCGCCGCGGCGGCAAGCGCGGCAAGAAGGGCCCGTTCGCCCGCCTCGCACTCTTCTACCGGCAGATCATCGCCGAACTCCGCAAGGTCGTCTGGCCCACGCGGGGACAGCTCTCGACGTACACCACTGTGGTGATCGTCTTCGTCGTCATCGTCATCGGTCTTGTAACCGTGATTGACTTGGGATTCAACGAGGCCGTCAAGTACGTCTTCGGCTGATCCCGCGAAGGGCGCCTTTGCGGGCGCCCCTTTGCATGTTCAACCCCTTGAAGCCAGGAAGAAGCAGCCACCGTGTCTGACCCGAACCTGAACGACGCCGCCGACTCCGTCGAGACGGCAGCGGCCGACGTTGACGCGGCTGCCTCGGCCGAGGTCGAGGGCGACGCTGCGGCGCTTGCCGACGAAGAGGGCGCTCGCGAGATCGTCGAGGGCGCCGACGCGGCCGACGAGCTCGACACCGAGGACGCCGAAGCGGGCGAGCCCGCCGAGGAGGCCGCGGTGAGCGTCGAGGCCGACGACGAGGCCGACGCGGCGGAGACCGACGAGGACGCGGCGCAGGACGACGCCGAGGCTGAGGCCGAGGTCGAGGCCGAGCCGGTCGACCCGATCGCCGCGCTCCGCGAAGAGCTGCGCACCCTGCCGGGCGAGTGGTACGTGATCCACACCTACGCGGGCTACGAGAAGCGCGTGAAGGCCAACCTGGAGCAGCGCGCCGTCTCGCTCAACGTCGAGGACTTCATCTACCAGGCCGAGGTCCCCGAGGAAGAGATCGTCCAGATCAAGAACGGCGAGCGCAAGAACGTCCGCCAGAACAAGCTCCCGGGCTACGTGCTCGTGCGCATGGACCTGACGAACGAGTCCTGGGGCGTCGTGCGCAACACGCCCGGCGTGACCGGCTTCGTGGGCAACGCCTACGACCCGTACCCGCTGACCCTGGACGAGATCGTCAAGATGCTCGCCCCGGAGGCCGAGGAGAAGGCCGCCAAGGAGGCCGCCGAGGCCGAGGGCAAGCCGGCCCCGTCCCGCAAGGTCGAGGTCCAGGTGCTGGACTTCGAGGTGGGCGACTCGGTCACCGTCACCGACGGCCCGTTCGCCACGCTGCAGGCCACGATCAACGAGATCAACGCCGACTCGAAGAAGGTCAAGGGCCTCGTCGAGATCTTCGGCCGCGAGACCCCGGTCGAGCTGAGCTTCGACCAGATCCAGAAGAACTGACACCTTCTGGAACCACGCTTCCGAACAGGTCAGGCGAGCCCCTCGGGGACCGTCTGACCTGCTCGGTTTTTGGCCGCACCTCTGTACCCGTTATCGTTGTGCGGTATGCCTCCATCCGGATGACCGGATGGTCTGGCGAAAAACCTCTCACTAGGACCCGGAGAGAGCATGCCTCCCAAGAAGAAGAAGGTCACGGGGCTCATCAAGCTCCAGATCCAGGCCGGTGCCGCGAACCCGGCTCCGCCGGTCGGCCCCGCGCTGGGTCAGCACGGCGTCAACATCATGGAGTTCTGCAAGGCCTACAACGCCGCGACCGAGTCGCAGCGTGGCTGGGTCATCCCGGTGGAGATCACGGTCTACGAGGACCGTTCCTTCACCTTCGTGACCAAGACGCCGCCGGCCTCGAAGATGATCCTGAAGGCCGCGGGCGTGGAGAAGGGCTCCGGCGAGCCGCACAAGACCAAGGTCGCCAAGATCACGGCCGACCAGGTCCGCGAGATCGCCACCACCAAGATGCCCGACCTGAACGCCAACGACCTGGACGCCGCGTCGAAGATCATCGCCGGCACCGCCCGTTCCATGGGCATCACGGTCGAGGGCTGACAGCCACCCCGCATCCGCCCCGCGGCACCCGCCGCACCACGGGGCACGTGGCAGGGCCAGGCGCTGGCCCGTACCACGACTCCATCGCCACCATTCAGGAGCAGCAGTGAAGCGCAGCAAGACTCTTCGCAACGCGGACGCGAAGATCGACCGGGAGCGTCTGTACGCCCCGCTCGAGGCCGTCCGTCTGGCCAAGGAGACCTCCGCGGCCAAGTTCGACGCGACCGTCGAGGTCGCCATGCGTCTGGGTGTCGACCCGCGCAAGGCCGACCAGATGGTCCGTGGCACCGTGAACCTTCCGCACGGCACCGGTAAGACCGCCCGGGTCCTGGTCTTCGCGACCGGCGACCGTGCTGCGGCCGCGGAAGCCGCCGGCGCCGACATCGTCGGCTCCGACGAACTGATCGACGAGGTCTCCAAGGGCCGCCTGGACTTCGACGCCGTCGTCGCCACGCCGGACCTCATGGGCAAGGTCGGCCGCCTCGGCCGCGTGCTCGGTCCCCGTGGTCTGATGCCGAACCCGAAGACCGGCACCGTCACCCCGGATGTCGCCAAGGCTGTCACCGACATCAAGGGCGGCAAGATCGAGTTCCGCGTGGACAAGCACGCGAACCTCCACTTCATCATCGGCAAGGTGTCCTTCGACGACGCCAAGCTGGTGGAGAACTACGCCGCGGCGCTGGAGGAGATCAACCGTCTCAAGCCGTCCGCCGCCAAGGGCCGCTACATCAAGAAGGCCACCATCGCCACCACGATGGGCCCCGGCGTCCCGGTCGACGGCAACCGCACCCGCAACCTCCTCGTCGAGGAGGACGCGCTCGCCGTCTGAGTCTGACGGCAGGCGCGCGCGTACGCGTACGCCGGGCCCCGCACCTCGTCCGAGGTGCGGGGCCCGGCGCTTTTCGCGGCCAACGGGTCCGTACGGGACGGCACGGGGCGTTCGGGACGCCGCGGGGTCCGGCGGCAGGCGCTGTCACTCCTCTGCACTACGCTCACCCGCAGTCGTAAAACTGATCTACAACGGGGAGACACACGTGCGTACTGCGCGGATCACGGCGGTCGTGGCCGGCGTCGTCATGATGGCGGGCCTGACCGCCTGCGGTGACAAGGACGGCGGCAGCAAGGCGGGCGGCGACGGGGGCGGCAACGGCTCGCCCGCCCAGGCCGCCGCCGCGGCGCTGCGGACGGCCTCCGAGAAGACCGGCGCGGAGAAGTCGGCCAAGGTCGAGACGACCAGCAGGTCGGGCGCGATGACGCGGACGATGAAGGGCGAGCTGGACTGGGCCGAGGGCGTGCGGATGACCGCCGAGATGACCGGCCAGGGCGGGCTGGGCGGCGGCAAGCCCATGAAGGTGCTCGCCACGCCGGAGGCGATGTACATCAACCTCGGCCTCGGCGGCAAGCCGTGGATGAAGTACGGCTTCGACGCGCTCGCCAAGCAGAACCCGAGCTTCGCGCTGATCAAGGATCAGATGCAGAACAACAACCCGTCGCGCGCGATGGGCCTGGTCATCGCGTCGGGCAAGGCCAAGAAGGTGGGCACGGAGGAGGTGCGCGGGGTCCGGACGACCCATTACACCGCCACCTTCGACGTGGCCGAGCTGACGCGGATGCAGGCCTCCAAGGACTTCAGCGAGAAGGACATGAAGGCGCTGGAGGAGTCGCTCAAGCAGAGCGGCACCAAGAACGAGACCGTCGACCTGTGGATCGGCCCGGGCGACCTGCTCGTCAAGAAGACCGAGAAGGCCCAGAACAACATGGGCGGCGCGGAGAGCACGGTCTACTACTCCGACTACGGCACCAAGGTCGACGTCCAGGAGCCCCCGGCCTCGCAGGTGAACGACGCCGGCAAGCTCGGCGCCGGTGCCGCGGGCGGCGGCCTGAAGGGCTGACGCCCTCCCGCCCCGCCGTTCCGGGCCCGGCGCGCCGCCGGGCCCGGAACGGATTTGCCTGCGCGACGGCCGTTCGCGTACCGTAGCGAAGAAGCCAAAGACCGCTGGTTGTCTCTGTGCGCCTTTACGGGCGTACGGAACCGAAGGATCCGCTAGCTGCGGACGGCCTGCGCAGGTGGACGAGGAAGAACTCCCGGAAGAACTCTGTTTTCCCGGTTGAGCCATGCCCCGTGCGCCCGCGCCGGGGCGTTTGTTTTGCCCAGCCCCTTCTGCGCGGTCCTCATCACCCGGAAGGAGGCCGAGGCTCATGGCGAGGCCCGACAAGGTCGCAGCCGTCGAGGAGATCACGGAGAAGCTCCGTAACTCCAACGCCGCTGTTGTGACCGCGTACACCGGACTGTCCGTCGCTCAGCTCAAGCAGCTGCGCCGTTCGCTCGGTGACAACGCTCAGTACCGTGTGGTGAAGAACACGCTGACCAAGATTGCGGCCAATGAGGCCGGGATCACGCTGGACGAGCACCTCAAGGGCTCGACGGCTGTCGCCTTCGTGACCGGTGACCCGGTCGAGGCGGCTAAGGGTCTTCGTGACTTCGCCAAGGAGAACCCCTCTCTCGTCATCAAGGGCGGTGTCCTCGACGGCAGGGCGCTGTCCGCCGACGAGATCAAGAAGCTTGCGGACCTCGAGTCCCGCGAGGTTCTGCTCGCCAAGCTGGCGGGTGGCATGAAGGCGTCCATGGCCAAGGCCGCGGCGACCTTCCAGGCCCCGCTCACGAAGATGGTCCGCACCGCGGAAGCTCTTCGCAGCAAGGTCGAGCAGGGCGGTGCCGGTGAGCCGGCTCCCGCCGAGGCCGCGGAGTAACCACTCCGCAGTCCAGCGGGCACGTCTGCTCAGCACGCCCGCCGCAATGTACATCCGGCACCAGCCGAATTAGTGGAAGGACCGCCACCATGGCGAAGCTCACCCAGGACGAACTGCTGGCCCAGTTCGAGGAGATGACCCTGCTCGAGCTCTCCGACTTCGTGAAGAAGTTCGAGGAGAAGTTCGACGTCGAGGCTGCCGCCCCGGTCGCCGTTGCCGCCGCCGGCGCCCCGGGTGCCCCGGCCGCCGAGGCCGCCGAGGAGCAGGACGAGTTCGACGTCATCCTCACCGGTGCCGGCGACAAGAAGATCCAGGTCATCAAGGTCGTGCGCGAGCTGACCTCGCTGGGTCTGAAGGAGGCCAAGGACCTCGTGGACGGCACCCCGAAGCCGGTCCTCGAGAAGGTCGCCAAGGACGCCGCGGACAAGGCCGCCGAGGCCCTCAAGGGCGCCGGCGCCTCCGTCGAGGTCAAGTGACCCGACGAGTCTGCTGACTCTTCGCAAACCTGAAGGCGATCACCCATGCGGGTGGTCGCCTTCGGGCGTTCGGGCCGCGGCTGCGCCGCCCCGGCATTCCGTGCGAGTATGGTGATCTTCGTTGCCCGGCCGTGCACCCCGTGACGATCTTCCAGTGGGTGGGGGGCCTTGACGAACCGCACGCAGCGCGCAATTCTCAGGACGCGACGTCAGAAGCGATCCGGGTTCGAGGCATGGATCGCCGGCGAAGAGGGAAGCATCGAGGTGCGCCTGTTGGCGCACGGCTCGTGGCAGGCATAAGACGTTGGCGTTGAGACGAACAAAGAGGGGTACCTCCGTCACGGAGGGTGCCGCCTACCGGAGGGAGAAGATCGGTATCACGGTGCTGAACCGGTCTCCGGAAACTCGCTCTGGACATCAGTGTGCCGAGTGGCTACACTGACCCTTTGCGCTGCCTGTTAGCTGCTCCCTGCCCGTCACCAGGGGCATACCCGAGCCCGAGCAATGCCGACTGATCCGCCCTGACCTGGGCCTTTCCTCCGGCTTCGTTCGGTCCGGGACCGGTACGCGCGTAGTGAGTCCGAGCCCTCGGAAGGACCCCCTCTTGGCCGCCTCGCGCAACGCCTCGACTGCCAATACGAACAACGGCGACAGCACCGCCCCGCTGCGCATCTCTTTTGCGAAGATCAAGGAGCCCCTCGGGGTTCCGAACCTCCTTGCGCTGCAGACCGAAAGCTTCGACTGGCTGCTCGGCAATGCCGCATGGAAGGGTCGCGTCGAGGCTGCGCTGGAAAGTGGTCAGGACGTCCCCACCAAGTCCGGTCTGGAGGAGATCTTCGAAGAGATCTCCCCGATCGAGGACTTCTCCGGGTCGATGTCGCTGACGTTCCGCGACCACCGATTCGAGCCCCCGAAGAACTCCATCGACGAGTGCAAGGAGCGCGACTTCACGTACGCGGCCCCGCTCTTCGTCACCGCCGAGTTCACCAACAACGAGACCGGTGAGATCAAGTCTCAGACGGTCTTCATGGGCGACTTCCCGCTCATGACCAACAAGGGCACCTTCTGCATCAACGGCACCGAGCGTGTCGTCGTCTCGCAGCTGGTCCGCTCGCCGGGTGTCTACTTCGACAGCCAGATCGACAAGACGTCGGACAAGGACATCTTCACCGCCAAGATCATCCCGTCCCGGGGTGCCTGGCTGGAGATGGAGATCGACAAGCGCGACATGGTCGGCGTGCGCATCGACCGCAAGCGCAAGCAGTCCGTGACCGTCCTCCTCAAGGCCCTCGGCTGGACGACCGAGCAGATCCTCGAAGAGTTCGGCGAGTACGAGTCCATGCGCGCCACCCTGGAGAAGGACCACACCCAGGGCCAGGACGACGCGCTGCTCGACATCTACCGCAAGCTGCGTCCGGGCGAGCCGCCGACGCGCGAGGCCGCGCAGACGCTGCTGGAGAACCTGTACTTCAACCCGAAGCGCTACGACCTCGCGAAGGTCGGCCGCTACAAGGTCAACAAGAAGCTCGGCGGCGACGAGCCGCTGGACGCCGGTGTGCTGACCACCGACGACGTCATCGCCACGATCAAGTACCTGGTCAAGCTGCACGCCGGCGAGACCGAGACGATCGGCGAGAACGGCACGGAGATCGTCGTCGAGACCGACGACATCGACCACTTCGGCAACCGCCGCCTGCGCAACGTCGGCGAGCTGATCCAGAACCAGGTCCGTACGGGTCTCGCCCGTATGGAGCGTGTCGTGCGCGAGCGCATGACCACCCAGGACGTCGAGGCGATCACGCCGCAGACTCTGATCAACATCCGGCCGGTCGTCGCCTCCATCAAGGAGTTCTTCGGCACCAGCCAGCTGTCCCAGTTCATGGACCAGACGAACCCGCTGTCGGGCCTGACCCACAAGCGCCGGCTGTCCGCGCTGGGCCCCGGTGGTCTCTCCCGTGAGCGGGCCGGCCTGGACGTCCGTGACGTGCACCCCTCGCACTACGGCCGCATGTGCCCGATCGAGACGCCCGAAGGCCCGAACATCGGTCTGATCGGCTCGCTCGCCTCCTACGGCCGCGTCAACGTCTTCGGTTTCATCGAGACGCCGTACCGCAAGGTCGTCGACGGCCGGGTCACCGAGCAGGTCGACTACCTGACCGCCGACGAGGAAGACCGCTTCCTCATCGCGCAGGCGAACGCTCCCCTCACCGAGGACATGGAGTTCGCCGAAGGCCGCGTCATGTGCCGCCGCCGCGGTGGTGAGGTCGACCTCGCCGCCCGCGAGGACGTGGACTACATGGACGTCTCGCCGCGCCAGATGGTGTCGGCCGCGACCGCCATGATCCCCTTCCTGGAGCACGACGACGCCAACCGCGCGCTCATGGGATCGAACATGATGCGCCAGGCCGTGCCGCTGATCAAGGCGGAGGCCCCGCTGGTCGGCACCGGCATGGAGTACCGCTGCGCGGTCGACGCCGGTGACGTCATCAAGGCGGAGAAGGACGGTGTGGTCCAGGAGGTCTCCGCGGACTACATCACCGTCGCCAACGACGACGGCACGTACACCACGTACCGCGTCGCCAAGTTCACCCGCTCCAACCAGGGCACCTCCTTCAACCAGAAGGTCGTCGTGGACGAGGGCGCCCGCGTCATCGTGGGTCAGGTGCTCGCCGACGGTCCCTCCACGGAGGAGGGCGAGATGGCGCTGGGCAAGAACCTGCTCGTCGCCTTCATGCCCTGGGAGGGTCACAACTACGAGGACGCGATCATCCTGTCGCAGCGCCTCGTGCAGGACGACGTTCTGTCCTCGATCCACATCGAGGAACACGAGGTCGACGCCCGGGACACCAAGCTGGGCCCGGAGGAGATCACCCGGGACATCCCGAACGTCTCCGAGGAGGTCCTCTCGGACCTCGACGAGCGCGGCATCATCCGGATCGGTGCCGAGGTCGTCGCCGGCGACATCCTCGTCGGCAAGGTCACGCCCAAGGGTGAGACCGAGCTGACCCCGGAAGAGCGCCTGCTGCGCGCCATCTTCGGCGAGAAGGCCCGTGAGGTCCGTGACACCTCGCTGAAGGTCCCGCACGGCGAGATCGGCAAGGTCATCGGCGTCCGCGTCTTCGACCGCGAAGAGGGCGACGAGCTGCCCCCGGGCGTGAACCAGCTGGTCCGCGTCTACGTGGCGCAGAAGCGCAAGATCACCGACGGTGACAAGCTCGCCGGCCGCCACGGCAACAAGGGCGTCATCTCCAAGATCCTGCCGGTCGAGGACATGCCGTTCCTGGAGGACGGCACCCCGGTCGACATCATCCTCAACCCGCTGGGTGTCCCGTCCCGAATGAACCCGGGTCAGGTCCTGGAGATCCACCTCGGCTGGCTCGCCAGCCAGGGCTGGAAGGTCGAGGGCGACGCCGACTGGCAGAAGCGCCTCCAGGCGATCGGCGCCGACGAGGTCGCGCCCCGCACCAACGTCGCGACCCCGGTCTTCGACGGTGCGCGCGAGGACGAGCTCGCTGGTCTGTTCGACTCCACGCTGCCGAACCGCGACGGCGAGCGGATGGTCAAGGACACCGGCAAGGCCCGGATGTTCGACGGCCGTTCCGGTGAGCCGTTCCCGGACCCGATCTCGGTCGGGTACATGTACATCCTGAAGCTCCACCACCTGGTGGACGACAAGCTGCACGCGCGTTCGACCGGTCCGTACTCGATGATCACCCAGCAGCCGCTGGGCGGTAAGGCCCAGTTCGGTGGCCAGCGCTTCGGTGAGATGGAGGTGTGGGCGCTGGAGGCTTACGGCGCCGCGTACGCCCTCCAGGAGCTGCTGACCATCAAGTCCGACGACGTGACCGGCCGCGTGAAGGTCTACGAGGCGATCGTCAAGGGCGAGAACATCCCCGAGCCCGGCATTCCCGAGTCCTTCAAGGTGCTCATCAAGGAAATGCAGTCGCTCTGCCTGAACGTGGAGGTGCTGTCCTCGGACGGCATGTCCATCGAGATGCGCGACACGGACGAGGATGTCTTCCGCGCCGCGGAGGAGCTCGGTATCGACCTGTCCCGGCGCGAGCCGAGCAGCGTCGAAGAGGTCTGACGGGCCTGGCCGGGGCTCCTTCCCCCCAAGGAGCCCCGGTCGCCCCGGACCCGTACAGACCATGATGTAGAGCCCATTTTTTCGCTTACGCGAAGGGCACGACCCTGAAAGAGGGATTGACGACAGTGCTCGACGTCAACTTCTTCGACGAGCTGCGGATCGGCCTGGCGACCGCGGACGACATCCGACAGTGGTCCCACGGTGAGGTCAAGAAGCCGGAGACCATCAACTACCGCACCCTCAAGCCGGAAAAGGACGGGCTCTTCTGCGAGAAGATCTTCGGTCCGACCCGGGACTGGGAGTGCTACTGCGGCAAGTACAAGCGTGTCCGGTTCAAGGGCATCATCTGCGAGCGCTGTGGCGTCGAGGTCACTCGCGCCAAGGTGCGCCGTGAGCGGATGGGCCACATCGAGCTGGCCGCCCCCGTCACGCACATCTGGTACTTCAAGGGCGTTCCGTCGCGGCTGGGCTACCTGCTCGACCTCGCCCCGAAGGACCTGGAAAAGGTCATCTACTTCGCCGCCTACATGATCACGTGGGTGGACGAGGAGCGCCGTACGCGCGACCTGCCCTCGCTGGAGGCGCACGTCTCCGTCGAGCGCCAGCAGATCGAGCAGCGCCGCGACGCCGACCTGGAAGCCCGCGCCAAGAAGCTCGAGACCGACCTGGCCGAGCTGGAGGCCGAGGGCGCCAAGGCGGACGTGCGCCGCAAGGTGCGCGAGGGCGCCGAGCGTGAGATGAAGCAGCTGCGCGACCGTGCGCAGCGCGAGATCGACCGCCTCGACGAGGTGTGGAGCCGCTTCAAGAACCTCAAGGTCCAGGACCTGGAGGGCGACGAGCTGCTCTACCGCGAGCTGCGGGACCGCTTCGGCACGTACTTCATGGGCGGCATGGGCGCCGCGGCGCTGCAGAAGCGCCTGGAGTCCTTCGACCTCGACGAAGAGGCCGAGAAGCTCCGCGAGATCATCCGTACCGGCAAGGGCCAGAAGAAGACCCGTGCGCTCAAGCGCCTGAAGGTCGTCTCCGCGTTCCTGCAGACCCGCAACAGCCCCAACGGCATGGTGCTGGACTGCATCCCGGTCATCCCGCCGGACCTGCGTCCGATGGTGCAGCTGGACGGTGGCCGCTTCGCGACCTCCGACCTGAACGACCTGTACCGCCGTGTGATCAACCGCAACAACCGCCTCAAGCGTCTGCTCGACCTCGGTGCCCCCGAGATCATCGTGAACAACGAGAAGCGGATGCTCCAGGAGGCCGTCGACGCGCTGTTCGACAACGGCCGCCGCGGTCGCCCGGTCACCGGTCCCGGCAACCGCCCGCTGAAGTCCCTGAGCGACATGCTCAAGGGCAAGCAGGGCCGTTTCCGTCAGAACCTGCTCGGCAAGCGTGTGGACTACTCCGCGCGTTCCGTGATCGTCGTCGGTCCGCAGCTGAAGCTGCACCAGTGCGGTCTGCCGAAGGCCATGGCGCTGGAGCTCTTCAAGCCGTTCGTGATGAAGCGCCTGGTCGACCTGAACCACGCGCAGAACATCAAGAGCGCCAAGCGGATGGTCGAGCGCGGCCGCACGGTCGTCTACGACGTCCTCGAAGAGGTCATCGCGGAGCACCCGGTCCTGCTGAACCGTGCGCCCACCCTGCACCGCCTCGGCATCCAGGCCTTCGAGCCGCAGCTGGTCGAGGGCAAGGCCATTCAGATTCACCCGCTCGTGTGCACCGCGTTCAACGCGGACTTCGACGGTGACCAGATGGCCGTGCACCTGCCGCTGTCCGCGGAGGCGCAGGCCGAGGCCCGCATCCTGATGCTGTCCTCGAACAACATCCTCAAGCCGGCCGACGGCCGTCCGGTCACCATGCCGACCCAGGACATGGTGCTGGGCCTGTTCTTCCTCACCACCGACGAGGCGGAGCGCAAGGTCATCGGCGAGGGCCGGTCCTTCGGCTCGGTCGCCGAGGCGATCATGGCCTTCGACAACCGGGAGCTGTCGCTCCAGGCGAAGGTCGACATCCGCTTCCCGATCGGCACCGTCCCGCCGCGTGGCTGGACCCCGCCGGCGCAGGAAGAGGGCGAGCCCGAGTGGCAGCAGGGTGACAGCTTCCGCCTGCGGACGACCCTGGGCCGCGCGCTCTTCAACGAGCTGCTGCCCGAGGACTACCCGTTCGTCGACTACTCGGTGGGCAAGAAGCAGCTCTCCGCGATCGTCAACGACCTGGCGGAGCGCTACCCGAAGGTCATCGTGGCGGCGACGCTCGACAACCTGAAGGCGTCCGGTTTCCACTGGGCGACCCGTTCCGGTGTCACCGTCGCGGTCTCGGACATCGTCGTGCCGGAGGCCAAGAAGGCCATCGTCGCGGGCTACGAGGCCCAGGACGAGAAGGTCCAGAAGCAGTACGAGCGCGGTCTGATCACCAAGGACGAGCGCACTCAGGAACTGATCAACATCTGGACCAAGGCGACCAACGAGGTCTCCGAGGCGATGAACGCCAACTTCCCCAAGACGAACCCCATCTTCATGATGGTTGACTCGGGTGCCCGAGGAAACATGATGCAGATGCGGCAGATCGCCGGTATGCGTGGTCTGGTGTCGAACGCGAAGAACGAGACCATCCCGCGTCCCATCAAGGCCTCGTTCCGCGAGGGTCTGTCCGTGCTGGAGTACTTCATCTCCACCCACGGTGCCCGTAAGGGTCTGGCGGACACCGCCCTGCGTACCGCCGACTCGGGTTACCTGACCCGTCGTCTCGTGGACGTCTCGCAGGACGTCATCATCCGCGAGGAGGACTGCGGCACCGAGCGCGGTCTGAAGCTGCGGATCGCCAGCAAGGGCGCCGACGGCATCCTGCGCAAGGCGGACGACGTCGAGTCCAGCGTGTACGCGCGGATGCTGGCAGAGGACGTCGTCGTGGACGGCAAGGTCATCGGCCCGGCCAACGTCGACCTGGGCGATGTCCTCATCGACCAGCTCGTCGCGCACGGCGTCGAGGAGGTCAAGACCCGCTCGGTCCTGACCTGCGAGTCCGCCGTCGGCACCTGTGCCTTCTGCTACGGCCGCTCGCTGGCCACCGGCAAGCTGGTCGACATCGGTGAGGCGGTCGGCATCATCGCCGCCCAGTCCATCGGTGAGCCCGGCACCCAGCTGACGATGCGTACCTTCCACACCGGTGGTGTGGCCGGTGACGACATCACCCTGGGTCTGCCGCGTGTCGTCGAGCTCTTCGAGGCCCGTACGCCCAAGGGTGTCGCCCCGATCTCCGAGGCCGCCGGCCGCGTGCGGATCGAGGAGACCGAGAAGACCAAGAAGGTCGTCGTCACGCCGGACGACGGCAGCGACGAGACGGCGTACGGCGTCTCCAAGCGTGCCCGTCTGCTGGTGGGCGAGGGTGACCACGTCGAGGTCGGCCAGGCGCTGACCGTGGGTGCGGTCAACCCGCACGACGTGCTGCGCATCCTGGGCCAGCGTGCTGTCCAGGTCCACCTGGTCGGCGAGGTCCAGAAGGTCTACAACAACCAGGGCGTGGCGATCCACGACAAGCACATCGAGATCATCATCCGGCAGATGCTGCGCCGTGTGACGATCATCGAGTCCGGCGACGCGGAGCTGCTGCCGGGCGAGCTGGTGGAGCGTACGAAGTTCGAGAGCGAGAACCGTCGTGTGGTCCAGGAGGGCGGTCACCCCGCCTCCGGCCGTCCGCAGCTGATGGGTATCACCAAGGCTTCGCTGGCCACCGAGTCCTGGCTGTCGGCGGCGTCCTTCCAGGAGACGACCCGGGTGCTCACCGACGCGGCGATCAACGCCAAGTCGGACTCCCTGATCGGCCTCAAGGAGAACGTCATCATCGGTAAGCTCATCCCGGCCGGTACGGGCCTGTCCCGTTACCGCAACATCCGGGTGGAGCCCACCGAGGAGGCCAAGGCCGCGATGTACTCGGCCGTCGGTTACGACGACATCGACTACTCGCCCTTCGGCACCGGCTCCGGCCAGGCGGTCCCGCTGGAGGACTACGACTACGGTCCGTACAACCAGTAAGGGCCCGGCCGGCCGTCGGCGGCCGGTCCGGACACGCGCTGTGCGCAGGGCGGTCACCCCTCGGGGTGGCCGCCCTGCGGCGTTGTGGGGCGGTCGTCCCGCCGGCGGCCCGCCGCCTCCCCTTGCGGTGGGCGGGGCGGCGTGGTGGCGCGCGATGATTCCTTCGCGGGGAACCGTGCGCTCTTCTGGCGCGTACTGAATGATGGGTGGTACTGCCTAATGTGGGGGAGGTGCTGAGAGTGGCGTTCCAGCCGTGGCAGGGGGGACAGCCGGCGCCGTGGCAAGGCGGGCAGCCGGTCCAGGGCCCGGGCCAGGTCCCGGCGATGCGTGCTTCGCACGCCGACCGTGAGCGTGCGGTGGACGTGCTGAAGGCCGGTTTCGCCGAGGGGCGGCTTCCGCAGCAGGAGTACGAGCAGCGCATCGGCCGCGCCTATCAGGCGCAGACCCAGGCCGAGCTGCAGATGCTGGTGGCGGACCTGCCGCAGGGGCCGATGCCGCAGCCGCAGTTCGGGCCGCCGCCCGCGGTGCCGCAGACGTTCATGCCGGTGCAGCCGATGACGGCGCCGACCAACGGTTCGGCCACCGGAGCGCTGGTGTGCGGCATCCTCGCCCCGGTGACGTGGGGCCTGACGTCGATACCCGCGGTCATCCTGGGGCACAAGGCGCGGGCCGAGATCCGCCGCACGGGGGAGCGCGGGGACGGCCAGGCGGTCGCCGGGCTGGTCCTGGGCTGGCTGGGGATCAGCGGCTGGCTGCTGTTCTTCATCCTGATGGTCTTCGTGGGGGCGGCGAACCTCTGAGGGCGCGGAGGCGGGGCACACCGGGCGCCGGCGGGGCGTTGGCAGCCGGGTGCCGGGGGCGGCTCCGGAGGCCGTAGGGCGGCCGCCACGGCGCGCGCGGCGATGGCCGAGCCTTCTTCCGTACGGCCCCTGATCGCACTACGGTGGCCGCAGCGCCGGGGGAGTCCGGCGTGTCCTTCGCGTGTGCATTTGTTTTGACCGCAGCCCATGCGGTAGGTACGCTCTGACCTTGTGCCTGGGGTGTCCTCAGGCTGCCGTGCGTGCACTCGTCCGTACGGAAGCCGGGTCTCGACACCGCAATCTGCCGCCGTCCTCGTTCCAGCGAGGGGTCTGCAGTATTCGACACACCCGACCGCGTGGGTCGGGGAATGTTCCAGGTTAGCTTTACCGAGACTGGCACACAGAAACCGGAGAAACGGTGCCTACGATCCAGCAGCTGGTCCGCAAGGGCCGGCAGGACAAGGTCGAGAAGAACAAGACGCCCGCACTGGAGGGTTCGCCCCAGCGCCGCGGCGTCTGCACGCGTGTTTTCACGACCACCCCGAAGAAGCCGAACTCGGCCCTGCGTAAGGTCGCACGTGTGCGTCTGACCAGCGGCATCGAGGTCACCGCTTACATTCCGGGTGAGGGCCACAACCTGCAGGAGCACTCGATCGTGCTCGTGCGTGGCGGCCGTGTGAAGGACCTGCCGGGTGTTCGGTACAAGATCATCCGCGGCTCCCTCGACACGCAGGGCGTCAAGAACCGCAAGCAGGCTCGCAGCCGCTACGGCGCCAAGAAGGAGAAGTAAGAATGCCTCGTAAGGGCCCCGCCCCGAAGCGCCCGGTCATCATTGACCCGGTCTACAGCTCTCCTCTGGTGACCTCCCTCATCAACAAGGTCCTGCTGAACGGAAAGCGCTCCACCGCCGAGCGCATCGTTTACGGCGCCATGGAGGGTCTGCGTGAGAAGACCGGCAACGACCCGGTCATCACGCTGAAGCGCGCGCTGGAGAACATCAAGCCGACCCTCGAGGTCAAGTCCCGCCGTGTCGGTGGCGCGACCTACCAGGTCCCGGTCGAGGTCAAGCCCGGCCGCGCCGCCACGCTCTCGCTGCGCTGGCTCGTGGGCTACTCGCGCGCCCGCCGTGAGAAGACCATGACCGAGCGCCTCATGAACGAGCTGCTGGACGCCTCGAACGGCCTCGGCGCTTCGGTCAAGAAGCGCGAGGACACGCACAAGATGGCCGAGTCCAACAAGGCCTTCGCGCACTACCGCTGGTAGTCGCTACCCCCATCGAGACCGAGAGAAGATTGAGCCGATATGGCTACCACTTCGCTTGACCTGGCCAAGGTCCGCAACATTGGGATCATGGCCCACATCGACGCGGGCAAGACGACCACCACCGAGCGGATCCTGTTCTACACCGGTGTTTCCTACAAGATCGGTGAGGTCCACGACGGCGCTGCCACGATGGACTGGATGGAGCAGGAGCAGGAGCGCGGCATCACGATCACGTCTGCCGCGACGACCTGCCACTGGCCGCTGAACGACGTCGACCACACCATCAACATCATCGACACCCCGGGCCACGTCGACTTCACCGTCGAGGTGGAGCGTTCGCTGCGCGTGCTCGACGGTGCGGTGACGGTGTTCGACGGCGTTGCCGGTGTTGAGCCGCAGTCCGAGACCGTCTGGCGCCAGGCGGACCGCTACGGCGTGCCGCGCATCTGCTTCGTCAACAAGCTCGACCGCACCGGTGCGGAGTTCCACCGCTGCGTCGACATGATCGTGGACCGCCTGGGCGCGACCCCGATCGTGATGCAGCTGCCGATCGGCACCGAGGCGGACTTCAAGGGCGTCATCGACCTCGTCTCCATGAAGGCGCTGGTCTGGTCCGCCGAGGCCGCCAAGGGCGAGATGTACGACACCGTCGACATCCCGGCCACGCACACCGAGGCTGCCGACGAGTGGCGCGGCAAGCTGCTGGAGGCCGTCGCCGAGAACGACGAAGAGATGATGGAGCTGTACCTGGAGGGCCAGGAGCCCACCGTGGACCAGCTGCACGCGGCGATCCGCCGTATCACCATCAACTCGGGCAAGGGTGGCGACACCACCGTCACCCCCGTGTTCTGCGGTACCGCGTTCAAGAACAAGGGCGTGCAGCCCCTGCTCGACGCGGTCGTGCGCTACCTCCCGTCGCCGCTGGACGTCGAGGGCATCGACGGCCACGCCGTCAACGACTCGGAGCAGGTCATCACGCGGCGCCCCTCCGAGGAGGAGCCGCTGGCCGCTCTCGCGTTCAAGATTGCGAGCGACCCCCACCTGGGCAAGCTCACCTTCATCCGGGTGTACTCGGGCCGCCTCGTGGCGGGTACCCAGGTCACCAACTCGGTGAAGGGCAAGAAGGAGCGCATCGGCAAGATCTACCGGATGCACGCGAACAAGCGTGAGGAGATCGAGTCGGTGGGTGCCGGTGACATCGTCGCCGTCATGGGTCTGAAGCAGACCACCACCGGTGAGACCCTCTGCGACCCGTCGAACCAGGTCATCCTGGAGTCGATGGAGTTCCCGGCCCCGGTCATCCAGGTCGCGATCGAGCCCAAGTCCAAGGGCGACCAGGAGAAGCTGGGTGTCGCCATCCAGCGTCTCGCCGAGGAGGACCCGTCCTTCCAGGTCCACACGGACGAGGAGACCGGTCAGACCATCATCGCGGGTATGGGCGAGCTGCACCTCGACGTGCTGGTCGACCGTATGAAGCGCGAGTTCCGGGTCGAGGCCAACGTCGGCAAGCCGCAGGTCGCGTACCGCGAGACCCTGCGCAAGGCCGTCGAGCGCCTGGACTACACGCACAAGAAGCAGACTGGTGGTTCCGGCCAGTTCGCGAAGGTGCAGATCGCGCTCGAACCGCTTGAGGGCGACGGGTACGAGTTCGAGAACAAGGTCACCGGTGGCCGTATCCCGCGGGAGTACATCCCGTCCGTGGACGCGGGCTGCCAGGAGGCCATGGAGTTCGGCGTGCTCGCCGGCTACCCGCTGACCGGCGTGAAGATCACGCTGCTCGACGGCGCGTTCCACGAGGTCGACTCCTCGGAGATGGCCTTCAAGATCGCCGGTTCGATGGCCTTCAAGGAGGCCGCCCGCAAGGCCAGCCCGGCCCTGCTGGAGCCGATGATGAAGGTCGAGGTGACGACGCCCGAGGACTACATGGGTGACGTCATCGGCGACATCAACTCGCGTCGCGGTCAGATCCAGTCCATGGAGGACCGCCACGGCGCCAAGCTCGTCACGGGCCTGGTTCCGCTCTCGGAGATGTTCGGCTACGTCGGAGACCTCCGCAGCAAGACCTCGGGTCGCGCAAGCTACTCGATGCAGTTCGACTCCTACGCCGAGGTTCCGCGGAACGTCGCCGAGGAGATCATCGCGAAGGCCAAGGGCGAGTAGTACCGGCTCGCACGAGTCGCAAGACGCTTTAGGCTTGACACCGTCTGCCGGGGCCTGTCCCCGCCACCCGCGAGGGGGCCCCGGCGGCCGGCATCCCAGCAAAGATCACCTGGCGCCGATGAGTAAGGCGTACAGAACCACTTCAGGAGGACCCAGTGGCGAAGGCGAAGTTCGAGCGGACTAAGCCGCACGTCAACATCGGCACCATCGGTCACATCGACCACGGTAAGACGACCCTCACGGCCGCCATTACCAAGGTGCTGCACGACGCGTTCCCCGACCTGAACGAGGCCTCGGCCTTCGACATGATCGACAAGGCGCCCGAGGAGCGCCAGCGCGGTATCACCATCTCGATCGCGCACGTCGAGTACCAGACGGAGAACCGTCACTACGCCCACGTTGACTGCCCCGGTCACGCGGACTACATCAAGAACATGATCACCGGTGCCGCCCAGATGGACGGCGCGATCCTCGTGGTCGCGGCGACCGACGGCCCGATGCCGCAGACCAAGGAGCACGTGCTCCTGGCCCGCCAGGTCGGCGTGCCCTACATCGTGGTGGCCCTGAACAAGGCCGACATGGTGGACGACGAGGAGATCCTGGAGCTCGTCGAGCTCGAGGTCCGTGAGCTCCTCTCGGAGTACGAGTTCCCGGGCGACGACGTTCCGGTCGTCAAGGTCTCGGCGCTCAAGGCGCTCGAGGGCGACAAGGAGTGGGGCGACTCCGTCCTCAAGCTCATGGCCGCCGTCGACGAGTCGATCCCGCAGCCCGAGCGTGACGTCGACAAGCCGTTCCTGATGCCGATCGAGGACGTCTTCACGATCACCGGTCGTGGCACCGTCGTCACCGGCCGTATCGAGCGTGGTGTCCTCAAGGTCAACGAGACCGTCGACATCATCGGCATCAAGACCGAGAAGACCACCACCACGGTCACCGGCATCGAGATGTTCCGGAAGCTGCTCGACGAGGGCCAGGCCGGTGAGAACGTCGGTCTGCTGCTCCGCGGCA
The DNA here is from genome assembly GCF_022271435.1 of Streptomyces monomycini. Taxonomy (GTDB): domain Bacteria; phylum Actinomycetota; class Actinomycetes; order Streptomycetales; family Streptomycetaceae; genus Streptomyces; species Streptomyces monomycini. The sequence goes on along the minus strand of NZ_JAFIQY010000026.1, from coordinate 3,364 downwards.
TCAAGCGCGAGGACGTCGAGCGCGGCCAGGTCATCATCAAGCCGGGCTCGGTCACCCCGCACACGGAGTTCGAGGCGCAGGCGTACATCCTGTCGAAGGACGAGGGTGGCCGCCACACCCCGTTCTTCAACAACTACCGCCCGCAGTTCTACTTCCGTACCACCGACGTGACCGGCGTCGTGACCCTCCCCGAGGGCACCGAGATGGTCATGCCGGGCGACAACACCGAGATGTCGGTCCAGCTGATCCAGCCGGTCGCCATGGAGGAAGGCCTGAAGTTCGCCATCCGTGAGGGTGGCCGGACCGTCGGCGCCGGCCAGGTCACCAAGATCGTCAAGTAATTCTGACGGTCGGGGAGACCCGGCAGCTCTTTTGAGCGCTCTGAGGAGCCCCGCTCACCTTCGGGTGAGCGGGGCTTCTCGCTGTTCCGGGGCCGGGCTCTTCTGCTGGGTCCGCCGGCTGCTTAGCATGTCCGGGTCGGCGCGTACCCCCTCGGGACGCGACCCTCTTCCCGGAAGTGACGCCATGCTGCGCACCATGTTCAAGTCCAAGATCCACCGTGCCACCGTCACCCAGGCGGACCTGCACTACGTCGGCTCGGTGACGGTCGACGCCGACCTGCTGGACGCCGCCGACCTGCTGCCCGGCGAGCTGGTCCACATCGTCGACATCACCAACGGCGCGCGCCTGGAGACGTACCTCATCGAGGGCGAACGCGGCTCCGGCGTCCTCGGCATCAACGGTGCCGCCGCGCACCTCGTGCGCCCCGGCGACCTGGTGATCCTCATCAGCTACGCCCAGGTGGACGACGCCGAGGCCCGTACGCTGCGCCCGCGTGTCGTGCACGTGGACGCGGACAACCGCATCGTCGCCGTCGGCGCGGACGCGTCGGAGCCGGTGCCCGGGGGGAACGACGAGCGCAGCCCGCAGGCGGTCGTACGGGCGGCGGAAGCGCCCTAGGCGGGGCCGGGGCCGTGCCTGCGGGGCTCACGGTGGTACCGGACGCACGGGGAAGCCGAAGGCCATCCGGTCGCAGGCCGGTCCGGTGGCGTCGAAGTTGAGGCGGCGCATCACGCGGGGCATGCCGGCGGGGATGGGCGTCCGGCCGTGCACCACGGCCGTGTTGTCGGCGATCAGTACGTCGCCGACGGCGAGCTTGAAGCTGAGCCGGTTCGCGGGGGCGGCGAAGAACCGGCACAGCTCCGCGTACTGGTCCCGGACGTCCGCGCGCGGGACGACCCGCGACACGCCGTCCGCCATCCGGAACCGCAGCGTGCAGACGCCGTCCCGGCGCCGGAACAGCGGCTGGGTGCTGGTCTGGTCGGTACGGGTGATCGTCAGCGCGTCGGGCTCGGCCAGCGCGTCCCGCCGACCGGGGAAGTGCCGCGTCAGGTACTCGTAGGCGGCCTGGGAGCTGGCCAGGACGGACAGACCGCCGCGTACGGCGGGCCGGACGCACTGGAGCGTGATCAGGGCCTCGGGGCGGTCACGGAACGCCCCGTCGGTGTGCAGCAGGTGCTCGACGCGGCTGGAGCCGAGGAAGCCGGCGACCGGCCGGGCCGGGCTGATCGGCACGATCCCGTCGCCGTCCGCGCGCGGGTGCGGCACCGGGGCGCCGAAGCGCCGCCGCAGGCTGAGCAGGTCCTGGCGGCTCCTGGCCCGCTCCGCGCAGCGCAGGATCGCGAAGCCGTACCGGTTGAAGGCGGCCAGCATCTCGTGTTCCTGCGCGGCCGACATGCAGCACATCGAGGGCACCCGGACGATCTGCGCCGCCACGGGCAGTCCGGAGCCGAACGGGCGGCGGTGCTCAAGTGGCGCCATGGCCGGTGACCTCCGGTCGCGGTGCCGGGGCGAGCGTGGCGAGCCAGCCGCGCAGTACGGCGGCGGCCATCCGCTCGGTGCCGGCGCGGTCGTGCCGTACGTCGCCGGGCCCGGCCCCGAGGGCGTCGGGGCGGCGGTGGTGGAAGGCCGTGACGGCCTGGTCGTCGGCCGGGTACTCGGCGCCGCTCTCCATCCGGATCATGATCTTCGCGAGCAGGGCGGTGGCCTTGTAGAGCACCCGCAGGTCGGGTTCGTCGAGCAGGAGCTGTTTGCGCAGGGTGACGGCGGCCTGGACGCCGTCGCGCACGCTGACGTCCGCGTAGGTGACGGCGTCCGGTACGGGCAGGGCGAGGCCGGGGGCGCACCACAGGGGCGCGAGGGCGCCCGCCCCGCTGAGGGTGAGGACGTGCAGCAGCCGCGGCGGCAGGGCGCCCGCGCGGAACTCGTCCTCGGTGAGGACCGTCATCGTCATCCGGACCCCGTCCAGCACCGGCGCCAGCTCCGTGCGGACGCGCCGGAGCCGGGGGAGGGCGTCCTGCGGAGCCAGTACGAGGACGTCCAGGTCGCTCCAGCCGTGCCGGTACGTGCCCCGGGCCGCGCTGCCGGTCACGGCGAGCAGGTCCACCGTCGTACGGGGCCGGGTGAGCCGGTCGCGCAGGTCGCGCAGGTACGTGCCGAGGCAGCTCGGAAGGCCCAGGCTGTGCACGGATACGGGCTTCAGCGGCCGGAACGTCCAGGCGGCGTCGAAGGCGAGGCGGTCGAGGTGCCGCTGGAGACTCAGTCGGGGCCAGGGGGCGGCGTCGTCGTGGAGGGTGTCCTGGGCGGGGCTCCGAGCTGCGTCCTGAGCGGCGGTTTCGGGCGCGGTGTCCTTACCGGCCCCGGGCCCGGGGCGCACGGCGCGCAGCCGGTCGCCGAAGAGTTTGCGCAGCGCCTCGACGGTGGCCCGGTCGCGTACGGGCTCGATGCTGACGCGGTCGAGGAACGGATGCGCGGCGCAGTAGCGGTCGAGGCCGTCGGCGATGCGTTCGGCCTGGGCCGTGGCGTCGTCGGTGTCCGGTACGGCCCGGGTGTGCGACGCGGCTGCGGCGAGATGCGCGGCGTTGAGGCGGGCGTAGCCGCGGCGGGTGCGCAGGTACTCCCCGGCGGTGTCGCGCGCGTGCTCGCAGTCGCCGCCCAGTGCCGCCACCTGTACCCGGGAGAGCGCGCACTCCGGAACCGCGGGGTACATCCGGTGCAGGCGCTGCCGCAGCTCGTGCTGTACGTCGATCACCGGCCGGTCGCCGACGACGACGGCCGTGTCGAACCGTCCCTCGTCGAGGAGGCGGTTGAGCTGCTCGTGCAGCCGCCGCTGGAAGTACTCCACGAGGCAGTCGGGGGCCGGGGAGCGGGCCAGACCGAGCGCGGCACCCAGGGCGGGGGACTCGTCGTGCAGCAGGACGACGCCGTACTCGGTCTCCTCGGAGGCGCGCAGAGCGGTGGGGGGGGGGGCGGGGGGGGGCGCCGCGGGCCCGGGCCGGCGCCCCCGGCCCCCCCCCCCCCCGGG
>NZ_JAFIQY010000025.1 GCF_022271435.1 Streptomyces monomycini | reverse complement strand
GTCCGAGGGGTGGGGTGGGGGGCGGGGGCCGGGGGGGGAGAGAAAGCGGGGCGGCGGAGCGGGGCGGGGGGGCGGGTGGGCGGGGAGGAAGTGGGGCTGCGGGGCAGGGTCGGGCGGGGAAGAGGACAGGGCGGGGGGCGGAGGGGGCGGAGGGGGGCGGGGGCCCAGGGGGGGAAGGAGAGAGCAAGGGGAGCGGGGCGGAGGGAAGAAGTCGGGCAGGGGCGGGACGGGCGGATAAGGCGGGCGGGGGTGGGGCTGAGGGGAAGGGAGGAAAGGCGGCAGGGATGGGGCGGGGAGAAGGTGGGGGCGGGGAGAGGGCGGGGGTGGAGAGGGCGGGGGACGGGGAGAGGGCGGGGTGGGTCAGTGGGTTTCTGTGACCTTGGCCAGGGAGCGGGGGGCGTCGGGGTCCTGGCCTCGGGCGAGGGTCACCTCGTAGGCGAGCATCTGGAGGGGGAGGATTTCGAGGACCGGCTGGAGTTCCTCGGCCACGCCGTCGGTCGGCAGCGCGAAGCCCGCCGCGGCCCGGTCGACCTCGGCGCGGCTGCCGATGACCACCAGGTCGGCGCCCCGGTCGCGCAGGCGCTCCAGTACGGGCCGCAGCGCCTCGCCGCCCTTGCCGTCGGTGACGATCGCGATCACCGGGGAGATGTTGTCGACCATGGCGAGCGGGCCGTGCAGGAGGTCCGCGCCGGAGTAGGAGAGGGCCGGGATGTAGCTGGTCTCCATGAGCTTCAGGGCGGCTTCCTTGGCCGTCGGGTAGCCGTAACCGCGCGAGGTGAGCACCATGCGCTCCGCGAAGCGGTAGCGGGCGGCGAGGGCCTTGACCTCGGCGTGGCGGGCGAGGACGGACTCGGCGAGGTCCGGCAGCGCCTTCGCGGCCAGGTCGCCCGCGGCGTGCGGGCCCGGGTGGCCCCAGCTGTCGCGCAGGCCGTCGACGAAGAGGTAGAGGGCGAGAAGTTCGGCCGTGTACGTCTTCGTGGCGGGCAGGGCGCGTTCCGGGCCGGCCAGCACGTCGACGTGGAACTCGCTGACGCCGGCGAGCGCCGATCCGGCGTTGTTGGTCACCGCGAGGGTGATGGCGCCGGCCTCGCGGGCGGCCCGGGTGGAGGTGACGAGGTCGGGTGAACCGCCGGACTGACTGACCGTGACGACCAGGCAGTCCCTGAGATCGGGCCGCGCGCCGTAGGCGGTGGTCGTGGACATGGAGGTGAGGCCACAGGGCATGCCGAGTCGCACTTCGAACAGGTACTTGGCGTAGAGGGCCGCGTTGTCCGACGTACCGCGCGCGGTGAACAGGACGAACCGCGGCCGGCGGGCGGCGACCTGCTCGGCGACGGTACGGATGCGTGACGCGCCCTCGGCGAGGATGCGGCGCAGGACGTCGGGTTGTTCGGCCATTTCGGCGGCCATGTGGCGGCCGGGCCGTTCGTCGGGGTTGTCGTGCAGCGTGCGGTTCACCGTGCCGGACATCCTGGCCGCCTCCCGTGGTCTGCCGTGCCCGCGTACCCGCGAAGCGTTCGCGTACCGGCGTACCGTTCGCGAACCGTTGCCGCGGCGCTCGGAAGAACGCTTGTGCGCGTCGGTCGCGCATCTGTCACGTATCGCGTAACCGTGAAGTGGCCGCCGCACCCGTACTGGCCGCGATGGCCGTATCAGTCGCCATGGCCGTGGCGGACGGAGCGGACGGAGCGGCCGAGTCGGGCGCGGAATCCGCGGCGTCCGACGTCAGTCGACCACGCGTGCCCCGGTTCCCGCCACCGCGCCCGCCGTGCCGCTCCGGCCGTGCCCACCGCTCCCCGTGGCCGCGCCCGCCGCCACCTCCGTCCGGGCCCGGTACCGCCTCCCTCCGGGCCCAATACCGCCTCCCTCCGCCCCCTCCGTTGACTCGCTGTTCAGTTGCGGGTCGCCTGATGTCTCCGGGGGCGGAGGGGCGGGCTCTGGTAGATTGGTCTATACCACACGAGTCCATTCTCCAGATCGGCAGGCAAAGCGTGGAAGTTGTCATCGTCCCGGACGCCAAGGCAGGCGGCGAGCTGATCGCGGAGGCCATCGCCGCCCTGGTGCGCCGCAAGCCCGAGGCGCTGTTGGGTGTGGCCACTGGATCGACTCCGCTGCCCGTCTACGAAGCGCTGGCCGGCACGGTCCGCAACGGTGGTGTGGACGTCTCGCGTGCTCGCATCTGCCAGCTCGACGAGTACGTCGGGCTGCCGGCCGGGCACCCCGAGTCGTACCGCTCCGTGGTGCTGCGCGAGGTCGTGGAGCCGCTGGGGCTCGGCGAGGACTCCTTCATGGGGCCCGACGGCACCGCGGAGGACGTGCAGGCGGCCTGCGAGGCGTACGACCGTGCGCTGAGCGAGGCCGGCGGCGTGGACCTCCAGTTGCTGGGCATCGGCACCGACGGGCACATCGGCTTCAACGAGCCGTGCTCCTCGCTCGCGTCCCGTACCCGTATCAAGACGCTGACGCAGCAGACCCGGGAGGACAACGCCCGGTTCTTCGACAGCCTGGACGAGGTGCCGCACCACGTCATCACCCAGGGCATCGGCACCATCCTGGAAGCCCGCCACCTGGTGCTGCTGGCCACCGGCGAGAACAAGGCGGACGCCGTCGCGCAGTCCGTCGAGGGCCCGGTCTCGGCGCTGGTGCCGGCCTCCGCGCTCCAGCTGCACCCGCACGCCACGGTCGTGGTCACCGAAGCCGCCGCGTCCAAGCTCAAGCTGGCCGACTACTTCCGCGCCACGTACGCCGCCAAGCCGGAGTGGCAGGGACTGTAGGCGGAAGACGGCTCACGGAAGACGGCTCACGGAGCGCGGAAGACGCATCGCGGGAGAAGGTCGCGGAAGGCGGGACACGGACCGCCGCCGCACCCCGCACGGCACGTCGCGGCCGGGGCACCCACCAAGGGCGCCCCGGCCGCGACACGTCTTACGCCAGTCGTACGCCACCGCGCCGTACGTACGTCAGCGCGCCAGCACTACGTCAGCGCGCCGAACCACGTCCACGCGCCACCATTACGTCCGTGCGCCACCAGTGACCTCCGAGCGCCACCCGTGGCCTCCGCGCACTGGCACCGCCTGAGTTCCCGCCGGGCCGCGGCTCCCCTTCCGCGGCCCGGCGGGGGTTCAGACCCCCGCGATGACCTCCGCGGCGGCGCGGCCGCAGACGCGGGCCGCGCCATGGGTGGCGATGTGCAGGGCACCGCGCGGCGGTGCCTGCGGCAGTCCCATCTCGACGACCACCGTGTCCGGGCGGGCGTCGAGCAGGGCGTCCAGGGCGGCCGCCATCCAGGCGTGCCGGTGGACGTCGCGTACGACGGCGACGATCCGCCGCTCCCCCGCCGCCCGCAACACCTCCGCGACCTGCGCGGACAGCCCGGACGCACCGCCACGCCCGGACGCGCCAGGACGCCCGGCCGCGCCGCCACTCCCAACCGTGCCAGAGCTCCCAACCCCGCCAGGACGCTCGGACGCGCCGGGACTCCCGGCCGCGCCACCGTCCCCGGCAGCCCCGCCACCGTCCCCAGCAGCCCCGCCACCGCCCCCGCCACCGCCCCCGGCCCCACCACCGGCCGCTCCCCCGCCGCTCCCATACGTACCAGTCTCGGTACCCGGCACCAGCCGGCTCAGCTCAGCAGCGACCCCCCAGGGCGTCTCGTCACCGACAGCGATGTTGGCGACGGGGGTGAACGCCGCGACATAAGCGGGCGCGGTGAGCGGCTCGTACGGGCCGTTACGGGTGATGCGCAGGGCGCGGCGGGCCGCGACGAGGCCGGCCTCGGGTGCGGGCGCGACCCCTCGCTCCCCAGGGAGGGCCCCCTGTGTCGCGCCCGCACTCCGGGTCCACCGCGCCAGGGCGCGGACCCGTGCTGCCGCGTCGGCGAGCCGCTTCTCCGACAGCTCTCCGTCGCGTACCGCCCTCACCAAGGCGTCCCGCAGCCGCAGCACGGTGGTTTCGTCGGCCAGTCCCCCGCCGACGCAGATGGCGTCCGCGCCGGCGGCGATGGCCAGGACGCTGCCCCGCTCGATGCCGTACGTCGCGGAGATGGCCTGCATTTCCATGCCGTCGGTGACGATCAGGCCGTCGAAGCCGAGGCCGCCCTCGGAGGCGGGGGCGCGCAGCAGGCCGGTGAGGACGTTGCGGCTCAGGGTGGCGGGCAGCGTGGTGTCCAGGGCCGGGAGCAGGATGTGCGCGCTCATGACGGCCTTGGTGCCGGCGGCGATGGCGGCCCGGAAGGGCACCAGTTCGCGTTCCTGGAGGGTGCGCAGTTCGGCGGCGATGTGCGGTACGTCGTGGTGGGAGTCGACGGCGGTGTCACCGTGGCCGGGGAAGTGCTTGGCGCAGGCGGCGACGCCGGCGGACTGGAGTCCTTCGACGTACGCGGCGGTGTGCCGGGCGACCAGCCGGGGGTCGGCGCCGAAGGAGCGGACGCCGATGACCGGGTTGGACGGGTTGGAGTTGACGTCGGCGGACGGCGCCCAGTTCAGGTTGACGCCGCACTCGGCGAGGCGGCGGCCGAGTTCGCGGGCCACGTCGTGGGTGAGCCGCGTGTCGTCGACCGCGCCCAGGGCGAGGTTGCCGGGGAAGGAGGAGCCGCCGCGTACTTCGAGGCGGGTGACGTCGCCGCCCTCCTCGTCGATGGCGACGAGGATGTCGTCGCGCTCGGCCCGCAGCTGGGCGGTGAGCGCGGCGAGCTGTTCGGGTGAGGCGACGTTGCGTCCGAACAGCCCCACCGAGGCGAGGCCCTCGCCGAGCCGGCGCAGCAGCCAGTCGGGCGCCGAGGTGCCGGTGAAGCCGGGCTGGAGGACGGTGAGCGCGTCGCGGGTGAGGGTGTCGGCCGGGTGCAGGAGTGTCGTCATGGCGCGCGTCATCCCTTCACTGCGCCGGCGGTCAGTCCGCTGACCGCCTTGCGTTGCAGGAACAGGAACAGGACCAGGATCGGTACGGCGAAGATGGAGGCGGCGGCCATCGTGGCGCCCCAGTCGTCGCCGAACTGGCTCTGGAACTGCGAGAGCCACAGCGGCAGCGTCCCCTTGTCCGGTTCCTTGTTGAGAACCAGCACCAGCGGGAATTCGTTCCAGGCGGTGATGAAGCCGAACAGCGAGGTGGCCATCAGGCCGGGGGCGAGCAGCGGAAAGATGATCTTCACAAAGGCCTGCCGGCGGGTGCAGCCGTCGACCATCGCGGACTCCTCCAGCTCCTTGGGCACGGCGGCGACGTAGCCGCGCAGCGTCAGGAGGGTGAAGGGCAGCACCATGAGCATGTAGAAGAAGGTCAGCGGCACCAGGCTGTTCAGCATGTCGGCGTCGCGCACGATCATGTAGACCGAGATGACCAGGACCTCCCAGGGCGCCATCTGGGCGACCATGAAGGTCAGGATGATGCCCTTGCGGCCCTTGAAGCGCATCCGGGCGATGGCGAAGGAGCCGCACAGGGCGATCAGCAGCGAGAGGCCGACCGCCAGCACGGTGACGGTGACGGAGTTGCCCACCAGGGTCCAGAAGTTCGGCGCGTTCACGGCGGTCGTGAAGTGCTCGAAGGTGCCGTGGAACGGGAACCACACCGGGTCCTCGGTGATGATGTCACTGTTCGGCTTGAAGGCCGTGGTGAACATCCAGTACACGGGGAAGACGAATCCGAGGGCGAGCACGATCGCCGTCGCGTTGGGCCAGATGCGGCCGAGCAGTGAGCGGTTCACAGCTCGTCCTCCTCTTGCTTCAGGGTCAGTCGCAGGTAGTACGCGGTCATGGCGAGCAGGACGACGATGGTCAGCAGCGAGATGGCCGCGCCCATGCCGAAGTGGAGGTTGCCGACGCCTTCGGTGAAGGCGTAGATCGGCAGGGTCTCGGTGAGCCGGTCCGGGCCGCCCTCGTTGATCGCGAAGATCTGCGGGAACGCCTTGAAGACCCAGATGACCTCAAGGAACGTGGTCGCCAGGAAGAACGGCTTGAGGAAGGGGAAGGTGACGCTGGTGAAGACCTTCCAGGTGCCGGCGCCGTCCATCCGGGCCGCCTCGTACAGCTCCTTGGGGATGGTCGTGGTCGCGGCGTAGAGGTTCAGCGCCACGAACGGCAGCGACTGCCAGACGATCAGTACGGTGATGACGAAGAACGTGGACAGCTGGCTGCCGACCCAGTCGAAGCGGGCCATGGAGTGCCAGCCCAGCGCGTCCAGGACCCAGTTGACGACGCCGTAGCGGGCGTCGAACAGCCACTGGAAGACGGTGGTGGCGGCGATGGCGGGCATCGCCCAGGTCAGGACGAGCGCGACGGACAGCGTCAGGCGCATCTTCTTGCCGAGCTTGGCCAGCAGGAGGCCGATCAGGACGCCCAGCACCATGATCAGGGTGACGTTGACGGCGGTGAAGACGACGGTGCGGAGCGTGACCCGCCAGAACTGCTCGCCTCCGAGGATCTCCGCGTAGTTGTCGAAGCCGCGCCACTCGGTGAGGTGCTGGATCAGCTGCTTCATGTTCAGGTTCTGGAACGAGATGATCAGGTTCCGCACCATGGGCCAGCCCAGGAAGACCGCGGTGGCGGCCAGGGCGGGGATCAGCAGCAGGTAGGGGGCGCTTCTGGCGGCCCGGCCGGTCTTCCGGCCGCGCCGGGACGGCGGGGCGCCGCCCTTGCCGATCCGCGGCGCGGAGTCTCGCACCGCGTCCTCGATCTGCACTGACATGTCCCGCTCCCCATCACCTGGTCGTGCTCACGCTGGTCGGTCCCGTACGGGGACCGGGACGGCCGGCTCCCGTACGGAACCCGTACGGTGTGGCGGCCCCCGCGGCTGGCGCCGCCGCGGGGACCGCGTTTCTGGTGCCGGGGCGTGCCGTCAGGGGTCCGTACGAACCGGACCGCGCGGCACGCCGTCGGTCACTGCTTCTGGGCCAGCCGCTTGTTGATCTCGCCTTCGACGTCCTTGGCGGCGTCCGCGGGGGCCTTGCCGTTGAGCACCGCGGTCATGTACGCCTTGATCGGGTTCGGCGTGTTCTCGACCTGGGCCCACTCGGGGATCAGCGGGGTGGTGCCGCTGGACTTGGCGGCGCCGGGCGCGGCGGCCTCGGCTGCCGGGTTGCCCTTGGCGGCGGACGCGAGGTCGGGGGACTTCGGGCTCCAGCCGACCTCCTTGACCATCTGTGCGTCGTTCTTCTTGGACAGCGCGACCTTCAGGAACTCCTTGGCGAGTTCCTGGTTCTGGCCGCCGCCCGCGACGGCGAGGTTGGAGCCGCCGAGGAAGACGCCCTCGGGCTTGTCGGCGGTCTCGCCCGGGATGGGGAAGAAGCCGATGTCGTCCTTGATGGCCGGGTTGGCCTTGACGGCGGTGGGGCCCTCGTAGCCCATGGCGATGATGGCGCCGGTCTTGCCCTTGGAGAAGATCTCGGCCTGCTGCGGGGTGGCCTCGTCCTTGTTCTTCGGGGCGGTGCTGAAGGCCTGGTACTGCTTGTAGATGTCCATGGCCTTGGAGACCTTGGGGTCACCGAGGTTGGAGACCCACTTGCTGCCTTCCTTCTTGACCAGGTCGGCGCCGGTGCCGATCGTCAGGCCGTCGAAGAAGTACCAGTTCTGGCCGGGGAGGTAGAGCGGCTCGGCCTCGGTCTTCTGCTTGATGGTGTCGAAGGCCTTGAAGAGTTCGGCGCGGGTCTTGGGCAGTTCCTTGATGCCGGCCTGCGCCCAGATCTTCTTGTTGTACATCACCACGCGGTTGCCCGCGTACCAGGGGAGGGCGTACTGCTTGCCGTCGGCCATGGCGGCCTTGTTGAAGGAGTCGGTCCAGTCGGCGCCGATCTCCTTCTTCAGGTCGCCCAGGTCCGCGAGGGCGCCGGCCTTGGCGTACGCGGCGGTCTGGGTGTTGCCGATCTCGACGACGTCGGGCGGACTGCTCTCGGAGAGGGCGGTGGTCAGCTTCTGCTGGATGCCGTTCCACTGCTGGATGCGGAACTCGACCGTGGCGCCGGTCTTCTTCTTGAAGTCCTCGGAGACCTGCTTGGTCCACTGCGCCGGGTTGGAGCCGTCCATGACCCAGACGATGAGCTTCTTGCCCTTGAAGTCCGAGGCCCCCGCCGTCTTGCTGTCGCCGGACCCACAGGCAGCGACACTCACCAACATTCCCGCGACTGCCGTCGCCGCTATGAGTCCACGCTTCATTGCGCTCTCCCCTGAAAACCGTGAGTGGTCTTTAATGGTTTAGACCAGTGCCCGCAGCTTGGCCTAGACCTTTTGGGGTGTCAAGGGTGTATAAGAGTCGCTGTCAGGTCCGTTACCGGACCGACATCTGGGGCCTGTCGCCGCTACGGCGGCGTCCGTCCGCAGGGCAGACGCTACGTTGGCGTCAGGCCCCGCGAGCGGGCACGGACCAGCAAGGGAGCATCGGGACCCCACCCGTGCCACGATGAGCCGCTACGTACGGAGGAGCCGGTGACGGCAGCGCGACAGGAGTCGGAGAGGCGGGTCATGGAGACCGACGGGGGCAGTGCGGACAACGGCGGCGGCGCGCGTACCGCCCGAGTGCCCAAGTACTACCGCCTCAAGCGCCACTTGCTGGAGATCACCGAGACGCTGCCCCCGGGCACGCCGGTCCCGCCGGAGCGGACCCTGGCCGCGGAGTTCGACACCTCCCGCACCACGGTACGCCAGGCCCTCCAGGAACTGGTCGTGGAAGGCCGGCTGGAACGCATCCAGGGCAAGGGTACGTTCGTCGCCAAACCCAAGGTCTCACAAGCCCTGCAACTTACCTCCTACACCGAGGACATGCGGGCCCAGGGTCTGGAACCGGCCTCGCAACTGCTCGACATCGGCTATGTCACGGCCGACGACCGCCTGGCCGGGCTGCTGGACATAACGGCCGGCGGCCGGGTGCTGCGCATCGAACGGCTGCGGCTGGCCAGCGGCGAGCCGATGGCCATCGAGACCACCCACCTGTCGGCGAAGCGCTTCCCCGCGCTGCGCCGCAACCTGGTGAAGTACACCTCGCTCTACACGGCGCTGTCCGAGGTCTACGACGTCCGGCCGGCCGAGGCGGAGGAGACGATCGAGACCTCGCTGGCCACACCGCGCGAGGCCGGACTGCTCGGTACGGACGTGGGCCTGCCGATGCTGATGCTCTCCCGGCACTCCCTCGACGCCGAGGGCGCGCCGGTGGAGTGGGTGCGCTCGGTCTACCGGGGCGACCGCTACAAGTTCGTGGCCCGGCTGCGGCGGCCGGCCGACTGACGGGCGCCGGGCCCGCTGCCGTACGGTCCGCCGTCCGCGGCCGTACGCCCCGGGCCCGACGCACCGTCTGCCGGGGTATGGCGCGAGCCGCCCTCCTGCCTCTACGGTCCTTCCGTCGTCGCGTCGACGGGAGGACGTACAGGTGCGCCCAGCAGGCAGACCTCGAAGTGCCGCCAATCCCCGGAGGATCGCGCTGTGGACGGCCGTGGCGCTGGTCGGCGCCGCCGGCTGGACGCTGCTCGCGCTGTCCCGCGGCGAGGAGGTCTCGGCCGCCTGGATGGTGGCCGCCGCCCTCGGCTCGTACGCCATCGGGTACCGCTTCTACGCGCGGTTCATCGCGACCCGCGTACTGAAGTTCGACCGGACCCGCGCCACGCCCGCCGAGCGGCTGAACGACGGCGTGGACTTCCACCCCACCGACCGGCGAGTGCTGCTCGGGCACCACTTCGCGGCCATCGCGGGCGCCGGGCCGCTGGTCGGACCGGTGCTCGCCGCCCAGATGGGATATCTGCCGGGCACCATCTGGATCATCGTCGGGGTGGTCTTCGCGGGCGCCGTGCAGGACATGGTGGTGCTGTTCTTCTCCACCCGGCGCGACGGCCGGTCGCTGGGGCAGATGGCGCGCGAGGAGATCGGTGTGGCCGGCGGCGCCGCCGCGCTGCTCGCCGCCTTCGCCATCATGATCATCCTGCTGGGCGTGCTGGCGCTGATCATCGTCAACGCGCTCGCCCAGTCCCCCTGGGGCACCTTCTCCATCGGCATGACCATCCCCATCGCCCTGCTGATGGGCTTCTACCTGCGGGTCCTGCGCCCCGGCCGGGTCACCGAGGTCTCCCTGATCGGTGTCGCGCTGCTGCTGCTCGCACTGGTCGCGGGCCGCTGGGTCGCGGACTCCTCCTGGGCCGACACCTTCACGCTGGAGCCGGGGACGCTGGTCGTCTGGCTGGTGGCGTACGGGTTCATCGCCTCCGTCCTGCCCGTGTGGACGCTGCTGGCACCGCGCGACTACCTCTCCACCTTCATGAAGATCGGCACGATCGGCCTGCTGGCGGTCGGCGTGCTGGTCACGGTGCCCAACCTCAGGATGGACGCGGTCACGGACTTCGCCGGGCGCGGTGACGGCCCGGTCTTCGCCGGGTCGCTCTTCCCGTTCGTCTTCATCACCATCGCCTGCGGCGCGCTCTCCGGCTTCCACGCGCTGATCTCCTCCGGCACCACGCCCAAGATGGTGCAGAAGGAGACCCAGATCCGCATGATCGGTTACGGCTCGATGCTCATGGAGTCGTTCGTCGCGGTGATGGCCCTGGTGGCGGCGTCGATCATCGACCCGGGGCTGTACTTCGCGATGAACGCGCCGGCCGGGGTGATCGGCGACACCGTGCAGTCGGCCTCCCAGGCCGTCGCCCAGTTCGGATACAGCATCTCCCCCGACCAGTTGGCGGCCGCGGCCAAGGCCGTGGAGGAGCACACCCTGCTGTCCCGTACGGGCGGCGCGCCCACCCTCGCCGTCGGGGTCGCGGACATCTTCTCGCAGGTCTTCGGCGGTGCCGGGATGAAGGCGTTCTGGTACCACTTCGCCATCATGTTCGAGGCGCTGTTCATCCTCACGGCGTTGGACGCGGGTACCCGGGTCGGCCGGTTCATGCTCCAGGACATGCTGGGAAACGTCTACAAGCCGTTCCGCCGCGTGAGTTGGAAGCCGGGGCTGGTGCTGTGCAGCGCGGCCGTGGTGGCGCTGTGGGGCTACTTCCTGTGGGTCGGCGTGCACGAGCCGCTCGGCGGCATCAACCAGCTGTTCCCAGTGTTCGGCATCGCCAACCAGCTCCTGGCGGCGGTCGCGTTGACCGTCTGCACGACCCTGCTGGTGAAGTCCGGCCGCTTCAAGTGGGCCTGGATCACGGGCGTGCCGCTCGTCTGGGACGCCACCGTGACGCTCACCGCGAGCTGGCAGAAGGTCTTCTCCGGCGACCCCAAGGTCGGTTTCTTCACGCAGCGTGCGGTCTACCAGGACGCCATCGACGCCGGGAAGGTGCTGCCGCCCGCCAAGACCATGGACGACATGCACACGGTGGTCACCAACTCGACGGTGGACGGCGTGCTGTCGGCGGTGCTCGCCCTGCTGATCGTGGTGGTGATCGCGGACGCCGCCCGGGTCTGCGTACGCCATCTGCGCGACCCCGCGGCGACCCGGCTCAGCGAGGCCCCGTACGTGCGGTCGGCGATCGTCGCGCCCGCCGGGCTGGTGGCCTCCAAGGAGGAGAAGGCGGAGCTGGCGGCCGCGGAGCGGAGCGGGCCGTGAGCGCGGCGCCGGCCGTGGCGGCGGCCCGGCGCGGGCTGCGCTGGATGCGCTGGTACGTACGGGAATTGACCGGCGAGAGCGCGTACGAGCGGTACGTCGCGCATGTCCGGCAGCACGCTCCCGACGCGCCGGTGCCCGGCCGCCGTGAGTTCGAGCGGCAGCGGGCCGCCGCACGCGAGGGCGACCCCCGCTCCGGCTTCCGCTGCTGCTGAGGCGGCGGGGCCGGCCGCGGCGGAGGCGGCGGGCGTCGTTGCCGTACCGATATGCGGACAGGTAGTGACGCGTACAACTTCCCTGGCTTAGATTTCCTGCCCATTGCACGCGTGATCACCAAGGGACCGCCAGGGAACGGAGCCACGGCCATGCCAGAGCCTTCCGAATCAGCCGGAACACCAGCGGGCAGAGCCGCCCCGGTCGTCACGCCCAGCCGCGTGATCGCCGGGCTGTGCCTGGTCGCGCCCTTCGTGGCGATGCTGTGGGTGGGCTCGTACGCCAAGGTGGAGCCGACGCTCGTCGGCATCCCGTTCTTCTACTGGTACCAGATGCTGTGGGTGCTGATCTCGACCGCGCTCACGATGATCGCCTACAAGCTGGTCCAGCGTGAGCAGCGGCTGCGCAAGGGAGGTGCGTCGCGGTGAAGGACGGCGTGAACGGCGTCGCGCTCGCCGTCTTCATCTTCTTCTTCGTGGCCGTCACGGTCATGGGCTTCCTGGCGGCGCGCTGGCGCAAGGCCGCGCAGTCCGACAACCTCGACGAATGGGGCCTGGGCGGCCGCAGCTTCGGCACCTGGGTGACCTGGTTCCTGCTGGGCGGCGACCTCTACACCGCGTACACCTTCGTCGCCGTACCCGCGGCGATCTACGCGGCGGGCGCGGCCGGGTTCTTCGCGGTGCCGTACACGATCCTGGTCTACCCGCTGATCTTCACCTTCCTGCCCCGGCTGTGGTCGGTCTCGCACAAGCACGGGTACGTGACCACCTCCGACTTCGTGCGCGGCCGGTTCGGCTCCAAGGGCCTGTCGCTGGCCGTGGCACTCACCGGCATCCTCGCCACGATGCCGTACATCGCGCTGCAACTCGTCGGCATCCAGGCGGTGCTGGACGTGATGGGCGTCGGCGGCGGCGAGAACACCCACTGGTTCGTCAAGGACCTGCCGCTGCTGATCGCCTTCGGGGTGCTCGCGGCGTACACCTACTCCTCCGGGCTGCGGGCGCCCGCGCTGATCGCGTTCGTCAAGGACGGACTGATCTACCTGGTCATCATCGTCGCGATCATCTACATCCCGATCAAGCTGGGCGGCTTCGAGCACATCTTCTCGGTGGCCGAGGACACCTTCGCGCAGCCGAATCCGGCGACCGGCAAGCCACGCGGCGAACTGGCGAGCGGGCCGAACGCGCAGTGGGCGTACGCGACGCTGGCCCTCGGCTCGGCGCTCGCGCTGTTCATGTACCCGCACTCGATCACCGCGACGCTGTCCTCCCGCAGCCGCAACGTGATCCGCCGCAACACCACCATCCTGCCGCTGTACTCCCTGATGCTGGGGCTGCTCGCGCTGCTCGGCTTCATGGCGGTGGCGGCCGGGATCAAGGTGCAGAACGGGCAGCTGGCGATCCCGCAGCTGTTCGAGGACATGTTCCCCGACTGGTTCACGGGCGTGGCGTTCGCCGCGATCGGCATCGGCGCCCTCGTCCCCGCCGCGATCATGTCCATCGCCGCGGCGAACCTGTTCACCCGCAACATCTACAAGGACTTCCTCAGGCCCGGCGCCACGCCCGCACAGGAGCACAAGGTGGCCAAGCTGGTGTCACTGCTGGTGAAGGTGGGTGCGCTGGTCTTCGTCCTGACGATGGACAAGACCGTCGCGATCAACTTCCAGCTGCTGGGCGGCATCTGGATCCTGCAGACGATGCCGGCCCTGGTCGGCGGCCTGTTCACCCGCTGGTTCCACCGGTGGGCGCTGCTGGCCGGCTGGGCGGCCGGCATGGTCTACGGCACGCTCGCGGCGTACGGGGTGGCCAGCCCCACGCAGAAGCACTTCGGCGGCTCCAGCGCGGAGATCCCCGGCATCGGCGAGATCGGCTACATCGGGCTGACCGCGTTCGTCCTGAACGTGCTGGTCACCGTCGTCCTCACGGTGGTCCTGCGGGCCACGAAGGCCCCGGACGGCGTCGACGAGACCTCCCCGGAGGACTACACGGCGGACGTGGGCGACAAGGGCGTCCAGGCGGATCCGCCGCCGGTCACGGCCGGGGTCCCGGCGGGGCACTGAGGGGCCGGGTGCGTCGCCGGGGGCCCGTTGTCAGACCCCCGGTGCACACTGGGCTCATGGACATCACGATCAGGGCCGCGCGGCCGGAGGAGTTCGAAGCGATCGGCGAACTCCTCGTGGCGGCCTACGCGGCGGACGGGCTGCTGGCGTTCGGGGCCGACGACCCGTATGCGGGCAAGCTGCGCGAGGTCGCGCCGCGGGCGGAGCACG
The DNA here is from genome assembly GCF_022271435.1 of Streptomyces monomycini. GTDB lineage: Bacteria > Actinomycetota > Actinomycetes > Streptomycetales > Streptomycetaceae > Streptomyces > Streptomyces monomycini. The sequence continues at coordinate 103,842 of NZ_JAFIQY010000025.1, read as the reverse complement.
CCGAGGTGCTGACGGCGGTCGACGCCGACGGCGCGGTGCTGGGGGTGGTGACCTTCGCCGCCCCCGGCAGCCCGTACGCCGAGATAGCCGCTCCCGACGAGGGCGAGTTCCGGATGCTGGCCGTCGCCCCCGGCGGCCGCGGGCGCGGCATCGGCGAGGCGCTGGTTCGCGCCTGCATGGACCGCGCCCGCTCCCTCGGCCTGTCCCGCATGGTGCTCTCCACGATGCCGCACGTCGAGAAGGCCCATCGGGTGTACGAGCGCATCGGGTTCACCCGGATACCCGAGCGGGACTGGGCGCCGGTGCCGGGCGTCGAGCTGTGGGCGTTCACCTGCGACCTGGACAGGGCCTAGGGACGGACGGCCGGGGCCCGGGGTACGGGGTTACGGCCTCACCCGCCGTACGAACACGTCCGTGGCTCCGTTCGTGTCGCCCGGGACCAGGTCGGGCGCGTTGGAGTCGAAGGTGACGAGGCGGCCCGTGGCGTCGGTGGAGGCGTTGGAGGCATAGCCCTGGGCCTGGGTGCCGTCGGTGGCGACGCTGACCCGCTCGACGGTGCCGGCCCGCAGGTCGCGGACGAAGATGTCCTGGGCGCCGTTGGTGTCGCCGGGCACCAGGTCGGGGGACGAGGACTGGAAGTACAGACGGCGGTTGTCGGCGGACAGCACGCCCTGGCCGGAGGACCCGGACACCGGCTGCTTGCCGTCGGGGGTGAGGCTCATCTGCTCCGTGGTGCCCTTGGCGAGGTCGCGGACGAACAGGTCCGGGCGGCCCGTCGGGTGGCCGGGCACCACGTCGCCGTACTGGCTGGAGAAGATGGCGTAGCGGCCGTCGGGGCTGAGCGAGGCGTTCCAGGCGCCCACCGGCTCACCGGCCGAACTGAGGCTCGCCACGCTCGTGCGGCCGGTGTCCAGGTCGTGCAGGAAGAACGGGTAGCTGTGCGGTCTGCGCGGGTCGGCCTCCTGGCGGGCGGCCGCGGCCCGGGCCGGTTTCGGGGGCATGTTGGACGCCTTGGAGATGAAGCCGACCTTGCGGCCGTCGTAGCTGATCACCGGGCTGGCGGAGGGGCCGGCGGCCTGCTCGCCGCCGGTGACGGAGACGCTCACCCGGGTCACGGTGCCGGTCTTCCGGTCGCGTACGAAGATGTCCTGGGCGCCGTTGGTGTCGCCGGGCACCAGGTCCTCGCGGCTGGACGCGAACGCCACGTACCGCCCGTTGGCGCTGATCACCGGCATCTGGTTGCCCTGCCTGCCCTGCGGGGGCCGCCCGTCGAGGGTGACGCTCTCGGTCCGTCCGGTCCGGCGGTCGTGGACGAAGATGTCGGTGTCGGCGTTGGTGTCGCCCGGCACGAGGTCGGCCGCGTCGGACGCGAAGGCGACATACCGCCCGTCGGCGCTGAGGGACGGGGTGGACGACCAGGAAGTGGCCTGGGTGCCGTCGCTCGCCACGTTGACGCGCTGGACGGCGCCCGTCCGCAGGTCCTTCACGAAGATGTCCGACCTGCCGTTGGTGTCGCCGGGCACCAGGTTTTTCGCGTCGGAGGTGAAGGCGACGTACCGTCCGTCGGCGCTGATCGCCGCGCCGGACGAGCCGTCGTCGGCCTGCGCCCCCTCGGCGGTGACGCTGACCCGCTCGGTGCCGGAAGGCGGCGGGGTCCGGGCGCCGGCCGTCGTCGCGGGCAGCAGCGCGGCGAGCGCGCACACGCCCGTCACGGCGGCGATTCTTCGCGCGGTGGTGCGGGTGGTCCTCATGGTGGGTTCCCCTCCTGGTCGGTACGCCGATGTCCGGGTTCGGTACGTCGATGTCCGGTTGGCGGCGGCGCGCCGTACGCCGGTTCCGGCCGAGCGCCCCGGCGCCGGTGCGTCGGTGCGTCGGTACGTCGGTGCGTCGGTGCGTCGGTGCGTCGGTGCGTCGGTGCGTCAGTGCTCCAGCCGCCGGACGAACACATCGCCCGTCGTGTTCGTGTCCCCGGGCACCAGCCCCTCGTCGCGCGAGTCGAAGGCCGCCAGCCGTCCGGTGGCATCCGGTGCCGCGGTGTTCGTCCAGGACGCCGACTGGCCGCCGTCCGCGCCGACGTTGATCCGCTCGACCCGCCCGGTGCGCAGGTCGCGGACGAAGCCGTCCACCTGGCCGTTGGTGTCGCCGGGCACCAGGTTGGTGGCCGCCGAGGTGAAGAAGAGCCGCTGGTTGCCGGCGCTGAGCCGCCCGTCGGAGGACCAGCCGTCGCCCTGGGCGCCGTCGTGCGCGCGGGACAGCAGCCGGGTGGTGCCGCGCTCCAGGTCGCGGGCGAAGAGGTCGTACGTGCCGTTGGTGTCGCCCGGCACCACGTCGGCGGCCAGGGCGGAGAAGACCGCGTACCGGCCGTCGGGGCCGATCCGGGGGGACGGCGACACGCCGACCACGGCGCCCGTGGTGCTCAGGCTCGCCGCGCGGGTGCGCCCGGTGTCCACGTCGTGGACGTACAGGGGGTCCTGCGGCGGCGGGCGGCGGAAGCCGGGCCCGGCGGGGGTGAGATTCGTCGCCTTCGAGGTGAACGCGATCCGGCGGCCGTCGGCGCTGATCGACGGGAACGCGGACGCGGCGTTCGCCTGGGTGCCGTCGCTCGCCACGCTGCCCCGTCGCGTCGTTCCCTTCCGCACATCGTGGACGAAGATGTCCAGGCGCTCGTTGGTGTCGCCGGGCACCAGGTCCGGGCGGTAGGAGCCGAAGACGAGGCGGCGGCCGTCGCCGCTGAGGGCGAAGTCCTGGACCCCGTATCCGTACGGGGACGTCCCGGCGCCGGCCGTGGGGCTCACGGTGCGCCCGGTGCGGCGGTCGTGGACGAAGACATCGCCCTCGCCGTTGGTGTCGCCGGGGACCAGGTTCGTCGCGCCGGAGTAGAAGGCCACATACCGCCCGTCGGCGCTGATCTCGGGCGATCCGGAGAGAGCGTCGCCGGGCGTGCCGTCACCGGCGACGCTGACCAGGTCGACCTTTCCCGTCCGTAAATCCTTGACGTAGACGTCCTGGTGGCCGTTGGTGTCCGTGGGCCCCAGGTTGGTGGCTTCCGAGGTGAAGGCCACGAACCGCCCGTTCGCGCTGAGCGTCGGATCGCCTGAAAAACCGTTTCCCTGCGTCCCGTCCGCGGCGACGCTGACCCGCTCGGTGGCCGGCGCCGCCCGCCCCGCGGCGGCCGCCGGTGACGCGGGCAGCACCCCCGCCACGGCGCACACCCCCGCCATCAGCCCCACGACGCGCACGGCGCCGCGTGCCGCACCGGTTCCTCGCATGTTCCCCCCTCGCACAAGGCCCCCACCCGCCCCGCCGGACCGACGGAGCAGACAAGGAGCCAATACGCTCCAGGGGTCCCGGTCAACGCGCCCAGGACATTCCGCGCCACCAATACGCCCCCTGCATCAGCCCCCGTCCAGGCCGCGCAGAACGGCCCGCCGGACGACCCGGCGAACGGCCCGGCGAACGGCCGCGGAACCCCCGGGAACAGCCCCGGAGCCGCCGCGTGACACCCTCTCGGAGGCCCCGGAAAACCCCGGGAATCCGCCCCGCAACGGCCGCCGAATACCACGGCTCCGGACATCCCCGCGCCAACGCGACACAAGATATGGGGGTGGGTGCACGAGGCGGCACAAGATGTATGCTCGTGCTCGCTGTCGTCGCAGGGGAATCCGGTGCGAATCCGGAACTGTCCCGCAACGGTGTACGAAGTGCGCGAACCGCACCCGTGAGTCCGAAGACCTGCCCACAGTACGCCCGCGCCAGGACCGGCGCGGACGTCGATACGTCCGGGTCTCGCGGGTTGGACCGGTGGACGCTGCGCGGTGTGCCCGCGTGCCCCTTGCCGTGCCGGGGGTGCCGCACGCCCGTACGCGCCCCGTGCCCTCCCCAGGCCCCCGCCGAGTGAGGGAGAGCAGCACGTGACCATCGCGCCAACGGAGCCCGCAGCAGCCGAGCAGGTCGTGCAGCCCGCGAAGGACACGCAGCCCCAGCAGGGCCCCGGCGGCCAGGCCGCGGACGGCCCCGGCGCCGCCCTGCTGCGCACGCTGACCGACCTCACCGTCGACCTGCCCGCCACCGACCCGGGCAAGATCGCCGCCGCCGCGCTGCGCGGCCGCCACCCCGGTTCCGACGAGGCCGAGCTGCGCTCGCTGGCCACCGAGGCCGCGGCCGGCCTGATCGGCGACGAGCCGCAGTACTCCAAGCTGGCCGCCCGCCTGCTGACCCGCGCCATCGCGGAGGAGGCGGCCGCGGAGGGGGCGACCGCCTTCTCCGCCTCCGTCGCCGTCGGCCACCGCGAGGGCCTGATCGCCGACAGCACGGCGGAGTTCGTACGGACCCACGCGGCCCGCCTGGACGAGCTGGTGGAGCGCGCCCTGACGGACGGCGCCGACGACCGGTTCGGCTACTTCGGCCTGCGCACCCTGCACTCCCGCTACCTGCTGCGCCACCCGATCACCCGCCAGGTGATCGAGACCCCGCAGCACTTCCTGCTGCGGGTGGCCTGCGGCCTGGCCGAGGACCACAGCGAGCGGGCGCTCGCCGACGTCGCCGAGCTGTACCGGCTGACCAGCACCCTGTCGTACCTGCCCTCCTCGCCGACGCTGTTCAACTCCGGCACCCGGCACCCGCAGATGTCCTCCTGCTACCTGCTGGACTCCCCGCTGGACGAACTGGACTCGATCTACGACCGCTACCACCAGGTGGCCCGGCTGTCCAAGCACGCCGGCGGCATCGGCCTGTCGTACTCCCGGGTCCGGGCCCGCGGCTCGCTGATCCGCGGCACCAACGGCCACTCCAACGGCATCGTGCCGTTCCTGCGCACCCTGGACGCCTCGGTCGCGGCCGTGAACCAGGGCGGCCGGCGCAAGGGCGCCGCCTGCGTCTACCTGGAGACCTGGCACGCGGACCTGGAGGAGTTCCTGGAGCTGCGCGACAACACGGGCGAGGAGGCCCGGCGCACCCACAACCTGAACATCGCGCACTGGATCCCGGACGAGTTCATGCGCCGCGTCGAGGCGGACGCCGACTGGTCGCTGTTCTCCCCCAGCGACGCGCCCGAGCTGGTGGACCTGTACGGCGACGAGTTCGACGCCGCGTACCGCAAGGCGGAGGCCGAGGGCCGCTACGTCAAACAGGTGCCGGCCCGTGTCCTGTACTCGCGGATGATGCGCACCCTCGCGCAGACCGGCAACGGCTGGATGACCTTCAAGGACGCCGCCAACCGCACCGCGAACCAGACCGCCGAGCCCGGCAAGGTCGTGCACTCCTCGAACCTGTGCACCGAGATCCTGGAGGTCACCGACGACGGCGAGACCGCCGTCTGCAACCTCGGCTCGGTCAACCTCGCCGCCCATCTGGGGGACAACGGCGAGATGGACTGGGAGCGGCTGGACGCCACGGTCCGTACCGCGGTGACCTTCCTCGACCGCGTGGTGGACATCAACTTCTACCCGACCGAGCAGGCCGGCACCTCCAACTCCCGCTGGCGCCCGGTGGGCCTGGGCCTGATGGGCCTCCAGGACGTCTTCTTCCGGCTGCGGCTGGGCTTCGACTCGCCCGAGGCGCGGGAGCTGTCCACCCGCATCTCCGAGCGGATCATGCTCGCGGCGTACGAGGCGTCCGCCGACCTCGCCGAGCGGCACGGCCCGCACCCGGCCTGGTCCGCGACCCGTACGGCCCGCGGCGTGCTGCACCCCGACCACTACCCGAACGCCGAGCCCCGCTGGGCGGACCGGTGGACGGCGCTGCGCGCCCGTATCGCGGCGACCGGTATGCGCAACTCGCTGCTGCTGGCCATCGCGCCGACCGCCACCATCGCGTCCATCGCGGGTGTGTACGAGTGCATCGAGCCGCAGGTCTCGAACCTGTTCAAGCGCGAGACGCTGTCGGGCGAGTTCCTCCAGGTCAACGCGTACCTGATCGAGGAGCTGAAGGCGCTGGGCCTGTGGGACGCCCGCACCCGTGACGCACTGCGCGAGGCCAACGGCTCGGTGCAGGAGCTGGACTGGATTCCCGCCGAGACCCGCGCGCTGTACCGCACGGCCTGGGAGATCCCGCAGCGCGCGCTGATCGACATGGCGGCGGACCGTACGCCCTACCTCGACCAGAGCCAGTCGCTGAACCTGTTCATGGCGTCGCCGACCATCGGCAAGCTCAGCTCGATGTACGCGTACGCCTGGAAGCGCGGCATCAAGACCACCTACTACCTCCGCTCGCGGCCGGCGACCCGTATCGCCCAGTCCGCGCGCGGTACGGGCGGGGGCGCGCAGACCGCTCCCGTCCCCGCCCAGGCGGCCGACCCCGAGGCCGTCGCCTGCTCCCTGGAAAACCCCGAGTCCTGCGAGGCATGCCAGTAAATGACTACCGCACCTGAAAAGAACGAGACGACCGCGGCCGCCTCGCACACCGCCACCACCGGCAGCAAGAACCTCCTCGACCCGGGCTTCGAGCTGACCCTGCGCCCGATGCGCTACCCGGACTTCTACGACCGCTACCGGGACGCGATCAAGAACACCTGGACGGTGGAAGAAGTCGACCTCCACTCCGATGTGGCCGACCTCGCCAAGCTGTCGCCCGGCGAGCAGCACATGATCGGCCGGCTCGTCGCGTTCTTCGCGACCGGCGACTCGATCGTGGCGAACAACCTCGTCCTGACGCTGTACAAGCACATCAACTCCCCCGAGGCGCGGCTCTACCTGAGCCGGCAGCTGTTCGAGGAGGCCGTGCACGTCCAGTTCTATCTGACGCTGCTGGACACCTACCTGCCCGACCCGGAGGACCGCGCGGCCGCGTTCGCCGCCGTGGAGAACATCCCCTCCATCCGCGAGAAGGCCGAGTTCTGCTTCAAGTGGATGGACTCGGTCGAGTCCATCGACCGTCTGGAGTCGAAGGCCGACCGCCGCCGCTTCCTGCTGAACCTGATCTGCTTCGCGGCCTGCATCGAGGGCCTCTTCTTCTACGGCGCCTTCGCGTACGTGTACTGGTTCCGCTCGCGCGGTCTGCTGCACGGCCTGGCGACCGGCACCAACTGGGTCTTCCGCGACGAGACCATGCACATGGAGTTCGCGTTCTCGGTCGTGGACACGGTGCGCGAGGAGGAGCCGGACCTCTTCGACGACGAGCTGGAGGGCCAGGTCACCGACATGCTCAAGGAGGCCGTCGAGGCGGAGCTCCAGTTCGGCCGTGACCTGTGCGGCGAGGGCCTGCCGGGCATGAACACCGAGTCGATGCGCGAGTACCTCCAGTGCGTCGCCGACCAGCGCCTGCAGCGCCTCGGCTTCGCGCCGGTGTACGGCTCGGAGAACCCGTTCTCCTTCATGGAGCTGCAGAACGTCCAGGAGCTGACCAACTTCTTCGAGCGGCGCGCCTCGGCCTACCAGGTCGCCGTCGAGGGTTCGGTCTCCTTCGACGACGAGTTCTGATCCGGCGGCCCGAGCAGCCGGGCGGTGCCGGTCCCCGAGGGCGGACCGGCACCGTCCGTTTCTTTATGTCCGACGAATCCGGATCGGATTTGATGAGTCGATGACAACGTGCGGGCGACGGCAACCCTGCCCCGGCCCGCCGGCTCTCCCCTTGCATGAAGGGCAGCGAGCAACCGAGGAAACGGTTCATCGACTATCCCCGCCAGGGCCGCGGCGGCTGGCGCCGCTGGCTGCCGTCCTGGAGACAGCAGCTCGGCACCGCCGCCGTCGGCGCGGCCGGTCTCGCCGGGCTCTTCGTCACCGTCTACGCACAGGTCGACATCCCGGACGAGAACGCCGCCTCGCGCCAGGAAGCCACCGTCTACTACTGGGCGGACGGCAGCCAGATGGTGAGCGAGGGCGCCGTCAACCGGCAGAACGTCACGCTCGCCCAGGTGCCCGATTCCGTCGAACACGCCGTCATCGCCGCCGAGAACGAGAGTTTCTACTCCGATTCCGGCGTCTCGCTCTCCGGGATCGCCCGCGCCGCGGTGAACATGGCCCAGGGCCAGGAGGCGCAGGGCGGTTCCACCATCACCCAGCAGTTCGTGAAGAACACGTACCTCTCGCAGGACCAGACCCTCAAGCGCAAGGTGAAGGAATTCTTCATCGCGCTGAAGCTGGACCACCGCAAGTCCAAGTCGGAGATCTTGCAGGGGTACCTCAACACCAGTTATTTCGGCCGGAATTCGTTCGGCATCCAGGCCGCCGCGAACGCCTATTACGGCATTCCCGCCAAGAGCCTGGACCCCAGCCAGGGAGCGGCGCTGGCCGCGCTGCTCAAGGGCGCCGAGCAGTACGATCCGGCACTGAGCGACGCCAACCACCAGCGGGCGGTGGAGCGTTGGAAATGGATTCTGGACCGTGAGGTGGAGACCGGCCTGATGAGCCGGGAGGAGCGCGCCCGCTACACGACGTTCCCGGAGCCGCGCCAACCCGTCACACCGACCAGCCAGAAAGGCCAGACCGGCTATCTCGTCGACGCCGCGAAGAAATACCTCAGGAGCCGTACGGATCTGACCGACCGCGATCTGGCCCGCGGCGGCTACCGCGTCCACACCACCTTCGAGAAGGACAAGGTGGCGCTGCTCACGAAAGCGGTGGAGGACGAACGGCGCCGCGGCATCGATCCGAAGAAGCGTGATGCCGACACGTACGTGGAATTCGGCGCCGCGTCCGTACGGCCGCGGGACGGCGCGGTCGTCGCGCTCTACGGCGGTCCGGACGCGACGAAGCACTTCGCGAACAACGCCGACACCGCGGGTGTGCCGGCGGGCTCGGCCTTCAAGCCGTTCGTGCTGGCCACCGCCCTCCGCGAGGGCAGCGGCGAAGCCGCGGAGGCCGCTCCCCAAGACGGTGGGCCGTCGTCGGCCGCCGCCCTGCCGTCCGCCCTGTACGAGGGTCTGGTGACCTCCGCCCACCCGCCGTTCGTCAGCGCAGGCAAGCGCCTCGGACTGGAGAAGATCCGGGACCTGGCCGTCGAAGCGGGCCTGCACAAGGAGAGCCTGGCCCGGCTGGAGCCGACGTTCCCGCTCGGCACCTCCACGCCCAGCGCGATCCGGCTGGCCGGCGCGTACGCGCTGTTCAGCAGCGGCGGCAACCGGACCGAGCCGTACTCGGTGACCAAGGTCGTGCACGACGGCAAGCCGCTGCCGGGCCTAGAGCCGCCGGCACCGCGCCGCGTGCTGGCCCCGGCGGCGGCCCGCAGCGTCAACTTCACGCTGCGGTCCTTCGCCTGGAAGTCGCTGCCCCAGGAGACCGTCGCCAAGCTGCCGCAAGGGGTCACCGCCGGTGGCACCGGACCCGCCGACCGCATGCGGTCGGCGTGGTTCATCGGCAACGACGGCGCGCCCGGCGGCGGGCTGACCACCGCCGTCACCGTCTTCCGCGCCAAGCCGGGGACGCCGCGGCTGCTGCCCATGGAGGGCGTGGGCGGCGACGCCCGGCTGTTCGGCAACGGGATACCGCCCCGGATCTGGGGCGCGTACGCCACCGCGTACGCCTCTGGTACGGCGAAGTGAGCGGGGGCCGGGGCGAGCAGCGGCTCAGTCGTTGGCGACGACGGGGTAACGCGGCTCGCGCTCGGCCATCTGCTTCAGCGCGTCCTTGCGGTCGCGCTTGGAGAGCCGGTCGATGTACAGGTAGCCGTACAGGTGGTCGGTCTCGTGCTGGAGGCAGCGCGCGAAGTAGCCGGTGCCCTGGACCACGATCGGGTTGCCCTCGGTGTCCTGGCCGCGGACGACCGCGTAGTCCGGGCGGGCCAGCTCCGCGTACGCGCCGGGCACCGACAGGCAGCCCTCGTTCGAGTCGTCCAGCATCCGACGCTCGACCGGCAGCTCGTCCAGGACCGGGTTGCAGACCGCACCGACGTGCCGGACGCCCTCGTCGTCCAGGCAGTCGTAGACGAAGACCTTCAGGTCCACGCCGATCTGGTTGGCGGCCAGGCCCACGCCCTCGGCCGTGCGCTGGCTGGCGAACATGTCGTCGACGAGCTGGGCGAGCTTGTCGTCGAACTCGGTGACGTCCTTGCACTCCTTGTGCAGCACCGGGTTGCCGACGACGGTGATCGGGCGGGACGTGCCGCGTTCGCGGTGCGCCTCCTCCCGCTCCGCCGCGCCGGTGACGTCGTCGACGAAGCCCTCCGCCGCCCGCTCCTCGTTGTGGTCAAAAACAGGCTGTTGCGCCATCTCCGCCGTACGCCTTCCTAGAAAACCTGGAAACCCGAAATACTCGCCCTCCAGCCTACGCGGGGCGCCCTGCGGGCTCTCGGAGACCGCGTCCGGTTCCGGCCGGGCGCCGGGGCTCGCGGGATGCCGGGCGCCGGGGCGCGCGGGGTACAGGGCGCCGGTACGGACCGGCTGCCGGGCGCGAGGCGTGAGCGCCGTACGGCCCGCCGTCAGCAGACCTCTTCGAGGTCCCGCCACTCACGGGTGTCCGGGCTGTCCGCGACCCAGCCGTCCAGCAGGCCGCGCACCAGCCCGGCGGGGGCCGCGATACCGCACTCGCGCTCCGGCACCCACAGCGAGCCGGAGCCCGCCGTGCGGTGGCCCAGCGGGCCCGGGTGGCCCGGCTCACTGTGGTCGTGCGGGTCCAGGTGCTCGCCCTCGCCCTCGTCGCTGGGCATCCGGCTCTCCGAGCACGTACGGCACAGCAGGCGTACGGACGACGACCAGTCCTCGGCGGCAAAGCCCGCGTCGGCGGCCAGCCGCTCCAGGGCGTCCCGGTCGGCCTCCGTGGCGGCCTCCAGGAGCACCACCCAGGTGGGGACCGGGGAAGGCGCCCACAGCTCGATCTCGTCGAACACCGGGAAGGACGGGCCGGCCGCGGTCGTGCGCTCGCCGTTCGGCACACCGTCGTGCAGCACCACCTCGCCCCAGCGCCGCCCGGAGGACGGCAGCGGGATGGAGAGCACCTCGATGCGGGCCGGGTCCAGCCGGCGGCCCCAGACCACCTCGGCCTCGCCCTCGGGCGAGAGGCGCACGGCGGCGCTGCCCAGTTCCATGCCGACCGGTGCGGCGGACGGCGAGCCCTCGCCGGGGACCTTCAGGCCGTACGCCTGCCAGGCGCGCCGGGCCAGCGGCCAGTCCTGCAAGGCGGTGGCGGCGATGCCCACGTTCCACCAGTCGGGGGCGCCGGCCTCGCGGTCCAGCAGGGCGACCGCGCGCAGTCCGGCGGCGCGCGCCTGCTCCCAGTCGTGCCGGAACTTGTGCAGCAGCGCGAGGTTGAACCAGGACTCCGACAGCCACGGCTCCATGTCGGCCGCCCGCGTCAGCAGCGCGCCCGCGTCCTCGTAACGGCCGTCACCGATCAGCGTGAAAGCGCGGTCGGTCGCCTGCCGCCACGAGGCGGAGGGCCGGTGCCGTACCTTGCCGAAGATCTTCACGATTCCCGCCTGCTGGTTGCTTCCTGGATGCCGCCCCGGACGGAGGCCGGGGGCCGTTCGAGGGCCCACTCGACAACCTGCCACAGATTGCCGCCGGGCTCAGCCCGGTTGCCGCGCCGCACGCGGCCCGCCGCCGTCCCCCTCACCGGCTCCTTGCCTTTCGCCGTCCCCCTGAATCCCCGTTCGTGGGGGTTCCTTCGCATCCAACCATGCCCATCTCCGGGGCCGCTCATTACCCATCGGTTCCATGAGCTTGCGCGGGCCTTTGCGGGGATCTGTACGTGGATCTCCCCACGGAGCAGTCCACGGGTCCGCCGTGGATCGGTCGTGCGACGGCGCGGGAGTCCGGAAGCGGAACCCTCACGGGCCGAGTGCTCTTCGAGGGAGGCCGCCGAGGCAGGCGGCAGGACGTTCGATACGGCGGCCCGCCGTACGGCAACGGCGGTCCGGGTCAGGAGAGTTGAGCCTCTGAGGGCAGCCGGTGGGCGGCGCGGCCGCGACGAATCCGGCGGTGCGAGGGCGGATCAGTGGATCGGGCGGGACGAACCGTCCCGCCCCTCACCCCTTGGGGTGATACGCCGCGCTATTCGGCCCGCGCGGTCTCACCACGCGCGTCGAGCGTGGTGTCCGGGCCGGGCCCGGTCGCCTGCTCGGGGGCCTTGGCGGCCGCGGCGGCGCGGGCCGCAGCCTGCTCCTGCTTGGCCTGTTCGAGCACGCTCTGCTCGGGCACGGCCTCGCCCGCGCGGATCAGGTCGATCCGGCCCATCACCTTCGACCGCAGGTCGACCGGGACGTCGTCATGGCCGCAGCAGCGCTTGACGAGCTTCTTGACGGCCTGCTCCAGCCCGTACTTCTCCAGGCAGGGCGAGCATTCGTCGAAGTGCTCCTGGAACTTCTCGCACTCACCGGCCGGCATCTCCCGGTCGAGGTACTCGTACAGGTGGTCGAGGACCTCTGAGCAGTCCTTCTCGTGCGGCTCTCCGCAGCTCATGATCCCGAGCCTTTCCGATCGTGCGACTGCGACGACTGCGCGGACGCAGCGCCTGCCCCGGCGGGGACCAGCCCACGCTCACGGGCGTAATCCTCCAGCATGCCGCGCAGTTGGCGCCGGCCGCGGTGCAGACGGGACATCACCGTGCCGATGGGTGTACCCATGATGTCGGCGATCTCCTTGTACGCAAAGCCCTCGACGTCCGCGAGATAGACCGCGATGCGGAACTCCTCCGGGATGGCCTGGAGCGCGGCCTTCACGTCGGAGTCGGGCAGGTGGTCCAGCGCCTGGGACTCGGCGGACCGCAGGCCCGTGGACATGTGCGACTCGGCGCGCGCCAGCTGCCAGTCCTCGATCTCCTCGGCGGCACTGCGCTGGGGCTCGCGCTGCTTCTTGCGGTAGGAGTTGATGAAGGTGTTCGTGAGGATGCGGTACAGCCACGCCTTGAGGTTCGTCCCCTCACGGAACTGGTGGAAGGACGCGTACGCCTTCGCGTACGTCTCCTGAACCAGGTCCTCCGCATCGGCCGGGTTGCGCGTCATGCGCAGCGCGGCCGAATACATCTGGTCCAGGAAGGTGAGCGCGTCCCGCTCGAAGCGCGCGTTGCGCTCGGCGTCCGTCTCCCGCTTTCCCTGGCCAGCGTGCTCCTCAGCCGTGCCGTCGGTCCCTGCGTCGGTACCGGTGACCGGACCCACCTCCTCCAACACCGTGACGGATCCGGACGCGGACCCGCTCGATTCGGAGAATAGACGACGATCCGGTACCGCCGCCGCTCCAGCCATGGCGGCCTGGGCGCCCCTCAGCTGTGACCACTGCAGGTCAGCGGCCTGCGGGCGGGCTGGGCAAGCGATCCCCATGCGGCGGACTCCACTTCCTCGAAGATTCCCTCGGCGTTCCTACAACCGGCACAACAGCCGCACCCCGCACGTCATTCCCGCATCGCGGAGCCGCCCCGTGAGCATCGTCACGGCGCCCGCCGGACCGGACCGTACAGCCGGGCCCCCTTGACAAAACCGCTTGCCGCTTCAGCAATGAAGAGATGGACGACAAAGCGTACGAACGGGTGCTGACGAACGTGGGGCCGCGGCTGCGGCGGCTGCGGCAGGACCGGGGGGTGACGCTCACCGCCCTCTCGGAGACGACGGGCATCTCGGTGAGCACCCTCTCCCGCCTCGAATCGGGCGGCCGCAAGGCCACGCTCGAACTGCTGCTGCCGCTCGCCCAGGCCCACCAGGTGCCGCTGGACGAACTGGTCGGCGCGCCGGAGGTGGGCGATCCGCGGGTGCGCGCGGTGCCGCAGCGCAGGGCGCACATGACATTCGTCCCGCTGACCCGGCAGCCCGGCGGGCTCCAGGCGTACAAGCTGATCATCGATCCGGTGGCGGGCGAGCCCGATCCGCGGACCCATGAGGGTTACGAGTGGCTGTACGTGCTCTCCGGGCGGCTGCGGCTGCTGCTCGCGGACCGGGAGGTGGTGCTGCGGTCCGGCGAGGCGGCCGAATTCGACACCCGGCTGCCGCACTGGTTCGGGCCGGCGGGCGGCGAACCGGTGGAGGTGCTCAGCCTCTTCGGGCGGCAAGGCGAGCGGATGCACGTACGGGCCCGGCCGCGCGGCCGGGACAAGGAGGAGCAGTGAAGGGGTCCGGTCCGGCCGGAGTGCGGGGGTCGCGCGCGGGGACTGGCGACGGCCGCCGCCAGTCCCCGCAGTCCCCCGCTGATTTCTGCTGATCCCCGCTGATCCCCGCCGGTCAGGCGAACAGTCCGTCCAGCCACTCCCCCGCCGCGTCCGTGATCACGGCCATCGCCGCCGGCTCGTCGAGGTCCGCCTTCTTCGGTACGGCGAAACCGTGGTCCCCGTACGGCACCTCGACGACGCGGGTGCCCTCCGGGAACTCCGCCGGCCGCCCGAACGGGTCCCGGCCGCCCTGCACCACCAGCGTCGGCAGCCCGGCACCGGTCAGCTCGTCCGCGCGTGACTTCTCCGGCTTGCCCGGCGGGTGCAGGGGAAAGCTCAACGCCAGTACGCCGTGCGCGCCCAGTCCGCGCGCCGTGCGGCAGGCCACTCGCGCCCCCGCGCTGCGTCCGCCCGCGACGACCGGCAGGCCGGGCTTCTCCATGGCGGGCCACAGCGCGGTCCAAGCGGCGTCCAGCGTCTTGGGGGCCGGTGCCAGCTTCTTCCCGGCCACCCGCCACGGCTGCTCGACCAGCGCCACGGTGTAGCCGCGCGCGGGCAGCTCCGCCGCGAGCGCGCGCAAATCACGTGCTTCGATGCCGCCGCCGGCGCCGTGGCTGACGGCGAGGACGGCCCGCGCGTCCGCCGCCCGGTGCCAGGTGATGCGCGCCTCACCCACAGGGGTCTCAACTGTTTCGCTCACGCCCTCATCCTGCCTCCCCGGGTCCGCGGTCCGGCCCCGGGGCGCGCGTCAGAAGAGCGTCTCCTCCTCCGGTGCCGGCAGCTCCTTGACCAGCTCGGGCCCGTTGTTGCGGACGTTGCTCACCTCGGTCGGCACCGGGTACGCGCGCATCAGCCCGGCGGGCGGCGGCGCAAGCAGCGGCAGCAGGTCGGCCACGTCCGTACGGGCCGGGTCGAGCCAGGCGTCCCACTTGTCGGGCGTCATGACCAGCGGCATCCGGGGGTGGATGTCGGCGAGCGTCTGCGGGCCCTCGCCGCCGTCCGCGTTCGCCAGCGGGGTGGTCTCGGCCTCGGTGGTGACGACCGTGCAGGTCACCCACCAGGCCTGCGGGTGGTCGTCGGGCAGCGTGCGGTCGCGCCAGAACTCGTAGAGCCCGGCCAGCGCCATCACCTGGCCGTCCGCCGGTGTGACGAAGTACGGCTGTTTGCGCGGGCGCTTCTTCCTGCCCTGCTCCTCCAGCTGCCGTTCGGCCGCGGCCGTGACCCACTCGTAGTAGCCGTCGCCGGGCAGCAGGCAGCGGCGGGCGGCGAACGGCCGCCGGAACGAGGGCTTCTCGTGCACCGTCTCCGCCCGCGCGTTGATCATCTTGACCCCGACATCGGGCGATTTCGCCCAGGACGGGACCAGCCCCCAGGTCAGTCTGCGCAACTGGCGAACCGGACGACGGTCTTCCGCGTCTTTAAGGGGACGTTCGAGCACCGCGTGGACGTTCTTCGTCGGGGCGATGTTCCAGTCGGGCGCCAGGGTCTCCTCCGGCTCCCACTTCTCGACCTCGAAGAGCCCCGCCAGATCCTCGGGGCCGCGACTCGCTGCATACCGTCCGCACATGTATGCCACAGTGCCACGCCACATCAAGGGGAGAGATGGACACCGGTCATATCACCGACGTATGGGACAGGGTTTTCGGCATCCAGCCCGACCCGCCGCCCTGGCTCGTCCTGGTCACCGCGGTGCTCGCCCTCGGCGCCATCGTCCCGTACCGCGCCTGGCGGCTGTCCCGTAACGCCGTCACCATCGCCCACGAGGGCGGCCACGGGCTCGTCGCCCTGCTCAGCGGCCGCCGGCTGTCCGGTATCCGGCTGCACTCGGACACCTCGGGGCTGACGGTCTCGCGCGGCAAGCCGCACGGCCTCGGCATGATCCTCACCGCGGCCGCCGGGTACGTCACCCCGTCCCTGCTGGGGCTGCTCGGCGCCTGGCTGCTGGCCTCCGGGCACATCACGGCGCTGCTGTGGGGCGCCGTGGCGCTGCTCGTCGCGATGCTGCTGATGATCCGTAACGCGTACGGCGTGCTGACCGTCGTGGTCTCCGGGGCCGCCTTCTTCCTCGTCTCCTGGCTGACCACCCCGGACGTGCAGGCGGCGTTCGCGTACGCGGTGGTGTGGTTCCTGCTGCTGGGCGGCGTACGGCCGCCCTTCGAGCTCCAGGGCAAGCGGCGCCGCGGCCGGGCCGGGGACTCCGACCCCGACCAGCTGGCCCGGCTCACCCGCGTACCGGCAGCCGTCTGGCTGGGGCTCTTCCACCTGGTGACGCTGTGCTCACTGGCCGGCGGCGGCCGGTGGCTGCTGGACATCTGAGGCGGTACGAGCGGTGCGCCGTCGCCCGGCCTCGGGCGCGAGCCGTGCGCCGGAGTCGTGCGCCGGTGCCCGCCTTCCGGGCGCGAGCCGTGCCCCGCGCCCGTACGGTACGGACGGGACGCCGGTTCCCTCGGGGTGCGCCCCGGAGCGCCTCCCCGGGAGCGCGGCGCCGGACGGTGACCCGGCCTGCACTATCAGTGCTGTGTTTCCTACAGGTTGCGCCACTTTTGATCAAGATATGCACCCCGGCCCAGCCATTAAAGTGAGGGACATGACCGAGAGCCCCGTGCATCCCGCCCTCTGGCCCGCCCCCGTAGCTGCCGGGGCGGTCGACGCCACCGTCACCGTGCCCGGCTCCAAATCGGTCACCAACCGTGGCCTCGTCCTTGCCGCCCTGTCCTCCGAGCCCGGCTGGCTGCGCCGGCCACTGCGCTCCCGGGACACCCTGCTGATGGCCGAGGCACTGCGCACGATGGGCGTCGGCATCGAGGAGACCGCCCCCTCCAGCGCCGCCGCGACGGCCGGCGCGGACGGCGGCGGCGAGGCGTGGCGGGTGATCCCGGCCGGCCTGCACGGCCCGGCCACCGTCGACGTCGGCAACGCCGGTACGGTCATGCGCTTCCTGCCCCCGGTCGCGGCCCTCGCCGACGGCGCCATCCGCTTCGACGGCGACCCGCGCTCCTACGAGCGCCCGCTCGACGGCGTGATCAACGCGCTGCGCTCGCTCGGTGCCCGGATCGACGACGACGGCCGCGGCGCGCTGCCCATGACGGTGTTCGGCGGCGGCGCCCTGGAGGGCGGCGCGGTCGAGATCGACGCCTCCTCCTCGTCCCAGTTCGTCAGCGCGCTGCTGCTGTCCGCGCCCCGCTTCAACCAGGGCGTCGAGGTACGGCACGTCGGCTCGGCGCTGCCTTCGATGCCGCACATCCGGATGACCGTCGACATGCTGCGCAGCGTCGGCGCCCAGGTGGACACCCCCGAGTCCGGCGGCGAGCCGAACGTCTGGCGGGTCTCCCCGGGCGCCCTGCTGGGCCGTGACCTGATCGTCGAGCCGGACCTGTCCAACGCCCAGCCGTTCCTGGCGGCGGCGCTGGTCACCGGCGGCCGGGTCACCATTCCCGACTGGCCCGAGCGCACCACCCAGCCCGGTGACGCGCTGCGCGAGATCTTCACCGCCATGGGCGGTTCCTGCGAGCTGACCGAGCGCGGCCTGACCTTCACCGGCACCGGCCGTGTCCAGGGCATCGACGTGGACCTGAGCGAGGTCGGCGAGCTGACCCCCGGCATCGCCGCGGTGGCCGCCCTCGCCGACTCCCCCTCCACCCTGCGCGGCGTCGCCCATCTGCGCCTGCACGAGACCGACCGGCTGGCGGCGCTCACCAAGGAGATCAACGAGCTGGGCGGCGACGTCACGGAGACCGAGGACGGCCTGCACATCCGGCCGCGCCCGCTGCACGGCGGCATCTTCCACACGTACGAGGACCACCGGCTGGCCACCGCCGCCGCGATCATCGGACTGGCCGTACCGGGCGTACAGGTCGAGAACGTGGCGACGACCGCCAAGACGCTCCCCGACTTCCCCGCCCTGTGGACCGGCATGCTCGGCGAGGCCACGGCCCCCGCACGGCGAGGCTGAGGCTCTTTCGACCATGCGGCGCTACGGCAAGAACCCCGACGAGGACGACATCCGCGTCCGCCCCAACCGCAAGGGCAACCGCCCGCGGACGAACATCCGGCCCAAGCACGAGGACGCCAGCGAGGGCCTGGTCCTGACCGTCGACCGGGGCCGGCTCACCTGCCTCATCGAGGACCGCACGGTCATCGCGATGAAGGCCCGCGAGCTGGGCCGCAAGTCCGCCGTCGTCGGCGACCGGGTCGCGGTCGTCGGCGACCTGTCCGGCGCGAAGGACACCCTGGCGCGGATCGTCCGGGTCGAGCCGCGCAGCTCCACCCTGCGGCGGACGGCGGACGACGACGACCCGTTCGAGCGGGTGGTCGTCGCCAACGCCGACCAGCTCGCGATCGTCACCGCGCTCGCCGACCCGGAGCCGCGGCCGCGGCTGATCGACCGCTGCCTGGTCGCCGCGTACGACGCGGGCCTGGACCCGCTGCTGGTCCTGACCAAGTCCGACCTGGCCTCCGCCGACGCCCTCCTGGAGTCCTACGGCACGATCGGCGTCCCGTACATCGTCACCAACCGCGACGAACTGACCGACGGCACCGCCGCGGAGCGGGTCCGCGAGCGGCTGCGCGGCCACATGACCGCCTTCGTCGGGCACTCCGGCGTCGGCAAGACCACCCTCGTCAACGCGCTGGTGCCGGACCGCGCACGGGCCACCGGCCACGTCAACGCGGTCACCGGCCGCGGCCGGCACACCACCACCTCCGCGCTCGCGCTGCCGCTGCCCGACGACTCGGGCTGGGTCATCGACACCCCGGGCGTCCGCTCCTTCGGGCTGCACCACGTGGATCCGGCCCGGGTCATTCTCGCCTTCCCCGACCTGGTCCCCGGCACCGCCGACTGCCCGCGCGCGTGCAGCCACGACGAGCCGGACTGCGCCCTGGACCAGTGGGTGGCCGACGGCCACGCGGACCCGGCGCGGCTGTACTCGCTACGTCGCCTGCTGGCTACCAGGGAGCGACGCGAAGGGGACTGATCGCGCAAGTTTGCTGCCCTGCCGCCGCGGTGAATGCATAATCACACCAAGGCTGGCGAAGCGGTCACGGACCGTACGGAGGCAATGGACATGGCGTGGCTGCTCGTCGTGGTGGCGGGGCTCCTGGAGACCGGGTTCGCGGTCTGTCTCAAGCTCTCCCACGGCTTCACCCGGCTCTGGCCCACGATCGCCTTCGCCTGTTTCGCCCTCGGCAGCTTCGGCCTGCTCACCCTCTCGCTCAAGAAGCTGGACGTGGGCCCGGCCTACGCGGTGTGGACCGGCATCGGCGCCGCCGGCACCGCGATCTACGGCATGGTCTTCCTCGGCGACCTGGTCTCCACCCTCAAGCTCGTCTCCATCGCCTTCGTCATCGTCGGCGTGATCGGGCTTCAGCTTTCGGGGTCGGCGCACTAGGGCCAGCGCTGTTCTGTCGTCAGGCGCTGTATTGCCGTCCGGCTTCCGGTTGCCGCGGACGGTGGTCAGGGGCGGTGGTTGGCGTGGGCGAAGGCCCTGTGGAGCTGGCGGGTGAGGTCTTCCGGTTCGGCGGGGGCGACGACGTACGACAGGGTGAGGCGGGCTGCGGTGGCACAGGCGGTGCCCAGTTCGGGGAGGTCCTCCTTGGGCCAGTCGGCCTCCAGCGCCGCCATCGCGCAGTCGCTGAACCTGCTCACCAGGTCGGTCGGTCCCGGCGGGAGCCCGTCCGCGCGCGCCCCCGGCTGGCTGCTCGCGCCGCCGGGGTACGGTCCGCGCCGTCCCGGTATCCCGCCCGCCGGGGTCGGCAGGCGCTCGCTCCAGCATCCCGTCAGCGCCGCCCGTACGAGCGGATTGGTCCGTGCGGCCCGTACGGTCCACGCGGCCGCGGCCACCACCCGGGCCTCCACGTCACCACCCGTCCCTCCCGACCCGCCCGGCCCGGCGCCCGGGGCCGCCAGGGCCCGGGTGACGCCGGCGATATACCCTTCGGTCTCTCGCCGTACCAGGGCCCTGGCCAGGCCTTCCTTGCTGCCGAACTCGTTGTAGAGGGTCTGCCGGGACACCCCGGCCTCGGCCGCGACATCGACCATCCGGACGCCTGCCCACGGCCTGGCCGCGAGCGCCGCGTAGGCGGCGTCCAGCAGGGATTCACGCGCTGTAGGCATCGTCGCCTCCCAGGCCGCCGGCCCAGATGGCCGGTGTGCCGCACAGAATTGACTCGCCGCCAGGGGCTGTCAAGGGTCCGTACGCGCCGGGCAACCGGCGTCATGTGGCTCGTGCCCGAGACCAGTCGATACTGTTCGCACATGCCCGACTATCACGATGACCTTCGCCTCGGCCACGTCCTGGCGGACGCCGCCGACGCCGCGACCATGGAGCGGTTCAAGGCACTCGACCTCAAGGTCGAGACCAAACCGGACATGACTCCGGTGAGCGAGGCCGACAAGGCGGCCGAGGAACTGATCCGTGGTCATCTGCAGCGCGCCCGTCCGCGCGACGCCGTCCTGGGCGAAGAGTTCGGCAGCGAGGGCTCGGGGCCGCGCCGCTGGATCATCGACCCCATCGACGGCACGAAGAACTACGTGCGCGGGGTACCGGTCTGGGCCACGCTCATCGCCCTGATGGAGCGCGGCGAGGGCGGCGACCGCCCGGTGGTCGGCGTCGTCTCCGCGCCCGCGCTGAACCGCCGCTGGTGGGCGGCGGAGGGCCTCGGCGCGTACACGGGCCGCAGTCTGACCTCCGCGAGCCGGCTCCAGGCCTCGCAGGTGGGCCGCATCCAGGACGCGTCGTTCGCGTACTCCTCGCTCACCGGCTGGGAGGAGCAGGGCCGGCTGCCCGGCTTCCTCGAACTGTCCCGGGACTGCTGGCGCACCCGTGGCTACGGCGACTTCTGGCCGTACATGATGGTCGCCGAGGGCTCGGTGGACATCTGCGCCGAGCCGGAGCTGTCGCTGTGGGACATGGCGGCCTGTGCCGTCGTCGTGCAGGAGGCGGGCGGCCGGTTCACCGGCCTGGACGGCGCGCCGGGGCCGCACAGCGGGAACGCCGCGGCCTCCAACGGCCTGCTGCACGAGGAACTGCTCAGTTACGTCGGCGACGAGCGCCGCTGAAGGCGCGGCCCGGCCCGTACTGGCAGACGGACCGGCACCCGGGGGCGTGCGAACGGAAACCGTCCGTTCCGCGCCCCTTGTTGCACCCCCGGACGCATGTGAACATGAGAACACCGGAGCTTGTGAACTTGTGAATCGATTCGCAAGGTGCTCTCCGCAAGCGACAAGGAGGTGGCTCCATTCCATGCCCATGTACGTGCGCAACGCCATGAGCACGGTGGTCCTCACCATCGGGCCCGCCCACACCCTGCGCCAGGCAGCCCGTCTGATGGCCGCGCGGCGCGTCGGCGCGGCCGTCGTCCTGGACACGGACACCAGCGGCCTCGGCATCCTCACCGAGCGCGACATCCTCAACTCGCTGGGCGCGGGAGAGGACCCGGACCGGGAGACCGCGCAGGCCCACACGACCTCGGACGTGGTCTTCGCCGCTCCGGAGTGGACGCTCGACGAGGCCGCCACCGCCATGGTGCACGGCGGCTTCCGGCATCTCATCGTCCTCGACGACCTGGAGCCGGTGGGGATCGTGTCGGTCCGCGACATCATCCGGTGCCGGGCGTCGGTACCGGAACAGCGCGAGGAGCGGGTCACCCCCGTACCGGCGTGAGAGGCCTCACGCCGACATGACGGCCGGCGCCGTGGGGTGGTGGCTCTCACGGCGCGCGGCGACGGCCGTTGCCGCGAGAGTGCCGGCCCCCGCGATGCGGTGACGGCCCTCGCGGCGCGGTGACGGCGGGCGGGCGTACGGCGTACGGTGCGCGCGGCTGCGTGACCGCCCGCGCGCACGCGAAGAGGCCGGAGCCCATTGGCGTCCGGCCTCTTCGGTGTTACGGCAAGGGAAGGGTCAGCCGCGCAGGGCCTGGACCGCGGCCTCCAGCCGCTTGCCGTAGTCGGGGTCCGCCTTGCGGAAGTTCTCGATCGCGCGCTGGGCTATGTCGTCGCGCGAGACCTTGGAGATGAAGCCGGCCAGGTTGCCGACCAGGCGCTCCTTCTCCTCTTCCGTCATCAGGCGGTACAGGTTGCCGGCCTGCACGTAGTCGTTGTCCTCGGCGTGCGAAGGAGCCTGAGACTCACCGGTCGTGCCGCTCACCGCGATCGGCTGCCACATCGCCCGGCCGGTCTCCACCGGGCCGCCGAAGCTGTTCGGCTCGTAGTTCTTCGCGCCGCCGTGCCGGCCGTCGTAGAGCGCGCCGTCGCGGCCGTGCGAGCGGGCCTCGGTGGCGTGCGGGCGGTTGACCGGCAGGTGGTCGGCGTTGATCCCGACGCGGTAGCGGTGGGCGTCGCCGTACGCGAACAGCCGGCCCTGGAGCATCTTGTCGGGGGACGGGCCGATGCCCGGCACGAAGTGGTGCGGGGAGAAGATCGACTGCTCGACCTCGGCGAAGACGTTCTCCGGGTTGCGGTTGAGCTCCAGCTTGCCGATCTCGATCGGCGGGTAGTCCGCGTGCGGCCAGACCTTGGTCAGGTCGAACGGGTTGAAGCGGTACGTCGCGGCGTCGGCGGCCGGCATGATCTGCACCTGGACGGTCCAGCTCGGGAACTCGCCGCGCTCGATGGACTCGCGCAGGTCGCGCTGGTGGCTGTCCGGGTCCTCACCGGCGAGCTTGTCGGCCTCCGGCTGGGTGAGGCACTTGATGCCCTGGTCGGTCTTGAAGTGGTACTTGACCCAGAAGACCTCGCCGGCCTCGTTGTTCCACTGGTAGGTGTGCGAGCCGAAGCCGTCCATGTGGCGGTAGGACGCCGGGATGCCGCGGTCACCGAAGAGCCAGGTCACCTGGTGGGTGGACTCGGGCGACAGACCCCAGAAGTCCCAGACGTTGTCCGCCTCCTGCGAGCCGGTGTACGGGTCGCGCTTCTGGGTGTGGATGAAGTCGGGGAACTTGATGGCGTCCTTGATGAAGAACACCGGGGTGTTGTTGCCGACGAGGTCGTAGTTGCCCTCTTCGGTGTAGAACTTCAGCGCGAAGCCGCGCGGGTCGCGCACCGCGTCGGCGGAGCCGAGGTTGCCGGCGACCGTGGAGAACCGCAGGAACGTCTCGGTCTGCTTGCCGACCTCGGAGAGGAACTTGGCGCGGGTGTACCGCGAGACGTCCGCGGTCAGGGTGAACGTGCCGTAGGCGCCGGCGCCGCGGGCGTGCACCACACGCTCCGGGATGCGCTCGCGGTTGAAGTGCGCGAGCTTCTCCATCAGGAGCTGGTCCTGGATGAGTCCGGGACCGCCGATGCCAGCCGTCTCGCTGTTCTGATTGTCCGCGACCGGAGCCCCGGCCTCCGTGGTCAGCGGTCCGGTGCTGCTCTGTACCGACACGTGCGCCTCCTGAGTCATGAACCTGCCCTTGGCTTGCGCCGAAACCGATCCTACATTGGACATTGTCTAAGTCAAGAAGAACCCGAAACTCGTACCGGATCCGGTGATGGACGAGCCACTGCTACCCTGGCCTTATCTGACTGATAGGTGATTGGCA
The DNA here is from genome assembly GCF_022271435.1 of Streptomyces monomycini. Classification (GTDB taxonomy): domain Bacteria; phylum Actinomycetota; class Actinomycetes; order Streptomycetales; family Streptomycetaceae; genus Streptomyces; species Streptomyces monomycini. The sequence goes on along the minus strand of NZ_JAFIQY010000025.1, from coordinate 80,320 downwards.
TGAGTGACCTGCTGGAACGACTCCGGGGACGCGGCTGGCGGCTGACCGCGCAGCGACGCGTCGTCGCCGAGGTCCTCGACGGGGACCACGTCCACTACACCGCTGACGAAGTGCACGCCCGGGCGACCGAGCGCCTGCCGGAGATCTCGCGCGCGACCGTGTACAACACGCTCGGCGAGCTGGTCTCGCTCGGCGAGGTGCTGGAGGTCAGCACGGACGGCCGCGCCAAGCGGTACGACCCCAACGCCCACCACGACCACCAGCACCTGGTGTGCTCGCGGTGCGGGACGATAAGGGACGTCCACCTGGACAGCGACCCGCTCGCCGCCCTGCCGGTGCCGGAACGGTTCGGCTTCCAGGTCTCCGAGGTGTCGGTGACGTACCGGGGCATCTGCCCGAACTGCCACTCCCACAGCTGACCCGGGCGACGGCCGCGCCACCGGCGCCGGCCCGCCCACGGAGAGAGCCCGCGCCGTCCGGTGCGGGCTCTTCGGCGTATGCGCCTCCCCCACACCCCTGAATCGTCCCGGTTAAGGCGTTTTCGACCGATCCGCCGGGGCACCCAGGGCCCAGGAGGTGGTCACCGTGCCCGAGCCCGGCAGCAAGGACTACGACAAGCGCCGCGCCCGGCTCCGCAAGGACGCCGAGAACAGCGGTATCAACGATCAGCAGGCCAACGAGGAGGCCAACGAGATCCTCCAGAACGAGGAGGGCCGGCGCAGCCGGGGCCCGCGCACCGAGCGCGGCCGGGGCCCGAAGGGCGAACGCGGCGCCGGATGACGCGCCGGCACCCCGCGCGCCCGTACGGCGAAGCTCCGAGCGCCCATACGACGAAGGCCCGGATTCCTGAGAATCCGGGCCTTCGTCTTCAGTAGCGGGGACAGGATTTGAACCTGCGACCTCTGGGTTATGAGCCCAGCGAGCTACCGAGCTGCTCCACCCCGCGCCGTTGTGTGTCTACTGTAACCGCACCGCGACGACCAGCGCAAATCACGTTCCGTCGGGCTGGGGCCAGCGGCATCCGGGGCACCGGGTCGCGGGTGGACAGCGTCGTACGGAGCAGCCCGGCCCCGTACGACGCGCCCGCCTCCCGCACGCGTCGTCCTACGCGCTCAGCTCCTCCTGGAGCGCCTCGCGCAGCCGCGCCGCGCGCTCCGCGACCTCCGGCGGCCCCAGTTCCACGGCCCGCCGGCACCACTGGTGCCCCTCGGCGAGGGCGCCGCGCCGGGCGGCGAGCAGGGCCAGCCGCAGGGCGGCGCGCCCGTGCCCGTCCTCGGCGGCGCGGGTCCACCACAGGGCGGCCTCGGGCAGACTGCCCTCCCGGGCCAGCAGCAGGCCGAGGTTGAAGGCGCCGTTGCGGCTGCCCGCCTCGGCCGCGGCGCGGTACCAGCGCGCGGCCTCGACCACATCGCCCCGCGCCGCCGCGAACATGCCAACCCGGACCTGGGCGCGCCGGTGCCCCTGCCGCGCGGCGTGCTCGTACCACCGGGTGCACTCGGCGTCCTGCCGTCGCTCGACCGCGCCACCGTCGCGGCGGTCCAGCAGGTCGGCGAGGCGGAACGCCGCCTCGGCGCTGCCGCCGTCCGCCGCGCAGCGCAGGTGCCGCTCGGCGGCCTCCGTGTCACCGTCGCGCAGGTGGACGATGGCCACCTGGAGGGCCGCCTCGGTGTGCCCGGCCGCCGCGGCGCGCTCGTACCACTCGTGCGCCATCCGCTCCGCGCCGCGTTCCGCGTACAGGATGCCGAGGTTGAAGGCGGCGTCCACGCTGCCCGCCTCGGCGGCCTTGGAGAACCACGGCTCGGCGCCCGCCGAGTCGCCGCGCTGGAGCAGCATGATGGCGAGCGCGTTGGCGGCCTCGCGGTGTCCGGCGTAGGCGGCGCGGCGGTACCACTGCTCGCCGCGGCCCTCCCGGCCCTGTTCGGCGCAGAGCAGGCCGATGTTGTACGCGCCGTTCACATCGCCCGCGTCCAATGCGGCGCGGTACCAGCGTTCGGCGGTCTGCGTCTCGCCCCGGTCGGCGTGCAGCGCGCCCAGCGCGTTGGCGGCATTGCCGTCGCCGTCCTGGGCGGCGCGGCGCCACCACTCGGCGGCGCTCTCCTCGTCGCCCGCGTCGCGCAGCAGGAAGCCGAGGGCGCAGGCGGCCCGCGCCTCACCGCCCTTGGCCGCGGTCAGGTACCAGCGGCCCGCTTCCTGGGTTTCCCCGCGCTCCTCCAGGAGCGTGCCCAGGTGCAGTGCGGCGCGACGGTGCCCGCGCGCGGCGGCCTGGCGGTACCACTGCTCGGCCTCGGCGTCCGGGGTACCGTCGCCGCCCAGGGCGTTGGCGCGGTCGTCCAGCAGGCGGGCGAGGCGGTACGCGGCTTCGCGGTGCCCGCGCTCGGCGGCGGCGCGGAACCAGCGCTCGGCGCCCACGTCGCCGCGGTGCTCCAGGAGGTCGGCGAGGGCGTACGCGCCGAGGCAGTGTCCCGACTCGGCGGACTGGCGCAGCCAGTACTCGGCCGCGGGCTCGTCGCCGCGCTCCCGGTAGAAGCGGCCGAGCGCGTGGGCGGCCGCGGCGGATCCGGCGACGGCGGCGATACGCCACCAGCCCGCCGCCTCGTCGGCGTACCCGCGCTGGTGCAGCAGGACGCCCAGGTTGTTGGCGGCCGCGCGGTCGCCCGCCGCGGTGGCGGAGCGCAGGTACGGTTCGGCGCCGTCCAGGTCGCCGCGGCGCAGCAGCATCGCGCCCAGCACGCTCATGGCGGCGGTGTCGCCGGCTTCGGCGGCCCGGCGGTGGTGGGCTTCGGTCACGGCTTCGGACGCCTCCGCGGCGGCGTCGGCCTCGATCACGTCCAGCGGCATGTCGGCATCACGCTGGTCCGGAAGCACGGTGTCCCGTCCACCCGGTGTCCCGGATTCGCGCCCGTCGTCGGGCGCGTGCACAAACCGGCCTGTCTCCAACAACCTTGCCTTGTCCCCCATGAGGGCCATCGTCGCACCACCCGCAACCCGCGTACACCTGGTATACCGCAGCCAGTGAGGTCACTACAGCGTTTTGTCGACTTCCCGATACAGAGACATGCCAAACTCCGTTCTCCTCCACTGTCGTTCACATCTGGGAAAGGCGCGCCCGTCCGGGCGTGTCGCGCCACACATGACGAAGGCCCGGATCCCAAGGATCCGGGCCTTCGTTCTTCAGTAGCGGGGACAGGATTTGAACCTGCGACCTCTGGGTTATGAGCCCAGCGAGCTACCGAGCTGCTCCACCCCGCGCCGTTGTGTATCCAAGGTACCACGGCGCGGAGGGGTGCCCGGCCCACCGGTCGCTTCCGGGGGCCGGGCCGCGGTGTCAGCTACCGCCGGTGCCGCCGTTCTTGCCGGCGTCCTCCTTCTGCGGGACCTTCTCCGCCGCCTCGACGGCCCGCTCCAGGGCCGCCTTCAGCCTCTTCTGCGCCTCGCCGAAACCGGCCCAGTCGCCTTCCTTCAGGGCCTTCTCGCCGTCCTCACGCGCCTTCTCGGCGTCGGCGACAGCCTGTTTGTACGTCTGGCCGCCGGGCGGCTGCTTGCCCGTGTCACCGCCGTCGGACGGCGGCTGCTCCGTGCCGGAGCCCGGCGGCTTCTTGCCGAACACGACATCGAGGGCCTCGGCCAGGTTGTTGCCCAGCACGGGGTCGTTCTCGCCGTAGCTGACCAGCACCTTCTTCAGCAGCGGGTAGTTGGTGCCCGCGCCGCGCAGGTAGACCGGCTCCACGTACAGCAGGCCGCCGTTCATCGGGACCGTCAGCAGGTTGCCGTACTCGATCTCGGAGTCGCCGAGTTTCTTCAGGATGTTCAGCTCGTTGGCGATCTTCGGATCGGAGTTGAACTTCGACTGGACCTGCTGGGGTCCCGGCACCGGTGTCTGGGACGGCAGTTTCAGCACTCTGATCTTGCCGTAGTCACCACTGGTGGCATTGGCGTCGACCGCCATGAACGCCCCCAGGTTGTCCCGCTTGTTGGGGGTGAACGTCGTGGTGAGCGCGAAGGTCTGGGCCTTCTGGTCCGGCATCTTCAGGCTCTGGTAGTACGGCGGCACCGAGTTGCCCGACTTGTTCGTCGGGTCGTTCGGGACCTGCCAGCGCTCGCTGCCCGTGTAGAAGGTGTTCGGGTCGGTGACGTGGTATGTCGTCAGCAGCTGGCGCTGCACCTTGAAGAGGTCCTGCGGGTAGCGCATGTGCTCCATCAGGGACTTGCTGATGGAACTCTTCTTCTCGACCGTCCCGGGGAACGACTTCATCCAGGTCTTCAGGACCGGGTCCTTGGTGTCCCACTCGTAGAGCTTGACCGAACCGTCGTAGGCGTCGACCGTGGCCTTGACCGAGTTGCGGATGTAGTTGACCTGGTTCTGCTGGGCGACGACCGCCCGCTGACCGTCGGTGAGCGAGTCGGCGGTGGTGTCACCGAGCGTGGTGCGCGAGGCGTACGGATAGCCGTTGCTCGTCGTGTAGGCGTCGACGATCCACTTGATCCGGCCGTCGATGACCGCCGGGTAGGCGTCGCCGTCGATGGTCAGCCAGGGGGCGACCGCCTCCACGCGCTCCTTGGGCGTGCGGTTGTACAGAATCCGCGAGCCCTTGCCGATGGCGCCCGAGTAGAGGATCTGCGGCTCACCGAACGCGACCGCGTAGGCGGCGCGGTTGACCGGGTTGTCGAGGTTGACCCCGCTCTTGCCGGTGTAGCTGTAACTCTTCTCGCCGCTCTTGTCGGAGGAGTAGTCCAGCTCCTTCTGCGGCCCGCCCACGATCGAGTACTGGGTGGTCTTCTCGCCGTAGTACACCCGCTGCTCGTACGGGCCGAACTGGCCCTTCGAGGGCAGCTCGCTCTCGGTGTAGGCCGGCTCGCCGCCCTCGGCGAACGTGGTGCCCTTGGCCGCCACGGCGCCGAAACCGTGGGTGTACTTGAAGTGGTCGTTGATCCAGTTGCGCTCGGAGACGCCGTTGAGGTTCAGCTCACGCAGACCGATGACGGTGTCCTGGTCCTTGCCGTCCTTGTCCTTGTACCGGTCCACGTCGAGCGTCGACGGGAACTGGTAGTAGCTGCGGACCTGCTGGCGCTGCTGGAAGGACGGGGAGACCACGTTCGGGTCGAGCAGCCGCACGCTCGCCGTGGTGTCGGCGGCGTCGCGCAGCTTCTCCCGTTCCGTGTCGTTCTTCGGCTTGTAGTTGCCGTCGTACCCCTGCACGTCGACACCCTTGATGTCGTACGCGTCGCGGGTCGCCTCGATGTTCTGCTTGATGTACGGCGCTTCCTTGGCCTGCTCGTTCGGCTGGACCTGGAACTTCTGCACGATGGCCGGGTACAGGCCGCCGATGAGGACCGCGGAGAGCACCATCAGGCCGAAGCCGATGACCGGCAGCTGCCAGGTACGGCGCCACAGCGTCGCGAAGAAGAGCACCGCGCAGATCGCCGCGATGAAGAACAGGATCGTCTTGGCGGGCAGGTAGGCGTTGGCGTCCACATAGCGCAGACCGGTCCAGCCGTCGGCGGACTTCAGCCCGCTGGACTTCACCGCCAGGCCGTACCGGTCGAGCCAGTACGCGACGGCCTTGAGCGACACGAAGACGCCCAGCACCACGGAGAGGTGGCCGGTGGCGGCGGCCGTCGCGCGCGAGCCGGGGCTCGTGACGCGCAGCCCGCCGTACAGGTAGTGGGTGAGCGCCGCGGCGATCAGGCACAGTACCGCGCACGCGAAGCCGAAGCTGAGCAGGAAGCGGTACCAGGGCAGGTCGAAGGCGTAGAACGCGACGTCCTTGCCGAACTGCGGGTCCTTCTGGCCGAACGGCACGCCGTTCACCCACTGGAGCCACGTACGCCACTGGCCGGAGGCCGACGCGCCGGCGATCAGACCCACCACCGCGGTGACCGCGAGCAGCGCCCACTTCTTGTACGGGGCGAGGCCCATCCGGTAGCGGTCGAGGCTCTGCTGCTCCATGGACATCGCGCTCAGCGGCGGCCGCAGCCGGTGCGCCAGCCAGATGTTGATGCCGACCGCGGCGGCCATCAGGGCGCCGAAGGCGAGAAAAAGTCCGATCTTCGTCAACAAAGTGGTGGTGAAGACCGAGGAGTAGTGGACCGACCGGAACCAGAGCCAGTCGGTCCAGAACCCGGAGAACATGACGAAGAGCATGGCCAGCACGGCCAGCACGCCCAGTGTCATGAGCAGGGTCCGGATCCGCCGGGACGGTCGGCCGACTCTGATCCGTGGCCCTGTCGGGCCTCCGCCGCGGTCCGGCATCTGGAAAGCCAAGGTGCGCACCTCGAAGTTCGCTGTCGTGTTGAGCAGGCCCGGCGATAGTAGGACCCACTGTTGCAACTTACTAAGGCTTTACCCGGTTCCCGTTTTCCGGGGTCAGCAGGGCACGATATTGAGCATGAACAACCTTCCCGTCGACGGCACCCCCCTCGCCGCCAGCCCGCTGACCCGTGCCGTACTCGAAATCGACGAGTACGCCGCCGGGCTCGGCTGGGACCAGCCCGCCCGCCTCTTCGCCCTCGTGGACACCGCCCAGCTGCGTGAGCAGGAACCCTCGCTCGCCGAGCAGCTCGGTATCGACGACTCCACCACCGCCTCGCTGACCCCGGTCGAGCAGGACGAGATCCCGGCCGGCGCCCCGCTGGACGAGTTCCTGGCCACCATCGGCTGGCCGGACGCGGTGGCCGGCTGCGCGATGACCGTCGAGCGGCTGATGCTGCCGCCGTCCGCGGAGGACTCCGTCCCGAAGGGCATGGACGACGCGCAGATCGCCAAGTGGGTCGCCGATCACCCGGACCGCCAGGAGGTGCGGATGACGGTGGCGGTGCTGCGGGACGGCACGCGCGAGTCGGCGCTGCGGCTGCGGGAGAAGGACTCCACGTCCGAGGTGCTGACCGGCTCGCAGCTCGTGCCGGGGCTGGCGGACGCGCTGTCCGCCACCTTCGAGAGCTGACGCCGCGGCCCGCCCGGGGCCGGGGCGGGTGCCCCGGCCCGGCCGCCGCGGCACGGGGCCGGCGGTCTCTTACGGGTCCTCCACGGGCCCCGCGGGCCTACGGGCGCGGCAGCGGCTGCCGGGCCCGATGCCGGAGCTGCCGCCCGGCCCGGGGCGGGCCGCCTACTTGTTCGCGGGGCAGCTCGGCAGGTCGGCCGTGTCCCCCTTGCGGATCTTCTCCAGGGACTTCAGCGCGTCCTGGATGGTGTCCACCTTGACCAGGCGCAGGCCGTCCGGGTGGTCGTCGACGACGGACGCGCAGTTGTCCTTGGGGGTGAGGAAGTACTCGGCGCCCTTGTTGCGCGCGCCGACCACCTTCATCGCGATACCGCCGATCGGGCCGACCTTGCCGTCGGCGTCGATCGTGCCCGTACCGGCCACGAACTTGCCGCCGGTCATGTCCTCGGGCGTGAGCTTGTCGATGATCCCGAGAGCGAACATCAGCCCGGCGCTGGGGCCGCTGACGTCGGCCAGCTTGATGTCGACGTCGAACGGGAACGTGTAGTCGATGCCGGCCTGGATGCCCACGACCGACCGGCCGCCCTCCGCCTTCGCGGTCGTGACGGCGACGTCCTTGGTGGGCCCTTCGGGGCGCTTGCCCTTCTTCTGGGCCGCGGCCGCCTCCTTGGCGGGAATGACCGTGAAGACGGCCTGTTCGCCCGGCTTGTGCCGGGTGACCAGCTTCGCCACGTCGGTGTTGGCCTTGACCGCCGTACCGTCCACGGCCTTGATCACGTCACCGGCGTGCAGCTTGCCGTCCGCGGGGGCGTCCTTGACGACGGATGCCACGACCGTCTGGGAGCCCACCGGGATGTTCAGCTGCTTGAACGCGGCGACCTTGGCGCTCTCCAGGGACTGGGTGAACTCCTCGGCGTTCTGCTGGTCGGACTGCTCCGCCGTCTGGCCCTCCGGGTAGAGCGTCTTGTGCGGCACCACGAGGCTGTCGTGCTTGAGCCAGCCGACGACCGCGGCGAAGAGGTTCATGCGGTACTCGGCGCCGGTGACCCGGACGGTGACCATGTTCAGATGGCCGGAGGTCGGATACGTCTTGTGGCCGGATATCTGCAGCACCGGCTCGCCCTCGTGCTCGCCCAGGGTGTTGGTCGTGGGCCCCGGATACATCTCGGAATACGGAACGGGAATCACCATCCCGGCGCAGATCAGCGCAATCAGCATCACGAGAGAGGCGAGCAGCGTCGCGGTGCGGCGTGGCATGGAACGACAGTACGGGACGCCTCCGACACCCGGCCTCGGGGGCCGTCCGTCCGGGGGCGGACGGGGCGGGGTGCGGAGCGGGTCACGGGACGCGGTGCCCCGGAACCGCCGCGGACGCGGCGGGGCGAGGGCGGCGGGAAACCGGAACCATGGCGGCCGCTCGCGTCCGCGTACGACGGCCACGGCCCCGGTCATGGCCCCGGCTCAGCCCGTCAGGCTCGCGCCGCGTCCGAACCGGAATGCGCCTTCTCCGGTTTCTCCATCGCCTCCCGGAACCGCGCGTAGCCCGCCAGTTCCGCGACGTCCCCGGTCCTGCGGTTGCGTGATGCCCAACTGCTCCACACGACGGCGGCGATGACGGCGAGAACCGGAATCAGCAACCAGAGGAGCGCTCCCATAGCGGCCTCCCGACCCCTTGTAACAACCGCAACGACGAATAAGCAGATTAACCATCTGCCAGGTCAACGCTCACGCCAGGGGGCGGGTTACGCAACTGGAGCGCGCGTAAAGGCTTCACCGACGCCGCCCGGAACCGCCGCCACCGCCGGAAACCGGCCGTCAGCAGGCACCGACCCACTCCTGGGTACCGTCCGAAAAACGCTGGTTCTTCCATATCGGCACCTCGTGCTTGAGGTCGTCGATCAGCCGCCGGCAGGCCGCGAACGCCTCCGCGCGGTGCGGGCAGGAGACCGCCACGACGACCGCCAGGTCGCCGACGGCCAGCTCACCCACGCGGTGCACCGCGGCCATCGCGCGTACGGGGAAGTCGGCGGCCACCTTCTCGGCGACGCGGCGCAGTTCGGCCTCGGCACTCGGGTGCGCCGAGTAACCGAGGGCGTCGACGTCGGCGCCGCCGTCGTGGGAACGGACCGTACCGACGAACAGGGCCGTGCCGCCGGCGGCGGGATCGCCGACGGCCGCGAAGACCTCGTCCAAGGACAGCGGGGTGTCACGGACCGCGAGGAGGCGGATCGCGTCCGCCGCACCCTGCTCGCCCGGGTGGTCATACGTGCCTGGCATGGCTCCATCGTGCCGTACGGGGCGGCCGCCCGGGGCATGGGCTTTCCGCCGGTCCTGTGACGGGGCGTGTTGGAGGCTCCTACAGGCGCGGGGCGGGCGGGGCCGGCGCGGGGCCTCGGCACGGCCGTACGGGCGCTGCTCCGGGGCCGCTGCGTGGCCGTACGGGGGCCGCTGCGTGGCCGTACGGGCCGTCGGGGCCTGTCCGGAGTCGGCGCTGCGGAACGGGCCCGGCACGGCCGTACGGAGCCGTCGTCGCCGTACGAGCCCTCCCCCACGGCCGAGACGTAGCGCACCCGCCCCTGCCGCCTCAGATGCGCCGGCGCGCCTTACGGGCGCGGCGGACCAGAGCGGCGGTGCCCAGAAGGGCGACCGTCGCGCCGGCCGCTCCGGCCGCGGTGGCGTCCTTGCGGCCCAGGCGGCGGCCGGCGACCGTGTACCGGCCCGCCACCTCCTCCAGCAGCTCGGCCAGCACCTCCTCGTTCGTCCACCGGGGCCGCCAGCCCGCCTCGTGCAGCCGGCTGCCGCTGACCACCCACGGGTGCATCGTGTAGGCCAGGTCTCCGGCGGGCGACGGCGTGAGGCCGATGCGGTGCAGCCGGGCGGCGGCGCCGAGCGCCACCGAGGACGGCAGCTCCATGCGCCGGATGCCGGACAGCTCCTCGACCTCCTCCTGCTCCAGCCACCCGTCGCAGCCCACCGCCAGCTCGCCCTCGACCTTCTCCAGCGCGGCGTACTCCAGGGCGCTGACCAGGTCCTCCACATGACAGAACTGCCAGGCGGGGCGGGAACCGGCGACGACCAGCAGCCGCGGCGACTCGAAGTAACGGGTCAGGGCGGTGTCCGTGCCGCCCACCAGGACGGTGGGGCGCAGGACGGTGACGTTCAGGCCGGGGTGCGCGCGGGGCGCGCGGTGGGCCAGGCGCTCGATCTCCAGAAGGTCGCCGACCCCGGTGGCGTCGGCGGTGGCCCGCAGCTCGGCGTCCTCGGCCAGCGGCACGTCGTTGTCCGGGAGCGCGCCGTAGACCATGGCGGAGGTGCAGAGCACGACCCGGTGCACGCCGGCGGCCGCCGCGGCCGTGAGGACCGTCTGCGTACCGCGCACGTTGTACGCCGTACGCGCGGCCGCGTCGGTCTCCAGGTCGAGGTCGACGGCGAGGTGCACGACGACATCGGCGCCGCGCAGCTTGTCGGCGATGGCCGGGTCCCGGACGTCCAGGACGTGCCAGTGCGCCTCGGCGATCTCGCCGCGCCGCTCGTCGATGGCCACGACCCGCTTGACCTCGTCGGACTCGGTCAGCGCCTGGGTCAGCAGGGCACCCACGCCGGAGGCGGCGCCGGTGACCGCGACGACGGGGCGGCGCAGCGGCCGGGCGGGCTCGCCGTCCGCCTGTTTTCCTGCGTGCTCGGTCTCGGCAGCGGTGTTTCGCGCTGCGCGAACGGTCGGATCTGGGGAACTCACCGGGCGTCTCCAGCGGTTGTCTTCAGTGCGTAGGCGTGCTGACGCCGTACGTACCAGGTGGCGTCCATCCTGCCGCAGGCACCGGGACGGCGAAGCACCGAGCCCCGAAGCGGGGCGGGTGTCTAGGCTGGAAGAGAATGTCGGGCAGCCGCCGCCGGCCCCCTGGCCGGCGGCCCTACGAGCCGAGGAAACCCGTGAGTGACACCCCATTTGGATTCGGCCTTCCGCCGGAGGAGCCGGAGGACGGCGACAACGGCAAGAAGAAGGGCGGCCAGGGAGGTAGCCAGGGCCCCGCGAACCCGTTCGGATTCGGCGGCGGGAGCGGCGGCGCGGACAACCCGTTCGCGGCGCTCTTCGGCGGCACGGGCGGCCCTGGTGGCGAGATGAACCCTGGCGATCTTGGCGCCGCCTTCCAGAAGCTGGGCCAGATGCTCTCGTACGAGGGCGGCCCGGTGAACTGGGACATGGCCAAGGACATCGCGCGGCAGACCGTCGCGCAGGGCGCCGAGGACGGCACCAAGGACGCCAGTGTCTCCCCCGGAGAGCGGGCGGCCCTCGAAGAGGCCGTGCGCCTCGCCGACCTGTGGCTGGACGGCGTGACGTCGCTGCCCTCGGGCGCGAGCACGGTGCTGTCGTGGAGCCGCGCCGAGTGGGTCGAGGAGACCCTGCCGGTGTGGAAGGACCTGGTGGACCCGGTCGCGGAGCGCGTCGGCGCGGCCATGGGCGACGTCCTGCCCGAGGAGATGCAGGCCATGGCGGGCCCGCTGCTCGGCATGATGCGCTCCATGGGCGGCGCCATGTTCGGCACCCAGATCGGGCAGGCGCTGGGCGTCCTGGCCGGTGAGGTCGTCGGCTCCACCGACGTCGGACTGCCCCTGGGCCCGGCCGGCAAGGCCGCGCTGCTGCCCGGGAACATCGCCAACTTCGGCTCCGGCCTCGGCGTGCCCGAGGAGGAGGTGCGGCTCTACCTGGCCCTGCGCGAGGCCGCCCACCAGCGGCTCTTCGCCCACGTGCCGTGGCTGCGCTCGCACCTGTTCGGCGCGGTCGAGGGTTACGCCCGCGGCATCAAGGTCGACACGACCAAGCTGGAGGACGTGGTCGGCCAGCTCGACCCGCAGCACCCCGAAGAGCTGCAGAACGCCCTTCAGCAGGGCATGTTCCAGCCCGAGGACACCCCGGAGCAGAAGGCGGCGCTGGCCCGGCTGGAGACGGCGCTGGCCCTCGTGGAGGGCTGGGTGGACGCGGTGGTGCACGCCGCCGCCTCCCCGCACCTGCCGTCGGCCGACGCGCTGCGCGAGACGCTGCGGCGGCGCCGGGCGACCGGCGGCCCGGCCGAGCAGACCTTCGCCACCCTCATCGGCCTGGAGCTGCGTCCGCGGCGCCTGCGGGACGCCTCGCGGCTGTGGGCCCTGCTGACGGACGCCCGTGGCCTGGACGGCCGGGACGCGCTCTGGGAGCACCCGGACATGCTGCCGACCGCCGCCGACCTGGACGACCCGGACGGCTTCGTCCACCACGAGCAGCTGGACTTCTCCGAGCTGGACAAGATGCTCGGCGAGGCGGCGGGCGGCGCCGGGAAGCCGGACCTGACCAAGGAGACGGACGAAGGAACCGGTCAGGACGGTTCGGCCGAGGGCGGCAAGCCCGGGGGCGACGGCGAGAAGTGAGTCTTCACGACGACGCGGCGCGGGTCCTCAAGGAGTGGCCCGCGCCGTCCCCCGAGCAGGAGCGGCTGCGGCTCTCCTACCTGGACCACCTGGCGTCCCACCCCGACGGCATGGGCAAGCCCTGCAAGGACGGGCACATCACGGCCAGTGCCCTGGTCATCGACCCGGCGCGCGGGCGGGTGCTGCTGACGCTGCACCGCAAGCTCAAGATGTGGCTCCAGATGGGCGGACACTGCGAGCCCGAGGACGCCACGCTCGCGGACGCGGCGCTGCGCGAGGCCCGCGAGGAGTCCGGGATCGCGTCCGGGCTGACGCTGCTGGGCGGGCCGGTGCGCCTGGACCGGCATCTGACGCCGTGCGCGTGGCATCTGGACGTGCAGTACGCGGCGCTGGCGCCCGAGGGGGCCGAGGCGGTGATCAGCGACGAGTCGCTGGACCTCCGCTGGTTCCCGTACGACGAGGTGGCGGCCGTGGCGGACACCTCGGTCGTCCGCCTCGTGGAGCGCACCCGCGCGCTTCTGTAGGACGCGCGGCGGCCGCCCGCGCTCTCTCACGGAGAGGGCGCGGGCGGCCGGCGTGTCTCAGTTGGTGAAGATGTTCCCCTGGTTCTGGCCGTGGGCGCCCTGCTGCCCCATGCCGAACTGGGCGGCCAGGCCGGACCCGATGGCCGCGTTCTGCGGCGGCAGCAGCTCGCTCGGCTGGACGAGCGCGTAGCCCTGCCCCAGGAAGCTCAGTTCCCAGCCCTCGCCTGTGTTCCCGCGGCGGCGCCACACGCCCGAGGAGTGCGTCTGTGCCTGCATCTGCACCCGCAGCGAGGCGGACCAGGCGACCACCGCGTCCGCGTCGGCGTTGACGTACTTGTCCGGGGTGACCCGCATCACCAGCGGCTGGCCCGAGGTCATCAGCACGACCTTGCCGCGGCCGGAGATGTTGAGCTGGTACTTGCCGGTGCCGGAGATCCCGTACTGGCTGTCCACCGAGATCACCTCCCAGTGGAGGCCGGAGTCCAGCGCCAGCACATAACTGCTGTCCACGGTCAGGCCGTCGTGGTCGACGTCCATGACGTGCACATACTGCGCGAGATTGGCCAGGTAGACGGTGCCCTGCCCGGAGACGCGCATCAGGTCCAGACCCTCACCGGAGGCGGCGCGGGCGTGCTGCTGCCCCGGGGTCTGGTAGTTCCCGTCGAACTCCAGCAGCCCTTGGTAGGCGACCATGCTGCCCTTACGGGCGAGCAGGTCCTCGTGGCCTTGCAGGGCGACCCGCAGCAGCTGCGGGTTCTGCAGGGTGTACCGGTCCTGGGTCTGCGCCTCGGTGTAGGCGAAAAGCGGACTCTGCATGATGGCTCGACCTCCTCCCCTCAGCCCCGGGCCCGGAGCCGGTCGGTGCTGTCCTCACTGGGCTGTACGACGACGAAGCCCTGCCCGGAGAAGCCGAGCTGGTACGCCTCGCCGCTGCCGCGCCCGATCATCGAGGACGCCTTGAAGCTGCGCTTGCCCTTCATCTTCAGGTTCGTCGACCAGGCCACGAGCGCGTCCGGGTCGACGTAGGTCTCGTCCTCGCCGCGGCCGCAGTCCACCACGATCGGGGTGCCGCGGGAGGTCAGCGCGACCCAGCCGGTGCCCGAGATGCCGACGTTGAAGAGCCCCTGACCGGCGAACTTCGCCATGCCCTTGACGCGCTGCACGCCCCACTGGAGGTGGGCGTCGAAGGCCAGCAGGTTGGTGCCGTTGACGGAGATCGAGTCGCCGTCGAGGTTGACGCAGACGACGTCGGCGCCGTAGTCGGCGAGGTAGAGCAGGCCGTCGCCGGTGCACTTCATCAGGGGCGCGCCCTCGCCGGTCAGCCACTGGGAGGCCATCTGGCGGACCGCGGGCGGGTTGGGCTCGTACTGGACGAAGCCCTCGTAGGCGACCATCGAGCCGGTGCGGGCGAAGACGTCCTGGCCGCTCTGCATGGCGATCTTCACCATGGCGCTGCCGTGGTTCTCCATACGGGCGACGGGTGCGGTCGGGGCATGGCCCGGTGCTTGCTGTTCGTACATGGCGGGCTCCCTCAGACCTCGTAGGGCTGGACGACGACGAAGTTCCCGGGCGCGCCGCGGAACTGGAGGTTCACGGTCTCGCCGGAGTGTCCCGGGTAGGCGCTGCGGCGCAGGCTGACCTGACTGGAAATGATCACCTGAGAGGCGGCCGACCAGGCGACGACAGCGTTGGCGTCCGCGAAGGTCGTGGGGGTGACCGGGAGGACGACGGGGGCGCCCTGGGTCTTCACGACGACCGTGCCGCTGCCCTGGAACTGCATGGTGAACAGCGCGCCGCCGGGGATGCCGTGCCCTTCGATGCGGCGGGTCTCGTACTGGAGCGACTCGTCGAAGGCGAGCACGCTCTCGGCCGACACGCAGATCGCGTCACCCTGGAGCTCGATGGGGTGCACATGGGCGCTGTTGTCCGCGAAGAACACCTGGCCCTGGCCCGTGCAGCGCATCAGCTGCATCTCCTGGCCGGTGGCGTTGCCCACGATGCGGCCCCGGATGCCGGCGCCCTTGTAACTGAAGTCGACCTTGCCCTGGTAGAGGACCATGCTGCCCTGCCGGGCGAGCACCGGCTGTCCGTCGATGCCGAGATCGGCGCGGATCAGTTTCTCGTTCTGCGGGGTCCACCGCTGCCCTGTGGGCGCTTCGCGGTATTTCTCCAGGACGACGCTGAGGCCGGGGCCGCCCTTCTGGATCTGCGGCTGCCCGTACGGGGCGGGCTGGCCCTGAGGCGCTCCGTACGGGGCCGGGGCCTGCTGCCCGGGGAGCGGGCCGCCGGGCTGTCCGTACGGGGCCTGAGGCGGGGCTTGCGGCGGCGCTTGGGGTGCCGCCTGGGGCGACTGGCCCGGCTGGCCGTACGGCGGCGCCTGCTGGTGCGGGGGCTGGCCGTACGGGGGCTGCTGTCCGGGGAACTGACCGGGCGGTGCGCCGGGCGGCGCCAGCGGGGCCGCGATCGTCGGAGCGGTGTGCACCTGCGCGGCGGGCTGCTGGGGCGGCGGGGCTTGCGGCGGCTGCGCCTGGGCCGGGACCTGCGGCTGCGCGGGCTGCCCTTGGGCTGCCGGAGCGGGCTGTCCTTGGGCTGCCGGAGCGGCGAAGCCCGGCGCGGGCTCGGAAGCGGTGGGCGGCGCGAAGCCCGGCACGCCGTCCTGCGGCGCCGGATCGGGCTCTGGCGCGGGCTCCTCCTCCGCGACCTCACCGCCGAAGTTCTTCAGCAGCGCTTCCAGACCGCCGTCGAAGCCCTGCCCGACCGCGGCGAAGCGCCACACGTCCTTCAGGTAGAAGTCGCCGAGCATCACGGCACGCTCGGTGCTGAACTCGGCACCGTCGAACGCGTAGCGTGCGACCTCCTCGCCGCCCGCGACGATGCGCAGGTAGCCGGGGCCGATCTGGGACATCTGGCCCGCGCCGTCGAGCGTGGCGGTGAAGGACAGCTTCCGGATGTGCTGCGGTATCCGGTCGAGCGTGACCCGGAAGGACTCGGTGTCGCCCGCCTGGGCGCCCAGCAGCTGGACGGACCCCTCGGGGGAGGCAGGCTGGTTGAAGAAGACGAAATACCGGTCGTCCGAGAGCCGCTCGTCCGCGTCGAGACCGAAGCAGCTGATGTCGAAGGACAGTCCGGAACCCGCGATCCGCACCCCTACGTACAGATCCGTCCCGGCCGTCAGGTCACTGATCCTGGCCTTGTGGCCCCGCTGGAATTCCCTGGCCATACGTAACGACCGTCCCCCGCTCCCGCTCCGCGCTCTGATGACGTCGCGCCAGGCTAACCGCTGCCGCCGACAGCGGGCGATGCCGGGCGCGGAGCGAACCGGGCGGAACCGGCCCTATTCCGTACGGGCCGCGGGCAGATGCGGCAACCGCTCCGCCGCGACGACCCCTTCGAGATAGCCGCGCGCACGCTCCGTACGCGGGTACGACTCCAGAAGCTGCCAGAAACGCTGCCCATGACCGGGGACGAGAAGATGCGCCAGCTCGTGCAGGAGGACGTAGTCGACGACGTACTCCGGCATCCCCTGGAGCCGGTGCGAGAGGCGGATGCTGCCCTCGGCGGGGGTGCAGGAGCCCCAGCGGGTGTTCTGGTTGGTCACCCAGCGCACCGTGGCAGGCCGGGCGCGGCCGTCCAGGTACTGCTCCGACAGGCGCTCCGCGCGCTCGGCCAGCTCACTGTCGCCGAGTGTGCGCCGGCTCTCCTGCGCGGCGAGCTTGTCCAGCATCACGGTGACCCAGCGCCGTTCCTCGGCCTCGGACATCCGGGCCGGGATCAGGACGACGGTGCGGTCCCCCTCCCGGTAGGCGGAGACCGTGCGGCGTCGCCGCGAGCTTCTGCGCACCTCGACCGGGCTCGTCGCGGGGCCCCCGGTCGCGGAACGCGTGGCGGTCCTGCGGGGAGGGTCTGCGGCTCGGCGCAAAGGGTCGGCGGGCACGCCCCGACGTTACCCGCTGCCCGTGCGGGAAGTCTTGTCCCCGGCCTCCGCCATGTTCCCGGACCCCTCAAGGACGGGTACGGCTTGTATGACTATTGCCCGGGGGCTGTGGACAACTTCCGGCGGCCGTCGCCCGGCCGCGGGATGCTGAAGACCGCTGGACGAGATGCGATCGACGGGGGCGGCTTCATGTATCCGATGCTCAAGCCCGCGCTGCGGCGCGGATGGCGAAACCGGGAGACGGTGCGGTTCGGGGTGGCCCCGGCGCACGCGGTGGAACTGGGCCCGGTGGACACGGCCACCGGGAGTTTTCTGGCCTTGATCGACGGCACACGGAGTCCGGAGCAGCTCGCCGACGCCGCCGAGTCGCTGGGGCTGCCGGCCGGGCACGCGCGGCGGATGGTGGACCGGCTGGAGCGGGCCGGCCTGCTGGACGCGCCGACGGCTGGCGGTCCGGCGGCCGACGCGGTGCGCGCCGACTCCGCGGCTTTCGGCCGACTCCGGGCGGATCTCGCGTCGCTGTCCGTGCGCCATCCCGAGGCGGCGGGCGGACTGGAGCGGATGGGGGCGCGCCGGGCCATACGGGCGCGGGTGCGCGGCGCCGGCCGGGTGGGTGCTTCGGTGGCGGCCCTGCTGTCGGCGGCGGGCATCGGGCGGGTGGAGGTGCAGGACGGCGGGAAGGTCGAGCCCTGGGACGTCGTGCCGGGCGGGGTGCGGGCGGAGCAGATCGGCGCGCGCCGGGACACCGCCGCCCGCAGTCTGGTCCACCGCGCCTCGCCCTGGTCACGGCGGCTGCGGTCCGGGGGCGAGCCGTCCGGCTCCGGTGAGCCGGGCCTCGGACTCGTCGTGGTCGCCCCGCGCGACGGCCTCGCCGCCTACGCGCCCGACCCGGTCCTGTACGAGCCCTTCGTGACCGCGGGAATCCCGCACCTGTTCGCCGGGGTGGTCGAAGGGACCGGGGTGGTGGGTCCGCTGGTCCTGCCGGGTGACTCCTCCTGCGCCGGCTGCCTCCAGCTGCGGCGTACGGACGCGGAGCCCGCCTGGCCGCGGCTGCTGGCCCAGTGGCGCTCGGGGCGCGGCGCGCCGGCCGTTCCGGCGTGCGACGCGGCGCTGGCGACGACGGTGGCGGGGCTGGCCGCCGTACAGGCGCTGGCGTTCCTGGACGGTCAGTTGCCACCCTGCACAGGGGCCCGGATCGAGGTCGCGCTGCCCTGTGCGGACTGGCGGACGACCAAGGTCGCGCCGCATCCGGAGTGCGGCTGCGGCGCGGCGGGACCGGCCGGCGCCACGGCTGCCTCGGATCCGCGCCGGCAACACGTAACAATGGCGGAGTAACCCCGGTTGGGGACAGTGTGAGTTGGAGGGGCGCATGTCAGATCTTCCCCGCAAGGCGGTCACCCGTACCGCCAAGCTGGCCGCGCTGCCACTGGGATTCGCCGGCCGCGCCACCTGGGGGCTGGGCAAGCGGATCGGCGGCAGGTCGGCGGACCTCGTCGGCCGCGAGCTCCAACAGCGCACCGCCGAGCAGCTCTTCCGGGTGCTCGGCGAGCTGAAGGGCGGCGCCATGAAGTTCGGGCAGGCGCTGTCGGTCTTCGAGTCGGCGCTGCCGGAGGAGATCGCCGGTCCGTACCGCGCCGCGCTCACCAAACTTCAGGAAGCCGCACCGCCGATGCCGACCGATTCGGTGCACGCGATTCTGGCGGAGCGGCTGGGTGCGGACTGGCGCGAGCTGTTCACGGAGTTCGAGGACAAGCCGTCGGCGGCCGCGTCGATCGGCCAGGTGCACCGCGCGGTCTGGCACGACGGCCGTGAGGTGGCGGTCAAGGTCCAGTACCCGGGAGCGGGCGCGGCCCTGCTGTCCGACCTGTCCCAGCTGGGCCGCTTCGCCCGGCTGCTCGGGCCGCTGATCCCCGGCATGGACATCAAGCCGCTGATCTCCGAGCTGCGTGACCGGGTCTCCGAGGAGCTGGACTACGCCCTGGAGGCGGAGGCCCAGCAGGCGCACGCCGAGGAGTTCGCCGACGACCCCGACGTACGGGTACCCGCGGTGGTCCATCAGGGCGATCAGGTGCTGGTGACCGAGTGGATGGAGGGCGTCCCCCTCTCGGAGGTCATCGCGAACGGCACCCAGGAGGAGCGCGACCGGGCCGGACAGCTCCTCGCCCGCTTCCTCTTCTCCGGCACCGCGCGCACCGGTCTGCTGCACGCCGACCCGCACCCGGGCAATTTCCGGCTGCTGACCGGCGACGCCCCCGACGGCCCGGCGGAGAAGTGGCGGCTGGGCGTTCTGGACTTCGGCACGGTCGACCGGCTGCCGGACGGCCTGCCGTCCACGATCGGCGCCTCGCTGCGCATGACGCTCGACGGCGAGGCCGAGGCGGTCTACGAGCTGCTGTGCGAGGAGGGCTTCGTGAAAGAGTCCATCGAGCTGGACCCCGACGCGGTGCTGGACTATCTGCTTCCGATCATCGAACCGGCCCAGGTGGACGACTTCACCTTCACCCGCTCCTGGATGCGTACCCAGGCCGCGCGCATCGCCGATCCCCGCTCCCCCGCCTACCAGCTGGGCCGCCAGCTGAACCTGCCCCCCTCCTACCTGCTCATCCACCGCGTGACGCTGAGCACGATCGGCGTCCTGTGCCAGCTGGGAGCCACCGTCCGTCTGCGCGACGAACTGGAGTCCTGGCTCCCGGGCTTCACCACCGACGACGCCTCCACCACCGGCGTTCCCACCCCGTCCGTGCCCGGACAGAGCATCCCCGCGGAGGAGGAGACACCGGCCTGAGGCGCGGGCAGGCAGCAGGCGGGAAATGGCAGGTGGCAGCCGCCGGCCGTCGGTCGTCGGCCGTCGTTCACCGTGTCGGTACCGGATCCAGGTGGGATTCGATGAAGCGGAGGCTGGCCCGGGTGCAGGTGTCGCAGAGGTGCTGGCGGGTGCCGTGGGAGATGGTGCAGGTCCAGGTGGCCGGGGTGCCCTCGGCCGTGACGCCGCACTGCGCGCACTCCGCGTCGTCGGTGGTCAACTCCGCCTGTTCATACGTCTTCTGGTTCATCAGCCGACAATATCCCCGTCACCGCCGGGAAAGAGGGCACAACGCCTCAGGGGCCGCCCAGTTGGACAGCCCCTGAGATGTGTGGTGTCGCGGTGGCCGCCTGGTGCGGTGGTGACACCGCCGGGCGGCCCGGCACCGTACGGATGCCGGGCAGCCGACAGGTCACTGCATGACGGCCATGGCCAGAGCGCGCCGGGCGCGCAGCGACGCCCGCTCGGCGCGGCGCTGCATGCGCCGGGCCGTGGCGAGGCGCTGGGCCCTGCGTTCGGACTCGGCCTCTTGCAGGCGCTGTTGCATATGTGCGCGCGCCAGGGCTTCTGGGATGAGTTGCATTTCACGGGTCCTGTTCTGGCGCGACTCGATCACGCCGGAGTTCGCTGGTGCGGTGGTGTCGGTGAGGGAGGGGTTCATCGGGTCCTGCTTCTGGGGGTCCCGCTGGGTGGGACGGTCGATCGTTCCTGTGCCGCTGGTGTAGGTGCCGCCGAGATTCATGCCGCGACCGGGTTCTTGCGCGGACGGCCACGCGGACGCTTGCGGGGCACCACGACGCCCTGGACGAACAGTTCGCCGCCCCAGACGCCCCACGGCTCACGACGGTCCTTGGCGCCGGCGAGACACGCCTCGCGCACCGGACAGGTCTGGCACAGGGACTTGGCGTACTCCACGTCGGCCGGGGTCTCGGCGAAGAAGACCTCGGGGTCGTAGGTACGGCACGGCACGGCGGCGCCGAGTCGGTCGATCTCGTCGTCGAGCTCGGTGAGGGGCAGCAAGGGGGTCTCCTGGGGGTCGGGCGGAGGGATCAGGTCGGTGGCGACGGACGGGGTGTGCGACTGGAGTTGCACGGTGGTGTGTTCCTCGTCTGTTCGGCCCGGCTGGTGGCTGGGCTCATGGGCAAAGCAAAAGGGCCGCGGATCCCGGTGTGGGTTCCGCGGCCCTGGAAGGTGCCGACCTGATCATGCGAATCAGGCTGGATCTCTCCAGGGTTCGTGCCCGCGGTGGGCCCACGTGTCCTGCTGCGTCTGGTACTGCATCCGGGATTCGGCACCGTTGGCCGCCGCGCCGGCAAAGGCATGCGCATTCGCTGCCTGTGCCGCTGCCGCTACTGCGGGTGCCTGGGTCGGTCGCTCGTCGCACTCACCCTTGGGCAGGAACACCAGGGAAGCGGCACGGGAGACCTCAAGACCGGACAGTCGGCCGGAGCCGGACAGACCGGTGCCCGGGAGCGAGGCGCCGAGCATGCAGGTGGCGACGACCGAACGATCGGTCATTTTCTGGGTCTCGATGAAGCTGATCACTGGTCTCGCCTCCTCTCGGCGTCTCGGCGGACCGGAAAATCCGGTCCGGGCTTGTTCAGTACAACACGAAATCAGCGGATCCCGGAAGGCCCGTCGTCTTCGTGCCTGTGAAGGCTATGGGGATGCGCTCCGCGCGCGCAAACTATTTTTCTGACGACTTTCCGGAGGTTCTTGCACCACCCTCCGAAAGATCGTCCGGCGACGGCCCGTCCGCTGCCGGAACGAGCTCCTCACCTGCGCACAGCGCGAGGACGTCGGCGCCGAATCTGCCCAGCTTGCGTCCCCCCACACCAGGGATGCCCGCCAGCTCCCCCTCGGTTCCCGGAACGGCCTCGGCGATCGCCATCAGCGTCTTGTCCGTGAAGACGCAGTACGCCGGCTGGCCCAGCTGCCGTGCCCGTTCGGCCCGCCAGTCGCGCAGCCGCCCGTACAACGCCTCGTCGAGCTCGCAGGGGCAGTCGTCGCAGCGCATGAGCTTCATTTCACCCGCATCGGTGAGCGTCTTGCCGCAGACCCGGCAACGGGCGGGTGACCGGGTCCGGCGCTTGGCCGCACCCCTGGTCGCGGCGCCGCCGCGCTCGATGCCGCCCGCGGCGGCAGCCGCCGCCCGGCGTCCCGCGCCCCCCGATCCGGGCCGCAGACCGTCCAGGAAACGGCTGGGGCGCCGGACCGCACGGCCGCCCGGAGCGCGCGACAGGGACCACGAGAGCCCCAGATGCAGGCGGGCCCGGGTCACGCCCACGTACAGCAGGCGGCGCTCCTCCTCGACCTGCTCGTCGGTCTTGGCGTAGGTGATCGGCATCATGCCCTCGGTCAGGCCGACCAGGAAGACGGCGTCCCACTCCAGGCCCTTGGCGGCGTGGAAAGAGGCGAGCGTCACACCTTCGACGGTCGGGGCGTGCTGGGCGTTGGCCCGCTCGTCCAGCTCGGCGACCAGATCGGCGAGGGTGGCCGCCGGCCGGGCCTTGGCGAAGTCCTCGGCGAGGCGGACCAGCGCGGCCAGCGACTCCCAGCGGTCCCGCACGGCACCGGACCCGGCCGGGGCCACACTCGTCCACCCCATGTCGCTCAGCACCGCCCGCACCTCGGACGGGAGGTCCACGGCGTCGTCCAGGAGGGCGTCGTTGGCGCCGAAGCGGGCGGCGCCGCGCAGCTTGACGCCCGCCTCGCGCACCTCGGGCCGCTCGAAGAACCGCTCGGCACCCCGGAGCTGGTACGGCACGCCGTGGTCGGCGAGGGCCTGCTCGTAGACCTCGGACTGCGCGTTGATGCGGAACAGGACCGCTATCTCGCTGGCCGGCACGCCGGACGCGATCAGATCGCGGACACGGCGGGCGGTGCCCTCGGCCTCCGCGGGCTCGTCCGCGTACTCCGCGTACGCCGGCTCGGGGCCGGCGTCCCGCTGCGAGATCAGCTCCAGCCGGTGCTCGGCGGCACGGCCGCGCGCCTGGGAGAGCAGCCCGTTGGCGAGGTGCACGACCTGGGGGGTGGAGCGATAGTCCCGTACGAGCTTCACGACCGTGGCGTTCGGATGGCGGGTGCGGAAGTTCAGCAGGTGGTCGGGGGTGGCGCCGGTGAAGCTGTAGATCGTCTGGCTGGCGTCGCCGACGACGCAGAGGTTGTCGCGGTCGCCGAGCCACAGGTCGAGCAGCCGCTGCTGGAGCGGGCTGACGTCCTGATACTCGTCCACGACGAAGTGCTGGTACTGGGCGCGGACCTGCTCGGCGATGTCGTGCCGGTCCTGCAGGACGCCGACCGTCAGCAGCAGCACGTCCTCGAAGTCGATGGTCCCCCGGTCGCGCTTGAGCTGCTCGTACGTGCCGTAGATCTGCCCGATCTCGGCGGGGTCGCGGGGGGCCTCGCGTCCGGCCTTGTGCACGGCGGCCGGGTAGTCGGCGGGCACGGTCTGGGTGACCTTGGACCACTCGATCTCGCCCGTGACGTCACGCAGCTCGTTGCGGTCCAGGCGGATACGGCAGCGGGCGGCGGCCTCCGCGACGACCTGGACCTTGCGCTCCAGCAGCCTCGGCACCTCGCCCCCGACCGCCTTCGGCCAGAAGTACTGGAGCTGGCGCAGCGCGGCCGAGTGGAACGTCCGGGCCTGCACCCCGCCCGCCCCCAGCTGCCGCAGCCGCCCGCGCATCTCCCCCGCCGCGCGGGCGGTGAAGGTGACGGCGAGCACCGTGGAGGGCTGCAGGATGCCCGCACGCACGCCGTACGCGATGCGGTGGGTGATCGCGCGGGTCTTGCCCGTCCCGGCGCCCGCCAGGACGCACACGGGCCCGTGCAGGGCCGTGGCGACCTCGCGCTGCTCGGGGTCCAGGCCGTCGAGCACCGCGTCGGCACCCTCGGGCGTGGCCGGGAACTGGGTCGCGGCCGCAACCTGCGGGAAGAGAGTGGAGTCCGATGCTGCTGTCACCCGACCATGCTGCCAGGTCGACCGGGGCAGCCGGGAAAGTTGTCCACAGCCGTCACCCCGCGGTCGTACGAATACGCGGGCCTTCAGAAGTGGCACCGTACGTGTACGGGAGCGGCCCGGCACGGACGGGAATGGTCCGGCCCGCGCAGACGTTCTCCCAGCGATACACGCCGAGCTTGAAGGAGCGCGAGGACCCATGGCGGGCACTGTGACGATGTACAGCACCACGTGGTGCGGCTACTGCCGTCGGCTGAAGGGCCAGATGGACCGCGAGGGCATCGCGTACACCGAGATCAACATCGAGCACGACCCCGAGTCCGCGGCGTTCGTCGAGAAGGCCAACGGCGGCAATCAGACCGTGCCGACCGTCCGCGTCGTTCCCGCCTCGGGCGAGGAGTCGGTCATGACGAACCCGTCCCTGGCCCAGGTCAAGCAGGCGCTCGGCGTCTGAGCCGCGGATTCACGGGTTTTCGTGGACGCCCCTGGCCGTGAGACGGCCGGGGGCGTCACGCGCGGGCGAAAGGGGCGTCGTACCGGCCGTCACGCCCGCGAATCCCGTGCGGGCCACCGCGCCCCGGTCACCCTCGTACGGGCCATCGCGGCCGTGGCCGGCGCTCTGCCCGCGTCACCGCCTGGTCACTCCGGACGGCGGCTGTACCGCTCCACCGTTTCCTTCGCCGTGGATGCGTCCTTGAAGATCAGTTCCCACGGTCCGGTGTTCACGTCGAAGTCCTTGCCGAACCCGACCCATTTCCCGGCCAGGCGCCGTCCAGTCGGTTCGGCGAGCAGTTGGACGGCTCCGTGATAGCGGGCGCCCGCGTAGTAGCCGTCCGTCGCGGTCTGCTCCACCCAGGTCCCGGTGACCACGTTCCCGTCCACGGTGAGGTCCAGGGAGAGCGGTGAGTCGGGGTGGGACGACGCTCCGGGCAGTGACCGGCCGGTGAGCCGGTTCCCGTTCTGTACCAGTACGACGAAGTGGGCGCCGGTGAAGGTCTGCCCCCTGCCGGACGAGTAGAACTCGTACCGGCTGAGCCACACACCCGCGTAGTGCGCGTGTCCGGGCGTCTGGGCGGCCGTCTCGATGGCGCCCGGGGCGGACTCGCTTCCGGCGACCCCAGCGCCCCCGGGAGCCCCCGGCACACCACCGGCCACGTCATGCCCTCCGGCACCGTCGTCGCGTGTCTGAACCATGGCCGGCAGGGCGAACCCGAGTGACTCGATGGGCAGCCCGGTGACCTTCTCCAGGGCGCGTACGTACACGGGCCTGGGCACGCGGGTCGTGCCGCCCTCCCAGCGCTGCACGAGCCGCTTGTTGGCGTCGTTGGGTTCGCCCGCCCCGTCGCCCGCCTTCCGGAGCGCGCGGGCCATGTCGTCCTGGCTCATCCGGAGGGACAGGCGCACGGCCCGGAAGGCCGCGTTCGCTGAGAGATCCGGCGCGATCGTCATGGATTCAAGCTAGACCCGACCCCCGCACCGTGACACCGCTTTGACGTCTCGCACATGACGCCTGACGGACTCCGAACGGGCGCCTCACCGCCGTCGCGATGACGTGCGGCCGCCCGGAGCATGGGCCCCGTGAGCGAGAACCCGACGGACAGGTGCGAGGCATGCGAAGTGTGCGAGCTGTTGAAGGCGCTCGAAGCCGCGGGCCGGGGGAGCCGGGACCAGTCGATGGAGGTGGACGCCCGGGTGCGGTACCGGCGCCATATGAGGGAGGCGCACCAGCGGGAGGTTCCGCTGCCGCGGTGAGGGGTGCGGGCGGCGCGGTTCCGCCGCGTCCGTTTCCCTGCGGGATCTGCGCGGCCAAGGGCAGACAGTCCGGACAGTAGCGGCAGCCGGTGCGCGACCGGGCCGGGGGCCGGGGCCTGTCGCGGCCCCGGCCGGTGGGGTCACGGCTTGGGCAAGGGCTTGCCGTACCAGGCTTCGATGAGGCGGGCGGCGATGGAGATGCCGTACGGGGGCAGGACCTCGCCGGACTCGAAGGCGGCCTTCAGATCCTCGCGGGAGAACCAGCGGGCCTCCTCGATCTCCTCGCCGTCGACCTGGATCTCGGAGGACGTGGCGCGGGCCATGAAGCCGAGCATCAGGCTGGACGGGAACGGCCAGGGCTGGCTGGCGACGTATTCGACGTCGCCGACGACGACACCCGCCTCCTCGAAGACCTCGCGGGCCACCGACTGCTCGATGGACTCGCCGGGCTCGACGAAGCCGGCCAGGGTGGAGAAGCGGCCCTCCGGCCAGTGCACCTGGCGGCCGAGGAGCGCGCGGTCCTCCTCGTCCGTGACCAGCATGATCACGGCGGGGTCGGTGCGCGGGTAGTGCTCGGCGCCGCAGGCGGGGCAGCGGCGGATGTGGCCGGCCGCCGCGATGACGGTGCGTTCGCCGCAGCGGGAGCAGAAGCGGTGCAGGCGCTGCCAGTTCTCCAGGGCGACGGCGTGCACGAGCAGCCCGGCGTCGCGCGGGGACAGCAGCAGGCCCGCCTCGCGCAGGCCGGCGGGGCGCGCGGACTGGTCCATGCGCCCCGGCAGCGAGTCCTTCTGGAGCGCGAAGTAGCGCACGCCGTCCTCGTCGGTGCCGAGGAAGTAGCGGTGCGTCTCGGTGAGCGGCGCCTCGAAGGACGGCGTCATGACCAGTTCGGTGCGGCCGTCGGGGGTGTCGTCGACCAGTGCCTGGCCTCCGGAGACCACGAAGACGCGCGTCGTCGGGTGGCTCCAGGCCGCCGCGAGCCACGCCTCGTCGAGGCGGTGGTGGGCAGCTCTGTCGATGCCGCTCGGCGCGCTGAACGTGATCGGCCGGTCGGCGCTGTGGTCGGTCCAGGTGGTCACTGCGGTTTCCAACTCCCCCTAGGGCGTGGGTGATTGCCGCCCGTGGGCGCGGCCGCCGGGCGGGCGGCGGACCGGGCGGCGAGGGTGGTACGAGTGGCACGGCTCGTGCGCGGACCGGGCGGCGACGTGCGGGCGGCCACCGTCCGGGCGCGGGCCGGCAACCCGGCCGCGGCGCGGCTCGCCGGCCGGGTCACGGGCACGGACGCCGTCGGGGCATGGTCACGGATCAAGCGACGCGCCAGTTCTCCGCCAGGTCGCCCCACAGGTGCGCGGCGGTCTCGACGCCCTTCATCAGCAGGTCCAGCTCGACCTTCTCGTTCGGGGCGTGCCAGCCGTCCGAGGGGATGGATATGCCGAGGAAGAGGACCGGTACGCCGAGGACGTCCTGGAGGTCGGCGGCCGGGCCCGAGCCGCCCTCGCGGGTGAACCGGATCTTCTGGCCGAAGGCGCGGCCCATGGCCCGTACGACGGACTGCAGGGCGGGGTGGTCGAGCGGGGTCAGGCAGGGGCGGGTGGCGCCCCAGAAGGTGATCTCGTGGCGGATGCCGTCGGGCAGCCGGGCGGCGACCCAGTCCCGTACGGCCTGCTGGACCGCGGCCGCGTCCTGGCCCGCCACCAGGCGGAACGAGAGCTTCAGCTGCGCGGCGGACGGCACGATGGTCTTGCCGCCGGGGCCCTGGTAGCCGCCGCCGATGCCGTTGACCTCGGCGGTGGGGCGGGCCCAGATGCGCTCCAGGGTGCTGTGGCCGGTCTCGCCGAGCGCGGCGTGGGAGTGGGCCGTACGCAGCCACTCGGGCTCGTCGAAGGGCAGCTCGGCGAAGAGTTCGCGCTCGCGGTCGGTCAGCTCGACGATGCCGTCGTAGAAGCCGGGGACCGCGACCCGGCGGTCCTCGTCGTGGAGGGCGGCGGCCAGGCGGGCGGCCTCGGTCGCGGGGTTGGGCACCGCGCCGCCGAAGGAGCCGGAGTGGATGTCCTGGTCGGGGCCGTACAGGTCGATCTGGCAGTCGGTGAGGCCGCGCATGCCCGTGCAGACGGTCGGGGTGTCCTTGGACCACATGCCGGTGTCGGAGACGATCACCGTGTCGCAGGCCAGCCGGTCCGCGTGCCGGGCGATCAGCGCCGGGAAGTTCGGGGAGCCGGACTCCTCCTCGCCCTCGATGAGGAGCTTGAGGTTGACGGCCGGGGCGGTGCGGCCGGTCGCGGCGAGGTGGGCGCGGACGCCGAGGGTGTGGAAGAACACCTGGCCCTTGTCGTCGGCGGCGCCGCGTGCGTACAGCTTGCCGTCGACGGTCTGCGGCTCGAAGGGGTCGGTGTGCCAGCCGTCCTCACGGGCGGCGGGCTGCACGTCGTGGTGGCCGTAGACGAGGACGGTGGGGGCCGACGGGTCCCCGGAGGGCCACTCGGCGAAGACGGCGGGAGCACCGTCCGTCTCCCAGATCTCGGCGGTGGGGAAGCCGGTCGCGGTGAGCCGGCCGGCCAGCCATTCGGCGCTGCGGCGCACGTCGGCGGCGCGCTCCGGGTCGGCGGACACCGAGGGGATGCGCAGCCAGGCGGCCAGGTCGTCGAGGAACTCTTCGCGGTGGACGTTGATGTAGGCGCGGACGGCGCTGTCCGAGGTGGTGCTCATGTGTCCGAGCCTATCCGGCGCGCGGGCGCGGTCGGCCGCCGGTCTCGTCGATCTTGTCACCTCTGCTCTCCTCCCGCCGTGTCCTCCATGTCCGTCGTCGCGTCCGCGTCGCCGGCGGTCCGTGCGGGTTCGCCGAGCAGGATGCGTTCCAGCCCGGCGCGGTCGGGCAGCCGCTGCGGACGGACCGTCTCGCCACTGCGTACGTACAGGAACGCGGCGTCGACCGCGGACAGCGGCAGGCCGTGCTGCTCGGCCCAGGCCACCCGGTAGAGGGCCAGCTGGAGCGGGTCGGCGGTCTGCGCGTGGTGGGTCTTCCAGTCGATGATCTCGTAGGTGTCCCCCTGGGGGCCGCGGTTGCGGTAGACGGCGTCGATACGGCCGCGGATCACCCGGCCCGCGAGGGTGACCTGCACCGGGACCTCGATGCGGTACGGGGTGCGGCGGGCGTACGGGGTGCGGGCGAAGGCGTCCTTGAGTGCCTCCAGGTCGTCCTCGTCCCTGATCGGGTCGGCTTCTCCGGCCGCTTCCTGGGCGCGGGCTTCATGGCCGTACGCGCCGCCCGGCAGTTCGTCGGGGCCGAGCAGGGGCAGCGTCAGTTCCTCGAAGCGCGACTCCACCCAGGCGTGGAAGCGCGTGCCGCGGCGGGCGGCGGGCCGGGGCGGGTGCGGCATGGGGCGCGCCAGCTCCCGGGTGAAGCCGTCCGGGTCGGACGCGAGCCACAGCAGCTGCGAGGCGCTGAGCGAGGACGGCAGGGGCACGTCGCGCACGGTCGCGCGGGAGCGCCGCAGCTCATCGGCGAGCGCGTCGAGGTCGCGGTCCCAGGAGGCGACGGTCCGGCGCTCCTCGGGGAGGAGGGGGTTGGGGCCGGGTTCCGGGGCGGCTTCGGGGGCGTGCGCCTGGGCCGGTACGTGGGCGAGCCCGGCAGCGGCGGGTACGGCATCGCCCACGGCTCGGCCCGGCCGCTCGTCGTCCTCCGGGTGCGCGGGCCGCTCGGCGCTCCAGGCGTCCCAGTCGGCGAGGTGGTGTTCGGGGCCGGGGTCGGGATCGGGGGCGGAGTAAGGGGCAGGGGCGGGGGCGAAGCCTGGCCCCTGGGCGGCGTCGGCGGCGTGCGCGTCTTCGTACGGGGCGCCCTCATAAGGATCGCCCTCGTACGGGTCGCCCTCGTACGGGTCACCCTCGTACGGGACGTCCGCGTAGGGGCTGTCCTCGTACCGGCCGGGTACGGACGCGGCTCCCCCCGCCGCCGGATGCGGGGCATCGTGGGTGGCTGCGGCCTCCGGGCCGTCGGTCGCGGCGGCGGCGTGGGGCAGCACGGCACCGGCGCTCGGGTCTGCACCTGTACCGACGCCCGGGCCTGTGCCGACGCCCGTGCCCGCACCGCCCCCCGGCATCCCGTCCAGATACGCCCGGACCGTCGCGGCGGCCGCGCGGCGGCGTTGCTTCGCCACCGCGTCCAGCGGGAGCGGCCATTCCCGCTCGGTCTCCGCCTCCTTCAGCGAGGGGTTCTCCGCGCCCTCCTCGGGGGCGTCGGCCCACTCCTCGATCTCGCCGTGACCGGCCTCGCAGTGGGCGCGCAGGGCCTCCAGGAAGGCGGACGGGCCGCGCGGCCGCTTCTGGTCGGGGCCCCACCAGTGGCCGGAGCCGAGCAGCAGGGAGCGGGGGCGGGTGAAGGTCACGTAGCCGAGGCGCAGCTCCTCGACGGACTGGTGGTCCTTCATCGCCTCCTTGAAGGACTTCAGGCCACGGCTGCTCCAGTCGGCCACGTCCGGCAGCGTCGCGGCGTCGCCGCGCAGGGCGTGCGGCAGGACCTTGGGCTGGGTGAGCCAGGAGTCGCGGGCCTGCTCGCTGGGGAACTGCTTGCCGACCAGGCCGGGGACCGCGACCACGTCCCACTCCAGGCCCTTGGACTTGTGGGCGGTCAGCACCTTGACCGTGTTGTCGCCGCCCGGGAGGGAGCTGTCCAGGCCCTTCTCGTGCTGGACGGCCGTGCGCAGGAAGCCCAGGAAGGCGAGGAGGGTGGCGTCGCCGTCCAGCGCGGCGCCGCCCTGCTTGGCGGCGAAGCCGGCGGCGATGTCCAGGAAGGTGCCCAGGGTCTCCCGGCGGCGGGCGGCCAGCGCGCGGGGGGACGCGGACAGCTCGACCTCCAGGCCGGTGACGGTCAGCACTCGATGCAGTGCGTCCATCAGGGGGTCGCCCGCGGAACGCCGCAGCTCGCGCAGCTCGCGTGCCACGTAGGCGAAGCGGACGCGCGCCTCCGGGGAGAACGGCAGGCCGTCGTCGGGGCGGCCGTCGGACTCCAGGAAGGTGTCGAGCGCGTCGGCGAGCGAGATCGTCTCGGCCGGGTCGACGCCCTCCACGGCTTCGGCCAGCCGCCGTTCGGGGTCCTCGGACTGGCCGTCGCGGTGGACCAGGAGCCGCGCCCGGCGGCCCAGGAGAGCCAGGTCACGGGGGCCGATCTGCCAGCGCGGGCCGATCAGCAGCCGTACCAGGGCGGCGTTGGCCGTGGGGTCCTGGAGAACCTCGCAGACCGCCACCAGATCGGCGATCTCGGGCAGGTGCAGCAGCCCGGACAGGCCCACGACCTCCACCGGGATCTCCCGTGCGACCAGCTCGCCCTGGATACGGGCGAAGTCGCCGGCGGTCCGGCACAGCACCGCGATCTCGCCGGGCGGGGTGCCCGTGCGCACCAGGTGGGCGATGTTTTCAGCGAGCCAGGTCATCTCCTCGGCGTGGGTGGGCAGCAGCGCGCAGCGCACCACGCCGTCGCGCTCCGCGCCCGGCGCCGGACGCAGTGCCTCGACGCCCGCGTGCATGGCGCGGAGCGGCGCGGCGAGCCCGTTGGCCAGGTCGAGCAGCCGGCCGCCGCTGCGGCGGTTCTGGCTGAGGGCGGAGCGCGCGGCCGGGCTGCCGTCCTCGTAGGGGAAGTGGTCGGGGAAGTCGTCCAGGTTGGCGACGGAGGCGCCGCGCCATCCGTAGATGGCCTGGCAGGGGTCGCCGACGGCGGTCACCGCATGGCCCGTACCGCCGCCGAACAGGCCGGAGAGCATGATCCGCTGCGCCACGGAGGTGTCCTGGTACTCGTCCAGGAGGACGACCTTGAACTCCTCCCGGAGCAGCGCGCCCACCTCGGGGCGGGTGGTCGCGAGGGTCGCCGACAGGGCGATCTGGTCGCCGAAGTCGAGCAGCTCGCGCCGCCGCTTCTCGGCGCGGTACGTCCTGACCAGCTCCAGCAGCTCCAGGCGGCCGCGGG
This sequence comes from Streptomyces monomycini, assembly GCF_022271435.1. Classification (GTDB taxonomy): domain Bacteria; phylum Actinomycetota; class Actinomycetes; order Streptomycetales; family Streptomycetaceae; genus Streptomyces; species Streptomyces monomycini. The sequence goes on along the minus strand of NZ_JAFIQY010000025.1, from coordinate 49,052 downwards.
CCGTCTCGGGCACCTTGCGCAGGTCGGCGTTGGAGAGTCTGACCTGGTCGAGGGCGGTCAGCAGCTCGGTGTCGTACGCCCGCAGGCGGTCCGGCTCCACCAGGTGCTCGGCCAGCTCGCCGTCGAGCGCGAGCAGGTCCTCCACCAGGGCGGGCAGCGACTTCGTCAGGGCGGGATACGGGCCGGGGGCGGTGCGCAGCACCCGGGCGGCGAGCTGGAAGCGGGTGGCGTCGGCGAGCAGGCGGGCGCTGGGCTCCAGGCCGATGCGCAGGCCGTGGTCCTTGAGGAGCTGGCCGGCGAAGGAGTGGTACGTGGAGATCCGGGGCTCGCCGGGGACGCCGTCCGAGGCCGCCGGAGCGCCGGGCCCCGTCCCCCCGGCTCCCGGGAGGCCCGCGCCGAACGGATCGGCCGGTTCCGTCACCCCGGCCGCCGCCAGGGCCTTGCGGACGCGCTCCGCCAGCTCGCCCGCCGCCTTGTTCGTGAACGTCAGCCCGAGCACCTGCTCCGGGGCGACCTGGCCCGTGCCGACCAGCCACACCACGCGCGCGGCCATGACCGTGGTCTTGCCGGAACCGGCGCCGGCCACGACGACCTGCGGGGCGGGCGGTGCGGTGATGCAGGCCGTCTGCTCCGGGGTGAACGGGATGCCGAGGAGCTCCTTGAGCTGCTCGGGGTCGGTGATGCGAGCTGACACATCCGAGACCGTATCCGCCCCCACTGACAATCGCGGCAAACGCCTGCTGAGCGGGGTGCGGGCGGCCGCCGGAACCGTCAGTCCACCACGTGCTGCCCCTCCGGCAGCGCCGAGCAGGCGCTGCGGAACGTGCAGTGGGTGCAGTGCTGTCCCGTGGTGGGCGTGAAGCGCTCCTCCAGGACGCGGCCCGCGGCGGTGGCCAGCAGCTCGCCCACCCAGTCCCCGTCCAAAGGGCCTTGCGCCTGGACTGCGGGAAGCGCGTCCCCGCCTTCCTTCTGGGGGGCGCCCAGCCGCAGGTGGACGAGTTCCGCGCCGCCCGGCTCGGGGCGCTGCCCGTCGAAGGCGGCGTCCACCGCGCCGGTGCGCACCGCCAGCTGGTACACGGCGAGCTGCGGGTGCCGGGCGACCTCAGGGCCGGTCGGCTTCTGCTTGCCGGTCTTGAAGTCGACGACGTACGCCCGGCCCTCCGCGTCCCGCTCGACGCGGTCCATGCTCCCCCGGATGCGGACGGCGTACTCGCCCGCTTCGAGGGTGACGTCGAAGCCGTGCTCGGTCGCGACGGTCTCGCGGCCGAGCGTGCCGCGCTCCATCACGTGCCAGCGCAGGAAGCGTTCCAGTGCGGCGCGCGCGTTGTCCTTCTCCTGCCGCGACTTCCAGGGCGCGTCGAACGCGAGCGCGTCCCATACGGAGTCCAGGCGCTCCATCAGGACGGACAGGTCGGCCGGAGTACGTCCGGAGGCGACCTCGTCGGCGAGTACGTGCACGACGTTGCCGAAGCCCTGGGCGGCGGTCGCGGGCGTGTCCGCCTTCACCTCGCGCCCCAGGAACCACTGGAGTGCGCAGGTGTTGGCGAGCTGGTCCAGCGCGCTGCCGGAGAGCGTCACGGGACGGTCGCGGTCACGCAGGGGCACGGCGCTGTGCGTCGGCTCGTACAGGCCCCACCACTGGTCCGGGTGGGCGGCCGGCACCAGCGGCTGGCCGTCGTCGTCGCGCAGCGCCGCCAGCTTCGCCAGCCGGCGTGCGGCGGCCTCCCGCAGGGCCTCGGTGGCGTCCGGGTCGACGGTGGTGGCCCGCAGCTCCGCGACGAGCGCGGCGACCGACAGCGGACGGCGGGGGCGCCCGGTGACGTCCTGCGGCTCCACGCCCAGCTCCGTCAGGAAGCGGGACGGCTGGTCGCCGTCGTCGGACGCGGCCTTGACCGCGGTGACCACCAGGCGCTCGCGGGCGCGGGTCGCCGCCACGTAGAACAGCCGGCGCTCCTCGGTGAGCAGCGCGCCCGGCGGCAGCGGCTCGGCCAGTCCGTCGCGGCCGATCCGGTCCGCCTCCAGGAGCGAACCGCGCCGGCGCAGGTCGGGCCAGAGCCCTTCCTGTACGCCGGCCACGACGACGAGCCGCCACTCCAGCCCCTTGGAACGGTGCGCGGTCATCAGGCGCACCGCGTCGGGACGTACGGTCCGGCGGGTCAGAGTGTCCGCGGCGATGTCCTGGGCGTCCAGTTCCTCCAGGAAGTTCAGGGCGCCCCGGCCGCCGGTACGGGCCTCCGCCCGGGCGGCGGTCTCGAACAGCGCCACCACGGCGTCCAGGTCGCGGTCGGCGTTGCGGGCCGCCGCGCCGCCGCGCCGGGCGGTCCGCTCCAGCCGCTGCGACCAGGTGGGCGTGCCGTCCCACAGGGTCCACAGGGCCTCTTCGGCGGTGCCGCCGCGGGCCAGCAGATCGCGGGTGGTGCGCAGCAGCTCACCGAGCTGCCGTGCGCCCCGCGCGTACGCCGGATCGTGCGCGATCAGGCGCTCCGGTTCGGCGAGCGCCCGCGCGATCAGTTCGTCGGAGGGCCGCGGTACGTCGTGCCCGGCGGCCCGCTCCTCCTCGCGCAGCGCCCGCCCGAGCCGGCGCAGGTCGGCGGCGTCCATACCGCCGAGGGGGGAGGTCAGCAGGTCTATGGCCGTTTCGGCGGAGAGGCCGGGGGGTGTCTCGGCGCGCCGGTCCGCCCCTGCGGGGGCGTCCTCAGCGGGAACGTCACCGGCAGGGGCGTCGTCCGCCGAGGCGTCCCCGGCGGAAGCATCGGCGACGGGCGCGTCGGCGGCGGCCGCACCGCCGGCGGGCGCGGCCACCACCGCCGAAGCCGCCGCCGCTGGAGCCGCCGCCGAAGCCGCCACCCGCAGGGCCGTCAGCAGTGGTGCCACCGCCTGTTCCTGCCGCAGGGGCAGGTCGTCGCCGTCGATCTCCAGGGGCACACCGGCCGTGGTCAGGGCCCGCCGCACGCCGGGGAGGGAACGCGCGCCGGCGCGTACGAGGACGGCCATGTCGCGCCACGGCACCCCGTCCTCCAGGTGCGCGCGCCGCAGAATGTCCGCGATGTTGTCCAGTTCGGCGCCCGGCGTCGGGTACGTGAAGACCTCGACGCGGCCGCCGTCCCGTACCGCCGCCAGGTCGCGGTGTGCCCGTACCGCGCGGGCCGGGAGGCGGGTCAGCGGCATGCGGGCGGTGAGCCGCCGGGTGGCCGCCAGCAGGGCCGCGCCCGAGCGGCGGGAGGTGCCGAGCACCTCGACCGGCGCCGGGGTGCCGTCCGTACGCGGGAACATCGCCGGGAAGTCGAGGATGCCGTTGACGTCGGCGCCGCGGAAGGCGTAGATCGACTGGTCCGGGTCGCCGAAGGCCACGAGCGTACGGCCGCCCCCGGCCAGCGCGCGCAGCAGCCGTACCTGGGAGGCGTCCGTGTCCTGGTACTCGTCGACGAACACCGCGTCGTAGCGCGCCGCCAGCTCCGCCGCGACCTCGTCGCGCTCCGCGAGCAGCACCGCGCGGTGCACCAGTTCCGCGTAGTCCAGCATGCCCTGGGCGTCCAGCACGTCCAGGTACTCGGCGAGGAACCCGGCCGCCGCGCCCCAGTCGGGCCGCCCCGTACGCCGCGCGAAGGCGGCGAGCGCGTCCGGACCCAGCCCCAGCTCCCGGCTGCGCGCGAGCACCGCGCGGACCTCGTCCGCGAAGCCGCGCGTCGTCAGACAGGCGCGCAGCTCGTCCGGCCAGCGCACCCGGGCCCGCCCGGCGGCCGCCAGCCCGGCCTGCCCTTCGAGGAGCTCGCGCACGACGAGGTCCTGCTCGGGCCCGGACAGCAGCCGCAGCGGGTCGGCGAACAGGTCGGCGTCCTGATGGGCCCGTACGAGCGCGTAGCAGTACGAGTGGAAGGTGGTCGCCTGCGGGGCGGCGGTGCTGCCCAGGCGCGCGGCGATCCGGTCCCGCAGTTCGACGGCGGCCTTGCGGCTGAAGGTCAGCACGAGCAGCCGCTCGGGGGCGGCGCCCTCCAGTACGCGCCGGGCGACCGCCTCCACGAGCGTCGTGGTCTTGCCCGTACCCGGGCCGGCCAGGGCCAGCAGCGGCCCGCCGCCGTGGTCAACCACAGCACGCTGACGTGCGTCCAAAGCAGGAGGGTCCGCCGGTCCCGGCCGGGTACGCACCAGTCGGTACGCGCCGGCGGCATCCCGCCGCGCCGGCCGCCGGCGCGGCTGCGCGGACGGCATGGCCGAGGCCGAGAAGGAGGAACTCACGTGGATCGCCGGTCCTGGGAGGAGGTGCTGGTCGTGGTGCGCACCGCGGTGCGGGGCGTGGCGGTGCGGCCACCGCGCCGGGCGCCGGTGGGCGGGGCGGTGGTACGGACCGTGCCCGACGCTACGCCAGGTGGCGCACGAGCCGCAGTCCGTCCCACGACGGTACGTCGGATGGGTGCGTCCGTGTCGGATGCGCCGAACGGGTCAGGTGAGCTGGACGGGACCGGCGGGCCGGATGGGACGGATGGGCCGGACGGAATCCGCCTGCCCAGCAGGACCGGCCTGCCGGACGGGACCGGCCTGCCGGGCAGACCGCACGCGCCTCCGCGGCGCCCGGCCAGGACGACCGGATCAGCACGCGCCGGACCCGCGGACCTCGACCCCACGGACCTCGACCCCACGGACCTCGGCCCCGTACGCCTCGCCCCCGCATCCCCCGGACGGACGCACTACGGCCCCACCCGCTCCGAACCCACCACCCCCTCAGCCCTCCACCCCACCCCCGTCCCACCGAGCCCGCCGCATGTCGAGGCGCGGTACATGCCCCTCGGCGGACCTGGACGCCTCCCGCAGCGGAGTGCCTTCCTCCCGGTAGTGCGCCAACGCGCGCAGCTCGCTGCCCGGCAGCAGCTGCCCGTCCGCGCGCACCACGCGCCACCACGGCACGGCGCCCCCGTACAGGGCCATCACGCGCCCCACCTGGCGCGGCCCGCCCACACGTCGCCCGCCACCGGCCCCCGCGGACCGCTCGCCGGAGGCCGGCTCCCCCGGCGGCTCCTCGCCCGCGAGCCACTCGGCGACGTCGCCGTACGTCATCACCCGCCCGGGCGGGATCAGCTCGGCGACGCCGAGGACCCGTTCCGCGTACTCGGGGATCCCCCCGGCGTCGTACTCGGGAATGTCTCCCGCTGTCCCACTCATTCGGCCCATCCTGCACCACACCACCGACAGTCCCGCCCCGCCCGAGCGGCGGCCCGCCGACGGCGTGCGCGGGCGGTCGCGGCGGCGTATGTTCCGTTTCCCGGCCCTTCGAAATGCACCCTGATGCCCTCCGCCTCCTCCCGGCCATGCCACCATCTTCCGGGCGGTGACTGGTGATACGAGATCAAAAAGAGACGGCCGAACAACAGGGTGCGGTGCCTCCACGGGAGGCCGGCACCCCTGAGGCGCTGTCCTCCGCCACCCCCGCCCGGGGGGACGGAAAACCACGGGGGAAGCCGTCACAGGCTTCCGAGACCGAAAAGGCGAGCACGATCGAGAAGGCCGGAAGAGCCGACGAGCCCGCGAGTCCGGAGGAACCGGAAGGGCCGGCCGGGCCGGCAGGGCCGGACCGGCCCTGCCGGGCCGACACGGCGACCGCTTCCACCGGAGCGGAGGGCACGGCAGAAGAGGAACGCACCGTCGACGGGACGGCCGGCCCGGACCGGCCGGGCGACACGCGCGAGGCCACCGGGGCGGGAGCGGCCGCCGGGACCGGCGCCACCGCCGAGCCCGCCGCCCCCGCCGCAGTTGGCGAAGTCGACGGAGCCGAGAAAGCCACCAGAAGCAGCAAGGGCGAAAAGGTCGACAAGGGCGACAAGGTCGACAAGGTCGACAAGGGCAGCAGAACCGACCGGTCCGACCGGCCGGCCCCGCCCCACGACCACGTGGGCAGCGAGTTCCACGTCGACCAGGTCTCCGGTGACGAGCCGCTGCTGCCCGCCCGGGTGCACCGCCCGTCCGACCTGATGCGCCTGCTGCTCGGGATCGTCGGCATCGCGCTGGTCCTGCTGCTGGCGACGTTCGCGCACGGCACGACCCAGGGCCTCCAGCGCGACATCGGCGAGGGCGCGGGGCTGGCACCCCGCCTGCTGATCAACTTCGCCGGGCTGGCGTCCAGCGTGGCCGTACTGATCGTCCCGGTGGCCTTCGCCGTCGAACGGCTGATCAAACGGGACGGGCTGCGGATCGCGGACGGCGTGCTGGCCGCGGTCCTCGCGCACGGGGTCTCGCTCGCCACCGACCTGTGGGTCGCCGAGGCCGCCCCGGAGTCCATCCGGATCGCGCTGACCCAGCCCCTGGCCAACGGCGGGCTGACCCCGCCGGTGCACAGCTACCTCGCGCCGGTCATCGCGTACATGACCGCGGTGGGGATGTCGCGGCGCCCGCGCTGGCGGGTGGCGATGTGGTGCGTGCTGCTGCTCGACGCGTTCGCCGTGCTCGTGGGCCGCTACACGACGCCGTTCGCCATCGTCACCACCATCCTCATCGGCTGGACGGTGGCCTTCGGGACGCTGTACGCGGTCGGCTCGCCCAATGTGCGCCCCACCGGCCAGAACCTGCTCGCCGGCCTGCGCCGGGTCGGCTTCCACCCCGTCCGGGCGGTGCGCGCCGAGGACATCGGCACCGCCGAGCACCCGGAGCACGCCGACCGCGGCCGCCGCTACATCGTCACCCTGGAGGACGGCCCGCCGATCGACGTCACCGTCGTGGACCGCGAACGGCAGGCCCAGGGCTTCTTCTACCGGGTGTGGCGCCGGCTGTCGCTGCGCGGCATCAACCAGCGCCGCAGCCTCCAGTCGCTGCGCCAGGCGCTGGAGCAGGAGGCGCTGCTGGCGTACGCGGCCATCGCGGCCGGCGCCAACGCGCCCAAGCTGATCGCCACCTCCGAGCTGGGCCCGGACGCCGTGATGCTCGTGTACGAGCACATCGACGGCCGGCCGCTGGACTCGCTGCCGGACGAGGAGATCACCGGCGAGCTGATGCGCAACGCCTGGCGGCAGGTGGCGGCGCTGCAGTCGCGGCGCATCGCGCACCGGCGTCTGGTGGGTGACGCCCTCCTGGTGGATCGTTCCGGCAGGATTTTCCTGACCGAACTGCGCGGCGGCGAGATCGCGGCCGGCGACCTGGTGCTGCGGATGGACATCGCGCAGCTGCTGACCACGTTCGCGCTGCGGGTCGGCGCCGAGCGGGCGGTGGCCGCGGCCCTCGACGTGCTGGGCCCCGACGCGGTCGCCGACAGCCTGCCGCTGCTCCAGCCGATCGCGCTCAGCCGCACCACCCGGGCCACTCTGCGCCATCTGGCCCGCGAACGCTCCGCACGCGAGCGGGAGGCCGTCCTGGAGGCGTCGCGCGTCGCCAAGGAACGCAAGGCTGCCGAAGCGGCCGGGCGGGGCGGTGCACTCCCACAGGAACAGCCGACCAACCGCAAGGTGGCGCGCGCCGAGAAGAACGCCGAGAAGCGGGCGGTCGACGAGGCGCTGGAGGAGGCCCGCGAGGAGGACCTGCTCTCGCAGATCCGCCAGCAGGTGCTGCTGATCCGGCCGACCGCGCCGGTCGAGCCGGCCCGCCTGGAACGGATCCGGCCCCGCACCCTCGTCAGCTGGATCGCCGGTGTCTTCGCCGCGTACTTCCTGCTGTCGCAGATCACCCACGCCAACTTCGGCCAGGTGGTCGGCGAGGCGCAGTGGCTGTGGGTGGCGGCGGCGCTGGCCTTCTCGGCACTGACCTACCCGGCGGCGGCGATGAGCCTGCTCGGCTTCGTACCGGAGAAGGTGTCCTTCCTGCGGACGGTGATCGCGCAGGTGGCGGGCAACTTCGTCAAGCTGGTCGCACCGGCAGCGGTGGGCGGCGTGGCGCTGAACACCCGCTTCCTCCAGCGCTCCGGCATCCGGCCCGGCCTGGCGGTGGCGAGCGTGGGCGCGTCCCAGCTGTTCGGTCTGGGCTGCCACATCGTGCTGCTGCTGACCTTCGGCTATCTCACCGGCACGGAGCGCACCCCGTCGCTCTCACCGTCCCGCGCGGTGATCGCGGGCCTGCTGACGGCCGCCGTGCTGGTGCTGGTGGTCACCGCGGTCCCGACGCTGCGCAAGTTCATCTCCACCCGCGTACGGTCGCTGTTCGCGGGCGTGGTGCCGCGCATGCTGGACGTGCTCCAGCGCCCGAAGAAGCTGGCGATCGGCATCAGCGGCACGCTGCTGCTCACGGCGGCGAACGTGCTGTGCCTGGACGCCTCGATCCGCGCGTTCGGCGGGGGCGGGCAGCTGAGCTACGCGGCCATCGCGGTGGTCTTCCTCGCGGGCAACGCGGTGGGCTCCGCGGCGCCCACCCCCGGCGGTGTGGCGGCCATCGAGACCGCGCTGACCACCACACTGACCCTGGCCGGGCTCACCGGGGACATCGCGTTCCCCGCGGTGCTGTTGTTCCGGCTGATGACGTTCTGGCTGCCGGTGCTGCCGGGCTGGATCTCGTTCACGCATCTGACCCGCAAGGGCGAGATCTGAGCACCGGGTACGGCGAAGGCCCGCGCCCCTCGGGGTGCGGGCCTTCGCCGTGTGCGGCCGGCAGCCGGCCACCGAACGGTCGGTGGACCGGCTGCTCCGGGAACGGTCAGTAGACCGGCTTCTCCGGCTCGACCGTGTTGACCCAGCCGATGACGCCGCCGCCGACGTGCACCGCGTCCGCGAAGCCCGCGGACTTCAGGACGGCGAGGACCTCGGCGGAGCGGACGCCCGTCTTGCAGTGCAGGACGATCTTCTTGTCCTGCGGGAGGTCCTGGAGCGCGCTGCCCATCAGGAACTCGTTCTTCGGGATCAGCTTGGCGCCGGGGATCGAGACGATCTCGTACTCGTTCGGCTCCCGGACGTCGATGATCTCGATCTTCTCGTCCGTGTCGATCCACTCCTTGAGCTGCGCCGGAGTGATCGTGGAACCGGCCGCCGCCTCCTGGGCCTCCTCGGACACGACGCCGCAGAAGGCCTCGTAGTCGATGAGTTCGGTGACGGTCGGGTTCTCGCCGCAGATCGCGCAGTCGGGGTCCTTGCGGACCTTGACCTGGCGATACGTCATCTCCAGCGCGTCGTAGATCATCAGGCGGCCGACCAGCGGGTCACCGATGCCAGCCAGCAGCTTGATGGCCTCGTTGACCTGGATGGAGCCGATGGACGCGCACAGCACGCCCAGCACGCCGCCCTCGGCGCAGGAGGGGACCATGCCGGGCGGCGGGGGCTCCGGGTACAGGCAGCGGTAGCAGGGGCCGTGCTCGCTCCAGAAGACCGAGGCCTGGCCGTCGAAGCGGTAGATCGAGCCCCAGACGTACGGCTTGTTCAGCAGCACGCAGGCGTCGTTGACCAGGTACCGGGTGGCGAAGTTGTCGGTGCCGTCGACGATCAGGTCGTACTGGGCGAAGAGGTCCATGACATTGCTGGAGTCGAGGCGCTCTTCGTGCAGGTTGACCGTGACATACGGGTTGATGCCCAGCACCGTGTCCTTGGCGGACGCGGCCTTGGAGCGGCCGATGTCCGCCTGGCTGTGGATGATCTGGCGCTGGAGATTGGACTCGTCGACCTCGTCGAACTCCACGATGCCGAGGGTGCCGACGCCCGCCGCGGCGAGGTACATCAGCGCGGGCGAACCCAGTCCGCCGGCGCCGACGGCCAGCACCTTGGCGTTCTTCAGCCGCTTCTGCCCGTCCATCCCGACATCCGGGATGATCAGGTGGCGGGAGTACCTGCGGACCTCGTCGACGGTGAGCTCCGATGCGGGCTCGACCAGGGGTGGCAGCGACACGGGGACTCCGTTGGTCGGTATCTCGATGGGCGACCCCCCGCTCCGGGAGAACCCGGAGCAAGGGACGGTGGTCTCCCCGTAACACTGCCACGCCCTTCTTCATTCCGAGACACCCGGTCCGATACGCGAGACGAATGTGTCCCAGTAACCGGGCAGCGACTCCCAGGCACTCCCTCCGTGGTCGGCGCGGTCGGTGAGATAGACGGTCCCGGCGCCCTGCCAGCGGGCGATCCGCAGCGCTTCTTCCAGGTGGGAGGCGGGGACGCCGTGCACGAGATGGCAGAAGCGGTGCGCCGGGTACTCGGCGGTCCACTCGGCCACTTGGGACCAGCGGTAGTCGGACCAGCGGCCGGCGAAGGTGACGAGCTGGTCGGCGACCTCCGCGTAGCCGGGGTCCGGGTGACGGCCGTGCCCGGTGACGAGGTGCGCGCCGTCCCGGAGGGCCCGCAGGGTGGTGGTCAGCCGCCGGGTCTCGGGCAGCAGTGTCCGATCCGTGGGACAGCGGTCCAGATAGAAACCGTCGACCTTGTACCACTCCAGGAACCGGTGCGCGTCGGAGACCAGTTCACCGAACGGCCGGGCCCCGTGCTCCAGATCGAGGAGGCCCAGCATCCGGGCCCCCGCGTCACGCAGCTGGGCGGCGGCCGGCAGGCAGTACGGGTCGGGGCGCACGCCCGGGCCGCGCGCGACGTTGAGCACCACCCAGTGCAGCGCCGCCGCACCGCTCCGTGGCCCCGGCGCCCGGCGCGCGGCTCCGGTGCAGGCCAACCCCCGGGCCAGGCGCAGCAGCTCGGCCCATTCGGCGGGCGCCAGCAGCGGGTGGGCGAACCCCGGGACACCGACGCCGAGCGGCGCGGCGCCGGTCACGGCGGTGCCGGCGCCCAGGGACGTCGTCAGATACGACATGCGGCCTCCATCCAGATGTCGGCGAGGGATTCCTCCAGCCCGATCCGCGGCCGCCATCCCAGGCGGTCGCGGGCGGTGCGCACGTCCGCCTGCTGCCAGCTCCCGCACCCGTCCGGATAGGGATACGCGGGGGGCACCGTCCCGTGTTCAGAGGCCGGGCCCGGGATGGCGAGCCGCGCGGCGCCGGGGCCGCCCGCGGAGTAGCCGGGCGGGGTGTCCAGTTCGTGGAGCGAGCCGCCGAACCCGGCGACGCGCGCGAGCAGCGCGGCGGCCTCGCGCAGCCGTACGGCGTGCCCGGTGCCGATGTTGACCACGCCCTGGGCGGCGGAGAGCGAGGCGGCGTGCACCGCCCGCGCCACGTCCCGTACGTCCACGAAGTCGCGCTGCACGCCCAGGCCGCCCAGCTTCAGTTCGGTGTCCCCGGACTGCATCGCGCGCCGCATCGCCTCGGCGAGCCGGCCGAGCGGCGAGCCGGCCGGGGTGCCCGGGCCGACCGGCGAGAAGACCCGCAGCACGACGGCGTCCAGGCCGGAGCCGAGGACGAGTTCGGTGGCGGCCAGCTTGCTGACGCCGTACGGTCCGCCGGGCCGCGGCACGGCGTCCTCGGCGGTCGAGGAGCCGGGCTGCGAGGGCCCGTACTCGGACGCGCAGCCCAGATGCACGAGCCGGGCGCCGCAGCTGCTGCGCCGCAGCGACTCGCAGACGGTGGCGACCGCGACGGTGTTGTGCCGGGTCAGGTCGCGGGCGCCGCCGCGGGTGGTGCCCGCGCAGTTGACCACCACGCCCGGATGGACCGCGTCCAGGAAGCGGGTGAGGGCGCCCGGACTGCCGGAGGCCAGGTCGAAGCGGACGTCCGCGTCGTCGCCGCGCCCGAGGGCGGTCAGCTGGACGGCCGGGTCGGCGAGCAGCCGGTCGGCGACGTAGCGGCCGAGGTACCCGTTGGCACCGATGAGCAGCACCCTCATCGCGCGACCCCCCGGTCCCGGTGTGCTTCGGTGGGGTGGACGTTCATGTTGTCGTTCTCCTCATGCGGTGGGTTGAAGACGTGGTTCGGCAGCGGGGACCGCCGCCGCGGGGGCCGGGCGGTGGCGGTGTACGCCGCACGGATGGTGGCGGGCGTCCGGGAGCGGACGGCCGGCACCGTGGGAGCGCCGGTACTGCGGAGGCCAGCGCGAGCGCCGGGGGTGATGGCGTACGGGCGGGCGGCGACGGTGCGCGCGCCGGGAGTGGTGGTGTGCGTACCGGAAGGACCGGGAGGACCGGCGGAGGCAGAAGGGCCGGACGGGCCGGACGGTGTGGGGTGCGTATCGCCGGTGGCGACGTGTGCGGGGTCACGGCCGGGCCGCCTCCGTCGGTACGGGGGCGGGGGCCCCGTCGGGCGCCGGGGCGGGAGCCGGGGCGGGAGCTTCTTCGGGCGCCGGCGCGTGCGCCGAGGCGCCGGTGAGGGCGTGGAGCGCGTACCACAGCAGACCGAGGGCGGGCAGCGCGCAGGCCACGGCCGGTACGGCGGACGGACCGAGGTGGGTGACGGCCACCTCGACCGGCCCGCCCAGCGGCTCCAGGCCCGGCAGCCGGGCGGCCAGTACGCAGGCCAGGGCGGCGGCCTCCAGGGCGACGGCGGCGGCCGGGCCCGCTGCGGCAGCGGCCGGGAAGCCGTGCCGGGCGAGCAGCCGCGCCAGGAAGAGCAGGACACCCAGGGCCGAGGCGGCCGCCACCGGCCCCGCGCCGCCATCGCCTCCGCTGTCAGCGCCGCTGCCGATCGCGTCCGCCGCGGCCGACAGGGCGAGCAGCGCCGCGAGCTGCATCGCCGTGGCGATGAGCAGCAACGGCCGCACGCCGGACGCGAATACGGTCAGGAACCGGCTGTCCGCCAGCCCACGGCGCGCGCGGCCCGCGAACCAGTACGCGCACCAGGCAGCGGGCACGACCGCGCACGTCAGGGCCAAGGCGGAAGCGATGGCCAACTGAGAGCGCGCGGGCGGGAGATCGGGGCCGCCTGCCAGGACCTGCCGCAGCAGCCAGTCACCGCCCAGCGCATACCCGGCCAGCCAGCAGGTCCACAGCCCGGTGGCGCGGGCGGACGGACACCGCGCACGCAGGGGGCCGTGGCGGACGCACAGGCGCAGGGCCAGAAGCACGAGCCCTGCGCCGATCGCCGCAACGGCGAACCGTACGAGCTGAGGTGACGGGCCGTCGGCAGTCGTGAACGGTACGGGCGTGGGCGCGCGCCCGGCAGCGGCGACGGCGGCCACGGTCGAGGCACACACAGCGCCGGGCAGCAGGTGCAGCGCCACACGGACAGCCCTCCCCCGCCGTACGGGGCCGGGCGCGGGCACGGCGGGCGGCGGCGCGTCGGCGCGGGGGACGCGGGCGTACAACTCCTCGGCCAGCGAGAAGACGTCGCGGTGCCGGAAGCGGGCGGCCGTACGGTCGGTGACGCCGTGCGCCTCCAGACCGGCGGCGATCTCCATCGGGTCGACGGCCCGTTCACACAGCGTGCGGTGCTGGTGCATCAGTGTCTTCACGGGGTCGGCGGGGCCGCGCCGGGGCGGCGGGGCGGGGGTGTCCCGTACGGGCAGGGGGGCGGGGGCCGCGGAGGGGTACGGGGGCGGGGCGGCGGGGAGCGGCGGGGTCGCGCCCGCTGCCGTTCGCGCTGCCGTTCCCACTTCCGGCGGCGCTTTCGGCGTCGCGCCGGTGTCGAGGTCGGGGCCGGGGCCGGTTCCCGTGTCGGCTGTCGTCACGGTCGCGCTCCTCTCTGACGGTCGGCACCGGCTCCCGCTCCGGCGGCGGCCGGTTCGGCGAGCGGTTCGGCGGCGGCCGGTTCGGCGAGCGATTCGGCGGCGACCGGTTCGGCGACCGGTTCAGCGGCCGGGGCCCCCGGATCCGGTACCGCCCAGCTCGGTGCGCGCCCCGTCGGTGGCGTGGCCTGCGCGGCGCTGCCCGCCACGGCCGCCCAGCGGCCCGGTACGTGGGACTCGGCGGGCCGGGTGAAGAGGCGGGGCCCGCTCTCGCCGTCCGGCCCTGCGCCGGCGGCCGGGCGGCACGGCGTACGGGACATCAGCTCCAGGTAGATGCCACGAAATGCCGCGATGTTCTGCTCCACCGTGAACAGTTCGCGTGCGCGGGCGCGCGCGGCGGCGCCCAGCCGGGCGCGCCGCTCCGGGTCGAGCAGCAGCGCCAGGCACGCGTCGGCCAGCGCGCGCGGGTTGCGCGGCGGCACGACCAGGCCCGTACCGCCGATGACCTCGCAGACCGCTCCGACGTCGGTGGAGACGGTGGCGCGGCCGCTGAGCATCGCCTCCACGAGGGAGCGCGGGAAGCCCTCCGCCACGCTGGACGAGACCAGCACCGCGCCGGCCGCGTAGGCGTCCTGCGGGCGCGGCAGACCGGGGCCGCCGATCTCCTCGAAGGAGACCGGGTTGTCCCCGGCGCTCCGCGCGTCGGCGGCCTCGTCGGGGAAGAGCTGGGCGGCCAGCACCCGGCACTGCGCCAGGTAGGCGGCGTCCTCCGGGCCGGGGCCCGGGACTCCGACGATGCGCAGGGTCGCGGCGGGTTCGGCCCGGTGCACGCGGGCGAAGGCGTGCAGCAGCGAGACGAGGTCCTTGGCGGGTTCGACGGTGCCGGTCCACACCAGCGTCGCGGAGCGGTCGGCCGCCGTGTCGGGGACGGCGGCGAAGCCGGTCGCGTCCATACCGGGGTACACCGTGCGCAGGCGCTCCCGGTCCGCACCGCAGCGTTCCTGCCAGCGCCGGGTGTGGGCGTTGCCGGGGGTGACGAGGGCGGCCTGGGCGTACGTCTCGGCGGCCAGCGCGGCCTCGAAGGCGCCCAGCAGGGCGCGTACGGGGGCGCTCGACCGTGCTCCGGAGCGCGCGAGGTAGTGCTCGCGCAGGCGCACGCCGTACTCGGTGAGCAGGAGGGGCGTACCGAAGAAGCGTTTGGCCAGCAGGCCGGGGAGGGCGGCCGAGCCGCCGGCGGTGGCATGGCAGAGGTCGACCGCGGCAAGCCCGTCAGCATCGCTGCCGGAAGGGCCGGCAGAGCCGCCGTACCGGCCCGTGTCGCGCCGGCCCGTGTCGTACGGGTCCGCGTCGTACCGGGCCGCGTCATACGGGTCCGCGCCGTACCGGGCCGCGTCGTACCGGCCTGAGCCGTACCAGTCCAGGGAGAGCGGACGCAGGGCGCGTTCCAGCTCCTCGGCCACGGCCAGCAGGTCGCCCACGCGGGCGCCGTGCGCGGCACACAGCGCGCCGGGCGCGTGGCAGGCGCTCTCCAGGATGCGTACGGCCTGTTCGGAGCGGAGCAGTTCGGGCAGGCCGCCGTGGTCGCGGGCCAGCTGCGCCAGACCGTACAAACCAGCGGCGAAACGGTCCGCCAGACCCCCACGGACCGCCTGACCCCCACGGTCCGCGGCACCGTCCACCGGCGACACCGGGGGAAGGGCCCGGCCCCCGGGCGGTTCCGTCGCGATGAACCCCGCCGCGAGATCACCGAAGCACTCCGCGAACCGCCGCCGCGCGCGCCGTCCGCGCGCCCCGGCGCGCCGCCCGTCGGGCCACCATCGCAGGGCGGCGGGAAGCTCTCCGTGCAGCGGCGCGATCCGCACCACCCGGGCGCGGCCCTCCGCGCCGCCCGCACGGCCCTCCGCCCCCTGCGCCCCACGCGCCTCCGGACCCGTGCCCGGCTGTCCGGCGCCCTCTCCCGCGCCACCGCCCTGCACGCCCTCCACCGCACCGCTCTCGGGGCCCCGGTCGAGGGTGTAGACCTCGAACTCGTGGCCGGGGAGTCCGTGCACGAGCCGGTCGCGCCACGGACGCGTCTCACCGGACGCATCCGGGCCGCCACCCTCGGTGAGCAGACCAATGCGCACGAGCGCACCCCCGTTCTTCCTGATCGGCGTCGACGGCGGCGGTCACCCCCGGGGGCCCGCCGCTACCTGGCAGGAAGAAGCTACGCAGAGATTCCGGTGACACGGCGGACGGTTGTCCGTCGCGCCACCGGAAGGGGTGAAGAGACGTAACTTTCCACCCCGGTGGGCGTTCTGGCGCGCTATGTGCCGTCAGGCCACCGCGCGCAGCGCCCGCCGCCCGGCCGACACCTCCGGGTCCAGCACGGGCACCGCCGCCAGCAGACCCTTCGTGTACGGGTGCCGGGGGCGTTCGTACACCTCCTCGGTGCTGCCCTCCTCCACGATCCGCCCGCCGCGCATCACCGCGACCCGGTCGCTGACCGCCCGTACGACCGCCAGGTCGTGCGCGATGAAGACCAGCGCGAGGCCCAGCTCCCGCTGGAGTTCGCCGAGGAGGCCGACGACCTGCGCCTGTGTGGTGACGTCCAGCGCCGACACGGGTTCGTCGCAGACCAGCAGCCGGGGGCCGGGGGCGAGCGCCCGCGCGATGCCGACGCGCTGCCGCTGCCCGCCGCTGAACTCGTGCGGATAGCGGTGGTACCACGCCGGGTCCAGGCCGACCCGTTCCAGCAGTTCGCACACCCGGCGCAGCACGCGCGCGTCGTCCCGGTCACCGGCCGCGCGCAGCGGGTCGGCGACCGATTCGCCGATGCTGCGCCGCGGGTTGAGCGAGGAGACCGGGTCCTGGAACACCATCTGGAGTTCGCTGCGGAAGGGACGGAGCTGCCGGTCACCGAGGGTGCCGATGTCGCGCCCCCGGTAGCGCAGCGTCCCCGCGGTCGGGTCCAGCAGGCGTACGAGCATCCGCCCGAGCGTCGTCTTGCCGCTGCCCGACTCCCCCACGAGGCCGACGGTCTCCCCTTCCCGTACGGTCAGCGAGACCTCGTCGACCGCCGTCGTCCGGTGCCGCCGGCCACCGAACTCCCGCCGCAGCCCGACGGCTTCGAGCAGGACGCCGTCCCCGCTCCCGTCGCCGTCGCGCCCGGCGCGCGTGCCGCGCAGGGCGCGCCCGTCCGGCTGCGCGTCCACCCGTGGTACCGCCGCCAGCAGTTCCTTCGTGTACGGCGCGCGCGGCGCGAGCAGCACCTCGCCGACCGGGCCGTGCTCCACCGCCCGGCCGCCGCGCATCACCAGCACCTCGTCCACACTGCCCGCGACCACCCCCAGGTCATGGGTGACCAGCAGCAGCCCCATGCCGGTCTCCGCCCGCAGCCCGTGCAACAGGTCGAGGATCTGCGCCTGGACGGTGACGTCCAGCGCGGTGGTGGGCTCGTCGGCGATCAGCAGGCGCGGTTCGCAGGCGAGCGCCATCGCGAGCAACGCGCGCTGGCGCATACCCCCGCTGAACTCGTGGGGCCGCGAGCGGGCGCGCCGGGGGGCGTCCGCGATGCCCACGCGCTCCAGCACCTCGACGGCGCGGGCACGGGCGGCGCGCCGTGAGACGTCCGGCCGGTGCACCCGGTACACCTCGGCGATCTGGTCGCCGATCGCGTAGTACGGGTCGAGCGAGGACAGCGGGTCCTGGAACACCATGGCGGCCCGGCCGCCGCGCAGCCGCCGCAGCTCCCGCTCGTCCGCTGCCCGTACGTCCGTACCGGCGACCCGTACCGTGCCGCTCACCTGCGCTCCGGTCCCCCGGTGCAGGTCCAGCAGGGCCGCCGCGACGGTGGACTTGCCGGACCCGGACTCGCCGACGATGCCGAGGGCCCGGCCGGCGGCCAGCGAGAACGAGAGGCGGTCCACGGCCTGCACGGCGGCGGGGCCTTCCCCACCGGCGTCTCCCCCACCGGCGCCTCCCCCGTCGGCTGGAAAGGCACCGGCCCCGCCGGGAAAGGCGACCGACAGGTCGCGGACCTCCACCAGCGGATCCGGCTGCGGCCGGCCCGGCACCGACCGGCCCGGCTTCAGCAGGTCCGGCTTCAGCAGGTCCGGCTTCAGCAGGTCCGGTGCCGCTCCGGTCGTGCCCGCGGGTTCCTCGGAGGTCATGTCAGGGCCACCCTTCGGTCGGCGAGTGCGTGGAGGACGTCCGCCACGACGTTGGCGACGATGACGGCGGCGCCGGTGCCCAGGACGACACCGACGACCACGGGCAGGTCGACGACGCGCACCGAGTGGACCAGGAGCTGGCCGATGCCGGGCAGCCCGAAGAGTTCCTCGGTGAGCATCGCGCCGCCGAACATCGTTCCGAGGTCGAGCGCGGTGAGCGCGATGACCGGCGGCAGCGCGCCGCGCAGCGCGTGCCGCGTCACGACGGAACGTTCCCGCACGCCGTACGCGCGGAAGGTGCGGATGTGGTCCTCGGCCAGCGTCTCCAGCGTCGAGGACCGGGTCAGCCGGGCGTACTTGGCGGATTCCAGCAGCGCCAGCGCCGTCCAGGGCAGCAGCAGGTTCCAGGCCCACTGCTCCGGGTCCTCGGACAGCGGGACGTAGGAGGGGAAGGGCAGCCACTGGAGGTACGCGCAGAACACCATCAGGAGCAGCAGTCCGGTGATGAAGACCGGGGTGGCCGTGCCGGCGAGGGTCAGGCCGGTCAGGACGCGTTCCGTCGTGCCGCCGCGGCGCAGCGCGGACAGCAGGCCGGTGCCGACGCCGAGCAGCAGCCAGAGCACCATCGAGCCGAGGGCGAGCGACGCGGTGACCGGCAGCCGGTCGGCGAGCAGCTCCGTGACGGGCGAGCTGTTCTGGTAGGAGAGGCCGAGGCAGGGCGCGTCGCAGTGCAGTACGGCGGTGCCGGACGAGAAGTCGCGGCCGGCCACCAGCCCCTGGAGGAAGTGCAGGTACTGCGTCAGGACCGGCGCGTCCAGCTCCAGCCGTTCGCGTACCTGCTGGATCTGCCCCGGATTGCAGCGCGGCCCGCAGGCCAGTTTGGCGGGGTCGCCGGGTGCGACGTAGAAGAGCGCGTAGACGGCGACGGTCAGCAGGAAGAGGACCAGGAGCCCGCCGCCGAGCCGGCGCAGTGCGTAGCCGGTCATACGACAGCCTCCTTCTCGCGCTTCTCGCGCACGTCGTGCTTTTCCTTCTTCGGGGGCTTCTCCTTGCGGCCCGCCCGGGTGCCGATCCGCAGCCGGGACCGCTCACGCGGATCCAGCGCCGTACGGACCACGTCGCCCAGCACCGTGAACGCGAGCACGGTGACCAGCAGGAAGCCCGCCGGGAGCAGGACGTACACCGGGTCGGCCCGGAACCAGGTCGTCGCGGTCGACAGCATCTGCCCCCAGGACGCGGTGGGCGGCCGGACGCCGATGCCGAGGAAGGACAGCGACGCCTCGACCACGATGTTGCCGGGCACCAGGACCGCCGCGTACGTGATCACCGGTGCGGCGAGCGACGGCAGCAGCTCGCGCCGCGCCACGCGCAGCGGTCCCGCGCCGCCGAGCCGGGCCGCCGCCACATGGTCCAGCTTCTTCAGCGCCAGCGTCCGGGCCCGCACGATCCGCGAGGTGCCGAACCAGCTGAGCAGGCCGATGACCAGCACCAGCAGCAGCGGACGGGGGAAGTCGGCGGGCACGATCGCGGTCAGCGAGATCGCGATGACGAGCATCGGCAGCGCGGTCAGCACCTCGGTGAACCGGGAGAGCACCTGGTCGGCGAGCCGGTTGCCCAGCCCGGCCGCGAGGCCGACCACCACACCGATGAGGACCTGTACGGCCGTGGCGCCGAGCGCGATGAGCAGGGAGACCCGGGCCCCGTACAGCAGCCGCGCGAACATGTCCCGGCCGGTGCCGGGTTCGACGCCCAGCCAGTGGTCGGCGCTGATCCCGCCGTACGACCCGAGCGGCACGCCGCCGCGCGCGGAGTCGATCAGGTCGTCGTGGTACGTGGTGGGGTCCTGGCCCTCCAGCGCGGCCAGCAGCGGCGCGCCGAGGGCGAGCAGGACGAGGACGATCAGGACGGCCGCGGAGAGCACGGCGGCCGGGCGCTGCCGCAGCCGCCGCCAGACCGTCCCTTTCCGAGCAGGCGTCACCTCGTGCGGAGGGAGCGCCGCGTCGGCCTGGGGTGACGTCATGCCGGCCGTCGTCACTTGACCGCGACCTGGGAGACGTCCAGCACGCCGTCCCAGTCGCTGATGACGACGTTCTTGACGTCCTTGCCGTACAGCCGCTTGTAGACGGGGTGGAAGAGCGGTACGGACAGGGCCTGCGCGCCGATCTTCTTGTCCAGCGCGCCCCACCGGACCGCCGCCGCCTTCAGGTCGGTCAGCTTGTTGATCTCGTCGATCTCGTGGTTGACCGCCGGGTCGTCGAGCTGCGCGTGGTTGAAGTTGGAGGCGTCCCGGACGATCTGCCGGCCGTCGAAGACCGGCGCGAGGAACGGGCCGCCGGACGGCCAGTCCGCTCCCCAGCCGCCGATGAACAGGCCCGGCGCGTCGTCGACGCTGTGCACCTTCTCCTTGTAGTCGTTGTCCTCCAGGCCCTGGAGTTTGACGGTGATTCCGGCCTTCTTCAGGGCTTCCTGCACGGCGGTGGCGATGTCCGGGCCGGTCTCGAAGTTCTTGGCGGTGGAATGCGTGAGGGTGATGCTCAGCCCGTTCCCGTGACCGGCTTCCTTCAGCAGTTCCTTCGCCTTGGCCGGATTTCCGGTACGGCCCGCCGGGAACGGGTCGTACGGGGTGTGGCCGAAGGCTTCGCCGTTCGGCAGGAAGGTGGTGGCGGGTTCGGCGAGCGCGGAGCCGCCGGCGGCGTTCACGACGCTCTGCCGGTTGACGGCGTATGCGACGGCCTGGCGCACCTTCGGGTCGTCGAACGGCTTCACCTTCGGGTTGAAGGCAAGGTAGTCGGTGTAACCGAAGTGGCCGGTGCCGACCCTTTTGCCGAGCCCCGCGTCGCCGCTGATCTGCGCGAGTTCGGCCGGGCCGAGGTTGGTGTCGGTGGTCACCGCGGCGGCGTCCGGACCTGCGCCGGTGGCCAGCCGCTGGTTGATGACCGCGGAGTCCAGGCCGGATTTCACCTCGATGGTATCGGGATAGGCGTGCCGTTCGGAGTCGGTCTTCTCGGACCAGTACGGATTGCGTTCCAGAACGAGGTGTTCGCCGTCCCCGGTGTTCTTGGCGACCTTGTACGGCCCCGAGGAGACCGGGTGTTCCTCGTACTTGGTGCCGGTGTCCTTGGCTTTCGGCACCGGCGCGAACTGTGTCTGCGTGGCGAGCAGCGGGAATTCGCCCTCGGGCTTCTTCAGGTGGAAGACGAGGGTCTTCTCGTCCGGGGTCTCGATGGACTTCAGCCCGTCCTTGTCCTTGTCCTTGTAGGGCCCTTGGTAGCTTTCGCCGCCGACCAGCCAGTCCCGCAGATACGGCGCGCCGCCGGAGAGTTCGGCGGCGAAGGAACGCTCGATCCCGTACTTCACGTCGGCGCTGGTGATCGGCGAGCCGTCCTCGAACTTCAGCCCGTCCTTGAGCGTGTACGTCCACACCGTGGCGTTCTCGCTGGGCCGCCCGGTGTCGGTGGCGAGGTCCGGTACGGCCTTCGCGCCGACCGCGCCGTTCTCCCGGTTGCGGGTGGTCAGCGTACGGAAGACCAGGGTCGGTACCTTGCCGCCGCCGGAGGTGTAAAGGCGCGCCGGGTCGAAGTTGGTCTGGGGTGCGGAGTTCAGGACGGTGAGCGTGCCGCCCTTGGCGGGCGCGGCGCCCGCGCCGTCACCCGCCGCGGTGTCCTTGGGGCCGCAGGCGGTGGCCCCGGCGGCCAGCGCGACGGCCACCGCGACGGTGACCGCGCGTCTGGCGGGGGCGGAGTGACGGGGGCGGGACGGCTCGGCCATGTCGGTGGGTGCCTTTCGCAGCGGGACGTACCCGCGGAAGGCGGCGGCAGGAGGGGCGCGGTGAGGCGCGGGGCCGCCCCTGCGGACACGTTCGAGTGAGATACGTGGATACGCGGGGGACGCCCCGGCCCGGGGTCACAGGTCGCCGCGTCTCACGGCCCCGGCGGTCGCGGGCCGTCGCGGCGCGCTTCCGCGCGGCCGGGGACGGGCCTCAGCGACAGTGGATGTCGGCCACGGACTGCACGGACACGCCGATCAGCGCCAGCTCGAAAGCGGCGTGTCCGAAGGCGGTGGCAGGGCGCGGCATGGGAGGAAGACTTCCCGAATGTGCGTCCGGTGGCAAAGGTGTCCCGCGATGAGAGACGGGCCGTTCCGTATGCCGGACTTACGGGGCCGCGGGGCCGAGGGGCCGCGCCTGGCCGGGTCGGCGGGCCGGCACGGCGGACCAGGCCCGGTACACCGGCGCGGCACGCCCAGCCGCCCCCGGATCAGCGCTCTCCGAAGCCCCGGCGGCTCACTGCCCTTCCGGGAACGGCCAGGCGTTGGGGCGGCAGGTCGCGCCGTCCGTGGTCAGGAATTTGGTCTGCTGCATCATCACCGGTGCCAGCGCGCCCTGCCGCGAGCAGCTCTCGTGGTTGCGGCCGAGCCGGTGGCCCACCTCGTGGTTGATGAGCATCTGCCGGTACGCGTGCAGCTGGTCCGGCCCGTAGGTCTCGGCGCCCCGCGCCCACCGGTACGCGTTGATCATGACCCGCTCGGTCGCCGCCGAGTCGCACGACACGTTGTCCTCGGTCGTGTCGAGCCCGGACTTGGCGCACCACTTGGCGGTGGTCCCGGGGCTCGCCAGCGTGATGACGTAGTCGGCCTTGCCGGAGCCCACCCGCTCGAAGGCGCGCCGGCCCCCGTGGGCCCAACTGCGCTCGTCGTTGAGGGTCTTGTGCACCGCGTCGGCGAACAGTTCGCCGTCCAGGCCCATGCCCTCCTCCACGTCGACGCGGTAGCGCGACACCGGGCCGTGGCCGGGCGCCTTGGCGTCCCCGCCGGCCGGCTTGAACCGCCCGGAGGCCGCCAGCTTCGCATCCAGCGGGTAGGCCTTCGCCATCTTCTCGTCGTACGTGGCGGGGGCCGCCTGCTGCGTCGGGCGCGCGTTCGAGCGCGAGGCGGCGTCGGAGCCGGCGCCCCGTTCCTTCCCGCTCAGCGCCTGTGCCTTGCCGTCGTCCTGCTGCTGTTCTGCGACCTGTCCGGCCACCACGACCGCGAGCACGGTCGTCACGGCCGCCGCGGCCACACCGGTGAGGGTGCGGCCCTTGGCGATCTTCTTGCGGGAGGTGAACCGGGGCCCCTGGACGCCGAGTTCACTCGTGTCCGGGGTGGCGTCCGGCGCGTCGGCCGGGGTGTCGGCCGGGGTGTCGCCCTCCCTCGGGAAGACCACCGACCGGCCGGTGTCGCGCCCCGGCCCGGGCTGTCCGGGCCGTCCGCCCGCCGGGGTCCCGGCCACGAACACGTCGTCGTCCGCGTCCTCGGGGCCGCCGGGGCGGTTCCCTCCGGGGCCGGGCTGCGCCGCGAAGGCGTCGATGTACTCCTGGCGGGGCGCCGGTTCCCGGTTCTGCGGGACGAACGGTGAGCCGACCGATCCCGTACCGGTGGTGGTCGGGCCGAGGGCGGGCCCGGACTCGGCACCGGGCGCACTGCCGTTGTCCGCTCGTACGGATCCGCCCTGGGCGGCGTCGGTGTCGGCGGCGTCGGCACCAGCAGCGGGGGCGCCGGGGGCGCCCGGGACGGAGGCAGGGGCCCCCGGGGCGGGGGCGGGCCTGCTCGCGCCTTCGCTGCCGTCCTCGAACGGGGCGAATCCGTGCGCCGGAGTGGCCGACGCGGACTGCGGGCGCCCCTCGCGCGGTCGCGGCACGCGAGGCGTGCCGAGCGCGGGGGTGCCGTTCGGGGGCACACCCGGGGACGCGTCGTGCGCGGGGATGCCGTTCGGGGGCGTGCCGTGCGCGGGCGCACCGGCGGACGCGTCGTGCGCGGGCGCGTTCTGCGATGCGGAGCGCGCGGTCGGATGATGGTGCGGCTCGGGGCGCGTGGACGGATTCCGGGGCGCGCGTTGCGCCGGGGGCTGCCACGGTGCGCCCTGCGCCGGTCCGCGCTCGGGCGTACGGTGCCCGGCCGCGTAACGACCCGCACCCTGCGCGGGCTCACCACCCGGCGTGCGCCGCTGCTCGGCGCCGTCCGTCCGGCCGGCCTCTCCGCTGCCTCCGCCGTCCGGTCCCGGCTCCGCGCGGCGGCGCCGGCGGCCCGTACCCGGCCCGGGGGCGGGGGCAGGTCCGGCGCCACCTGCCGCGCCGAGCCCGTCCGCCTCGCCCACCTCGCCTATTCCGGAGGTGTCACCGGCGGTTGCGGCCGGGCTCCGGCGGCTGTGACGTCCCACTCGGCCTGTCAGCTCCTACTCACGTCCCGGACGCGCCACCGGCGGCGGGCTCTCCCGCACCGGCGCTCCCGCCCGCACCGGCCGCGTCCCGCGCGGCCGCGTCGTCGTCCAACAGCTCGCGGAAGGCCCGCGCCACCGTTTCCGGGTACTCCATCATCGCCACGTGCCCCGCCTCCGGCAGCGTCAGCAGCCGGGAGGCACGGAAAGCGGCGGCCGCCCGGCGTGCCATACGGAAGGAGACCAGGCGGTCGCGCCCACCGTAGACGAGAAGCGTGGGCGCGAGCACCCGCTGCGCCTGCCGCCACAGATTGTGCTGCCCGCCGAGCGTGTACGCATGGACGATGCCCCGCGCCGAGCGCGTCATCACCTCCCAGAAGTAAGGGAGTTCGAGGCGCCGTGCGTATTCCTCCGCGGCGGCGGTGAAGCCGTCCGGGGTCACCAGGGCGGGATCGCCGTAACACAGCGCGAGCACCTCACGGGTGCGCCGCTCCGGCGTCCAGTCCCGCGTCAGCCTGCTGAACAGCCGGGTCACACCGGGCACGGCGAGCAGCCCGGTCGGCACCGCGGACAGCTGCGGGCGCAGCTCCGGGAGCGCGGGCGAGATCAGCGTCAGCGTCCGCACCAGGTCCGGGCGCACCGCCGCCACCCGCGTCACGGCCGCGCCGCCCATGGAGTTCCCGAACAGGTGCACCGGCCCGCGGCCGCTCGCGTCCAGATGGCGGATGACCGCCCGCGCCTGCGCGGAGACCGAGTAGTCACCGTCGTCCGGCGGCGGGGAGTCACCGAATCCGGGGAGGTCCAGCGCCTCGCCGTCCACCTGGCCGGCGAGCAGCGGCATCAGCGCGGACCAGTTCTGGGAGGACCCGCCGAGTCCGTGGACGTACAGCGCGGACGGCAGCCCGGCCCGCGCGCCCGGCACACCCCGCACGCTCATGGTCAGGCCCGGCAGGCTCACGGAACGCACCGTCTCGCCCGGACCGACGCGCGAGGAGCGGCCCGCCGGGGGCACCGGGAGAACGGCGCGGGTGTCCGGCGCCGCGTCCGGCGATCCGCCCGGCAACCCGTCCGGCAATCCGGTCGACTCCGTCGAATCCGTCGAAGACATGGAGTCGATGTTACGAGACGATCACGCCGCCGATCGTGTGTTCGCGCTCACACACCGCATCGCATTTCGGAACCCGCTCTCTTAGGCTCGGGCAGGAAGGGCACCCGTGTGAGGAGCGCTCGCGTACGGACGCTCGCCCTGGCCTCCGGAGGACGTGAGAGAAAGGGAGCCACCATGCCCGTCGACCCGACCGACCCGGACACCTTCGAGGACGAGACGGACGCCTCGGAGATCGACGTCGAAGCGCCCGAGGCCGACGCCGCGGAGCAGCACGCGGACCTCGCGCCGCACCACGACCAGCCGCTGACCGGCATCGATCCGTCCGCCGCGAACGAGGCGGACGTCGCCGAACAGGCCCGCGTCGTGGATCTCGACGAAGACGATTACCGATGACCTGGGGCCATATGTCGGCTTCCCACAGTCTTCGGCGGCAGATTTTCTCGCCCGTGACCACGCACAGCCGGGTTACCCAAAAGTACGATGGCGGACGCGGCGCACCGCTGTGCGTGCGCCGCGGACGGAACGACACCTGGGAGGCAGCGTGAGCGCCATCGAGCAGACCGAGGCGGCACGCCCGCGGGGCACGCGCCTGCCACGCCGAGCCCGGCGCAACCAGCTCCTGGGCGCGGCCCAGGAGGTCTTCGTTGCGCAGGGTTACCACGCGGCCGCGATGGACGACATCGCCGAGCGCGCCGGCGTCAGCAAGCCCGTGCTCTACCAGCACTTCCCGGGCAAGCTCG
This sequence comes from Streptomyces monomycini, assembly GCF_022271435.1. Taxonomy (GTDB): domain Bacteria; phylum Actinomycetota; class Actinomycetes; order Streptomycetales; family Streptomycetaceae; genus Streptomyces; species Streptomyces monomycini. The sequence continues at coordinate 23,436 of NZ_JAFIQY010000025.1, read as the reverse complement.
ACCTCTACCTGGCCCTGCTGGACCAGCACTGCGAGGCGCTGCTGCAGTCGGTGCGCACCGCGCTCGCCTCGACGACCGACAACAAGCAGCGCGTCGCCGCGACGATGGATGCCTACTTCGCGTACGTCGAGGACCCGGGCGGCGCCTTCCGGCTGGTCTTCGAGTCGGACCTGACCAACGAGCCCGCCGTGCGCGAGCGGGTGGACAAGGTCTCCCTGGAGTGCGCCGAGGCGATCAGTGAGGTCATCGCCGAGGACACCGGCCTGTCCAAGGACGAGTCGATGCTGCTGGCGGTCGGGCTGGGCGGCGTCTCGCAGGTCGTGGCGCGCTACTGGCTCTCCTCCGAGAGCACCGTGCCGCGCGAGACGGCCGTACAGCACCTGACCTCACTGGCCTGGAAGGGCATCGCGGGCTTCCCGCTGCACGGCTCCGAGGGGCAGTGACCCGTACCGCCGGGTACTGAACCGGGCCGCCGGGCGGCGCGCCGGGCCCGTCGAACAGCGAGCCGTACCGCCACCGGACCGCGGGCCGTGCCCGCTGCCGCACTGTGAGCCGTACCACCGGGCAGTGAGCCGTCCGCGGGTCCCGGCGGTGGCGTGTCCGGCCTGCCACGCCCCGCACTCCCGCACACCCACGCCCCTCCTCTGTTCGCTGCGGGCGTGCTCCGCGGCGCCCTGTCCGTCCGCTCACCGGGCTAATGTGTGCTGCGTACGGCGCGGATTCCGCGCACCTGCCCCGTGGCCTCGCCAGGGGGCACCGAGACCGTCGGAGGGACAAAGCCGTGGAGGTCAAGATCGGCGTGCAGCACGCGCCCCGCGAGATCGTTCTGGAGAGCGGGCAGACCGCCGAGGACGTCGAGCGAGCGGTGGCGGACGCACTGGGCGGCAAGTCGCAGCTGCTGAGCCTCGTGGACGATCACGGCCGCAAGGTCCTGGTCCCGGCGGACCGGCTGGCCTATGTGGAGATCGGCGAGCAGACCGTCCGCAAGGTCGGCTTCGGCGCGCTGTAGCCGGCCGCGGGCCCTTGGACGGGCCCGCGCGCACCCGTCACGAGCGGCGGCCCGGAGAGATTGTCTCCGGGCCGCCGCTTCGGTGTCCGGCCCGCTCGCGACTGCCTGCGCCGACGAGGGTTGCCGCGCATTCTCCCTGGGTACGACCGCCTACGACCGATTTGTGTCGTCCAACCGGTCGTAACCGCGGGAGGGATAAGCCATGATCTGGGAAGCTCTCGGCTCCGTGATCGTCGGACTCGCCATCGCACTGGCCGCCACGCGCAAGCTGCCGGGCCGGTTCCCCTCACGCCCCCTGACGCTGGCGACCGGCCCCGCAGCGGCCCTCCTCGGCGCCTTGCTCGCCCATTCCATCCTGGGCCCCGGCCATTTCTTCCAGACGCTGCTGGCCGCCGCCGGCCTGGGCGCGGCCATGCTCTCGCTGCTGGTCCGGCCCGCACACCGGCTGACGGCGCTGCGGTCCGGGGTGTGACCCGGGCGGGCCCGGGCCCGCCCGGAGACGGGGCGGCGGCCCTTCGAGGCCCGCGCTGATCCGATGATCCCTACGCCGGAGGGGCTGGACATGTGTCCAGCCCCTCAGACATGGGTATGGGGACGCGGCGCCCGCTGCCGTCCACCGGCCGCGGGCCGGTCGACAGCGCGGCGCCGCGCTCTCCGCTCCGCTACGCGGCCAGCCCCAGCGCCGCCATCCGCTTCGTGTGCGCCTCGGTGATCCGCGAGAACATCCGTCCGACCTCCGCGAGGTCGAACCCGTCGGCCACGCCGCCCACCAGCATCGTCGACAGCGAGTCCCGGTCGGCCACCACCCGCTGCGCCTGGGACAGCGCCTCGCCCATCAGGCGCCGGGCCCACAGCGCGAGCCGTCCGCCGACGCGGGGGTCGGCGTCGATCGCGGCCCGTACCTTCTCGACGGCGAACGTCGCGTGCCCGGTGTCGTCGAGGACGCCCAGGACCAGGCTCCGGGTGTCGGAGTCGAGCCGGGCCGCCACCTCGCGGTAGAAGTCACTGGCGATCGAGTCGCCGACGTACGCCTTGACCAGGCCCTCCAGCCAGTCCGACGGAGCGGTCTGCCGGTGGAACTCGTCCAGCGCCGCCGCGAACGGCTCCATCGCCTCGTTCGGCTCCGCCTCGATGTGCGCGAGGCGGTCCCGCAGCCGCTCGAAGTGATGGAATTCGGCCGACGCCATCTTGGCCAGCTCCGCCTTGTCGTCCATCGTCGGCGCCAGTTTCGCGTCCTCCGCGAGGCGCTCGAAGGCGGACAGCTCCCCGTAGGCGAGGGCGCCCAGCAGGTCGATCACCGCGGCCCGGTACTGCGGCTCCGCGGAGGCCGCGGCCCAGTCCTGAGCGGCGATCCCGGTGTGTTCTCGGTCATCTTCGGCGGTGTGCGCTGCGTTGTCAGGCGTCTCCATGAAGCGCACAATAGCCCGCTGCGCAACCGGGGGAAGTGGCTGGTCAGCCACTCCCGTCCCACCCGACCGAACGATTGCCCGGACACACGTGTGGCTATCCGGGGTATGGTGGTAATGCGCCCGCCGAGTATCGGTGGGTTGTTCCACGCATGCGGATGCCCGGTCGGTGGCCCGATCGGCTCCAACCCGACCGCCCTCTTTCGCGGCGCGTACGAGACGTACGCACAGCGGGAGGGACACCGCTCGCGGTTCGAGTGCTTGAGCGAAGGCAGTGGTCCCGCGCCATCCGGCCGACCCAAGGCCGGTCCCGTACGACAGTGTGCGAGGGCGCGGTACGACCCCCTTGGCCGCCTCGTACCGCGTCTCACAGAAGAGGCAAGATTCTGTCTACGTTCCGAGACCTCGGGATCCTCCCCGAGACCGCCGAAGCCCTTGAGGCCGTCGGCATCACGTCCCCCTTCCCCATCCAGGAGATGACGCTCCCGGTGGCCCTCGCGGGCTCCGACGTCATCGGCCAGGCCAAGACCGGCACCGGCAAGACCCTGGGATTCGGCCTCCCCCTGCTGGAGCGCGTCACCGTCCCCGCGGACGTCGAGGCGGGCCGGGCCAAGCCCGAGCAGCTGACGGAGGCCCCGCAGGCCCTCGTGGTGGTTCCCACCCGCGAGCTGTGCCAGCAGGTCACCAACGACCTCCTGACCGCCGGCAAGGTCCGTAACGTACGGGTGCTGTCGATCTACGGCGGCCGGGCGTACGAGCCGCAGGTCGAGGCCCTGAAGAAGGGCGTCGACGTGGTCGTCGGCACCCCGGGCCGGCTGCTGGACCTGGCGGGCCAGAAGAAGCTGAACCTCTCGCACGTCAAGGCGCTCGTCCTGGACGAGGCCGACGAGATGCTGGACCTCGGCTTCCTGCCGGACGTCGAGCGCATCATCAACATGCTGCCGGCCCGCCGCCAGACCATGCTGTTCTCCGCGACCATGCCGGGCGCGGTCATCGGCCTGGCCCGCCGCTACATGTCGCAGCCCACGCACATCCGCGCCGCCGCGCCGGACGACGAGGGCCAGACCGTCGCCAACATCAAGCAGCACGTCTTCCGCGCGCACTCGATGGACAAGCCGGAGATGGTCTCCCGCATCCTGCAGTCGAACGGCCGCGGCCTCGCGATGATCTTCTGCCGTACGAAGCGGACCGCCGCCGACATCGCCGACCAGCTCGCGCGTCGCGGCTTCGCCTCCGGCGCGGTCCACGGCGACCTCGGCCAGGGGGCGCGCGAGCAGGCGCTGCGCGCGTTCCGCAACGGCAAGGTCGACGTGCTGGTCTGCACCGACGTCGCCGCCCGCGGCATCGACGTCGAGGGTGTGACGCACGTCGTCAACTACCAGTCCCCCGAGGACGAGAAGACCTACCTGCACCGGATCGGCCGGACCGGCCGCGCGGGTGCCAAGGGCATCGCGATCACGCTGGTCGACTGGGACGACATCCCGCGCTGGAAGCTGATCAACAAGGCGCTGGACCTGCCATTCGACGAGCCGGAGGAGACGTACTCCACCTCCGCGCACCTCTACGAGCTGCTGGAGATCCCCGAGGGCACGACCGGCGTCCTGCCGCGCGCGGAGCGCAAGCGTGCCGGGCTGGCGGCCGAAGAGGTCGAGGACCTGGGCGAGACCGGCGGCCGCGGCCGCGGTCCGCGCCGGGGCGCGCCCGCCGTCGAGGAGGAGCGCCCGAGCCGCAGCCGTACGCCGCGCCAGCGCCGGCGCACGCGGAACGGCGCGCCGGTGGACGCTTCGGGCGCCCCCGAGGCGCCCGGCACGTCCGGTGCACCCGGTACGTCCGAGGGCGGCGCCCCCGCCACGGACGGGCCGCGCCAGCCGCGCCGTCGTCGCCGTACCCGCGGCGGCTCCGGCAACGCGCCGGCCGCCGTGACGCCGGACCGTGCCGAGGCGGCGCCCGCCGCCGAGACCGTCGCGTCCGAGGCCGTGCAGGCCGCCGACGCCACCGCTGGCTCGTCGAAGCCGCGCCGCCGCCGTACGCGGGGCGGCGCCAACTCCGCCGCCAAGGCGGAGACGGCCCGGACGGCGGCAGCCACCGCCGTGGACACGGCCGAGGGCCCCACCGGGACCGTCAAGGTCCCGGCGCAGGCCACCGCCGAGGCGCCGGTCGTCGCGGCAGCGCCGGTCGCCGCCGAGCCGGTCGCGGACGAGGCCCCGGCCGAGCCGCGCCGCCGGACGCGCAGCGCCAAGCCCGCGGCGGAAGCCGTCGTGGAAGCGGCGGAGAGCGCCGAGCCGGCCGTCGTGACCGAGCCGGTCGCGGACGAGGCCCCGGCCAAGGCGCGCCGCACGCGCAAGACGGCCGCCGCCAAGAAGGCCGAGGCCGCGGTCGACACGGTCGAGGCCGTCGAGCCGGTCGCGGACGAGGCCCCGGCCAAGCCCCGCCGCACCCGTAAGACCGCCGCTGCCAAGAAGGCGGAGGCCGCCGTGGAGACGGCGGAGGGTGCCGAGGTCGTCGCGGACGAGGCGGCCGTCAAGCCGCGCCGTACGCGCAAGACGGCCGCCGCCAAGAAGGCGGAGGCAGAGGCGGAGACCACGGCCGAGACGGCCGAGGCCGCCGAGACGGTGACGGACGAGGCTCCGGCCAAGCCCCGCCGTACGCGCAAGACCGCCGCCGCCAAGGCAGCCGTGGAGAGCGCGGAGCCCGTCGCGGACGAGGCGCCCGCCAAGCCGCGCCGTACCCGCAAGACCGCCGCTGCCAAGAAGGCCGAGGCGGAGACCGCGGTCGACACGGCCGAAGGCACGGAGACGGCAGCGGACGAGGCCCCGGCCAAGCCCCGCCGCACGCGCAAGACCGCCGCCGCCAAGGCAGCCGTGGAGAGCGCGGAGCCCGTCGCGGACGAGGCGCCCGCCAAGCCGCGCCGTACGCGCAAGACCGCGGCCAAGAAGGCCACCGCGGAGGCCCCGGCGGCCGACGCCGGTACCGCTGCGGAGGACGACGCGCCCGCCAAGCCGCGCCGTACCCGTAAGACGGCCGCCGCGAAGGCCGAGGCGGCCCCCGCCGCCGACGCCGCCGCGGACGAGGCTCCGGCCAAGCCGCGCCGCACCCGCAAGACGGCCGCGAAGAAGGCCACGGCGGAGGCCCCGGCCGAGGGCTGATCCGACCGTACGACGGCCCGGTTCCCGCACACGCGGGGGCCGGGCCGTCGGCGTGTGCGGGGGCCGGGCCGTCGGCGTTGCGAGGGGGGCTGGCCGTCGGCGTGTGCGGGGACCGTCGGCATGTGCGGCGGGGCCGGGCCGTCGGCGAGTGCGGGGAGGGCAGGGCCGTTCGGTGTGTGCGCCCGCGCGCGATGGCTTTCCGGGCCCCGGATAGCCTCGTCCCATGAGCAGGCCGCCCACCCTCACCTTGCCCTCGTGCGCCCGCGCGCGCCGACTCGTCACCGCGCGCGGTGAGTTCGCCGTCCACGACGCCCGGCCCGACGGGACGCCGGCCGGGACCGCGCTGCTCGTGCCGGGCTTCACCGGCAGCAAGGAGGACTTCATCGCCCTCCTGGCACCGCTGGCCGCCGCGGGGTTCCGGGTGGTGGCCGTGGACGGCCGCGGCCAGCACGAGTCACCCGGGCCGCGTGACGAATCCGCTTACGCGCAGGGCGAGTTGGCGCAGGACATGGCCGCTCAGGCGCGCGCCCTGGGCGACGGTCCGGTGCACCTCCTCGGGCACTCCCTCGGCGGTCTCCTCACCCGTGCCGCCGTCCTGCGCGACCCCGCGCCCTTCCGCTCCCTGACCGTCATGAGCTCGGGTCCGGGCGCCATCGCCGCGCCCCAGCAGGCCCGGGTACGGATGCTCATCGACGCCCTCGGGACGCTGGACATGCAGGCGGTGTGGCTGGCCATGCGCGAGCTGGACCCGCCGGAGGCCGAGGACGCGTCCACCCCGCCGGAGATCGGCGCCTTCCTCCACCAGCGCTGGATGAACACCGTCCCGCAGCAGCTGGTCGCCACCGCGCGGCAGATGGTGTCGGAACCGGACCGGGTGGCGGAGCTGGCCGCCGTACCGCTGCCCAAGCACGTCGTGTCGGGCGCCGCCGACTACGCCTGGCCGGTGCCGGAGATGGACGCGATGGCCGGACGGCTGGGAGCCCGGCGTACGGTCGTCGAGGGCGCGGAGCACTCCCCCAACGCGGAACGTCCGGCCGAGACGGCGGCGGCACTCGCGGAGTTCTGGCACAGCGTCCACTGAGCGGGGCGCGCGCCCCGGCGCGCGTCGCCTCCGTACCCCCGCGAAGCCGCCCACGCGCCCGTACGTACGGCCTTCCGCCGCCCCGCGCATCGGGCGCCGGAGCCGGCGCCGGAGTGGGCGCCCACCCGGCAGCCCGCCCGCTAGCACTGCGCCTGTACGTGTTCCCAGAAGCCGTCCCGCAGCACCCGCCGCAGGTCCGCGTGCCCGCGCAGGGAGTGGTGCAGCAGCACCTCGGCGGCCGTCAGCAGTTCCTGGTCGACCGCGCCCGGCAGATACGGGTGGCCGGGCAGCAGCTCGGTGACCCAGGGGACGCCGCGTTCGCCCAGCCAGCGCGCGGCGACCCGCGCGCCGACGAAGCGCACCTCGTCGCGGGTGAGCGGCGAGCCGCCGTTGCCGGTGCCGTCGGCCGCCGGGTCCCCGTGGTCGTGGACGACGGCCCGCCGGGTCACGTACGGCTTGCAGAAATCCAGGTCGAAGGTGCGCTGGCTGTCGACCTCCCACAGCAGCGGCTCGGCCTGGTTGCGCCCGCCGACCGCCTCGATGCCCCACAGGTGGACCCGGGCGCCGTAGCCCTGGGCGGCCTCCACCGCCGAGACCAGGTCCTCGTCGCCGCCGATCAGGACCGCGTCGCTGATCGCCCGGTGCCGGGCCAGCGACTCCAGGTCGGAGCGGATCAGTGAGTCGACGCCCTTCTGCTGGTTGTTGGCGTTCAGATTGCCGAGCCGCACCTTGACGTCAGGAAGCTCGGCGACGCGCTGCTGCTCCGTGGTGTGGATGCGGCGCCGGGCGCCGTCGTACCAGTACACGCGCAGCAGCCGGCTGTCCGGGAAGATCGTGCGGGCCTTGTCGATGAACGCCTCGATGAGGCCCTCGGCGTCCAGCTCGAAGGCCCTGCGGTCCTCGGTGCCGGCGACCAGCCGGCCGGCGGCCGCGTACACATAGCCCGCGTCGACGAAGGCCGCATGGGTGGACGGGGTGGTGGCGACCTCGGCGAGCACCCGGGTGAGCAGCTCGTTGGTGCGCTCGATCCCCGCGAGCACCGCGGTCAGGTCGGGTGAGGGGCCGGTGGGCCGGGCGTCGTCGTTCATACGGGTCCATTGTCCGGCCGGTCACTCAGCGCGCACAACCGCTCGCACTACCCATCAGTATTTAGACGGCCGAAAATTTTCTTTAGCGTAGGGAATGATTGCAGGGAGCATGTCGTTGTACCCACTGGGAACGCAGGGCACCGACGCCCCGCGAGTACCCCGTACAACAGCAAAGTTCTCCGCAGGAGGATCAGACGAAGGGAGAAGCCGTTATGCGCTTCGAGATCATGCGCCTGGACGATGTCGACGGCACCGCCGTGGACAGCACCGTCGTGGACGCCGCCTCCGTCAACCGGATCGTGCAGCAGGCCGCCGCAGTCGGCCAGCGCATCTACATCCGCCCAGCCGACACCGCCGCCCGTTGACGCCTCACCCGCGTCACTCATGAGCGCGTGACGCGCACATGTCCGGCGCACGGAGCGCCCCGCACGAAATCTTTCGCGCGGGGCGCTTCGCGCGTCCGGGCCCGGCCGGGCGCGCCCGGCGCGCCTGCACTCAGCCGCCGCGTACGACCTGCATGACGCCGTTGATGATCTGCTGCACCGCGAGCGCGGAGAGCATCATGCCGGCCAGCCGGGTCACCAGCACCACCCCGCCGTCCTTGATCACCCGGATGATGACCAGCGAGAAGCGCATCACGAGGTAGAGCACCACATGGATGGCGGCGATCGCCGCCCACACCGACAGCTCACCGCTGACCCCGTCCGCGTGCTGCACCGCGAGGATCACCGAGACGATGGCGCCCGGTCCCGCCAGCAGCGGCATGCCCAGGGGCACCAGCGCCACATTGACGTCCTTGGTCTGCGTGGGCTGCTCCGACTTGCCGGTCAGCAGGCTGAGCGCGACGAGCAGGAGCAGCAGCCCGCCCGCGATCATCAGCGCGGGCGGGGTGATGTGCAGCCGGCCGAGGATCTGCTCGCCGAAGAGACCGAAGACGGCGATGACGCAGAACGCGACGGTGGCCGCCTGCCAGGCCATCTTCCGCTGCACCTTGGCGGGGCGGCCGGAGCTGAGGGCGAGAAAGATCGGGATGATCCCCGGCGGATCCATGATCACGAACAGGGTGACGAAGAGCGTACTGAAGACAGCGAAGTCGAACACAGTGAAGGCCTTGCGAGAGGTGGTACGAGAGAGCGGTGTGACGAGAGAACAGCGGTAGAGAGCGGTGGCAGGAGAGAACAGTGGTACGAGAGAGAACGGTGGTCCGTCAGGGGGAAGGCGGGTGAGAGGGAGCGCGCGCAGCCTCACGCACGCGGGCGCGTGAGCGGGATGCGGCGGCCCGGACAGGGCGCGGCAGGGTGGAAGCCCGCCGGCCGGAGCACGCTCGCGCCCGTCCGGCCGGGACGGAAACCTGCCAGCCGACCGGGCGGGAACCTCCCCGCCGGCCGGAGCGCGGTACGGTCAGCCGCCCGCGCCGGGCACGGGGAAGGCGCCGAACGCACGGCGCACGATCTCGCCGTATATCTCCGGGTCGGTGGTGTACTCGCCGAGCGCGACGGTCTTGCGGCTGCCGTGGTAGTCGCTGGAGCCGGTGGTCAGCAGACCGAGGTCGGCGGCGAGTCCGCGCAGCCGGGACCGCGCGGCGTCGTCGTGGTCCATGTGGTCCACCTCGACCCCGTCCAGCCCTGCCGCCGCCAGGTCGGCGATGACGCTCTCGGGGACGGTACGGCCGCGCTTGACCGCCAGCGGGTGCGCGAAGACCGTCACCCCGCCCGCGGCCTTGACCAGCCGGATCGCGTCGAACGGGTCCAGCTCGTGCTTGTCGACGTAGGCCCGGCCGTCGTTGGCGAGCCACTTCGGCGTGAAGGCGTCGGAGACGGTCTCGACGACGCCCAGTTCCACCATCGCGGCGGCCACGTGCGGCCGCCCCACGGCACCGTCACCGGCGATCCGCGCCACCTGCTCCCAGGTGACCGGGACCCCCAGGTCGCGCAGCTTGGCCACCATGCCGCGGGCCCGCGGCACCCGGTCGTCGCGGACAAGTTCCCGCTCCCGGGCCAGCTCGGGCTCGTCGGGGTCGAAGAGGTACGCCAGCATGTGCATGCTCACCCCGCCGATCCGGCAGGACAGCTCGGCACCGGTGACCAGGGTGAGCCCCTCGGGCAGTGCGGCCCGGGCCTCGGCGTGGCCGCCCACGGAGTCGTGGTCGGTCAGCGCGACGACGTCCAGCCCGGCAGCGGCGGCGTTGCGCACCAGCTCGGCGGGGGTGTCCGTACCGTCGGAAGCAGTGGAGTGGGTGTGCAGATCGATGCGCACGACGCTGAACTCCAGACTGCTGCGGGGCCGGCCAGGGGACGTCAGAAGGATACCGGCCGCCCGCCGGACCCTCGAACACACGCCCGCGCGAGCCGGCCACCGGCCGCACCGGAGCCGAGCGAGCCGGTGACCGCCCGCCTCACGCGCCCGCCGGCCCCCCGAACACACGCCCGCGCGAGCCGGCCACACCGGAGCCGAAGGAGCCGGTGACCGCCCGCCTCACGTCAGCAACCGCGGCGACAGCGCCCCGCACGGCAGCAGGTCGACCTCGGCGCCCGCGTCCCGGAGGTCGGTGAGGACCAGCTCGTCGTAGAGCAACAGCCCGGACTCGGCGGGCCAGACCACGGCCCACAGCCACAGCCCGCGCGCCTCCCCGGCGAAGACCGCCCGGTCCTCGGGCGCCCCTTCGACGTGCCACAGCGGGGTCGGGCGCCCGGCTGCCAGCACCTTCACGTGCGGCGGCTTGTTCACGCACATGTGCGGGCCGGGGTCGGGGCCGTCGATGCCCGCGTACCGCGCGCCCAGGCCGACGCCCAGCTCCTCCGCGATCAGCAACAGCTCGCCGGGCCCGCCGAGCGGTCCGGGCCCCGAGCAGGCCACCGCTGTGGCGCGCCCGCCGCTGCGGTCGTCGCCCGCGCAGGAGACGCCCGTGAACAGCCAGCCGACGGGCAGCGGCCACGGCATCCACACCGGCACCCGGGCACGGCGGACGACCACGGCCAGCGCTTCGACGCTGGGCGGGACCACCGGTTGCAGAGGATGCACGGTGCCGTGCACGCCGCACTGCCAGGAGTCGGCAAAGAGACCGGGCGCCCGCACCCGGCCACCGCACTTCGGGCAACTGGGTTCGCCCCTCATAGAGCCCCACGGTCCTCCCGGCCGGGCGCCGCGTCAAGGACGATCACCCATCCGGCGTCCCGGGCCGGGCAGCCGCGCCCGCCCGGCAGAGTAGTTGTAGCTTGCATTCTTTAGGGCGGCTAACTTATCGTGTGTATACAGCAACGTTTCCTGCGGGAGCGCCGGACCGGCGGACGCCCGGCCCGGCGCCCGCGACCGGAACAGGAAGGGGACAACGGCATGTCGGCACACGGCAAGAGCGGCAGGCACGGCGGCGCCGGAGATGATCCGTTCGACGAGGGCGGCACCAGCATCCTGCGCCAGCCGATGGCCGTCTGGGCCACCGCGGGCGCCTCGGTCGTCGCCTTCATGGGCATCGGCCTCGTCGACCCGATCCTGCCCTCGATCGCCCAGGGGCTGCACGCCTCCACCAGCCAGGTCTCCCTGCTGTTCACCTCCTACTTCCTGATCACCGCGGTCGCGATGCTGGTCACCGGCTTCGTCTCCAGCCGGATCGGCGGCCGTAAGACGCTGCTCGCCGGGCTGGCGCTCGTGGTCGTCTTCGCGGCCCTGTCCGGCACCTCGTCCTCGGTGGGCGAGCTGGTCGGTTTCCGGGCCGGCTGGGGACTGGGCAACGCGCTGTTCGTCTCCACCTCGCTGGCCGTCATCGTGGGGGCGGCGGCCGGAGGGAGCGCCGCGGCGATCCTGCTGTACGAGTCGGCGCTCGGCCTCGGCATGGCCTGCGGGCCGCTGCTCGGCGCGGTCCTGGGCGACATGAAGTGGCGCTACCCCTTCTTCGGCACCGCCGCCCTGATGGCCGTCGGCTTCATCGCCATCACGGCCTTCCTCAAGGAACAGCCCCGGCCGGCGCGCAAGACCTCGATACTGGACCCGGTCAAGGCCCTGGGCCACGGCGGGCTGGCCTCCGCCGCCGTCTCCGCGTTCTTCTACAACTACGCGTTCTTCACGGTGCTGGCCTTCACGCCGTTCGTGCTGGACATGAGCCCGTACAAGTCCGGCGGGGTCTTCTTCGCCTGGGGTGTGCTGCTCGCCGTCTTCTCCGTACTGGTGGCGCCGCGCCTCCAGGAGCGCTTCGGGTCGCTGAAGGTCCTGGGCGGCTCCCTGGTCCTGCTCGCCGTCGACCTCGTCGTCCTCGGGTACGGCAACCACACCGCGGCCGTCGTCTGCACGATCCTGTCCGGCGCCTTCATCGGCCTCAACAACACCGTCTTCACGGAGCTGGCGCTCGGTGTCTCCGACGCGCCGCGGCCGGTGGCGAGCGCGGGCTACAACTTCGTGCGCTGGTTCGCCGCCGCGGCCGCGCCGTTCCTGGCGCCGAAGATCGAGGAGTGGACGGACATCCACATCCCGTTCGTGGTCGCGGCCCTGGCGGCGCTCGTCGGCGCGGGCATCGTGGCCGTACGGCGCCGGGCGCTGACCGTACGGGCGCACGAGTTGGAGCCGCGGCACGCCACCGAGGACGGCGTGTCCGCCTTCGCCCGCTGAGGCACTCACCGCGGCTGAGTACGGGCGCGGGGCCACGTCAATGCCACGGCGGGCACGGGCGCGGGGCTACGTCAGCGCCACGCCCGTACGCAGCGGATCACGCAGGTCCGTCCCGCCCTTGAGCCAGCGCTCCTGGAGCGCCTCGGCGCCGTGCACCCGCTTCCAGGCGGCCTCGTTGGGCGTCATCGGCAGCAGGGGCAGGAAGCGGACCGGGTCCAGCGGCTCGTCCAGCTCCAGGTCCTCCACCAGCCCGCCGGACTCCGCGACCAGTACGGAGGTGAAGGGCGCGCCCGGCCACAGCGGCTCCCCCACGTCCAGCGACGCCCCCGGCGCCACGACCACGCCCTCGACCTGCGGGGACGCGGCGAGCACGGCGAGCGGCCGCAGCACCTTGTCGACGTCGGCCCGGCCCGCCTTGACCGACAGCACCAGTTCGGCGCGCGGACCGCGCAGCGGGTCGGCCAGCACCGCCGTGGGGTCGGTCATCGGCCGGTCCGACATGCCGAGCGTGACATAGCGCACCAGATCGCCGTCCGGGCCGCCGCCGGTGAAGCGCAGGACCTCGACCCGGTCGGTTCCGAGGAAGGTGACGGCGGCACGCGCGTCCGGCTCGCCCAGGGCCGTACGCAGGCGGGCTTCGACCAGATCGAGAACGTCAGACATGCCGCGAGCATAGGCCCGGGCCCGCGCCCGGCCGCGGCCGCCCGGCGGGCCGCCCGGCCGCACGGGGCGGCTGTTCGTATGGAACGGGCAAAGGCGCGCCTGATCGGTTCTGACGGCTGATAGCCTTGCCGTCTGGTCAGGGAATGACGTTCGTCCCCCAGCGGGGACCGGCCGGAGGAGGTGGGGCTGCGGTGGATCCAAGTCGACCGTGCAGTACCGACAGTTCTCCTGTCATCCCCCAGCGCGCCCAGCGGCTTTCTTGATCCAGGGGCTTCCGTACCCCCGCCGCACGCGGTGAAACCCGTGAAGTGCCTTCGCGCCGGAAACAGATGACGGAAGAGCGCCTTCGACTCTCGTTTCCGTGTTTTCTGCGTGTTCTGCGAACTGCCGTCAGACCTGCGCACGGAGCGCCGCCCGCTTTGCGGACGTACGGCCAGCGCCGTCGTGTACGTCCTCGTTCCGGGCAGCGTTACGCCGCGCGCCCGCGGCTGGCGGCCGGCCCGTGAAGGAGCCTGCCCATGTCGATGATCCGCGACCTGCGTGCCGCCGTCCGCCCCTCCCGCCGGCGTGAGGACTCCCCGTACAAGTACGAGACCGATCCGCGCCAGGCGGCCCACACCAACAGTGCCATCGTGGACTGCGGCGTCTACCGGGACGGCCGGCGCGTCAGCGACCACGTCACGCCGTCGCAGGCGATGGCGGGCGTACGCGGCGACGGCGGCTTCGCCTGGATCGGGCTGCACGAGCCCACCGAGGCGGAATTCGCCGAGATCGCGCGGGAGTTCGGGCTGCACCCGCTGGCCGTGGAGGACGCGGTCCACGCCCACCAGCGGCCCAAGCTGGAGCGCTACGACGACACCCTGTTCACCGTCTTCAAGACGGTCCACTACGTCGAGCACGCGGAGCTGACCGCCACCAGCGAGGTGGTCGAGACCGGCGAGGTGATGTGCTTCACCGGCCGGGACTTCATCGTGACCGTGCGGCACGGCGGCCAGGGCTCGCTGCGCGCCCTGCGCCACCGCCTCCAGGACGACCCCGAGCTGCTCGGCAAGGGCCCGTCCGCGGTGCTGCACGCCATCGCCGACCAGGTGGTGGACGGCTACATCGCGGTGGCCGGCGCGATGCAGGACGACATCGACGAGGTGGAGATCGACGTCTTCAGCTCCGGCTCGGACGGCAAGAACGCGGGCGCCGGCAAGGGCTCCTCGAAGGGCGGCGACGCCGCCGGGCGGATCTACCAACTCAAGCGCGAGGTCCTGGAGTTCAAGCGGGCCGTGTCGCCGCTGCTGCGGCCGATGCAGGTACTGAGCGAGCGGCCGATGCGGCTGGTCGACTGCGACATCCAGAAGTACTTCCGGGACGTGGCCGACCACCTGGCCCGGGTCAACGAGCAGGTGCTCTCCTTCGACGACCTGCTCAACTCGATCCTCCAGGCCAACCTGGCGCAGGCGACGGTGGCCCAGAACGAGGACATGCGCAAGATCACCTCCTGGGCGGCGATCTTCGCCGTACCGACGATGATCGCCGGGATCTACGGCATGAACTTCGAGTACATGCCGGAGCTGAAGTGGAAGTACGGCTATCCGCTCGTCCTGCTCGTCACGGTCGGCATCTGCTTCGGCATCCACCGCGGCTTCAAGCGCAACGGGTGGCTGTGAGAGGGCCGAGCGGTCCGGGCGGCGTGCGCGCCGCCCATTAGGCTGCTCCCATGACGGAGACCGTGTCGCAGGCGCTGCTGGACCGCGCGCTCATCGAAGAGGCCACGAAGAAGTCCGGCCTCATCTGGGTACGGGGCGCCACCGGCCCGGCGCGGGCCCTGTGGCACGTCTGGCACGACGGCGCCGCGTGCGTCGTCGGAGCGGGCTCCGGCCGTACGACGGACGGGGCGGCCGACCCGGCCGACGAGCAGCCGCTGCACGACCTCGGGCTGACCGACGGCGGCACCGCGACCGTCACCCTGCGCAGCAAGGACAAGGGCGGCCGGCTGGTCGGCTGGCAGGCCCGGGTCACCGAGCTGGAGCCGGACAGCGAGGCGTGGCAGGCCGCCGTGGAAGACCTCAAGGGCAAGCGGCTCAACGCGCCGGACGCGGAGACGATGCCGCGCCGCTGGGCGCGCGAGTGCCGCGTACTGCGCCTGGAGCCGGTCACGAACACGCCGGCCACCACGGACTTCGACGACGGCTCCCAGGCCGCCCGTCCCCTCCCCACCACGGCCACCACCCGCGACCCCGTCCCGGCGGCCCTGCCCAGGCTGCTGCGGGGGAAGCGGCGGGGGCGCTGAGGAGGCGGCCGCTTCCATGGCCTCCTCTGCATACGGGACGGACGGGCGCTGCCGGTCCGGAAGGCGGACGCCAGGCGCGCGGCACACCTGGGCGTCCCGTCTCTCCGCCACTCCGGCCTGGGCCGGCCGCCCGTCAGCAGAAGCCGAGCATCCCAGGTGAGTCGATGTCGACGGTGACCACGCCGGGCGGATAGGCGTTCTCATCGGCGGTCAGCAGGATCGGCATGCCGGTGAACTCGGGGCGTGGCAGTGCGCAGTAGAGCGCGTGGCAGGTGTCCGGGCCGCCGTAGCCGTCGCGGATCATGGTGCCGACGCTGACAGCGGCCGTTGTGTCGAGGCTGTCGACGACAACTGAGGAAAAGACCAGAACGCGCTGCGCGAGGTTCTCTTCACCGGCTTCGGCCTGAGTGAGGCACAGAGCGGGGATGCTCAGGTGTTCGCCGGGTGTCTTCGCCATGTTGCCGGCCAGGAGGTTCAGCGTCTTGTGGCCGCCGGCGAGCGCCGTGACGGCGCTGGTGTCCAGGATGATCACGCTGCGGTGCCCTTGGCCGCCCGGACCTTCTCGGCAGCGATCTTGTAGATGTTGCCGAGCACGTCGGGGGCTTGCTCGAACTCTTCGTCGCGGATGTGCACACCCATCATGCGGCGTACGGCTTCCCGGTCGGCGGCCAGCCGCTCTGCCCGCTGCACTGCCGTCGGCTGCTCTGCGGCAAGCGCTTCGACCAACTGACCGATGCTCACACCGCGCTCTCTGGCCAGCTCGGCAAGGTGATCGCGGGTCTCTCGCAGGACCTGAATCGTCGTCGTTGCCATAGCCGCAGCATAGAGCGACTATGGCACTGGGGTTGCTGCGTTCAGTCGCCCAGCGTGATCGACTTGCCGTAGTCGATGACCTGGCTGTCCGCCGGTGCCTGGATCTCCACCGGCTTTCCCCAGTCGGTGAGACGCACCTCGCCCGCGTCGCCCGCGCGGCGCAGCCGGAGCGGGTAGGGCTCGCCCTCCAGGGAGACGTCGAGGGTGCCGCCCGCGCCCTGGCCGGCGGCGATGCGGATGGTCCGGGTGCCGTCGAGGGTGCCGCGGTCGCCGGTGGCGAGCTTGCCGTGCAGGCCGAGGAGGCTGCTGAGCAGGACGTCCTTGTCCGTGAAGCCGCTGAAGCGCTTGTAGACGGGGTCCGTGGCCGGCACCTTCACGTACTTGCCGACGAGCTTGGCGACGGACGTCTCGTCGTTCTTCGACGGGTTGGCGTTCTTCTCGCGGGCCCAGAACCCGGCGTCCGCCTTCAGATAGAGCGCGCCGCCGGCCCGCAGCAGCTGGAAGGTGGCCGCGTCGGTGGCGAGTTGGCCCCGGGCGCCCCCGGGGCCGAGCCGCATGTCCAGCTTGTAGGTGCGGCCCTGGCTGACGAGGTTGCCGGAGAGCCGTACCGTTCCGGCGCCGCGGGCGGCCGTCTGCGCCTTGGCCTGGATCTTGTCGGCGGGCAGTTTGCCGACCCCGTTGGTCCCGGCGTCCGGGTCCTCCGACGCGCACCCCGCCAGTGCCCCGGCGAGCACCGCGCACACCGCCGCCGTCAGCGTCGCCCCACGCCTGCGACGGGGTGCGGCCGGGCGGCGGGAGCAGGCCCCGGCGGGGCCTGCCGAGGGGAAAGCGGTCACGACGGTTCTGCCTCCTGATACGGATGACCTCGACGGCAGTACGGCAGCGTACCCGGGCCCGGGCACGTCGTACGGCGGAGTGCGCGGTGGACACCGTACGGCCCTTTCCGCCGGGGCGGCACCGGGTGGTGCACGTTAGCCTGATTTCGGATCAAGCCCGCCTGAGGGGCTTCACCTGCGCAGAAGCGGCAACACGTAACGCCAGGGAAGAGGGGGCGCGGCCGCGCGGCATCGCGGCGGCCCGCTACGGCGCAGCGGAACGGAAGTGGAGGCACTCGGCATGGCGGTGGTCACCCCTCGGGTGTTCGTCTCCCATCTCGCGGGCATCGCCGTCTTCGACCCCAACGGCGACCAGGTCGGCCGGGTCCGCGACCTGGTCGCGATGTTGCGGGTGGGCGGCCGGCCACCCCGGCTGCTGGGCCTGGTCGTCGAGGTGATCAGCCGGCGCCGGATCTTCCTGCCGATGACCCGGGTGACGGGCGTGGAGTCCGGCCAGGTGATCACCACCGGCGTGGTGAACATGCGGCGCTTCGAACAGCGGGCTTCGGAGACGCTGGTCCTCGGTGAGCTGCTGGACCGCCGGGTGAGCCTGGTCGAGTCGGGCGAGGAGGCCACCGTCCTGGACATCGGCATCATCCAGTTGCCGGCGCGCCGTGACTGGGAGATCGACAAGGTCTTCGTACGGAAGGGGAAGGGCGGGGCGCTGCGCCGCAAGGGAGAGGTGCTGACGGTCGACTGGTCGGCGGTGACCGGTTTCTCCCTCGAGGAGCACGGACAGGGCGCCGAGAACCTGCTCGCCACCTTCGAGCAGCTGCGCCCGGCGGACCTGGCCAGCGCCCTGCACCACCTGACACCGAAGCGGCGCGGCGAGGTGGCCGCGGCGCTGGACGACGACCGGCTGGCGGACGTCCTGGAGGAGCTGCCGGAGGACGACCGGGTCGAGATCATGGGCAAGCTCGCGGAGGAGCGGGCCGCCGACGTCCTGGAGGCGATGGACCCGGACGACGCCGCCGACCTGCTCTCCGAGCTGCCGGAGGAGGAGAAGGAACGGCTGCTGGGCCTGATGCGGCCGGACGACGCGGCGGACGTACGGCGTCTGCTGGCGTACGAGGAGCGCACCGCGGGCGGTCTGATGACGACCGAGCCGATCGTGCTGCGGCCGGACGCGACGATCGCGGACGCGCTGGCGCGGGTGCGTGACCCGGACCTGTCGCCGTCGCTGGCGGCGCAGGTGTACGTGTGCCGGCCGCCGGACGAGACGCCGACCGGCAAGTACCTGGGACTGGTGCACTTCCAGCGGCTGCTGCGCGACCCGCCGTTCACGCTGGTCAGCTCGGTCGCGGACACCGATCTGCCACCGCTGCCGCCGGGCACCCCGCTGAACGAGGTGACCAGCTATCTGGCGACGTACAACATGGTGGCGGCACCGGTCGTGGACGAGAGCGGCTCCCTGCTGGGCGCGGTGACCGTCGACGACGTACTGGACCACCTGCTGCCCGACGACTGGCGGGAGGCGGAGATGCACGGGCCGCCGGGCGCGGCAGCGGACCGGGAGGGAGAACCGGACGATGGGCGCTGAGGAACGGGACGGTGTCAAGGAGCGTGCGCGGGCGCTGAGCGCGACGCCGGGGCCCGGGCCGGGCGGCGGGCGCCCCCGGGTGCGCCTGGACCAGCCGCGCGCGCCCCGGCGCAGCCTGCTGCCGGAGTACGACCCGGAGGCGTTCGGGCGGCTGTCGGAGAAGATCGCCCGCTTTCTGGGGACCGGCCGGTTCATCGTCTGGATGACGGTGATCATCGTGGTGTGGATCATCTGGAACATCGCCGCGCCCGGGCATCTGCGCTTCGACAACTACCCGTTCATCTTCCTGACCCTGATGCTCTCGCTCCAGGCGTCCTACGCGGCGCCGCTGATCCTCTTGGCGCAGAACCGGCAGGACGACCGGGACCGGGTCACCCGTGAGCAGGACCGCAAGCAGAACGAGCGGGCCATCGCCGACACCGAGTACCTGACCCGGGAGGTGGCGGCGCTGCGGCTGGGCCTGGGCGAGGTGGCCACCCGTGACTGGATCCGCTCCGAACTCCAGGATCTGCTGAAGGAGCTGGAGCTGCGTCAGATGGTGGACGCGGAGAGCGAGCAGGAAGGCCGGCGCCGGGAGTAGTCCCGGCGGGCGGAGCGGGACAGGCGCCGGGGAGTGACGAACACGACCGCCCACCGGCCTTTCCGGAGGCCCCCACCGGCGCCGTAGGCCCGCCCGTCGCCCGACCACCGCCCCTTTGGGACACGCTTTCGCGCGGCCGTAGTATTTCGGCATGGCTACCGACACGCCCCAAGGCGCAGCACCCGGCGAGGACGCGGTCCACGCCGCGCTCGCCACGGTGAACGACCCCGAGATCCACCGCCCCATCACCGAACTGGGCATGGTCAAATCGGTGGAGATCGCGGCGGACGGCGCGGTGGCGGTGGCGGTCTACCTGACGGTCGCCGGCTGCCCGATGCGCGAGACGATCACCTCGAACGTGCGCGAGGCCGTGAGCCGTGTCGAGGGTGTCACCGGCGTCTCGGTCGACCTGGACGTGATGAGCGACGAGCAGCGCAAGGAGCTGGCGTCCTCGCTGCGCGGCGGCACCGCCGAGCGCGAGGTGCCGTTCGCCAAGCCGGGGTCGCTGACCCGGGTCTACGCGGTCGCCTCCGGCAAGGGCGGCGTCGGCAAGTCGTCGGTGACGGTCAACCTGGCCGCGGCGATGGCGGCCGACGGCCTGAAGGTCGGCGTGGTGGACGCCGACATCTACGGCCACTCGGTGCCCCGGATGCTGGGCGCGGACGGCCGCCCCACCCAGGTCGAGAACATGATCATGCCGCCGTCGGCCCACGGCGTGAAGGTGATCTCCATCGGCATGTTCACCCCGGGCAACGCCCCGGTGGTCTGGCGCGGTCCGATGCTGCACCGCGCGCTCCAGCAGTTCCTGGCCGACGTGTACTGGGGCGACCTGGACGTCCTGCTGCTCGACCTGCCCCCGGGCACCGGCGACATCGCCATCTCCGTGGCGCAGCTCGTACCGAACGCCGAGATCCTGGTCGTCACGACCCCGCAGCAGGCCGCCGCCGAGGTCGCCGAGCGGGCCGGCTCCATCGCCGTACAGACCCACCAGAAGATCGTCGGCGTGGTGGAGAACATGTCCGGGCTGCCCTGCCCGCACTGCGACGAGATGGTGGACGTGTTCGGCACCGGCGGCGGCGAGCGGGTCGCCGAGGGCCTGACGAAGACGACCGGCACGCAGGTGCCGGTGCTGGGGGCCATCCCGATCGACGTACGGCTGCGCGAGGGCGGCGACGAGGGCAAGCCGGTCGTGCTGACCGACCCGGAGTCTCCCGCCGGCGCGGCCATCCGGGCCATCGCGGGCAAGCTGGGCGGCCGCCAGCGCGGCCTGTCGGGCATGTCGCTGGGGATCACCCCGCGCAACAAGTTCTGACGCGCCCGGCGGCCGGGGACGGCGGCCGGGACATACGGAGGGGCGGGCCCGACGGGCCCGCCCTTCGTCGTCGTACGGCGGGCGTGCGGCGGGCGTGCGCCGGGCCGGGCCCGTGCGGCGGGCGTGCGCCGGGCCCGGCCCGTAGGCCCGGCCCGCGCTCGGCTCAGTCCGCCGCCACGCCTTCCGCGGGCACGTCGCCGGTCCGCGCGTCGCCGGTGGCCGCCGGCCGCGTGCCGCTGTCGCCGCTCTCGTACGCGGCGATGTCCTTGACCACCGCGAAGCCCAGCCCGTACGCGCTCATGCCGCGCCCGTATCCCCCGATGTGCACGCCCTCCGGGCCGTCGCCCGCCGAGCCGGCCAGCACCCAGCCGTACTCCGACTCCCGGTAGCGGAACGGCGTCGGTACGCCGTCCACCGGCAGCGTCAGCGCGCTCCAGCCCTCGCCGCCGAGGTCGTCCGCCAGCTCCCAGGCGAGCATCGTCTGCTGGTCGAGCCAGTCCTGGCGGAGCGTGCGGTCCATCTGGGTGGGCCAGGTGCGGGAGAGCAGACCCGATCCGGCGAGCCAGGCCGCGGTGGACGTGGAGGTGGCGTCCAGGACCCCGGTGCCGTCGGCGCTGCGCCGCACGGGCCGGCTGGCGACGGTCACCACGACCGCGAAGCGTTCCGCGTCCGGTGTGCTCTCCACCTTTATGGTGGGCTGCTGGCCGTGGCCGGTCGCGCCGTGCTCGACCGTGCCGTCCGCGGCCGCGCCGACCTGCAGCAGCCAGCGGGGACCGGTGAACGCGTCGTCGAGTCCGTACCACGGGAACGCGGCCGACAGATAACCGTCGACCTTCCGTCCGGTGCCGGCGGTGACCGCCTGAACTCCTGCCCGACCCGTCGTCTCCATCTGCGCGGAGCCTCCTATTTGCCCTGCGTCGTGGGCGGCCCGCCCCCCTCAGGCGACCTCACCCCGGACACCGGGAGCATAGTCAACCCGTTCGGCACCAGCGGGCATAAGGCTTGCATAAGACGAGTCAGGTGGCATCGGGATCGAACGGAGGGCGCTCGCCGCGGGCCGGCTTCGCGCCCTTGGTGAACATGTCCGGCGCGGCGGACCCGCCGCCGGAGCCGGTCCCGGCGGCCGGGGACTCCTTGCTGAAGTTCACCCGGGACGCGGGCCCCGGGTCGGCGGCGGAGGCGCTGTCGACACCGTGCACGGCGTCCGTGACCTCGGCCATCTCCTTCTTCAGGTCGAAGCCGTTACGGATCTCCTGGAGGCCGTACTGGTCGTTCTCCAGCACGTGCTTGCGGACGAAGTTCTTGGGCTTGAGGTCCTCGAACTCGAAGTCCTTGAACTCCGGCCCCAGCTCGCTGCGGATGTCTTCCTTGGCGTTGTCCGAGAACGCCCGCACCTTGCGCACGAACCCCATGACATCGGCGATCACCTTGGGCAGCTTGTCCGGCCCGAAGATCAGTACCGCAAGGATCACGAGCGCGATCAGCTCTAGGGGTCCTATGTCGAAGAACACCTTGCAGCTCCTTGGGTCATCCGTGGCCTACCAGGACCCAGGGGGGTCTGGGGGGACGTGTCGGGCCTATGGGCCAGGCCGCCTATCACGGTACCTGGCCCGTGGCGTCCGGCGGGAGTCGCCCGTCCCAACACCGTGCAAACACGCCCGTGCCCCGCTACTCCTGGCCGGCGGCACCGAGCGTCAGCTGGGCGGTCTGCTCCTTGCCGTCGCGCCGCAGGGTCAGCGTGAGCCGGTCGCCCGGCCGGTGGCTGCGGATCTTGATGATCAGCTCCTCGCCGCTGTGCACGGGCTGCCCGTCCACCTTGGTGATCACGTCCCGCGGCTTGATGCCCGCCTTGTCACCCGGGCCGCCGGGCGTGACGGGGACGCCGCCGTCCTTGCTCTTGGAACTGACCCGCGCGCCGTCGCCCGCGTACTCCATCTCCAGCGTGACGCCGATCACCGGGTGCAAAACCTTGCCCTTGTTGATCAGCTGCTCGGCCACCCACTTGCCCTGGTTGATCGGTATGGCGAAGCCCAGGCCGATGCTGCCGCCCTGGCCGCCGCCGTCCAGGCCGCCGCCGGAGCTGCCGGCCGCGCGGATGGCGCTGTTGATGCCGATCACCCGGGCCCGGGAGTCGACGAGCGGGCCGCCGGAGTTGCCCGGATTGATCGGGGCGTCGGTCTGCAGGGCGTCCACGTACGAGATGTCGCTGCCGTCGCCCTTCTTGCCGCCCGCCGTGATGGGCCGCTGCTTGGCGCTGATGATGCCGGCGGTGACGGTGTTGGCGAGGTCGTACGGGGCGCCGATCGCCACGACCGGGTCGCCGACCCGTACCGAGTCGGAGTCGCCGAGCGCCAGCGGGCGCAGCCCGGAGACGCCCTGGACCTGCACGACGGCCAGGTCGTAGCCGCCGTCCCGGCCGATGACCTTGGCCTTGGCCGTCTGGCCGCCGCTGAAGGAGACCGATATCTCGCCGCCGGTGCCGGCCGGCTCGACGACATGGTTGTTGGTGAGGATGTGGCCCTGCTTGTCGAGGACGAAGCCGGTGCCGGTGCCCTGCTCACTGTTGCCGCGCACGTGCAGGGTGACCACGCTGGGCAGCGCCGCCTGTGCAATGCCGGCCACGCTGTCCGGCTTGCGGCCGCCCTGGTCGCCGGTGTCCTGCGGCAGCTCGATGCTGCCGAGGCCCCCGTTGCGTTCGATGTACGCGCCGACGCCGCCGCCGACACCGCCCGCCAGCAGCGCCAGGACCACCGCGCCCGCGGCCAGCGCGCCGCGGCGGTTGCGCCGGGGAGCCGGCGGCGGTGGGGGCGGCGTACCGAGAGGCATCGCCGCGCCGTGCTGCGCCGCCCGCCAGGGGTCGTACTGCTGCCAGTGGGGCTGCTGGCCGGCCTGAGGGTGGGGCGGATGGGGGTGGTGGGGCTGCTGGGGTGGGGTCTGATGGGCCTGGTGGGGCTGCGGGCTCTGGTGGGGCGGGTGTGGCTGTCCGTCCGCTGGCGCGCCCGGCTGCGGCTCCGTGCCGCCCGGGCCGGGCGGCGGGGCGTGC
>NZ_JAFIQY010000024.1 GCF_022271435.1 Streptomyces monomycini | reverse complement strand
CCCGCGGCCGGTCGTGGCCCCGCCCGCCGAACCGCGGCAGGCGACCGCGGCGCCCGCGGCCGCCTACGCCCCGCCGCCCCCGTACCCGCCCGTGGGCACCGACCCGCGGACGTCCATGGGCACCGGCGGCCTCCGGCCCCAGGGAGCCGCCGACCCCCGGGCCTCCGGCACCGGCGGCCCCGACGTCGCCGCGGCCGTGGACGAGGTCAAACGCCTCCTGGACCAGGGCCGCATCACCCGCGCCGTGGACATCCTCGGCGGCATCCTGCCGGCCGCCGCCGCCCGGCACGGCGCCCACTCACCGGTCGTACGGACCCTGCGCAAGCAGTACGCGGCCACCCTCATGGACGACGGCCAGTACCGCCGGGCCCTGCCGGAACTGCGCACGCTGGCGGAGGAGTTCGGACGGGACACCGGCCCGGGATCGGCCCGGCAGGCGCTCCAGTTCCACTACGAGGCCGCGCAGTGTCTGGAGCAACTGGGCGAGGTGACCCAGGCGCTGGGCGAGTACCGCGCCCTGCTGCCGCACTTCGAGCGCTACCCGGACGACCCCATGAGGCCCCTGGAGATCCGGCGTTCCATCGGCCACCTCCTGCTCGCCCTGGGAGAACGCGGCGCCGCCCAGGAAACCCTCTCCCGCCTCCTGCACGACGCGGAACGCCTGCACGGCCCGCACGGCGCCTTCCCGGCGGAGGTCCGCCGCACCCTGTACTGGCTCGGGCAGGTACGCGGCTGACTCCGTGGGCGGCGGGGAAGGCACCGGGGGAGAAGCGGGAGGGAGCCGGGAAAGAACCGGGAAAGAACCGGAAGAGAAACCGCCTTCCGGGCAACTCGTTGGTCGAATCAGTGGCCCGGGGCCCGCGGACTCTTTAGCATCGGCATCGATCAACGCCAGGTCGGCCAGGTCGGAAGAGCCGCACGTCGCACGTCGCCGCACCGCTGTCGCATGTCGCACCCTGCCAGGAGGCTTGATGTTCCGCCGTAGGACCGCGCTTCCCGTTTCCGCCGCTGCCGCCCTGTTGGCCGCCCCGCTGCTCACGGCATGCGGCGCGGAGGCGCATCCCGGCGCCGCGGCCGTGGTGGACGGGCAGCGGATCAGTGTCTCGCAGCTCCAGTCGCGGGTACGGGACGTACGCGCCGCCCAGGAGAAGTCCCCGCAGGCCGCCCAACTGGTGGAGAACACCGGGAAGCTGAGCCCCGCCACCCTCAACGGCATGATCTTCGACCGGGTGCTGGAGCGTGGCGCGAAGGACGCCGGGGTCACCGTCTCCCGGCGGGACGTGCAGCAGTGGCGCGCGGCGGCCGAGCGCAGCGCGGGGGGCGCGGACCGGCTCAAGGAGATGTGGCTCCAGCAGGCCATCGCGCCCGGCGAGATCGACGCGGTGGTCCGCAACCAGCTGCTGCTGGACGGCGTCGCCAAGAGCATCGGCGCCGACCGCGGGCAGCCGCAGGGCCAGCAGCGGCTCGCCGAGTCGCTCGCCGGGACGTCCCGGAAGATGCGCATCGACGTCAATCCGCGCTTCGGGAAGTGGGACGACAGCCAGGTCGTCCTCGGCGGGACGAAGGAGCCGTGGGTCAAGGACGTGACGGGCGCGGAACAGCAGCAGCAGACCTGAGCGCCTGTGCCATGACCCCGGCCGGGGGCGCGGCGCAGGCGAGGCCGTGCGTTACGTTCGTCGGGTGAACGCTGACGCCACCGACGCCCCCGGCACTCCGCAGGCCCCCGCCCCCGGCCGCCTGGTCCTGCTCACGACCAGCCACCGGGTCGCCCCCGGCCTGCTGTCCTGGCCCGCGTGGCAGACGCTGCGCGCCGCCGGCCTCGTGCTGTGCGCCGACGCCGCCCACCCGCAGCTGCCGTATCTGCGCGAGGCGGGCGTCGAGGTCGGTACGGAGGTGCCGGGCGCCCGTGAGCTGGTGGAGTTCTGCCGGACCGGGGACCGTACGGCGGTCGTGATCACCTCGGCCGACGGCGACTCGGAGCTGACCGACGGCCTGGCCCGGATGGCGGGCTCCGGCCGGGAGACCATGCCGGACCTGGAGCTGCTGCCGGGCTCGTACGACCTGCCGGGCGCCCGTCTGCTCGACCTCGTCCAGGTCATGGACCGGATCCGCCGGGGCTGCCCGTGGAGCGGGGTGCGCACGCACCAGGACCTGGCGAAGTACGGCATCGAGGAGATGTACGAGCTGGTCGAGGCCATCGAGGACGGGGACCGGGAGGCGGTGCGCGAGGAACTGGGCGACGTACTCCTCCAGGTCGTCTTCCACGCCCGGATCGCCCAGGACGACCCGGACGAGCCGTTCTCCGTCGACGACGTGGCGGGCACGATCGTGGAGAAGCTGATCCACCGCCACCCGCACATCTTCGGCGAGGACGAGGCGCACACCCCCGAGGACGTCAAGGCCCACTGGACGCGCACGAAGGCGGCCGAGAAGCAGCGCGCCTCGGTCACCGAAGGCATTCCGGTCGGCCAGCCCGCCCTGGCGCTGGCCGGCAAGCTGGCCTCGCGGGCGCGCGCGGCCGGTATCGAAGCCCTCCCGGCGGGCGAGGGCATCGGATACGAGCTGCTCGCGCTCGCCGTACGGGCCGAAGCCGCCGGCACGGACCCGGAGACCGCGCTGCGCGCCGCCGCCCGTACCTACCGGGACGCGATCCGGTCCGCCGAGGAGGCGGCCTCCGGCGCCGCGGGCTGAGCCCCGGGCCGCCGGCCGCGGTGGCGCAGCCGTTCGGCCGTCCAGACGGCGGCCACGGCCGCGCCCAGCACCGCGCCCACGCCGCACACCCCGCCCCAGCCGGCCGCCCCCCACACCGCCGAGGTGAGCGCCGAGCCGGCCGCGCCGCCGACGAAGTAACTGGTCATGTAGGCCGAGTTGAGGCGATTACGGGCCTCCGGGCGCACCGCGTAGACCAGGTTCTGGTTGCTGATGTGCACCGCCTGCACCGCCGCGTCCAGGACGACCACCCCGGCCAGCAGGGCCACCAGGGGCCAGACGCCGCCCGCGCCCCCGGCCGCCAGCAGCGCCCAGGAGCCGAGCAGCAGGAACGCGCCCGCGCCGGTGACCCGGTGGGCCAGCCCCCGGTCGGCCAGCCGTCCGGCGGCCGAGGCGGACAGCGACCCGGCCGCGCCCACCAGGCCCAGCAGTCCGATCGCCGACTCCGACCAGCCGTAGGAGGGGCCGGACATCAGGAAGGCCATCGCCGTCCACAGCACACTGAACGCGGCGAAGGACAGCGCGCCCAGCGCTGCCCGCCAGCGCAGCACCGGTTCCTGTACGAAGAGGGCGAGCGTGGAGCGGATCAGCGCGGGGTAGCGCAGTCCGGCGCCGGTGTGCAGCGCGGGCAGTCGCAGCCGCAGCAGTACGGCCATCAGCAGCATCAGGCCCGCGTTGACCCAGTAGACGGTGCGCCAGCCGCCGAGGTCGGCCAGCAGTCCGGCGGCCGTCCGGGCCAGCAGGATGCCCAGCAGCAGTCCGGTCATGACGGTGCCGACCGTACGGCCGCGTTCGGCGGGCGGCGCGAGGGAGGCCGCGTACGGGACGACGACCTGGGCGGCGACGGAGGTCAGACCGGTCAGGGCGGTGCCGATCAGCAGCAGCGTCCCGTTGGGGGCGCTCGCCGTCACGGTCAGGAAGACCGCGGTGGCCGCGGTCAGGCCCACCGCCAGCCGCCGCCGTTCCAGCAGGTCACCGAGCGGCACGAGGAACAGCAGCCCGAGCCCGTAGCCGACCTGCGCGACGGTCACCACCAGCGCGGTGGCGGCCGCCCCCAGGTGGAGGTCGCGGCCTATGACGTCCAGCAGCGGCTGGGCGAAGTAGTTGCCCGCGACCGACAGGCCGGTCGCCACGGACATCAGCAGCAGCGTGCCGCGCCCCAGCCCGGGATGCCCCTCTACCTGGGAAGCCATCAGGTCCCTTTCCGCACGACGCGCCACCCTGACGGTGACGCTCCGGCCCTCAGCTTCCGCCGCGTCGGACGATGAGTCCAACGCATAGTTTTCATCGCATCCATCGCGGAACACGATCAATGAGCCCGGCCGGACGGCTCCGGCTGGCTACGCTCGCCGCCATGGAGCTGCAACAGATGCGGTACGTCGTCGCGGTCGCCGAGACCGGCGGCTTCACCCGCGCCGCCGAACGCTGCCACGTCGTGCAGTCCGCGCTCAGCCACCAGATCGCCCGCCTGGAGAAGGAGCTGGGCGCCCGGCTCTTCCACCGGACGAGCCGCAGCGTACGGCTGACGGCCGCCGGGGAGGCGTTCGTACCGGTCGCCCGGCAGGCGCTGGAGGCGGCCGAGCGGGCTCGGGCCGAGGTGGAGGCGGCGGTCGGCGAGGTACGCGGCCGGCTCGCCGTGGGCGCGATCTCCACCGTCGCGGCCGTCGACCTGGCCCGCGAGCTCGGCGCCTACCGCGCCCGCTACCCGCAGGTGCGCATCAGCCTGCGCATGGAGATGAGCGAGCAGCTCATCGACCAGGTCCGGCAGGGCGCGCTGGACGTCGCCTTCGTCGGCCTGGTGCCCGGCACCCGCAGTCCGGGCGTACGGGAGCGGGCCCTGGCCCACGGGGAGCTGGTCGCCGTCGTACCACCCGACCACCCGCTGGCGGGCCGGGAGTGGACGGACCTGCGGCGGCTGGCCCAGGAGACCTTCGTGGACTTCACGGCCGGGTCGGCGGCGCGGCGCCAGCGGGACGACGCGTTCCGCGCGGCGGGCCTGACGACCGAGGTGGCCTTCGAGGTGACCACCGTGGAGTTCCTGGCCAAGCTGGTCCGCGCCGGGCTCGGCATCGGCATGGTGCCGCTGGCGTTCGCCGCGGAACTGACCGGGCTGAGCGTGGTGCGCGTCCCGGACGCGCCCGCCCGGGTCGAACGCGTCGTGTGGAGCGCGCGCGGGCCCTCCCCGGCGGCCGCGGCCTTCCTTGAGGCGCTGGGGGTGGACCCGTCCGGGCCGGGCTCGGGCTCCGATGTACGCGGGCCGGACCCGGGACCCGCCGTACGTGCCCCCGGCCCAGACTCCGCCGTACGGGGGACATGAACCCGCGCCGTAAGCCGGTGACCAGCGCGTTCGCTAGGCCACCGGTCATCGGGCCGGGTGCCGCGGCCGCCCGCGCATCGTCCCCGTCCACCCGGGTACCCGGGTCCAATGACAGCAACGATCGCTTCGACCACACCGGCCCAGGACGTGACCTCCGTCCAGCAGGCCGTGGACCTCACGCGGGACATGGTCGTCGGCACCGGTCCGCTGATCGCCGGGATCGTCATCGTCGCGGGGCTGATCCTCGCCGTGGTCTACGGCAGGCGCCGCCGGGACCGTGAGCCCGACCCGCCCGAGCCGGAGACCCAGCCGACACCGCCCAAGAACCCGACCGGGTACGAGAGCGAGCTGCGCGACCCGAACGAGGTGCCGCGCGACGGCGACCACCGGCTGACCCCGCACGAACTGCCGGACTACGGCAACGCCCCCACCCGGCACGGCGACGACCAGGACCGTGAGCGCAAGCGCTGGCAGGACGGGCACAGCGGGTCCTTCGGCGGGGGTTAACGTCGAGGGGTGCGACCGCAGCCCTCTCTCCCCGCCGATTCTCCCGCCGATCCCTCCGCCGGTCCCCCCTCCGGCGAGCGGCCCGCCGACCCCTCCGGGGCCGGGCCCGCCTGCCCCGTGACCGGCCCGGCGGCCGCCCCCGCCTGCCCGGAACTGTTCACGTGGGAGTTCGCCTCCGACCCGTACCCGGCGTACGCCTGGCTGCGCGAGCACGCGCCCGTGCACCGCACGCGGCTGCCCAGCGGCGTCGAGGCCTGGCTGGTGACCCGGTACACCGACGCGCGGCAGGCGCTCGCCGACACCCGGCTGTCGAAGAACCCGGTGCACCACAGCGAGGCCGCGCACGGCAAGGGCAAGGTCGGCATCCCCGGCGAGCGCGGCGCGAACCTGATGACGCACCTGCTCAACATCGACCCGCCGGACCACACCCGGCTGCGCCGGCTGGTCTCCAAGGCGTTCACCCCGCGCCGTATCGCCCGGTTCGCGCCCCGCGTACAGGAACTGACGGACGCCTTCATCGACTCCTTCGCGGAGCGCGGCGAGGCCGACCTCATCCACGAGTTCGCCTTCCCGCTGCCCATCTACGCCATCTGCGACCTGCTCGGCGTCCCGCGCGAGGACCAGGACGACTTCCGCGACTGGGCGGGGATGATGATCCGGCACGGCGGCGGGCCGCGCGGCGGCGTCGCCCGGTCGGTGAAGAAGATGCGCGGCTACCTCGCCGAGCTGATCCACCGCAAGCGCGAGTCGCTCGGCGACGAGGGGGCCGACGACCTGATCTCCGGCCTGATCCGCGCCTCCGACCACGGCGAGCACCTCACCGAGAACGAGGCCGCCGCGATGGCCTTCATCCTGCTGTTCGCCGGCTTCGAGACCACCGTCAACCTCATCGGCAACGGCGTGTACCAGCTGCTGCGCCACCCCGAGCAGCGCCGGCTGCTCCAGAAGGCCGCCGCCGAGGGCGACGAGGAACTGCTCGCCACCGGCGTCGAGGAGCTGCTGCGCTACGACGGCCCGGTCGAGCTGGCCACCTGGCGCTTCGCCACCCGGGACCTCGCCCTCGGCGGGCAGCGGATCGCCGAGGGCGACCCGGTCCTGGTCGTCCTGGCCGCCGCCGACCGCGATCCCGAGCGCTTCCCGGGGCCGGACGTCCTGGACCTGTCCCGCCGCGACAACCAGCACCTCGGATACGGCCACGGCATCCACTACTGCCTGGGCGCGCCGCTGGCCCGCCTCGAAGGCCGGACCGCGATAGCCGGCCTGCTGACCCGGCTGCCGGACCTCCGGCTCGGCGCCGACCCGGACGAGCTGCGCTGGCGCGGCGGGCTGATCATGCGGGGGCTGCGGGCCCTGCCGGTGGAATTCACACCCGTACGAAGGTGACGCCGCTTCCGTACGCGCGGTTCCGCGTGCCCGACCGTACATGACATCACGTCAGGCCGTGACCTGCGCGTGATCTCCGCTACACCGGCTTGTGACGGACGGGCCGCACCGCTACTTTCAACCGTTTGAAAGGCCGGGGCGGGCGGCGCGGCAGCGCACGGGCCACGCAGCCGACGGCGCCGGCCTCTCGACGACAACTCAACCGCCGCTCGAAAGGCAACCGCATGCGCTCCGGGAACGGCCGTCACCGACGCCCCCGCCAGGCTCCGGCCATCTTCGTCACGGCGGGAGTCGCCGGCGGCGCCCTCGCCATGCCCCTGCTCGCCGCGAGCAGCGCCAACGCCGCCGACGCGGCCACCTGGGACCGCGTCGCGCAGTGCGAGAGCAGCGGGGTGTGGAGCGCCGACGGCGGCAACGGGTTCTACGGCGGGCTCCAGCTCACCCAGGAGATGTGGGACCGCTACGGCGGCCCGTCCTACGCCTCGCGCCCCGACCTGGCCAGCCGCTCGCAGCAAATGGCCGTCGCCGAGTCGATCCTCGCCGCGCGCGGCCCCGACGCCTGGCCGAGCTGTGCGGTGAACGCGGGGCTCAAGCGGGGCGGCAGCGGGCCGGACGTCGACCCGGGCGGTACGGCGACGCCGTCCCCGGAGCCCTCCTCGCCGTCCCCGTCCACCCCGACGCCCTCCACCAAGCCGTCCAAGCCGTCCGGGACACCGGAGTCCGGCGGCACGCGCACCCCGGAGCCGAAGCCGTCGCCCACCGGCCCGGCCGGCACCCCGGACCCGTCCCGTACGCCGGACCCGTCCGGCACGGGCCGTGCGCAGGACCCGTCGCGCCCCGCCGACCCGGCCACCCCGGGCGACGGCGCCTCCACGGGCCCCACCACGCCCCCGTCGCAGGGCAAGCACCGCGGCCGGCCCGCGGAGCAGCCCGGCACGGGTGCGGACGCGGGTACGGGCACGGACGCGGGCACAGGTACGGGTACGGGCGCGGGCTCCGGTGACGCGGGCCGGTCCGGCGGGGGCCACCCCTCGCGGGGCGGCGACGCGCACCGCACGGACCCGGGCGCGCCAGGTGACTACACCGTGCGCCCCGGTGACAACCTGTCAGCCATCGCGGAGGACCGCGGAGTCTCCGGGGGCTGGCCGGCGCTCTACGAGGCCAACAAAGGTGTCATCGGGGGCGATCCGGACCTTATCCACCCTGGTCAGCGCCTTGAGGTCGGCGACCAACAGGGATAGTTCGTGGGGATTTGACCGCTTTGGTGAAAGTGAGACATGGATCTCGTTCGGGACCGCGGTGACCGTCCCGTCCATTGTTTCCAAACCTGCGGCGACCTGCGGAAATGTGATGATCCTGTGATGTCTGGGGGTCAACTGGCCTCAGATGTAGGGGTTTGAACCCGCGGGGTGTTCCTGTTTACCGTCTTCATCGCTCGCCAAAGCGGGCCCTTCGATCACACGCCGAATCCTGCCGGTGGTCGGAGGTCACTCGACGCGAGAGCGCCGAAGGCAGGAGCGGGGGACCCAAGGTAAGCGCCGGCCCCGCCCGCGGAAGCGGGTCCAACCGGCTAGGGGTGAAGCCATGTGTGAAGCACACACGGCCGGGCAACTCACATGGCCCGAACCCGACAGCTCACCTCGCAGGCGTCGGTGAGGAACAACCATGCTGAACACCAAGGGCAAGCACCGTCGTCCCTCCAAGGCCGTCCGCGTCGCCACGCTGGCGGGCGTCGCCGGTGCCGCTGTGGCCGTCCCGCTGATGGGCGCCACCTCTGCCTCCGCCGCGGGCAACAACTGGGACGCCGTCGCCCAGTGCGAGTCCGGTGGCAACTGGTCGATCAACACCGGTAACGGCTACTACGGTGGCCTGCAGTTCTCGAACTCCAGCTGGGCCGCCGCCGGCGGTACCCAGTACGCCCCGCGCGCCGACCAGGCCAGCAAGAGCCAGCAGATCGCCGCGGCCGAGCGCCTGCTCGCCATCCAGGGCCCGGGTGCCTGGACCTGCGCCGGCGGCCACCTCGGCCAGGGCAACGCGAACGCCAAGGCCGACGGCGGCTCGTCGCACGGCAGCAGCTCGCACAAGTCGCACAAGACCTACAAGTCGCAGCGCTCCTACTCCGCCCCGCAGAACACCTCGCGCTCCGAGGCCCGCAAGCAGGGCGAGGAGCTGGCCCGCAAGACCCCGGCCCCGGCGCAGAAGTCCACGCCGAAGTCGAACCCCGAGGGCAACTACACCGTGAAGTCCGGTGACACCCTCGCCAAGATCGCCGCTTCCCACGGCAAGAACTGGAAGTCGGTCTACGCCAACAACAAGTCCGTCATCGGCGGCAACCCCAACCTGATCTTCCCGGGCCAGAAGCTGGCCGTCTGAGCCGGTCCGAGCCCTGAGAGATCCCGGGTGACCGTGGCACTCCGTACGTACGGCGGTACGTACGGGCCGCCCCGCACCCCGGGGGCCGCTCATCCCGGGAATCCGCTCTTCCCGTGAGACTGCCCCGCCACGGCGCCTGTCCCCCGCAGGCGCCGCGGCGGGGCTTCTCCTTTTCCCCGGCCACGAGCCGGCCCGGCCGTCCCGGCCAGGGGCCGCCCAGGGCCCTGGAGGGCCATCGTCCCGGCCGCCCCGCCGGGTCCGCCCCGCCCCCGTCCGCCGACTTCTCCCTTCAGCGAACATTGCACCCATACGTCCCGTGAACAGGGCCTTTGCGGGTGTATTCATCCCGAGGACCGGGCTGGCGGCGAGCGGAACCCCCGGAGGCCGTTAGGCTCGTGCTGCAGAACTCCAGACACCCATGAAGGAGACAACGTGCCGTCCATCGACGTCGTCGTAGCTCGCGAGATCCTCGACTCGCGAGGCAATCCCACGGTCGAGGTCGAGGTCGGCCTCGACGACGGCAGCACCGGCCGTGCCGCCGTCCCGTCCGGTGCCTCGACCGGCGCCTTCGAGGCCATCGAGCTGCGTGACGGTGACCCCGCCCGCTACCAGGGCAAGGGCGTGGAGAAGGCCGTCCTCGCGGTCATCGAGCAGATCGGCCCGGAGCTGGTCGGCTACGACGCCACCGAGCAGCGCCTGATCGACCAGGCCATGTTCGACCTGGACGCCACCGACAACAAGGGCTCGCTCGGCGCCAACGCCATCCTCGGCGTCTCCCTGGCCGTCGCGCACGCCGCCTCCGAGGCCAGCGACCTGCCGCTGTTCCGCTACCTCGGCGGCCCGAACGCCCACGTGCTGCCGGTCCCGATGATGAACATCCTGAACGGCGGCTCGCACGCCGACTCCAACGTGGACATCCAGGAATTCATGATCGCCCCGATCGGCGCGGAGTCCTTCTCCGAGGCGCTGCGCTGGGGCACCGAGGTCTACCACACCCTCAAGAAGGTCCTGAAGGGCAAGGGCCTGGCCACCGGCCTGGGCGACGAGGGCGGCTTCGCCCCGAACCTGGGCTCCAACCGCGAGGCCCTGGACCTGATCCTCGAAGCGATCAAGGAAGCCGGTTACACCCCCGGCCAGGACATCGCGCTGGCGCTCGACGTCGCCGCCTCCGAGTTCTACAAGGACGGCGTCTACGAGTTCGAGGGCGAGCAGCGCACCGCCGAGCAGATGACCTCGTACTACGAGGAGCTCGTCGCCGCCTACCCGCTGGTCTCCATCGAGGACCCGCTGTTCGAGGACGACTGGGCCGGCTGGAACGTCATCACCGAGCGCCTGGGCTCCAAGGTGCAGCTGGTCGGCGACGACCTGTTCGTCACCAACCCGGAGCGCCTGGCCCGCGGCATCGAGGAGAACTCGGCCAACGCCCTGCTGGTCAAGGTCAACCAGATCGGCTCGCTGACCGAGACCCTGGACGCCGTCGAGCTGGCCCAGCGCAACGGCTTCAAGTGCATGATGTCGCACCGCTCCGGCGAGACCGAGGACGTCACCATCGCCGACCTGGCCGTCGCCACCAACTGCGGCCAGATCAAGACCGGCGCCCCGGCCCGCTCCGAGCGCGTCGCCAAGTACAACCAGCTGCTGCGCATCGAGGAGATCCTCGACGACGCGGCGGTCTACGCGGGCCGCTCCGCCTTCCCGCGGTTCCGCGTCGCGGACTGACACCGGCGTCGGCGAGAAGCTGAGCCCCGCGGGCCGCGAACGGCCCCGGAAGCCGTGAATACGTACGTCCCCGGCAGCGGTCCCGTACCGTTGCCGGGGACGTACGTGCTGCGGGCCGGGCCCTCCCGGGCCCGGTGACCCAGGGGAGGCGACGTGTCCGCGGAACGGTTCTCCACCGCGACCCGGCTCAAGGCGCTCGGCGAGCAGGCCGCCGCCCGGGTCCAGCGCGCCGGACGGCCCCGCCGGGGCCGCCTGACCGGCCGT
The DNA here is from genome assembly GCF_022271435.1 of Streptomyces monomycini. GTDB lineage: Bacteria > Actinomycetota > Actinomycetes > Streptomycetales > Streptomycetaceae > Streptomyces > Streptomyces monomycini. The sequence continues at coordinate 112,540 of NZ_JAFIQY010000024.1, read as the reverse complement.
GCGGCGCTGCTCGCGCTGGTGCTGTGCTCCCTGGTCGTCGCCCTCGCCTACCCCACCCGGCAGTACATCTCGCAGCGCTCCGAGATCGCCGACCAGCGCCGCCAGGCCGCCGAGGCGCAGCTGCGCGCCGACGAGCTGCGCGACGAGAAGGCCCGCTGGCAGGACCCGGAGTACGTACGCCAGCAGGCGCGGCTGCATCTGCACTACGTCCGGCCCGGCGAGACCGGCTTCATCGTCCAGGACGGATCCGGCACGGGAAAGCGGCGCACCGGCCAGGCCGCCACCGAAGACCCCTGGTACGACAACATCTGGAACGGCCTGGACGCCGCCGACAAGTAGCCTGTGCGGGGCGCGCGCCCGGCCCGGCCCGCCGCACGGCGCCGCCGTCTCCACCACCGCCACGACCGAAAGCACCCACGTCCGTGTCTGAACACCTCATGCCCCCGCCGCAGACCGAGCGCACCGAGCCCACCGATGCGGACATCGCGGCCTTCAAGGAACAGCTCGGCCGTCCGCCGCGCGGCCTGCGCGCCATCGCGCACCGCTGCCCCTGCGGACAGCCGGACGTCGTCGAGACGGCCCCGCGCCTGGAGGACGGCACCCCCTTCCCCACGCTCTACTACCTCACCTGCCCGCGCGCGGCCTCCGCGATCGGCACGCTGGAGGCCAACGGCGTGATGAAGGAGATGACCGAGCGGCTGGCCACGGACCCGGAGCTGGCCGACAAGTACCGGGCCGCCCACGAGGACTACATCCGCCGCCGGGACGCCATCGAGGAGCTCAAGAACTTCCCCAGCGCGGGCGGCATGCCCGACCGGGTCAAGTGCCTGCACGTCCTGGTCGGCCACTCGCTCGCGGCCGGCCCCGGCGTCAACCCGCTCGGCGACGAGGCGCTCGCGATGCTGCCGGCGTGGTGGCGCAAGGGCCCGTGCGTGACCCCCTGCACCGACGGCACGGACACCACCGAGGGCGAAGGAGACCCGACCGCATGAAGCGCGTAGCGGCCGTCGACTGCGGCACCAACTCCATCCGCCTGCTCATCGCCGACCTCGACCCGGCGACCGGTGAGCTGAAGGACCTGGACCGCCGGATGACGATCGTGCGCCTGGGCCAGGGCGTGGACCGTACCGGCCGGCTCGCCCCCGAGGCCCTGGAGCGCACCTTCGCGGCCTGCCGCGAGTACGCCGGGGCGATCCGGGAGCTGGGCGCCGAGACTGTCCGCTTCGTGGCCACCTCGGCCTCCCGCGACGCCGAGAACCGGGACGACTTCGTGCGCGGCGTGGTGGACATCCTGGGCGTCGAGCCCGAGGTGATCACCGGCGACCAGGAGGCAGAGTTCTCCTTCACCGGCGCCACCAAGGAGCTGACCGGCCGCACCGACCTCGCGAAGCCCTACCTGGTCGTCGACATCGGCGGCGGCTCCACCGAGTTCGTCCTCGGCTCCGGGACCGTCCAGGCCGCCCGCTCCGTGGACATCGGCTGCGTACGGATGAGCGAGCGGCACCTCGTACGGGACGGCGAGATCATCGACCCGCCCGGTGACGAGCAGATCAGCGCGGTACGGGCGGACATCGACCGCGCCCTGGACGAGGCCGCGCGGACCGTCCCCCTGGACCGGACCGCCACCCTCGTCGGCCTGGCCGGCTCGGTGATCACGATCGCCGCCATCGCCCTGGACCTGCCCGGCTACGACTCCGAGGCCATCCACCACACGCGCGTCCCGCTCGCCAAGGTCCGCGAGATCACCCACCACCTGCTGACCGCCACCCACGACGAGCGCGCCGCCATCCCCTCGATGCACCCGGGCCGCGTCGACGTCATCGGCGCGGGCGCCCTCGTCCTCCTGTCGATCATGGAACGGGTGGGCGCGGACGAGGTCGTCGTCTCCGAACACGACATCCTGGACGGCATCGCCTGGAGCTGCGTGTAGCGATCCGGGGGAGTGGCCGCCCGGTTTCGGGGCCGGCTGACCCACCGGACAAGAAGGCCGCCCGGACACGGAAGCCCGGGCGGCCCGCTCGTCAGATGTCGCGGCAGATGTCGCGCCGGTCTCCGACCTTGACGACGAGGATGACGAGTTCGCCGTCCTCGACCAGGTAGGCGACCCGGTAGGTGCCGATGCGGAGCCGGTAGAGACCCGATGGACCGGTCAGCTTCTTGATGTCGGCGTCTTCGCGGTACGGGTCTTCGCCGAGCGCGGTCAGCGCGGCGAGGATGCGCATGGCGGCGGGCCGCTCGATGGCCCGCAACTGCCGCTGCGCCGCCGCGGTGAACCGGAACGCGTACTTCACGCCGCGTCTCGGCGGTTCTCGGTGAACAGATCCGCCAGCAGTTCGGCCATGCTCACGCTCGGGCCGCCCTCGGTGAGGACTGCTTCCGCCTCGCGGGCGAGCAGGACATCGGCCGCTTCTTCCAGGGCGTCGAAGTCCGAGATCGGCACGACGGCCGCGACCGGCACGCCGTTGCGAGTGATCACTGTGGGCGCGCCCTGCTCGGCGCGGTTGATGTGGTCCGCGAGATGCGCGCGGGCTTCCCGTACGGTCACGGTGCTCTCAGCCATGCGTTCAGTGTACGCGTGCCCGTGTACACCGTCGCGACGTCGGCTCCGAATCCTCCGCCTCGGGCGGCGGTGGCAGGGTTCGTCCCGGAGTCCGCGACCACCTCTCCGTGTCCCCGTCCAGGGCCGGAAGGGTCCCTTCAGGGGGCTCTCGGGCCCGCGTCGCGAAGAAAGTTCGTGAAACTCTTCACATGAAAAAAGGGCTCGCTGACCGTGCAAACCGGGCAGCGGGCCCTACTTCTTGGGCCGTAGGTCCTCGGTGCCGCAAGAATGTGCGGTTTTCAGGGGTGTTAAAGAGATGCTTACGTGCGGGGTGGTCCAGTCGTCCTGGAGGGCACAATCCCTGATCAACGGGGGTGTCCAACGCTCAGGGAGGTGCCTTGGTTCCCTCTTGGGGCTATGGCGTCGATCACGGGGCGGCGGAGTGTAGCAGACCCCTCCCACAACCTTGTGAAGGGGCTCACGAGGGGTGCTCCGAGTGGGGGTGGATACTCGATTGCATGAGCACCACGGAGCGTCCCAGGATCCTCGTTGTAGGCGGTGGGTACGTAGGTTTGTACGCGGCACGCCGCATCCTCAAGAAGATGCGGTACGGCGAGGCGACGGTCACGGTCGTCGACCCGCGCTCGTACATGACGTACCAGCCCTTCCTCCCTGAAGCTGCTGCCGGCAGCATCTCTCCCCGCCACGTCGTGGTGCCGCTGCGACGCGTGCTCCCGAAGGCGGAGGTCCTCACCGGCCGCGTCACCACCATCGACCAGGACCGCAAGGTCGCCACGATCTCGCCGCTGGTCGGCGAGGCGTACGAGCTGCCCTTCGACTACCTGGTCATCGCGATGGGCGCGGTCTCCCGTACCTTCCCGATCCCCGGCCTCGCCGAGAACGGCATCGGCATGAAGGGCATCGAGGAGGCCATCGGCCTGCGCAACCACGTCCTGGAGCAGCTGGACAAGGCCGACTCCACGACCGACGAAGAGGTCCGCCGCAAGGCGCTGACCTTCGTCTTCGTCGGCGGTGGCTTCGCCGGCGCGGAGACCGTCGGCGAGGTCGAGGACATGGCCCGCGACGCCGCGAAGTACTACAACAACGTCAAGCGCGAAGACATGCGCTTCCTGCTGGTCGACGTCGCCGACAAGATCCTCCCCGAGGTCGGTCCCAAGCTCGGTGCCTACGGCAAGGAGCACCTGGAGAGCCGCGGGGTCGAGGTCTACCTCGGCACCAGCACCAAGTCCTGCGTCGACGGCCACGTGGTGCTGAGCAACGACCTGGAGGTCGACTCCAACACCATCGTGTGGACCGCGGGCGTCAAGCCGAACCCGGCGCTCTCCCGCTTCGGTCTCCCGCTGGGCCCGCGCGGCCATGTGGACACCCAGGCCACCCTCCAGGTGCAGGGCACCGACTACATCTGGGCCGCGGGCGACAACGCCCAGGTCCCGGACCTGGTCGGCCGCAAGGCGGGCAATGAGAACGCCTGGTGCCCGCCGAACGCCCAGCACGCGCTGCGCCAGGCCAAGGTCCTCGGCGACAACGTGATCTCCGGCATGCGGGGCTTCCCGCAGAAGGAGTACAGCCACGCCAACAAGGGCGCGGTCGCGGGCCTCGGTCTGCACAAGGGCGTCGCGATGATCGTCCTCGGCAAGACCAAGATCAAGCTGAAGGGCCGGCTGGCCTGGTACATGCACCGCGCGTACCACGGCATGGCGATGCCGACCTTCAACCGCAAGATCCGTGTCTTCGCCGACTGGACCCTCGGCATGTTCCTCAAGCGCGAGATCACCTCGCTCGGCGCCATGGAGAACCCGCGCGAGGAGTTCTACGAGGCCGCCAAGCCGGCCCCGGCGCCCGCCGCCGCGGCCGACGACAAGGCGAAGAGCGGCGACAAGGCGGAGGCCAAGGCCTCCTGACCTTCCGTCGGGAGTGACGTCCGGCAGCGGACGTCACCCGTACACCACCGCCGAAGGGGCGGCCGCCATCCGTGGTGCGGCCGCCCCTTCGGCGTATTCGTTGTGGCGGACCGTGGTCGTTTTGCTGTTCCCTTACGAACGAACGGGACTAGCGGGCGCCCGCACGGCGTTTACATGGTGGGTGAAACTGTCTTCGCCCTTCTCGAACACGGAGGTGTGCGACATGGCCGACGCCGCTGGACGGCTCTCCAAGCTCGCCGAGGAGGTGCTGGGAGCCCCGCTCCCGGTCCGTATCCGCGCCTGGGACCGCAGCGAGTACGGCCCGCCGGGCGCACCCACCCTCGTCATCCGCCATCGCCGCGCCCTGCGCCGCCTCATGTTCAAGCCGGGGGAGTTGGGGCTCGCGCGCGCTTGGGTGGCCGGTGAGATCGATGTGGAGGGCGATCTGTACGAGGCGCTGGACCTGTTGTCGGGGATGGTGTGGGAGCGCGGTACGGCGGCGGACAAGCCGCAGCGTGCCGCCGCCCTGCGGGCCCTGGCCAAGCCGGAGGTCCGCGCCGCCGTCCGTGACCTGGTGGCCTTGGCGGGCCTGCCCGTACCGCCCAAGCCGCCGGCCGAGGAGGCCCCCAAGAGCCACGGCCCGCTGCACACGCTGCGCCGTGACAAGGAGGCCATCAGCCACCACTACGACGTCGGCAACGACTTCTACGAGCTGGTGCTCGGCCCGTCCATGGTCTATTCGTGCGCCTACTGGGAGAGCCCCGAGGCCACCCTGGAAGAGGCCCAGCGCGACAAGCTGGACCTGATCTGCCGCAAGCTGCGTCTGAAGGAGGGCGAGCGGCTGCTGGACGTCGGCTGCGGCTGGGGCTCGATGGCCCTGCACGCCGCACGCGAGTACGGCGTCCGGGTCGTCGGCATCACCCTCTCCGAGGAGCAGGCCACCTACGGACGCAAGCGCGTCGCCGAGGCGGGCCTCGCCGACCGGATCGAGATCCGCGTCCAGGACTACCGCGAGGTCCACGACGAACCGTTCGACGCGATCTCCTCGATCGGCATGGCCGAGCACGTCGGCCGCGCCCGCTACGCCGAGTACGCCGCCGACCTGTACGCCCTCCTCAAGCCCGGCGGCCGGCTGCTCAACCACCAGATCGCCCGCCGCCCGCTGGCGGACGAGGACGCCTACCACGTCGACGAGTTCATCGACCGGTACGTCTTCCCGGACGGCGAGCTGGCCCCCGTCGGCCGCACCGTCGGGCAGCTGGAGGACGCCGGGTTCGAGGTGCGGGACGTGGAGGCGATCCGCGAGCACTACGCGCTGACGCTGCGCGCCTGGGTGGCCAACCTGGAGGCGCACTGGAAGGAGGCGGTGCGGCTGACGACGCCGGGCCGGGCCCGGGTCTGGCGGCTGTACATGGCCGCTTCCGCGCTGTCCTTCGAGCAGAACCGGATCGGGGTCAACCAGGTGCTCGCGGTCCGCACGCCGGACTCCGGCGCCTCCGGACTGCCGCTGCGCAGCCGCGACTGGCGCGGCTGACGCCCGTACGGCACACGGCGACCCCGGTGCCCGGTCCGCGGGGAGCGGACCGGGCACCGGGGTCGTGCCGTGCGGTGCCTGTGCCGTTGCGGCGCGGTACGGGCACCGGCGTACTGCCGTACGGGCGGTGGCTACTCCGCCTTGATCGCCTCCAGCATGTTCAGCTTCGCGGCCCGGCGGGCCGGCCACAGCGCGGCCAGCATGCCGACCACCGCGGCGAGCGCCAGGAAGATGCCCAGCCGGCCCCACGGGAGCACCAGCTCGTAGGTGGACATCGAGCTGCCGATCAGCTCACCGGCGGCCCAGCCGAAGAAGACGCCCAGGCCGATGCCGAGGACCCCGCCGAACAGCGCGATCACCAGCGACTCCAGCCGCACCATCCGCTTGATGCCGACCCGGTCCAGGCCGATCGCCCGCAGCATGCCGATCTCCTGCGACCGCTCGAAGACCGACATGGCCAGGGTGTTGACCACGCCGAGCACCGCGACGACCACGGCCATGGCGAGCAGCCCGTAGAGCATGTTCAGCATCAGGTTGATCATCTGGGCGATGCCCTCGGACACGTCCTTCTTGTCCTGCACGGCGATCGCCGGGTTCTTGCCGAGCGACTCGGTCAGGGCGTCCTTGGCGGCCTCGCTCGCGCCGCCCTTCGTCTTGACCATCACCTGCGCGTCGGTGGGGTGCTTCTGGTGCGGGGCCAGCTCGGAGGTGTCGAGCAGGATGCCCCGCAGCATGTCGTTGCCCTCGAAGACACCGGAGACGGTGAGCCGGCCCTTCCTGCCGTCCTCGAAGGTCGTCTCGAAGGACGAGCCGACCTGCCAGCCGTGCTGCTTCGCGGTGCCGCTGTCGACGACCGCGCGGCCGGAGCCCGGCGTGCCGAGCCCGTCGAAGGAGCCCGCGGTGAACTTCAGGTTGGTCAGCTCGCCGATCGCCTTGCCGTCGACCCCGGTCAGGGACTCGGTCTCGCCGCCGATCCGGGCGGCGGCGTTGCGCAGCGGGCTGGAGGCGGTGACCTGCGGGTCGGCCGCCAGCTTCGCCGCCACGTCGGGGGAGAGCGGCCCCATGGAGGCCATGCCGACGACGTAGTCCGCCTTCAGGGCGTCGGTCGCCATCTTGTCGACGCCCTTTTGGACACTGCCCGCGATCACGGTCAGGCCGGTGACCAGGGTCAGCCCGATCATCAGGGCGGAGGCCGTGGCGGCCGTACGGCGCGGGTTGCGCACCGCGTTCTGGCGGGCCAGCTTGCCCGAGATGCCGAATGCGCGGAGGACGGGCGCGGCGGCCGCGATCAGCGGGCGGGACAGCAGCGGCGTCAGCACGAAGACGCCGATCAGGAGCAGCCCGGCGCCGAGTGCCATCAGCCCCTTGCCGTCGGCGCCGATCGCGGTGGCGCCCAGGACGCAGGCGATGCCCGCGCCGGCCAGGACGGCGCCGATGGCGTTGCGCACCACCAGGGACTTCGTGGTCGCCGCCGCGTGCACGCTGTTCATCGCGGCGACCGGCGGGATCTTCGCGGCGCGGCGGCCCGGCAGCCAGGCGGCGAGCACCGTGACCACGGTGCCGACCAGCAGCGAGACGACGACGGTGGAGGGGGCGACGACCAGCGGGCCCTCCGGGACGGCGCCGAGGGCACCGGTGAGCGCCCGCAGCCCGGCGCCGATGCCGATACCGGCCAGCAGACCGGTGACGGCGGCCACCGCGCCGACCACGAACGCCTCGATCAGCACCGAGCGGGTGACCTGGCGGCGGCTGGCGCCGACCGCGCGCATCAGGGCCAGTTCCTTGGTGCGCTGGGCGACCAGCATCGTGAAGGTGTTGGCGATGATGAAGATGCCGACGAACAGCGCGATACCGGCGAAGACCAGCAGGCCGGTCTTCATGCTGTCCATGCTCTTGGCGATCATCTCGGCCTGGTCGTCGGCCATCTTCTGGCCGGTGACCGACTCGGCGGTGTCCGGCAGCACCTTGTCGACCGCCGCCTTCAGCGCGTCCTGGGACGTGCCGGGCGCGGCCTTGACGTCGATCTCGCTGAACTCGCCGGGCGCGGCGAACAGCTTCTGCGCCGTCGCGGTGTCGAAGAGCGCCAGGCTGCCGCCGGAGGAGACCGCGCCGTCGTCGGTGGTGAAGATGCCGGAGACCTTCGCCTCGCGGACCGGGCCGTCGACGGACAGCCGTACGGTGTCGCCGACCTTGTAGCCGGTCTTCTCGGCGGTCCCGGAGTCCAGCGCGATCTCGTGCGCGCCCTTGGGGGCGGTACCGGACGTCATCGGGAAGCGGGCGTCCTTGCCGTCCGCGCCGGGGTAGTAGTTGCGGCCGCGGGAGCTGGTGCCGTTGCCGGCCAGCTTGCCCTTCTTGTCGGCGATGGCGGTGAACCCGTCGACGGTGCCGGTGGCACCGGCCGCGCCGGGGACCTTCCCGGCCTTGTCGAGCAGTGCCTGGCTCAGGCCGGGGGCCTTGCCGGGCGGGGTGCCGGCGGCGTCCGAGCGGTGCGGCTGGACGACCACGTCGACGCCGTCGAAGCCCTTCTGCGAGCTCTTCTGCGTGGCGTCGGAGAGGGTGGAGGTGAAGACCAGGGTGCCGGAGACGAAGGCCACGCCGAGCATGACGGCGAGGACGGTCATCAGCAGCCGGGCCTTGTGCGCGAGCACGTTGCGCAAGGCGGTACGGAACATGGTGGGTCCTGGGGGAGTGAGGCGGTGAGCTGGCTGCTGTTACCGGTCAGCTGACGCGGCCCCTGGCGTCGAAGCCCTTCATGCGCTCCAGGACCCGGTCGGCGGTCGGGTCGGCCATGTCGTCGACGATGCGGCCGTCGGCGAGGAAGATCACCCGGTCCGCGTAGGCCGCCGCCACCGGGTCGTGGGTCACCATCACCACGGTCTGGCCCAGTTCCCGTACGGAGTTGCGCAGGAAGCCCAGAACTTCGGCGCCGGAGCGGGAGTCGAGGTTGCCGGTCGGCTCGTCGGCGAAGATGATCTCGGGCTGGGAGGCCAGCGCGCGGGCCACCGCGACGCGCTGCTGCTGGCCGCCGGAGAGCTGCGCGGGCCGGTGCTTGAGCCGCCCGGACAGGCCGACGGTCTGGACGACCTGGTCCAGCCACTGCCGGTCGGGCTTGCGGCCCGCGATGTCCATCGGCAGCGTGATGTTCTCCAGCGCGGTCAGCGTCGGCAGCAGGTTGAACGCCTGGAAGATGAAGCCGATCTTGTCGCGGCGCAGCTGGGTGAGCTTCTTGTCCTTCAGACCGTTCAGCTCGGTGCTGCCGATCAGGGCCGAGCCGCGGGATATGGCGTCCAGTCCGGCCATGCAGTGCATGAGGGTGGACTTGCCGGACCCCGAGGGGCCCATGATCGCGGTGAACTCGGCCTGCCGGAAGTCCACGGACACCTGGTCCAGCGCGACCACCTGGGTCTCGCCCTGTCCGTAGACCTTGGTGAGATCCGTGGCGCGTGCGGCCACCGTGGCGCGGGTGGCGGTGAGAACGCCGGTGTGGGGGCTGGTCACGGGAAGGGACTCCTGTCGAACGTCGGGGCCGTGGGGGCCGGGTGAAAGCGCCCTTTTCCATCGTGGGGGAGGCGCCGGCACGCCAACGTCAGCCCCTGAGCCCGTCCTGGGGGAGCCCTGGGGCGTAGCGCGGACCCGGGCGGTCATCCCTGGGTATGACGGAGACCCCGAGAGGTGACGACAGGGCCGAGGGGGCGGAAGGGCGCTCGCGGGGGCGCACGCACGGCATCGAGTTTCCGTCAATCCGGACAGGGCCGACGGCAGGCTCCGGAGCGGCGGGGGTGGGCCACAGGCATGTGCCGAAGGCCCGTACCAGCCGCTGATGACCCCTCAGTTGCCAATAAAATAAGACAACCTCGGGAAGACGGGCCCCTGTTCGGCGGGCACTGCGGGCTAGGCTCGTGCTGCCCCCTTTGAGGTGGCATGGGGGATCCCAGGCCCGGATGGTGGAATGCAGACACGGCGAGCTTAAACCTCGCTGGCCTTCGGGCCGTGCCGGTTCAAGTCCGGCTCCGGGCACAGTACGGCAAGGCCCGGTTGACCTGGGGGAACGCTGATCAGGTAGCGCTGCGCGCGACCACCGTGGGAGCACGGCGGGAGCACGTGGCGCTGTCGCGCGTGGACGGCGGGCACGGCCGCGGGAACGCGCGCCGCCGGACGTTTTCCGCCGTCGGGCGAGGGGCGACGGCGGTGCCGGGGGCGGGGGTTGACGGCCCGGGCGAAACCGGCCCGGCGGAGGAGCCGGCCGGCGTCGGCTCGGGTGGAGCCGTCGGGGAACCGGGTGGACCCGCCGGGGACCGGTTGACCGGCGCGTGCTGCGCCCGCAGCCGCTCGGCCGGCAAGGGCGGAACCCCGGGTCTCAGGAACACGCTGCCCACCGGGCGCCGGTCGGTGTCGCACCGGTCCAGCACCATGCCCGGCCTGTCGCGTTTCCGCTCCTGGTCCTGGTCCTGCTCTCGCTGCCGCCCGCTGTCCGTCAGCCCGACCCGGCGGGCGCCAGTGCGTCCAGCCGCTCCCGTGTGCCGGTACCGGCCGTGGGAAGGAGCAGGACGACGCGCAGCTCGGCGTGGTCGGCGATCTGGACCGTCGTACGGTCGAACACCAGCCGCCCGGCCTCCGGATGGTGGACGGCCTTGACCCCCAGCGCCGTGTCCCGGACCTCATGGAGACTCCACAGCCGCGCGAACTCCGCACTGCGCCGCGACAGTTTCGTGATGATCTCGGCGAAGGCGGGGTCGTCCGGATAACGGGCCGCCTCGGCGCGGAACTCCGCCACCAGCGACGGGGCCATCGCATCCCACTCCGTCAGGACGTCGTGCGGACCGCCGGCCCCGAGGAACCCGTCCAGGCAGCTCTGCCGCGCCTGCACCGAGCCGAAGACCCGCTGCACCGCCGCGTTCCCGCACAGGAAGCGCCAGTGGCGGTCGAGCACGTAGGCGGGGCTGGGCAGCCACTCCTCGACGAGGCGGACGACCTGCTCCGGGACGGTGGCCGCGGCGCCGGCCGGAGCGTCGGGCGCGGGGGCCTGACGGGGCGGGGCGTGACGGCGAGCCGGTAGAGGTGCGCCTGCTCGGTACGGTCCAGACGCAGGGCGCCGCTGACCGCGTCGAGGATGCTCGTCGTCACCGAGATCCGGCGCCCCTGTTCCAGCCAGGTGTACCAGGTGAGGCCGACCCCGGCCAGCGAGGCCACCTCCTCGCGCCGCAGTCCGGGAGTACGGCGCCGGCTGCCCGCCGGCAGACCCACCTCCTGCGGCGACAGCCGGGCCCGGCGGCTCCGCAGGAAGGCACGGAGGTCATCGCGGCGCGGCTCCGACTCTGCGCCTGGCGTGGTGGTCACAGCAATAGCATAAAGACCGACTTGGCCCGCGTAACCATGTCCCTGACACTGAATGAGTGCCCGCCCGCACGGTCCCGCAATGACCGCCCCCGGTTTGGGACTTGGCGGCACACGGTGATGCGCCGTCGGCTCCGCCCGTTGTTGCCGGCCGGCCCCACCGCCGGACGCGGTTTTTGCGCGATGGGCGACCCGCACACCTACGTGGCGAGCTTTCCGGCCTGAGCGGGGGTCGGTCTGCCATGCGCTGCGCGTCGGCCCACCCCCCTTTTGCACAGGTGCAGTGAAAGGCAGTCGAGTTGTCCAGAACGGAAAGAGCAGTGGAGCGCCACACATCCGTCACGGCGGAGACCGGTTCCGTCACGGGACCACCGGCGGCGACGAAGGCGCAGCGGGCCGCCCTGTGGATTCTGCTGCTCGGCGCCTTCATGGGATTCCTCGACATCTTCATCGTGAATGTCGCGAATCCCTCCATCCAGGCGCGGATGCATGCCACCTTCGCGGACATCCAGCTGGTGCCGACCGGTTACACGCTGGCGTACGCGGCCGGACTGGTGACCGGCGGCCGCCTCGGTGACATCCTCGGCCGCCGGCGCGTCTTTTTGACCGGTGTCGCCGGCTTCGCGGTGACCTCGGTCGCCTGTGCGGTGGCCCAGAGCCAGGGCTTCCTGGTCGGCGCCCGCGTCGTGCAGGGACTGGCGGCCGCGGTGATGCTTCCGCAGGTGCTGGCGCTGGTCCAGGTCACCTTCCAGCGGGACGAGGAGCGGACCCGGGCGATCGGCCTGTACGGAGCCGTGATCGGCGTCGGGGTGCTCGCGGGCCAGATCGTCGGCGGCTTCCTCGTCGAGTGGGACATCGCCGGCCTCGGCTGGCGCGCCGTCTTCCTCGTCAACGTGCCGCTCTGCCTGGTCACCTTCGCCGGCGCCCTGATGCTGGTCAAGGACCACGGCGAGCGGACGGCGACGAAGCTGGACCTCGGCGGAGTCGTCCTGCTCGGCTTCGGCCTCTTCGGCCTGGTGCACGCGCTGGTCATCGGCGCCGAACAGGGCTGGACCACGGTGCGTGCGCTGGAGATCGCGGGCGGTGCGGTCCTGCTGGCGCTGTTCATCGTCTGGGAGCGGCGGGTCGCGCGCAGCGGTGGGGCGCCGCTGCTGCCGCCGCGGCTCTTCACACAGCGGGGCTTCTCCATGGGTCTGCCGACCGCGCTGTTCTTCTACGGCGTGAACGGAGCGTTCGTCTTCCTGCTGGCCTTCTACCTCCAGAAGGCGCTGGACTTCACCCCGCTGGGCTCCGCGATGGAGTTCACGCCCATGGCCGTCCTGACCTCGGTCTCCGCGATGCTGTGCGGGAAGCTCGTCGCGCGCTTCGGCCAGCGTGTCGTACCGGCCTCCGCGGTCCTCATGGGCGTCGGGCTGCTGGCGGTGTGGGTGGCGGTCGAGCAGGCCGGCCCGGGCAGCCAGGCGATGGCCCTGATGCCCGGCCTGCTGCTGTACGGGTTCGGCGGCGGCATCGTGGCCACCTCGCTGATCGGCATGGCGCTCTCCGGGATCGCTCCCGAGGACGCCGGTGCGGCCTCCGGCGGCATCCTCACCGCGGTCCAGGCGTCCGAGGCGGCCGGTGTCGCCGGGATCGGCGCGCTGTTCGCGGCGCTCGCCTCCACCGGCGGTCTCGTGTACGGCTTCGGCGTCTCGACGGTCGTACTGACCGCGCTCTCCGTCCTCACCGCCGCCCTCCTGCACCTCCTGCCCCCGCGGACGTCCCGCGTGTGACAACCCGGGGCGGCGGAAGGAATCCCCACCGTGCTGCCCTTGCCCCGCATGTCACAGGATCGGTCCGTGGTGCCGGGTGACATCGGCGGGTTCGGGTGGACGTTCGCTGCTGGTTACAGAGGATTCCGTGCGGTGGGGTGAAGGGTTCGTCGTCGGTCGCCGGGCGCCGGCCGCCGGGGTCCGGAAAGGTCCGGGGTTGCTTCTCCGGCACGGGAAAGGCGGTGAACTCCCGTGCCGTACGGTGTTGTCCCGCTGGTGGGACGACAAGGCTGCTCACCGAGTTCGACGTCGTCACACCTGGCGCGCGCTCCGGCCGTCCCCGGTGCGCATTTCCGCCGGACGGTTACGGGGCGGTGCTGCCCCGGCCGTCGCGTTGCGTCGGTCCCTGGCCGTGAGAGCGGTATGCGTCCGTGGCGCGGGACTTGGTGCCGGTCCCGCTCCCGTCGATCCCGGGCCCGCGGTTCTCGCTCGCGCCGTTCCCGCTGTTCTCGGCTGCGCCGTTCCGGCTGCTCCTGCTGCTGTCGCTGCCGTCACCGTCTGCGGGCGTCGTTCCGCCGGGGGGCCAGGCCGGGCGGATCTCCTCGGGGACGGCGGCCAGCGCGTGGCCGACGGTCGGGAAGCAGGCCAGCGCGTCCACGGCCCGGGTGACCAGGAGGACGTGCAGGACACGGACGCCCAGGGAGGCGAGCAGCAGGCGGCCGTTCATGCGGCGGCACAGCCACTCCAGGGCGAGCAGGCAGTTCAGGCCGCGGGAGTCGCAGAACCGCAGCGCGGTCAGGTCCAGCACCAGGAACCGGTGCCCGGCCGCGATCACGGCCCCCGACTCGTCCAGGAACTGCCGCTCCGCGTGCACGTCCAGTTCCCCGGCCACCCGGAGCACAGCGCACTCCTCGGCGTCGACGACCGTGGTGATCGTCAGGTGCCGCCTGCCTTGGGCCATCGCTCCTCCACGTGTGCGCCCGGACCGGCCGGGCTCCCGGGGCGCGTCCCCGCTCCCGTCCAGTGTGCCGGGCGGCGCTCCGTTCCCCGGCGCCGGCACGGGGCGTGCCCGCCGTGCGGGGGCGCCGGCGGGTGCCGGGCCCCGGGGGCCGGTCCCGCATTCGGCGCACCGCACGAATGCGTGTCGCCGTGGATAGCGCAAGCATTTCCACGGGGGAAACGCTGGTGCTGCAAATGGTCGCACTTCGGACCCGAACAGATATATCACATGGCAGCGCGTGTTCGATCACATACGGCCGCGGTAGACATCCCGTGTCACATTTCTGCGCACGAGGAGAGAAAGCATGCGCAAGTTCATCGGTCGTACCGCGGGCTCGTTCGCCATCGCCGCCCTTGCCGTCGTCCCGCTCTCGGGCCTGGCCTCCGCCGCGTCGTGGGACGACGCGCCGCGCCTCAGCGCCGGCAACAACTGCGGTGCCAAGTACGGCAAGTTCCACTGTGACCGGGTGCACAAGGAGCACAACGAGTACAACGACAACAAGGCGTACACGTACAACGACAACGACACGTACAAGTTCAAGTACAAGAAGAACGTGACCAAGGTCGGCCTGGCGATCGGCAACGTCGAGCAGTGAGCCGGCTTCCGCGGGACGGGCGGCTCCTGGGCCCGCCCACCCGTTGAGACCAGGAAAGGCCCCGCGTGTCGCGGGGCCTTTCTCTGTGCGGCGGGATTATGACAGCCGGGGCGGGGAATGGCACGGTGGGCGGAGCCGATGGCGGTTTCGCTCATTTTCGCGATTTTGACGACGGCTGCCCGGAGTCGGGGGCTTTTGATTGGCGCATGCGCACCCGGGCGGGCGATGGCGCGGTGATATGTGTCTACGGTTTCGTGGCATTCGGGTGAACCGGCGAAACTGAACTGGCGGACGCGAGTTGTCCAGGACGCTCCGGAAACGGGCACTCCGCTTCGAGAAGGGTGAATCGTGATCAAGAAGTTCCTGGCCACGACGGCCGTAGCTGCGTCCATCGTCGGCGTCTCGGCCGCGGCGGCTCCGCAGGCCATGGCGGTCGGTGACGGTCGTGGCACGTCGACAGCCAACGGCAACGGTGCAGGGCAGGCGTTCGGCAACTCCAGCACCGAGGGCGACATGGCCCCGCAGCTGAGCCTGATCGAAGGCACGCTCAACAAGCCCTGCATCGGCATCCCGATCACGAACGTGCAGAACATCGTGGCCCTGGTCAACGTCGGCGTGCAGGACATCCTGTCCTCGGACCAGAACCAGCAGTGTGTCGAGAACTCGACCGAGTCGCAGGGCGACCAGCCGCTGTCGCACATCATCGACAAGCTCCCGCTGCTGTCCGAGAACGGCGTCAACAACAGCTGAGCCGGTCTGCCGTAAAAGGCCCGGGGCGTCGGTTCTCTCCTCCTGAACGACTCGGGCCTTTGCGCTTTAAAAAAGCGCGAGCAGTCCCCGCATTACCCCACTCTTCTATCTGTGCCGCGCTGAACCATTCGGGCGATTCCTCGTGAAAATCGACTTCGCAGGAGTTTCGTCGGCGCGGACGAATCGTTACACATATTGGTAGCGGTGTTACGGGCGATCTAGAGGGCGCCCGTGCGGCACGAAGGACGTGACCGTTTCAGACTCCGCTGCGGAAAGGGCTGAAAGTGAAGTACGCGAAGGTTGCCGCAGTCGCTGCTGGAACGCTCATGGCGGCCGGAGCCGCCACTCCGGCGTTCGCCGACGCGGGTACCTCGGGCGCCGCCCAGAACTCCCCCGGCGTCCTCTCCGGCAACGTTCTCCAGGTCCCGATCCACATCCCGATCAACCTCTGTGGGAACTCGATCGACATCATCGGTCTGCTGAACCCGGCGTTCGGCAACACCTGCGTCAACGACTGACGCACCGCGTCGAACGGGTAGCAGTGGATGGAGCGAAAGGCCCCGGCGCGCCAGCCAAGCGTGCCGGGGCCCTTCGCGTCGGAGGGGGCCGGGAAGTGGTGAAACGGATGGGTTTCTCTTTCGGGCCGACATTGTTGAACACCGAAAAAGCGGTGGTCCGGAGAGAGCCGGGGAGGCCGCGCGAAGTTTTCGGCCGCGGCGGTCGCCAGCACCGCTCAGGAAAGGACAGCGGAAAGTGAAGTACGCGAAGACGGCCGCGTTTCTGGCCGGTTCCGTCATGGCTCTGGGAGCGGCGTCCCCCGTTTTCGCCGGTGCACCGGGGCAGGTGCCGAGTTTCAGCCTGAACGGTGGTCTTGCGGACGCCCTGAAGAACAAGCAGCTGGACGGCCGGCAGCTCGATCCGGTGGTCCGGACCGTCGAGAACACCTCCAGTGATCTGCAGAGTTCCACTGCCACGAAGAAGCTGCTGAACACCGTCGGGGATGTCACTCAGAAGACGCCGGGGCTCAGGGGCGTCGAGGTGGCCAAGCCGGCCCGTAAGTAAGGCCCGGCCCGCGGTACAACTGTGCCGCTCAGTTGTACGCGAAATCATTTGAGTGATGGAGCACAACCAAGCTCGTCACACCGAGTTGTGCACACTGCCCCCGGGTAAAGAGCATCCCGAAACGCGAAGGATCACATATGATCAACAAGGCGCTGGCAACAGTGGCCACGGCTGCTTCCATTGTCGGTATCGCGGCCGCCACCGCTCCAGAAGCATCGGCCGTCGGAGACCACCGCAAGGTCACCACGGTCAATGGCAACGGCGCGGCCCAGACGTACGGCAACTTCTCCACGATGGGGAACATGAGCCCGCAGTTCGCGCTCATCCAGGGCTCCTTCAACAAGCCCTGCATCGCGGTGCCCATCGACAACGTGCAGAACGTCGTGGGCCTGGTCAACGTGGGTGTGCAGGATCTGCTGTCCTCGGACCAGAAGCAGCAGTGTGTCGAGAACTCGACCCAGGTCCAGGGCGACGGGCCGCTGTCGCACCTCATCGACAAGCTGCCGGTCCTCTCCGTCAACGGCACCAACAACCAGTGACGGGTGCCGTCGCCGCGTGACCGGGGTGAGGGCCCGCGCTGTCGCCGTCCGGCGGCGCGGGCCCTTTTCCCTGCGGTGTTTTCCCGGGGCCGGTGCGCGTGCCGAGGTCAGCCGCACTCGTCCGGCTGTTCCAGCAGAGCTCTGCGCAGACTCATCAGCGCTTCCAGATCGGCGACCCGGGCAAAGCGGCCGAGCAGGGTGTCGACGCCGGCGTCGTCGCCGCGGCGCACCGCCGCGACGATTTCCTCTTTCACGCGCATCGCGTCCACGGGGGCGACCATGCGGTAAGCCTTGTCCTTTCGCTGTCCGGCGGGGCCGGGAGAATCGTCCCCGGAACGTGCTGCCGAAAGCCCACACGGAAGAGTGGCATTTCGGGCAGGACGCTGGAATGTCGATCTGTTCGGGTGATGATGCGCAACTTTCCGGGCTGCGCCGGGTTGTTTCTTACAGGGCTCCCTTCGTCATGGGAGTTCATTTCCTGAAGGGGTTTCGAGATGAACAAGATGATGGCGAGCGTGGCGGTTGCTGCGTCTCTGGTCGGTATCTCCGCGGCGGCCGCTCCGCAGGCCATGGCGGTGGGCGACGGCCGCAACACCGGAACGGCGAACGGCAACCACTCGGCGCAGGCATTCGGCAACGGCGGCACCGAGGGCGACATGAGCCCGGACGCCACGCTCATCGGTGACTCGCTGAACAAGCTGTGCATCGGCATCCCGGTCACGAACGTCCAGAACATCGTGGCCCTGGTCAACATCGGCGTGCAGGACATCCTGTCCTCGGACCAGCACCAGCAGTGTGTCGAGAACTCGACCGAGTCCCAGCAGGACCAGGCGCTGTCGCACCTCATCGACAAGCTGCCGATCCTCTCCCAGAACGGCGTCAACAACGAGTGACCCGTCCGGCGGCCGCCCGCCGGCCGCCGAAACCCGTTGAGGGACCGCACGCCACCCGCGTACGGTCCCTCAACGGCGTCCGGGCACCTTCTCGGCCTCCCGTACGTCCTACGGACGTGATCCACCGGGGGAATCGTCCCCGTGCGGGATTGATCACCCGAAGTTGCGGTGAAGATCCTGCTCAAGAACTAGAACGTGCTTTTGCCAAGCCATTACCCTTGTGGGAAGGCCGCGCACGGCGGCCATGGAGGAGTGAGATGAGGAGCAGCAACCCGGTCTTCTCGCGACGGGGGTTCAGCCGCGACAACAACGGCTACGCGGGCTTCGACGCGCCGCCGCAGGCCGGGGCCGCAGCGAACCCTTACGCCGGGACCAACCCGTACGCCCAGGGCGGCAACCCGTACGCCCAGGATGCCGCGCCGGGCACCCAGACGCCGCAGTACGCGCCGCAGACCCGTCGGATGACGATGGACGACGTCGTGCTGCGTACCGGCATGACGCTCGGCACCGTGATCGCCGGTGCGGCCGTCGGCTGGATCTTCCTGACCAAGAGCCTCGGCTTCGCCGTCGGCGCCGGGCTGATCGCGATGGTGCTGGCGTTCGTCCAGTCCTTCAAGCGCAAGCCCTCGCCGGCCCTGATCCTGACCTACGCCGCGTTCGAGGGCCTGTTCCTCGGCGCGCTCAGCGGCGCGATCAACGACGTGCCGAAGCTGGCCGGCGCGCCCATGCAGGCCGTGATGGGCACCATGGCGGTCTTCGTCGCCATGCTCATCGCCTACAAGACCCGCATCGTGCGGGTCACCGCCCGCTTCACGCGGTACCTGATGATCGCGCTGCTCGGCTTCGTGCTGCTGTCGTTCGTCAACGTGCTGTTCATGGCCTTCGGCGGCGGTGACGGCCTCGGCTTCCGCAGCGGCGGCCTGGGCATCCTGTTCGGCGTCGTCGGCGTGGTGCTCGGCGCGCTGTGCCTGGCCCTGGACTTCAAGCAGGTCGAGGACGGCATCGCCTACGGCGCTCCGCGCGAGGAGTCCTGGCTGGCCGCGTTCGGCCTGACCGTGACGCTGGCGTGGATCTACATGGAGCTGCTGCGGCTGATCTCGATCCTCCGGGACTGAGGCGGGCACCGCGGCGGGCGACGCCCGCCGCGGTGACCCGGCCGGAGACCTGACGAAGGGCCCGTGGGCGTTCCCACGGGCCCTTCGCCATGTCTCTCGGCGGGCACGGCTAAAGCTTGCGCGCGGCGCGCCTGAGGTCGTATTCGTGGACGATCGCCTTGGCGTGCCCGTAAGCGAGATTGTGCTCGCCCCGGAGCCAGCTGACCTTCTCCTCGAAGCGGAAGAGAGCGGGGCCTTCATCCACCGTGCGAAGCCAGTCGGAGACTTCGCGGCCGGTGCAGTGGGGGATGCGGGAGAGCAGGTTCCGGTGGGTCTCTTCGGAGAAGAGTTGAGACATCGGCGCCTCCGGACGCGTTCGATGCTGGTCCTTCAGCCCACCGTGCCTGACCGTTGGGGTGTTGGCAACCACCCGGGAGTGGCGCATAAGCTCGGCCTGTGCTTGACGTGATGCCTTTGCAGACTGCCGTGGAAGCCCTCGCCGACCGCCTGCGGGCGCTGCCGCAGAGCGCCCTGGCGCGCGGCGCGGCGGCCGAAGCGCTCGCCTTGGCCCGTGAGTTGGCGGTACGGGCGCAGCACGTCGAGGAGCCGGGACGGGAGCCCCGGGAGATCCCGGACGCCGGGATGTTCGCGGTCGGTGACCAAGTGGCGGTGGCCGGGCACGACTTGGTGGAGGCGGTACGCGCCGCCGGCGACGAGCGCGCGCTGGCGGCGGCGGTGGAGCTGGTGCGGGGGGCCTCGGCGCGCTGCTGAGCCCCCGGGGAACGGCTGCTTCCGGCCGGATTCTTCGGCGCGGGCGGGACGTTTTCCGGCGCGGGCAGGACGTTCTCCGGCGCGGGCAGGACGTATTACGGCGCGGGCGGGACGATTTTCAGAGGGACGCGATGACGCGGTCCGCGAGGATGTAGACGCTGTCGGTGGTGGCGGGGCCCCAGGAGAAGGTCAGGGCGTAGGCGCCGGAGATGCCGGAGCCGCCCAGGAGGACGGGGGCGCTGCCCGCGCGGAGGGCCGCGGCGACGCGCTCGGCGGTCTCGCGGTGGCCGGGCGTCATGCAGATCGTGGTGCCGTCGGTGAAGACGTAGACGTCCAGGGTGCCGAGCGGGCCGGGGCGGACGTCCGCGAGCGGGGTGCGGTCGCGGGCCAGCTCCTCCAGGCGGCCGACGGTGCGCTCGTGGTCACCGACGGCGGGAGCCGGGGTGAAGTCCGGGTGCGAGGGGTGGCGCCGGCGCGCGGCGGCCAGCTCGGCGGACTCCGCCTCCTCGGCGGCCTCGCTCTCCAGCGCCTCCACCTCCAGCGCCTCCAGGGCGCCCGGCCCGTCGGCGGCGTGCGGCGCGTCCGGGCCGAGCAGCGGCTCCAGCCCGGCGAGGTCCGCCTGCCGGGGCAGGAAGTACACGTCGTCGAGGCGCTCGTGCGGGTCGAAGTGGTCGATGCCGCCGTCCAGCGGGCCCATCAGGGACGGGGCGTCGGCGGCGTCCCTGGCCTCCTGGGCGGCCCAGAACGCGCGGGCCTCGGCGAGTTCGCGCTCCCGCTCCTCGGCCAGCGCGTCGGCGACGGCGGCCCGTATGTCGGCGAGCGCGTGCCCCGCGTCCGGGGTGGTGCGGGCGGCGGGGATGCTCGGCGCGGCGGACTGCGCGCGTGCCTCGGCGCGGGCGTCCGCGTACGCGGCGAGGAGCTCGGCGCGCAGCCCGGTGACCTGGCGGCGCAGCGCGTGGGCGGTGTACAGGGCGGCCGCTCCCAGGGCCACGGCGACCGCCGCGGCCAGCAGCAGGGCAAGAGTGATGGCGCTCACTGACGTACTCCCATTAGCAGAATGTCCCCCGACTTCCTACATCAGGCTGCCGGTCGTCGGCGACCGGGCCCAGTGCCGCAGGTCCTCGACCGGGCGGGGATTCGGTCCTGGTGCGTTCGGGTGACACCGCGCTGACCTGCGAGGACGTGGCCACGTGGGGGGTTTGGTCACAATCCTGGGGGCGATTTGATCGCGATCTCGTCAACCGGTGACCCAGCTCACCGACGGTCGCTCTGTGTACGTCAGTTGGGACACAGGGTGCGGGTGTGGCGCGGATGGGGGACGTACGGACACGGACGGTCGCGGAACCGGGGCGCGTCCGCGGTCCGTACCCGTCGGCCGGGCGCCGTCCGCCGTGGACGGCGCCCCGCCGGCCGGGGTCAGCTCAGGCGCTCGACGACCATGGCCATGCCCTGGCCGCCGCCCACGCACATCGTCTCCAGGCCGAACTGCTTGTCGTGCCACTGGAGGGAGTTGATCAGGGTGGTGGTGATGCGGGCGCCGGTCATCCCGAAGGGGTGGCCCACAGCGATCGCGCCGCCGTTGACGTTCAGCCGGTCCAGGTCGATGCCGAGGTCCCGGTACGAGGGGATCACCTGCGCGGCGAACGCCTCGTTGATCTCCACCAGGTCGATGTCGGAGATCCCCAGGCCCGCGCGGCGCAGGGCCTGCTGGGACGCCTCGACCGGGCCGAGGCCCATGATCTCCGGCGACAGGCCGCTGACGCCGGTGGAGACGATCCGGGCGAGCGGCGTCAGGCCCAGCTCGCGGGCCTTGGTGTCGGACATGATCACGAGGGCCGCGGCGCCGTCGTTGAGCGGGCAGCAGTTGCCCGCCGTCACCAGGCCGTCGGGGCGGAAGACCGGCTTGAGGCCCTGAACGCCTTCGAGGGTGACGCCCGCGCGCGGGCCGTCGTCCGTGCTGACGACCGTGCCGTCCGGCGTGGTCACCGGGGTGATCTCGCGCTCCCAGAAGCCGTTCTTGATCGCCTGCTCGGCGAGGTTCTGGGACCGTACGCCGAACTCGTCCATGTCCTGGCGGGTGACGCCCTTGGCGCGGGCCAGGTTCTCCGCGGTCTGCCCCATCGCGATGTACGGGTCGGGCAGCAGGCCGTCCGCGCGCGGGTCGTGCCAGTCGACGCCCTCCTGCTCGGCGCGGGCGGCGGTACGCGCCTCGGCGTCCGCGAACAGCGGGTTGTGGGTCTCGGGCATCCCGTCCGAGGTGCCCTTCACGGAGCGCGAGACGGTCTCCACGCCGGCCGAGATGAAGACGTCGCCCTCGCCCGCCTTGATGGCGTGCAGCGCCATCCGGGTCGTCTGGAGGGAGGACGAGCAGTAGCGGGTGACCGTACAGCCGGGCAGGTGGTCCATGCCCATCTGCACGGCGACGATCCGGCCCAGGTTGTGCCCCTGCTCGCCGCCGGGCAGGCCGCAGCCGAGCATCAGGTCGTCGATGTCCTCCGGGTCGAGCGCGGGGACCTTGGCGAGGGCGGCCTGGATGATGCCGGCGGTCAGGTCGTCCGGCCGTACGTCCTTCAGGGAGCCCTTGAAGGCGCGGCCGATCGGGGAGCGGGCGGTCGAAACGATCACGGCTTCGGGCATGACGGCTCCAGGGGGAGGACTGGCAGGGCTGAGGGGGAAGTTACCCGGCCGTAGGGCGGAGGTCACGCGGTAGCGCTTGTGATGCGGAACTCTTTTCTAAGCGGGTGCTTATCGCTGCGCTTGGCTGCGGGGGATGGGGGTGCGGCGTATGTGTGTCTGCGGGCACGGTGCGCCTGCGGCGGGCGTCCTCAAGCGCCGGACGGGCTGGTTTCGCTTCGCTCGTCCTCAAGCGCCGGACGGGCTGGTTTCGCTTCGCTCGTCCTCAAGCGCCGGACGGGCTGGTTTCGCTTCGCTCGTCCTCAAGCGCCGGACGGGCTGATCTTGCTTGGTTCGTTCTCAAGCGCCGGACGGGCTGGTTTCGCTTGGTTCGTTCTCAAGCGCTGGACGGGCTGGGTTTGCTTGGCTCGTCCTCAAGTGACGGGTCGGCCGGTTTCGCTCGCTCGTCCTCGAACGCCGGGCCGGCCGGTTTTGCCGGCCCGGGCGATTTCGTCTTGCTCGTCCGTGAGCTTTCCCGCTCAGCGCTGGGAGGTGCCCCGGGACGGGCTGGTCCTCTCTGCGGCCTCCGTCGGCTCCGGTGTGGGGATCTGCCGCCGCCTGCGGTGTTTGAGCAGGGCCCAGGGGGCGCGGGTGGCGGTGACTTCGGTGCCGCCCTCGTCCGCGGCCTGGGCGGCGGCCTCGGCCACCGGGAGGATGCCTTCGCGGCGGTACGGCTCCGGGTGCTCCTCTTCGGGCCACAGGCCGAGTGCGGCGCAAAGGGTGGGCAGGACGGCCATCGCGGCGGTGGCGTAGCCCTCGGCGGAGGGGTGGTAGTTGTCGGGGCCGAACAGTTCGCGGGGGTGCGCCTCGAACTCGGGTCCCAGCAGGTCGCCGAGGGAGACCGTACGGGCGCCGTGCGCCACCACCCCTATGGTCTGTGCGGCGGCCAGCTGCCGGGACAGGCGGCGGGCGACCCAGCGCAGCGGCTGGTAGACCGGCTCGATGGTGCCCAGGTCGGGGCAGGTGCCGACGACCACGGCGCAGCCCGCCTCGCGCAGCCGGCGGACCGCGTCGGACAGCAGGCGCACCGAGCGGGCCGGCGGCATCCGGTGGGTGACGTCGTTGGCGCCGATCATGATGACGACGACGTCGGGCGTGGGCCCCGGCCCCGCCAGGACGAGCGTGACCTGCCGGTCGAGGTCGTCGGACTGGGCGCCGGGCAGCGCCACGTTGTGCAGGTCGACCGGCAGCTCCGCGACGGCGGCCAGCCCGGAGGCGAGCAGGGCGCCCGGGGTCTGGCGGGGGCGGTGGACGCCCTGTCCGGCGGCCGTGGAGTCGCCGAGGAAGCCCAGGCGCAGCGCGGGCCGGTCGGTGCGGTGGGCGAAGGCGGAGCCGTAGCGGCCGTCCGCGCAGGGCGGCTGGGCGCTGGAGCCGCCGACCGTACGGCGGGCGAGGCGGACCTCGGTCAGCAGCAGGCCGACACCGGCCACGCCGAGCAGACCGATCCCGCCGCCGCCCACCGCGGCGGCGGCGGCGATCCGCCGTGCCACCCTCGCCCTGGACATCGTCATCGGCATAGGCCGGGCACCTCCCCGTGCAGTGCGTGCGAAAACGTACGGAATGTCGTGCGGAGTGACGGGCGGACGGAGTCGGAGCGGCGGGCGGAGTCGGTGGCGGAGGCGGGCCGCGGGGCCCGGGCCGGGGCGTCGTGGTGGCGGCGGCGAGAAGTGCCGTACCAAGGTGGTGCCCCGTCGGGCGGGCCGTGCAACGCGCGGCGACTCCATGAGGGGCGGGCAATAGGCTGGTCGGATGGGCGCAGGACAGCGCGCCCCCGACAGCGGAGACCACCGTGCAGTTTTACGAATCCATGATCGAGCTCGTCGGCAACACCCCGCTGGTGAAGCTCAGGAACGTCACCCGGGGGATCCGGGCGACCGTCCTGGTGAAGGTCGAGTACTTCAACCCGGGCGGCTCCGTGAAGGACCGGATCGCCGTACGGATGATCGAGGCCGCCGAGAAGTCCGGCGAGCTGAAGCCGGGCGGCACCATCGTGGAGCCGACCTCGGGAAACACCGGGGTGGGCCTGGCGATCGTGGCCCAGCAGAAGGGCTACAAGTGCATCTTCGTCTGCCCGGACAAGGTGTCCACGGACAAGATCAACGTGCTGCGGGCGTACGGCGCCGAGGTCGTGGTCTGCCCGACGGCGGTGGACCCGGAGCACCCGGACTCGTACTACAACGTCTCGGACCGGCTGGTCCGTGAGACGCCGGGCGCCTGGAAGCCGGACCAGTACAGCAACCCGAACAACCCGCGTTCGCACTACGAGACGACCGGTCCCGAGCTGTGGGAACAGACCGAGGGAAAGATCACTCATTTCGTCGCGGGCGTCGGCACCGGCGGCACCATCAGCGGCACCGGCCGTTACCTGAAGGAGGCCAGCGAGGGCCGGGTCAAGGTCGTCGGCGCCGACCCGGAGGGCTCGGTCTACAGCGGCGGCTCGGGCCGTCCGTACCTGATCGAGGGCGTCGGTGAGGACTTCTGGCCGAGCGCCTACGACCGGACGGTCGCCGACGAGATCGTGCCGGTCTCGGACAAGGACGCCTTCCAGATGACCCGGCGCCTGGCCAAGGAGGAGGGCCTGCTGGTCGGCGGCTCCTGCGGCATGGCGGTCGTGGCGGGCCTGGAGGTCGCCGAGCGGCTCGGTGAGGACGACGTGGTGGTGGTCCTGCTGCCGGACAGCGGCCGCGGCTACCTCAGCAAGATCTTCAACGACGAGTGGATGGCGGACTACGGCTTCCTGGAGGACGCCGGTCCCGCGGCACGCGTCGGCGACGTGCTGCGGCACAAGGAGGGCGCGCTGCCCTCGCTGGTCCACATGCACCCGGAGGAGACGGTCGGCGAGGCCATCGAGGTGCTGCGCGAGTACGGCGTCTCGCAGATGCCGATCGTCAAGCCGGGCGCCGGGCACCCCGACGTGATGGCGGCGGAGGTCGTCGGCTCGGTCGTGGAGCGCGAGCTGCTGGACGCGCTGTTCGCGCAGCGCGCGTCGCTCGACGACCCGCTGGAGAAGCACCTGTGCCCGCCGCTGCCGCAGGTCGGCTCGGGCGAGCCGGTCGGTGACCTGATGGCGGTCCTGGAGAAGGCGGACGCGGCGATCGTGCTCGTCGAGGGCAAGCCGACGGGCGTGGTGAGCCGGCAGGACCTGCTCGCCTTCCTGGCGCGGGACGCCAAGCAGGCGTAAGCACGGGGACGCCGGGGAGCCCGGGACGGGCGGTGCGCGGCGCCGAGGACAGCCGGCGTCAAGTGGCCGTCAGGAAACGGGCGGAGACCGCAAGGGCTACGTATGCGTCACGCGCCCGCAGCACGGGCTTAACACGGGCCCGGCACAGTGGTGACGGTGGCGATACGGACTTCCGGAGCGGCTCCCGGACCTTCCGCAGATCGCCCGGACGCGACGACCGGCCCTGACCCGGTCCGCGTCCCCGCGGGGACCGCCGTCGTCCCGCCCCCGGCTCCGGCCGGGGTGCGGCGGTCCCCGCGCACCGGCCTTCGCGCCGGTCCGCGCCCGGACTCGCGCGCCGGCTCGCGCAACGCCCCGCGCGCCGATCCGCGGAACGACCCGCGCGCCGGTCCGCGGAACGACCCGTGCGCCGGCCGCCGCCCGGCCCGCGCGCCGGGCGGCTCAGTCCCATCCGTCCGCCTCCCGTTTGCGCTTCCCGGGCGCCGCCCACCCGAAGAGGCCGGAGGTGTGCAGCGCGTTGACGCCGACGATCCCGGCCCAGCTGACCAGCATCCCGATCAGGTCCGCGTGGGCCGCGCCGATCGCGGACAGCGGGATCGCCAGCACCAGGGAGACGGTGGCGAAGCCGAAGCGCTCGCCGTAGCCGTTGCCGGGCTCGGACCGTGGACGGGGCGGCTGCGCGCCGCGCGCGACCTGCATCTGCTGCTGGGCGAACTGCCGGCGCACCCGCTGGTCGACCGACGTGTCGAGCTTCTCCAGGAAGCGCTCGACCAACTCCGACTCGTACTCCGGCCCCAGCTCCTTGCGGGTCTGCAGGGTCGCGTCGAGTTCTTTCCGCAACTCCGGGTCATGGGTAGCCATGCTGCCGAGATTACGGACGGGAAGCGGGCCGCGCGGTAGGGCTTTCCCCCGTATTCGTGGGGGTGGAACCCGGCTCCTGGGCGCCGGCGGGCGGGATGCGGCCGGTGTCGTGGCGGGCGACGGCCCAGTACAGGACGGCGGGTACGGCCAGGCCGACGAGCCAGGAGAGGTCGGCGCCGCCGAGCGGGGAGACCAGCGGGCCGGTGTAGAAGTGGGTGGCCAGGAAGGGGAACTGGGCCAGCACCCCGGCCGCGTACACCGCCAGCGCCCGGCCGTTCCAGGCGCCGTAGCGGCCCGCCGGGTCGCTGAGCGCCGGGATGTCGTACCGCTCCTTGGAGATCAGGTAGTAGTCCACCAGGTTGATCGCCGACCAGGGCGTGAAGAAGGTCAGCAGGAACAGCAGGAAGTCCTTGAACGAGGTGAGGAAGGAGTCCTTGCCGAGCAGGGCGACGGCGGTGCCCGCGAGCATGATGCCGGTGATGTAGACGGCCCGGCCGCGTGGCGTGACAGTGCTCCCCTTGCCTCCGGCGCCGGGCGCCCCCGGCTTGCGGAAGCCGCTGACGCTGGTGACCAGCGACATGAAACCGCCGTAGGTGTTCAGCACGTTGATGGTCAGCTTGCCGAGGGCGATGACGAAGTACAGCGCCGAGGCGATCAGGCCGGTGCCGCCCAGGGAGACGACGTAGGAGACCTCGTGGCCCACGAAGGCGGCGGGGGCCGCGGCGGCGGCGAGCGCGCCGAAGGTCATCGACCACTGCGAGCCGAGGACCGAGCCGGACAGCGTCCACCAGAAGGTGGCACGGGTGGAGGTGTGCCGGGGGAGGTAGCGGGAGTAGTCGGCGACGTACGGGCCGAAGGCCAGCTGCCAGGAGGCGGACAGCGAGACGGCGAGGAGGAGGAGCGGGAAGGAGAAGGACCGGTCGTGCAGGAGTACGGCCAGGTCGGCCCGTTCCAGCAGGCGCGCGCCGAGGTAGAGGAAGGCCAGCGCGCAGACGATGCTGGCGACGCGGCCCAGGATGTGGACGAGCCGGTAG
Organism: Streptomyces monomycini; assembly: GCF_022271435.1. GTDB lineage: Bacteria > Actinomycetota > Actinomycetes > Streptomycetales > Streptomycetaceae > Streptomyces > Streptomyces monomycini. The sequence goes on along the minus strand of NZ_JAFIQY010000024.1, from coordinate 85,010 downwards.
CCGACCGCGGCGGCGACGGCGGTGACCACGGCGAAGACGACGATGCCCGGGGTGGCGCCCAGGTGCGTCAGCTCGCCGACCGCCTGCCCGGCCAGGACCGTGCCGCTGGCGAAGAAGCCGATGTACATCACGATGACCAGGGCCAGCGGCACCACCGCGCCGCGCACCCCGAACTGGGCCCGGGAAGTGATCATCTGCGGCAGGCCGAGCCGTGGCCCCTGGGCGGAGTGCAGCGCCATGACCGCGCCGCCGAGGAGGTTGCCGAGCAGCAGGCCGATCAGGGACCAGAAGGCGTTGGCACCGAAGACGACGGCCAGCGCGCCGGTGACGACGGCGGTGATCTGGAGGTTGGCGCCGAGCCACAGGGTGAACTGGCTGACCGGCGTGCCGTGGCGTTCGTCGTCCGGGACGACGTCGATCGTGCGCTGTTCCACCACTGCCGCCATCGGCTGCCCTCTTCCGCGCATCGGCTGTATGAGTTCATGCAGGATCAGTGTGGGTGAATGGAAAAATCAATACCCGGGACCGGGAAAGGTGGTGCCGGGGCCTCCGGGTACGGCCGTGGGCGCGGTCCGGGACGCGGGCGTACGGAGATCCGGGCAGGCGGTGGGCTCCAGCGGGCGCAGCTCGTCCGCGTACGAGACGGAGAGACGGCGCATCAGCCCGTCTTCGGTGATGGCGTACTGCCCCAGACGCCACAGCGGCGGCGAGTACGCGTGCAGGGACACCGCGTCGTCGGTGGCGCCGGTGAGCCGGTGGATGTGGTCCGGGCCGAAGCAGAAGGAGGCGCCGGCCCGGACGGGGGCGGCCAGGTGCGCGCCGCCGATCCGCGGGTTGGACTCGGTCAGCACGCCCTGGACGACCCGGACCGCGCCGGACGAGAGGTCGTGGTCGTGCCAGCCGGTGTCGTTCTGCCGGGTCCAGCACAGCAGCCAGACGTCCACGTACGTGTCGCGGTGCAGGGAGGCGTAGTGCCGCTCGGCGTCGGAGAAGGCGACCTCGCCGCGCCAGAGGCCGGGCGCGGCGGCCAGCCGGTCGACCAGGGTGCGCAGTTCGCGCTTGCCGAGGTTGCGGGCGGGGAGGGCGGTGAAGAGCGCGGGGACGTCGTGCGGCGGGGGTGCCGCGGGGACCTCGGGGGACATGTGCGGGCTCCTTACGCCGGGCCGAGGAGGCGGGCGGGGTTGGCGGTGCGCAGGGCGTGCACGGCGGTGGCGCCGAGGTCGGGCACGTCCGGTACGGCGTACGGGCGGTCGCTGCCGTGCACCAGGGCGTCGATGCCGACGGCGCGGACGACCGCGTCCACGGCGCGTGTGCCGTAGGAGGAGGTGTCGTAGAAGACGCCGGGATCGACGCGCCCGCGGTCCCGGGCGCCGCGCGCGGCGAGCCGTTCGCCGTGCAGCGGGGCGAGGCCCGCGAGAGCGGCGAAGCAGACGCGCAGGCGCGGATGGCGGGGGCGGCCGAAGGCGCGGAAGGCGAACCAGGCGGCGTGCAGTTGCTGGAGGTACGGGACCAGGGCGGGCCACCACGGAGGGCTGCCCGGCGGGGCCGGGGGAGCGGGCCCGGGGTGGATGAACAGGGGCCTGCCCAGGTGTTCCGCGGCATCGAGAAAAGACGCGCAACGGGCCCACCCGGCGGCGTCGAGCAAGGCGGTGGCGGGGAGTTGCAGCCCGACGCAGCCGCTGCGCAGCAGCCGCACGACGGAGGCGGGGTCGGGAATCCGGGCGGACAGGCAGGGAGAGGCCCAGACGCCGAAGGGCGCGGGCAGCGCGAGCGCGCCCTCGTGGAAGGCGTCGAGCAGCGGGACGGCCTCGGCGGGCGGCAGGAATTCGACGCCGAGCGGACTGGAGAGGCAGAGCAGGGCCCGGTCGAGCCCGTCGGCGCGGGCCCGTTCCGTCCGGGCGGTGAGGTCGTGGTCGGCGGGATCGACGGTGTACGGGGGTTCGCCGGGCAGGTGCAGCGTCCAGCCGTCCAGGCGGGGCGGTGCGCGGCGGGTGCGCAGCAGGTCGGTGAACCGCGGTGGCCACACGTGCTGGTGGACGTCGGAAGGCACGGACTTCCTCCCGTGGGTGGAGGAGGTTAACCGCTTCAGTGATGCGATTGAGTGAAGCGATTAACCGGAACGGCGTCAAGGGAACGGCAGGGGCGCCCGCGCGCACCCGGCGGCGGGCGGGCGAAGCAACACGCGGGAGACGCCGCTGCCTTGGGTAGGCTTCCGGCATGGTCAGGCCCCGTAAGCGCCCCACCCTCCGCGAGGTGGCCGAGGCCACCGGGCTCTCCACCGCCGCCGTCTCCTACGCCCTGCGCGGCACGCACGTCTCCAAGGAGACCGAGGAGCGGGTGCGCAAGGCCGCCGCCGAACTCGGCTACGAGGCGGACCCCATCGCCCGCGCCCTGGCCAGCGGCCGGACCAGCATGGTCGGTGTGCTGGCCGGGGACCTCCAGGACCTGTGGCAGCAGCAGCTGATGGCGGCGATAGGGCGGGAGCTGCTCGCGGGCGACCGCTACGCCCTGATCCTCGACGCGGGCGGCGACCCGCAGCGCGAACTCGCCCTGGCCAAACAACTGCGCGACCAGCGCGTCGACGGCCTCCTGGTGTCACCGGTCGACCCCTCGGCGGCGGGCTGGGCGCAGATCGCCGAGGCGGTGCCGGTGGTCTCCATCGGGGACTCGCTGCGCCGCGCCCGTACGGCGGGCGAGGTGCTGTTCGACAACCGCGCCGGGATCGACGCCGTACTGGAGTACCTGGTGGGGCTGGGCCACCGCCGGGTCACCGTCCTGACGCCGACCGGCCCGTCCACCCCCGACCGGCCCGCCGACGTGTACGTGAGGGAGGCGGCCGGGCGCCTCGGCATCACCGCCGAAGTCCTGCCGTGCGCGCAGGAACTGGGCGAGGCGACGGCGGTCGCGCGGCGCGTGCTGGGCGGTGGCGGGCCGGGCGGGGTGAAGCCGACGGCGGTGTTCTGCTTCTCCGACTCGATCGCGTACGGGGTCTACGCGGCGGCGGCCGAGGCATCGCTGGCGGTCGGCCGGGACGTCTCGGTGGTCGGCTTCGACGACCACCCCGTCTCCCAGGTGCTCACCCCGCCCTTGACGACACTGGACTGGGGACTCGCCGGCATCGCCGCGGAGGCGGCACGGCTGGCCGTCGCGGCCGTCGAGGGGCGGCGCGTCCGGCGCAAGCGGATGCTGTGCGCGCCGCGGCTGAGCGAGCGGGGGTCGGCGGTACGGGTGTGAGGGGGCGCCGGACGTTCGTGGTGCCGGCTCCGCGGTCCCGCGGTGCTGCCCGGCCGTACCCCGCGGTCCTGCCCTCTTGCCCGACCACGCCCCGCACTCTTGCCCGACTGTATATCGTCATGCAGAGTCATCAGTGAGTGAATAAGGGCTGTCGGGGAAGGGAGCCGCGCACCATGCCGTCCCGGACTCCGGACCAGGACAGACGGCCCGGCCGTACACCCGCCGCGGACGGCCCCGCCGGGCCCGCGCGCACGGTCGCCCTCGACGGGCGCGGTCTCGGCGCGGACGGCTATGACGCCCTCGCCTTCATCAGCAGCAACGCCCTCACCCTCGCCCAGGCCGCCGGTGCGCTGGACGCGCGGATGGCGGATCGGCCGCCGGCGGCGGACGTGGTGGTGGCGGAGGGGCTGCTGGACGGGCCGGCGGCGCTGTGAAGCGGGGGGAAAGGGGCGGGGAGCGCGTCCCGATTACGTACAGTCGGGCGGCGGGACGGGACCCGCGCGGTACGCCGCCGCCCCGCACGACCAGGAACGACACGAAGGCCGGGAGCACGGCCGCGAACACGGCCGGGAGGCAGCGATGAACGGGGACGGCGGCGAGGACCGCGGCGGCACGGCGGCGGAAGCGGGCACGCGGGGGGTGCACGGCAGCCAGGGGGCGCACGGAACGCCGGAGCCCGGCCCTGGAGCGGCCACCGGCACGGCGGCGCGTCTCCAGAAGCTCTTCGAAGGGCACCGCCTCACCCCGACCCAGCGGCGTATCGCGCACTGCATGGTGCGCCGGGCCGCCGACGCGCCCTTCCTCTCCAGCGTCGAACTCGCCGAACTGGCCGGGGTCAGCCAGCCCTCGGTGACCCGCTTCGCGGTCGCCCTCGGCTTCGACGGCTACCCGGCGCTGCGCAAGCACCTGCGGGAGGTCGTGCCCGCCGCGACGGCGCGCGGCACCGAGGCGAGCAACGAGTACCAGCAGGCCGTACAGGCCGAGATCGACAATCTGCGGCACCTCGCGGCGGTCCTGGCCGACCCGGGCCCGGTGGTCCGGGCGGGCCGGCTCTTCGCGGCCTCCCGGCCGCTGCCGGTCCTCGGGCTGCGGGCGGCGACCGCGCAGGCCGCCGGTTTCGCGTACTTCGCCCGCAAGGTCCACCCGGACGTCCGGCTGCTCGACGAGGGCGGCACGATGCTCACCGACCGCATCGACGCGGCGGTGCAGGCGGGCGCGAGCACCCTGCTGTGCTTCGCGCTGCCGCGCCACCCGCGCGAGGTGGTGGACGCCCTGGAGTACGCGCGCGCCGCCGGTCTGACCGTCGTGACGGTCGCCGACAGCGCCTTCGCGCCGGTCGCCCGCCACACCGACCTGCTGCTGCCCGCCGCCGTCGGCACCGGCCTCGCCTTCGACACGGCCTGCGCGCCGATGCTGCTCGGCCGGGTGCTGCTGGAGGCGATGTGTGACGCGCTGCCGGACGCGCAGGCGCGGCTGGAGGAGTTCGACGCGAAGGCGGCCGAGCGGGGGCTGTTCGTGGAGTGAGCCGCCACCGCTCCACGGGCCTGACGGCCGGCTTCACGGAATTCTCAGACGGGCTGGCTACCATCCGCCGCCGTGACGTCGATCCGTAGCCGGATCGTGGAGCGAGGAGGAGGTTGTCGTGGGTCGCGGGGCTGTTGCGCTGGCGCGGGTGGCGGTGCTGGTACGGGCGCCGGCCGGGTGGCTGTGGTGGCCGGGTGTGCTGGCCGCGGGGGCGGGCGTGCTGGTGCCCGGGCTGACCGGGCGGCGGATCGGGGTGTTCGCCGGGGCGGCGCTGTTCATCGTCGCGGCGTACGCGGTCTTCGCGGTGCGCCGCAAGCGGTACGCGCGCCTGGCGAAGGCGGCGTCCCGGGCCGGTAAGTCGGCGATCCTCCAGGACCGTGCCGTGACGCTGCGGGTCTGGCGGCGGGCCCACCGCTGGTGGCTGCTGCTCGCCTTCCTGGCCGCGCTCGGCTCCTCGTTCGCGCTGCCCGCGGCGGGCGGGATGCTGCTGGCCGGGGCGGGCCTCGGGCTGTGGGCCAAGGCGCTGTGGCTGGGCTGCTGGGAGCGGGAGCACGACGCGCTGCTGTGGGTCCGTACGGAGGCGGCCGTACGCGGCGGGCCCGCCGGGCGGGACGTGCGCGGCTACCTGACGACGGGTGTGGCGGCCAAGGACGCGCGCCCCGGCGGGGCGAAGGCGGCCCGGCCGAAGGCGGCGAAGGTCTGACGGCCGGTCCGGCAGCTGCTCCGACGGCCGGGAGTCACTCTCCCCGTACGTGCAGCACGAGCCGGTTCACGCCCCACAGCGCGATGCCGATCACCACCAGCACGGCGGCCCGTACGTACACCTCGACCGCCCGGTCGGCCAGCGGACTGGCCAGGAGGAGAGCCCCGGCGGCACCGAGCACCGGGAAGGCGGTGGGCGTACGGAAGTGGTGGTGCGGCACCCGGTCGCGGCGCAGCACCAGCACCGCCACGTTGACGACCGCGAAGACGCACAGCAGCAGGAAGGCCGTCGTGTCGCCCAGGCCCTCGATCTCGCCGGTGAGGACCAGCCCCAGGGCCAGCGCCGTGGTCAGCGCGATGCCGACGACGGGCGTGCGGCGGCCCGGCAGGACGCGGGCCACGGCACGCGGCAGGATGCGCTCGTTGGCCATTCCGTAGCACAGCCGGGAGGCCATCATCATGTTGATCAGCGCGGAGTTGGTGACCGCGCACAGCGCCATCAGCGCGAACACCGTCGGCGGGAACGTCACGCCGCCCGCGTGCACCACCTCCAGCAGCGGCGCCGACGACTCCTGGAGCCGCCGGTGGTCGACCAGCAGCGACGAGACCAGGGCCACCAGGACGTAGACGGTGCCGGTGATCCCCACCCCGAGGAAGATCGCGCGGGGGAAGCTGCGGCCGGGGTGCGCGGTCTCCTCCGCCATGTTCACCGAGTCCTCGAAGCCGACGAAGGCGAAGAAGGCGAGTCCGGTGGCGCCCAGTACGCCGGTCAGCACCGCGAAACCGGTACCGCCGGTGTCCAGCTCGGCCAGCCGCGCCGGCTCCCCGCCGCCGGTCCAGACCGCGTACACCCCCAGCCCGATGATGATCAGCAGGCCGGACACCTCGACCAGGGTCAGCACCACGTTCGCCTTGACCGACTCCGCCACACCGCGCAGGTTCAGCGCGGCCAGCGCCAGCACGAACACCACCGCCACCAGGGTCGGCGGCAGGTCGGCGAAGGTACGCAGATAGTCGCCGCTGAAGGCGCGGGCCGCGGCACTCGCCGAGGACAGGCCCGAGCACATCACCATGAAGGCGACGAGGAACGTCAGGAACGGCACCCGGAACGCCTTCTGCGTGTAGAGCGCGGCCCCCGCCGCCTTCGGGTACTTGCCGACCAGTTCCACGTACGAGGCGGCGGTCAGCGCGGCGATGCCGAAGCCGATCACGAAGGGCAGCCACAGGGCGCCGCCGACCTTGCCCGCGACCTTGCCGGTGACGGCGTACACGCCGGTGCCGAGGATGTCCCCGACCACCAGCAGGATCAGCAGTTTGGGACCGATGGCGCGGCGCAGCGGGGTGTCCTGGCCGTCCGGGTCGCTCGGGCCGTTCGGGCCGGCCGGTCCTGAGGAGTCCGTGGAGGGGGTCCGCATGAGCCCGGCATGCCCGCTGCACAAGATTTTTAGAGCTGGGTGAGCGCGTCCCCGTACCCGCCGCCGCTCTCGGCGACCAGCTCGGCCAGGCGCTGCGCGGCACGCACGGTCGCCCAGCGCGGGGCGCCGTCCGGGCCCGGCGCGTACCCGTGCACGCCGGGGCGCGGGAGCGAGTTGTAGGCGAAGTGGGTGGAGAAGTAGTACGCGCCGGTGTCCAGGAGGGCGACGTGGTCGCCCGGCTCCAGGGGCGGCAGCGGCCGGTTCCGGGCGACCAGGTCGCCCGCGAAGCAGCAGGGCCCGGCGACGTCCTGGGCGACCGGTTCACCGGTCTTGGGGCGCCCCTGCGCGTCGTACGCGGCCACCCGCACCGGCCAGGCGTCCGGCGCGAAGACCGTACGGGTGGCGACCTGCGCGCCCGCGTGGGTGACGGCGATGCGCCGCCCGCCGGCCGACTTGGCGTACTCGACACGGGCCAGGACCAGGCCGTGCTTGGCGAGCAGCGAGCGGCCGAACTCGGTCACCAGGCCGTACCGGCCGTCGAAGAGGCCGGGCACGGTGCGGTGCAGCAGCCGGGCGTAGTCGCGGTACGTGGGCGCCACCGCGTCGGACGCGAAGTTCACCGGCAGGCCGCCGCCGATGTCCAGCGTGGTGACCTGGGCCCGCGCGGCCTTCTCGTTGATCTCCTCGGCCAGCTCGTACAGGACCCGCACCCCGTCCGCCATCAGCTCCAGCGGCATCCCCTGGGAGCCGACGTGGGCGTGCAGCCGGGTCAGCCACGGCCGGTCCAGGAAGGTCCGTACGACCCGCTCGCGGGCGTCCGCGTCGCGCAGCGCCACGCCGAACTTCGATGTGCCGGTGGCGGTGCTCATCGCGTCGATGCTGCCGCCGCCGAGCTGCGGGTTGACGCGCAGGCCCAGCGGCGAGGTGGTCGGCGCGGAGGCGGTCAGGGCGTCCAGGCGGTCCAGTTCGCCGAAGCTGTCGGCGTTGACGGCGATGCCGAGGGCGAGCGCCTCGCGCAGCTCGGCGTGGGTCTTGGCGGGCGAGTCCAGCACGGTGCGGGCCGGCGGCACACCGGCCGCGCGGGCCAGCGCCAGTTCGCCGGGACTGGCGACCTCGCAGCCCAGGCCCTCCTGCGCGAGCAGCCGCAGGACGGGGACGAGCGAGGCGGCCTTGACGGCGAAGGCGTGCAGCACCGGCGTGCCGGGCGCGGTGAACTCGTCGAAAGCGGCGCGCAATTCGGCGGCGGAACGGCGGATTCCGGTGATGTCCAGCAGCCCCGCGACGGGGTCGGCGGCGCTCACCAGCCCCTGGGTGACGGCTGCCGCGACGGCGCGGTCGCGCAGGGCGGGGGCCGGGGAGGGGCCTGCGGAGGAGTCGGGAGACGGCGGGGGCGGGGGCGTCGCGGGGCTCATGCCACCACTCCACCACCTGCCCGCCGTGGCTGCCATCGACCGGCGCACGCGCAGGCGGTGTTGACCTCTTCGGCACGCGGCAATAACGTCACGGCGCTCTCACGAGGGGTCCCTTCACGCAGACGCGCGACGCGGAACGGTGGTGCGGGTTGACGCGATACCGGCACGTCCAGGCGAGACCGGCGGTGCGGCAGGGCTCCCCGTACCCGCCGCCCCGGCCCCCGTACCCCGACGTGGTCGTGGTCGGCAGCGGCATCATCGGCGCGGCCTGCGCCGAGGCGCTCACCCGGCGCGGCGTACGGGTCACCGTGCTGGACCGCGCGCCGCTCGCCTCCGGCACGACCGCCCACGGCGAGGGCAACCTGCTCGTCTCCGACAAGCCGCCAGGACCCGAACTCGACCTGGCGCTGGCCTCGTCGGCCCGCTGGCCACGGCTGCTCGCGGAGCTGGGTGAGGAACTGGGTGAGGAACTGGGCACGGGGCTCGCGGAGCGGTGCGAGTACGAGACGAAGGGCGGCCTGGTCGTCGCCCTCGGGGAGGCGGGCGCGCGGGCGCTGGCCGGGTTCACCGCCGCCCAGCGGGCCGCCGGGGTCACCGCCCGCGAGGTCGGCCCGCACGACGTACACGCCTATGAGCCGCACCTCGCCCCGGGCGTCCGCGCCGCCGTCCACTACCCGCAGGACGCCCAGGTCCAGCCGGTCGCGGCGGCCGCCGCGCTGCTCGATGCCGTACGGCGGCGCGGCGGCATCCTGCGGGCCGGAGTGCGGGCGCTCGGTGTGGAGCGGGGACCGGGCGGGCGGGTGACGGCGCTGCGCACCTCGGCCGGGACGCTGCCGTGCGGGGCGGTCGTCAACGCCTGCGGGCCGTGGGCGGGCCGGTTCGCGGGGGAGGCGGGCGCGCCGCTGCCCGTCCAGCCGCGCCGGGGCCTGGTGCTGGTCACCGCGCCGCTGCCGCCGGGCACGGTCCGGCACAAGGTGTACGACGCGGACTACGTGGGCGCCGTCGGCAGCGGCGACGCGGACCTGCGGACCTCGACGGTCGTCGAGGCGACCCGGGGCGGGACCGTGCTCATCGGGTCCAGCCGGGAGCGGTCCGGCTTCGAGGAACGTTTCCGCGTCGCCGTCCTGCGCGAGCTCGCCCGTAAGGCGACGGCGCTGTTCCCGGTGCTGGGCCACGTCCCGGTGATCCGCGCGTACGGCGGCTTCCGCCCGTACACCCCCGACCACCTCCCGGTCATCGGCCCGGACCCGCGCCTGCCGGGCCTGTGGCACGCCACCGGACACGAAGGCGCGGGCATCGGCCTGGCACCCGCGACCGGCGAACTCCTCGCCCAGCTGTACGCGGGCGAACCGCCGTGCCTCGACCCGGAGCCGTACCGGGTGGCCCGGCCGGGACTGGCGGCGGAGGAGGCGCGGTGTTCCGCGTGACGGTGGACGGCGCCGAGCGGTGGGCGCGGACCGGCCAGACGGCTGCCGCGGTCCTGCTGGCCGCCGGGCGCGCCTCCTGGCGGACCACCCGCGGCGGCCGCCCGCGCGGGATCTTCTGCGGGATCGGCGTCTGCCACGACTGTCTGGTGGTCGTCAACGGCGTACCGGACGTACGGGCCTGCTGGCGCGTGGTCGAGGCGGGCGACCGCATCGAGACGCAGGAGGGCGCGCGGCTGCCGTGTCTCCCCCCGGAGACGGGCGCGGGCACGACCCCGGGGGCGGCGCGTGAGGTGACGGTGCCGGTGGTCGTCGTGGGCGCCGGGCCCGCGGGCCTGGCGGCGGCGCTGGCGGCAGCCGGAGCCGGGGCGCGGGTGACGCTGGTGGACGACGGGGAGCGGCCGGGCGGGCAGTTCCTCCGGCAGGCGGCGGACGGCCCGGCGCGGGGCGCGGCGGTCCGCGCCGTACAGGAACACCCGCGCATCGCATGGCTGCCGGGGAGCACGGTCTGGGCGCTGGAACCGGGCGGTGGCCCGCCCTCGGGGACGCAGGACCGAACGGATGCGGGCTGGACCGTCCACGTCCTCCAAGGCCCTGCCGACGCCCCCGGCCGCACGGCCCACACACTGCGCACCGCCGCGCTCGTCCTGTGCACCGGCGCGTACGACCGGGCCCTGCCGTTCCCCGGCTGGGACCTGCCGGGCGTCGTCACGGCGGGCGCGGCGCAGGCCCTCGCCAAGGGCCAGCGGACGGCGATCGGCCGCCGGGTGGTGGTCTCCGGCACCGGACCGTTCCTGCTGCCGGTCGCGTCGTCGCTGCTCACCGTGGGCGCGCGCGTCCTCGGGGTGTACGAGGCGGGCTCGCCCGCCGCCTGGCTGCGCACCCCCGTGGCCGCGCTCCGCGACGGGCACGCCAAACTGCCCGAACTGCTCACCTACGCCGCCAGGCTGGCACGACACCGCGTCCCCTACCGGACCCGCCAGGCCGTCGTGGCGGCGCACGGACGGGACCGCGTCGAGGCGGTGACGGTGGCGCGCCTCACCCCCGAATGGCAGATCAGCCCCGGCAGCGAACGCCGCATCGAGGACGTGGACGCGGTCTGCGTCGGCTACGGTTTCACCCCGCAACTGGAACTCGCCCTCGCCGCGGGCTGCGCGCTGCGCGACAACACCTGGGTCGCGGTCGGCGCCCGGCAGCAGACCTCCGTACCCGGCGTGTACGCGGCGGGTGAGCCCACCGGCATCGGCGGCGCGGCACTCGCCGCGGCGGAAGGCGAACTGGCGGGGCTGGCGGCGGCCCACTGGGCGGAGCACCGCGGTGACGCGGCCGGGTGGGCCCCGGCCGACGTGGTGGCACGCGGCCCGGCCGCCCGGCGGCGGGTCCTCGCGGGCCGCCGCTTCGCCCGGCTGCTCGCCGCCGCCCATCCCGTACGCGACGGCTGGCACACCTGGCTCGGTGAGGACACGCTCGTCTGCCGCTGTGAGGAGGTCCCGTACGGCGTCCTGCGTACGGCGGTGGGGGAGCGGGGTCCGGACGCCAGTGACGGCCTCGCGGCCGACGGCATGTGCACGTTCAAGCTCACCACCCGCGTCGGCCTGGGCCCCTGCCAGGGCCGGATCTGCGCCCGCAACGCGGCCGGACTCTGCGGCCCCGGCACCCTTCCCGACCCCCAGACGGCCGACCGGCGCCCGATCGCCCAGCCGGTCCGCCTCGCCGACCTGGCCGCACCCGGTCCCGAGCCCCGCGCCACCACCGCCCTCGACCCCACCGCCCTCGACCCCGGCGCTCCCGACCCCGCCGCACCGTACCGAGAGGACCCGACATGACGGACCACGCGACGCCGCAGTCCCGTACGTCCCACCCGTCCCCCACGTCCCGTACATCCGGCACGGCCGCCTCCCGTACGCCCCTGACCGGCGTCATCGTCGCCACCACCCTCCCGTACGCCGAGGACCGGAGCGCCCCCGCCGGGCTCCGGCCGGACCTGGACCGGTACGCCGAGCACTGTCGCTGGCTCGTCGACAGCGGCTGTCACGGCGTCGGTCCGAACGGTTCGCTCGGGGAGTACTCCTCCCTCACCGACGACGAGCGGCGCGCGGTGGCCCGTACGGCCGTCGCGGCGGTGGGGCGGGACGCGCGGGTCGTCGTGGGCGTGCACGGGGTCGGCTCGCACCAGGCGCGGTACTGGGCGGAGCTGGCGGCCGAGGACGGCGCGGACGGCGTGCTGTGCCTGCCGCCCACGCTCTACCGGGCCAACACCGCCGAGGTGGTGCGGCACTTCGAGGAGGTCGCAGCCGTCGGCCTGCCGGTGATGGTCTACAACAATCCCCTCGACACGAAGGTCGACCTGACGCCGGAGACGCTGCGCGAGGTCGCGGCGATCGACGGGGTGGTGGCCGTCAAGGAGTTCTCGGGGGACATCCGACGGGTGCTGCACGTCAAGGAGCAGGCCCCCGGCCTGGACGTGGTGGCGGGCGCCGACGACCTGGTGCTGGAGGCACTGCTGATGGGCGCCACCGGCTGGTTCGCCGGCTTCCCCAACGTCTTCCCCGCCGCCTGCGTACGCCTCTACGAGCTGGCCCGGGCCGGGCGGGTGGCCGAGGCGCGAGAGCTGTACGAACCGCTGGTCGCCGCGTTCCGGTGGGACTCGCGGACCGAGTTCGTGCAGGCGATCAAGCGCGGGATGGACCTCGTGGGCCGGTACGGCGGGCCCTGCCGGCCGCCGCGCGGCCCGCTGCTGCCCGAGCACCGGCGGCAGCTGGACGCGGACATGCGCGGCGCCGTCCAGGCGCTGGAGATCTGGGCGAAAGCCGAGGGGCGGTGACGGCCGACGGCACTTCGGCCCCGTTCGCCGCGCGCAGCGTGCGCACCTTCGGCGCCGTGGACTCGCACACCGAGGGCATGCCGACGCGCGTCGTCACCGACGGCGTCGGCACCCTCCCCGGCGCGACCATGGCCGAACGCCGCCGCTACTTCACCGAACACCTCGACCACATCCGCCAGTTGCTGGTCAACGAACCGCGCGGGCACCCCGCCATGAGCGGTGCGATCCTCCAGCCGCCGACCCGGCCCGACGCCGACTGGGGCGTCGTCTACATCGAGGTCTCCGGATGCCTGCCGATGTGCGGGCACGGCACGATCGGCGTCGCGACGGTCCTGGTCGAGACGGGCATGGTGGCGGTCACCGAGCCCGTCACGACCGTACGGCTGGACACCCCGGCCGGGCTGGTGGCCGCCCGGGTCGCGGTGCGCGACGGCCGCGCCGAGCACGTCACCCTGCACAACGTCCCCTCGTACGCGCACGAACTGGACGCCGTGGTGAAGGTGCCCGGCTACGGCGAGGTCCGCTACGACCTGGCCTACGGCGGCAACTTCTACGCGATCACCCCGCTCGCCGCGCTGGGCATCCCGTTCGCCGCCGCCCACCTGGACGACATCATCGCCGCCGGGCTGGCGGTGATGGCCGCGGTCGAGGAGCGCGACCGGCCCGTGCACCCGGCCGACCCGGCCATCTCCGGCTGCCACCACGTCCAGTTCACGGCCCCCGGCACACCGGGACCGGACGGCTCGGACTCCCGTAACGCCATGGTCATCCACCCCGGCTGGCTCGACCGCTCGCCCTGCGGCACCGGCACCAGCGCCCGGATGGCCCAGCTCCACGCGCGCGGCGCGCTCCCGCTGCACCGGCCCTTCGTCAACGAGTCCCTGATCGGCACCCGCTTCACGGGCCGGCTGGTGGGCACGGAGCGGGTCGGCGGGCGGGCGGCGGTCGTGCCCACGGTCACCGGTCGGGCCTGGATCACGGGCACGGCCCGGTACGTCCTCGACCCGACCGACCCGTTCCCCCGGGGATTCGTGCTGTAGCGCCCGTGGCGGAGGCGGTGGCGGGTTCCCGGTTCCGGGTGTGCGGCTGCGAAGGTGAACTGTCGTGCGCGGCCGTCGCGCACGAGCGGAGAGGAAGCGGAGTACATGTTCACCAAGGGGATATCGGGCCGGCGGCACGCGCGGCGCGGAGCCTGCACGCTGGCCGCCGCGGCCGCGGTGCTGGCGTTGCAGAGCGGAACGGCGACGGCTTCCGGCACGGGTACGGGCGAGGTGCCGGCTTCCGTTGCGCACACGGTCCCGGCTCCCGCCCCGGCCCCGGCCTTCGCCGTACGGATCACCGAGGGCCAGGTCCGCGAGGCCGCTCCCGGCGGCACCCTGCTCTACCCGAGCGTGACCAGCTGTCTGACCGTGACGGTCCGCCTCGCGGACGGCGGCCTGGTGGGGGCGCACGCCAGCCTGTTCCAGGTGCCGGGGGAGTACCGCTCCGACCGCATCCTCGGTGCCCTGCGGGACCGGGTGGGCGGCCGGGACGTGGCCGCGGTCGAGGTCAGGGGCGCGGTCGGTGCCTGGCTCCCCGGCTATTTCACGAAGGCGATCGAGAGCTACGGGGACGGCGAGACCGTGCCGTTCCCGGCCGAGCCCGACCCCGGCGGCCTGGCGGCGGCGGTGGCGGACGGCCTGGGGCAGCCGCGCGCGAAGGTCACGGTGACGGACGTGCCGGACGGCGACCAGACGGTGGACTGAGGGCGTGGCCGGCGGGCCGGGGCGGCGGACGGACCGCCCCGACCTGTTGACTAGCCCTATTCAGCACCCCAAGATGTGAATAGCTCGATCCATTCGCATCGACGTCAGGGAGGCACGGCCCATGTCAGGACCGCGACCCGTGCGGGCACCGCGCGGTACGGAACTGAGCGCCCGGGGATGGCAGCAGGAAGCCGCGCTGCGCATGCTGCAGAACAATCTCGACCCGGAGGTCGCCGAGCACCCGGACAAGCTCGTCGTCTACGGCGGCACCGGCAAGGCCGCCCGGGACTGGCGCTCCTTCGACGCGATGGTCCGCACGCTGACCACGCTCAAGCAGGACGAGACCATGCTCGTCCAGTCCGGGCGGCCGGTCGGCGTCATGCAGACGCACGAGTGGGCGCCGCGGGTCCTGATCGCCAACTCCAACCTGGTGGGCGACTGGGCCAACTGGGAGGAGTTCCGGCGCCTGGAGGCCCTGGGCCTGACCATGTACGGGCAGATGACCGCCGGTTCGTGGATCTACATCGGCACCCAGGGCATCCTCCAGGGCACGTACGAGACGTTCGCCGCCGTCGCCGCGAAGAAGTTCAACGGCTCGCTGGCCGGCACGATCACCCTCACCGCCGGGCTCGGCGGCATGGGCGGCGCCCAGCCGCTCGCCGTCACGATGAACGACGGCGTCGCGATCTGCATCGACTGCGACCCGCGCGCCATCGAGCGGCGCATCGAGCACCGCTACCTGGACGTGCGGGCCGACAGCCTCCAGCACGCCCTCCAGCTCGCCGTCGAAGCCCGTGACCAGCGCAAACCGCTGTCCATCGGCCTGCTGGGCAACGCGGCGGAACTGCTGCCGCAGATGCTCGCCGACGGTGCGCCGATCGACATCGTCACCGACCAGACCTCCGCCCACGACCCGCTGGCCTACCTCCCGCTCGGCGTGGACTTCGCGGACATGGCCGCCTACGCGGCCGAGCAGCCCGCCGACTTCACCCGCCGGGCCCGCGAGTCGATGGCCAAGCACGTGGAGGCCATGGTCGGCTTCATGGACGCCGGGGCCGAGGTCTTCGACTACGGCAACTCTATCCGCGGCGAGGCCGAACTCGCCGGTTACAAGCGCGCCTTCGCCTTCCCCGGCTTCGTGCCCGCCTACATCCGGCCGCTGTTCGCCGAGGGCAAGGGGCCGTTCCGCTGGGCCGCGCTGTCCGGCGACCCCAAGGACATCGCCGCCACCGACCGGGCCATCCTGGACCTCTTCCCGGAGAACGAGTCGCTCGGCCGGTGGATCAAGCTGGCGGGCGAGCGGGTGCACTTCCAGGGCCTGCCGGCCCGGATCTGCTGGCTCGGCTACGGCGAGCGCGACAAGGCGGGCGAGCGCTTCAACGACATGGTCGCCGACGGCACCCTCCAGGCGCCGCTGGCCATCGGCCGCGACCACCTGGACTGCGGCTCGGTGGCGTCCCCGTACCGCGAGACCGAGGCGATGCTCGACGGCTCCGACGCCATCGCCGACTGGCCGCTGCTCAACGCCATGGTCAACGTCGCCTCCGGCGCCTCCTGGGTCTCCCTGCACCACGGCGGCGGCGTCGGCATGGGCCGCTCGATCCACGCCGGACAGGTCACGGTCGCCGACGGCACCCCGCTGGCCGGCGAGAAGATCCGCCGGGTACTGACCAACGACCCGGGCATGGGCGTCATCCGCCACGTCGACGCCGGCTACGACCGCGCCGACGAGGTCGCCGCCGAACGCGGCGTGCGCATCCCGATGCGGGAGGGCGAGTGACCTCGACGCACGACGGCCCGGCGGCCGCCGCCGGGCCGGGCGCGCCGTCCTTCCACGAGATGTGGCGCGACCTCGCGCCCATCGGCCGTCACTCCGCCTCCGGCGGCTACCGCCGCTTCGCCTGGACCGGCGCCGACGCCGACTGCCGGGCCTGGTTCGAGGCCCAGGCCCGCACCCGTGGACTCGCCTACGAGCAGGACCGCAACGGCAACCAGTGGGCCTGGCTGGGCGCCGCGTCCGCCGCGGACGTGGCCCCCGGCGAGGCCGTCGTCACCGGTTCCCACCTCGACTCCGTGCCGGACGGCGGCGCCTTCGACGGGCCGCTCGGCGTCGTCTCCTCCTTCGCCGCGCTCGACGAACTCCGCCGCCGCGGCGCCGAGCCCGCCAAGCCGCTGGCGATCGTCAACTTCGGCGACGAGGAGGGCGCCCGCTTCGGTCTGGCCTGCGTCGGCTCCCGGCTCAGCGCGGGACAGCTCACCGTCGAGGCCGCCCACCAGCTGCGGGACGGTGACGGGGTGACGCTGCCGCAGGCCATGGAGCGGGCCGGCCACGACCCGGACGCCATCGGCCCGGACCCCGACCGCCTCGCCCGCATCGGCGCGTTCGTCGAACTCCACGTCGAACAGGGCCGTGCCCTCGACCTGACCGGCGACCCCGTGGGCATCGCCTCCGCCATCTGGCCGCACGGGCGCTGGCGGTTCGACTTCCACGGCGAGGCCAACCACGCGGGCACCACCCGCCTGGCGGACCGGCGCGACCCGATGCTCACCTACGCCGCGACCGTGCTCGCCGCCCGGAAGAGCGCCGAGCCGAACGGCGCGCTGGCCACCTTCGGCAAGATCAGCGTCGAGCCGAACGGCGTCAACGCCATCCCGTCGCTGGTCCGCGGCTGGCTGGACTCCCGCGCCGCCGACCAGGAGACGCTGGACACCGTCGTCGCCGCCATCGAGCGGGCGGCCGCCGAACACGGCGCGCGCGACGGGGTCGACGTCCGGGTCACCCGGGAGTCCTTCACCCCCGTCGTCGAGTTCGGGCACGCCCTGCGGGACGAGCTGGCCAAGATCCTCACCCACACGGCGGACCACCGCCCGGGCGGCGCCCGCGAGGTGCCCGTGCTGGGCACCGGCGCCGGACACGACGCGGGTATCCTGTCCGCCTCCGTCCCCACCGCCATGCTGTTCGTACGCAACCCCACCGGCGTCTCGCACTCGCCCGCCGAACGCGCGGCCGAGGACGACTGCATCGCCGGGGTGACCGCACTCGCCGACGTACTGGAGGGCCTGGCGTGCAGGTGACGCCGCAGGAAGCCGAACCGGCCCCGCGCCCCGGAGGCGACGGGCCGAGGCCGGCCGCCCCGAAGACGTACTGGCTGGAACACGCCTGGCTCGGCACGCACGTCGAGCCGGGCGTGGCCGTGGACGTGGACCCGGCCGACGGCCGTATCAGCGCCGTACGGACCGAGGTGCCCACCCCGCCGCAGGGCGCCGTCGCCCTGCGCGGCCTGACCCTCCCCGGCCTCGCCAACGCCCACTCGCACGCCTTCCACCGGGCCCTGCGCGGCACGGTCCAGGTCGGCTCCGGCACCTTCTGGACCTGGCGCGAGGTGATGTACCAGGTCGCCTCCCGGCTCACCCCCGACTCCTACTACGCCCTCGCACGGGCCGTGTACGCGGAGATGGCGCTGACGGGCATCACCTGCGTCGGCGAATTCCACTACCTCCACCACGGACCAGGTGGCACCCGCTACGCCGACCCCAACGCGATGGGCGAGGCCCTGATCGCCGCCGCGGACGAGGCGGGCATCCGCATCACCCTGCTGGACACCGCCTATCTCTCGTCCGGCTTCGGCGCCCCGCCCGACCACCACCAGCTGCGCTTCTCCGACGGCACCGCCGACGCCTGGGCCGAGCGCGCCGCCGCCCTGAAGGACGGCCGCCCGCACGCCCGCATCGGGGCGGCCGTGCACTCCGTACGCGCCGTGCCCGCCGACCAGCTGAGCACCGTCGCGGAGTGGGCCGACCGGCGGCAGGCACCGCTGCACGTCCACCTCTCCGAGCAGACCGCCGAGAACGACGCCTGCCGCGCGGCCCACGGCCGCACCCCCACCGAACTCCTCGCCGCCCACGGCGTCCTGGGCCGCCGCACCACCGCCGTGCACGCCACCC
The DNA here is from genome assembly GCF_022271435.1 of Streptomyces monomycini. Taxonomy (GTDB): domain Bacteria; phylum Actinomycetota; class Actinomycetes; order Streptomycetales; family Streptomycetaceae; genus Streptomyces; species Streptomyces monomycini. The sequence goes on along the minus strand of NZ_JAFIQY010000024.1, from coordinate 66,785 downwards.
ACCTCACCGACGAGGACGTCCGGCTGCTGGGCGCGGCCACCACCGGCGTGTGCATGTGCCCCACCACCGAACGCGACCTCGCCGACGGCATCGGCCCCGCCGTCCAGCTCCAGGCCGCCGGCAGTCCCCTGTCGCTCGGCAGCGACAGCCACGCCGTCATCGACCTCTTCGAAGAGGCCCGCGCGATGGAGCTGGACGAACGGCTGCGCACCCGCACCCGCGGCCACTGGACCGCCAACGCCCTGCTGCGGGCCGCCACCGCCGACGGCCACGCCGCCCTGGGCTGGGACGAGGCGGGCACCATCGAACGCGGCGCGCTCGCCGACCTCACCACGGTCGCGCTGGACTCCGTACGCACCGCGGGACCGCTGCCCCGGCTGGGCGCCGAGACGGCCGTATTCGCCGCCTCCGGGGCGGACGTGCGCCACACGGTGGTCGGCGGCCGCCAGGTCGTCCGCGACGGAGTCCACGCGCTCGTGCCCGACGTCCCCATCGCACTGGCCGAGGCCATCGCGGCCGTACACGGCTGACACCGCGGCCGAAGGAGAGCACCCCCACGATGAACCCCAGCAGCACGGCCGCGGAGCGCGCCGCCACCGGCCGCACCACCGCCATCACCAACATCGCCACCCTCGTCACCAACGACCCCTCCCTCGGCGAAGGCCCCCTCGGTCTGATCCAGGACGCGGCCGTCGTCTTCGACGGCGACCGCGTCGCCTGGGTCGGTACGACAAGCAAAGCACCCGCCACTGACAGTCACGTCGACGCGGGCGGCCGGGCCGGTATCCCGGGCTTCGTCGACTCCCACTCCCACCTGGTCTTCGGCGGCGACCGCACCGCCGAGTTCAACGCCCGGATGTCCGGCCGCGCCTACTCCGCCGGCGGCATCCGCACCACCGTCGCCGCCACCCGCGCCGCCACCGACGAAGAGCTGCACGCCAACGTCGCCAAGTACCTCGCCGAAGCGCTCCGCCAGGGCACCACGACCCTGGAGACCAAGTCCGGCTACGGCCTGAACGTCGAGGACGAGGCCCGCGCCCTGCGCATCGCCGCCGCCCACACCGACGAGGTCACCTTCCTCGGCGCGCACATCGTCTCCCCCGACTACGCCGACGACCCCGCCGGTTACGTCGACCTGGTCACCGGCCCGATGCTGGACGCCTGCGCCCCGCACGCCCGCTGGATCGACGTCTTCTGCGAGCAGGGCGCCTTCGACGGTGACCAGGCCCGCGCCATTCTGACCGCGGGCAAGGCCAAGGGCCTGCTGCCGCGCGTGCACGCCAACCAGCTGCACCACGGCCCCGGCGTGCAGATCGCCGTCGAACTCGACGCCGCCTCCGCCGACCACTGCACCCACCTGGACGCCGCCGACATCGACGCCCTCGCCCACAGCGCGACCGTCGCGACCCTGCTGCCCGGCGCCGAGTTCTCCACCCGCGCGCAGTGGCCCGACGCGCGCCCCCTGCTCGACGCGGGCGCCACCGTCGCGCTGTCCACCGACTGCAACCCGGGCTCGTCCTTCACCAGTTCGATGCCGTTCTGCATCGCGCTGGCCGTACGGGACATGAGGATGACGCCCGACGAGGCCGTGTGGGCCGCCACCGCCGGCGGCGCGGCGGCCCTGCGCCGTACCGACGTCGGCCGCCTGGCCCCCGGCGCCCGCGCCGACCTCGCGCTCCTCGACGCGCCCTCGCACGTCCACCTCGCCTACCGCCCGGGCGTCCCCCTCGTCTCCGACGTCTGGCACCGGGGCGTACGCGTCTGACCGGCGGCTTCGAGCGGCGACTTCACGGTTTCCGGTTCCGGACATTGCGTAGATCACGTAAGGTCCGGGACCGACACGAACAACTGTCGCAGTCACCCGCACAGCCGGAGAAAACCCGCCGGAGCCAGCTCCGCCGGAGGTGCTCCGGCGCTCGGCCAGGGTGACGGCGCGGGGGGAAAGGAACCTCATGAAGTCGACCCGCCTCAAGGCCCGACTCGCCGGCACCGCGGCCACCGTCGCCGTCCTCGGCGGCGCCGCCCTGGCCACGGCACCGGCCGCCGCGGCGAAGGCGAACGTGATCTCCATCGACAGGGTGACGCTCGACGGACAGCAGCTCTCGGTGCACCTCGGCTACTCCTGCGACACCGGCTACACCTGGGGGCTGACCGGCAAGGCGGTCACGACGGACGGACCGGCCGGCCCGGCGTCGTCCGCCACCGGCACCGTCGCGGTCGGCGCGCTCACCTGCGACTACCGGAGCCGCGCCCTGAAGCTCGACCTCACGCCGGCCGCCGGCGCGCACTTCGCCGCGGGCGACGACGTGAAGGTCACCGTCGCCTTCACGGAGGAGAACGGCCCGGGCCTGGAAGGCGAGGAGATCATCACCACGCTGCTCGCCCCCGTACCGACGCGGTAGGCACCCGTACAGCGCGCCAGGCACCCGCCACAGCGCCGTCACAGCAGAGGAGGGCCCGTCCCGGACATTCCGGGGCAGGCCCTCTTCCACGCGGGCAGATGCCGGCCGTCAGGCCGGCAGCGACCGCGAAGTGTCCGCCGGACTCACTCCTCGACCATCAGCCCCTTGCGGAGCTTGACGAGCGTGCGCGACAGCAGCCGCGACACGTGCATCTGAGAGATGTTCAGCTCCTCGCCGATCTCCGACTGCGTCATGTTGGCGACGAAGCGGAGCGAGAGGATCTTGCGGTCACGCGGGGGCAGCTCGGCGATCAGCGGCTTGAGCGACTCCACGTACTCGATGCCTTCGAGGCCGTGGTCCTCGTAGCCGATGCGGTCGGCCAGCGCGCCCTCGTTGTCGTCCTCCTCCGGCTGGGCGTCCAGCGAGCTGGCCGTGTAGGCGTTGCTCGCGGCCATGCCCTCGACGACCTCGTCGTTGGTGATGCCGAGGCGTTCGGCGAGCTCGCTCACCGTCGGGGAACGGTCCAGCTTCTGCGCCAGCTCGTCACCGGCCTTGGCCAGGTCCAGACGCAGCTCCTGAAGGCGCCTGGGCACGCGTACGGACCAGCTGGTGTCACGGAAGAAACGCTTGATCTCGCCGACGATGGTCGGCATGGCGAACGTCGGGAACTCCACGCCGCGGCCGAGCTCGAAGCGGTCGATCGCCTTGATCAGGCCGATGGTGCCGACCTGGACGATGTCCTCCATGGGCTCGCTGCGGGAGCGGAACCGGGAGGCCGCGAACTTCACCAGCGCGAGGTTGAGTTCGACCAGGGTGTTGCGGACGTACGCGAATTCGTGCGTGCCTTCTTCCAGCGACTCCAGCCGCTCGAAGAGGGTCTTGGACAGGGCCCGCGCGTCCACCGGCCCCACCTCGGCGTACGGGGGGATCTCGGGCAGCCCGTCGAGCTCGGGGATTCCCGTCGTGTCCGCTGCGGACGATTCAGATGTGATCTGCGGGGAATGAGACGTCTGGGACTGTTCGGGCAGGGCGGCCTCGGACAGGACGGCCTCTTGGAGAGCGGCCTCTGCGAGGGTGGTCTCTGACAAGGGAGTCGACGACGCGGTCTCCGTGGTGTCTTCGGTGCGCAATTCGTCGAGCCGGGGTGACATGTTGTCCTCCATCGTTCTCGGCATATGGCTGCCGATGCCTCTACGCGAAGCTGCGGTGTGCGGCGCCTCCAAAGCCGGCCGTTTCGAATGTGTCCTTACTACGCCTACCTGGGTTTGCCGGAAGATGGCAAGTGCGTGTTGTCCGGGTTTGCTGAGAATTACGTATTGTTCGGCTACCAGCTGTGTGGATCGAAGGCGTAGTGTTCGGTCAGCGCAGTCGTAAGCAATCGGACGCCGAGACAGCAAGAGGGGTGCACGCGCATGGACCGCGGGACGGTCGGCAGTGCCAGTCGGGGACGGCTCAATGTCGCGATCCGGCATCAAGGTGCCAGCGCGATCGTGACCGTCGCGGGTGAGCTGGATCACCACACCGCGGACCTGTTGCGGGAATCACTTGAAGGGTGCGTCGCGGACGGCTTCGCGCGACTGGTCGTCGACTGCTCGCAACTGGAGTTCATGGACTCCACCGGCTTGAACGTGCTGCTCGGCGCCCGCCTGAAGGCGGAGGCCGCGGGAGGCGGGGTACATCTGGCCGGGATGCAACCGGTGGTGGCGCGGGTCTTTGAGATCACTGGCGCGGACGCGGTGTTCACCGTGCACGACTCCCTCGACAAGGCTCTCGCCGACTGACGGTGGCGGCGCAGGCGCTGCTCCACGGGGGTTCCTCCCGTGCGCGTTGCCCGCGTCACAACTTCCGTACCCAAGAAGTGGGTGTTCTCACGGTCCCGTCGGGCAGGAGACATCTGAATCTGTTGAATCTGTCAGGTAACCGCTATCCGTGAAATGGCGAATCGGTGAGGTGAAGCGCTGATGAGCACCACCCGGCCGTACCCGCCGGGCGACCTCGGCCCGGAGCCGGGCAACGCCGGCGCTCCCTCCGCCTCCCCGGCCGTGCCGGCCGGCCAGATCCGCAGGCTGCGCCTGGCGGGTGTGCAGGGAGCCGTCGCGCGAGCCCGTGACTTCGCCCGGCAGGGCCTGCACGACTGGGGCTGGCTCCCGGCCGCCGGTGCCGACCAGCGGGCGGCCGCCGAGGACGTCCTGCTCGTGGTCTCCGAGCTGGTCACCAATGCCTGCCTGCACGCCGAGGGGCCCGAGGAACTCCGGCTGCGCAGCAACGCCAAGGTGCTGCGCATCGAAGTGACCGACCTCGGCGCGGGCTCGCCCGCGCCCCGCACCCCCCACCGGGCGGGGCGGCCCGGCGGGCACGGCATGTTCATCGTGCAGCGCCTGTGTCTGGACTGGGGAGTCGTACGCAACCCGGACGGCACGGGCAAGACCGTGTGGGCGGAGCTGGCAGCTCCCTCTTAGGGCCCCTGGGCGGGGCCCGTCTTCGCGCCCTGGGGCCCCTCGTGTCCTGGGGCAGCGCGGGGCGCGGCGGTGTGCGCCGCGACCGGGCGTGTGGCCGGTACGGCGTGACCGGGGTGGCGTGGCTCCGCGGCCGCGCGCCCTGTGGCGCGTACGCATTCCGTCCCCCTTGCGCATCCCGTACCCCCTACGCCCCTGGGTGCCCCTTACGCCCCTCCCGCCCCGCTCGACGCGCTCCCCGCCTTCCCCTGGCGCCCCGCGCCGTACGGATCCGGCCTGTTCTGTGACTTCCCTCGACAAGGTCCCCGGCGTACCTTGAGCCACCGATCTGATGTGCCGTCAGTAACATCGGGCGGCGCTCAACCGCGAGAAGGGGAACTCAAGGTGGCCCGCTTCTACGAACAGCACGCCGCGCGCCCCCGCCGCCGCGCGGCCGGCCTGGCCGCGGCCGTGGCGCTGACGGCGGGGTCCGCGGTCCTGCTCACCGCGCCGGCCGCGCAGGCCGACGTGGTGGACGTCAACTACCAGTGCAAGACGCCGATCGGGAACAAGGGCGCGGTCTCGCCCATCGACATCAGGAGCACGCGGAGCGGCAGCGCGTACAAGCTCGTGATGTCCTTCCAGAAGGGCGTCTCCTCCAGCCCCGTCGAACTGGGCGCGGGCGCCATGAAGCCGAGCGCGCTCATCGAGCTGGGCGGCGCGGAGAGCGGCACCGTGCCCGTGTCCGGGCCGCCCAACGACAAGGCGATCCCCGCCAACACGCCCATCAAGATCAGTGACCTGAGCGGGACCTACACGCCCCGGAAGAGCGGCAAGGTCACCTTCACCGCGTCCACGCTCACCATCAAGGCCCTCGGGACGACCACCACCTGCACCCCCGTCAACAACCCGAAGCCGTCGCTCACCCTGGACGTCAAGAGCGCGGGCGGAACGGGAAGTTCCGGCGGAACGAGTGGTTCCGGCGGGTCCACCGGCGGCACCACGGGCGGCTCCGGGAGCAGCACCGGAGGATCGACGGGCACCTCCGGCGGCGGAGAACTGCCGCAGACCGGCCCGGCCGACTCCGCCGTCGCCCTCGGCACGCTCGGTGGCACGGTGCTCCTCGCCGGCGCGGCGGGCGTCCTCTGGCTGACCCGGCGCAACCAGAAGCGCGCCTGAGTCCGGTACCGCGTTTCCAGGGCCCCGCCCCCACCCCGCACGCGTACGAGCACAGCACCTGCACCAGCCCCAGGAGCCGCCGATGCCGTCCCGTACCCGCTCGGTGGTCCCGGGCGCAGCTCTCGCGGCCGCCGTCGCGCTGCTGAGCCCGGCCGGGGCGTACGCCGCGCCCGGACCCGCTCCCGCTTCCGGTCCGTCCGTGCCCGGTCCGTCCGCGTCCGGTCCGTCCGTGCCCGGCCCGTCCGCTTCCGTCCCGGGCGGCGGGCCCTGGACCGCCGCGCCCGCCCCCGGAGGCGAGGCGCGGCCGAGCGCCCAGGACCGCCCGTACTTCTACCTGGAAGGCGCGCCCGGCGCGGTCCTCAACGACCGGCTGTCGCTCACCAACCCCGGCGGCAGCGCGGTGACGCTCCGGCTGCGCGGCGGACCGGCCGGGGCCGGCGGCTGGATCGCCACGGCGGGCAAGGAGGTACGGGTGCCACCGCGCACCCGGGCGGCCGTGCCCTTCACCGTGACCGTCCCCAGGGACGCGACCCCGGGCGACCACCCGGCCGCGCTCGTCGCCGAGGGGGGCGGCAGGACGGCCGCGGTCGCGGTGCACCTGCGGGTGACCGGGCCCGTGCTGGCCGCGCTGAGCGTCGAGGACGTGGCGGTGGAGCGCCGGGGAAGCGCGGCCGTCATCCGGTATGCGCTGGTCAACCGCGGCAACACCACGCTCACGCCACGACTCGCGGTCGACGCCGACGGGCTCTTCGGACCGGCCCTGCGCCGCGCGGCGCGCACCCTCCCCGTCACGCTGCCCCCGGGCCGCCGGGTCCCGCTGACCGAGCCGTGGCCCGATCCGCCCGCGTTGGACTCGGTGGACGTACGGCTGACGGCCACGGCGCCGGGCGGCGCGCGTGGGACGGCGGCGGCCTCCTACACGGCGGTCCCGTGGAGTGCTGCCGCGCTGCCGCCCGCGGGGCTGCTGGCGGGCGCGGCCCTGTGGCGCGTACGGCGCCGGAGGCGGGCGGCGGGGCTTCGGCAGAGCTCTCCGGCGGCGGAAGCGCCACAGGGGCCGCCACAGGAGCCGTATGCGGCCTTAGGAACGGGCGCCCGGGCGGGGGCGGACGCATGACCGGACGCATGACCGGCCGCATGACCGGCCGCATGGGCTGCTGGACGAGGGGCTGGACGGCCGGCCGGATGAGCCCCTTCCTCGTCCTTCTCTGCCTCGCCCTGCTGCCCGTACCGACCATGGCTTCAGCCGCCCCCCAGACCGCCCCAGCAGCCCAGTCCGCCGCCACCCCCCGCCTCCACCTCTCCGCCCGGCAAGCGGGCAAGGGCGGCACCCTCACCGTGACCGGCAGCGGCTGGCGCCCCGGGACGCTGCTCACCCTGCTCATCTGCGGACAGAACATGATCGGCGGCACCAACGCGTGCGCCAACGGCGACGGCCGGGCCGTGACCACCGGCCCGGACGGCTCCTTCCGCAAGGACCTGCCGGTCGCCGAGCCGCCGAAGCCCTGCCCGTGCGTCGTGCACGCCGCCACCGTGACCGGCGCGACCGCCAGCGCCGACGCCCCGTTCACGGTGGCCGGGCACCCCGTCGCGCCGCTGCCGCGGCAGGACCCGGGCGGGCGGCTGAGCGTCCTGGCGCCGCCGCGGCTGGAAGGTTCCAGCGGCCTGCTGACCTGGTTCGGCGCACCGGCGCAGCGACGGCTCGTGGTCACCGTGGGCAACGTCGGCTCCACCCCGGCCAGGGACCCGGTCTTCGAGGTCGGCACCTCGCACGGCGTCTTCGCCCCGCAGTGGGAGGAGCGGCAGTGGCAGGGGACCGTGCCCGCCGGGCGGAAGCAGCGCATCGAACTGCCGGTGGAGCTGCCCGCCGGGGCGCACGGCGACTACCTCGTGTCGCTGAAGTACGGCGGCAAGGTGCTCGCCGAGCAGCCGTGGGGCGTCGGGCGGCCCTGGGGCGTGACGCTGTTCTGGATCCTGCTGTGCGTCGTCGTGCCGGCCGCCGTCTTCCGTATCGGCATGGCGGTCGTCGACCGGGTCCGGCCGCGCCCGGGATCGGCCCGTACGAAGGGCCGGCCGTGGGGGAGGGCCGTACCGCGGGCGCCCCGGCGTCCGGCGGCCGCGGGACGTCACCGCGGCGCCCGCGCCCCCGCGCCCCGCACGCCGGAGCCCGCCCCCGCGGACGGCGATGCCGCCGCCCCCTTGCCGTGGTTCACCCCGGACACCGCACCGTCCGCCACCACTGCACCACCCACCGACCCTCCGACATCGAAAGGTTCCACGTGATGTGCCACGTGACGAGGCAACGCAGGAGAGCGAGCGCGGGCGGCTTCGCCCTGATGCTCGCCGGTGCGGGCATACTGGCGGCCGCCGGACCGGCTGACGCCGCGGAGACGGCGTACCGGACCGAGTGCGTACCGCCGCCGATCTCGGGACTGCCCGCGATCCAGGGCACCACCAAGGTGGAGATCACCGCGCCCGCGACGGCGAAGGTCGGCGACGAGGTCGAGGTGGTGTGGCGGACGGTCGAGGCCGCGTCCAAGAACCCCGACATCCTCGACCTGGACAAGGACACCGTGCAGCCCAGCGGCAAGATCAAGGTGGGCGGCGCGCAGAGCGGCGAGCTGAGCGTCCAGGGGCCGCGGCAGAACCCGCCGATCCCCAAGAACAGCCCGATGAAGCTCTCCGACATGAAGGGCACCCTGAAGCTGGAGAAGCCCGGCGAGATCACCCTGGCGCCCGGCTTCTACAACATCAACGTCAACAAGCCGATCTCCACCGACACGAAATGCACCCCGAAGGAGGACGTGCGGCCCGCCGCCACGATCAAGGTGACGGACGGCGGCGGCCCGGGCGGCACCACCGGCGGCGGTACGGGGGGCGGCGACACCGGCGGCAGCGGCACGGGCGGCAGCACCGGCAGCACCGGCGGCTCCACGGCGAGCGGCGGCACGAGCGCGGGCAGTACCGGCGGCGGCGCAGCGGGCGGTTCGGACACCGGCGGCTCGACCGGCGGCGGTACGGGAGGCACGGGTGGCTCCTCCGGCTCCTCCGGCTCCTCCGGAGGCGGGGGCGACCCCGACGGCACTTCCTACGAGGGCAAGCAGGTCCAGGTCCCGTACGCCTGCAAGACCCCGATCGGCGACAAGAAGGCCACCTCCCCGGTGCAGATCAACGCCACCAAGAAGGGCGGTGCCTACGACCTGACGGTGAAGTTCGCGAAGTCGGTGATGGACAGCCCGGCGGACATCCCGGCCGGCGCGGTCAAACCGTCCCTGCAGGTACGGGTCGGCGGCGCCGACAAGGGCGCGGTCACGACCGAGGGCCCGGCGAACAAGGAGCCCATCAAGTCCGGGCAGCCGATCGCGATCCCCGACCTGAAGGGCACCTACACCCCGGGCGCCACCGGGAAGGCGACCCTGACGCCCGGTGTGCTGACCGTCAACGCCCTGGGGACGACCACGACCTGCACCCCGGAGAAGGACCCGGGCGTCTCCCTGGCCCTGGACACGACGGCCCAGCAGGGCGGCACCGGCGGCGGCTCGTCCGCGTCCGGCGGTACGGGCGGCGGTACGGGCGGCGGGGGCACGGCGGGTGGCGGCTCGATGGGCCCCACGAGCACGGGCGGCACGTCGGGCGGCCTGGCGGAGACCGGCGCGGGCGACCACGGCGGCCTGCGCGCCCTCGCCCTGGTCGCGGGCACGGTGGTCCTGCTGGGCGGCGCGGTCTTCACCTTCGTACCCGGCCGGGCGCTGCGGCGCCGCTGACGGCGGAACGCAGGAGGGGCCCGGTGCCCCATGGCACCGAGCCCCTCCGCGTATCGGGGACGCGCTACGACAGCGTCAGTGGACGTCACCCATGGACGCCTCGATCTTCTTGCGGGACATCCAGATCGCCACACCGGCCAGGACGGCCAGCGCCGCTTCGGACGCCACCACCCCCACACCGCTGAGGTCGGCACCGGCCAGGGAGATCAGGCTGACCACGCAGTCACCAGTGGTGACGGCGAGGAACCACACGCCCATCATCTGGCTGGCGTACTTCTGCGGGGCCATCTTGGTGGTCACCGACAGGCCGACCGGGGAGAGGCACAGCTCACCCATGGTCTGGATCATGTAGACGGTGATCAGCCACATCGGGCTGACCTTGTCGCCGCCGGAGGACATCTGCATCGGCACGATGAACACGAAGTACGAGGCGCCGACGAGCAGCATCGACATCGCGAACTTCACGACCGTGCTGGGCTCCTTCGAGCGCCGGGCCAGCGCCGTCCACGCCGCGGCGAACAGCGGTGCGAGCGCCAGGACCCAGGCCGAGTTCACCGACTGGAACCAGGTCGACGGGAATTGCAGGCCGAATACCGTGTCCGCGGTGTTCTTGTCGGCGAAGACGTTCAGCGTCGAACCGGCCTGGTCGAAGATCATGAAGAAGATCGCGGCGGCGACGAAGAACCAGATGTAGCCGCTGACCTTGGTCTGCTCGGTCTGCGTCAGTTCCTTGTCGCGCTTGATGCGCACCAGGACCGAGATCGGAATGATCATGCCGAGCAGGCTGATCGGGATCAGCGCCCAGTTCAGCGTGAAGGTCCCGGTGGCCACGACGATGCCGTAGAAGACGGCCGCGACGACGGTCCAGATCAGGCCCTTGCGCAGCCAGCCCATGCGCTCTTCACGGGTGAGCGGGGTCGGGACCTCGCTGCTGCGCGGGTTCAGGTTGCGGGTGCCGAACAGGAAGCCGACCAGACCCAGCGCCATACCGAGACCGGCGGTCGCGAAGCCCACGTGCCAGTTGATGCTCTGGCCGATGGTGCCGACCACCAGCGGGGCGGAGACGCCGCCGAGGTTGATGCCGATGTAGAAGATCGTGAAGCCGGAGTCGCGGCGCGGGTCCTGCGGGCCGTCGTAGAGCTGGCCGACCATCGTGGAGATGTTGGCCTTGAGCAGACCCGAGCCGAGCGCCACCAGGGCCAGACCGGCGAAGAAGGTGCCCTGGCCGGGCAGGGCCAGCGTCAGGTGACCGACGATCACCACGCCCGCACCGATGATCACGGTCTTGCGCGGGCCCCAGACCCGGTCGCCGAACCAGCCGCCGGGCATGGCGAGCAGGTAGACCATCGCCATGTAGACCGCGTAGATCGCCGAGGCGGTCGCGGCGGTCATGGCCAGGCCGCCGCCCTGCTCGCCCACCTTGGCGTCGGCGCCGCCCGAGATGAGGTAGAGGACGAGGAGTGCCCTCATGCCGTAGAAGCTGAACCGCTCCCACATCTCGGTCATGAAGAGGGTGGCCAGTCCGCGGGGGTGGCCGAAGAAGGTTTTGCCGTCGCTGGCAGGGTTCCCCTGCGCGCCGGCGTCCTTCGTCAGGCTGGACGCCATGGTGCTTCCTAGGTGTGCTCGGGACGCGTGAGGAGACCGCAGCGCGCCCGGGTCGGCTGACCGGCACCGGCGTCACGTTGCCCGCCCCCACGTCCTCGGGGGCCGACGCCACTGGAAGAGGAATCGGCAGGACACTCGCGACACCGGGATCCACGCCCCCGTGCTGTGTGCGCGGTGGACCCGGTCGACAGGTCATTCACTGTGTATCAAGACTGGTGGTTCCAGCCCCGCACACAACAGGGACCGATGACGGCTCGTGAGCGTCACGGGTCCCGAGGCTGTGCTACGGACGTTGGGACACCATACGTCCAGCAGCCGCACCGGTGGGACCACTGAGACAACGGTCACATGATCAACCGGGAACCGTACGCAGGTCCGCGGCCGTGGAGCGCACCCCGCCCCTTGATCGCCCGCCGGCCGCGCGCACGCCGCCGGCGCGCCGTCCGCGGGACGTTTTCCGGCCACCTCCGGGCGCACCGGGTCCCGCCCGGGGAGGTAAGACCTGGGACTACCATCGGCCCATGACCCGTGTACTGCTCGCCGAGGATGACGCGTCCATCTCGGAGCCGCTCGCCCGCGCCCTGCGCCGCGAGGGTTACGAAGTCGAGGTGCGCGAGGACGGCCCCACGGCGCTCGACGCCGGTCTGCAGGGCAGCATCGACCTGGTCGTCCTCGACCTGGGCCTGCCCGGCATGGACGGCCTCGAGGTGGCCCGCCGGCTGCGCAACGAAGGCCACTCCTTCCCCATCCTCGTGCTCACCGCCCGCGCCGACGAGGTCGACACCGTCGTCGGCCTGGACGCCGGCGCCGACGACTACGTCACCAAGCCCTTCCGGCTCGCCGAACTGCTCGCCCGCGTCCGCGCCCTGCTGCGCCGCGGCTCGTCCGTCGAGCCGCAGCAGCCGCCCGCGACGCACGGCGTACGGATCGACGTCGAGTCGCACCGCGCCTGGATGGGCGACGACGAACTCCAGCTCACCGCCAAGGAGTTCGACCTGCTGCGGGTGCTGGTGCGGGACGCGGGCCGGGTCGTCACCCGGGACCAGCTGATGCGCGAGGTCTGGGACACCACGTGGTGGTCGTCCACGAAGACGCTGGACATGCACATCTCCTGGCTCCGCAAGAAGCTCGGCGACGACGCGGCCAACCCGCGGTACATCGCCACCGTGCGCGGCGTCGGCTTCCGCTTCGAGAAGAGCTGAGACCCGCCGCCGGGCGGGAAGAAGTAGAAGAACGAACGCATCCCGCCCGGAGGACACCGTGCGCCGCCGTCTGATCAATTCCACTCTCGCCGTGGTGCTCGTCGTGATCGCCGTCTTCGGCGTCTCGCTGGTCATCGTGGAGACCCGCACCATCCAGTCGGGGGCGCAGGACAGCGTCGCCGCCGAGGCCGTACGGCTCGTCGGCATCGTGGAGAGCCGGCTGGGCAGCGGCGAGAAGCTGACGCCCGAGATCCTCTCGGAGCAGATCACCGCCAAGCGGTACGCCGAGATCAAGGTGCCGGGCCGGTCCCGGATCGAGATCGGCTCCCGGCCGTCCGGTGACGTCATCGCCTCGACCCAGCACGGCGACCGCGGTGAGACCGTCACCGTCGAGGAACCGCGCTCCGCGGTGAGTGCCGAGATCGGCCGGACGCTGCTGGTCATCCTGGCTGTCGCGATCCTGGCGATCCTGGCCGCGGTGGTGCTCGCCGTGCAGCAGGCCCGTCGGCTGACCGCGCCGCTGACCGACCTCGCGGAGACCGCGGAACGCCTCGGCTCCGGTGATCCGCGGCCGCGCCACCGCCGGTACGGGGTGCAGGAGCTGGACCGGGTCGCGGACGTGCTGGACGCCAGTGCCGAGCGCATCGCGCGGATGCTCACCGCCGAACGCCGGCTCGCCGCCGACGCCTCCCACCAGCTGCGGACGCCGCTGACCGCGCTGTCCATGCGGCTGGAGGAGATCACCCTCACCGACGACCCGGACACGGTGAAGGAGGAGGCCAGCATCGCGCTGGGCCAGGTCGAGCGGCTCACCGACGTCGTCCAGCGGCTGCTGACCAACTCCCGCGACCCGCGCTCCGGCTCCGCCGTCGCCTTCGACCTCGACGAGGTCGTCAAGCAGCAGGTCGAGGAGTGGCGCCCGGCCTACCGCAGCGCGGGCCGGGCCATCGTCCGCTCCGGCAAGAAGGGGCTGCGGGCGGTCGGCACCCCCGGGGCGGTGGCCCAGGTCCTCGCCACCCTGATCGAGAACTCGCTGATGCACGGGGACGGGACGGTGGCGCTGCGCACCCGGGTCACCGGCAACCAGGCGGTCGTCGAGGTCACGGACGCCGGCCGGGGTGTACCGCCGGACCTCGGCTCGCGGGTCTTCGAGCGGACGGTCAGTGGCCGGAATTCGACGGGACTGGGGCTGGCCGTGGCCCGTGATCTGGCAGAGGCGGACGGCGGACGGCTGGAACTCCTCCAGCAGTATCCGCCGGTCTTCGCGCTCTTCCTCGCCCGTGAGGCGGAGCCTTCGCCGGAGTGAGCCGGAGGGGGGCCCGCAGAGACACGGGCCGCCCGGCTCCCCCCCCCGGCCGCGCGGCCGTCTTCAGCTGCGCGGGCCGTCCATGGCCGCGCTCTAGTCCTGCGGCCGCTCGGCAGCCGCCGCGCTCGCCGCCCGCTGCGGTCGCGCGCCCTCGGCCAGGAAGGACTCCGCGGTCTCCACGGCCTCGCGCGCGGGCAGCGCGCGGAACACCCAGGTGCGGTAGGACCAGAAGCGGAAGAGCGTGGCCAGGCCGATGCCGAGGAACTTGAAGACGTTGCTCTGCAGCGAGGTGTCCCAGCCGAACCCGTACGTCGCCACGTACAGGACGCCGTTCTCGATGACCAGGCCGACGACGCTGAACAGCAGGAAGAGCGTCAGCTCCTTGGTCCGCCCGTTCTTGTCGCGGTCCCGGTAGGTGAAGTAGCGGTAGCCGAGGTAGTTCGTACCGGTGGCCACGACGGTCGCCACCACGCTGGCCCGGACGACGGGCAGCTCGGTCAGGTGCCGTACCAGGTTGAAGACGACGAAGTTGACGAGGACCCCCGCACCCCCGACGGCGCCGAACTTCATGAGTTCGCGGGCCAGCGCGTCCAGTCGGGCCCGCAGTGCGCTCCGTTCACTCATCGTGATCGTTCAGCTCCTGTGGTGGGCGGTCGTGGGCGTTCCTGCACGGTCACCCCCGTGCAACCGCACGCTCATGCTAACCAGGGGACCTGTGTGCTGCCTGCCACCCGGGACGGCAGGGGCGTACGGGACATGTCAGTCCACGGTCACGCGGAACCGCCGGGTCCGGCTGTTCTCGTCCTGCTCGTCGGCCTGCGGGGTGCCGCAGCGGAAGCAGTATCTGAGAGTCACCTCGGTATGTCCGGCACTCCGCGCCATGAAATCGACGTAGCGCAGGCCGCCCGAACCCGGGCGGGCCGGCTCGTCGGCGTCGTAGTGCCCACCGGTCCTCCGCAGTACGGCCGGGTCCGGCTCCGGCGTGGCGAGGACCCACCGGAAGCCGGTCGAAGGGTTGTCCTTGAGGCGGATCGAGAAGTGGGTGCCGGGGGAGACCGTGATCTCCCGGTCGTCCTCGTCGAAGACGGCGGGACGGGACAGCTGGGAGATCACCGCGTAGACCGCGGCGGCCAGGGCCGCCACCGCGACGACGATCCCCACGGCCCTGGTGCGCCCGGACGTCCGGCCCTCGCTCATGCGTTCCTTCCCCTCGGCGCGGGCGGCGAGCCTACCGCCCGCGCCGATCGCCGGAGGCCGGAACGGTGAGAGTGGCGCACTTGCGTTCGTACGTTCCTCCAAGGCGGTGACCGGGCTCCGTGGGCGGGCGGATACCCTGGGGGCGTGACGTTCCCGGTAGTCGGCATGGTCGGTGGCGGTCAGCTCGCCCGAATGACCCACGAGGCGGGCATCCCCCTCGGCATCAAGTTCAAGCTCCTCAGCGACACCCCGCAGGACTCGGCGGCCCAGGTGGTCAGCGAGGTCGTCATCGGCGACCACCGCGACCTGGACACGCTGCGCGCCTTCGCCCGTGGCTGTGACGTGATCACTTTCGATCATGAGCATGTCCCCACCGAGCACTTGAGGGCCCTGGAGGCCGACGGTATCCCCGTCCGGCCAGGACCCGACGCGCTGGTGCACGCCCAGGACAAGGGGGTGATGCGAGCGAAGCTCGACGCGATCGGGGCACCCTGCCCCCGGCACCGCATCGTCGCCGATCCGGCGGACGTAGCGGCTTTCGCGGCCGAGACCGACGGGTTCCCCGTCGTCCTCAAGACCGTCCGCGGCGGCTACGACGGCAAGGGCGTCTGGATCGTACGATCCTCCAAGGAGGCCGCCGAGCCGTTCCGCGCCGGAGTGCCGGTTCTGGCCGAGGAGAAGGTCCCCTTCGTCCGGGAACTGGCCGCCAACGTGGTCCGTTCACCGCACGGCCAGGCCGTCGCGTACCCGGTCGTGGAGTCCGTCCAGGTCGACGGCGTCTGCGACACGGTGATCGCGCCCGCCCCCGGCCTCTCCGACGCGCTGTCCGGCCAGGCCCAGGAACTGGCGCTGCGCATCGCGCACGAACTCGGTGTGGTCGGCCACCTCGCGGTCGAGCTGTTCGAGACCGCCGACGGCCGCATCCTCGTCAACGAGCTGGCCATGCGCCCGCACAACTCGGGTCACTGGACCCAGGACGGCGCGATCACCTCGCAGTTCGCCAACCACCTGCGGGCCGTCCTCGACCTGCCGCTCGGCGACCCCCGCCCGCGCGCGCGGTGGACCGTGATGGCCAACGTCCTCGGCGGGGACTATCCGGACATGTATTCCGCGTACCTCCATTGCATGGCACGGGACCCGCAGCTGAAGATCCATATGTACGGAAAGGACGTGAAGCCCGGCCGCAAGGTCGGACACGTCAACACCTACGGCGACGACCTGGCCGACGTGCGAGAGCGCGCCGCGCACGCCGCCGGCTATCTGCGAGGAACCATCACCGAATGACCAGCAGCAGCTCCCCCCTCATCGGCATCGTCATGGGCTCCGACTCCGATTGGCCCGTCATGGAGGCCGCCGCCAAGGCCCTGGACGAGTTCGAGATCCCCTACGAGGTCGACGTCGTCTCCGCGCACCGGATGCCGCACGAGATGATCGCGTACGGCGAGGAGGCCGCCGGCCGCGGCCTGAAGGCGATCGTCGCGGGCGCCGGGGGAGCTGCCCACCTGCCGGGGATGCTCGCCTCGGTCACCCCGCTGCCGGTCATC
Organism: Streptomyces monomycini; assembly: GCF_022271435.1. Taxonomy (GTDB): domain Bacteria; phylum Actinomycetota; class Actinomycetes; order Streptomycetales; family Streptomycetaceae; genus Streptomyces; species Streptomyces monomycini. Next base: position 50,154 of record NZ_JAFIQY010000024.1, on the reverse strand, counting down.
GGCGTGCCCGTACCGCTGAAGTACCTGGACGGCATGGACTCGCTGCTGTCCATCGTGCAGATGCCGGCCGGGGTGCCCGTCGCCACCGTCTCGGTCGGCGGCGCCCGCAACGCCGGGCTGCTCGCCGCCCGGATGCTCGCCGCCCACGACCCCGACCTGCTGGCCCGGATGCGCGAGTTCCAGCAGCACCTGAACGAGCAGGCCACCGAGAAGGGCAAGCGGCTGCGCAACAAGGTCGCCACCCCGGCCGGCTTCGGCTTCGGGAGCGGCAAGTGAGCGCGTCCCTGGAGGCGGCCCGCGCGCTGCTCGCCGAACACCCCGTCGTCGACGGCCACAACGACCTGCCCTGGGCCCTGCGCGAGCAGGTCCGCTACGACCTCGACCGGCGCGACATCGCCGGCGACCAGACCGGTCACCTGCACACCGACATTCCCCGGCTGCGGGCCGGCGGCGTCGGCGCGCAGTTCTGGTCGGTGTACGTACGGACCGACTACACCGGCGACCAGGCGGTCAGCGCCACCCTCGAACAGATCGACGTGGTGCGGCAGCTCGCCGTCCGCCACCCCGGCGACCTGCGCCTGGCGTACACCGCCGACGACATGGAAGCGGCCCGCGCCGAGAGCCGGATCGCGTCCCTGATGGGTGCCGAGGGCGGCCACTCCATCAACAACTCGCTGGCCACTCTGCGCGCGCTGTACGAACTGGGTGTGCGCTACATGACGCTCACCCACAACGACAACATCGCCTGGGCGGACTCGGCCACCGACGAGCCGCGCGCGCACGGCCTGACCGCCTTCGGCCGCGAGGTCGTCCGCGAGATGAACCGCCTCGGCATGCTGGTCGACCTCTCGCACGTCTCCGCCGACACCATGCGCGACGCGCTGGACACCAGCGTCGCGCCGGTCGTCTTCTCGCACTCCTCCGCGCGCGCGGTCTGCGACCACCCGCGCAACATCCCGGACGACGTGCTGGAGCGGCTGTCCGCCAACGGCGGGGTCGCGATGGCCACCTTCGTACCGAAGTTCATCCTGCCCGAGGCCGTGGACTGGACGCTGCGGGCGGACGAGAACATGCGCGCCCACGGCTTCCACCACCTGGACACCACCGCCGAGGGCATGGCGATACACCGCGCCTTCGAGACGGCGAGCCCCCGCCCGCTCGCCACCGCCGCGACCGTCGCCGACCACCTCGACCACATGCGCGAGGTCGCCGGCGTCGACCACATCGGCATCGGCGGCGACTTCGACGGCACCGCCTTCACCCCCGCCGACCTCGCCGACGTGTCCGGCTACCCGAACCTGGTCGCCGAACTCCTGGACCGCAAATGGTCCACGGCCGACCTGGCCAAGCTGACCTGGCAGAACGCCGTCCGCACGCTGCGCGGCGCGGAGGACGTCGCCCGCGCGGTGCAGGCCGAGCGCGGACCGTCCGTCGCAACGATCGACCAGCTCGACGGCCTCGACGCCCTCGACGGCTGAGCAGCGCGACAGCGCCACGAGGGGCCGGGCTCATGATGAGCCCGGCCCCTCGTCGTTCGTTCCCGTCTCAGGCCTGCGGACGGCCCAGCGCCCGGTACGTCCAGCCCGCCTTGCGCCACAGCTCCGGGTCGAGCGCGTTGCGCCCGTCCAGGATGCGCGGTGTGGCCACCACCTCGGCCAGCGCGGCCGGGTCCAGCTCCCGGAACTCCCGCCACTCGGTCAGGTGCAGCACCACGTCGGCGCCGCGCACCGCCTCCAGCGCCGAGTCCGCGTACCCCAGCGTCGGGAACACGCGCCGCGCGTTCTCCATGCCCTTGGGGTCGTAGACCGTCACCTGGCCGCCCTGGAGGTGGATCTGCCCGGCGACGTTGAGCGCGGGCGAGTCCCGTACGTCGTCCGAATCCGGCTTGAACGTGGCGCCCAGGACGGCGACCCGGGTCCCGAGGAAGGAACCGCCGACCGCCTCCCGGGTCAGCTCGACCATGTGGCCGCGGCGCCGCATGTTGATCGAGTCGACCTCGCGCAGGAACGTCAAGGCCTGGTCGGCGCCCAGCTCACCGGCGCGCGCCATGAACGCCCTGATGTCCTTGGGCAGGCAGCCGCCGCCGAAGCCGATGCCGGCCCGCAGGAACTTCTTGCCGATCCGCTCGTCGTGGCCGATCGCCTCCGCCAGCTTCACCACGTCACCGCCGGCCGCCTCGCACACCTCCGCCATGGCGTTGATGAACGAGATCTTCGTGGCCAGGAAGGAGTTCGCGGACGTCTTGACCAGCTCGGCGGTGGGGAAGTCGGCCACCACGAACGGCGAGCCCTCGGCCACCGGCGTCGCGTACACCTCCCGCAGCAGCTCCTCGGCCCGCCCGCCGTCGACACCGATCACGATCCGGTCCGGGTGCAGGGTGTCCTGCACGGCGAAGCCCTCGCGCAGGAACTCCGGGTTCCACGCCAGCTCCACGTCCTCGCCGGCCGGCGCCAGCTCCACGAGCCGCTTCGCCAGCCGCGCCGCGCTGCCCACCGGGACCGTCGACTTGCCGACCACCAGCGCCGGGCGCCGCAGCAGCGGGGCCAGCGACTCGACGGCCGACTCGACGTAGGACATGTCGCAGGCGTACTCGCCGTGCTTCTGCGGCGTGTTCACGCACACGAAGTGCACGTCGCCGAAGTCCGCCAGCTCCTCCCAGGAGGTGGTGAAGCGCAGCCGCCCGCTGGCGCCCTCGATGCCCGCGACATGCGCCCGCAGCAGCTCTTCCAGGCCGGGCTCGTACATCGGGGTCTCGCCCCGCTCCAGCATCGCGATCTTCGCCGGGTCGATGTCCAGGCCCATCACCTCGAACCCCAGCTCCGCCATGGCCGCGGCGTGCGTCGCGCCGAGGTAGCCGGTGCCGATCACGGTGATCTTCAGGGCCATGGGTGCTCCAGGTGCATACGGGGAGGAGTGCGCTGCCTGAGCATAGTCCGGCCGGGTCCCGGGGGTCCGGGCCCGGTGGCCGGGACCGTACGGGTGCTGTCGGGTAACTCACGTATCCCCGGTGCCGTACAGCCCCCTAGAATTCGGGTTACTTAACGGTAGTTAGCACTGCAGTCAGCTCTCAGGGGAGTGAGAAACCTTGGCGGGAACCGCTGATTTCGATCTGTACCGGACGTCCGAGGAGCACGACATGCTCCGCGAGTCGGTGCGCTCGCTCGCCGAGGCGAAGATCGCCCCGTTCGCCGCCGAGGTGGACGAGCAGGCCCGCTTCCCCCAGGAGGCCAGGGACGCGCTGACCCTGAACGACCTGCACGCCGTGCACGTCCCCGAGGCGTACGGCGGTGCCGGCGCCGACGCGCTGGCCACCGTCATCGTCATCGAGGAGGTCGCCCGCGTCTGCGCCTCCTCCTCGCTGATCCCGGCCGTCAACAAGCTCGGCTCCCTCCCGGTGATCCTCTCCGGCTCCGAGGAGCTGAAGAAGAAGTACCTGGGCCCGCTCGCCAAGGGCGACGCGATGTTCTCGTACTGCCTGAGCGAGCCGGACGCGGGCTCCGACGCGGCCGGCATGAAGACCAAGGCCGTACGCGACGGCGACGACTACGTGCTCAACGGCGTCAAGCGCTGGATCACCAACGCCGGTGTCTCCGAGTACTACACGGTGATGGCCGTCACCGACCCGGAGAAGCGCTCCAAGGGCATCTCCGCCTTCGTCGTGGAGAAGGACGACGCGGGTGTCTCCTTCGGCGCCCCGGAGAAGAAGCTCGGCATCAAGGGCTCCCCGACCCGCGAGGTCTACCTCGACAACGTCCGCATCCCCGCCGACCGCATGATCGGCGCGGAGGGCACCGGCTTCGCCACCGCCATGAAGACCCTGGACCACACCCGCATCACCATCGCGGCCCAGGCCCTCGGCATCGCCCAGGGCGCCCTCGACTACGCCAAGGGCTATGTCCAGGAGCGCAAGCAGTTCGGCAAGCCGATCGGCGACTTCCAGGGCGTGCAGTTCATGCTCGCCGACATGGCCATGAAGCTGGAGGCCGCCCGCCAGCTCACCTACGCCGCCGCCGCCAAGTCCGAGCGCATCTCCGCGGGCGGCAAGCCCGAGGACCTCACCTTCTTCGGCGCCGCCGCCAAGTGCTACGCCTCGGACGCCGCCATGGAGATCACCACCGACGCCGTCCAGCTCCTCGGCGGCTACGGCTACACCCGCGACTACCCGCTGGAGCGCATGATGCGCGACGCCAAGATCACGCAGATCTACGAGGGCACCAACCAGGTCCAGCGCATCGTGATGGCGCGGAACCTGCCGTAACGGCACGGCCGCCCACCGCAAGAGCCCCCGGCTTCGGCCGGGGGCTCTCGCGGTGCTCCGGTTGTCCGGAGGCGCCGTCTCGCCTACTCGTTCCCGCTCACCGTCACCGGCTCGTCGTTCTTCAGCTGTCCGACGAGTTGGGCGACCTTGGCCTTGTCCCAACGGAGGTTGCCGCCGACGCTGCCCGCGATGGGCATGTTCATCGACTTGCCGTCGCCGCCCGTGACGCCCTTCATCGCGAAGAACATCGAGCCGAGGTCGAACAGGCCCATGTCCTTGTCGACGATCACGGTGTCCAGGCCCGCGCTCATCGTCGGGTAGAGCTTGAACGGATTGATGATCGTGCCGGGGGTGGCCGTCTGGCTCGCCAGGGCGGCGAGGAACTTCTGCTGGTTCTTCGTGCGGTCCAGGTCGCTGCCGGCGAAGGCGTAGCGGGTGCGGACGAAGGCGAGGGCCTGTTCGCCGTTGAGGGTCTGCTTGCCGGCCTGGAAGTCGGCGCCGGACTTCTTGTCCTTGAAGGCCTTCGGGATGTCCATCTCGACGCCGCCGATCGCGTCCACGATGTTGGCGAAGCCCGCGAAGCCGATCTCGACGTAGTGGTCGATGCGCAGGCCGGTGTTGTGCTCGACGGTGCGCACCAGCAGTTCGGGGCCGTCCTCGGCGTAGGCCGCGTTGAGCTTGGTGTGGCGGCCCTTGGCGGCGTACTTCTTGCCGGACTTGGAGCCGACGAACGAGGGGATCTCGACGTCCGAGTCGCGCGGCAGGGAGATCAGGGTCGGGCCGTTGCCGCCGTCGTGCAGGATCATCATCGAGTCCGTGCGCTTGCCCTCGGCGGAGCCGGTGTGCAGCTTCTTCTTGTCCTCGTCGGACATGCCCTCGCGGCTGTCGGAGCCGACGATCAGGTAGTTGGTGCCGTCGCCTTCCTCGGGCCGGTCGATGACCGTGCTCAGGTCGACCTCGCGGCGCAGCTTGCCGTCGGCCCAGAAGTACGTGGCGACCGAGGTGACGAGGAGGACGGCGACCAGCGTCAGGACGGTCCACTTGATGCGGCGGCCCCAGTTGGGCGCGGGGCGCGGGGCACGGCCGCCGCCCTGTCCGCCACCCTGTCCGCCGCCGCGGCCACCGCCGTAGACCTGGCCGGTGTTGTAGCCGTCGCCGTGCCCGCCGTCGTAGCTGTTGCCGTACGGGTCGGGGCCCTGGCCCTGCGGCGGGACGGAGGGGCGGCGGCGCGGGGAGAGGTGCGGCGGCAGCGGCGGTTCGCCCGGTTGCTGCCCCGGCCCGGGGTAGGGGCCACCCGGACCGCCGGGGCCACCGGGTCCGTCGGGACCGCCACGCCGTACGTGCGGCATGGCGCGCGCGCCCTCCGGCTCGGCGCCGCTGCCACGTCCGTACCGGTCTCTGTCGTCGGACCCAGGCCACTCGTTCATGGGGGAAGTCTGCCTGCCCCACGGCTCCCCCATACAGGGGAGGTACGAGATCGGGCCGTCGCTGTTGCAGAGCTGATGCAAAGTGACACGGAGCGCCGCTTGCGCAATGCGGACGGAGGCGATCAAACCGGCATGGGAGCCCCTGGTCAGGGGTGTGGGGTGGGCGCGCGGGAAGGGAGGTGCGCCCGCGCATAAAGTGGGCGCATGACCGATCTCGTCACCACCGGCCCGGAGGCCGACCTTCCGGGCAAGCCCACTTCCGTCTCCCGGACGACGCTGTCGCACATCATGACGGCAGGCGACACCAACCTGCTCGGCACGGTGCACGGTGGCGTGATCATGAAACTCGTCGACGACGCGGCGGGCGCGGTGGCCGGCCGGCACTCCGGCGGGCCCGCGGTCACCGCCTCCATGGACGAGATGGCCTTCCTGGAGCCGGTCCGCGTGGGGGACCTGGTGCATGTGAAGGCCCAGGTCAACTGGACCGGGCGGTCCTCGATGGAGGTCGGGGTGCGGGTGCTGGCCGAGCGCTGGAACGAGTCCACGCCCGCGACGCAGGTCGGGTCGGCCTACCTGGTGTTCGCGGCGGTGGACGAGGAGGGCAAGCCCCGTCCCGTACCGCCGGTCGTCCCGGAGACCGAGCGGGACAAGCGCCGCTACCAGGAGGCCCAGATCCGCCGCACCCACCGGCTGGCCCGGCGGCGCGCGATCAAGGAGCTGCGGGCGCAGCGGGTGGCGGACGGGATCGACGACGCGTAGGACGACGCGCGGGGCGGTGCCGCGCGGCGCGGGTGGTCACGTTCCTTCGGGGCGTGCCAGGTCGAGGGTCGCCTTCGCGTCCGTCGTGCGGGCGCCTTCCCAGAGCAGCACGCGGTCGGCGCCGGACTCGGCGAGGAGTTTTTCGGCGAGCCGGGTGTCGCTGCCGAGGGCGCGGTCCACGACGTCCTGACCGCTGCTCCGTACGGCCCACGTGCCGCCGTCGCGTACGTCGAGGCGCCAGCTGTAGCGGACGCGTTCGCGCAGGATGCGGTAGACGTACGACGGCGTGACGGCGAGGTCGCGGGCGATGGCGGGTGCGTCGAAGCCGTCCGCCGCGGCCTCCAGGACGAGGCGCGGCAGGGCGGCTTCGGTGACCTTGTAGGCGCGGCGGATGCGGCCCGCCTCGGTGAGGGTGAGGTCGTCGGCGCCGATGTCGAGGTGCGGGACGGGGGCCGACCGGGCCGGTCGTGGCGCGGGGCCGGAGTCGGAGCTGCGGGCCGGGGTGGGGACGAGGGCGTGGTTGAGGCGTTCCACGTCCGCCTGGAGTGCGGCTTCCTCCTGCTCCAGCCGGGCCCGCTGCGCGGACAGGCGCGCGGCGCGGGCGGTCAGGTCCTCGTGGCCGGAGTGCCGCGGAGCGCCCGGCACCTGGCTGCCCGGCTGTGAGCGCTGGAACTGCTGCATGACGGCGGCGATCTGGTCGAGGAACCACCGGTCGCTGAGTGGTGATCGTTTTTCGCTCACGGGTGGGGACTGTACTGGGTACACATGACCTCGGCAACCGGGTTCACGACCGGGGTCCCGGCGGCCCGGGGCACGCCGCCTCGTCGCCGGTCAGCGTCCCGAAGTCACCGGCGCCCGTCGGCTGGGTCGGGTCGTCGGAGCGCACCCGGTGGACCGCCTTGAAGTCCTTGCCGACGGTCACCCGCAGCACCGGGCCCTGCCCGGGAACCTGGCGCAGGGCCGCCCCGGGCAGGGCGGCGGCGAGGGAGCGGACCGAGCGGTCCCAGCGCGGGTCGTAGGAGATCACGGTGCGCCGCGTGCGGGTGGCGGCGTTGCCCGGGGTGCCGGTGGTGTCGAAGCCGGTGGCGCGCAAGGACGTGTCCACCGCGCGGCCCAGCCCCGTGCGGCCCGCGCCGTTGTCCACCTGCACCCGGACCGTGGCGGGCGGTACGTCCACGACCGTCGCGCGCTGCCGTCCGGGCCGCCGCACGGCCAGCGGCCGGTCCTCGCGCAGCGCCTGGAAGAGCCGCTTCGCCTTGTCCTCGTTCCACATCACGGTCGAGCCCACGTTCGGCACCTGGAAGTCGATGTCGCCCAGCGGTACGGAGGCGAACTCGGAGGACGACGGGTTGAAGCCGCGCAGCGCCTGGCCGAGGTCGACCATCTCGTCCGCGCCGAACCCCTCGTCGGCCCGTACGGACTCCAGCAGCGCGTCGGTGATCTCCTTGAACTGGACCGGGTGGAGCAGCGCGCCGGAGCTGGTGATCTTGTGCATGAGCGCGGCGAGGAAACGCTGCTGGCGCTGCATCCGCCCGAGGTCGGAGGCGCTGTCCAGGTGCCGGGCGCGGACGTACTGGAGGGCCTGGCCGCCGTTGAGCCGGGAGCGTCCGGCGGGCAGGTCCAGGCCGCTGTAGTTGTCCTTCAGGGGGCGGTTGGTGCAGATGTTCACGCCGCCGACCGCGTCCACCGTCTTCATGAAGCTGGTGAAGTCGACCTCCAGGTAGTGGTCGATGTGCACACCGGTCATCCGCTCGACGGTCCGGATGGTCAGGCCGGGGCCGCCCTCGGCGTACGCCGCGTTCAGCTTCACGGGGTGGCCGCGGTGGTGCTTGCCGGTGGTCGCGTCGGTGTGCGGGGGCGTCTGCGCGTACGAGTCGCGCGGCAGGCTGACCACGCTGGCGCGGTTCCGGTCGGCGGACAGGTGCACCATCATGATCGTGTCGGTGCAGTGGCACGGCTCGCCGCCCAGGTGGTACCGGCGTTTCTCCTCGGGGGAGAGCTTGGCCCGGCCGTCCGTACCGACGACCAGGAAGTTCATGCCGTCACCGCCGCTGTTGTCCGGCCGGTTGCCCAGCCCCTTGAAGGCGTCCACCCGGGCGATGCCGTCCTCGACGCCGGTGACCATGGCGTGCCCGACCCCGCCCGCGGCCAGCAGCAGCAGCGAGACGCCCGCGGTGATGCGCAGGCCCCAGCGGGGCCGGCCGTCCCGTCGCCGGTGACGGGCGGGCGAACGGGACGTGCGGTGCGGTGCGGTCATGGGGACACCTCCGCGGCAGGGTCGGGGCGGACGGAGTGCGGGGACAGGTGCGGGGGAGGCGTGGACGAGCAGGCCGGGTCACCGTAGGCCCATATGATCGGCTGTAAAGCGCCACACGCCGGACGCCGGTCCCAGGGCCACCCGCCTGCCGTCGGCCCCCGTCCCCCATACGCGGTAACGTGACCGCGATGAACGCCACGCCACCGCAGCAGCTCCCGGCCGTCTCCGTGATCATGCCGGTGCTCAACGAGGAACGTCATCTGCGCAGCTCGGTCCAGCACATCCTGGAACAGGAGTACGCCGGTGAGATGGAGGTGGTGATCGCGCTCGGGCCCTCGACGGACCGTACGGACGAGATCGCCGCCGAGCTGGTCGCCGAGAACGCCGCCAACGAGCGGGCCAGTGTGGTGACCGTGCCCAACCCCACGGGCCGCACCCCGGCCGCCCTGAACGCGGCGATCAAGGCCTCCCGGCACCCCGTCGTGGTGCGCGTCGACGGCCACGGGATGCTCTCGCCGAACTACATCGCGACCGCGGTCCGCCTCCTGGAGGAGACCGGCGCGCAGAACGTCGGCGGCATCATGTACGCCGAGGGCGAGAACGCCTGGGAGGACGCGGTCGCCGCCGCGATGACCTCCAAGATCGGCGTGGGCAACGCGGCCTTCCACACGGGCGGCGCCGCGGGCCCGGCCGACACGGTCTACCTGGGTGTCTTCCGGCGCGAGGCGCTGGAGCAGCAGGGCGGTTACAACGAGGAGTTCATCCGCGCCCAGGACTGGGAGCTGAACTTCCGCATCCGCGAGGCGGGCGGGCAGATCTGGTTCTCGCCCGAGCTGAAGGTGCAGTACCGGCCGCGGCCCAGCGTCCGCGCGCTCGCCAAGCAGTACAAGGACTACGGGCGCTGGCGCCACGTCGTGGCCCGCTACCACTCCGGCTCGATCAACCTGCGGTACCTGGCGCCGCCGACCGCCGTGTGCGCCATCGCGGCGGGCGCCGTGGTCGGCGCCCTCGTCACGCCGTGGGGCTTCGCCGTCCCGGCCGGGTACCTGGCCGCCATCGCGGCGGGCTCGGTCCCGGCGGGCAAGGGCCTGCCGCTGAAGGCCCGCGCCCAGATCCCGGTCGCCCTGGCGACCATGCACATGTCGTGGGGCTGGGGCTTCCTGACCAGCCCGCGGTCGCTGGCCGAGAAGGTCATCGCCAGCCGCCGCCCGGCCGTACCGGCGCCGCAGCCGGCCGCCGCGGAGTGACCCCGCGGGCGGCCCGCGCGCCCGGCTCACGCGTCCCCGTTCTCCCGGGTACGTCCGCCGGGTGCGCGGCGCCGCCGCGCCGTCCACGCGCCACCGCCCCACCCGTACCGCACGTACCTTCCGCCACAGCAGCAAACGCGGGCTGGGCACAGACACCCTGACATGGCTACGATACGTGTCTTATCCGTCACGTACCGTGTCAGGTGAGCGGCTGGAGGTGCCCCCGTGCGTCCCTGGGCGGCGCTGGTTGTCCTGCTGTGCGGCACGTTCCTCGCCAACCTCGACGTCTTCGTCGTGGTCGTGGCGATGCCCGCGCTGGAACGGGACCTGGGCGCGGACGGCAGCCAGCAGCAGCTCGTCCTCGCCGGCTACCAGCTGGTCTACGCGCTCGGCCTGGCCGCCGGCGGCCGGCTGGGGGACGCGCTGGGCTCCCTGAGGGTCTTCGGCCTCGGCATGGCCGTCTTCACCGGCGCCTCGATCGCCTGCGGGGCGGCGCCCACCACTGCCGTCCTGGTCCTGGCCCGGCTGTTCCAGGGCGCCGGTACGGCCCTGATGGTGCCCCAGGTCTACCGCGCCGCGCAGACCCTGTTCACCGGCGCGGCCCAGCGCAGGGCGTACGCCGCGATCGGCGCGGTGATGGGCCTCGGCGCGATCGGCGGGCAACTGCTCGGCGGCTGGCTGCTGTCGGCGGACGTCCTCGGCCTCGGCTGGCGCGCCGTCTTCCTCGTCAACGTACCGGTGGGCGTCCTGGCGCTCACCCTCCTGCCGTGGGCGGCGGGCGGACACCCGCCCGTACGCCGCGAACCGGTGCGCGCCGACCTGCCCGGCGTGGGCCTCGCGGCGGCCGCGATCGGGCTGTGCGCCGTCCCTCTGGTGGCCGGCGGCGCGGGCGGCATGGTGTGGTGGGGACCGGCCTGCCTGGCCGCCTCCGTCCCGGTCGCCGCCTGCTTCCTGCGCCACGAACGCGCGCTGGACGCCCGGGGCGGCTCCCCGCTCGTACCGCCGCGGCTGCTGCGGGCCGACGGCTTCCGGCGCGGCATCCTGCTGATCGTCCTGGTCAACTGCGGGCTCGCCGCGTTCGTCCTGATGCTCGGGCTGCTGCTCCAGAAGGGACTGCGCTGGAGCCCGCTGGCCACCGGAGCGGGCATGGTGCCGGCCGCGGTCGCGTTCGCCGCCGGGTCGCTGATCGCGCCGCGGCTGGCCCGCGGCGCGGAGGTCCGGCTGCTGGTCCTGGCCTCCCTCGCGGCGACCGCCGGGTACGCGGGCTGCGCCGTGAGCGCCCTCGGCACCGACCCCCGCTGGCTGCTCGGCGCGGTGTGCGCCGTCGGCGGCGCGCTGGGCCTGTGCGTCACCCCCGCCCTGTCCGTGACCCTGCGCGCCGTGCCGGAACCGGTCGCGGGCGCGGCGTCCGGCGTGGTCTCCACGGCCCAGCAGCTCGGCGCCGCGCTCGGCGTGTGCGTCTACGGCTTCCTCTTCTTCGCCCAGGTGCGCGCCACGGCCGACGTGGTCGCCGCCTTCGCGGTCACCACCACCGCGCTGACCACGACCTCGGCGGCCGCCGCAGTTCTCGCCCGCGGCCTGCCCCCGGCGGCCGCACCCGCCGACCGGCAGCCGCAGGACCGCCTCGGCGCACCGGCGGCGCGGGACCTCCCGATGTGACACCGGACCGATCCCCCCGACCGTACGGAGACACGCTTGTCCCCTCAGCCCCGGCCCGCCGCCGTGCGGCCGAGCCCCGAAGCCCGGCTCACCGAGACCGTCCCGCAGGTCGGCCAGTACCTGGCCGGGCTGCTCGACGCCTACCGGCCCCGGTTCGCGCATCTGCGGCCCGCGCTCGAACGGCTCGTCACCCACGGCAGGCGGACCCCTCTCGAATGCGCGCTGCCGCTCCTTGTGCACGGCGCCGTCGAGGGCACCCTCGAACCGGCCGTCCCGGTGGCCGGGGTGCACACCCTGTGGTGGCGGGCCGCCAACACCTTTGACGACGTGTCGGACGGCGACCTCGGCACCCGGCTGTACGGCGGCGACCCGGCCGCCGTCATGACGGCCGCCCTGGAATGCGGCTACGCCCTGCCGCTGCGCGCGCTGGCCGCGCTGCCGGTGCCCGGGCCCCTGCGTGAACGCCTGACCGCGGACTACCTCGACGGCTGGACCGCCGCCTGCGACGGGCAGGTCGGTGACATCCTCGGCTCACCGACCGGGACGGGCCCCGAGGACGTCCTGACGGTCTACCGGCACAAGAGCGGCTCGGTCTACGCCATGGCCGCCACGATGGCGGCCCGCCTCGCGCTCGGCGCGGACGGCGCCGACGACCCGCGGGCGGCCGCCTGGGGGGAGTTCGGGCAGGCCGTCGGGATGCTCGCGCAGTTCCGCAACGACGAGGACGACCTGCGCTCCGGCCAGAGCGAGGACCTCGGCAACCGCACCGCCACCTACCTCCTGGTCCAGCTGCTGCACGCGGCCACCGACGCGGACCGGGAGCAGGCGGTGGAACTCCTCGGCCGGGCCGCCGACTCGCCCGCCGACCGCCGACGGCTGGCCGCCATGATGTTCGCCCCGGACGTCCTCACCCCGTACCGGCACCTCCTCGCCGGCCTCCACCAGCGCGCCCACGCCCTGCTGGACACCCTGGCCCCCGCCTCGCCCTTCACCGCGCCCCTGCACCGGCGCGTCGACGACGAGGTGCGGACCACCGCGAACGCCTGCGCGCCGGCGGGCCCGCACGGCGCGCACTGCACCCTGCCCCCGGGCCCGGCGGTGCCGCCCGGCCGCGCTCGGGCGCGGTCCGGTCAGAAGGTGTAGGCCGGATTCACCTTCATACAGGCCTTCTTGTCCTCGCCGTTGAGGGCGTCGGCGCTGTCCGGCGCCTTGTCGGCCTCCTTCTCGGCCTCCGAGGGCTTGGGGAACGACGTCCCCTTGCGCCAGTCGTTGCCGATCACCAGCCGCATACGGGTCGCCGAACGCGACTCCTTGACCGCGTCCTTGGGCAGGCCGAGGGCCTTGGCGAGGGCGAGGGCGTCGCCGCGTCCCTCCTTGGCCGGGTAGGTGATCGTGGTGTCGGCCTGGGTGGTGAGGCGGGAGTCCGTGCCGGCGCTCGTGTAGCCGAGGGACGCCAGGTGGCCGGCGATCACGTTCGCGCGGCCGGAGACCGGGCCGGTGACCGTGCTGTTGGTGCCGTTCTGGACGACGACCTCCAGCTTGTCCTTGGCCGTCGTCGGCTGCGGGTCGGGCGCGGGCTTCTTCTTCTTGTCCTTGCCGTCCAGCGCGGTGTCGTTGCGGACGAGGGAGAAGGTCTGCTCGGCGTCGCCCGGCTTGGGCACGACGTACTCGCCGCGTGCCGCGTACTGCCAGGGCATGGTGACCATCGTGATCCGCTCGGTCGGCACCCGCTGGAGGTCGCCGCCCAGGTCGTACAGCTTCTTCACGGTGCCCAGGCCCTCGTCCACGGTCAGTGCCTTGGTGGCGGCCTCGGCCAGGTCGCGCAGCTTCATCGGGTCGGTGAGCTTGGTGCCCGCCTTGAGCTCGCGGACCATCGAGTTCATGTACATGTGCTGGGCCTTGGCCCGGCCGATGTCGGTGTTGTCCTCGAAGCCATAACGGGTGCGCAGCCACTGGAGGGCCTGCACGCCCTTGACCGAGTGGGTGCCCGCGGTGAGCTTCAGGCCGCTGCCGTGGCCCTTCTTGTCGTGCGAGTAGATGTTCTTGTCCACACACACGGGTACGCCGCCGATCGCGTCCGCCATGTCCACCACGCCGGCGAAGTCGACCATCATGAAGTGGTCGATGTAGATGCCGGTCAGCTCCTTCCAAGTGGCGACGGTGCAGCCGGGGCCGCCGTGCTGGAGCGAGGTGTTGATGGCCGCGGTGGTCTGCGGGTAGACCTTGCCGTCGTCCGGGTCCTTGCACTCCGGGATCGGCACGCGGGTGTCGCGCGGGATCGAGATGACCGACATGTTGCTGCGGTCGGCGGAGACGTGCAGCAGCATCTGCACGTCGGCCAGCGGCTTGCGGTCCGCGTCCTGGCGGGCGCCGCCCAGCTCGATGTTCTTCTCGCTGTTCCGGCCGTCCGAGCCGAGCAGCAGGATGTTCAGCGGAGTCTGCCCGAACGCGTTCGGCTCGGGCTTCTCCAGACCGCCGGAGCCCAGGTCCAGGGCGTCCTTGCGGAGGTTGCCGTTGAGGTGCTCGTAGTACCAGTAACCGGCGCCGGCCGTGCCGACTATCAGCACGGCCAGGGTTATCGCGCTCCAGCGCAGGACGCGCCGGGCCTTGCTGCGGGGTCTGCGCGCGCGGCGGGAGCCCTTGGCCTCGGGCTCGGAGCCGTCGGCGGGGGAGGAGCCGGGGTCCGCGGCTTCCTTGAGGGCGGTGGCGGTGGCGGTGGGGGTACTGGTGGCAGCCGTACCGGCAGCCGGTGTACCCGTGACGGCCGTGCCCGTGACGCCCGGTGCGGGGGACTGGCCGGCCGGGGCGTCGCCGCCCATGGCCGGGCCCGCGACGCCGCCGGTGATCACGGGCGGCCCCGACACCCCACCGGTGATCACCGGGGGAACGGCCGTGCCGCCGCCCGCCGACGGCGTGCCGGTGACACCGGGGGCGTCCGGGGCGCCGGGGGCGTCCGGGGGAGGCGTACCCCCCTGGCCCGCCGGCCGTGGCGCACCGTCCCGTCCGTCGCCGTTCCCGTTCCCGTTCCCGTACAGGCTGTCGTCCCAGCCCAGACTCTCGGCGTCGGGCCGGCGCCGTCGTGGCCCGTCGCCACGCGCACTGCTGTGCCGCATTGGGTTTCTCCCCCGTCAGTCGGCGCCGGTCACGGCGGCCGGGGCTCGCTTGGTCTTTCCGGCTGCCCCGTGCAGCCGCGGACCGGCCGGGGAGCCCGGCCGGTGTCCGGCTACTTGGCGCAGACGTTCTGGTCGTCGGCGTTCACGTTCTGCACGCCGTCCGGCGTTTTCGTCGGCGCCTCGATCGACTTGCCCGGTCCCTCGAAGTCCTTGCCCAGGATCAGCTTCATCGGGACCTTCGGCCCCGCGTCCGCGGTGGTCTTCTTCAGCGCGCTCTTGGGCAGGCCCATCCAGTCGGCCAGGGCCGCCGCCTGGTCGGCCTGGTTCGGCGCGTACTCCAGCCGGGTCGCGGCCAGCTTCGTCGGCGCGTTGCCGGCGTTGGTCGACAGCTTCGCGGCCTTGCTGTTCTGCAGCCAGTCCACCGTCTCCTGGGCGGCACCGATCGGTCCGCCGCCGTTGCTGACGTCCACCCGGACCTTGTCGGCCGGGGCCTTGGGAACCTTCTTGTCGTCCGACGTGCCCTTGCTCTTCTTCTCCTTCGTCTTGGACAGCGAGTGGTCGGCGCGGATCATCTGGAACAGCGGTCCGGCCTTCACCTCGTCCAGTACGACGGTCGCGGGGTCCTTCGGGTTGTCCAGGACGGGAACTGTGGCGAAAGTGATGTTTTTGATGTCGACCCGGCTGAGGTCCTTGGCCAGGTCCACCAGCTTGCCCGCGCTGCCGATCCCGGTGTCCACGGTCAGCGCCTTGGTGGCGGCCTGGGCCAGGTCGTAGAGCTTTGGCACGCTGGTGAGGGTGTCGCCGGACTTCATCTTGCGGATCATCGAGCTGAGGAACTGCTGCTGGAGCTGGATGCGGCTCAGGTCGCTGCCGGTGCCGACGGAGTGCCGGGTACGGACGAAGGCCAGCGCCTGCTCGCCCTTGACGATGCTCTTGCCGGCTGGCAGGTGCAGATGGGACTTCGGGTCGTCGATCGGCTTCGCGGCACACACCTCGACGCCGTCGACCGCCTCCGACAGCTCCTTGACCGCGTTGAAGTCGGCCATCATGAAGTGATCTATGGACAGGCCGGTCATCTTCTCGACGGTGCGCCAGGTGCAGCCGGGGTCGCGGTCCTCCTGGCCCAGGCTCGTGTTGAAGCGGACGTTGCGCTCACCCGGGATGTTCCTGGTGGCGCCGTCCTTCTTCGTCGGGCAGTCCGGAATGTCGGTGATCATGTCGCGGGGGATGCTCAGGGCCGTCGCGTTGGAGCGGTCCTTGGAGATGTGCATCAGGATCGTGGTGTCCGCGTGTCCCACGCTGCCCGCGTCGCCGTAGCCCTGGTTGCCCTTGCCGGAGCGGGCGTCCGTGCCGATGACGAGGATGTTGACCGGGCCGTCCTTGACCGCCGGGTTCTCCTTGCCGACGTCGACCTTGGAGATGTTCCCGTTCAGCTGCTGGTACAGGAAGAACGCGCCGCCGCAGCCCGCAACGAGGACGAAGCCGAGCGCGCCGGACGTCCAGTAGAGCGCCTTCTTCTTCGCGGACTTCTTCGGCTTGGGCTTACGACGGCTCGGCGCGCCGCCGCCGGGCGGCGCGGAGCGGTTCCCGGCACGCCGGTCGCGCTGCGCGGGCAGCTCGCGGGTGTCGGTGTCCCGGCCGGGGCCACCGCTTCCAGAACCGTTTTGCCCCGTACGGCTGCCGGGTTGCCCCGTACCGCTGCGGGGCTGTCCCGTACCGCTCCCGGGCTGTCCCGTACCGCTGCGGGGCGGGGGAGCGCCCCGGCCTCCCTCGGGCCGTGGCGTGCCACGGCCGCGTCCGGGCGCCGGCCCCTTGCGGGCGGCCGGCTGCGTCGCCGGGGCGTCGCCAGGGTCCAGCCGCAACTCGTAGGTGCCGGTGTTCGGGTCGAACACCCACTGATCGGCGGGATCGATGTCGTCCCCTCGCCCACGGCCTTGCGCGTCCACGGTGCCTTGTGTCCTCCGTCGGTGCCACGCGGCGCCTCCCCCTCAAGGCGCTCGGTCGGTCGGTTGTGCAATACGCGGTCAGCCTGGTCGTGCGGACCGGATCGCTCACACTATCCGCCCAGTTCAGCGTCGAGCGACGCCCGTGACACATTCCACTCCCCTACAACTGGGCAATTCACCCCATCTTTTCGGCAGCTTTCGCGCGGCCGAGCGTATTTTTGCCGAGCTTTCAGCGGCAGATCCCGCGTTCGGCGGTCGTTCCCCGGAAGGTGGGCGTCGCGGACGGGAGGGCGGAACCGTTCGTCGCCTCGTCCGCGGAATTCTTACGCGATCCGGATGCCGGGCCCGGGGAGTGCGGCGCGTCCGCCGCGCCCCGCGCCCGGCCCGGTACGGCGGACGCCGCGGGGGCCGGCGCGGGGGTCGTCGAAGCGGGCCGTACGGTCACCGGGCGGTCCTTGCCCAGCTGCCGGAAGAGCTGCTCGGCGTCCGGCTGGACGAGTTCGTCGCGGTCGGTGTCGTAGCGGTACTCCTGGCGCGGAACGGTCAGGAACTGCACCTTGTCGGTCGGAATGCTGCGCATACCACGGACCCATTCGTACAGACCCCGCAGTGACGCCAGCCCCTCGTCCGTGGTGAGGGAGCTGGTCGCGGCGTCCAGCAGCGGATAGAGCCGGCCGGGGTGCAGCAGGACGCCGTTGCTCTGGACCTTGTTCACCAGCGCCGCCAGGAACTGCTGCTGGCGCTCCATGCGCATGGTGTCGCTGCCGTCGCCGAGGCTCTTGCGGGCCCGGACGTAGCCGAGCGCCTCCTCCCCGCGCAGCGTCTGCCAGCCGGACGGCAGCCGCAGATGTGCCTCGTCGTCATGGACGGGCCGTTCCAGGCAGAGGTCGACACCGTCCACCGCGTCCACCATTTTCTTGAATCCGGCGAAATCCACGATCATGTGGTGGTCGATGCGAATGCCGGTCATCTTCTCGACCGTACGGATCGTGCAGGCCGCCCCCGCGAACTCGAACGCCCAGTTGAACTGGATGAATTGCGGCACCGACTGCTTTCCGTCGGAACGCTTGCAAGCGGGAATGCGCACCATCAGGTCGCGCGGGATGCTGACCGCCGTCGCGCTCCTGCGGTCCGCCGCCGCGTGCAGCAGGATCGCGGTGTCCGAACGCTGGGTGCCGTTGTCCTCGCCGTACTTGCCGTTGCTCTCCCCGGAGCGCCGGTCGGAGCCGATCAGCAGGACGTTCTCCGCGCCCCCGGGCTCCGACCTGGGCCGCTCCGCCTCGTACTTCTCCAGCTCGTTACGGGTGTCGTGGTCGGTACGGATGTTGCCGTCCAGCTTGGTGTAGAGCAGCCAGCCGGTACCGGCCAGGGCCAGCACCAGCCCGGCGAGCCCGAGGGCGGCCCGGCGCAGCCACCGGCGCCCGGGCCGCGGACCGGTGGCCGTCGCGCCGCTCTCCGCCGTGAGGTCCAGCGGCGGGGCCGCGAGCGGGCCCGGGCGCGCACCCGGCTCGCCGCCGGCGTCCCGCGGGCCGCGCGGACCCGGCCGGCCGGAAGGGTTCTCCGGGCTGTCGCTCACGTGTGCGTCCCCATCCCTCCGGAGTCGGCGTCCCGCCCGCGCGGAGCCACCGCCCGGCGGGCGGACGGGCCCGCAGGGGCGTCCGTATCCAAAGATCATGACCCGCCGGGGGCGGACCGGCCCCTCACGGAGGGTCAGGTGTCCGCCGGACGGGGGACAGGGGGCGGGAGCCCGGGGCGCGGCCCGTCAGACCGCGCGGTGCGTGACCCGCTCGCTCTCCTCGCGCTGCGCCAGGCCGTCCGCGGCCAGCCGGTCCAGGTTGCGGCACAGCACGACCGAGCCGCCCACGGCCAGCGGGGCGAGCAGCCCGGCGGACAGGCCCGCCCAGCTGTCGTACGGCAGGCCGGACAACAGCCGGGACCCCTCGGTCAGCCCGCGCTCCGCGGCGTCGGCCAGCGCCGCCGCCACCACCTCGGCGCCGGTCAGCTCCCGGCCGTCCACGGCGAGCGCCGGGTCCTGCGGGGAGACCGGTGTGTACGGCGCGAACCGGTCGCCCTGGCTCGGCACCTCGACCGCGTAGTCCGCGAAGCCCTGCGGCGCCTGCGGGAAGCGGCCGCCCAGCGGGCGCAGCGCCAGCGCCACCCGCTCGCCCGTGCAGGCGCGGGCCTCCTCCAGGGTGTCCGGCCCGCTCACGACGAGGTCCGCCGTGCCCGGGTCGCCGCCGACGTCCGCGACCACGCCGACCGAGGAGCAGGCCAGCAGCCAGACCGCGGTCTGCCAGTGCGCAGGCAGCAGCAGCGCCAGGCGGTCGCCGGGTTCGGCGGCGAGGTCGCCCTGGAGGTAGTTGGCGGTCTTCGCCACCCAATTGGCGAAGGTGGCGACGGACAGTTCCACGCGCTCGCCGGTGGCGTCGTCGTAGAAGGTCACGAGCGGGCGGGCCGGGTCCGCGGCGAGTGCGGAACGCAGCAGGTCGGCGGGGGTGCGATCGGTGGTGTTCATCGGCGTCAGGGTACGCGCGGCGGCGGCCGTCGGTCAGCCGGACGGCGGGCGGGCGGGGGCGCCCGGGCCGACGCGCCGTCAGGTTCGTGAATGGCATGTTATGTCCCATTCGTTCACGCTTTCTCCATGCGTGCCATTCTTGCTACCTCGATCGCCGTGACGTGCACCGCGGCCCTCGCCCTCCCGCTCGCCCTGCCCGCCGGGGCGACCACCGCCGCACCCGTTACCGCTCCCGCCGCCACCTCCGCCCGGGCCGTACCCGCCGGCATTCCCGGCAGCACCCGCTCCCTGCCCCTGCGCCCCCTGCACACCTCGGACCGGAGCGCGGCCGCCGGCGCCCAGGGCCTGTCGGCCCGCGGCGTCGCCCCGTTCTCGCTGGTCGGCGTCGTCTGGGACGACCCGGCAGCCGAACTGCAGGGCGACGTCCAGGTCCGTACCCGCCCCGTCGGCAGCACCGGCTGGTCCGGCTGGCAGGACGTCCAGGCCCATGACGACGACGCCCCCGACCCGCGGTCCGCCGAGCGCCGGGGCGGCTCCGTACGGGGCAGCACCGCACCCCTGTGGGTCGGCGCCTCGGACGCCGTGGAGCTGCGCGTCGTCCCGGAACGCGAGCGCGACCGCGACGGCGGCGCCCGGACGGCCGTACGCCGCGCCCTGCCCGCCGGGATGCGCCTGGAGCTGGTCGACCCCGGCCAGGACACCCCGCAGGTACGGGCGGCGCGGACCGGCGAACAGCCCTCCGGCGCAGGCCGCCCGAAGCCGCCCCGCAACACCGGAACCGTCGGCTCCGCCCTCGACGCCCTGCTCGGCGTCTTCCGCCTCCCCGCGCTGGGCAAGCCCGCCGGCCCCGGCGACGACTACGACGACGAGCCCACCCCCCGGCCCACCGCCACCTCACGCCCCACCACCCCCCGCTCTCACGTCGGCCCGCGCCCGGCCATCGTCACCCGGGCCGGCTGGGGCGCCGACGAACGGCTGCGCGAGCGGCAGTTCGCGTACACCAGGAGCGTCCGGGCGGCCTTCGTCCACCACAGCGCCACCGGCAACAACTACACGTGCCGGCAGGCCCCTTCGGTGCTGCGCGGCATCTACCGCTTCCACGTCAAGAGCAGCGGCTGGCGCGACATGGGCTACAACTTCCTCATCGACAAGTGCGGCATCGTCTACGAAGGCCGCGCGGGCGGCGTCAGCAAGCCGGTGATGGGCGCGCACACCCGCGGTTTCAACCAGAACAGCATGGGCATCGCTGTCCTCGGGACGTTCGAGAATGCAAATCCGTCCGCCGCGTCCGTCTCCGCGGTGGCGAAACTGACGGCCTGGAAGCTCGGCCTGTACGGAGTCGATCCGCGCGCCGTCACGACCCTGGTGTCCGGCGGCGGCAACCGGTTCCCGAAGGGCACCAGGGCTAAGCTGCACGCCATCTCGGGGCACCGGGACGGGTTCAACACCAAGTGCCCCGGCGACCGCCTGTACAGAAAGCTCGGCACCGCGCGCCATTCGGCGGCCCGCCTCCAGGGGCGCTGAAAGTCCGTTCGAAAGTATCTGCCTACACTGGTCCGCCGACCGGCCGACCCCAGCAGGAAGCAGAGAAGACAAGGTGACTGAAGCGATCCTCCTGGTCGGCGGCAAGGGCACCCGGTTGCGCCCGCTGACGGTGCACACGCCCAAGCCGATGGTCCCGGCCGCCGGTGTCCCCTTCCTCACCCACCAGCTGGCGCGCGCCCGCGCCGCGGGTGTGGAGCACATCGTGCTGGCCACCTCCTACCTCGCCGAGGTCTTCGAGCCGTACTTCGGCGACGGGTCCGCGCTCGGCCTGCACCTGGAGTACGTCACCGAGGAGGAGCCGCTGGGCACCGGAGGCGCCATCCGCAATGTCGCCTCCCGCCTGCACTCGGCACCCGGCGACCCGGTCCTGATCTTCAACGGCGACATCCTCACCGGACTGGACATCGAGGCCCTGGTGGACACCCACCGCACCACCGGCGCCGATGTCTCCCTGCACCTGACCAAGGTCGCCGACCCGCGCGCGTTCGGCCTGGTGCCCACCGACGGGACCGGCCGGGTCACCGCCTTCCTGGAGAAGCCGCAGACGCCCGAGGAGATCGTCACCGACCAGATCAACGCGGGTGCCTACGTCTTCAACCGCTCGGTCATCGACACCATCCCGGCCGGCCGCCCGGTCTCCGTCGAACGCGAGACCTTCCCCGGCCTGCTGGAGAGCGGCGCCCACCTCCAGGGCATGGTCGACTCCACCTACTGGCTCGACCTGGGCACCCCGCACGCCTTCGTCCGCGGCTCCGCCGACCTGGTGCTGGGCCGCGCCCCGTCCCCGGCCGTCCCCGGCCGCTGCGGGGACCGCCTGGTCATGGACACCGCCGAGGTCGCACCCGACGCCAAGATCACCGGCGGTTCGGCCGTCGGCCCCCGCGCCCGGATCGGCGCGGGCGCGCGCGTCGACGGCAGCGCCGTCCTGGAGGGCGCCGTCGTCGAGCCGGGCGCCCGCGTCCGCGACTCCCTGATCGGCGCGGGGGCGCACATCGGGGCGCGCACGGTGCTGGAAGGCGCGGTCATCGGCGACGGCGCCCGCGTCGGCGCCGACAACGAACTGCGCGAGGGCATACGGGTGTGGTGCGACGCCGAGATACCCGCGGCCTCGGTCCGCTTCTCCTCCGACCAGTAAGCCGGAGGGCGGCGTCGCGGCGGCACACGGGCACCACCCGGGACGCCGGGCAGCCCCCTCGGGAACTCCTCCGGAACCCCACTGGAGCCTGGGCCCCCGCCACCGCCCACCCGCATCACCTACCCTGGCCGGATGCCCGCCCCCCACCGCCGCACCTGGGCCCCGCCCGGCCCGTACGACCTGCGCCGCACCCTCGGCGTGCTCGGTCGCGGCCCCGGCGATCCGGCGTTCCGGGTGGCGGACGGCGCGGTCTGGCGGGCCAGCCGTACGCCGCAGGGGCCGGCCACCTTGTGCGTACGGGAGCGGCCCGGCGCCGGACAGGTCGAGGCCGAGGCCTGGGGGCCCGGCGCCGAGTGGATGCTGGACGGGCTGCCCGCCCTCCTGGGGGAGGGCGACGACCCGGCGGCGTTCACCCCGCGGCACCGCCTGGTCCACGAGGCGCGCCGCCGCCACCCCGGCGTACGGCTCGCCCGCACCGGCCTGGTCCTGGAATCGCTGATCCCCTCGGTCCTGGAGCAGAAGGTCACCGCCGACGAGGCGTACCGCGCCTGGCGCCTGCTGCTCCAGCGGCACGGCGAGCCCGCGCCCGGCCCGTTCGAGCGGCTGCGGGTGATGCCCGATCCGCGTGGCTGGGCACTGATCCCGTCGTGGGAGTGGCACCGCGCGGGCGTCGACCACAAGCGTTCGGCCACGATCGTGCGGGCCGTACGGGTCGCCCGCCGCCTCGAAGAGGCCGCGGCCATGGACCTCCCGGACGCGCTGCACCGGCTCCAGCTGGTCCAGGGCATCGGCCCGTGGACGGCGGCCGAGGCGCTCCAGCGCTCCAACGGCGCGCCCGACGCGATCACCGTCGGCGACCTGCACCTGCCGCGCATCGTCGGCTACGCGCTGACCGGGCGGCGGGACGGCACCGACGAGCAGATGCTCGATCTGCTCGCCCCGTACGAGGGCCAGCGGCACCGCGCCGCCCGCTTCATCCTGCTCTCGGGCCGGACCCTGCCGCGCCGCGCCCCGCGCTTCCCCGTCGGGGACATCGCCCGGCTGTAGCGACGGCCGGGCGCGGCACCGCGGGCGCGCTCAGCGCACCGTCACGAAGGCGTCCGCCGGGCGGTCCGGCCGGGGCCGCGGCGGTGCCGCCGGGCGGCCCACGGCCACCGCGCCCATCGGGTCCCAGTCCGCCGGCAGGTCCAGCGCCTCCCGTACGACGTCGCGGCAGAACATCGTCGAGGACACCCACGCCGACCCCAGCCGCTCCCCGGCCAGCGCGACCAGGAAGTTCTGGATGCCCGCGCCGCCCGCGACGACGAACATCTCCCGCTCGGCCGCGTTGCGCCGCGCGTCCGGGTACGTGTGCGAGCCGTCCATGACCAGGCACGGCACGACCAGGTACGGCGCGTTGCGCAGCACGTCGCCCCGGCGCACCCGCCTGGCGATCGACTCCTCGCTGAAACCGTCCCCGCGCAGGTCGGCGATCCAGGCGTCCCGCATGGCGTCCAGCAGCCCGGTGCGGGCGCCCTCGGACTCCAGCAGCACGAACCGCCAGGGGGTGGTGTGGTGCGGCGCGGGCGCGGTGACGGCCGCGGCGACCGCGCGCCGTACCGCGCCGGGGTCCACCGGGTCGTCGGTGAACTCGCGCACCGTACGCCGCAGGGTCACCGCTTCCCGTACGGCCTCGGAGGTGCCCAGCCGGAACATGTCGTTGGGGGCGGACCGCACCAGGTCCCGGGCCCCGGCGTCGTCCGGGTCGCCGTCCGCGCCGTCCTCGCGCACCACGTGCGGCAGCCCGCGGACCACCGCCACCGGCAGCCCGGCCGCCTTGCCCTTCACCAGGTCGCCCGCCGCGGCCAGTTCGTCGGCGGTGGCGACGATCGTCGCGCTGAGCGAGTTGCCGTACGCGTCCACGCCGCCGCGCAGGTCGTCCAGCACCCGCACCCCGGCCGCGCCGATCGCGACATCGGTCAGCCCGCTGCGCCACGGCCGCCCGAAGGTGTCGCTGACGACGACACCGACCCGTACGCCCAGCGCTTCCCGCAGCCCGTCGCGGATGGCGCGCGCCGAGGCGTCCGGGTCCTCGGGCAGCAGCAGGACGGTCCCGGCCGGCGTGTTGGAGGCGTCGACGCCCGCCGCCGCCATGATCAGGCCCTGCCGGTTCTCGACGATGCGCAGCGTGCCGCGGCGCGCGACGACCCGTACGGTCTCCTGGTCGATGGCCGCCTCGCGGTCGGTGGCCTCCATGATCCGGCCCTCGGCCTTGCTGATGATCTTCGAGGTCACCAGCAGCACGTCGCCGTCGGCGAGCCCGGGCAGTCCGCCGGCGGTCGCCGCGGCCGCGATGATCTTGGCGAGGTCGTCGCCGTCCCGCACCTCGGGAATGCCGGGCAGCGCCCACACCCGGTAGGCCGGGGCCGTCTCGGGGCCGCTGGTGGCGGCCGGCGCGGGCCCGAAGCCGCTCACGCGCGGACCTCCTCGGCCAGCGCCAGCGCCGCACGGGCCATCGCGGCGGTCGCGTCCAGGTCGGTCATCATCAGCGGTACGGCCCGGCAGCGGATGCCCGCCTCCTCGACCTCGGGCACCGCGCCCGCGTCCACCGTGTCGACGAGCCAGCCGTCCAGCAGCCCGGAACCGTAGTGCTTGGCCACCGCGGCGGCCGTCGACTCGACGCCGACCGCGGCGAGGACCTTGTCCGCCATGCCGCGCACCGGCGCGTCCCCGACGATCGGCGACAGCCCGACCACCGGCACCCCGGCGTCCGCGATCGCCTCGCGGATGCCCGGTACGGCCAGGATCGTCCCGACGCTCACCACCGGGTTGGACGGCGGGAAGAGCACCACGTCGGCTTCGGCGACGGCCTCCAGCACGCCCGGCGCGGGCTTGGCCTGCTCGGCGCCGACCGGCACCACCGCGTGCGCGTCCACCGAGGCGCGCAGCCGTACCCAGTACTCCTGGAAGTGGACGGCCTTGCGCTCGCCGTCGACGTCCACGGCGACATGGGTCTCCACCCGGTCGTCGGACATCGGCAGCAGCCGCACGCCCGGCTTCCACCGCGCGCACAGCGCCTCGGTCACCGCGCTGAGCGGATAGCCGGCGCCCAGCATCTGGGTACGGACGATGTGCGTGGCGAAGTCGCGGTCGCCGAGCCCGAACCACTCGGGCCCGACCCCGTACGCCGCCAACTCCTCCTTCACCCGGAAGGTTTCGTCCGCCCGGCCCCAGCCCTGCTCCTCGTTGATGCCGCCGCCGAGCGTGTACATCACGGTGTCGAGGTCGGGGCAGACCTTCAGCCCGAACAGATGGATGTCGTCACCGGTGTTGCCGATGACCGTGATGTCGGCGTCCGGCGCCGCTGCTTTCACACCCCGCAGGAAGCGGGCGCCGCCGATGCCGCCGGCGAGAACCACAATGCGCATGGCCCCAGCATGTCAGGGGGCGGCCGTCCGGCGGGAGGCGGTCGGGGGTACGGCGGTCAGGGGGCGACCGCCGCGGGGGAGGCGTCCGCCGCGCAGCGGGCGCTGTGCATCGGCATGTCGGTCAGGCCGGGGAAGTACACGTGCAGGCTGACGGCGGGTACGAGCGCGTCGTTGACGACCTCGTGGACG
Source organism: Streptomyces monomycini (assembly GCF_022271435.1). Classification (GTDB taxonomy): domain Bacteria; phylum Actinomycetota; class Actinomycetes; order Streptomycetales; family Streptomycetaceae; genus Streptomyces; species Streptomyces monomycini. The sequence continues at coordinate 24,697 of NZ_JAFIQY010000024.1, read as the reverse complement.
TACCCCGGTGCGAAGACGCGCTGCGCGCCGGCCGTCAGCGTCCGGCTGCCGCCCGTGGTGCGCTCGCTCAATTCGCCTTCCAGGACGGTCAGCACGCCGGAGGACGGGCCGTGGTCGTGCCGTCCGCTGCCCTGTCCCGGCAGCCAGCTCAGCAGCCAGACCTCGTAGCCCGGCCCCTGGCGCAGCCGGTGGTACCAGCGGGTGGTGGCGTCGTAGCGCACGAGCGGGGCCCAGCGGGCCCGGTCGGCGGCGATCTCACGGGCGAGTCCGGCGAACCCGGCGACGGTGGAGGGGTGCGCGGGGACGGGCGGGAGCAGGTGCGGGATCGCGAGCGGGTCGCCGGCGATCTGGACGTCGCTGTTCATGTGCGGAAGTTCCTCGGCAAGGTGCTCAGGTGGCGCAGACGGGGAGCGCCGCGGCGCGGGCGGCGCGCGGCGGGCACGGGAACCGTGCGGGGTGCGGCGGTCGCCGCTGGTACGGCGAGTGCTGCGGGAACTGCGGGGAGAAGAAGCTGGAGCTCGGTGGCGTCAACAGCTGGAACAGCGACAGCGGGCCTGGGCAGCGCAGCGGGACCCGTAGGAACGGGTCAGGCGGAGCGCAGGAATCGCTGGCATGCATGCAAGGAGACCGGGTACCCGGCCTCATGTCAACCGGGTGTCTGTTTTGGGGGAAATGTTTCACCTCATCCGGTTACTGCGAGCGGCGAAAGGTTTGTGCAGGCGAGGTGCTGAGCACACGGGCGACAACCGCGCACTCCCGGGCGCCGTTGCGGTCTCGTGATCTGAATGTGACCTGGCCCGCTTCGGTGGACGCGGTGCAACGGCTGCGCCGCCCGTCGCGTCCTTGGGTGTGAGAGGGAAGTTACGGGTGATGCGGGTGAGGAAGTGTCCTGTTTTTTGCCGATTTGAACACTTTCTGCATAGGCTTGGTTCCGCAGAGTGAATAAGGGGCCCAATAGCAGATCTCGGCTTGACTGGCCCGGATCGGCACACTTGTAATTTCACTCGTGTCGTTCAGCCGTCATCGGTAACGGCTGCATCACGGGGACGCAAAGACAGACGAGGGGCGCACATGACCGAGCTGTTCCAGGAATTGCTGGTCGAAGAGGCGGACGAGGAGCTCGGCTGGCAGGAGCGCGCGCTGTGCGCCCAGACCGACCCCGAATCCTTCTTCCCGGAGAAGGGTGGCTCCACCCGCGAGGCCAAGAAGGTCTGTCTCGCGTGCGAGGTCCGCTCCGAATGCCTTGAATATGCCCTCGCCAACGACGAACGCTTCGGCATCTGGGGCGGACTGTCCGAGCGCGAGCGGCGCCGGCTCAAGAAGGCAGCGGTCTGACGTCCAGTGCGACGGCCCGGCTGCCGGGCCACCGATTCTCCGTATATCCCCCCATAGACAACGGTCCGCCTCCGCAGCCCACGTGCCGGAGGCGGACCGCTGTGTACGCGGCAGACGGACCCGCACCGCCGAAGCATTAGTGTGGGGCCGCGTCCGAGGCGCACCGACGCCCTGACCGGCACCCGGCCACGACCCGTGCCGTCGGCCGCACCGCGTCGCCGTCCGTCGCAGTCCACAGCGCAGCGCTATGCCGGGGGAGGACCCCGAGACCCCCGGGGAGGGCCCCTACCTCGATGTCCGTGCACAGTCAGCCGGCCGGCCAGGCCGCGCAAGCCGCCGCCCAATACCACGACGGCACCCCCGAGTTCCCCCGGCACGTCGTCACCGCAGTGCTCGTCTCCCACGACGGCGAACGCTGGCTCCCCGACGTCCTCGCCGGACTCCTCGGCCAGGAACGCCCGCCGCAGCAGGTCCTCGGCGCCGACACCGGCAGCGCGGACGCCTCCGCCCGGCTGCTCGGCGAGGCCCTCGGCGACGACCGGGTGCTCCACCTCGCCCGCCGCTCCGGCTTCGGCACCGCCGTCGACGAGGCCGTCCGCACCGCCCCCGTCCTCGGCCCCGACGACCTGCCGTACCTGCGCCGCCCCAGCGGCTGGGACCCGGTCGGCCGCACCTGGCGCGACGACACCTACGACCTCCCGGAACTCCCGCACGGCGAACCCGTCCAGTGGCTGTGGCTGCTGCACGACGACTGCGCGCCCGAACCCGACGCGCTCGCCGAACTCCTGCGGGTCGCCGACTCCAGCCCCTCCACCGCCGTCGTCGGTCCCAAGCTCCGCAGCTGGTACGACCGCCGCCAGCTCCTCGAAGCAGGCGTCAGCATCGCCCGCAGCGGCCGCCGTTGGACCGGCCTGGACCGCCGCGAACAGGACCAGGGCCAGCACGACCAGGTACGGCCCGTCCTGTCCGTCTCCAGCGCCGGCATGCTCGTCCGCCGGGACGTGTACGAGCAGTTGGGCGGCTTCGACCGCCGCCTGCCCCTGATGCGCGACGACGTCGACCTGTGCTGGCGCGCCCAGGCCGCCGGCCACCAGGTCCTCGTCGCCCCCGACGCCGTCCTGCGGCACGCCGAGGCATCCGCCCGCGAACGCCGCCCCATCGACTGCGTCGGCCGCTCCACCGCCAGCCCCCACCGCGTCGACAAGGCCGGCGCCGTCTACACCCTCCTGGCCAACACCCGCGGCGCCCTGCTCCCGTACGTCGCCCTGCGCATCGTCCTCGGCACCCTGCTGCGCGTCCTCGCCTACCTCGTCGGCAAGGCCCCCGGCCAGGCCCTCGACGAACTCGCCGGCCTCATCGGCACCCTGCTGCGCCCCGGCGCGATCCTCGCCGCGCGCAGGAAACGCGGCCGCCCCGCGACGGACGCGAGCGAACTGCGGCCGCTCTTCCCGCCACCCGGCGCGACCGTACGGGCCACCGTCGAACAGGTCGCCGGCAACCTCGCCGGACGCTCCGCCCCCGAAGCCGCCTCCGCCGGACGGCACGGCGCCGTCGAGTCCGGACCCGGCGGCGACGACGCCGACTACCTGGAGATCGAACAGTTCGCCCGGCTCAAGCGGATCGCCCGCCGGCCGGCTCCGGTGCTCTTCCTCCTCCTGCTCGCCGTCTCGCTCGTCGCCTGCCGCTCCCTCCTCGGCTCCGGCGCCCTGACCGGCGGCGCCCTGCTGCCCGCCCCCGACCGCCTCGGCGACCTCTGGACCAGTTACCTCGACGGCTGGCACGCCACCGGCACCGGCAGCACCGCCGCCGCGCCCCCCTACCTCGCCGTCCTCGCCCTCGTCGCCACCTTCTTCCTCGGCAGCACCAAACTGGCCGTCACCGTCCTGCTGGTGTGCTCCGTACCGCTCGCGGGCCTGAGCGCCTACTTCGCCTCCCGCCCGCTGGTCACCTCCCGCCTGCTGCGCGCCTGGGGCAGCGTCGTCTACGCCTTCCTGCCCGCCGCCACCGGCGCCCTGGCCGGCGGCCGCATCGGCACCGCCGTCCTCGCGATCCTGCTGCCGCTCATGGCACGCGCCGCCGTCGCCGCCGGCGGCCTGCGGCTGACCCCCGGCACCCGGCCGAGCTGGCGCGCCGCCTGGGCGTACGCGCTGCTGCTCACCTTCACCACCGCCTTCACCCCGGTCGTCTGGCCCGTCGCCGTCCTCCTCGGCATCGCCCTGCTCGTCCTGCGCGCCCTCGACGGCAACCGCGGCCTGCTCCTGCCCTACGTCCTGCGGTTCCTCGCCGTCGCCGCCACCCCGCTCGTCGTCCTGGCACCCTGGTCGCTGTCCCTGCTCGCCCACCCCTCCCGCTTCTTCCGCGAGGCCGGGCTGGACCTCGGCACGGGCTCGGCGTCCGTACTGGACCTGGTCGGCATCAGCCCCGGCGGCCCGAAGGCCGCCGGAAGCGTGCTGCTCCTCGGCATCGTGCTGGCCGCGCTGGCGGCCACCCTGCGCGACGACCGGCAGCGCGCGGTCCGCATCGCCTGGGCCGTGGCCGTGACCGGCCTGCTCTTCGCCGTGCTCGCCAACCGCTCCGCCTGGGCCGGCCCCGCCGTCCTCGTCTACGGGCTCGCGCTGCTGAGCGCCGCCGCCGTCGGCGCCGAAGGCATCCGCTCCCGTATGGAGACCCTCGGCTTCGGCTGGAAACAGCCGGTCGCCGTCCTGATCGCCGTCTCCGCACTGCTCGCCCCGCTGTACGCGGCGGCCAGCTGGATGATCACCGGCGCGGCCGGGCCGCTGGAGCGCCGCGACCCCGTACAGGTCCCCGCCTTCGTCGCCGAGGACACCGGCTCCGTCGACCAGGCCCGCACCCTCGTCCTCGACGGCGACGCCGGCCATGTCGCGTACACCCTGGTACGCGGCTCCGGCGCCCGCCTCGGCGACGCCGACCTCGCCGTCGAAACCGGCGAGGACCGGCGGCTCGGCGGCATCGTCGCCAACCTCGTCGCCGGCTCCGGTGCCGACCAGACCAATCAGCTCGGCGGCTACGCGATCCGCTACCTCCTGGTCCGCGACGGCGCGCCCCGCGCCATGGGCCGCGTCCTGGACGCCACCCCCGGCCTGACCCGCCTCAGCCAGGACGACGGCAGCGCCCTGTGGCGCGTCGACCAGCGCGTCTCGCGGGTCTCGATCGTGCCGGGGGAGACCAAGGACGGCACGCGCGCGGGCCGCGCCACCGCACCGGTCCCGGTCCCGGCCGGACCCGTCGCGGCCCACACCGACCTGCCCGACGGCGCCGACGGCCGGGTGCTGCGCGTCGCCGACACCGCCGACGCGGGCTGGCAGGCCACCCTCGACGGCAAGCCGCTGAAGCCGGTCACGGTCGACGGCTGGGCGCAGGGCTTCGCGCTGCCCGCGTCCGGCGGCCGCCTGGACCTCACCTACGACGACCCCATGGGCCACACCGCGTGGCTGTGGGCCCAGGGCCTGCTCGCCGTGGTCCTGGTGGTGCTCGCCCTGCCGGGCCGCCGCCGCGAGATCGACGACGACCTGCCCGAGGACGGCGTGGCCGCGGTGCCCGCGGAAGCCGCCTCGGGGGAGGGCCGTCGCGCACGGCGGCTGCGGGCCGCCCAGGCCGCCGCCCCCGACGGCGCGGAGCCGGGCATCCCGGGCCCGCGGCCCGGGGAAGAGCCGGTGACCGCCCCGGCGGCGCCTCCCGCCGCCGGTCCGACGGCCGATCCGATGGCCGCCCCGACCGCCGACCCGTACGCGGCCGTGTCGCAGCAGCAGAGCTACGAGGAGCAGCCGGGGTTCGGGGAGCAGCCGGGGTTCGAGCAGCAGCCGGGGTACGGGCAGCAGCAGGGTTACGGACAGCAGGGCTACGACCCGCAGCAGGGGTACGAGCAGCAGACGTCCGACCAGTGGCAGCAGCAGCCGGGATACGGGCAGGGCCAGTACGCACCGGATCAGTACGCACCGGATCAGTACGCACCGGATCAGTACGGCCAGAACCAGTACGGCCAGCACCCGTACGGGCAGCCGTACGCGGACGCCGCAGGCCCCGCCCCGGCGGACCCGGACCAGGCCGCCGACCCCTACCCGCCCGGCGCCTACGACCCGTACCACTACGGCCGGCAGCCGTCCCAGCAGCCGCCGCACCAGCAGCAGCCCTACGACGACGGCACGACGTACCCCGGCTCCTACCGCGAGCCCCGCCGTGACGGGAGCGACCAGCAGTGAAGCGCACCATCATGTCCCTGATCGGCGCGGCCGTGGCTCTCGGCGCGGTCACCGGAGTCGCCGCCGTCGCCGCACCGGACACGCCGGGCGCCACCACGGCCCAGGGCGCCTCCCGGCGGCCCGTCGAACGGTCCGCGCTGCTGTGCCCGCCGCCCACCTCGTCGGAGGTCGGCGAGACCACGTACACCGCCTTCACCCCCGAAGGGACGGGCGGCAAGGCCGGTTCCGAGGGCACCGCGGGGCTGCTGCCCGCACCGTCCGGCAAGCAGCCGGACGGGAAGGGCGGGCAGGACGGAAAGGGCAAGACGGGCGCCGGCCAGGGACAGCAGGGCCCGCAGGCGGGCGCCACCCCCGTCGCGCCCCTGAAGAAGGCCGGCATCCCCGTCACCGCGACCACGGACCGCGCGGACGCCCCCGCCCTCACCGGGTCCGCCGACGGCGCCCTCGCGCCCGGCTGGACCGTCCAGCAGACCACCAGCGTCGCGGCCGGCAACGGGCGCGGCCTGCTCGGCCTGTCCTGCGCGGCGCCCGACACCGACTTCTGGTTCCCGGGCGTGAGCACCGCCAAGGACCGCCAGGACTACATCCACCTCACCAACCCCGACGACACCCCGGCCGTCGTCGACCTCGACCTGCGCGGCAAGGACGGCCCGCTGAAGTCCTCCTCCGGCGAGAACATCACCGTCCCGCCGCACTCCACCGTGCCCGTCCTGATCTCCACCCTGACGGGCACGCCCGTCCAGGACGCGGCCCTGCACGTGGGCGCCCGGGAGGGCCGGGTCGGCGCCTCCGTGCAGGCCGCCGACGCGAAGCTGGGCGGCGACTGGCTGCCCGCGGCGGCCGACCCCGCGCCCGGCGCGGTCCTGCCGGGCATCCCGGCCGACGCCACCGGCGTCCACCTCGTCGCCGTCGCGCCCGGCAAGGAGGACGCCGACCTGAAGGTGCAGCTGGCCACCCCGAACGGCCTGATCACCCCGGCCGGACTGGAGACCCTGCACGTCAAGAGCGGCATGACGGCCGCCGCCGACCTCAAGGACCTCACCAAGGGCGAGGCGGGCTCGCTGGTGCTGACCCCCGCCGACGGCTCCAAGGCGCCCGTCGCGGTGGCCCTCCGGGTCACCCGCGGCAAGGGCGACAAGCAGGAGATGGCCTTCATCCCGGCGACCGGGCCGGTCGGCGACCGGGCCACCGTCGCCGACAACCGCGACAAGGGCGGCACGCTGTCCCTCGTCGCACCGGAGAAGGGCAAGGACGCCAAGGTCACGGTCACCGCGTCGGCGGGCAGCGGAGGCGGTACGCCGGTGTCGAAGACGTACACCGTCAAGGGCGGCAGCACCCTCGCCGTGGAACCGCCGCGCCCGCAGGGCCTCAAGGGCTCCTACGCCCTGACCGTCACCCCGGCGGCGGGCAGCGGCCCGGTCCACGCGGCACGGACCCTGGCCCTGCCCCAGGGCGGCCTGCCCGCCTTCACCGTGCAGACGCTCCCGGACGACCGGGGGACGGTGGTGGTGCCGACGGCGGGGGAGGATCTCAGGCTGCTGCTGAAGTGAGGCGTGCGGGCCGCCGGGGCGCTCGCGTCGGGCCCGGGGTCAGTCCTGCCCGTACCGCGGGTCGACCGACTCCGGCGCCAGGCCGAGCAGCTCGGCGACCTGTTCGACGACGACCTCGTGGACCAGCAGGGCCCGCTCGTCGCGGTTCTTGGTACGGATCTCGACCGGGCGGCGGTAGACGACCACCCGTTCCGCCTGGTCGCCGGTGGCGGGCAGCAGCCGGCCCAGCGGCACCGTCTCCTCGTCGGCGGCCGGCCCGGTGTCCCCGTCGGGGCCGAACCCGGGCACCTCGACGACCAGGAAGTCGACGTCCGCCAGTTGCGGCCAGCGCCGTTCCAGCCGGTCCCGTGAGTCGTAGACCAGATCGACGAAGGAATCCGCGCGGCTCACCGAGAGCGGCACCTGGGGCGGGGCGACCGGGCCGCGCATCCCGCGGCCGTGCCGGTCGCGGCGGCGTGGGCGCGGTCCCGCCGGTGCGGGCGGCCGCGTGGCGCCGCCGGGCGCGGCGGGGGTGCCGCCGGTGCCGGCCGGTGCGGAGGGCCCTCCGGCGTCGGCCGGAGGAGGTACGGGGCTGTCCATCAGAACCGAGCGTAACCGTCCCGGGGCAGGTGGCGCGGGAGAGCGGCGGATCCGGTGCCATGTCGTCGAGCGACCGGTCGTAGGCTCGTCGAGTCCGCTTGCGGCCATGCATCGGACCGGGAAGGACATGGGGAATGACATGAAATGTACAGAGTCGTGACGGGTTTCGACGCCCTGCGCCGTCCGGCGCAGTGCGTACCGCACGGTTCGGCCCGGGCGCCCGCAGGTCAGGCGCACCGGACGAACCGGGACGACACGGTCGGGTGAGGTCGTGGAGAGTCATCGCGGCCCGCTCAAGAGTGCGGTACCGTCCAACGTCGTGAGCCCTGTACGTCGCTGTTCGCGCACTGCGTGCGGCCGCCCCGCCGTCGCAACGCTGACGTACGTCTACGCGGATTCGACCGCCGTGCTCGGACCGCTCGCCACCTACGCCGAGCCCCACTGCTACGACCTGTGCGCCGAGCACTCCGAGCGGCTGACCGCGCCGCGCGGCTGGGAAGTCGTGCGGCTGGCCACCGACACCGGTCCGGCCCGCCCCAGCGGCGACGACCTCGAAGCGCTCGCCAACGCGGTGCGCGAGGCGGCCCGGCCCCAGGAACGCGCGGCGGGCGGCGGCAACGGCCCACAGGTCAGCGGACCGAACGGGCGCGACGCCCACCCGATGGAGGTCGCCCGCCGGGGACATCTGCGGGTGCTGCGGTCGCCGGACAACTGAGGTCCGGATCAGGGCGACCGGGTTCCGACGCCGGATCCCGGTCGCTCCCGCCACCCCCGTCACCCCTGCCACGCCCGTCACTTCGTCACTTCCGTCCGCACCATTGACGCCGCCTCGCCGCGGGCACCACCATGCCTCCACCCCCGAAAGATCCGCTTCCGTATGGCGGAAGTGACGGGGGAGCTGCCCACCGGGAGGCCGAGTGTCCGTACCGCAGCGGGAGTTCGTGCAGCCGCTGGAACCCGTCGCCGGTTCGCTCGCCCTGTCCGCGCTCGTCGCCGCCCTCCCGCTGATCACCGTCCTCGTCCTGCTCGGCGCCGTACGGATGCGCGCCCACCGCGCCGGACTCACCGGCCTCGCCGTCGCCCTCGCCACCGCCTGCCTCGGCTACGGCATGCCCGCCGGGCAGGCCCTGTCCGCCGCTGCCCAGGGCGCGCTCTTCGGCCTGTTCCCCATCCTGTGGATCGTCGTCAACGCCCTGTGGGTGTACCGGATGACGGTCCGCACGCGGCACTTCGACGTCCTGCGCCGCTCCTTCTCCGGGCTCTCCGCCGACCCCCGCGTCCAGGCCCTGGTCATCGCCTTCTGCTTCGGGGCGCTGCTCGAAGCGCTCGCCGGGTTCGGGGCGCCCGTCGCGATCAGCGCGGTGATGCTGGTCGCCCTCGGCTTCTCCCCGGTACGGGCCGCCGTCGTCGCGCTCGTCGCCAACACCGCGCCGGTCGCCTTCGGCGCCATGGGCACCCCCGTCGTCACACTCGCCCAGGTCACCGGCCTGCCACTGGACACCGTCGCCCCGGTCGTCGGCCGCCAGACCCCGCTGCTCGCCCTCGTCGTACCGCTGTTGCTGGTGTTCCTGGTCGACGGGCGGCGCGGCCTGCGCGAGACCTGGGCGCCCGCGCTCGCCTGCGGACTGGCCTTCGCCGCCGTGCAGTTCGCCGCCGCCAACTACGTCTCCGCGCAACTCGCCGACATCGGCGCGGCCCTGGCCGGGGCCGCCGCCCTCGTCGCCGTACCGGCCACCCGCAGACCCGCCTCCGAACCGGTACGGGCCGCCGTCCTGACCGGCGTCCGCAGCGAAGACCTGGACGTCCGCGACTCCCGCGCCGACATCGTCCGCGCCTACGCGCCGTACGCCCTCATCGTCGCCGTCTTCTCCCTCGCCCAGGTCCCGCCCGTCAAAAACCTCCTCGCCCGAGCGACCCGCACCTTCGACTGGCCCTTCCTGGACGTCGCGGACCCGGACGGGAACCCGGTCGGCGGCAACGTCTTCTCGCTCCCGCTGCTCGCCACCGGCGGGACGCTGGTCCTGCTGGCCGGCGTGCTGACCGCCGCCGTACTGGGCGTACGGGCCGCCACCGCCGTACGGGAATGGGCCTCGACCGTACGCGAACTGCGCCTGGCCCTCCTCACCGTGACCTCCGTCCTGGCCCTCGCCTACGTCATGAACCTCTCCGGACAGGCCGCCGCCATCGGCCACTTCGTCGCCGCCGCCGGTGCCGGACTGGCCTTCCTCTCGCCCGTCCTCGGCTGGTTCGGCGTCGCCGTCACCGGCTCCGACACCTCCGCCAACGCCCTCTTCGGCGCCCTCCAGGTGACCGCGGCCCGGCAGTCCGGCCTCTCACCCGTCCTGCTCGCCGCGGCCAACAGCTCCGGCGGCGTGCTCGGCAAGATGATCTCCCCGCAGAACCTGGCGATCGCCTGTGCCGCGGTCGGCCTGGCCGGACGCGAGGGCGACCTGCTGCGCAAGGTGCTGCCGTGGAGCCTGGGGCTGCTGCTGGTGATGTGTCTGATCGTGGTGGGGCAGAGCACGGCCGTACTGGGATGGATGCTGCCTTAGGGGCGGGGAGCGAGGGGGAGGCAGCGGAAAGGGGCGGAGCGGGGCTGAGGGAGGGGACTTTCGTCCGTGATTGATCCACCGCGGCGCGGGACACAAGATGACCCGGGCTGCCGGACCCCACCCCGAACCCACCCCCGAACCCGCCTCCCGCCGGCCTCGTACGGGTAGGTTTGGGGCCCGTCATGACATCAGGAGGGCTGGCTGTGACTGATCTGTCGCAGATCGTGAAGGCGTACGACGTGCGCGGTGTGGTCCCCGACCAGTGGGACGAGCCGCTGGCCGAACTGTTCGGCGCGGCCTTCGCCCAGGTGACCGGAGCGGACGCCATCGTGACCGGGCACGACATGCGGCCCTCCTCACCCGGCCTGTCCCGGGCCTTCGCCCGCGGCGCCGCGGCGCGCGGGGCCGACGTCACCGAGATCGGCCTGTGCTCGACCGACCAGCTCTACTACGCCAGCGGCGCCCTGGACCTGCCCGGCGCGATGTTCACCGCCTCGCACAACCCCGCCCAGTACAACGGCATCAAGATGTGCCGGGCGGGCGCCGCCCCGGTCGGCCAGGACACCGGCCTCGCCGACATCCGCGCGCTCGTGGAGCAGTGGCGCGACGGCGGTGCCCCGGAGCCCGTGGCGGCCCCCGGCACCATCACCCAGCGCGACGTCCTCGCCGACTACGCCGCCCACCTGCGCCGCCTCGTCGACCTCTCCGGCATCCGCCGCCTGAAGGTCGTGGTGGACGCCGGCAACGGCATGGGCGGCCACACCGTCCCCACCGTCTTCGAGGGCCTGCCCATCGACCTGGACGCCCTGTACTTCGAGCTCGACGGCACCTTCCCGAACCACGAGGCCAACCCCCTGGACCCGGCGAACATCGTCGACCTCCAGGCACGCGTCCGCGAGGTCGGCGCCGACATCGGCCTGGCCTTCGACGGCGACGCGGACCGCTGCTTCGTCGTCGACGGCAGCGGCGACCCGGTCTCCCCGTCCGCGATCACCGCCCTGGTCGCCGCCCGCGAACTGGCCAAGCACCCCGGCGGCACGGTCATCCACAACTGCATCACCTCCTGGTCCGTCCCCGAGGTCGTCAAGGAGAACGGCGGCACGCCCGTACGCACCCGCGTCGGCCACTCCTTCATCAAGGGCGAGATGGCCCGGACCGGCGCCATCTTCGGCGGCGAACACTCCGCGCACTACTACTTCCGCGACTTCTGGAACGCCGACACCGGCATGCTCGCCGCCCTGCACGTCCTGGCGGCGCTCGGCGGCCAGGAAGGACCGCTGTCCGAACTGGTCGCCCAGTACGACCGGTACGCCGCCTCCGGCGAGATCAACAGCACTGTCGACGACCAGACCGGCCGCCTCGCCGCGATCAAGACGGCCTACGAAGGCCACGACGGCGTGGAGCTGGATGAACTGGACGGCCTGACCGTCACCGCCGCCGACTGGTGGTTCAACCTCCGCCCCTCCAACACCGAACCCCTCCTCCGCCTGAACGTCGAGGCCCGGGACCAGGAGACGGTCGAGCGGGTGCGCGACGAGGTGCTGGCGATCGTTCGCGGGTGAAAGACCGAGCGGACCAGGGGCCGGGCCCTGCCCGGCCCCACTCCGCCCACCTGCGGCGCGTCCCGCCGCACGCCCCGGCGGTACGCTGGCAGTGCCGTATTTCCGCCGAAGGAGAAGCCCCCATGCCGGTCGACGCCAGCCTGATCGAGATCCTCGCCTGCCCGGCGTGCCACGCCCCGCTGGCGGACCGGTCGGACGCCGACCCGGCCGAGCTGCGGTGCACCGGCACGGAATGCGGCCTCGCCTACCCCGTCCGGGACGGCATCCCCGTCCTCCTGGTGGACGAGGCCCGGCGCCCCGCCTGACCCGGGCGCCGGAGCCGTCCGGCCCCCACCCCGCCCGTACCGGCGATCGGAGGCAGCGCACACCATGCTCGACGAGTCCCTGTTGGACGCACCCGAAGCGCTGGCCGGCGCCGACCGCTACGGACTGCTGCGCGGCGTCGCCGAATCCGGGGCACGGGTGCGCACCGCCGCCCGTAACGCCGCCGAGTCCGGCATCGCCGACCTGCGGCCCGACGGCCGGCCCCGCACCGTCCTGGTGGCGGGCCCGGCACCGGCCGCCGCCTGCGTCGCCGACCTCTTCGGCGCCCTCGGCGGCGGCACCTGCCCGGTCACCCTCATCCGGCCCACCGGCGTCGCGGCACGGCCCGGCGCCCTGCGCTGGACCCTGCCCGGCTGGTCGGGACCGCTCGACCTGCTGCTGATCGCCGGCCCGGACGGCGCCGACCCCGGACTCGCGCAACTCGTCGAGCAGGCGTACCGCCGCGGCTGCTCCGTCGTCGCCGTCACCCCGGCGGGCGGACAGCTCGCCGACGCCGTCGTCCAGGCCCGCGGCCTGTCCGTACCGCTGGCCACCACGCCGTACGACGCCGAGTTCGACGTCGAGGGCGCGCCGCCCGCCGCCCCCGGCACCCTCTGGTCGCTGCTCATCCCGATGCTCGCGCTCGCCGACCGGATCGGCCTGCTCAGCGCCACCTCCGACCTGCTCGAACAGCTCGCCGACCGCCTCGACCAGGTCGCCGAACGCTGCGGCCCCGCCATCGAGACGTACTCCAACCCCGCCAAGACCCTCGCCGCCGAACTCGCCGACGCGCTCCCGCTGATCTGGACCGAGGGCACCGTCTCCGGAGCCGTCGGCCGGCACTTCGCGACCGTCCTGGCCGGACTCGCCGGCCGGCCCGCCCTCGCCGGCGAACTGCCCGAGACGATGACCACGCACGGCGCGCTGCTCGCCGGCCCGTTCGCGGCCGGCGCCGACCCGGACGACTTCTTCCGCGACCGCGTCGACCAGCCCACCGCCCTGCACGCCCGCGTCGTCCTGCTCCGCGAGGAAGCCACCGGACCGCTCTCCGCCGCGCCCGCCGCCCGCGAACTGGCGCTGGAGCACGACACCCCCGTCAGCGAACTGGAACCGGACGGTGGCAGCGCCCTGGAACGGGCCGCCGAACTCCTCGCCGTCACGGATTTCGCCGCCGTCTACCTCGCGCTCGCCGGCACCGAGGGAACATGAGGACCCGGCCGCGGCCACCGGGCACACGGGAGGCCTGAGCGCGCCCCGGCAGCAGCCCGACCGCAGACGAAGAATCAGGAAGCCCGCCACATGGACCGCCTCACCAACACCGTGCGCCCCTACGCCTGGGGCTCCACCACCGCCATCCCGGAACTCCTCGGCACCGAACCGACCGGCGAACCCCAGGCCGAGATGTGGATGGGCGCCCACCCCGGCGCCCCCTCCCGCACCGACCGCGGCACCGGCCCGGTCTCGCTGGCCGACGTCATAGCCGCCGACCCGGAAGGCGAACTCGGCCCCGACGCGGTACGCGCCTTCGGCCCCCGCCTGCCCTTCCTGCTCAAGCTGCTCGCCGCCGGATCCCCGCTGTCCCTCCAGGTCCACCCCGACCTGACCCAGGCCCAGGAGGGCTACGCGGACGAGGAGAAGCGCGGCATCCCCGCCGACGCCCCGCACCGCAACTACAAGGACGCCAACCACAAGCCCGAACTGATCTGCGCCCTCACCCCCTTCGAAGGGCTCTGCGGCTTCCGGCACCCGGCCGAGGCCGCCACCCTCCTCGAAGGCCTCGGCGTCAGCGCCCTCAAGCCGTACGCCGACATCCTGCGCGCCGCCCCGGAGGACGCCGCCCTGCGCGAAGTCCTCACCGCCGTACTGGGCGCCGACCGCGACGCGACGGCCGAAACCGTCGAACAGGCCGCGGCCGCCGCGCAGCGCCTGGCCGGCGAAGGCGGCCCGCACGCCGACTCCTACGCCGCGTACGCCGCCATCGCCCACCACTACCCGGGCGACCCGGGCGTGCTCGCCGCCATGCTCCTCAACCACGTACGGCTGCAGCCCGGCGAAGCGCTCTTCCTGGGCGCCGGCATCCCGCACGCCTACCTCGGCGGCCTCGGCGTGGAACTGATGGCCAACTCCGACAACGTGCTGCGCTGCGGGCTGACCCCCAAGCACGTGGACGTACCGGAACTGCTGCGGGTGGTCCGCTTCGCGCCCCGCGACGCGGGGGTGCTGCGGCCGGAGGAGGCCACGGCGTCGGGCGAGGAGGTCTACGAGACCCCGACCGACGAGTTCCGGCTCTCGCGCTTCGTCCTGGCGCCGGGCGGGGCGGCCCGCGTCCTCGGTGACCGCACGCCGCAGATTCTGTTGTGCACTGCAGGAACGGTTGCTCTGCACGTGAGCGGTACGGGCTCGGAGGGCGGTTCCGTCTCTGGTACGGACGCGGGTTCTCGTACGGACACCGCATCCCGTACGGACCTGACGCTCGTGCCCGGCGAGTCGGCCTTCGTACCGGCCGGCGAGCGTGTGGAACTGACGGGAGAGGGCACGGTCTTCCGGGCGACGGTGGCGCTCTGACGGCAGTCCGGGGGAGGCCCGGCGCCGGTCCGGGGGCGCCCCGTGCGCGCCTCCGCGGGCGGGCTGCAACAATGACCCGCCTAAAGGGTTCGTAAAGGAGCCCTCGGAGCGGCCTCGGAGCAGGCTGCGCACCGCAGCCGGTCGACGGAAGGGACATGCGCCACCCATGAGTGCATCAGGCGGTACCAAGGCGATCGTCGCGGCGCTGGGCGCCAACCTCGCGATCGCGGCGGCCAAGTTCGTCGCCTTCGCCTTCAGCGGATCGTCCTCGATGCTGGCCGAAGGCGTCCACTCCGTCGCCGACTCCGGCAACCAGGGACTGCTGCTGCTCGGCGGCAAGAAGGCCAAGCGCGCCGCCACCGAGGAACACCCCTTCGGCTACGGCCGCGAGCGCTACATCTACGGCTTCCTCGTCTCCATCGTCCTGTTCACCATCGGCGGCGTCTTCGCCCTCTACGAGGGCTACGAGAAGATCCACGACCCGCACGAGCTGGACAACTGGGTCTGGCCGGTCGGCGTCCTCGTCTTCGCGATCATCGCCGAGGGCTTCTCCTTCCGTACGGCCATCAAGGAGTCCAACGAACTGCGCGGCAAGCAGACCTGGCCCCAGTTCGTCCGCCGCGCCAAGGCCCCCGAACTCCCCGTCGTCCTCCTGGAGGACTTCGGCGCGCTCGTCGGCCTGGTACTGGCGCTCGGCGGCGTCGGCCTCACCCTCGCCACCGGCAACGGCGTGTGGGACGGCATCGGCACGATGTGCATCGGCGCCCTCCTCGTCCTGATCGCCCTGGTCCTCGCCGCCGAGACCAAGTCGCTGCTGCTGGGCGAGGCGGCCGGCCCCGAACAGGTCGCCAAGATCCGCGCGGCCGTGGTCGACGGCGACACCGTCACCCGCGTCATCCACATGCGCACCCTCCACCTCGGCCCGGAGGAACTCCTCGTCGCCGCCAAGGTCGCCGTCCAGCACGACGACACGGCCAAGGAGGTCGCCGACGCGATCAACGCCGCCGAGGACCGCATCCGCGCCGCCGTCCCGATCGCCCGCGTGATCTACCTCGAACCCGACATCTACAACGAGTCCGCCGCCGCCTCGGGCGACAACCCGGCCAAGACCCCGGGCGGAGCCTGACGGCCGGCCCCCCTCGTACGGCAGGGCCCCGCACCAGAACCCAAGGGACTGGTGCGGGGCCCTGCCGGTTTCCATGGCTGGCTGCTTTGGGTGGGTTGGGGGGGGCTCGGGCGCCCGGCTGTTCGGGTGCCCGGAGCTGGGTTGCAGCCTGCCCGGGTGTTCGGGTGCCCGGGTGTCGGGTTGCCCGTCTGCCTGGCTGTTCGGGTGTCCGGGTGCCCGGGTGCCGGGTTGCCCGCTGCCCGGCTGTTCGGATGCCCGGTGGGCGCCTGCCCGGTTGGCCGATTGTCCGGTGGGCGCCTGCCCGCCGCCCGCCTGCCCGCCGCCCGCCTGCCCGCCGCCCGCCTGCCCGCCGCCCACCTGTCCGGCTGCCCGCCTGTCCGGATACCTGGCCCCCTCGGACGCCCGGCTCCCCGACCTCGCCCGGCTACCCGACCTCGCCCAGCACCCGCAGAATCGCCGTCTCGTCCGGTGCGCTCCGCAGCCGCGCCCGGAAGTCCGCGTCCATCAGCTTCCGCGACAGCAGCGCCAGGATGTGCAGATGCTCGTCACCGGCGGCGGCCTCCGGCACCGAGATCATGAACACCAGCTTGGCGCGCGTACCGTCCGGCGAGTCCCAGTCGATGCCCTCGGCGGAACGCGCGAAGCCGACGACGGGGGCGGTCACCGCGTCCGTCTTGGCGTGCGGAATCGCGATCTCCTCACCGAGACCGGTGGTGCCCTGCGCCTCACGCGCCAGCGCCACCCGGACCAGTTCGTCCACGTCCGCCACCTTGCCGGTACGCGCCGCGAGCTCCGCCATCTCCCGGATCGCGGCCTCCTTGCCGTCAGAGGCCAGCCGCACCTTCACGGTCTTCCGCGTCAGGTACCCGGAAAGCACCTCCCCGTACGATCCCTCTCCTTCGGGTTCCTCACCTTCACCGCGTGGGGCTCCACCCGAAATGTCTCCACCTGACGTGCTCTTGTCCGGCGTTCCTGCGTCCGGCGTGCTTGCCTCCGAAACGCCTGCGTCCGGCATCCCTGCGTCCGAGGCGCCCCCATCAGGAGCCTCTCCACCTCTCACCTCACCAGCCACAGCACTACCGCCCCCGACGCCCTCAACCGCACCGTTCCCGGCCACGGTGTTCCCGGTCGCGGCGCTCTCAGCCACGGCGCTCTCGGCCGCCGCGACCCCGGCCGCCCCGACCGCCATACCTCCGGTCGCCCCGGCCGCCACCGTCCCGTCCGCCAAGGCCCCGGCCACACCGACGCCGGCCAGGACGGGTTCGGGCCCCGCCCCCGCACCCGTCCCCGAAGCCGCTCCGATGTCCCCGGCCTCCCCGGCCATCCCGACCTCCCCGGCCGCCGCACGCCCCTTCTGCCGCTCCGCCACGTCCACCAGCGCGACCGTCGTCAGTGCCGTCACGACCGACCCGGCCGCCACGGCCACGAAGAACATCGGCACCCCGCCGACCGCGCCGAGAATCGCCACGATCGGTCCGCCGTGCGGCACCGCGTCCGTCACCCCGGCCATCCCGGCGACCGCTCCGGCGACCGCGCCGCCCAGCATGTTCGCGGGGATGACCTGTGCGGGCCGGGCCGCCGCGAACGGGATCGCGCCCTCCGATATGCCGAACAGGCCCATGAAGATCGACGCCATGCCGGTCTCCCGCTCCTGGTCGGAGTACAGGCGCCGGCGGATCAGCGTGGCCAGGCCCTGGCCGAGCGGCATCACCGGGATCGCGGCAGCACACATGCCCATGACGGTCTGGTTGCCGGTCGCGATCAGCCCGGTGCCGAAGAGGAACGCCGTCTTGTTGACCGGCCCGCCCATGTCGAACGCGATCATCAGGCCGAGGACCGCGCCGAGCGCGATCGCGCTGGTGCCCGTCATCCCGCTGAGCCAGTCCGTCAGGTGCGTGAACACCCACGAGATCGGCCGGCCGAGGACGTAGATGAAGAACAGCCCGAGCACCGCCGTCGAGACGATCGGAATCACGATGATCGGCATGATCGGCCGGACGAACCGGGGAACCCTGACCTTCTTGATCCACATGACCAGGTACCCGGCCAGGAAGCCCGTGACGATCGCCCCGATGAATCCGGCGCCCGCCTTGGAGTCGTACAGCTCGCCGGTGTTGGCTATCCAGCCGCCGATCATGCCCGGCACCAGCGCGGGCCGGTCCCCGATCGCGTACGCGATGTAGCCGGAGAGGATCGGCACCATCAGCTGGAACCCGATGGTGCCGATGTCGTTGACATGTGCCCAGAACGTGCCCTCCGGGATGACCAGCCCCTTCGGCGTCGCCTCCCCGCCGACCGCCAGGGACAGCGCCAGCAGCAGGCCGCCGACCACGACGAACGGGATCATGTAACTGACACCGTTCATCAGCGCCTTGTACGCGAGGCTGCGCTCCTTGCCCCCGGAGCCACCGGCCCCGGCCCCACCGGCCCCGGCCCCACCACCCCGGCCGGACCGCACCCCGGCCCCGTCCCCGTCCCCGTGCCCGGCCCCGGCCCCGTCACCCTCCGCCCTGCCCCCGGCCCCATCACCCTCGGCCGCGTACTCCGTCCCGTACCCCGTCCCGGACTCCGCTCCGTGCACCGGCGCGCTCAGCACCCGGCCGATCAGCTCCTCCGGATGGCGGATGCCCTCGGCCACGCCCACCACCAGCAGTCTCTTGCCGACGAAGCGAGCCGGGTCGACGTCCTTGTCCGCGGCGATGATGATGCCGTCGGCGTTTCTGACATCGTTGTCAGACAGGACGTTCTCGGCGCCGATCGACCCCTGCGTCTCCACCTTCATCGCATGGCCGAGCGACTCGGCCGCCTGGGTCAGCTTCTCGGCGGCCATGTACGTGTGGGCTATGCCGGTCGGGCAGGCGGTCACTGCGAGCAGTTTCAGCCCTTGCCCGCCCCTCTCCGCGCCCTTGGGGGGATCAGCTGGACTGGTGGTCACGTGGCTCTCCTAACGGACGTGCGCGCAAGGTGACGTGCGAGTGTCCTCGCGCTCCCCGCATCCTGCAATACGGAGGGGCGGGTGCAAAGTGCCCTACGCCACACCGTCCCAGGCCAGCCCCCCACCACCCCGCCATACCCACGCGCCCCCTCCGCCCCGCTCCCCTGGGCCCACCACCTCACACCTACGCCTCCACCCCCATACCCACGCTCCCGCCCCCTCCACGCCCAAGCGCCACCCCCATGCCCACGCTTCCGCCCTACTCGCCCACGCCCACGCGCCCCCCTCCACGCGCCCCCTCCACGCGCCCGCCCTCTCCAAGGCCCGCCCCCTCCACGCGCCCGCCACTCTCACGCTTCCGCCCGCCACGCCCAAGCGCCCGCTATCGCCATGCTCACCTTCGTCCCCCTCCACCCCCACGCGCCCGCCCCCACCACCTGCGCTCCCGCCCCCACCACCTGCACCCGGTGTCCGCCGCCGTCGCCCACACACCGCGACCACCGACGCCCGCACCGCGACCGCCGAGCCCCCCGCCCTCGCCATCCGCTCGTATTTTCCTAGGGCGGGCTGGGGTTCCCGGGGGCGATCGGTGTAGATTCGTGCCCAGTGCCAGACGTCGCTGCTGATGGCGGTCGGGCGGTCCGCCCCGCGGGCCGGCCGAGGGAGAGAGGGCCTCCGACGGACTGCGCTGCGGCCAGGGGAGAGGTGTGTCCGCCCACGCGGAACCGCCCGTACGGTATGCCGTCGTGGACGGTGTGCCGCTCATGCGGTACGTCCGCCCGCGCGAAACTCCGGGCGGCGGCGTCCCCACCTGCCCGCGCCGCAGACTGCCAGCCAACCACCCTCGACCCCGGGAGCAACCCGAATGTCGACCGCAGCCAACAGCCAGGACTTCAAGGTCGCCGACCTGTCCCTCGCCGCCTTCGGCCGCAAGGAGATCACCCTCGCCGAGCACGAGATGCCCGGCCTGATGGCGATCCGCAAGGAGTACGCCGCCGCGCAGCCGCTGGCCGGCGCCCGCGTCACCGGCTCGCTGCACATGACCGTGCAGACCGCCGTGCTGATCGAGACCCTCACCGCTCTCGGCGCCGAGGTCCGCTGGGCCTCCTGCAACATCTTCTCCACCCAGGACCACGCCGCGGCCGCCATCGCGGTCGGCCCGAACGGCACCCCGGAGAACCCCCAGGGCGTCCCGGTCTTCGCCTGGAAGGGCGAGACGCTCGAAGAGTACTGGTGGTGCACGGAGCAGGCACTGACCTGGCCGAACTCGCCCACCGGCGGCCCGAACATGATCCTCGACGACGGCGGCGACGCCACGCTCCTGGTCCACCAGGGCGTCGAGTACGAGAAGGACGGCAAGGCCCCCGCCGTCGAGACCGCGGAGAACGACGAGCACCGCGCGGTCCTGACGCTCCTCAACCGCACCCTCGCCGAGTCCCCGCAGAAGTGGACCAAGCTGGCGTCGGAGATCCGCGGTGTCACCGAGGAGACCACCACCGGCGTGCACCGCCTCTACGAGATGCAGCGCGACGGCAAGCTGCTCTTCCCGGCGATCAACGTGAACGACGCCGTCACCAAGTCGAAGTTCGACAACAAGTACGGCTGCCGCCACTCCCTGATCGACGGCATCAACCGCGCCACCGACACCCTCATCGGCGGCAAGACCGCCGTCGTCTGCGGCTACGGCGACGTCGGCAAGGGCTGTGCCGAGTCGCTGCGCGGCCAGGGCGCCCGCGTCATCATCACCGAGATCGACCCGATCTGCGCGCTCCAGGCCGCGATGGACGGCTACCAGGTCACCACCCTGGACGAGGTCGTCGAGACCGCCGACATCTTCGTCACCACGACGGGCAACAAGGACATCATCATGGCCTCCGACATGGCCAAGATGAAGCACCAGGCCATCGTCGGCAACATCGGCCACTTCGACAACGAGATCGACATGGCCGGCCTCGCCGCCATCGACGGCATCGTCAAGGACGAGGTCAAGCCGCAGGTCCACACCTGGACCTTCCCCGACGGCAAGGTCCTGATCGTGCTCTCCGAGGGCCGCCTGCTCAACCTCGGCAACGCGACCGGCCACCCCTCCTTCGTGATGTCCAACTCCTTCGCGGACCAGACCCTGGCCCAGATCGAGCTGTTCACCAAGCCGGCGGAGTACCCGACCGACGTCTACGTCCTGCCCAAGCACCTGGACGAGAAGGTCGCCCGCCTCCACCTCGACGCCCTCGGCGTCAAGCTCACGACCCTCCGCCCCGAGCAGGCCGCCTACATCGGCGTCACGGTCGAGGGCCCCTACAAGTCCGACCACTACCGCTACTGATCCCCGCGCACCCGGTGCCCGCCCCGCCACCGCGCACATCGGGCACCACCACCGGCAGCCGGTGATCCAGGCCCCCGCCCAGCACCACGGCGGGGGCCTGACCCGTACCACCGGACCCGACCAAGGACCCCCATGCCCCGCGGCCGCTACTCCCTCCACGACCCGCACGACCACACCCCCCTCGGCGAAGAACACTTCCACTGCGCCACCGGCCCCTCCGGCTGGCGTTACGTCTCCCAGCTCACCACCCCCTCCGGAGACCACGCGGGCTCCGTCGACCTCACCCTCGACGACCTCGGCCGCCCCATCCGCCTCGAACTCCACGCCGGCGGCTGGCAGGTACGCGGCGCCGCCCTGGAAGGCGTCACCTGGGTCCGTACCGACCCGACCGGCGATCACGCCACCGAAGGCAACGTCCCCGCCCACGCCTTCACCGGCGCGTCCCCCGCCTTCCTCATCGCCACCGCCCGGCTGCTCCGCCCCGCCCCCGGCACCGGAGCTGTCCGCACCCGCCTCGTGGCCTTCACACCCCCCGTCCTCGCACCCCGCACGCTCGACCAGTCCTGGGCCTTGGTGAACAGGACAGCACACCCCACTGACAACGGCCCGCTGACCGCGGACGAATACCAGGTCAACGACCTGGAGACCGGTGAACAGCACGCCGTCCACCTCGCCGGCGACGTCGTCCTGTCGGCCCCCGGCATCGAACTCGAAGACCTGGAAACCCCGCCCTCCGCCTTCACCTGACCGAACGCCGGGCACCCCGGCCCTGCCACCGCCCGCCCGGCCGTCCCACCGCCTGCTCGGCCCTGCCACCGCCCGGCCGAGCACCGCACACCGCCCGAACACCCGCGCCCGTAAGGCTCACCGCCCGACGCCCGCACCCGCACGGCTCACCGGCCGCGCACCGCCCTCACAGCACCGCCCTCACAGCACCGCCCTCACACCGGCGGCGTGAACCCCGTACGCCGTCCCCGGCTCCCCGCAGCCCCGTCCCCGGAACCAGCCTCCCCGGCCCCGGAGCCGGGCCCCCCAGCACCACCCTGAGCCTCCCCAGCACCACCCTGAGCCTCCCCGGCACTCGCACCGCCCCCCTCCGCCGCCGGCCTCGCGTACGGCGTCTCCGCACGCACCGACCCCGGCTCGCCCGCATGCACCGTCGGCACCGGAACCCGCGCCTCTCCACCCGGGACGGCCGCCCCGCTCCCCGACACTCCCGCCGCCGGCCCCGGAGCTCCCAAAGGCGCCCCGAACGCCCGCTGCGCCTCCCGCGCCTGCCGCTCACCCGTCACCGCGGCCAGATACACCGCCGGATACATCCCCGCCGGCACCGACGCCCCGGTCCAGCCGCACAGATCCGCCGCCAGCCGAGCCCCCATCGCCCCGCCGACCTGCGGATCGAGCTGCCGTATTCGGCTCAGGTACTGGCGTACCGTCAGCCACCAGCTGTCCGGGACCCGCGACAGGTCCAGCGCGCCGAGCTCCGCCGCCAACCAGGGCGGCGGGGGCGGCAGCACCGGCATCCCGCGCGGGGTGGGTATCCGCTCCCGTACGACGACGGTGCCCGCGAACACATCACCGAGCCGCCGCCCCCTGGCCGAGACCAGCGAGGCGATGCACGCCACCACCCCCATCGTCAGCACGATCTCCACAGCGCCCAGCGCGCCGCGCACCAGCGCGTGCCGGAACCGGACCGGCCCGCCGTCCTCGCGCACCACCCGCAACCCGCACACCAGCTTCCCGAGCGACCGGCCACGGCTCAGCGTCTCCACCACGATCGGCACCCCGACCAGCACCAGCACGAACAACGCCACCGACACCGCGGCCCTCGCCGCCTCGTCCATCGACGCCGTGGCGCTCAGCAGCAGCAACGACACCAGGACGTAGGCACTCCAGGTCACCGCGAGATCGACGAGGACCGCCAGCGCCCGGCTCGGCAGCCGGGCCGGCCGCAGCCCCAGAACCACCGCCTCGCCCGTCACGAGCTCGTTCACCTGCGCCGCCCTTCCTTGCCCCACTCCGTACCGGTCCGTCCCCGGACCGCCGCCCGCCCCATTGCCGACCGGGCCAGTCTGCCAAGCTGACGGCACAGTCACCTCACGGCGCCGCCAGGAGCTGAATCCATGGACCTCGATGTCTTCACAAGGGCCCACCGTGCCGAGTGGGACCGGCTCGAAGAGCTGCTGCGCCGTAAACGCCGCCTCACCGGTGCCGAGGCCGACGAGCTGATCACCCTCTACCAGCGCACCACCACCCACCTGTCCCTCCTCCAGGCCAGCGCCCCCGACCCCGCCCTCACGGGCCGCCTCACCTCCCTCGTGGCGCGCGCCCGCAGTACGGTCACCGGCGCGCGCAAGGCCTCCTGGCGCGACGCCGCCCGCTTCTTCACGGTGTCGTTCCCCGCCGCCGTCTACCGCCTGCGCCACTGGTGGGTGCCGACGGCCCTGCTCTCCACCGCGGTCGGCGCCCTCATCGCCTGGTGGATCTCCACCCACCCAGAGGTGCAGGCCGCCATCGGCGCCCCCGAGGACCTGCGTGCCATGACCCGGCCCGGCGGGGAGTACGAGACGTACTACTCCAGCCACCCCGCGGCGTCCTTCGCAGCCCAGGTGTGGACGAACAACGCACAGGCGGTCGCCCTGTGCCTGGTCCTGGGAGCCTTCCTCGGTCTGCCCGTCTTCTGGGTGCTCTTCCAGAACATGCTCAACCTGGGCGTCGGTCTCGGCCTGATGTCATCGGCCGGCCGTCTCGACACCTTCCTCGGGCTCCTCCTCCCGCACGGCCTCCTGGAACTCACCGCGGTCTTCGTCGCAGCCGGCATCGGCCTGCGTCTGGGCTGGACCGTCATCGACCCCGGCCCGCGCACCCGCCGCACCGCCCTCGCCGAAGAAGGCCGCACCGCACTCGGGGTGGCCGTCGGTCTGGCCGCCGTGCTGTTCGTGTCGGGCGTCCTCGAAGGCTTCGTCACCCCTTCCGGCCTGCCCACCTGGGCCCGCATCACCATCGGTGTCGTCGCCGAGCTGGCCTTTCTCGCGTACGTGTACGTACTCGGAGGCCGCGCCGTCCGATCGGGCGAAACGGGAGACGTCGACGAGGCGGACCGCGAGGCACCCGTACCGACCGCGGCCTGATGTGCGTGAGGCCCCGCTGACCTGCTAATCTCTGATCTCCCCAAGAGGTCCGTTGACACGGGCAGGGCGGGGAGGTAGATTCGAACGGTTGCCACGGACTAGACATGTTCGAGCGCGACAGTTAGTCTCTCGTCTGCTTCGGTCGGAACATCGATTCCACGAAGCACCTCCGAATCTTTATCCGGAAACTTCCGCCGATTTCAGGTCGGCGAAACGCTTCTGATAAAGTCGGAACAGTCGAAAGGCAAACCACTCCGACAAACATCGGAAACGAATTCAGCCCGGAAACGGACTGCGAATCGGATCTGATAGAGTCGGAAAGACCGAAAAGCGAAAGCCGGACGGTCACCCCGCTCCAACAGGGGCCGGAAACGGAAAGCGGAAACGCGGAACGGATCTGGTAAGGTTGGAACCGCGAAGAAGCCGAAAGGCCGAAACGCACCGGCGAAAATCAGGACCGCGAGGATCTGATAGAGTCGGAAACGCAAGACCGAAGGGAAGCGCCCGGAGAGCCTG